>WVSN01000019.1 GCA_015689705.1 Rhodobacterales bacterium HKCCE3408
TGCCCGGCATCGCCGCGCCGCGCTTCGGAGCCGGCTGCCCGCTCTGGCCGCTCTACCGCGCGCTGGCCCGGCCGCTCAGCCCCGAGACGACGATGCTGGAGATGCCCGACGGCAGCCGCTTCACCGTCTGGGCGATCAGCCACCCGGCCGGTCCGCCGGGCGCGGCCGGGCATCCACGCCTTCAGGCGACGATGCTGATCCGCCCGACCGACGCGCCCGGCGATGCGGCCGAACCGGTCGGCCCGGCCTGCGCGCTTTGCCCGCGCGAGGGCTGCGCCGCGCGCCGCGCCCCGAACCAGCTCGCCTGACCGAAGCGGTCCGGCAACCGTCCGGGCCGATTGACAGGTGTGGAAAACCCGCCATGCTGTCCGGCAGTTACGGGAGGACGACCCTTTGACCCTGCGTGTGCTGCTGGTCGAGGACGAAATGAACATTCTGGAAGCCATCCGCTTCATCCTGTCCCGCGAGGGATGGGACGTGCGCGGTCATGGCAACGGGGCGACCGCGGTCGAGATGATCGTACGCGTCGCGCCGGACATCCTCGTGCTCGACGTGATGCTGCCGGGACGGTCGGGTTTCGACATCCTGCGCGACCTGCGCGGGCGGCCCGACACCGCCGATCTTCCCGTTCTCATGCTGTCGGCCAAGGGCCAGACGCGCGACCGGGAAACTGCGCTGGCGCTCGGGGCGAACGCCTTCATGACCAAGCCCTTCTCCAACTCAGAGCTTGTCGAGACGCTGAACCGGCTGGTGCCGGCGCACCGCTCCGCCGACCGGGCAGGCGGGGCTGGCGGAGCGGGCGCATGAGCGCCACCGATCCCTTGCCGCCGAAGCGCCGCCGGTTCCTCGAGCGGCGGACCTACCGGCGCAACCGTCTGGAGGATGCCGCCCGGCTGGTGCCCGTGTTTGGCGCGTTCCTGTTCTTCGGCCCGGTGCTGATCCTGGCCACTGGGCCGCATGACGGCGCGGGCACCGCGGTCTGGCTGGTCTACTACCTCGCGGCCTGGTTGGGCCTCGTGCTGGTCGCTGCCGGGCTGGCCCGCAGCCTGCGCGCGCCGCGTCCCGGTCCGGACGGGCCGGAGGGCGGCTGAGATGCTGTCCTTCAACGGACTGGTCGCGGTCTGCGTCGTCTATGTCGCGGGACTGTTCGCCATCGCCTTCCTGGCCGAGCGCGGCGCGGCCCATGGCCGGGCGCGCTGGCTGAACTCGCCGGTCACCTACACGCTGAGCCTGTCGATCTACACCACCGCCTGGACCTATTACGGCGCGGTCGGGTCGGCGGCCCGGTCTGGCCTGGAATTCATGACGATCTATCTCGGGCCGACGCTGGTTTTCGTCGGCTGGTTCTGGCTGCTGCGGAAGATCGTGCGGATCGGTCGGGCGCAGCGGATCACCTCGATCGCCGACATGATCTCGTCGCGCTACGGCAAGTCGGGCGGGCTGGCGGCGCTGGTTACCGTTCTCGCAGTGATCGGGACGACGCCCTATATCGCGCTGCAGCTTCAGTCGGTGACGCTGGCCTTCGGGGTCTACGCCCGGCCCGGCGCCTTCGGCGCGCCCGATCCCGACTACACCGCCGTCTGGGTCGCCGGCGGTCTGGCGCTTTTCACCATCATCTTCGGCACCCGGTCGCTCGACGCGAACGAACGCCATCCGGGTCTCGTCTCGGCCATCGCGCTCGAGGCGATCGTGAAGCTGATGGCGCTGCTCGCCGTCGGGGTCTTCGTGGTCTGGGGCGTGGCCGCCGGTCCGGCCGATATCCTCGCCCGCATCGAGGCGAGCCCGATCGCGCAGTGGAACGGGGACGGTGCGCGCTGGCTCGGGCTGACGGTGCTGTCGGGGGCCGCGATCCTCAGCCTGCCACGGATGTTCCAGGTTCTGGTGGTCGAGAACCAGGACGAGCGCCACCTCGCCACGGCGTCCTGGGCGTTTCCGCTGTACCTGCTGCTGATGAGCGTCTTCGTCGTGCCGATCGCGGTGGTCGGGCTGGCCGAACTGCCGGGCGGCAACCCAGACCTCTTCGTGCTGACGCTGCCGTTGCAGATGGGGCAGGGCGGGCTGGCGCTGCTGGCGTTCCTCGGGGGGTTCTCGGCGGCGACGTCGATGGTGATCGTCGCCGCGCTGGCGCTGTCGACGATGATCTCGAACCACATCATCGTGCCGATCTGGATGGCGGCGAAGCGCGGCGGCGGGGCGATGTCGGGTGATATGCGGCAGGTCGCGCTGTTCGCCCGCCGGATCGCGATCATCGGCATCCTCGCGCTTGGCCTGATCTATTATCGCCTGTCGGGCGGGGCGGAGGCGCTGGCCTCGATGGGGCTGATCGCCTTCCTCGGCGTGGCGCAGGTCCTGCCGGCGCTTCTGGGCGGCATGATGTGGCGCGGCGCGACGCGGGTGGGCGCGGCGGCGGGCATCTCGGTCGGTTTCGCGATCTGGGCCTGGATGCTGCTTCTGCCGAATGTCGGCGCGGCCGGGCTGTTCCCGGGCCTGGTGGCCGAGGGGCCGTTCGGAATCGGCTGGCTGCGGCCCGGCACGCCGTTCGGGCTGGCGGAGACCGATCCGCTGCTGACCACGATGGTGCTGTCGCTCGCGCTCAACCTGTTCTGCTTCATCCTCGGCTCGCTCCTCAGCTTCCCGAGCCCGCTGGAGAGGCTGATGGGGGCGCAGTTCGTCAATGTCTACGACCATTCGCCGACGCCCGCCGCGTGGCGCGGCAGCGTCGGCACGGCGGACGATCTGCTGGTCATGGCCAGCCGGATTCTCGGCACCACGCGGGCCGGGCGGCTGTTCTCCGAGGCGGCCGCGGCGCAGGGGCGCGATGACCACCTGCCCGAACCGACGCCGGATTTCCTGGAGCTTCTGGAACGCGAACTGGCCGGATCGGTCGGGGCGGCGACGGCACATGCCATGGTCGGCCAGATCACCGGGGGCGCGAGCGTGAGCGTGCGCGACCTGCTCGCCGTGGCCGACGAGACGGCGCACATGATGGAATATTCCAGCCAGCTGGAACAGAAATCGGCCGAGCTGACCGAGACCGCCGCCCGCCTGCGCGAAGCGAACCGCAAGCTGACCGAACTGTCGGTGCAGAAGGACAGCTTCCTCAGCCAGGTCAGCCACGAGCTGCGCACGCCGATGACCTCGATCCGGTCGTTTTCCGAGATTCTGATGCAGGCCGATACGCTGGAGCCCGAGGCGCGGGCGCGGTTCTCGCGCATCATCCATGACGAGAGCCAGCGGCTGACGCGGCTTCTGGACGATCTGCTCGACCTCAGCGTGCTGGAGAGCGGGCGGGTGAGCCTGAACCGCCAGCCGGTCCTGTTGTCGGAGGTGATCGACCGCGCCGTCCACGCCACCTCGGCGCTGGCCGAGGGGCGGCGGCTGGCGATCATCCGTGACCGCGCCACTGAGGAGATCGAGATCGTCACCGATGCCGACCGGCTGGTGCAGGTCTTCATCAACCTCATCGCCAACGCGCAGAAATACTGTGTCGCCGAGCACCCGGAGCTGCGGATCGAAGTGCGCCGGGGCGTCGACCGGGTTGATCTGGAATTCGCCGACAACGGCGAGGGCATCCCGGCCCGGCAGGAAAGCCTGATCTTCGAGAAATTCGCCCGGCTCGACAGCGGATCGGGCGTGCCGGGGGCGGGGCTCGGGCTGGCCATCAGCCGCGAGATCATGTCCCGGATCGGCGGTGGGCTGGCTTATGTGCCAGGGCGACGGGGTGCGGTGTTCCGCGTCGCGCTGCCCGCGCCGGCGCGCGACGCCGCCTGAGCCGGGGGCGCGGCAGTCCGCCCGCAGCCGTCCCGTGAGGCTCCTGTTAACCCTGCCATGCGACACAGGCCGCGCCGGTCGGAACCCCGTGACAGGAGCGTCATGCCAGACACCGCGACAATGTCGGTCCTTGCCCGCAAGGCCGCCGCCGGGCGCGCCCGGGCGCCGCGGCATGCGGTCAGCGTCGATCACGGGCAGACGCCCGCGCGGGCGCTTGTGCGCGCGATCAAGCGCGCCGGGATGCCCTATCCGGGGCTCGAGGCCGAGCCGCGCGACGAAACCGTCGCCTGGGACCAGAGTTTGGCCGCGGTCACCGACGCCCTGCCCGAGGGCGGGCTTCTCGTCATCCTCGAGGGAGCGGACCGGCTGCGCGGCATACTGCACCTGCATCAGGGCTTTCTCGACGCGCTGATCGAGGTGCAGACGACAGGCGCTGTCGACAGCGTCGAGGGTCAGGTGCGCCCGGCCACGCAGATCGACGCCGCACTGTCGCGCGATTTCATCGACATGATGCTGTCCTCGCTCGAAACCGAGCTCGAGGAACAGGGCTTCGGCGATCTGCTGGTCTAGCTGCGCTTCGGCACGCTTCTGAATGACCGGCGGCAGATGCCGCTCCTGCTGCCCGAGGGCGGGTTTCACATGTTCCGCTGCAATGTCGACGTGGCCGGCGGCAGCCGGATCGGCGCGGTGGTCGCCGCAATCCCCGGCGCGGCCCCGGCCGAAACGGCGGCGGCGGAGGACAGCGCCGGGGATCCCGCATTCCGCGCCGCCCTGCACCGCACGCTGGCGCAGGTCCGGCTGCCCTTCGACGCGGTGCTGTTCCGGCGCGGGATGGGCGTGCGCGCATTGATGGCGCTGAAACCGGGCGACCTGATCCCGTTCACCGACGAAGCGCTCGACTCCGCCCGGATCGAGGACCGGCGCGGCCGGACGATCATGCGCGGCCGGTTGGGCCAGTCCGGCGGCCGCCGCGCGCTGCGGCTGACGATCGGCGCGGTCGACGGCCCGCATCTGGGCGCTGCGCCGCCCGGCCGCACGCCAGCGACGGCGCCGGACGACGCGCCGAACCCGTCACCGCAGAACGACGCGGCCTTTCCGCAGGACCCGGATGGGCCGTCCGCGGCAGGGGAGAGTCTCGTGCCGACCGGGGGCGAGATGCCGGACCTGAGCGGGGTCGGGATGCCCGTCGCAGACACTGACGGCCTGCCACCGCTCGGCGACGGAGGGCTTCCGCCACTGGGCGAGCCCGGCCTGCCATCCCTTGATGGCGACGGCCTGCCGCCCCTGGGCGGGGACGGGCTTCCGCCACTCGGTGAAGGCGGCCTGCCACCGCTATCACCGGGCGGATTGCCGGATCTCCCGTCCGACGACTGAGCCGCGCCGGCTGTGGATATCGGTCCGCCACACACCCCGATACGGTCGAAAAATCATCACGAAGTCTGTCGCATTTTGGTCAGAATCCTGCGGAAAATCGGAGCAAGTTGTAAACTTTGGTATGCCTGCTCTCCGAGTACGAGTTATCCACAGGTTATCCAAGAAGACGGAGGGATCGGCATGGGCCGCATTCAAACTCTCGCACTGGGCCTTGTCGCCATTTCCGCGCTTTCAGGCTGCGTGGGACACACCTATTCGAACGCCCGCACCGCCTCGCTCGCCATCGCGGCCTCCGGCCACAGCGAGATTCAGGACTGGAGCTTCGGGTCGCTGGAAGTGACGGTGCCGCAGAGCCTCGTCGTGTCCGAGGAGAACTCGTTCAAGCCGGGCGCCGATATCGTCTGGCGCGAGGACCCGCCGGGCGACCGCCACCAGCAGATCGACCAGCTGATGACCGAGGCGCTCGTCGCCGCGCTGCGGCCGATGCGCGGCAGCCGTCCGGTCCGGATCGAGCTTCAGGTGACGCGCTTCCACGCGCTGACTGAGCGTACCCGCTACACCTATGGCGGCGAGCACGAGATCGAGTTCATCCTCACGGTCCGGGACGCCAATACCGGCGCCGTCCTGCGCGGGCCGCGCCCGGTCGATCTGACCTTCCCGGCCGCCGGCGGACAGGTCGCGCTGGCCGAAGAGGCGCGCGGCTATTTCCAGCGTGACGCGATCCAGGAGCGGCTGACCAACTGGGCGCTGGCCGAGTTCCGGCTGGCGGATTTCCTGACCGTCTCGAACTGACCGGCTTTCCAACCGGCGCGGCCGGAAGTATCCGGGGGGCATGTCGACCGACACGCCCCCCGTTCTGCGTCTGAAGCCCAAGGCCGATGCGCGCCGCATCCGCCACGGCCATCCCTGGGCCTGGGCGGACGAGCTCGTCCTCGACCGCCGCGCAAAGGCGCTGGCGCCCGGCGCGGTCGCGCTGCTCGAGGACGGGGCGCGCGAGCCGCTCGGCATCGGCATCGCCACGACCGGCGCGAAGATCGCTTTCCGCCTGCTCGACGCCGATCCGGCCGCCCGGATCGACGCGGACTGGCTGCGGGCGCGGCTCGCCGATGCGCTGGCGCTGCGCGCGCGGCTCTACGACGCGCCGTTCTACCGCCTCGTCCATGCCGAGGGCGACGGGCTGCCCGGCCTTATCGTCGATCGGTTCGGCGATGCTCTGGTGATCCAGCCAAACGCCATCTGGCTCGAAGAGCGGATCGACGCCATTGCCGACATCCTGCAGGAGCTGACCGTCGCCACGGTGCTGATCCGCAACGCGACATCGCGCGCGCGGGAGGCCGAGGGCCTGCCCGGCGGGATCGATGTGCTGCGGGGCGTGGCGCCGGACGGGCCGGTGCCGGTGCCGATGAACGGCGCGACCTATCTCGCCGACCTCACCGGCGGGCAGAAGACCGGCCTGTTCTACGACCAGCGCCCGAACCATGCGGCGGTGGCGGATCTGGCGCGCGGCGCGCGGGTCCTCGACGTCTTCGCCCATGTCGGTGGCTTCGCGCTGGCGGCGCTGGCCCACGGCGCGGAAAGCGCGCTGGCCGTCGACGCGTCCGGGCCGGCGCTCGATCTCGCCCGTGGCGGGGCCGGGGCGATGGGCGTCGCCGCGCGCTTCGCATCGCGCACCGGCGACGCTTTCGCGACCATGGCCGAGCTGGCCGAAGCGGGTGAGAGCTTCGACATCGTGGTTGCCGACCCGCCCGCCTTCGCCCCGTCGAAATCCGCGCTGACCCAGGGTCTGCGCGCCTATGAGCGCGTGGCCCGGCTGGCCGCGCCGCTCGTCGCGCCCGGCGGGTTTCTCACGCTCTGCTCCTGCTCCCACGCCGCCGATCTCGAAAAGTTCCGTGCCGCCTGCCTGCGCGGGATCGGGCGCGCGGGCCGCACGCCGCGCCTGATCCGGACTGGTTTCGCCGGGCCCGACCACCCGGTCCATCCGGCCCTGAGCGAGACGGGCTATCTCAAGGCGCTGACCTTCCGGCTGATGCCATGATCGCCTGCCTCGACGCCTGCGTGCTCTACCCCACGGTGATGCGCGCGCTCCTGCTCGGCGTCGCGGCCGAAGGGCTCTACCGGCCGGTCTGGTCGGGGCGCATCTCCGGCGAATGGGTGCGCGCCGCCGCCCGCGCCGGTGCGGCGGCCGAGGCGCAGGCCGAGGCCGAGCTGGCCACGCTGCGCGCCGCCTGGCCGGAGGCCGAGATCGAGGGCGGTGAGACGGCCGATCTCTGGCTGCCCGACCCGAATGACGCCCATGTGCTCGCCACCGCGCGCGCCGCCGGGGCGGACAGCATCGTCACGCTCAACCTGCGCGATTTCCCGCGCCGGGCGACAGCGTCGCTCGGCATCGCCGCGATCCATCCCGATCCGTTCCTGTTGCGCCTGATGGAGGACGCCCCGGAGGCTGTCGCCGCGGTCGCCGAGGCTGTCCGCGCGCGAACCGAGGCCGATCTGGGCGCGCCGATCGAGATCCGCGCTCTCTTCAAACGGGCCGGTCTGCCGCGGCTCGGCAAGCGTCTCGCCGCCTAGCCCCTTCATCTTTCTCTAAATACTCGAAAACCCTATGCCTCCCACCGGCGCTCCAGCGCTTCGATGGCGGCGATCCGGTCGGCGGTTTTCGGGTGGCTCATCAGCCAGGCCGGGACCGCGCCGCCCTGCGCGCCGGTCAGCGCCTCGAGCTTGGCGAAAAGCGATTTCTGCGGGCCGGTCCCGATACCCGTCTTGGTCAGGAGTGCGGCAGCATAGGCGTCGGCCTCGTATTCATCCTGCCGGCTCAGCCGCGCCGCCAGCAGCGTCGCGACCATGTTGGCGATCCAGACACCAAACCCCGGGATGATCCGGCCAAGCACCGTGGCCAGCGCCACGCGCACCGCGTTCTGGCCGGAAAAGTCGATCATCCGCCGCCTTGTATGGCCAAGCGCGACATGGCCGAGTTCGTGCGCGATGACGCTGGCCAGTTCCTCTCCCGTTACCTCGCCCGAGCGGTATTTCTGGTAGAAACCGCGCGTCAGGAAGATCCGTCCGTCCGGCGCGGCCAGCCCGTTGACCGGGGCGATGTCGTAGAGATGCACCTTGATCTTCTCGACGCCGAGCGCGTCGGCCATGCCGTCGGTCAGCCGGCGCAGTGCGGGATCGGCCAGTTCGGCCGACCGCGCGTCGAGCTCCTTCCGTGTGCGCCACGCGGAGAAGTGATACATGCCGAGCCCGTAGAGCACGGCGAGGATGATCGGCAGGGCCTTTATCATGGCCGGGATATGGGCGCGCGCCGGGGCGGGGGCAATGGTCTACCAGCGGACGGGCACGGCGCGCGGGCCGCGAAAGGCCCACCCGGCGAACGGGGCGTCGCCGGCGAGCGTCAGGCCCGGCAGGCGGTCGAACAGCATCGGCAGCGCGACCTCGGCCACCAGTGCGCGGGACGCCGCGGCCCCGGCGCAGAAATGCGGGCCCGCGCCGAACGGGATAGCGCCCGAGCCGTCTGCGCGCCAGGGGTCGAAGACGTCCGGATGCGCGAAGGCCGCCTCGTCGCGATTGGCCGAGCCGAACATCAGGAACGCCCGCGCGCCCTTCGGGATCGTCACGCCTGCGACCTCCGCATCCTGCGCCACCTCGCGCGGAGACATCCCGATCGGGCTGATCCAGCGGGCGTATTCGGCGAAGATCGCGGTCCAGGACAGGCTGGCGCCCGCCGCCGCGCGCACCTCCGGGTGGGTCAGGACGGCCCAGGCCGCGCCGGCGATCGCGTCGCGCGGCTCGTTCTGGCCGCCCGAGATGACCAGCTTGATATTGGCCGAGAGCCGGTCGGGTCCGAGCCCCGCGCGGTCCATGACGCTGAGCGACGACATGTCCGGCGCGGCGGCAAGCTTCGGTCGCATCGTCTCGATATGCCGGTCGATGAAGGCGGTCGCCTCGTGGCAGCGCGCTTCGACCTGCGGGTCGCCCGCGTAATTCGCGCAGCCGTCGATCATCGCCTGGCTGACGCGGTCCATGTCGGCGGCGGACATTTCGGTGAGGCCGGTCAGAAGCTTCAGCGCCTCACCCGAGACCGGCATGGCGTAATCGGTCACGAGATCGGCTGCACCCCGCGGCTCAAGCGCGTCGAGGATCTCGGCCGTCTTCGCCCGGAACATCGGCAGCCAGACCTCGCGCACCGTACGGGGCGACAGGGCGGGGAAGAGCGCCTTACGTTCCGACAGGTGCCCGTCGCCGTCGCGGCGCATCATGTTCTCGCCCATCAGACGGGTCATCAGCCCGCCCGGCTGCCGGGACGAGAAGACCTCGATCCGTTTTTCCTCGCGGCGGATGTCGGCCCGGCGCGTCAGGAGATAGGCGCCGCCAAGCGCGGGGACGCGCGCCACAGGCGCCTCGGCCCGCATCCGGGCGAGATCCGGATAGGGATCGGCGGCGAAGGCCGCGGGGTCGATGCGGATGTCGGGGGCGTCGGCCATGTCTCACTCCTCCGCCGGTAGCGGGGCAGAGTGCGCCGCCCAAGTCAATCGGGATGCGGGTGTTGCCTGACGCGGTGGATGATCAGCGCGCCGAGGCCGATCGCGAGCAGCACAGCGACGAGCAAGCCCGAGAAGTTGCCGAGCGCGGCATAGACCGCCTCGACCCGGTCGGCGAAGACGTAGCCGAGCGCAAGATAGCCGCCGACCCAGATCGCCTCTCCGGCCGCATCCCAGAGCGTGAAGCGCAGCCAGCCGAGCCCCGCGCCGCCGGCGGCGAAATTCACGTACGGCCCGAGCGGCGCGACGAGCCAGGTGGAAAAGAAGACCCCGGTGCCGCCGTGCTGGTCGACCGCCTCGCGGGCCCGGGCCAGCAGTGCTGCGCGTTTCGGCCCGCGGGCGAGCCGGTCGAGCAGGGCCGCGCCGCCCGTCCGTCCGATCCAGTAACCGGTCTGGTCGCCCGCGACCGCCGCGGCCCAGGTCAGCAGGGCGACGGGCAGGGGGTCGAGATCGCCGGTCGAGACGAAACCGCCCGCCGCCAGCATGGCGAGCGAGGTCGGGATCGGCACGAGAAGGCAGGACAGGAAGGCGGTGACCGCCACGACCAGTGCGCCGTATTCGGCGACGAGGCCGAGGATCGTCCCGGTCACGGACGGTGTTCCGCGCGGTAGGCGTCGATCGCCGCCTGAAGCTCGGTGGCAAGCGCCTCGACACTCGTGCCGCGGGCTGCCGCGATCTCCTCGAGCGGGCCGGGCCGGCCGGCGTCGCGCGTGAGACCGAGGGCCTCGCCCACCACCTCGGGCGGCACGTCCCAGGACATCGCCACGTAGCGCGGCGTCATCCAGCCGGCGATGGGCTGGTCGCGATGCCCGGGATCGGCCCAGTAAATGACCCCGAGCACGGTGCGGACGGCGAAGAATCCGGCCACCAGGACGCAGACGGCGAAGCCCGCCGTCAGCCCGGGCGCAGCCGCCCAGGCCCGTCGCAGGATACCGGTCACCGCGTCATGCGAGCTTGGCGTCCATCGTGATCTCGGCCGCGGCCAGCAGGCGCGAGATCGGGCAGCCGGCCTTGGCGGCCTTGGCGGCCTCGTCGAACTTGGCCAGATCGGCGCCGGGGATGGACGCGGTCACGTCGAGATGGATCTTCGTCACGGTCGGCGCGTCGCCCGAAGTGTCGAGCGTGACGGTCGATGTCGCGTTGATCTCGTCTGCGGTCATGTCGTTCTGACCAAGGATCATCGACAGCGCCATGGCGAAACAGCTGGCATGGGCCGCGCCGATCAGCTCCTCGGGGTTGGTGCCGGACTGGCCCTCGAACCGCTTGGCGAAGGTATAGTCGACGGCGTCGAGCGATCCCGACTGGGTCGACACCTTGCCGGTGCCCTTTTGCAGCGTGCCCGACCAGATCGCGGAGCCTGATTTTTCGATGGCCATTGTGGTCTCTCCCGTATGTGTGTGCGTTAGCCGGCAAGCTAACCCGCGGCGGCCGACGTGCAAGGGGGCTAGCGGGCGAGGTCGCGCATGCCGCGGTCGAGACCTTCGAGCGTCATCGGCACCATGCGGCCCTCGAACAGCCGTTCGATCATCGCGATCGACTGGGTATAGCGCCAGTATTTCTCGGGCACCGGGTTGATCCAGAGGCTTTGCGGCCAGCGCTCGCGGGCGCGCATCAGCCAGACCTCGCCGGCCTCCGGGTTCCAGTGCTCGTTCGCGCCGCCGGGATAGGCGATCTCGTAGGGGCTCATCGAGGCGTCGCCAACGAAGATGCATTTGTAGTCGGGCCCGTAGGTGTTCAGCACCTCCCAGGTCGGGATCTGGTGGGTCCAGCGGCGGCGGTTGTCGCGCCAGACGCCTTCGTACAGGCAATTGTGGAAGTAGTAGTATTCCAGGTGCTTGAACTCGGCCCGCGCGGCCGAGAACAGCTCCTCCACCACGCGGATGTGGTCGTCCATCGAGCCGCCGACATCGAGGAACAGCAGCACCTTGACCGCGTTCCGCCGCTCCGGCCGGGTCTTCACGTCGAGCCAGCCCTGTTCGGCCGTCGCGCGGATCGTGCCGTCGAGGTCAAGCTCCTCCGCCGCGCCGTCCCGCGCCCATTGCCGGAGCCGCTTCAGCGCCACCTTGATGTTGCGCGTGCCCAGTTCGACATCGCCCGCGAAGTCCCTGAACTCCCGCTTGTCCCACACCTTCACGGCGCGTCGGTGGCGGCTTTCGTCCTGGCCGATGCGCACGCCTTCGGGGTTGTAGCCATAAGCGCCGAATGGCGAGGTGCCGGCAGTCCCGATCCATTTCGACCCGCCCTGGTGGCGGCCCTGCTGCTCTTTCAGACGCTCGCGCAGGGTCTCCATCAGCTTGTCGAAGCCGCCGAGCGCCTCGATCTGGGCCATCTCCTCGGGGCTCAGGTGCTTCTCGGCCATCTTGCGAAGCCAGTCCTCGGGCAGGTCCAGCGCCTCGACCAGCGCTTCGGGCGTAATCGCTTCGAGACCGCCGAAGGCCTGCGCGAAGGCCTGATCGAACCGGTCCATGTGGCGCTCGTCCTTCACCATCGCGGCGCGCGCGAGGTAGTAGAAGCCGTCGATGTCGTAGGTCACGAGACCCGCCGATACTCCCTCCAGAAACGACAGGTATTCGCGCAGCGACACCGGCACGCGCGCGGCACGGAGTGTTTCGAAAAACGGGAGAAACATTGCTGGACGCCTTTTTTCAAGGACTTAGCAGGTCCGAGGCCGGGGCTCAACGGGGCGCACGTTAACGGAGGGTTCAGGAAAGTCTCGCAAATTTTCAAATTATGTCCTAACGGTGGCATGTGTGTATCGGCTGCGGACGGCATGTTTTCGCCATCGGGCCGCAGGTAACGAGTTTATTGGGGTGCGCGATGACCGACGCAGGGCTCAAGGCCGCGTTCAGGACCCTCGGGGTCGATCCGTCTGACAGCGAAGAGAAGATCCGCGAAGCGCGCCTGCGCCTCGTGCGGACGTACCACCCGGACATTTATTCCGGCGACACGGCGCAGGCCGACCATGATCTGGCCGAGATCAACGCCGCCTTCGATATCGTGAAATCCCATCTGAAGCGCGCGAAACGGATCGACGTGACGCCGCGCACGACCGCCCGCGAGGACGCAAAGCGGCAGGCGATGAGCCGGGCCGAAGCCCTGCGGCGGGCCGAAGCGCAGCGCCTGGCCGAGGCGCGCCGCAAGGCCGAGGCCAAGCGCGCGGCGGCCGAGAAGCGGTGGGAACAGGCGGCTCAGGCCAAGCAGCGGGCGGAAAGCGCCCGGCCGATGAGCGAGGCTGAACGCCGGGCCGCCGAGGCGGCCGAGAACGTGTTCCGCTCCGCCCGGGTGGCGCTGGCCGCCCGACGCCGGATCCGCCTGCGCCAGACGGTCTGAGGTTTTTCAGACCGGCGGGGGCAGGGTGATCGCCACGATCACGCCGACGACGAACCCGATCAGGCCGAGCACGGCCGCGTATTGCGCGATATCTGCCGCGTTGCCGCCACGGCGCCATCCGGCAAGTGCGCCAAGCGCGGCGCCGAGTGCGAGACCGGCGAGGGAGGGCAGGGAGATCATGCGTGCCTCCTACCGCACCAGAGCCGCGATTTCCGACAGACGCCGGGCGACCGCCTGGGGATCGCCGAAGCCGTAGCGGCCCCAGGCCAGACCATCGCGGCGGGCGCGCTCGGCCTCGTCGCTGCGGCCCGTCGCCTCCAGCGCCTCGGCGCGGATCATCAGCAGGGTGGCCAGGAGCGACGCGTTCTGTTCCCGCGTTGCGGCCGGGATCGCGGCCTCGGTCAGGTCGAGAACGCCGCCGAAATCGCCCGCGCTGAGCGCGAAGGCGGCCAGCTGCATGTCGACATGGGCGACGTGGATGCCGCGCGGATCGATCCGGCGGTAGACCTCGCGCGCGTTGCGGAAGGCCGTGATCGCCGTCCGGTCGCGTTGCCCGAGGCTGAGCCGGCCGAGCGCGAAATAGGAAAAGCCGAGCCGGGCGTCGCTCCAGCCCCGCGCTTCGGCAAAGGCGAGCGCGCGTTCGGCCGCCTCGAGCCGGCGTGTCGGCGGGGTGCCGCGGCCGAGAGCGGTCTCGATCAGGTCGATCCAGGCCCGCGGCGTCGGCTCCAGCGGGCGCGGCGACCGCCGCTCGCCGCCGGGATTGAGCCGCGCGAGGATCGACGGCAGCCGCGCCGCGACATCGGCCCGGCCCATTCCGGTGGTCAGCGCCGGGTCGTAGTAGGCGCGCAGGATCAGCATGTCGAAACCGGTCAGGATCGCCTGGAAATTGTCGTCGTTGAAAACGCTGTCCGGCAGCCGGTAGAGGTCGTTCAGCGGCCCGATGGCCTGCGCGATCTCCTCGTGCAGGCAGTCGCGGATTTCCTGCGGCGGCACGTCGGAGGGAATGAAGACTGCGACGCGCTCGCGCCGGGTCAGTGTCGTCCAGTCCAGCGCCGAGGAGCCGCCGGCGCGGCGGAACTCGGCCCAGGACGATACGCGGGGCACGACGAAGCAGGCGGCATGCGGCACGACGCGCTGCATCCGGGCGCGGGGCAGGGTCTCGATCGTGACCGAGGCCGAGCCGCGGCTGACGCGGCTGATCGGAATGCGCGCCTCGGCGTTCAGACGGGCGATGAGCCGGTCGAGATCGGGGATCAGCGTCGGCGGCGCGCCGGGGGCGACCGCGACCGTGATCGGCCCTTCGAAGCGGCTGAGCGCGGGCAGGGACCGGCCGGATTCCATCAGGAAGGTCAGGTCAAGGAAGTCGCGCGCGATATCGGAATTGGCCCGCGTCGGCGGTTCGGCCCGGCGGGCCTGGAACTGGCCCATCTGCGGCAGCCGCGTCGCGGGGTCGAGCGCCGCACGTCCCGGCGGCGGGGGCGTGGTGGTCACGCAGGCCGACAGCGCCAGCGCAGCGCAGAACGCAAGGACCGGCCGCATCACGCCGCCCCCCGGTCGTACTTGATGAACGGCGTGAGCCGCCCGATCCGGTCGTACAGCAGCCGCGCGGTCGCGTTGTCTTCCTGCGTCATCCAGTAGACGGCGGGCCGCCCGGCCGCATCGGCATCGGCATAGACCGCCTCGATCAGCGCCCGGCCGACGCCGGTGCCGCGGGCTTCGGGAATGGCATAGAGATCCTGCATGTAGGTGACCGGCTCGATGCGCCAGCCGTGGGAGTGCACGATCACATGCGCGAGCCCCACCGCGCGGTCATCCTGCAGGGCCAGAAAGCCGAGCATGTCGGTCCGGTCCGGGTCGGTGTAGCGGGCGAAGGTGGTGTCCATGACCTCGTCCGTCACCGCGGTGTCGTAGAAGCCGAGATAGGCCTGCCAGAGCGGCGTCCAGGCGGCGCGGTCCTCGCGTGCGAGCGGACGTATGTCGAGAGGCGCTGTCACGCAGGCTGACTCCGGGGGGTGCGGTCGACGGATGGACCCTAGAGGCGGGCCCGCCGCGCTTGCAAGCGGACTGTGGACAAAGCCCGGCGACTGTTGCCGAAACCCTACCTCTGGCCGCGGGCCATGAAGGCCAGACGCTCGAACAGCGCGACGTCCTGCTCGTTCTTCAGAAGCGCGCCATGCAGCTTCGGAAGCGCCGAGGCGCCGTCGCGGCGCAGGTCCTCGGGGCTCAGATCCTCGGCCAGCAGCAGCTTCAGCCAGTCCAGCACCTCCGAGGTCGAGGGTTTCTTCTTCAGCCCCTGCTGGTCGCGGATCTCGTAGAACTGGGTCAGCGCGGTCGTGAGCAGAGCCTGCTTGATGCCGGGAAAGTGAACGTCGACGATCCGCTTCATCGTCTCCAGGTCGGGGAAGCGGATGTAATGGAAGAAGCAGCGGCGCAGGAAAGCGTCAGGCAGCTCCTTCTCGTTGTTCGAGGTGATGATGACGATGGGCCGCTGCCGCGCCTCGATCGTCTCGCCGGTCTCGTAGACGTGGAATTCCATCCGGTCGAGCTCCTGCAGGAGGTCGTTGGGGAACTCGATGTCGGCCTTGTCGATCTCGTCGATCAGCAGCACGCATTTGCCGTCCGCTTCGAAGGCCTGCCACAGCTTGCCCTTGCGGATATAGTTCCGGACGTCATGCACCCGATCCTCGCCCAACTGGCTGTCGCGCAGCCGGCTGACCGCGTCGTATTCGTAAAGACCCTGCTGCGCCCGCGTGGTCGACTTGATATGCCATTCGAGGATCGGCAGCCCGAGCGCCTTTGCCACCTGCCGGGCGAGTTCGGTCTTGCCTGTGCCGGGTTCTCCCTTGACCAGAAGCGGGCGTTCCAGCGTCACCGCCGCGTTGACCGCGACCGTCAGATCCTCGGTCGCGACATAGTCGGCGGTTCCATCGAACTTCATTGATTATCCTCGACATTCCGCAGGTCCGGTGAATCGGACTTAAAGAGACATTCGGTGCGTGACAAGGCGGTCGCATTCGGCTACTCCCCACCGCGGGAGTTGCCGGATGCGTATCCAACCAGACCGACTCGCGAGTACCGGGCCCATTGAGGGGAGCGATATGAAGGCCGAAGTCTTTCTGCCGGAAGATTACCGTCCCGCCGAGGACGAACCATTCATGAACGAACGCCAGGTGGAATACTTCCGCCGCAAGCTCCTGGCCTGGAAGGCCGAGCTTCTCGCCGAAAGCCGGGGCACGGTGGCCGGCCTTCAGGACGGCACGCGGAACATCCCCGACGTCGCCGACCGCGCGTCCGAAGAGACCGACCGGGCGCTCGAACTCAGAACCCGCGATCGCCAGCGCAAGCTGATCTCGAAGATCGACAGTGCCCTGCGCCGGATCGAGGATGGCGAATACGGCTATTGCGAGGTCACGGGCGAGCCCATCTCGCTCAAGCGCCTCGACGCCCGCCCGATCGCCACGATGAGCCTCGAGGCCCAGGAACAGCACGAGCGCCGCGAAAAGGTGCATCGCGACGACTGAGGCCCGTGCGGATGGCCCGACGGTCGAACCGCCCCGCGGGGCCGGATGACGTGACGGGCCTCTGCAATCGCCGCCTCCCTCCGGCCGCGGCCGTACCCTTCGGCCGCGCCCCATCCCGGACCGCCCCTTGACCCGCCCCGTCACCATTCTCGGCGCCGGCATCGGCGGGCTCGCCGCCGCCGCCGCCCTGGCGCAGCGCGGCTGGCAGGTCACCGTCCTCGAACGCGCCCCGGCGCTGACCGAGATCGGGGCCGGCATCCAGGTCTCTCCCAACGGTACCCGCGTGCTCGGCGCGCTCGGCCTCGACACCTCCGAACTCGGCGATGGCGCGGCGGGCGTGGTGCTGCGCAACGGAGCCACCGGCGCACAGGTCGCGCGGCTGCCCTTCGGCTACGGCTTCCGGCTCTGCCACCGCGCCGATCTGCTCGCCGTGCTGGCGCAGACGGCGGAAGAGGCCGGCGCGAAGATCGAGACCGGCGTCGAGATCGCGCGCGTCGAACCCGGGCCCGACGCGGTCACCCTTACCACTGCCGACGGCGCCACCCGCAGCGTCCCCGTCCTGATCGGCGCCGACGGTCTCCAGTCCGTGACCAAGCGCGCCGTCGCGGGCGGTCTGGTCACCCGGTTCACCGGACAGGTCGCGTGGCGTGCCCTGGTCGAGGGCGATCCCGGTCTCGCGCCCGAGCCGCATGTCTTCATGGGCGACGGCCGCCATCTCGTGCGCTACCCGCTGCGCGGCGGCCGGCTCGTGAACATCGTCGCGGTCGAGGAGCGGGACGAGTGGACCGAGGAAGGCTGGCACCACGAGGACGACCCGGCCGCGCTGCGCGCCGCGTTCCGGGGCTTCTGCCCCGAGGTCACCGACCTCCTCGACCGGGTCGGGCGCGTGAACCTCTGGGGTCTCTTCCGCCACCCTGTCGCCCCGCACTGGTTTTCCGGCCGCGCCGTCCTGATCGGCGACGCCGCCCATCCGACGCTGCCCTTCCTCGCGCAGGGGGCCAATATGGCGCTCGAGGATGCCTGGGTCCTCGCCGGCCTGCTCGACACGCTGCCGCCGCCCGAGGCCTTCGCGACCTACCAGCTTCGCCGCCGCCGTCGCGTCGAGCGCATCGTCGCCGCGGCCGAGGCCAATGCCACCAACTACCACCTCGCTCCGGGCCTGAAACGCAGCGCGGCTCATACCGCGCTCCGCCTGGGATCGCGCCTCGCGCCGCAACTCCTGCTCGGCCGGTTCGACTGGCTCTACGGCCACGACGTCACCCGGACCTGAACCCTTCATCTTTCCCGAAATACTCCGGGGAGCGCGAGGGGCAGCGCCCCTCGCACCCGGCGCCGGCCTCCGGGATCAGCGGAAGGAATAGGGCGGCAGCGCGTTGAACGCGTCGCGCAAGGCCACGCCCCAACCCTCTGATATCATGTTGAAATAGGCGTCGTCCCGCTCGATCCGCCGGATCAGGCCGTGGTGGAACGTGTCGGTCTCGTAGATGTGCAGGTCGAGCGGCAGACCGACCGAGAGGTTCGCCTTGATCGTGGAATCAAAGCTCACCATCAGCAGCTTCACCGCGTCCTCGAAGCTCATGTCCGGATCATATGCGCGGACGAGAATCGGGCGGCCGTACTTCGTCTCGCCGATCTGGAAGAACGGCGTGTCGTCGCTGGCCTCGACGAAATTGCCTTCCGGATAGATCATGAACAGCCGCGGCTCGCCGCCGCGCACCTGGCCGCCGAGGATGAGCGTGGCTGAGAATGCGCTGTCGGCCACGAGGCCCGACCGGCCGTCCTGCTCGGCGATGACCTCGCGCAGGGTCTGGCCGACGATGCGGGCGACCTGGAACATAGACGGCGCCTCGAGGATCGAGGGATCGCCGCGTTCCTCGGCCGGCTTCATGCGTTCGGACAGGAGCGAGACCACGGCCTGCGTGGTGGCGAGATTGCCCGCCGTCATCAGCGTGACGGACCGCTCGCCCTCGGCTTCCCAGAGGAACATCTTGCGGAACACGGAGATGTTGTCGACGCCGGCATTGGTGCGGGTGTCGGACATCATGACGATGCCGCGGTTGAGCTTCAGCCCCACGCAATAGGTCATGTGCCTGTTTCCCTGCCCCTCTGGGCGGGGATTATTGCTGCACCTGAATGTCGACCGCCAGCGATTCGGCGCCCTTGCCGATGCGCAGGCCCGAGATCGGTGCCGCCTCGCCATAGTCGAGGCCCGTCGCGACGCGGACATAGCGCTCGTCCGGACAGATCGCGTTCGACACGTCGAAGCCGATCCAGCCGATCCCGTCGACATGCGCCTCGGCCCAGGCGTGGCTGGCGTCCTGGTGCACCCGGTCGTCCATCATCAGGTAGCCCGACACGTAGCGCGCCGGGTAGCCCATCGACCGGGCGGCGGCGATGAAGATGTGCGCGTGGTCCTGGCAGACCCCCCGGCCAAGCTCCAGCGCCTCCTCGGCGGTGGTCGTCGCGCCGGTCGCGCCGACCTCGTAGGGCACGGCCTCGGCGATCCGCTCCGACAGGGCGTGGAGGCGGGCGATGTCCTCCTCGACCTCGTCCTTCAGCCCCTTGGCGATGCGTCGGACATTCGGGCCGGCGCGCGTCCGCGGGGTGGAGCGCTCGAACAGCCAGAGCGGCGCGAAGCCGCCATGCTTTCCGACGATCCCCGATGTATCCGAGGTCTCGACCACGCCCTGGCACGACACGACGATCTGCGTCGCCGCCGGATCGAAGGAAATCAGGGCCACCCGGTTGAGATACTCGTCGGTGAACTCGACTTCGGCCTGGCCGCCTTCGAGGCCCATCTGCCAGCTCAGAACCTCCTGTCCCGCGCGGCTCTTGGGGGTCAGGCGAAGCTGTTGCAGCCCGTAGGGCACCGGCTCGGCGAAGCGGTAGGTCGTGGTGTGCTGGATCGACAGGCGCATGGGTCTAGTCCTCGAACCGGTAGTCGCGGGCGATCTGGGCGCCGAGCCGCGCCAGCCCCTCGAGCATCTCGAGGATGAATTCGTGCAGCCCCTCGTCGAACACCGCGTCGATATTGCCGTTGTCCAGACGCGTCTCGATCCGGTCGATGATCTCGTGGCTGTCGTGGCGTGTGCCGTACTCGGCCTCGAGATAACCGAGATTGGTGGCGATCTTGCCGACGGAGAATTTCAGGCTGCGCGGCATCCGCCCGTCGAAGATCAGGAAGTCGGCGATCGTCATCGGGCTCGACTCGCCTTGCGTGATCCAGCGATAGGCGCGCTGGCCGGCGACCGAGCGCAGGATCGTCTCCCACTGCACGTTGTCGAGCGACGAGCCGATCTGGCTGATCGACGGCAGGAGCACGTAGTATTTCACGTCAAGAATGCGGGCGGTGTTGTCGGCGCGTTCGAGGAAGGTCCCGATCCGGGCGAAGTCGAACACGTCGTTTCGCAGCATCGTGCCGTGCAGCGCGCCCCGCACCAGCGCCGATTGCTGGCGGATCATGCCGAGCACTTCGGGCAGGTCGCGCGGCGCAATGGGCCGGGCCAGCGCCTGCTTGACGATCATGTAGGTGTCGTTGACCGCCTCCCAGACCTCGCGCGTGATCGCAGTGCGGACGGCGCGCGCGTTCATCCGCGCAGCGGCGATGGACGACATGACGGAGGAGGGGTTCGTCGGCTCGCGCAGGAGGTAGTCGATCACCTTGGCCTGTTCGACCTCGCCGTGGCGGTCGAGATAGGCCGACATGCTCGATGCCGTCTGCAGAACGCTGCCCCATTCGTCATCCGTCCCGTCGGGCCGGGTCAGGGCCATGCGGAAGCCGGCATCCACCAGACGCGCCGTGTTCTCGCTCCGCTCGAGATAGCGGAACATCCAGAACAACCCCCCTGCGACGCGCCCGAGCATCTATTCCTCCAGAACCCAGGTGTCTTTCGTGCCCCCGCCCTGGGACGAGTTCACCACCAGGCTGCCCTTTTTCAGCGCCACGCGGGACAGGCCGCCGGGCGTGATCTTGATGTCGTTCGGGCTGACCAGCACGAAGGGCCGCAGATCGACATGGCGCGGCGCGAGGCCGGCCTTGGTCAGGATCGGCACGGTCGACAGCGCCAGCGTCGGCTGCGCGATGTAATTGCCGGGCCGCGCTTCGAGCTTCGCCCGGAACTCAGCGATCTCCTTCTTCGAGGCGGCGGGCCCGACAAGCATGCCGTAGCCGCCTGAGCCGTGGACCTCCTTCACGACGAGGTCCTCGAGATTGTCGAGCACGTATCTTAGCGAGTCCTCGTCCGAGCAGCGCCAGGTCGGCACATTCTTCAGGATCGCCTTTTCGCCGGTATAAAATTCAACGATATCCGGCATGTAGCTGTAGATCGCCTTGTCGTCGGCTATGCCGGTGCCGGGCGCGTTGGCGATGGTGATGCCGCCGGCGCGGTAGACGTCCATGATCCCCGGCACGCCCAGAAGGCTTTCGGGATTGAAGTTCATCGGATCGAGGAAGGCGTCGTCGACGCGGCGGTAGATCACGTCGATCGGTCGGTAGCCCTGCGTCGTGCGCATCGCGATCCGCCCGTTGACCACCCGCAGGTCCGAACCCTCGACCAGCTCCACGCCCATCTGGTCGGCGAGGAAGGCATGTTCGAAATAGGCCGAGTTGTGGATGCCGGGCGTGAGCACTGCCACCGTCACAGACCCGTCGCAGGCCGGCGGGGCGCAGGCGCCGAGCGACCGGCGGAGCGCGCGGGGATAATCCTGCACTTCCTGCACCTTGATGCGGCTGAACAGCTCCGGGAACATCTGCAGCATCGTCTCGCGGTTCTCGAGCATGTAGCTCACGCCAGACGGTGTGCGGGCGTTGTCCTCGAGCACGAAGAAATCGTCCTCGCCGGTGCGGACGAGGTCGATGCCGACGATATGGGTGTAGACGTTGCCCGGCGGGGCGACGCCGATCATCTTCGGCAGGAAGGCCTCGTTGCGCGCGATCAGCTCGGTCGGGACGCGGCCCGCGCGCAGGATCTCCTGCCGGTGGTAGAGGTCGTAGAGGAAGGCGTTGAGCGCGCGCACGCGCTGTTCGATCCCCTTGGTCAGCTTGGCCCATTCGCGGCCGGAAATGATCCGGGGGACGATGTCGAAGGGGATCAGCCGCTCGTCCGCCTCGGCCTGGCCGTAGACGTTGAAGGTGATTCCGGTGCGTCGGAAGAAGCGCTCGGCCTCGATGGACTTCTTGCGCAGCTCCTTGATGTCCTCGTCTGTGAACCAGGCATCGTAGGACTGGTAGGGGCTGCGCACCGTGCCGTCGCCCGCGAACATCTCGTCGAAAAAGGATGGTGTCCCCGTCATGGCCTTCACCATAGCCTGCCGGAAAAGGTCTGCAAACACGGTAGTTTGAAGCGCGGTCTGGCGGCGTGCAATTTGGCCGATGCCCAATAAATGGGCGCTATTGCGCGGTATCCAGCCAGATTGTGACCGGCCCGTCATTGACCAGATGCACGGCCATGTCGGCCCCGAAGCGCCCCGTTTCGGTCGGGATTCCGAGGGCCCGAAGCGCGGCGGCGAAGGCCTCGTAGAGCCGCTTGCCGTCCTCCGGCGGGGCGGCGGTGGAAAAGCCGGGCCGGTTGCCGCGCGATGTATCGGCGGCCAGCGTGAACTGGCTGACGACGAGCGCCCCGCCGCCTGTGTCGAGGATCGAGCGGTTCATCTTGCCGGCATCATCCTCGAAAATCCTGAGTTTCGAGACCTTTGCAGAAAGACGTTCAACCTCGTCCATGCCGTCGCCCGCCATGGCGCAGACAAGGATCATCAGGCCCGGGCCGCAGCGCCCGACGGTCTCGCCGCCGATCTCGACCCGCGCCTCGCTGACGCGCTGGAGAATCGCCCTCACAGTTCGTCGCGCCGCGGCGGGTTGGCACCGGCGCGCGAGACGGTGATCGCGGCGGCGCGGGCACCGAGGCTCAGCGCCTCTTCCAGCGCGCCGTCGTCGACGCCGTCTAGCCCGGATTTCGACAGGAGACCCTGCTCGGCAAGACTGGCGAGGAATCCCGCGTTGAACGTGTCACCCGCGCCGACAGTGTCGACGACCTCGACCCGTTCGGCGGGAACTGTGACCTCGCGGTCCGCCATGCAGCCGGTCACGCCCTCCGCCCCGCGGGTGATGCAGACGATCCGGGGACCCTTCGCGACAAGGTCGCGCGCGAGATCGCCGAGATCACCGTCGCCCATCAGCCAGTGCAGGTCCTCGTCCGACAGCTTCACGATGTCGGCCGCCGCCAGCATCTTGTCGAGCCGGGCGCGGTAGCGGGCCTCGTCCCGGATGAAGCCGGGGCGGATATTCGGGTCGAGCATGATCGCGCGGGCCGGGGCCTCGCGCAGGCACAGCGCCTCGTAGGCCTCGGCACAGGGCTCGACCGCCAGACTGATCCCGCCGAAGAAGCAGGCCGCGATATCGCCGAGATCGCCGGGCAGGTCGTCCGGCGTCAGCATGCGACCGGCCGTGTTCTCGTCGTAGAAGGCGTATTTCGCGTGACCGTCGGTCAGCGTGACGAAAGCCAGCGTCGTCGGCCGGTCGGAGACCTGGACATACTGCCGCGATACGCCATTGGCATCGAAGACCCGCGCAAGCTGCTCGCCGAACAGGTCGTCCGAGATGCCGGTGAACATCGCCGTCTTCTGCCCGAGCCGGGACAGGGCGACGGCGGTGTTGAAGACCGCGCCGCCGGGATAGGGCGCGAAGCCCGCCGCGCCGCCCTCGGTCTTGCGCGGCAGCATGTCGATCAGGGCCTCGCCCGCGCACAGGATCATCGCGTCCCCTCCCTCAGGCCGCTACTTCGACTCCAGCGTGCCGAACCCGGTTGATCCGGGTGTCAGCGCACTGCCGCCTTCGCCATAGACCGAATACAGGTAAACCGCCACGCCGACGACAATTGCGGCGATCACCACGGCGATGGCGATCTTGATCGCCGACCACGGCCGTTCGCCCTGCACCTTGCCGGTCTGGCCGTTGACCACGAAGCGGTAGGTCTTGCCGCGATACTTGTAGGCGGCGAGCCAGATCGGCAGCAGGATATGCTTGAACGTCACGTCCGAGATCTGCGTATCGGCCCCGTCGACGCGCTGTCGATCTCCGCCGATATCGGCCATGATGTCCCGCGTGATCTGCGCGTCCATGATCTGCCGCGCCTCGACCATCCCGTCCTCGAGGCCGACGGTGTAGCCCTCGGCCCGGAACCCCGCGAGGTATTCGGGCCGGTAATCCGTCAGCGCCCCGAGCGCCCAGGGCGCGAGCCCGTCCGTGTAGCTCTTGGGCAGCGAGCGCGAGGCGAGCACCAGCACGTCGTCGAAGAAACGCTGCACCCGTCCGGTAACCCGCGTCCAGCGAACCCGCTGCTGGCGCTGCGGCTTGCCGTCCGGCCCGCGCACGGTGACGTAGTAGATCGTGCCGCGCTGGCCGCGATAGCTCGTCCGGGTGTCGGCGTCGTAGGTCCAGTAGGGCACGTAGATGCCCTGCATCTTCCGCCCCTTGCGGGCATATTCCTGCAGCCCGTTCGGCGCGAACCAAAGCCGCCCGAGCCACTTGTTCATCGACTCGTGCGCCGCGCGCTCCTCGATATGGAAGGGCACGACGGCGGCCGGCTTGATGTGCCGGTGGGTGCCGGTGTCGGTCACGACCGGCGTCGCGCAGAACGGGCATTCGGCGGCGTGGATGTCGGGCGAGAACTCGACCTGCGCGCCGCAATTGGGGCAGGTCGAGACGCGGGTCTCTTCCATCTCCGCCTGCGGCAGCCGGTCCCGCAACGCGGCCTGGAAGTCGAGTTCCTCGATCGCAGATGTGGCCGTCCACGGGCTCCCGGTATCCTCCGACAGCTCCGCCTCGTTCCCGCAATGGTCGCAGATCAGCTTGCCCTGAGCCGGGTCGAACCGGAAATCCGCGCCGCACTGGTCGCAGGGAAACCGGTGTTCCTCCTCGGGTCGCGCGGCGGTCAGGTCGGTCATAGATGCTTGTGCAGGGCCGTGGGCAGAATGATGCGAAGCGCTCCGTCCAGAAGCGCCGTATGCCGCCAAAGATGGAACATGCCGTGCGCCAATGAAACCATGAAAAGGATGAACAGCCAGTATTGCAGCGGAACCTCGCGCCCGGTCAGCCAGAGCGCGGCCAGTATGCCCGAGACGAAGACCCCGGCATAAAGCGCGATGTGGTGCCAGCGGTGCAGGATCTTCAGGCCCGGCGACAGCTTCGGCCCCGGCCGGGTGTAGAGCCCGCGGATCGCCGCCAGGACCGGCCAGCCCAGGGCGACGGCGGCATAGGGCGCGACCCAACCCGCGGTCACCTCCTGGATCGAGATCATGCCGAGCAGCAGGCCGAACTGCGTCCAGTGGGCTGTCTTGTGCAGCCTGCGCCAGAAGACGACCGTCACAGGAACCGGTGCAGGATGCGCGGCGCCATGATCCGCAGCGCGTTGTCGCGCAGGACCACGTGCCGCCATGTGTGGAACGCCGCGTGAAGTCCGACGAGCCCGGCGAGCGCGTAGAACTGATAGGAGTGGAATAGGCCCACCATCTCGTTCGCCGCCGGCAGCGCGAGGGGTGGAGCGATCGGCAGGAACCCTCCGGCCTTCAGAAGCACGCTCGACGTCAGGCCAAGGAGAAAGCCGCCGAACGCGACGAGGAACAGGCCCCAGATCAGCGTCTTGTGCAGGATCGGATGCACGACCCGCGCCCAGGGCGGTAGTTTCGGCCCGGGCCGCCCGGCAAGGCCCTTGTTCAGGTGCCAGCCGGTCCAGACCAGCGCCAGCGTCACGAAGATCAGCCCGTTCACCGAATGCAGGCCGAACCAGAGCGGCCCCCACGACCGCACGACATCCGGATCGGCGAACAGAAACCAGGTGAAGAAGGGCAGGATGCCCCAGTGCAGCCATTTCAGAAGGACGCGCCGGTGCGGCAGCGCGGCCCGAAGCCGCGCGAGGGGGGCGGGGCGGGCCGAAGCCGGGAAGGGGGCGGTCGCGTCGGTCATGCTTCAGATACGAGCACGACCGCCCATCGGTTTCAAATCCCCTCAGCGCCGGCCATGGCCGAGCGAGACGAGATGAGCGCGCGTCATCGGGTCGATCCCGCCGGGCCGGGCCTCGGTCATCCGCACCCCGCGCGGCGGCTGGCGCATCTGGCCGGGGTCGGACGGCGTGCCGCGGCTGATGCGCAGCAGGTCCAGAAGGGCGGCGAGGGCAGGGCGGCGGGCGGTGTCGGTCTCGAAGGTCATCGGGTCAGTCTCCGGTTTGGAAGCCGTGATCGGCGATGTCCCGACCTTGCCCGCCCGGGCCGTCCACCGGGCAGTGCACGGCATGAAGCGTCCCCGGTACAGATTCTGAACTGGATCGGTCGGGACCCCGTCGCGTAGCCTGATCGCAACCGGACTGGAGACCGCGATGACGAAGAAACCCTATGGCATGATCTGCCCGATCACCCGCGCCTGCGAGATCCTCGAGCCGCGGTGGACGATCCCGATCCTCGTCGCGCTCTGGGCCGGAAACTCGAAATTCAACGAGATCCGGCGCGAGATCGGTTCGATCTCGCCCGCGCTTCTCAGCCGCCGTCTGAAGGAACTCGAAGCGCTCGGACTGGTGGAGAGGGTGGAAGACCGGGCCTCGGGCGCGGTCGACTATATCCGGACCGAGGCGGCGATCGCGCTCGAGCCGGTGCTGGAAATGCTGGCGCGGTGGGGCCTGCGGTTCATCAAGGCCGAACTCGCCCTCTGCACCGCCAATGCCTCCAGCATGATGTGGAAGATGCGCTCGATGATCGACACCGACGCCCTGCCGCCGCGCCGGGTCGTGATCCAGTTCCGCTTCGCCGATGAGGGGCTGGCCTACGACACCTACTGGGCCGTCATACAGCCGGGCGCGAAGGTCGAGATCTGCACGTCGATCCCCGGTTTCGAGGTCGACCTCTACGTCGAGACGAACGTGCCCTCGCTGCTCGGCATCATCCTCGGACGGACCACCATCGCGCGAGAGACCGACCTGGGCGAGCTTTTCATGTCGGGCGACGCGCTTCTCGCCCGGACCATGGACCGCTGGCTGCCGGTCAGCGAATACACCGATGTCGGCGAGATCGAGCAGATTCCCGACGTACGCGACTGGGCCGCCGCGCGCCGGCGCTACTCCGTGGCCGCCGAGGCGCACTAGCGCGCGGCGTTGCCGTTCGGGGCCGGTCAGCGCGGCGCGGGTCGAAGCATCCGGGTCAGTGTGCCGTCGCGCTTCAGGTAATGATGGCCGATCGCCACAACCGCGTGGCCGCCGGCGACCAGCATCAGCGCATTGGCGGCGAGGTTGTGCGGCTCGCCCAGGTCGATACCGAGAAACCAGCCGGAAAAGCCGGTGATCGGCGTCACGATCAGCAGAAGATAGATCAGCCGGTGGCCCCATTTCGCCGCCAGTTCCATCCATCCGGTGGCCAGAGGTGCCGGCGCGCCCGAGATCGCGCGCACCGCCAGCCGGATCACCACCAGCGCGAAGACGGTCAGCCCGAGCCAGACATGGATCGGCGCGGCCGCGATCGGGTCGAGCCCGTCGCGCATGAGGATGCGATGGGCCCGGCCCATCCCCTCGCTCAGCAGATAGGCGGCGAGGACGGCGATCGCGGTCGCCCAGTGAAGCGCGATCTGTGTCGCGGAATAGCCGGTCTTTTCCATGGGAGGCCTCGGGGAAACTGGGTGTCGGCCCGACCTTCACGGGCCGACATGGACGATCCGTCGCGCGATCCTCAGCCCGCGGGCGGCGGCGGCGGGGGCGGCGGCGGCAGGACGGTGAAGAGTTGCGCAAGCTCCGACACGTCCTCGGCCTTCATCCAGCCGTCCTGGCCCTGGGTCCAGACCAGCGTCTCGCGCGTCAGTTCCCCGGCCGACGCCATGCGGCCGAGCGAGGCCTTGGAGAACGGTCCTTTGGTCTGGCCGTTCTCGGCGATGTGCCAGACATGCTCGACCGGCGGCGGAGGCGGAGCGGCGGCCGGAGCGGCGGCGGGCTGCGCCTGCGGGGCCGCGCCCCACGACCCGCCCATCATGCCGCCCATCTGCATTCCAAGTCCCGCGCCCATGCCCATGCCCATCGCCTGACCGGCACCGGAGCCCTGGCTCGCCAACGCCTCGGCGGCCTTGTATTTCAGGTGCTCGTCGAGATTTCCGGTGATCCCGCGCGAGGTCCGGGTATCCAGCGCCTTCTCGACCTCGGGCGGGAGCGAGATGTTCTCGATATACAGCTCGGGGAGGGTGAGGCCGTAGGCTGTGATGGTCTCGGAGATCGCACCGGCCACGAGCTTGCCGACGTCACCGGTATTGGCTGCCATGTCGAGCACCGGGATACCGGCGCCGGCGATGGCGCGGCTGAATTCCTGGACGATGATGTTGCGGATCTGGAAGGTCACCTCATCGGTGGTGAACTCTCCATCCGTGCCGACGATCTCGATCATGAAGCGCGCGGCGTCGGCGACCTTCACGGTATAGGTGCCGTAGGCGCGGATGCGCGTCGGTCCAAATTCCGGATCGCGCAGCATGATCGGGTTCTTCGTGCCCCACTTCAGATCGGTGAAGCGGTTGGTGTTGACGAAGTAGATCTCGGACTTGAACGGCGATTTGAAGCCGTGATCCCAGTGCTGAAGCGACGTCAGGATCGGCATGTTGTTGGTCTCGAGCATGTAGAGACCGGGGGTGAACACATCGGCAAGCTGGCCTTCGTGGATAAAGACCGCCGTCTGCCCTTCGCGCACCGTCAGCTTGGCGCCGTACTTGATCTCGTGCCCGTGCCGCTCGAACCGCCACACCATCGTGTCGCGGGTATCGTCGGTCCACTCGATGACATCAATGAACTGTCCGGAAAGGAAATCGAAAATGGGCATGGGCTGGTCTCGCTCGGGCTGTCGTCGGCGGCAGCATAATCGCTGCGACCCGGCCTGTCGCCCCGTTTCAGCCGGGGAATGCCTGCGGCGATTTCCCCGTCAGGTCGATCCGCCCATGAGCTCCTCGGCGATCTGGCGGACGACCGGCCGGGCCTCCTCGGCGCTGATCCCCGGAGCCAGGCGGCGGTCGTAGAGCATCCGCAGCATCAGCTCGTCCAGACGTGTCAGAAGCGCGAATTCCTCGTCGTCGTTGAAGATCGACGGGCGCGCGGACGGGCTGTCGTTCGGCAGGCCGAGGCCCTGGGCGATCTCCTCGTGCACGCAGGACCGGCGCAGAAGGTCCGGATGCTCGGTCCGGATGATCGCCACGGCGGCCACGTATTCCGACGGGTTGTCGGCCGAGGAGAAGGCGTAGACCGAGCAGAAGGCGAAGCGCGGCAGGCCCGTGATCTCGCGCACGATGTCGGGGCCGATCCCCGGGACCAGCAGGCGCAGCAGGTCCCCCGCGGCGAGCTGTTCGTCGCGGTTGAGATAGAGAACGTGGAAATTGCCGTTGCCCTGAACGGTCGAAACCGGGTGGCCGGTCAGCCCCGCCAGCCGGCGCGCATAGTTCGACAGATAGGCGCGGTCCTCGGCACGCTCGGCCTCGGTCGTGCTCGGGCCGAAATGGGCCTGCAGGCGCACCGGTGCGGTCCAGCGGCGCAGGACGGCCGGCGTCTCGCGCTGGATGAAGCGGCCGCCGCTCAGCGCGTATTCGTCATAGAGTGCGATTCGCTCGAATGTCTCGGCCAGGCTGCGGGCGGTAATGGGCGTATCCGGCCCGCCGCCATCCGTGCGCAGGAAGCCGTCGTTCAGCAGACGCTCCTGCACGTTGGCGTAATAGGCCTCGAAGGCGAGGCTTTCGGCCGAGCGTTCTGGTGGGTCCTCGGGTGCGGAGTCGGGCACTGGCGAGACCGGCGCGGCGACCTGACAGGCCGACAGCGCGAGCGCGGCCAGCCCGGCAATCAGACTGCGGGACAGGGGAGAACGCGGATGTCTGCGGTGGCGCTTCGCCATCACCAAGCTCCATCGATCCCCCCGCAGCGGCGTCTAGCAAATCGCCCGTGAGAGGGCCAGCGGTGTTCGGGGCCGCTCTCGCGATTGTGGCATCCCGGTGCGGGCGGGCGACGTCGGTGGGCGTCGGGCGCCAGTCTCCTCCGCCGGGGGCCCGGCCGTGACCCGGCGGAGGCGTCTGGCTTGCTTGCCCGTAGGCCTCAGCTGGCCGGGACGCTTTCCCCGATATTCGAGCCGGTGCCGTCCCGGCGCGCCTTCGCGGCGGACAGCGTGTCGCGCAGCTCGCGCTCCATCTTCTGCATCTCGGCCTCGGCGGCGGCACGGCGCGCCTTGCCCTCGTCGGCGATCTGCAGGCTTTCCTCGATCGTGGCGATCAGCTCGGCATTGGCGTGCTTCACGGCCTCGATGTCGAACACGCCGCGCTCCATCTCCTCGCGCACCATCCGGTTGGACTCGCGCAGGTTCTCGGCGTTCGACTTCAGAAGGTCGTTGGTCAGGTCCGTTGCCTCGCGCACCGCCGACGCCGCCTCGGTCGAGCGCTGGATCGTGACCGCCTGCGCCAGCTGCGTCTCCCAGAGCGGCACGGTGTTGACGAGCGTCGAGTTGATCTTCGTCACGAGGCTCTTGTCGTTTTCCTGCACCAGCCGGATCGAGGGCAGGGACTGCATCGTGACCTGCCGCGTCAGCTTCAGGTCGTGGACCCGGCGTTCGAGATCGTCGCGCGCGGCGCGCAGGTCGCGCAGCTCCTGCGCCTTGATGACCTGGTCGGTCTCCGGCGCGGCATTCACCTCGGCCTCCTTGGCCGGGATCGTGGTCGCGTCGAGTTCCTTCAGCTTCTCCTCGCCGGCGGCGATGTAAAGCGCCAGCTCGTCGTAGAAATTCAGTGTCTTTTCATAGAGCTGGTCGAGGGACTTGATGTCCTTCATCAGCGTGTGCTCGTGGCGCAGCAGGTCGTCGGTGATCTTGTCGATCTGGCCCTGCACGTCCTCGTAGCGCGCCATGAAATCGTGGATCGGCTTCGCGCCGCCGAACAGACGCTCCCACCAGCTGCGCTTGCGGTTGGGGTTCAGCTCGTCGACCGAGAAGCCGCGGATGGTGCCGACGATATCGCGCAGGGAATCCCCGGCGGGACCCACATCCTTGTTCTTCACGCCGTACAGCATGGCCTGGCTGATGACCTGCAGTTCCTCCTGCGCGGCCGTGCCGAAAGTGACGATGGAATTGGTATCCGACATGTCGATCTCGGCCATCCGGGTCCGGATCTGCTCGGCCGTCGGCTCGGGCGCGTCCGACAGGACGACAAGTTCGGTCGACGGTTCGGGCAGAACGATCGAGTTCAGCTCGTCGACGAGCTTGGCGGCCTCCTCGGCCTTGGCCTGGATCTCATTGGTCATGGGTCACCCCCGGTGTTCGATGTGGCTGATATCGCGTTGAAGCCGCTCGCGCAGAACCTCGATCTCGACGTCGAGATCGCTGCGGTCCTCAAGCAGCATGGTCTTGGTACGTTCTGAAAATCCATTTTCGAGGTCGTCCAGCATGGCGACGTAATCGGCGCGAACGGCCGGGTCGCGGTCGTTGCCGTAGATATCGGCGAACTTCACGGTCGCGTCGCGCGCGCCCTGCAGGTAGACGCCCAGATAGCGCCGGGCGCGGTTGAGATCGCGGGGATCCTCCTCGACCGTCCGGAACATCTGGCGGACGGTCGCCTGGAAGCCCTCGACCCGGGCCTCGAGTTCCCGGTCGCGGGCGCGCAGGATCGCGTCCTTCATCTGGCCGAGCAGCGTTTCGGCCTCCTCGACCTTCTTGGCGATGCGTTCGGTCTGGTAGCGGTCGACGCCCTCGAGTCCCTTGTCCTTCATCGGGTCGGGGCCGAACACGAACAGGTGCAGCCCGCCGGCGAGCACGCCCGCGATGACCGCGGCGACAGGTTCTTCCCCGAGCGCAAGCGCCGCGACGCCGAGCCCGGTCGCGACCGATCCGAAGATCTTGCGCGGAATGGCCGGGCGGCGGGCGACCTTGCGTTCATTGTAGGCATCCTCGGCCCGGACCCCGTCGCGGGTGAGCCAGGCGGCAAGGAACAGCAGCGCCGATCCGATCAGGTCGACGGCAAGCCCTGCCGTGCCCTGGAAGAAGGCCGGGACGACGGTGATGGCTGCGGCGAGGAACATCAGGTTCAGCTTCGCGCCATGACGTGCCGGCGCCCGGCCGCGGAACGAGATCTCGGGCGGGCGGGGCGCCGTGACCTCGCCACGCTCCGCGTTGGAATCGCGGCGGCCCCTCGGGCTGTATTCCCCGCTGTAGCGTTGCGCCATCAGAGAACCCCGAACCCGCCGAAGGCGGCCATCAGGATGATGACGAAGAGGACGGCAAAGGCGATGCCCCGCAGGCTGTCCGATGTCATGGCCGGTCTCCGTTCGACAGTCAGCTTAACGATAGGCAGGATCGGCCGCGAAAAAAAGCCATTGCGGACGGGGAATGGCCCGGTCGCTTTCCCCGGCGGGATTATCGGTTGAACAGCCGGTCGCTTGCCGCCAGCCGCGACGGTTCGCCCCGTTTCTCGGCGGCGAGCGCACGGCCCGCGATCACGCCGGGCCGTGCGCCGACCGTCTCGAGCCAGCGCGCCATGTTCGGCTTGTCCTCCAGCGTCTGCTGCTGGCCCTCCCAGAGCGAGGCCCATCCCCAGACCGCCATGTCGGCGATGGAGTAGAAATCTCCGGCGACGAACTCGTTCTCGCCGAGCTGCCGGTCCAGCACGCCGTAAAGCCGCGCGACCTCGGTCCGGTAGCGGTCCTTGGCATAGGGCAGGTCCTGCGGCGGATCCATGAGCGGCGCGTATTTCAGGAAATGGTGCGCCTGTCCGGCCATCGGCCCGAGCCCGCCCATCTGCCACATCAGCCATTGTTCGACGGCAAGCCGCTCGCGCTCGGTCTCGCCGTAGAAGCGGCCGGTCTTGCGGGCGAGGTACAGCAGGATCGCGCCGGACTCGAACAGGCTGACCGGCGCGCCATCCGGCCCGTCGGGATCGGTGATTGCCGGCATCTTGTTGTTCGGGCTGATCTTCAGGAAGTCGGGCGCGAACTGATCGCCCTTCGCGATATCGATCAGGTGGAGCGTGTAGGGCAGCTCCATCTCGTGCAGCGCGATGGACACTTTCCAGCCGTTCGGCGTGGGCCAGTAATAAAGATCGATCGGGGCGGTCATGGGTGGAGCTTGCCGCAGGTGCGCCGCCGGTCAAGCGCAATCGGCACGGCGGGCGAGGGCGGGCAGGCGCGGGCGCACCGGCGCGGGCGCGTCGGGCAGGGCGGCACGGAGGCGGGCGAAGGCCGTCCCGGACGCGAAGACGTCGCGGTAGACGGGGAAAAGACCGGGGCGCAGGTAGCTCGACCAGTGGCAGACGCGCCGGTGCGGCGGCTTCGCCCGGTAGCCGAGCGCATGGAGTGCGGCGAGGTGGTCGGCATCGTCGATCTTCAGATCCAGCCAACCGCGATGCGGCCCGGACAGCCCGGCGGAGACGTGGCGCACGAAGGTCTCGGTCCCCGGCGCGAACAGCCGGAACAGAAGCTCGAAGGCCAGGTTCTCGCCCGAGGTCACGTTCAGGATGCGCGCGGCGCGGCCCGCGGGCGAGAAGGCGGCGCGGTCGGCGGCGGCCTGGGTCTCGGCGGCCGACAGCAGGATCACCGCCTCCACGAGGCCGGGCCGCTGATCCTGAAGCGCGCGCAGCGCCACCCGCGCGCCGAGCGAATGGGCGATGATCCGCACCCGCGCGTCGGGCCGCATCTCGCCGATGCCGGCGATCGTCTCCGACAGTGCCGCGCCCGCCTCCCAGGCCCGCCGCGCCACCCGGTCGAGCCGGCCGCGCGCGGGCCATCCGAAGCCGACGGCCAGCCCGGCGCCGGGACGCGTCAGGCCGAGATGCCGGGGCCAGCTGACCGCCTTCCAGCAATCGTTGCGGGAGACGGGCGAGAGAATGTGCGTGTGGGGGGAATGTCCGGGCCGGAACGGGTCGGATCGGAAGCCGTGGGTCATCACCGTGACCGGCGCGCCTTCGGGCAGCGCGTGCAGCGCGTCGGCCAGCGCTTCGCGTCCCTCGATCTGCCGCTGCCGCGTATTGACCGCGATGACCGTCATCTGCCCGTCGCCCTACAAGAACTGGCCTGTGGATAAGACGAATCCGCGACATCTGGGTGACGCCAAGGTCACGACCGCATGACAATGCGGTTAAGGAACGGTAAAGGCCGCCGGCCGCCGCGGCCATTCCCGCTTGACCGGACAGGGCTTCGGGAGTACGCCGCTGACCGTGGCGATTTGTGAACCGGATTGCGGGCCACGTTAAAGAAACCGCTAAAGAGGTCGACGGTGACACGTCCTCGCACGCGCGCCCCGGCCATGACACGGCGAGGGCGCGTTTTTCGTGTCCGGCGTCGAGAACGGAGTGTGATGCGATGAAGGACACCAGCGGCAAACCGGCCTTCCGCCCCAGAACCCGCGCCGTGCATTCGGGCACGCGGCGCAGCCAGTACGGCGAAGTGTCGGAGGCGATCTTCCTGACCCAGGGCTTCGTCTATGACAGCGCCGAGGCCGCCGAAGCGCGGTTCCTCGAAAGCGGCTCGGACGAATTCATCTACGCCCGCTACGGCAACCCGACCGTGGCGATGTTCGAGGACCGGATCGCCTCACTCGAAGGCGCCGAAGCCGCCTTCGCCACGGCCTCGGGCATGGCCGCGGTCAACGGCGCGCTCATGTCGCTGCTCCGCGCGGGCGATCACGTCGTCTCCTCGCGCGCGCTGTTCGGCTCCTGCCTCTACATCCTCGAGGACGTGCTGACCCGCTTCGGCGTCGAGGTCACCTTCGTCGACGGCACCGATCTCGACCAGTGGAAGGCCGCGATCCGGCCGGACACCAAGGTCGTGTTCTTCGAGTCGCTGTCGAACCCGACGCTCGAGATTATCGACATCCGCGCGGTGTCCAAGCTCGCCCATGCGGTCGGCGCGACGGTCGTGGCCGACAACGTCTTCGCCACGCCGGTCTTCCAGCGCTCGCTCGATCTGGGTGCCGACGTCGTTGTCTATTCCGCGACCAAGCATATCGACGGGCAGGGGCGCTGTCTGGGCGGCGTGATCCTCGGGACGGAACAGTTCATCCGCAAGACGGTCGAGCCGTACCTGAAGCATACCGGCGGCGCGATGTCGCCGTTCAACGCCTGGGTCCTGCTGAAATCGCTCGAGACGATGGAGCTGCGCGTCCGGGCGCAGGCCACCGGCGCGCAGGCCGTCGCCGAGGCGCTGTCGGGGCATCCGAAGCTTTGTCGCGTCATCTTCCCGGGCCTGGACAGCCATCCGCAGCGCGCGCTGGCCGCGGCGCAGATGGAAGCCGGCGGCACGGTGCTGGCGATTGACCTGACGGGCGGCAAAGAGGCCGCGTTCCGCGCGCTCAATGCGCTGCAACTCGTGACGATCTCGAACAATCTCGGCGACGCGAAGTCGATCGTGACCCACCCGGCCACGACCACCCACCAGCGTCTGTCCGAGGAAACCCGCGCCGCCCTCGGCATCGGTCCGGGGCTTCTGCGGCTGTCCGTCGGGCTCGAGGATCCGGCGGACCTGATCGAGGATCTGCTGGCCGCGCTGGAGGCGGCATGAGCGCGCTCGCCGTCCGGCCCTATGCCGGGGAAGCCGCCGCGCTTGGCCGTATTTTCCACCGCGCGGTCCGCGAAGGGGCCGCATCGCATTATTCCGACGATGAGCGCGCCGCCTGGTCGCCTGCGGCGCCCGACGGCGCGGACTGGGCCGGACGGCTGTCGGCCGCCGAGACCCTGGTCGCCGAGCGCGACGGGACGCCGGTCGGGTTCATCGCGCTGGTCGACAGCCACTACGTCGATTTCTTCTACGTCCTGCCCGAGGAGCGCGGGCGCGGCACGGCGGCGGCGCTCTACGCCGTGATCGAGGGCCGGGCGCGTGCGGCCGGAACCGAGGTTCTCACCGTCCACGCAAGCCTTCTGGCCGAGCCGTTCTTCGCCCGACAGGGCTGGAGCGTCGTGGCGCGCGAAGAGGTCATGCGCAACGGCGTGGCCCTGCGCCGCGCGGCGATGGAAAAGCGCCTGACCGCAGCGGGGCAGGCGGCGTGAGACCGTTCCTCGTCCTCCAGCTCCGTCCGGAAGCCGAGGCGGCCGACGAGGAATTCGGCGCGTTCCTCGCGAAGGGCGGGCTGGCCGAGGACGAGGTGCATCGCATCCGCCTCGACCAGATGCCGCTGCCGGCGCTCTCGCTTGGCGACTATGCCGGGGTCATCGTCGGCGGCGGGCCCGGCTGCGTGTCGGACAAGCCCGAGGACAAGCGCCCGGTCGAGGCCCGCATCGAGGCCGACATCCTGTCGCTGATGCCCGAAATCCTGGCCCGCGACATGCCGTTCATGGGCTGCTGCTACGGTCTTGGCATCCTCGCCGTCGCACTTGGCGGCGAGGTGTCGAAGGCGCGTTACGGCGAGCCGATCGGCGGGGTCGATTGCGCCCTGACCGAGGCAGGCGCGGCCGATCCGCTGCTGGCCGGCCTGCCGCGCGACTTTCGCGCGCTTGTCGGCCACAAGGAGGCGGTGCAGGCGCTGCCGCCGGGCGCCGAGCATCTGGTGGCCTCCGACCCGTGCCCGTTCCAGATGATCCGCACCGGCCGGAACGTCTACGCGACGCAGTTCCATCCCGAGGCCGACGGGCAAAGCTTTGCGGCCCGGATCGAGATCTACAAGGATCGCGGATACTTCGCGCCCGAGGAAGCCGGAGCACTGACCGAGCGCGCGCTGGCCGAGGACGTGACGGTGCCTGAACGCATCCTGTCGGGCTTCGTTGCGCGGTATCGCGCCGTCACGGTTGCGTGAGCCTGCTGACAGCGCGGCGGCACTAGCGTCGAATTGGGTGAAATCAACGGTTTGAAATCGGGGTGTGGCGGTCCATATGTCCCGCCTGACCCGTTGAGGAGAGCAGCGATGAACCTGCATGTCGGTGACATCAATCCGCAGCCCACGGCCGAAGAGGCCGCCGAAGCCTTCGCCCTCGTCCGGGCCTGGGCCGAACGCGCGGGTCCGGCTGCCGCGGCCGAGGTCGATCCGGCGCTCGCCGCGATGGTCGATGCGCGCACCTATCCGGCGCTCAGCCGGGCCTATCCCGAGGATTTCACCGCCGACGCGGACTACAAGGCAACGCTGCCGGATCTGCAGAACGGCCCGGCGGCGCTGATCCGCGGCGCGAAGCGTCAGATCCAGCATGTCGGCATCTCGAACTTCCGCCTGCCGATCCGCTACCGCACCCGCGACAACGGCGACCTGACACTGGAAACATCCGTCACCGGCACGGTGAGCCTCGAGGCGAACAAGAAGGGCATCAACATGAGCCGCATCATGCGGTCCTTCTATGCCCATGCTGAAAAGACGTTCAGCTTCAACGTGATCGAGGCCGCGCTTGACGATTACAAGTCGGATCTCGAAAGCTTCGACGCCCGTATCCAGATGCGCCTGTCCTTCCCGGTGAAGGTCGAGAGCCTGCGCTCGGGCCTGTCGGGCTACCAGTATTACGACATCGCGCTGGAACTGGTGGAGAAGGCCGGCATCCGGAAGAAGATCGTCCATCTCGACTATGTCTATTCCTCGACCTGCCCGTGCTCGCTGGAACTCAGCGAACATGCCCGCGCCTTCCGCGGCCAGCTCGCCACGCCGCATTCGCAGCGGTCGGTCGCGCGGCTTTCGGTGGAACTGAGCGCCGAGGGCGGATGCCTGTGGTTCGAAGACCTGATCGACATGGCCCGCGCCGCCGTCCCGACCGAGACGCAGGTGATGGTCAAGCGCGAGGACGAACAGGCTTTCGCGGAACTCAACGCCGCCAACCCGATCTTCGTGGAGGATGCCGCGCGGCTCTTCGCCGAGCAGCTACAGGCCGATCCGCGCGTGGGCGACTTCCGTGTCGTGGCCAGCCACCAGGAAAGCCTGCACAGCCACGATGCCGTCAGCGTCCTGACCGAGGGAGAGACCTTCGACGCGACAAGCCTCGATCCGAAGCTCTTCGCGACTCTGCATCATCCGGGCTGAGGCGGGCGCCTAGCAACGCCGTCCGCGTCCGACCGGATCGGCCGGGGGCGTGAAGTCGGAATCGGTGCAGCCGGTGCCGCGGCCGTTTCCGGCGGGGTCGGCATAATAGCCGCCGTCGCGGTCGGTGATGCCGCTTCGGTAGATCCGGCCACCGCCGCGACCATAGCCGCCCGGATCGACAATCGGGCCGTTGTCGGAATCGGTCAGGCCGGTCGGCGCGGCGCGCAGACCGCCACGGCCGGCCCCGCCGGGATCGGTGATCGGGCCGTTGTCGCTGTCGGTGATCCCGCCACCCGTCGTCGGAACGCATCCCGCCAGGCCGAGGCCGGCCGTGCCGAGCCCTATGCCGGTAAGAATACGGCGCCGCGACGGCCAGTTGCGTGTCTGGATGTCTTCGTCGATGAGCGTCGGTTTCCGCCGCTTCGCCGTGTCGTCGGGGGTATCGGTCATCGCGATGTCTCCTGGCGCGGCGGACTGCCGTTACGTCAAGACTACGCACATGATCACATCGTGACAAAGAAAAAGGACGCCGGAGCGTCCTTCGCGGGGCCCGACGGCCCCGCTGGTCCTTGGATCTGGCCGGCATCAGCCCCGGCCGTTGCCGCCCGGATCCGAGCAGTTGCCCTGGTCGATATCGGTCATGCCGGACGTGAACGACCGGCCGTAGCCGCGCCCGTTGCCGCCCGGATCGGTCCAGGCGCCGTTGTCCTGATCGGTCCATCCGCCGCGGGCCTGCACGCCCGGCTGTCCGCGGCCCGAGCCGCCCGGATCGGTCCAGTTGCCGCTGTCCGCGTCGGTCACGCCCGAGCCGTAGCTGCGGCAATAGCCGCGACCGCGCCCGCCCGGATCGGTGATCGGGCCGTTGTCGTTGTCGGTGCCGGCCTCGGCCCGGCCCGGTGCGATGACCGCGCCCGCCGCAAGCCCCACAGCGCCGACCCCGGCGCCCTGCATGACGCCGCGGCGGCTAACGCGCCCGCCGGTTACGATGTCGGCGTCGGTCAGCGTCAGCTTTTCTCCGCCCGGTTTCTTGTCAGCCATGCCTGTCTCCTCGTCGGCTTGTTCGTTACCTGTAGGCCCGGCGGCCGGGCCGTTACGGCCCGTTTATCGGACGGGGCGTTGACGCACCGTAACCGGCTGCCTGCGTCAAAACAACACGCGCGTGATCTCGCCGCCGCTTGACACTCCGAAGGCCAGCGGTGAACGCTCCGGCGCATGTTCGATCTGCGCCCCGTGGGATACGTGATGGGCCTTCTGGTCATGGCCCTGGGGCTCAGCATGCTGATCCCGATGGCGACCGACCTGGCGGCCCGGAACGGGCACTGGACGGCCTTCGCGGAAAGCTGTGTCCTGACGACGCTGGCCGGGCTGTTCCTGACCCTCGGCTGCGCAGGATCGCGCAAGCAGGGGCTCAACCTCCAGCAGACCTTTCTGATGACCTCGAGCGTGTGGATCGTGCTGCCGATCTTCGGTGCGCTGCCGTTGATGATCGGGGCGACGGGCGCGGGTCTGACCGACGCGATGTTCGAGGCGATGTCGGGCATGACGACGACGGGCGCGACCGTCCTCGGCGGGGCCAATGCGCTCGGCGGGCTCCGGCTCGACGACCTGCCGGTCGGCCTCAATCTCTGGCGCGGGCTGCTGCAATGGTATGGCGGGATCGGGATCATCGTCGTCGCGATGGTGTTCCTGCCCGAACTGCGGGTCGGGGGCATGCAGATCTTCCGCTCCGAAGCCTTCGACACGATGGGAAAGATCCTGCCGCGCGCCGCAGAGATCGCGGCGCGGATCGCGGTGATCTACGTGGCTTTGACGGTGATCGCCGCACTCACCTTCGCTGCCCTCGGGATGAGCGGCTTCGACGCGATCATCCATGCGATGACGGCGATGTCGACCGGCGGTTTCTCGACCCGCGATGCGTCCTTCGGCGATTTCCAGGGACCGATGGAATACGCCGCCGCGGTCTTCATGATCCTGGCGAGCCTGCCCTTCGTCCGTTACGTGCAGTTCGTCGCCGGCACCGCCCGGCCGATCCTCATGGACACCCAGATCCGGGCCTATATCGGCATCATCCTGACGCTCACGATCGTGCTGACGATCTACCGGGTGATCGCCAATGGCGACCACTGGGAACACGGCTTCCGCGAGGGGATCTTCAACGTCACCTCGATCATCTCGGGCACGGGATATGCCAGCGTCGACTACCAGCTCTGGGGCCCGCTGCCGGTGGTTCTATTCTTCTTCATCGGCCTGATCGGTGGCTGCGCGGGATCGACGTCGTGCTCGATCAAGGTGTTTCGCTACCAGCTTCTGATCGCCTCGATCGCGACGCAGGTGCGCCGGCTCTATGCGCCGCACGGCGTGTTCGAACCGCGCTACGACGGAAGGCCGGTGCCCGAAGGCGTCCTGTCCGCCGTCATGGCCTTTTTTGTGCTGTTCTTCGTCTCGCTCGGGGTGATCTCCGTCCTGCTCGGCCTGACCGGGCTCGATTTCGTCACCTCGGTCTCGGGGGCGGCGGCGACGCTGGCCAATATCGGCCCGGGCCTCGGCGACGTGATCGGCCCGGCCGGCAATTACGCCAGCCTGAACGACGCGGCGAAATGGATCATGGTTCTGGCGATGCTGGCCGGCCGGCTGGAACTCGTGGTCGTCTTCGTGCTGTTCACCGCGACCTTCTGGCGGGCCTGATCAGTCGCGGAAGTTGCGGCTTTCGCGGATCTGGTCCCAGGCCCAGACGACCTCCTGAAGGCGTTCCTCGTCCGACCGGTCGCCGCCGTTCATGTCCGGGTGCAGCACCTTGATGAGACCCTTGTAGGCCTTGCGGATCTCGGCCTTGGTCCAGTGGTCCTTGGCCTCGAGGATCTCGATCGCCTTGCGCTCCTTCGGTGGCAGCTTGCGCGTGCCGGTCACCGATTTGCCCGGGTTGCGCGTCGCGTTGTCGCCGAGAACCTGGTGCGGATCCTCGATGCCGAGCCGGGCCCAGGCGCGTTCCTCGGCGCTTTGCTTGAAGGGCTTGGTCGGCCGGTCCCAGACACGGTCCCGGTCCAGCTGCGCCTCCATCTCGGCCTCGGTCGTGCCCTCGAAGAAATTCCACTTCAGGTTGTACTCGCGCACGTGCTCGCGGCAGAACCAGTAATAGTCGTCCAGCGTGTCAGGCGACTTCGGCGCGCGGTACTGTCCGACCTCCTCGCAACCGGGATGTTCGCAGACCCGCTGGCTCGTCTCGAAGGCGCCCGACATCCCCCGCCGCCCGGAGCGGCGCTTCTTCTTGTCCGTCGAGACGCGTAGGTCGAAATTGAACGGGTCATTGTCAGGCATGGGAGCACCTTCTCGACTCGGAAGCGCCAGTTTAGGGTTTTGGACGACGAGGTGAAGAGGAAAGGGCGAAAATCGTGTCACGCAGCGATCGTATCCGGCAGAGGCTCGAAGACGCCTTCACGCCGCAGGTTCTTGATGTCGTTGACGAAAGCGAACGGCACCGTGGACATGCCGGCTACCAGGAGGGGGGCGAGAGCCACTTTCGCGTGACCATCCGCGCCGAAGCCTTCACCCCGATGAGCCGGATCGAACGGCACCGCGCGATCCATGCCGCGCTCGGCCCGGACCTCGTGTCCGAAATCCATGCGCTGGCGCTGAACGTCGAGGCCGCCTAACCGCTAGTCGTCCGAGACCGGGCGGATATGCGGCGTGGTGTGCCCGCCATCCTCGGCATCCTCGTTCTGCAACGCGGTCTGGCGTTGCTCGCGCGCCAGTTCCAGACGGCGGGTAAAGACAGGGGCCTTTTCGCGGATCGGCTGCGGCGCCGGGTCGGGCACCGGTTCGGGCCTGGTCTCGGCCTGCGGGGCCGGTTCGGCCTCGCGCACCGGGCGCATCGCGGACACCTTGCGGCGGCGGAAAACCAGCATGTAGCGCTCGACCGTGCGCGATCCGGTAAGACCCTGGCGTTCGACCGATGGCAGGCATTCGGCGCGCCAGTATTCCCACCCGTCCGCGCCAAGCTCGTTCATCGCCACCTCGAGCGCATGGGCGAACCGGTCCGCCGGCGCCTTCACGCCCTTGGCCTTCTGCCCGCGGTCCGGCGCGGGGATGACCTTGTATTCGTAGCGCTCCATGGGGGCCTCCTGATCAGGGGTCAGAACGTAGGGCGTTCGGGCGCGAATTTGAAGGGGAAAGCGGGGTGACGGACGCCCCGGGGCGCTGCGCCCGGCCTCAGAGGCCGAGCTTCGCCGTCACGATCTCGTTCACCGCCTTGGGATTGGCCTTGCCGCCGGTCGCCTTCATCACCTGGCCGACGAACCATCCGGCGAGTTTCGGATTGGCCTTGGCCTTCTCGACCTGTTCGGGGTTCGCGGCGATGATCTCGTCGACGGCGGCTTCGATCGCGCCCGTATCGGTGACCTGCTTCAGCCCGTCGGTCTCGACGATCTCTTCGGGATCGCGGCCCGTGGTGTAGGCGGTCTCGAACACGTCCTTGGCGATCTTGCCCGAAATCGTGTCCGACCGGATAAGCCGCACGATCCCGGCCAGCGCGGCGGGAGTGATGGGGCTGTCCTCGATGCCCTTTTCGTCCTTCTTCAGCCGGCCGAACAGCTCGTTGATGACCCAGTTCGCGGCCATCTTGCCGTCTCCGGCCGCCGCGGCGGTCTCCTCGAAATAGGCCGCGGCCGACAGGTCGGCCGTCAGCACGCCGGCATCGTAATCCGACAGGCCGAAATCGCCCATGAACCGGGCCTTCTTCGCGTCCGGCAGCTCGGGCAGGTTCGCTTCGATATCGTCGACCCAGGCCTGCTCGATCTCCAGCGGCAGGAGGTCGGGGCAGGGGAAGTAGCGGTAATCGTGCGCCTCTTCCTTCGATCGCATCGACCGCGTCTCGCCCTTGTCGGGATCGTAGAGCCGGGTTTCCTGCACCACCGTGCCGCCGCCCTCGACGATGCGGATCTGGCGCCGCGCCTCGAATTCGATGGCCTGCTGGATGAAGCGCATCGAGTTCATGTTCTTGATCTCGCAGCGCGTGCCGAGATGGGAGAAATCACCGGTCTCGCGGTACTTCTCGTAGGCGCCCGGCTGGCAGATCGAGACGTTGACGTCGGCGCGCAGGTTGCCGTTCTGCATGTTGCCGTCGCAGGTCCCGAGATAGAGCATGATCTGGCGCAGCTTCGCGATATAGGCCGCGGCCTCCTCCGGCCCGCGGATATCGGGGCGCGAGACGATTTCCATCAGCGCGACGCCGGTCCGGTTCAGGTCGACGAAGGAGCGCGCGGGGTCCATGTCGTGGATCGACTTGCCGGCGTCCTGTTCCAGATGGATGCGCTCGATCCGGACCAGCCGCGCGCGACCTTCGCCCATCTCGACCAGCACCTCGCCTTCGCCCACGATCGGTTCGTAAAGCTGGCTGATCTGGTAGCCCTGCGGCAGGTCGGGGTAGAAATAGTTCTTCCGGTCGAAGGCGGATTTCAGGTGGATCGCAGCCTTCAGGCCAAGACCCGTGCGCACCGCCTGCGCCACGCAGAACTCGTTGATGACCGGCAGCATCCCCGGCATTCCGGCATCGACGAAGGCCACGTTGGAATTGGGCTCGGCCCCGAACTTCGTCGACGCGCCCGAGAACAGCTTCGCCTTCGAGGCGACCTGGGCATGGACCTCCATCCCGATCACCAGTTCCCAGTCCGACTGGGCGCCGGCGATGACCTTCGCGGCGGGGGTCTCGTAGGTGAGGTCGAGCATCGGGCGTCTCCGCGGTCGGTTTGACGGCGGAGGGATAGCGGCGGCTTGGGGCAGGGGCAAGGCCCGTGGCGCCTCGCGCCGCGGTGCAATCGCGGGCCGAAAGTGCGCCGTGACGGGCCGGAATGGCCCGAAAACGGGCCCCGGCCGGCGGATTTCGGCCGAAAACGGCTGTTTCCGGGGGGCGTGGCTTGCCGAGGTTGCCGCGCCGCCGCAATGGCGCGCCGAGAGTAACAATCGAAGGACCGCCTTCCATGCGGTTTACCACCCTCGTCGCTGCCGCTTTCCTCGCCCTTCTGTCCGCCTGCAACATCGTCCCCGGCCATGCCTCGGGCGAGCTTCCCGTCACCCGGTGGGACTTCCGTCCCGATGGCGGGCTCTGGACCCAGGCCAGCCTCTCGATGCTCGACGGCCCCGCGGCCGGACTGACCGAGATGGTCCCGGCCGATATCAACAGCTGGTGCCCGGAATACCCCGGCGCGACGACGGCCGAACGCGCGGCCTTCTGGACCGGTCTGCTCTCGGCGCTCGCGCAGCACGAAAGCACCTGGAACCCGGCGGCCGTCGGCGGCGGCGGGCAATGGTACGGCCTGGTGCAGATCGCCCCGGCCACGGCACGGGCCTATGGCTGCGAGGCCAATTCGGGCGCCGCGCTGCAGGATGGCCCGGCGAACCTGCGCTGTGCGCTCCGGATCTGGTCGACCACGGTCGCCCGCGACGGGGTGATCGCGGCCGGCGGCGGCGGCATCGCGGCGGACTGGGGTCCGATGGCCACCCACAGCAAGCGCGAGGATATGCGCGCCTGGATCAGCCAGCAGCCCTATTGCGCCGGCTGATTGTTGCCGATCCGGGGATAATTGGCCCGATACAGCCCGATTGTTACGAAACCACTGGTTGCCGCCCGGCGCGTCAGGCGGCATCCTAGACCGGTTCTGCTCGACTGTCTGCCTGCTGCCATGCACCGTCTACTGGCTTACATCGTGCTGGCCCTCGTCCTGCCAGCCGCTGCCCTGGCGCAGGACATGGAGCCGGCCCAACCGCTCGGCCCCGGTTCGACCGTGACCGTGGCGACGATGACGCCTGCGCTACGCCCCGAGATCGAAGGATTGACCGAAAGCCCGAGGCCGGCCCCGCGCGACACCTGGGCGATGCCGGTGATGGCCTGGGACGGCGCCGAAGACGGCGCGGCCTGGTCTGCGGCGGTGATGGCGGCCCTGCGCGGCCCCGGCCGTCCGCTGATCGACGTGGTGCCCGACGATATCGGCGACTGGTGCCCGGCCTATCGCGGCGCCGATGACAGCCGGCGCGCGGCCTTCTGGGCCGGCCTCGTCTCCACGCTTGCCTATTACGAGTCGACGCACGAGCCCTCCGCGGTGGGCGGCGGCGGGGCGTGGTACGGGCTGGTGCAGATCGCACCGGCGACCGCGCGCGGCTACGAATGCGCCGTCGGCACGGGGCAGGACCTGCTCGACGGTCCGGCGAACCTGCGCTGCGGGCTGCGGATCATGGGCCACACCGTGCCGCGCGACAATGTCATCGCGGCCGGCATGCAGGGCGTCGCCGCCGACTGGGGTCCGTTCCATTCCTATCGCAAGCGCGAGGGGATGCGGCACTGGCTGCTGCAGCAGCCCTATTGCGTGCCCGACCGCCGGCCCGAAGCGCGTCCGGTCGCCGCCGGCCCGGATCTGCCGGGCCACCGGCCCGAACTGCGGCCGGGCGTCTACTGACGGAAATCAGACCTGGCGGATGCGCAGGCCGCGCGCCGTGGCCTCGCGGACAAGCGCCATGGGGTCCTCGGGCAGGGCCTCGTCGGGCAGGTCGATGCGCTGGCCGTCGGTCAGCACCAGCGTCGCGCGCGGTGCGCTCGCCTTGTCCGACACCTGCACATGCCCGATCTCGTCCAGCTTCACCGACCGGTCGGTATCGCCCGCATAGACCTCCCACGCGTCTCCGGTGACCCGCATCCCGTAAATCGGCGAGACGACGATCTGGTAGAACGAGACGAGGATGGCCGGCACCAGCAGGATCAGCGCGAAAACCGGCGCGACGGTCCAGATGACCGCGGCCAGAAGCGCGATTCCGGCCAACGCCGCGAGGCTGAGGTAAAGGTTCCCGGGACGGGACCGGTATTCGAAATCCTGTGCCATGCTCGCGGATTTAGCCCCGGTATCGGGCTGAATTGCGGCCAAGGCGCGGAATTTTGCGGCTGTCAGGGCCGCCCGGGTGCGAGCACCGGCCGCCGCGTCGCCCGCGCCAGCGACACGCCCGGCCCCTCGTGCCGGGCCAGCCGCAGGACGGCCCGGCGCAGCTCGGCGATCCCGGCCTCCGGATCGGCCGGCAGCGATCCGCCCGCCAAGGGCCGGCCGACGCGGATACGGAACGGCTGACGCGCCTTGTTCAGCGTCTCGTAAAACAGCGTGATGTCGCGCAGCGTCGGGTGGATCGCGTCGAACAGGTAGAACAGGGCCGAGTTCCGGGCCCGGATATGGACCGGCACCACCGGCAGGTCGTAGCGCCGCGCGATCATCGCGGCCGAGGACATCCAGGGCCGCTCGTACAGCCACAGCCCGCGCCGCTTCGCCAGCCGTCCGGCCGGGAAGATGATGCCCGGCCGCCCCTCGTCGATCGCCCGCCGCAGCCAGGCCATCGTCTCGCGCGTCTTGCCGTGGCTGCGCTTCTCGCGCCGCCACTCCACCGGAGCGATCACGTCCGCCATCTGCGGCAGCACCCGCAGGATGTCGGCATTGGCCAGCAGATAGAGATCGGGCCGCCGCGCGCTCAGGACGTGGTGCAGGACGACCCCGTCGGCGATGCCGGTCGGATGATTGCAGACGATCAGGCAGGGCCCGTCCGCCGGCACCCGGTGCAGCCCGGTCGCCCGCACGTCGCGCGCGATCAGCGCGCCGAGCCGGGCCATGATCTCCGACGAGGGCAGGGGCGACAGCTCCGCCCCGAGCGCCAGCGTCGCGCGGTAGCCGAGCAGCCGGTCGAGCGCGGCCCGCGCCGCCCCCGTGCCCGGCCGGCCCGAGAACAGCCACGGCGCGCGTTCGGCGATCAGCGGATCGGTGCGGCTGGCGATGTCGTCCATGGGCTGATGCATAACCATGACTGCGTAACGCTCCGGTGACATCCCGGTTTCCGTCGGCGGAGTATTGCCCGCGCCGGCCCTGCGCCGCATTGATCGGCCCGGCGGCGCTGCTATCGTGCCGGCCATGAGCAGCGGACCGGCAGGCGGGCGGATCGTGGCCCTCGACCTCACACGGTCCGGGGCGCTCCTCGCCATGGCAATCTACCATTTCTGCTTCGATCTGGAAATGTTCGGCTGGCTGCCGCCCGCGACCGCCACGACCGGCGCGCTCCGCGTCTTCGCCATCGCCACCGCCTCGAGCTTCCTGTTCCTCGCCGGGGTCAGCCTGTGGCTGGCGCATGGCCAGGGCATCCGCTGGCGTCCGTTCTGGCGGCGGCTGGCCATGGTCGTGGCCGCGGCGGCGGCGATCTCGGTCTCCAGCCTGTTCTGGGCCCCCGGCGCGCCGGTCTATTTCGGCATCCTGCACGCCATCGCGACGATGAGCGTGCTCGGACTTGCCTTTCTGCGCCTGCCGGCCGCAGCCCTCATCGTCCTCGCCGCCGCCGTGCTCGCGCTGCCCTTTTTCTGGTCGTCGCCCGCCTTCGATCCGCGCTGGCTCGCCTGGACCGGGTTCGCGCAATACCCGCCGCCAAGCGTGGATTTCGAGCCGGTCTTTCCCTGGTTCGCGGCCTTCCTCGCCGGCATGGCCACGGGCCGCATCGGCACCGCGACCGGCCTCTGGGACAGCCTCCGCGGCGCGCCCGGTCCCGTCGCCAACGCGCTCGCCTTCCCCGGCCGCCACTCGCTGATCGTCTACCTGCTGCACCAGCCCGTGCTGATCGCGCTCGTCGCCGGGGCCACGCAGCTCCTGCGCTGACACCCCGTCTTTGCTTGCCGAAATACTCCGGGGAGCGCGAGGGGCAGCGCCCCTCGCTCCGGGCCCTCAGGTCAGCTCCACCACCCGGCCCTCGAGCGCCGATTGCTGCGCCGCCATGCCCATCCGCACGGCGGCGATGCCGTCGCGCAGGGACACTTCGGGCGGCAGGCCCTGTTCGATCGCCCGGCGGAAGCGGACATGCTGGTAGAAGGTCGACCCGTTGTGGTCGCCCGCCTCCAGCAGTTCGGGATCGACCGGCACGTCGACCACCTCGGGGCCCTTCGGGTCGCGCGGGCTGACGATGACCTGCGGCACCGGCGGCGCCCCGAGCCGCTCCGGCCAGAACCGCCCCGGCCCCGGCACCAGCGCCTCGATCTTGCCGCGCCCGCCCATCGCCGCGATCTCCTCCTGCCAGCGCGCGCCCTCGGCGAACATGCACAGCTCCAGCATCGCGCGGGCGCCGGTGTCGAACTCCACCAGCGCATAGCCGTGGTCCCAGATGTCCGGCGCCCGGCCGTCATACAGCTCGTCGCGGTGGTTCACCGCCTGTCCGCCGCTGGCCATCACGCGCACCGGCTCGGCCTTCAGCGCCACCCGCATCAGGTCGAAGAAATGGCAGCATTTCTCGACCATCGTCCCGCCCGACCGCGCGTTGAAGCGGTTCCAGCCGCCGACCTTGTGCAGGAAGGGGAAGCGGTGCTCGCGGATCGACAGCATCGCGATCCCGCCCGTCACCTCGTCCACCAGATCCAGCAGCCGCGCCACCGGCGGCATGTAGCGGTATTCCATCGCCACCCACAGAAGCTCGGGAAAGCTCTCGGCCAGCGCCTCGGCGCGCGCCAGGTCCTCGGGCGCGGTGAATGCGGGCTTTTCCAGCAGGACGGGCAGGGGCCGTGTCCGCGCGACCTCCTCGAGCTGTGGCAGGTGCAGGTCGTTGGGGCTGGCGATCACCAGCGCGTCCAGCCCCTCGACCGACAGCAGGTCCTGCAGGCTGTCGACCATCGCCGCCTCGGGCGCGGCGGCGGCGGCTGCGGCGGCCATCGCCGGGTCCGGCTCGCAGATCGCCGCGACGCTCGTATCCGCCATCAGGCGGATATTGCGCAGGTGCTCCTGTCCCATCATGCCGCAGCCGAGGATGCCGTATCGCATGTCTTTGGTCTTCTTTCTCAGGGGATTCTGGCGACGTACCGGGCAAGGCCGGGGTCGAAATGGGTGATCGACATCTCCGCCACGCGACCGTCCTGGTCCCAGGCGGTGCGGTCGATCCGCGGCAGGACGGCGCCCGGGCGCGGCCCGAAGGCGCCGGGCGCCCAGTCAGGCACGGTGCCGCCGCCGACCCGGTCCTCGGCGGCGAGGATCCACAGCCCGTAGGCCCGCTGGTAGTAGCGGTAGAGCGACCCGGCCAGCGCGCCGGTATCGTCCGGATCGCCGTGCCGGCCGTCGATCCAGATGTCCTCGAGCGCGACGGGCTTGCCCGACAGGTGGCGCAGCCGCCGGAAGCGCAGCGCGTCGGGCGCCGGGCCGAGCGCGGCGAAGTCCGCCGGCTTCATGACCCGCTCGGCGGCGATCAGCACCGAATGCGGCTGCCCCGGCCCGTCGATCAGCTCCAGCCGGAACATTGAATAGCCGGCCGCGGCGCGGGCGTCGAAGCGGATGTAGTTCCCCGATCCGTGCCGCCGGACCAGCAGCCCGCGGCCCTCGAGCTCGGCCAGCGCCTTGCGCAGCGTGCCGACCGATACCCCGAGCTGCGGCGCCAGCTCCCGCTCCGGCGCCAGCCGCTGACCTTCGGACAGACGGCCCGCGGCGATGTCGCGGCTCAGCATTTCGGCGATGCGCAGATAGGCCGGAAGCGGCTCGGCGCGGGCGGTGTCCATGGCCCCTCGGGGGTAATTGATCCATTATTGATCTACGGTATTGGCGATGCTACGCAAGGAAAAAATCCATGTACCGGGGGGAGTCCCAGATGAGTGTCGTTCCGATCACCTCGCCCGATCTCGACGCGGCCGAAGTCTCGTGGTTCGCGGCGCTCTGCTCGGACGATTACCGCTTTCTCGGCGTGCCCGAGGGCGATCTGCGCTCGTCCTGGGCGCATTGCTCGGCGATCCTGAAAGAGGCCGAGGCCCAGGGTTTCCGCAACATCCTCTGCCCGTCCTCCTACCAGGTCGGGCAGGACACGCTCTCCTTCGTCGCCGGCTGCGCGCCGATCACCGAAAAGATCAACATGCTGGCCGCCGTCCGCTGCGGCGAGATGCAGCCGATCATGCTCGCCCGGACGATCGCCACGCTCGACCACATGCTGCAGGGCCGGCTGACGATCAACATCATCTCCTCCGACTTCCCCGGTCAGAAGGAGGACTCGAAATTCCGCTACCAGCGCAGCCGCGAGGTGGTCGAGATCCTGCGCATGGCCTGGAACCAGGACGAAATCAACTATTCCGGCGAAGTCTATGATTTCAAAGGCGTCTGGACCGATCCGGCCAAGCCCTACCAGCAGAATGGCGGCCCGCTGATGTATTTCGGCGGCTATTCTCCGGACGCGCTCGAACTGTGCGGCCAGCATTGCGACGTCTACCTGATGTGGCCCGAGACGAAGGACCAGCTCGCGCAGCGGATGAAGGACGTGCACGCCGTGGCCGACCGCTACGGACGCACGCTCGACTACGGCCTGCGCGTGCACATGATCGTCCGCGACACCGAGGCCGAGGCCCGCGAATACGCCGATTACCTCGTCTCCAAGCTCGACGACGAGCTCGGCCAGCTCATCCGCGAACGGGCCCACGACTCGGGCTCGCTCGGCGTCAGCCACCAGGCCCGCGCCCGCGAACTCGCCGACCAGTTCGGCTACGTGGAGCCGCATCTGTGGACCGGGATCGGCCGGGCGCGGTCTGGCTGCGGCGCCGCGCTCGTCGGCTCCGCCGACCAGGTCCTCAGCGAAATCGAGGAGTACAAGAAGATGGGCATCCGCGCCTTCATCTTCTCCGGCTACCCGCATCTCGACGAATGCCGCCAGTTCGGCCGGCTGGTCATGCCCGAGCTGAAGACCTGCTCGCTGCCGCATGAATACGGCCGCGTGCCGGCCGGCACCCCCGCCACCCCCCTCGGAGACGGAGTGCGCCGCTGATGGACCGCGTAAGCCTCGGACAGATCGACATTTCCCGGCTGGTCTACGGCATGTGGCGGCTGGGCGACGACGACGACACCTCGCCGGCCCATGTCCAGGCCAAGGTCGAGGCCTGCCTCGCTCAGGGCATCACCACGATGGACCAGGCCGACATCTACGGCGGCTACGCGGCCGAGGAACTCCTCGGCGCCGCGCTGACCGCAGCGCCGGCGCTGCGCGAGAAGATCGAGATCGTCACCAAGTGCGACATCGTCGCCCCGGCCGGTATCCATGCAGACAAGCGGGTAAAATACTACGACACGACCTCCGCCTATATCGAGGCCGCCGTCGACCGCTCGCTGAAGCTCATGGCGATCGACGTCATCGACCTCCTGCTGATCCACCGGCCCGACCCGCTGATGGATCCCCATGACACCGGCGCCTGCCTCGACCGGCTCGTCGCCGCGGGCAAGGTCCGCGCGGTGGGCGTCTCGAACTTCCGGCCCTGGGACTGGAGCCTGCTGCAATCGGCGATGGAGACCCCGCTCGTCACCAACCAGATCGAGATGAGCGTCCTCCACCACGCGCCCTTCACCAACGGAGATCTCGCCTTCCTGCAGGAACGCGGCATCGCGCCCATGGCCTGGTCCCCGCTCGCCGGCGGAAGTCTCTTCGGTGTCGAAGGCGCCGCCGTCCGCGCGGTGCTCGACCGGATCGGAAAGGATCAGGGCGTCGGCGCCGATGCCGTCGCGGTGGCCTGGCTGCTCGCCCATCCCGCGCGGATCGTCCCGGTCCTCGGCACCAACAATCTCGACCGGATCGGACGGATCGGCGATGCGGCGAAAGTCACGCTCGACCGGCAGGACTGGTACGAGATCTACACCGCGGCTCTCGGCCACGAAGTCCCGTAACCCCTTCATCTTTCTAAAAATACTCTCGGGGGAGCGCGAGGGGGCAGACAGCCCCCTCGCTCTTCAGCTCGCCGCCGTCAGCAGCGTCGCGTTGCCGCCCGCCGCGGTCGTGTCGATGCACAGATGCCGCTCGAGGATCAGCCGCGGCGCCGGATCGGCCTCGGTGACCAGCGGCAGGATCGCGCCCTCCCGCCGGGCCAGGGCCTGCCGGATCGCCCGGGCGTCGTCCTCGTCGCCCCACCAGATCACCGCGTCGAGCGGCCCGGCACTCTCCAGCACATCCGGATCGAGCGCCGCGCCATGCTCCAGCGCCGGGCACCCGACCGCCCGCGCCGCGCGCGCCTGCGCCGCCGCCGCTTC
>WVSN01000002.1 GCA_015689705.1 Rhodobacterales bacterium HKCCE3408
TGGCGGCGTGGTCCTGCGCGCCCGTTCCGGGCCGGTGCGGGACGCGGTGCTGAACGCGCTGCGCGCCGCGCTCGGACCGTTGCGCCGGGTGCCGGTCCATGCCGGCGACGAGGCGCTGTTCGGTGGCGTCGACATCGCGGCGACACTGGCCGCCGGGCGCGTATTGCGCACGACCGGGCTGCTCGCCCAGGGCGGTTGCCTGGTGCTGCCGATGGCCGAACGGGCGAGCCCCGGCATGGCGGCGCGGCTTGCCGGCGCGCTGGACAGCGGCGGGATGACCCTGATCGCCCTGGACGAGGGCGCGGAGGACGGCGAGGCCGTGCCTGCCGCTCTGGCCGAACGGCTCGCGATCCATCTCGACCTGACGGACCTGAGGCTGGCCGATGCGCCGGACCTGATACCGGACGCCGTGTTGCCGGGCGCATCCGAGATGCCCGACGCGCTCTCGGCCGAGATCGTCTCGGTCGCCGCCGCGCTCGGAATCGGGTCCCTGCGCGCGCCGATTCTCGCCATCGCGGTGGCGAAAGCGCTGGCGCGGGCGGACGGCGCGGCGGAGGTCTCGGCCGCCGATGCGACGGCGGCGGTAGAACTGGTTCTGGTTCCGCGCGCGACCCAGGTGCCACAGGCGGAGGAAGAGGACGAGTCCGACGATACGCCGCCGCCCGAGCCAGACTCCGAGCCGCAGGACGATCCCGAGACGCGCGGCGATCAGGGCGAGATCCCGCAGGAAATTCTGCTGGAGGCGGCGAAAGCGATGCTGCCCCCGGACCTGCTCGACCGGCTCGTGGCGAAGCATGCGGCGCGCGCGGCTCAGGGCGCCGGAGCGGGTGCCAAGCGACGCGGCAACCGACGCGGGCGTCCTTTTCCGGCACGGCCCGGACGGCCCGGGACCGATGCGCGGATCGACCTCGTGGCGACGCTGCGCGCGGCCGCCCCGTGGCAGACGCTGCGCAAGGCCGCGCAGCCCAACCGCGTCGGCATCCACGTCGCGCCCTCCGATATCCGGCTGCGCCAGTTCGAGGAACGCTCGGACCGGGCGATCGTGTTCGCGGTCGACGCCTCGGGCTCTTCGGCGCTGGCCCGGCTGGCCGAGGCCAAGGGCGCGGTCGAGCTACTTCTTGCACAGGCCTATGCACGGCGGGACCATGTCGCGCTGATCGCCTTCCGGGGAACGGGGGCGGATCTTCTGCTGCCGCCGACCCGGTCGCTCGTTCAGACCAAGCGCAGGCTGGCGGCTTTGCCGGGCGGGGGCGGGACGCCGCTGGCCGCCGGTCTTCAGCAGGCGCTGGCGCTTGGGATGCAGCTGCGCGGGCGCGGCATGTCACCGGTGATCGCGGTTCTGACCGACGGGCGCGCCAATGTCGGCCTCGACGGGGCGGGAGGGCGCGAGCATGCGGCGGAGGACGCCGCGAAGATGGCGCGCCAGATCCGGGCCGCGGGGATGCCCGCGATGGTCATCGATACCGGGCACAGGCCGACGCGTGGGCTCGATCATCTCGCCGCGCAGATGGGCGCGGGTTACCTGCCGCTGCCGCGGGCTGATTCCGCGCGGCTGTCAGCCGCGATCGACCGCGGATTGCCGGCGTGATTCCCGGCCCGCCCGAGCCCCTGCCGCCGGGCTGGCCACTCGCGCGGATGAGCTTCACCGCCGCCGTCGCGCCCTATCGCTGGCATCTGGCCGTGGCGGGCAAGGGGCCGGACGTTGCGCTGATTCATGGCGCCGGAGCTTCGGCGCATTCCTGGCGGCATCTTCTTCCCGTTCTGGCCGAGGATCATCGGGTCATCGCGCCTGACCTGCCGGGTCATGGCAAGACGCGGGCGCGGGGCATGCGCTCAGGGCTCGAACCGATGGCCGCAGACCTTGCCGCGCTGTTCGAGGGAATTGAAGCGAAGCCGCGCCTTCTGGTCGGGCATTCGGCCGGCGGTGCGCTGGCGCTTTCACTGGCCGGTCGGCTGAAGCCGGAAGGCATCGTCGTGCTGAACGGCGCGCTCGAGAATTTCCGGGGCCCGGCGGGTTTCCTGTTTCCGGCGATCGCGAAGATGCTGTCGATCAACCCCTTCGCCGCGCCGTTGCTTGCGCGGTCGGCCACGAATCCCGGCGCGGTCGAGCGGGTGATCGGCGCGACGGGCGCACGGATCGACGCCGAGGGACTGGAGAACTACCGGCACCTGATCGCCGACCGCGCCCATGTCGCCGGGACGCTTGCGATGATGGCGTCGTGGTCGCTGAACGGGTTGACGCGGGACCTGCCGCACATCGACACGCCGGTCCTATTCCTGCACGGGTCCGAGGATCAGGCGGTCAGCCCCGATGTCTCGCGGCGGGCGGCCGCGATGATGCCGAATGCGGAGATCGAGGTCATTCCGGGCGTCGGGCACCTGTTGCAGGAGGAGGCACCTGCCGTGGTGGCCGAGCGCATCCGCGCCTTCGAGGCCAGCCTGACCGAGCCGGCATGAAAAGGGCGGCCCCGCAGGACCGCCCGTTTCGTCGGATCGGGACGCCTTACTCGGGGCTGACCGAGACGAGGTAGGCCCACAGATCGTGCGCTTCCTCTTCGGACCGGACGCGGAACGCCATGGCGCCGCGCGCGCTCGAATCGTCGAGATATTCGCGCAGGAAGCCCGTCGGGTCCTGGACGTACTGGACGAAGTGCTCTTCGTCCCACATCAGGCCGGCCTCACCCGCTGCGACGAGCGAATCGCCGTAGCGCGGGAAATCCTCGACGGAACCGGCCTGGCGGCCGACAACGCCGTAAAGGTTCGGCGCAGCCTGGTTCGGCCGGCCGCGGCCGGCGATCAGTTCACCGGAATCGTCAGCGATCACGTGGCAGGCGATGCACTGGCGGAACGCCGCTTCGCCGGCTGCCGCGTCGCCGTCCTGCGCCCATGCCGCCGGGGCACTGACCAGAACCGCCGCCGCGGCGAGGAAACTCTTGCTCGTCATAGGTGACTCCCTTCTTGCAAGCATCCGGTGCCAATACCTATGGCACCGGACGGTTTTTCCAATCGGAAATTTCGATCAGCTCACGCGACCGCGTGTGCGATCGCGCATTGCTTCCAGAGAGTCTTCAACGCCTCGACAAGATATTCAATATCATCGTCCGAATGGAGCGGTCCGGGCGTAAAACGCAGCCGCTCCGTACCTTTGGGGACCGTGGGGTAGTTGATCGGCTGCACGTATATGCCGAACTGGTCCATCAGGATGTCCGACAGCATCCGGCATTTCACTGGATCCTTCACCATCACCGGGATGATGTGCGACGGATTGTCCACATGCGGGATGCCCTCGGCGTTCAGCCGCGCGCGCAGGCGCTTAACCTGCCGGCGCTGAAGCGCGCGCTCGAGCTCCGATTCTTTCAGGTGCTTGATGGACACGCGGGCGGCGGCCGCCACGGCGGGCGGCAGCGCGGTGGTGAAGATGAAGCCCGAGGCGAAGCTGCGGATGAAGTCGACCAGCGCGTGGGAGCCGGTGATGTAGCCGCCGACGACGCCATAGGCCTTGCCGAGCGTTCCCTCGATCAGGGTGATGCGGTCCATCAGGCCTTCGCGTTCGGCGACGCCGCCGCCGCGCGGGCCGTACATGCCGACCGCGTGGACCTCGTCGATATAGGTCATGGCGCCGTGCTTCTCGGCCACCTCGACGATTTCCCGGATCGGGGCGATGTCACCGTCCATGGAATAGACGCTTTCGAAGGCGACGATCTTCGTGGCGTTCGCCGGCAGGGTGCGCAGCTGCCGGTCGAGGTCCTCGACATCGTTGTGCTTCCAGATGCGCTTTTCGCAGCGCGCGTGGCGGATGCCCTCGATCATGGACGCGTGGTTCAGCGCGTCTGACAGGATCACCGCGTTGGGCAGCCGCGACCCGAGGGTCGACAGCGCTGCCCAGTTCGACACGTAGCCAGACGTGAAGAGCAGCGCGGCTTCCTTGCCGTGGAGGTCCGCGAGTTCCTCCTCCAGCCGCTTGTGGTGATAGGCGTTGCCCGAGATGTTGCGCGTTCCGCCGGCGCCGGTGCCGCAGGTGCGGACCGTGTCGATCATCGCCTGCACGACCTTGGGGTGCTGACCCATGCCGAGATAGTCGTTGGAACACCAGACGGTGACCTCGTCCTGGCCGTGGCCATGGTTCTGAACGCGCGGGAAGTCCCCGCATTTGCGCTGCAACTCAGCGAAGATGCGATAGTTGCCCTCGTCCTTCAGTTGATCCAGCTGCGCCTGGAAAAGGGTGTCGAAACTCATGGGGCTTCCTCGCTGTGTCTTGTCGCTTGGTGGGTCACGGGCGCGGGAAGCATCCAGCGCCAGAGCCGTTCGTCTGGAAGGGGGAGCACCATGAACCAGTGCTCCATCAGCGCGAGCGCGCTGAGGCTGGCCATGAGCGCGAGGCCCACGGCCTGTCCGGCCGTCGCGGCATTGGCCAGAAGGATCAGCCAATAGCCGGTCAGAAGGCTCAGTCCCGTGATCGAGACCGGGAAAAGCCAGTTCATCCGGGCGATGCGAAAATGGCTCGGCAGATGCGCGAGCGCGCCGGGGATGAACTCGGTGTTTATCTTGCGGACGCCGAGATAGAGGTTCAGCTTCGCGCTGATCCGGGCGGCGAAGAGGATGCCGAAGGTCCAGAGCGCGACCGGGTTGGCCGCCCCCCAGACGATCAGCGCCAGCAGGACGAGCGCGAGCACGAGGAGCCCCTCGTGATAGGCGATCGTGCCCCAGGCGCGGAGGAAGCGTTCCCATTCGCGGACGCCCGGGCGCATGACGGTCCGGTTCGGCCCGGTGATGACACCGGCCAGGAAGGCAAGTTCGATCCAGCCCCAGAGCGCCAGCGCAGAGCCGAAGGCGAGGTAGGCGCCGCGCGGGCTGGTATCGCCGGTCGTCCACCAGATGCCGGCCGCGCCGAGAAGCGCGAGCGGCATGGCGGCCAGGACGGCCAGTGTGCGCGTCGCCGGTCCGCCGCGGTCGGCGTGGCGCACCGCGCACAGGATCGAGCCGGTGGAGAACCACCAGAGGAACAGCGCCACAAGGGCGGCGATCCAGGGCGAGGCCATCATGCGACGGCCCCGCTATCGTGGGTCGCGGTCAATACGCCGGCTCCAACCGGGTATCGGCCGGCACTTCGTTCGGCACCGCCGGGATCGTGTAGAGCGACACGAAGGCAAGCGCCGCCCGGGTCGATGCGCCGATCCGGCCGAGGACGTTGCCGTTCTCCCGGTGACGGGCGAGATCGGCGTTGGCCTTCTGCATCCGCTTCAGGCCCTTCATCCAGCGCGGATTGTCGATATCGAGCGTGATCGGGAAGATCTGCTTGGAGATCTCGGAGGTCTTGCGGAACACCTCCTGCCCGTACCAGTCGGGATCGACGCCAAGCGCCTTGTGAAAGGCCGGGCGCTGGTGGTCGCGGACGTACATGGTGGAATAGACCGCTGTCAGGAAGAACTTGATCCACCAGACGTTCACGCCCGAGGTCAGCTTCGGATCGGTCTTCATCAGCAGCGCGAAGGCTTCACCGTGGCTGAACTCGTCGTTGCACCATTCCCGGAACCACTTGAAGATCGGGTGGAACCGGTGCTCGGGATGCGCCTCGAGATGCCGGAAGATGGTGATGTACCGCGCGTAGCCGATCTTCTCGGACAGGTAGGTCGCGTAGTAGATGAACTTCGGCTTGAAGTAGGTGTACTTCTTCTTCTTCGTCAGGAAGCCCAGGTTCACGGCGATCCCCGCCTCGCGGAGCGCGTCGTTGATGAAGCCGGCGTGCCGCGCCTCGTCCCGGGACATGTAGCTGAACAGCTCGCAGATGTCCTTGTTCTTGCCGCGGCGCTTCATCTCCTTGTAGAGCACGCAGCCCGAGAATTCGGCCGTGCAGGAGGAGATCAGGAAGTCGATGAACTCGGCCTTGAGCTTCGGCTCCATCCCGTCCCAGTCGATTTCGTCCCAGGCCTCGGTCTTCTTGAAATGGCCCTTGTTCGGATCGGATTTCATCCGGCCGAGCAGCGCGTCCCATTCGGCGCGCAGGTGATCGACCGAGACCGCGTCGAGCGCGTCGAAATCGGTCGTGTAGAAGCGCGGCGTCAGCAGCGTGTTCTGCATCGCGACGGCGGTGGCGCCTTCGCTGTCGATCACCGCCTGGCGGTAATTGCCGGAATCGAGCGCCTGTTCGACGGTCGAGGCATCGGCGGAGTGTGTGACGTGCTGGTTCATACCGTGACCTCCTCGGAGAAGGAGAACTCGCAGAGCTCCATGAACTCGAAATCTCCGGTCATGCGGGTCCAGAGCTGTTCGATCTTGCTGGCGCGGACGATGAAGGCCTCGCGCTGTTCGGTGACGACCTCGCCGTAGGGCGCCATGACCGGCGGGCCCTGCACCGTCACCTCGTCACCCGGATTGATGATCGTGCCATCCAGGAATTTCACGTGGGCGTGCAGCGCGTCGAAGGTGTGCGACACCTCGACTTCGCAGGGCGCGCGCGTGATCTCTCGCGTCAAAAGTCCCATTCGGTCATTCCTCCAGTAGCTGCGCGAAGATGCGCAGGTTGTCCGCCCCGAAGCCGTAGAGTTCGGCCCGGAAGTCGGTCAGGTCGTCGCGAAGGCCGACACGCCCGTCTGAAAAGCGCACCAGCCGGATCGGGTCGCTGGCAGAGAGCCCGACAGCCCCCCGTTCGCGGTCCAGAACCCGGTAGATTCCCGCGACGAAGCCGCCCTCTTCAGGGCCGAAGGTCGCGATCATGGTTCCGTCCGGGTCCATCACCCGGGCGGATCCGTCCATTTCGCCGAATATGCGGATCATCCGCTCGGCCACGATGTCCTGGCCCGGCGGCATCGCCGAGAGCGGCCGGTCCGTCAGCCGGGCATAACCGACGATGACGAGAACCGAGACGCAGAGGATGAACATCGCGCGCAGCAGGGTCCGCGGGATCATCTCCCGGTCGCGGACCCTGAGGCGTTCGTGTGCTGCGTTCGCCATCGCCCTACTCCGCCGCCACGGCGCCCGCGGGCGCGGTGGTGGTGATGACGGGCGTGGAGACCTCGGTCTCGGCCGCCTCGGCCAGGATACGAGCGACACGCTGTGCATCGGGAACACAGCGCAGCGCAGGTTCAACCCGCCGCATCCGCCACGGCCGGACATGCGGCCACAGCATCACGTAGGCGATCTGCATGTTGCCCGGCAGCATCTGCAGGGCGATCGTGCCCGTCCCGTCCTTACGCAGTGCGAGATTGGCGTTCTCGATCTGCCGGAAGGGAAGGTTCAGCGTCATCGTCAGCGCCGCCCCGATCCGCATCGCCACGCGGCGATTGGTGATCGTGTAGACGGTCGACTTCGCCTGCGCCCACGCCGTGAGAAGCAGGAGCAGGCAGACGATGGCGCCCAGTGCCAGGTAGAACGAGGCATCCGTCGCCGCCTGGACGAGGCCCGCATCCGCCGCGGCAATCGTCCGCCACAGGAAGATCAGGCCGAACCAGCCGGCGACCCATTTGAGGCTGAGCGACTCCATGGCCAGAGGCCACACGGCCGGCTGCCCCTGCCAGAGGATGCGTTCCCCCTCCGGCAGGGCTTCGGGCAATCCACGGACCGGCTCGGTCTGAAAGTCGTCGTGGTCCATCCTCAATCCTCCCTTACAGTGCCGGTTCCATCCGGTCCTGCGAGGCGTAGAGGATGCCACCGCCGTAGTAGGCGCTGATCTTCTCTTCCTCGAGGAGCGTGACCTGGGTCGGCGACTTGGTCACCGGAACCTGGGCGAAGTGCTTGCCGTAGATCGAGTTGATCTTGACCCGGTCCGACCGGATCCGAGCGAGCGTGACCGGAACAAGCCGCTTGCCGCCGCCGTGATCGCCGTCGAGCTCGATCTCGAGATAGCGGACGAGCTGCTCGGAGGCGTCGATCCACATATCGCTGATCTCGCCCACGACTTCGCCGTCGCCTGCCTGCACCGGAAGACCGCGCGGGTCGCGCCCGGCGCTGACCCGGACACCGTCGACACGCGCCATCGGCACGATCTTGTTGTGTCCGTGACCGTCAAGCTCGGGAACATCGCGGCGCTTGGCCCACGAGGCCGGGCCGACACCGTCCACCATCGGATCGCCTGTCGGCTCGAACGGAAAGCCGTCGGCCGCGTTCGTCCGTTTCAGCGCAAGGTCGCCGCGCGACTGCACGTCGGGACCGGGCACCGCCACCTCGCCGCGGCCATGCGGCAAGCGGAAGGTCTTCGTGTCCGGCAGCGGAAAGGGACCCTGGTTCGGCGCGGCCATGCCGTCGTCGTTCTCCAGCGGGTAGCCTTCGCGCATGTTCTCGCGCTGGAGGTAGAACACCAGCAGGGCGAAGAAGATCCAGAACAGCCAGATCGACAGGCTGGCCAGATCGAACTCGGCAAAGAATGTATTGACCATTTTGGGTCCTCCCTTTGGTCAGGTCGGCAGGTCGGCAAGCCCGATCTTACCGGCCTCCCCGCCCTTGGGTTCGTAGGTGGAAGTCTCGCCTGCGCGCACGAGCGGGCCGATGGCCACAAGCGTCACGAACAGGATCAGGATCTCGAAGTGGTAGACGACGGAGTAGCCGGTCGCCGGATGCGCCAGCGCCTCGCCGAAGTGTCCGGACATCGCCAGATGCCCGATCCCATCGCGCAGGCCGCCGCCAATGGCGATGGACAGACCCGCCGCGGTCGCCTGCGCCGCGCCCCAGGCGCCAAGCGCGAGGCCGCGACCCGCAGCTCCCCGGGCCGGCATGGTCATCGCCGCGGTCAGTGTCGCGACCGAGAAGAGGCCGCCGCCGAATCCGATGCCGCAGGCGCCGAGGAAGAACAGCAGGTCCGAGCCCATCGGGCTCGAGAAGATCACCGCGCAGAAGGCGGCGACCCCGGCCAGCACGCCCCGCGCGCCCATGCGGTAGGGGTTCATCGACCGGCCAAGCCAGCGCGCCGCGAGCGCGAAGCCGGTCAGCGCCCCCGCTGCCCATGTCGCGGTCAACAGAGTCGTGGCCGAAACGCTGAGGCCCAGGATCTCGCCGCCATAGGGCTCGAGCAGGACGTCCTGCATGTTGAAGGCCATCGTGCCGAGGAAGACGACCATCAGAAGCCGCCCGGCCGTGCCGCCCGAGGCGTAATCTGCCCAGGCGTCACGAAAGAGCGGGCGCGGCGCCTCGCGCTCTTCCTTCGACATCGGGCGGACGCGTTCCTGCCGCCACAGGGCGAAGACGTTCAGCACCACGGTCAGCGCCGCAGCGCCCTGCACGACCTGAATCAGCCGCAGCCCGTTGAAGTCGCGCAAGAGCCAGCCGATCACCACGGCCGACAGGCCCATCCCCACAAGGAACATGACGTAGAGAAGCGCAACGACACGCGGCCGGGTTTCGTCCGAAGCGCGGTCGGCCGCGAGCGCGAGACCGGCGGTCTGGGTCATGTGCATGCCGAGGCCCGTCATCACGAAGGCCAGCGCGGCCAGCACCTCACCGGCGAAGGGCACGTCGTAGACAGGGTTGCCGCCGAGCACGAGAAGGCTGGCCGGCATGATTGCGAGGCCGCCCATCTGCCAGAGCGTGCCGAACCAGAGATACGGGATGCGCTTCCAGCCGATGGCCGAGCGGTGGGTGTCGGACCGGAAGCCGAGTAGCGCGCGGAACGGCGCGATCAGCACCGGCAGCGCGACGAACAGCGCGACGAGGACGGCCGGAACGCTCAGTTCCACGATCATGACCCGGTTCAACGTACCGAGAAGCATCACGCCCGCCATGCCGACCGAGACCTGGAACATCGACAGCCGCAGAAGCTGATTCAGCGGCAGGTCGGCGCTTGCCGCATCCGAGAAGGGCAGAAACCGTGCGGTCATGTGCGCAAGTCGGCTCATCGCGCGAACTCCAGACATTCCGAAATGTAGAAGCCGCGGGCGACGCGCTCGATCCGGGAGATCGACCCTGTGCGGCAGGTTCGGGACAATCTGTGCGCGTCCTGCGGCACCATCCGCGGCGAGCGGTCGTCGCGCGGGAAGAGCTTCCCGGCGGTCCACATCGCCATCAGAAGCGGCGTGCGCGGGGCGACGGTGAAGACCACCTGCGGGCTGTCGAAGGCCGACAGTGCGGCGAGCAGGTCGGGCACGTCGTAGTAGATCAGGCTGTCCATCGCGACGACGGCGTCGAAAGACCCAAGGCCCCGGTCCAGCATGTCGCCGGCATGGAACCGGACGCGCGGGCGTGCGGCCTCTGGCAGCCGCGCCTCGGCGATCCGGATGAGCTCGGGCGCGATGTCGACACCGACGACGTCGGCCCCGCGCGCGGCCAGTTCGGCCGTCGTCGCGCCGGTGCCGCAGCCAGCGTCGAGGATGCGGGCGCCGGACAGATCATGCGGCAGGCGCGACAGCATGACGGCGCGCATCGAATCGCGGCCCTCGCGCACCGTCTGCCGGATACGGCTCACCGGCGCCTCGGAGGTCAGCGCCTCCCAGGCGCGCGTCGCGGTCCGGTCGAAGTAGGCTTCGACCCGATCCCGCGTTGCGCCGTATGTCGATCCTTCCAGCATCAATCGAATCCCAGAAGCTCGAAGATCTCGCGGTCGGGCAGCGGATCGGGCGCGAGCGGATCGGTCCCGTTCCATAGCGTCTCGGCAAGGCGGATGTACTCGGCCCGGGCCTGGACGATGTCCTCCTCGTCCGGCATCTCGAACAGCGTCTTCTTCTTCAGCCGCGAGCGGCGGATCGCGTCGATGTCGGGCATGTGCGCGATCCGGTTGAAGCCGACGGTGTCGCAATAGCGGTCGACCTCGTTCGTTTCCTTCGAGCGGTTGGCGATGCAGCCGGCCAGCCGGACGTTGTAGTTCTTCGACTTTGCCTGAACGGCGGCGATGATCCGGTTCATCGCGTAGATCGAGTCGAAGTCGTTCGCGGTGACGATCACCGCCCGGTCGGCGTGCTGAAGCGGCGCGGCGAAGCCGCCGCAGACCACGTCACCGAGGACGTCGAAGATCACCACGTCGGTGTCTTCGAGCATGTGGTGCTGCTTCAGGAGCTTCACGGTCTGCCCGACGACATAGCCGCCGCAGCCGGTGCCAGCGGGCGGGCCGCCGGCCTCGACGCACATCACGCCGTTATAGCCCTCGGTCACGAAGTCCTCGGGGCGCAGCTCCTCGGGGTGGAAATCGACCTCCTTCAGGATGTCGATGACCGTCGGCTGCAGGTGCCCGGTCAGGGTGAAGGTGCTGTCGTGCTTCGGATCGCAGCCGATCTGCAGCACGCGCTTGCCCAGCGTGGAGAACGCAACCGACAGGTTCGACGAGGTCGTCGACTTGCCGATCCCGCCCTTGCCGTAGATCGAGAAGACCTTGGCCCCCTCGATCCGCGTCGTCGGGTCCTGGTGCACCTGGACGGAGCCTTCGCCGTCCTCGCCGCGCAGCAGGGGAATCTCGTCTCTCGGGCTCATCGCCGACCTTTCCGGAGGGGGTCGTGACCCTCCTGAGTTGCAGTCCAGTGATCCCCGGGGATCCGGGATCTTGTGTCGAAGGCGCACGTCATTCCGCGGCCTCCACCCCTTCGAGCCGGTCTTCCAGCTCGTCCGCGCCCGCCATGAGCGCGGCCATCGTCGCATCGTCCGGTTGCCAGTAGGCGCGGTCCGCGGCCTCGATCAGCCGGTTCGCCATCCGCGCCGAGGCCTGCGGGTTCAGCTCCGCAAGCCGCCGGCGCATCGCCTCGTCCATCACGAAGGTTTCGGTCAGGCGCTGGTAGACCCAGGGCTCCACCTGGCCCGTCGTCGCCGACCAGCCGAGCGTGTTGGTCACCGTCGCCTCGATCTGGCGCACACCCTCGTGGCCGTGTTCCAGCAGGCTTTCGAACCATTTCGGGTTCAGGCTGCGCGAGCGCGTCTCGAGCGCGACCTGATCCTGCAGCGTGCGCACCTTGCCCTCGCCGCGGGTCTGGTCGCCGATGAAGACCGGCGGCTCCGCCCCCTTGGCGCGCTTCACCGCGCGGGAGATACCGCCGAGCGTGTCGAAGTAATGGTCGACCGTCGTCACGCCGAGCTCGACACTTTCGAGGTTCTGGTAGGCGAGGTCGACGTCCTTAAGCGCCGATTTCAGCAAGCCCACATGCTTCACCGGGCGGCCGGTCCGGCCGTAGGCGAAGCTTTTCCGGGATTCGTAGGCGTCGGCGAGTTCGTCCTCCTCGCCCCAGGCCGACTGGTCGACCAGGACGTTGACGTTCGAGCCGTAGGCGCCCTCGGCATTCGAGAAGACGCGGAGCGCCGCCGTCTCCATGTCGACGCCCATCTCCTCGGCATAGGCGAGCGTGTGGGCGCGGATGAAGTTCAGCTCCGCCGGCTCCTCGGCCGTTGCGGCCTTCCAGGCAGCCTCGGCCAGCATCCGGGTCTGGAGCGGCAGGAGATCGCGGAAGATGCCCGAGAGGGTCATTACCACATCGATCCGCGGCCGCCCGAGCTGATCGAGCGGGACGAGATCCGCCCCGGCGAGGCGGCCGAAACTGTCGAAGCGCGGCTTGGCACCCATCAGGGAGAGCGCCTGCGCGATCGGCCCGCCGTCGGACTTGATGTTGTCCGAGCCCCAGAGGACCAGGGCAATCGTCCGCGGCATCCGGCCCGCGGCGGCGATCAGCCGGTCGGCCTGTTTTGCACCATCGGCGAGCGCCCAGGCGGTCGGCATCCGGAACGGATCGAAGGCGTGGATGTTGCGGCCCGTCGGCAGGATCTCGGGCGACCGGATCAGGTCGCCACCCGGGACGGGGGGAATGAACTTGCCCGACAGCGCGCGCATCAGCGCCGGCAATTCGCTGTCGGTGCGCAGCAGATTCTCGAGCCGAACATGCGTATCAGTGTCTATCTCCGGCATCGCGGACAGGTGCTCCGCCGCACGCGCGGCCGCCATCGGCCGGCCGACGATGTGCAATCCGTCGGGGATCAGCGCCGCCTCGGTCTCGATCAGCTTCAGCCAGAGATCCTCGGGCGCATAGCCGCCCAGATCGACCGCCTCGGCCTGTGCCGCGATCAGCTCGGTCATCTCGATCCGGTCGGCGCTGTCAGGCGACAGGCCGCGCCAGCGAGTGAGGCTGTCCTTGAGTTCGAGAAGACCCTTGTAAAGCCCGGCAGCCGCGAGCGGCGGGGTCAGGTGGCTGACCGTCACGGCGCCCGCACGACGCTTGGCCAGCGTCGCTTCGGACGGGTTGTTCGCCGCGTAAAGGTAGATGTTCGGCATCGCGCCGATCAGGCGGTCCGGCCAGTCGCGCGCGCCCATCCCGGCCTGCCGGCCCGGCATGAACTCGAGTGCGCCGTGCATCCCGAAATGCAGGATCGCGTCGGCGGAGAAATCCTCGCGGATATAGCGGTAGAAGGTCGAGAAGGCGTGCGTCGGGGCGAAGCCGGTCTCGAACATCAGCCGCATCGGGTCGCCCTCGATCCCGAAGACCGGCTGGATGCCGACGAAGACGTTGCCGAATGTCGCGCCGAGGACAAAGACGCCCGACCCGTCGGTCTGGTGCCGGCCCGGGGCAGGGCCCCAGACGGCCTCGATCTCCGACAGGTACGGCTCCTTCGCCACGATATCCTCGGCCGGGACGCGGGCGGCGACGTTGGCGGGCTGGCCGAACTGCTCGGCATTGCCGCGCAGGACCAGCCGGCGAAGATCCTCGACCGTCTCGGGCGGCTCGACGTCGTAGCCGTCGGCCTTGAGCGCGCGCAGCGTGTTCCACAGCGACTCGAAGACCGAAAGATGCGCCGCCGTGCCGACAGCGCCGGCATTGGGCGGGAACCCGTAGAGGATGATGGCGAGCCGCCGGTCGGCCGTCGCCGTCCGTCGCAGATTGGCCAGCCGCTTGGTGCGCTCGGCCAGCCGCTCCACCCGCTCCGGGCACGGCGCCATGGCGCGGGTGGCGCTTCCGGCGCAGCGGCGCGCACAGCCGCGGCAGCCCTCGGGGCCGTGGCGACCGCCGAAAACCGTCGGGCAGGTCGCGCCGTCGATCTCGGGCAGCGCGATCAGCATGGTCGTCTCGACCGGACCGAGGCCGGCATCGGACGCGCCCCACTGGCCGAGCGTCTGGAATTCGATCGGATGCGCGGCGAGGTAGGGCACATCGAGCCCCTTGAGCACGCCCACGGCCGCATCACTGTCATTGTAGGCCGGCCCGCCGATCAGGCTGAACCCGGTCAGCGAGACCAGCGCGTCGATCCGGCCGCCGGAGAAGTAGGCGTCGATCGCAGGCCGTCCGTCGAGGCCGCCGGCGAAGGCCGGAATGACGTTCAGCCCCTGTGCTTCCATGCCCCGGATGACGCCGTCGTAATGCGCCGTGTCGGAGGCGAGCACGTAGCTCCGCATCAGCAGAAGCCCGACGGTCGGCCGGTCCTTCTTCGCCTTCAGCGCCGAGGTGTCCGTGGCGATGCGGTGGCCCGGCAGATCCGGGTGGTAGATGCCCACGTCGGGGTAATCGATCGGCGGCGCGGCCTCGGCGCCGCGCATCGTGCGTTCGCTGGCGTACCGGCCGACGAGGAAGCGGACCATCTGCTCGACATTGTCGTCGGACCCGCCGAGCCAGTATTGCATGGTCAGGAACCAGGCGCGGAGATCCTGCGCCTTGCCCGGGATGAAGCGCAGGATCTTCGGCAGCCGCCGCAGCATCCGCATCTGCTTGGCGCCGGAATTGGCCGAGGGCGCCTTCGAGCCGCGCAGCTTCTTCAGGAACTTCATCGGCCCGGAAGCCGGCTTCGACATGTCGAGATCGCCCATCCGGGTCAGCCCGACGATCTCGGGCGCCGAGATGATGCCGATCATCGCGTCGCAACCGTCGCGCCGCGCCTCGAGGGCCGGCAGGATCGCGCGGATATGTTCCTCGATGAAAAGCAGGTTCACGATGACGATGTCGGCATGGGCGACCGCGTCCTGCGCCAGTTCCAGCGCATCGGGGTTCTCGCCCCATTCGGCAGCGGCATGAACGGCGACGTCGAGCCCCGGGAAGACCGGAGCGAGCCGCTCGGACACCCGCGCCGCGGGGCCAGCGGCATGGGCGTCGAGCGTCACGATCACGACGCGGTAGCCGGTATGTTCGCCGCTATCGCGCATAGTGGGCCTTCGCCTCGTACAGCGTTTCGACGGTGATCTCGGACACGCCGCGTTCGGCGGCATAGATCTCGGTGTTCCGCTTGGCCTTGCCGCGGACGAAGAAGGGGATCTTGCGCAGCTCCTTCTCGGCCGCGCCGGCCCAGTGAAGCTCCTCGTCCTTCATCTTTCCCGAAGTACTCCGGGGGTCCGGGGGCTGGCCCCCGGCCTCGGCCTTGTGCGCGCCGCCATGGTGGCTCGGCCCGGCCGCGTCTGAGAACTCGAAATCCTCGCGGAACATGGTCAGCAGATGCTCCTCGAGACCCATCACCAGCGGGTGGACCAGCGTGTCGAAGAGCACGTTCGCGCCCTCCCACCCGGCGACGGGCGAGTAGCGCGCGGGATAGTCCTGGACATGTACGGGGGCGGAGATCACGGCGCAGGGGATACCCAGCCGCTTGCCGATATGGCGCTCCATCTGAGTGCCGAGGATCATTTCGGGCGCAGCGGCGGCGATCGCCTGCTCGACCTCGAGATAATCGTCCGAGACCAGCGCCTCGACGCCGTATTCCTGCGCCAGTTTCCGGATCGGCCGGGCGTATTCCCGGTTGTAGCAGCCGAGCCCCGCGACCTCGAAGCCGATCTCGTCGCGGGCGACACGGGCCATCGCGGCGACGTGGGTCGCATCGCCGAACAGGAACACGCGCTTGCCGGTCAGGTAGGTGGAGTCGACAGACGCCGACCACCAGGGCAGGCGAAGGCGGGTTTCGTCGGATGTCGTCTCTACACCGCAGATTCGGGACAGTTCGCGGACGAAATCCCGCGTCGCGCCGACGCCGATCGGGACCGTCTTTGTCCAGGGCTGACCGCAGGTCTTCTCCAGATGCCGCGCGGCAGTCTCGGCGTGCTCGGGGTAGAGGACGACGTTCGCGTGGGCCGCGCCGAGCCGTGTCAGGTCCGAGGGCGTCGCTCCGAGCGGGGCGACCACGTTCACGTCGAGCCCCAGATCGTTGACCAGAGCGGTGACCTCGGTGACGTCGTCGCGGTGGCGGAAGCCGAGCGCGGTGGGTCCGAGGATGTTCACGCTTTTCCGCTCGGTCCGCTCCATCGGCTGCGCGAGGTGGCGGACGAGCTGGAAGAAGGTCTCGTCGGTGCCGAAGTTCTCTTTCCGCTGGTAGGAGGGTAGTTCGAGCGCGATGACCGGGATCGGCAGGCCGAGCGCCTCGGCGAGACCACCGGGGTCGTCCTGGATCAGCTCCGCCGTGCAAGAGGCGCCGACGATCATCGCCTCCGGCTTGAAGCGCGCATAGGCATCCTGGCAGGCGGTCTTGAACAGTGACGCCGTGTCGGAGCCCAGATCGCGGTCCTGGAAGGTCGTGTAGGTGACCGGGGGGCGGTGATTGCGCCGTTCGATCATCGTGAAGAGCAGGTCCGCGTAAGTGTCGCCCTGCGGCGCGTGCAGGACGTAGTGCAGCCCCTTCATCGCGGTCGCGACGCGCATGGCGCCGACATGCGGCGGGCCTTCATATGTCCAGACGGTGAGCTTCATGTCGGCCGCCGTAACGTGAGTATTTGAAGAAAGATGAAGGCGCGGGTCATTCGGCGGCCTCCACCTTCAGGCTCGCGCGGCGGCGGAGCGGGCGGGCGAAGAGCGCGGCGAGATCGCCGGCCTGTTCGTAGAAATGCACGGGGGAGAAGACGAGTTCGATGGCCCACTTGGTCGTCAGCCCCTCGGCCTCGAGCGGATTGGCCAGACCGAGGCCGCAGATGGTGAGATCCGGGCGGGCGGCGCGGGCGCGGTCGAGCTGCAGGTCGACATCCTGCCCTTCGGAGATGACCGGGCCCTCGGGGATCAGGTCGAGATCGGGGGCGGCGAGATCGGAATGGATGAAGGGCGCGCCGATCTCGATCGCCTGCATGCCGCACTCGCGGGTCAGGAACCGGGCGAGCGGGATCTCGAGCTGGCTGTCGGGGAAGAAGAAGACCGACTTGTCCGACAGTGTCGCGGCCGCGGCGGCGACCGCCTTTCGCGCGCGAGCGCGCGGAGCAGAGGTGACGGCCTCGAAGGTCTTGGCATCGACGCCGAACTCGGCGGCGATCGCGGCGAGCCAGGCGGTCGTGCCCTCCTCGCCGAAGGGGAAGGGTGCGGAGATCCGGTTCGCGCCGCGGCGGTCGAGGGCGGCGGCGGTTTCGCCGAGGAAGGGCTGAAGGAGCGCGTATTGCGTATTCGGCCCGATGGCCGGCGCCTCGTCACGACGGCGAGCGGGCAGGACGCGGGCGGGACCGATGCCGAGATCGGCCAGCAGCTGAAGCGCCTGGTCCTCGACCACGTCGGGCAACGCGCCGACAAGGAGAAGCTCGCGGGCGTCGGTCTGCGGCAGGACCGGGACCATCGACGCGAGGCAGGCATCTTCGCCCTGCGTGAAGGTCGTCTCGATGCCGGAGCCCGAATAGCTGAGAACCCGGACATGCGGCGCATGGGCCGCCGAGAGCCGTTCGGCGGCCTTGTCGAGATCGAGCTTGATGACCTCGGACGGGCAGGAGCCGACGAGGAAGAGCTGACGGATGTCCGGCCGGCGCGACAGGAGACGCGCGACCTCGCGGTCGAGCTCCTCGTTGGCGTCGGCCAGCCCGGCGAGATCGCTCTCTTCGAGGATGGCAGTGCCGAAACGCGGCTCGGCGAAGATCATCACGCCGGCGGCCGATTGCAGGAGATGCGCGCAGGTGCGGGAGCCGACGACGAGGAAGAAGGCGTCCTGCATCTTGCGATGGAGCCAGATGATCCCGGTCAGGCCGCAGAACACTTCGCGCTGACCGCGTTCCCGGAGGACCGGCGTATCGCGGCAGGTGCCGCCGGAGATGGGGCCGTGGTCGTTCACGTCCCGCCCTCCAGCCGTGCGCGCCGGAGCTTCAGCAGGAACTGCGTCGCGTTCACCACGTAGGCGGCATAGGCCAGCAGGGCGAGGGTCATCTGGACCATCGGCGGCTCGCCCGTGAGCAGCGCCCAGACATAGCCGAGATGGAGCGCGATGACGGCGAAGCTGAACACGTCTTCCCAGAAGAAGGCGGGCGCGAAGAGCCACTGGCCGAACACGACCTTTTCCCAGATTGCGCCGGTCACCATGATCGTCAGGAGCACTCCGGTTTTCGCGACGATCGAGACCGTGGCGGCGGTGTAACCCGCGCCGGTGCCGAGATACCTGAGCACGAGCACGAGCGAGACGAGGAAGACGAGAAACTGCAGTGGTGCGAGAATGCCCTGAACGATGGTCCAGACACTGTCGTCCCTGCGGCGCCGTTCTTCGGGGGTGTAAAGTCCTCCTGACGGCGCATGTGTCAGAGTGTCCGAAGTCATCGGTCTCCGATTCCCTTGCGCGCTGTCCTCGACGCTAGACGCCGATCCGGCAAAGTGTCAATTATAATTTACACATTTGCGGCTGTCGGATCAGACAGGTCGCGGCCCTCTCTCTGGCTGGATTTTTTCAGTTTTTGCTAGAGAATAAGGGCAATGCCACATCGGTTCGGCGATGACCGGAGGCAGCCTGATTGCACCATGTCAATTCTCTTTGACACAGGGGCAACGTTGCGCGACACTTGAAGCAGAAAGACGTCCCGTGGATGGACCGCACATGGCGCCAACTGTTCGAGCGCGCCGGGCCCGGAATGCCATCGAGGACGGACATGTATCATGACCTACGAACACGGCATCATCACGAAGCCGGACGACCGGGCCAGGAATGCCGAGGTCCGGCTCTTGGCTGCCCGGGCGCTCGCCGTTCTCGCATCCAACAGGACGCCGCGTCCGAGCCGCCTGATCGAACGGCTTCGCAAGCTTACCGACGCGTTCATCGCCGAGGACTCCGAAACCGGCATGGACGCGCTGGCGCTCGTCATGCAGGACGGCATCTCAGCGTCCGACGTGATCGACTTCATCATCCCGGAAACGTCGCGTCTTCTGGGCGAGCGATGGTTCGCGGACGAGATCAGCTTCGCCGATGTCTCGATCGGCTCGGCGCGACTTCAGGAAAGCGTTCGTGCGCTTCGCCAGCGCGACACGGCGGATTTCCGCAATCGCGCGGCCGGCAAGGTGCTCATGGTTATACCGCGGCCCGAGCATCATACGCTTGGCCTCTTCATTGCGGCGGACCAGCTGCGGCGTCTGGGGCTTGAGGTCGACTTCGCCATGGGCCCGCATCCGCGGCAGCTTGCCGAAATGTTGCGCCGCGACCGCTACCGGATGGTGGCCATCACCGCGTCGGGCCGGCGCACCCTTGCATCGGTTAAGGAGTTGGTGGAGACAATACGATCAGCCGTTTCGAGGTTCACGCCGGTCGTTGTCGGCGGTCCGATCACCGAAGCCCTGTTCGACGTCCGTGCGATTACCGGGGCCGACTACGTGACCGCCGATATCCGCGATGCCGCTGAACGGTGCGGGATCCTGGAACGGAGCCCGGTGTCGAGACTAGCGGAGGATGGCGGCCACCGGGTCGCCGAAGGTGACCGTTTATGAAAACGCGTGGGTCCGATTTCTGGGGCGAGGGCGTCGCGCCACCCATTCCACCGGAACACTTCAACGATATCGTCACAACTGCCGCCGACCTGGCCATTGTTCTGGAGACGAGCGGCCGTGTGCGTTCGGTCATCGTCAACCCGCTGAACCCGTCGCTCGGACAGCTCGATCACTGGCAGGATCGCGACATCCGCGAGTTCACCGCCGAAGACAGCCAGGCCAAGATCGAAGCGCAGCTGGCGGCCTACCGCGCCGGTGGCGAGGTGAAGTCGGCGACGATCGAGGTCAACCACTTCGACAACGCCAACTGGGAATTCCCGATCCGCTACACGTTGCACCGGATCGGACGCGAGGACGTCATCCTTATGCTCGGCCGCGACCTGCGGCCGATCGCCGAGCTTCAGCATCGCCTGGTGAAGGCGCAGCTTGCACTTGAGAAGGACTACGAGACTCACCGCGATTACGAGACCCGCTATCGCGTCGTCATGGATGGCGCACGCGAAGCGCTTGTCATCGTCCATGTCGGCAGCGGCCGGATCGTCGATCTGAACGCGGCCGCGGCAGGCATTCTCGGCTCCGAGGCGGACTCGCTGGTGGGCGGCGCCTTCACGCAGGAATTCGAGGGACGGCGGCGCGGGGAGTTCATCGAGAACCTCGCCGCGATGGCCGGCAACCAGACTGGCGGCGCCGTCAAGGTCGAGACCCGGCGTGGCAAACAGGGTGCCTCGATCTATCCCACACTGTTCCGTGCCGCGGGCGACCGGATGCTTCTGTGCCGGATCGAACCGGAGGGGTCGGAAGAGGGCATCGCGGCCGATATCGCCGGGACGCTTTCGCTGCTCTACCAGGACGGGCCGGACGCGATCGTCTTCACCGATACGCACGGGCTGATCCGCTCGGCCAACGAGGCGTTCCTCGGGCTGTGCGATGCCGGTCAGCTGTCAGAGGTAAAGGGGCGGTCGCTCGGCGACTATCTCAGCCGCGGCAGCGTCGATCTGAAGGTTCTGACCGACAATGCCGCACGGAATGGCCGGATGCGGGTCTATTCGACCCGGCTGGACGGTGCGTATGGCTCGCAGCTGTCGGTCGAGATTTCCGCCACGCGCCTCGGCGGTGCGAACCATGGCGGCTTCGCTTTCGTCATCCGCGACACCAGCCGGATGGAAGTCGTGCGCGAGCCGGTCGGCCCTGGCACCGGCGGTGCCGGCGGCATGCCGATGACCGAGGATTCCATGCGCAACGTCATGGACCTGGTCGGATCTTCGCCGCTGAAGGACATCGTCGCGGCCACGACAGACGTGGTCGAGAAGATGTGCATCGAGACGGCTGTCGAACTCACCGACAACAATCGCGTCGCGGCGGCCGAGATGCTTGGCCTGTCGCGCCAGTCGCTTTACGTGAAGCTGCGCAAGTTCGGCCTGCTTCACAAGGGCGGCGGCGACGACCGTCAAGACTAGTTTACACTTGCTGAGTCGGCGACTGTCAGCCTAAGCTGACAGTATGACGGAAACGACCGCACAGGGTTCTGGTCGGCTCGTCCGCTCCGTGCCGGAGCCGCGCGCCGTCCTGACCCTCCTGAAACCGATCACCTGGTTCCCGCCGGTCTGGGCCTATCTCTGCGGCGTCGTGTCCTCGGGCGCGCCGGTCTCGGAGCGGCCCGGTCTGGTGCTGCTCGGCATGGTGCTGGCCGGTCCGATCGTCTGCGGGATGAGCCAGGCCGCGAATGACTGGTGCGACCGCCATGTCGATGCGATCAACGAGCCCGACCGGCCGATCCCGTCAGGCCGCGTGCCCGGGCGCTGGGGGCTCTGGATCGCGCTGGCGATGTCGCTCCTCGGGCTGGCAGTCGGCTGGCAACTCGGACCGTGGGGCTTCGGCGCCACCTGTCTCGCCGTGGTCGCCGCCTGGGCCTATTCGGCCGAGCCTGTCCGGATGAAGCGCTCGGGCCTCTGGGGTCCGGGGCTGGTCGGGCTCAGCTACGAAACGCTCCCCTGGATCACCGGCGCTGCCGTCCTGTCCGCCGGCGCGCCCGATCCGCGCGTGATCCTCATCGCCGTGCTCTACGGGGTCGGCGCGCACGGGATCATGACGCTCAACGACTTCAAGGCGCTCGAGGGCGATCGGCAGACGGGCGTGAACTCTCTGCCCGTGACACTCGGACCCGAACGCGCGGCACGCATGGCCTGCGCAGTCATGGCGCTGCCGCAAGTCGCGGTTATCGCGCTGCTCGCGCTCTGGGATCGTCCGGTCTTCGCCGCCATCATCGGTGTCTCACTTCTGGCGCAGGCCGCCGCGATGCGGGTCATGCTGCGCGATCCGAAAGCCAAGGCGCCGTGGTACAACGGCACCGGCGTGATGCTCTACGTCCTCGGCATGATGGTCGCGGCCGTCGCGCTCCGGGGGCTGACGTGACGCTCGGATGGGGTGGGCTGGTGAGGCTCTGCCTCGCCAACGCCGCCATCGGTGGCCTCGCCGCCCTGCCCGTCAATCTGTTCAACCGGCTGATGACCGTGGAACTCGCGCTGCCCGCGCTGCTGCCCGGGCTGCTTGTCGCGCTCCATTACGGCGTCCAGCTGACCCGGCCATTCTGGGGCCATCGCTCGGACGCGCGCGGGGGTCGGACGCCGTTCATCCTCGGCGGGATCGCCGTCGTCGGTCTCGGCCTTGTGCTGACGGCCTGGGGCATCGCATCCCTGAGCGGCCCGGCCGCGCTCGCTGTCTGGATCCTTGCCTATGCGCTGATCGGCCTTGGCATCGGCGCGGGCGGGACGTCTTTCCTCACACTTCTGGCGACCGCCGCGCCGGATGCGCGAAAAGGCGCTGCGGCGACCGTCGCGTGGCTCATGCTGATCCTTGGCGCGATCATTGCCTCGATCGGGACCGGTATCGCGCTCGAGCCCTACTCGCCGGAGCGCCTGATGCTCGTCGTTCCCGCAGTCGCGGTGATCGGCTTCGTCGTAGCGCTGATCGCCGTTGTGGGCATCGAGCGCAAGCTCGGCGCCGTCCCTGCCCCGCAGGAGCCGAAGCTCGGCCCCGCGCTTCGCGCGACCTGGGCCGATCCGGCGGCGCGCGCCTTCACCGGCTTCGTCTTCCTGTCGATCCTCGCCTTCTACCTGTCGGAACTCGTGCTCGAGCCCTTCGCCGGGCATGTCCACGGCCTCGCACCGGAGGATTCGACGAAACTCTCGGGCGGCAAGGATGGCGCGGCGCTGCTCGGCATGATCTCGGCCGGTATTCTCTCGACCCTGCGGCTCGGGTCGCTGCGGCTCTGGGCCGTGGCCGGCTGCGTGATCTCGGCCGTCGGGCTGATCGGGCTTGGCTCGGGGCTGCCGCTGGTGCCGTTCACCGTGATCCTCGGCCTCGGCAACGGGCTGTTCGTGGTCGGCGCCATCGGATCGATGATGCGCATCGCGGCGGAGCGTGCCGGGTCCACCGGCACACGGATGGGCGTCTTCGGCGCGGCGCAGGCCGTCGCGGCCGGTCTCGCCGGGCTGATCGCCACCGGCATTCTCGATCTCGCGCGGCTCGCCCTGCCGGTCGAAACCGCCTACGCCACGGTCTTCGGTCTCGAAGCCGTTCTCTTTCTCGCCGCCGCAATCGTTGCCGGCCGGCTTCTGACCATGCGCGCCGCGCCCGCGGCCAAACCAGGGGGTGATGCCCATGCGCTATGATGTCGTCGTAGTGGGCGGAGGGCCCGCAGGGGCCACGGCCGCCGAAGATCTGGCGCGTGCCGGACGATCCGTTGCGCTCATCGACCGGGACGGGCGGATCAAGCCCTGCGGCGGCGCGATCCCGCCGCGACTGATCGCCGATTTCCATATTCCCGAAAGCCAGATCGTCGCGAAGATCAAAACCGCTCGAATGATCTCGCCCACCGGCCGGCGCGTCGATATCCCGATCGAGAACGGCTTCGTCGGCATGGTCGACCGGGAGCATTTCGACGAATTCCTGCGTTGCCGGGCCGAGGAGGCGGGGGCGACCCGCCTGACCGGCACCTACAAGGGGATCGAACGCGACGCGGACGGCCCCGTCGTGATCTACCGCGACAAGGCCAGCGGCAACGAGACCGAGGTTCGCGCGCAGATCGTGATTGGCGCCGACGGCGCGCGGTCGAACGTGGCCCGTGATGAAGTCGAGGGCGGTGACCGCATTCCCTATGTCATCGCCTACCACGAGATCATCGAGGCGCCCGGACCGCGCGGCGAATACCATCCTGACCGCTGTGACGTGATCTACGACGGACGCATCTCGCCCGATTTCTACGGTTGGGTCTTTCCGCACGGGAAATCGGCCAGCGTCGGCATGGGCTCGATGGTCCGCGACGTGGACCTGAAGCGTGCGACGGCGGATCTGCGCGAAGCGAGCGGACTGGCCGATTGCACCACGATCCGGCGCGAGGGCGCGCCGATCCCGCTGAAGCCGCTCGACAAATGGGACAATGGCAAGGACGTCGTGCTTGCTGGCGACGCGGCAGGCGTGGTCGCGCCATCTTCGGGCGAGGGGATCTACTACGCGATGATGGGCGGCCGGGTCGCAGCGACCGCAGCCGCCGCCTGTCTAGCCTCGGGCCGCGCGAAGGACCTTCAGATCGCCCGGCGCATGTTCATGCGCGAGCACAAGACCGTCTTCCGCGTCCTCGGCGCGATGCAGGACGCCTATTACAAGTCCGACGACCGGCGCGAACGCTTCGTCAGCCTGTGCCACGACGTCGACGTGCAGCGGCTGACCTTCGAAGCCTACATGAACAAGAAACTTGTGAAGGCCCGCCCGCTTGCGCATATCAGGATCGGACTGAAGAACATGGCCCACCTGACGGGCCTCATCCCGGCGACACGCGCATGAGCATCACCATCCCGGCCTGGATCGACGGAGAGCTGACCCCGGTGGACAAGCTCGAAGTTCACGTGCGCGGGCTGCGGCACAAGGCGATTTCCGTCTTTCTCACGCGCGGCGACGAGGTGCTGCTCCAGCGCCGGGCGCTGTCGAAGTACCACACGCCGGGACTCTGGGCGAACACCTGCTGCACCCATCCCCATTGGGGCGAGGATCCGGCGACCTGCGCCATACGTCGATTGAACGAAGAGCTCGGGATCGCCGATGTCGCGCTGTCTTGGCGCGACACCGTCGAATACCGGGCCGATGTCGGCGGCGGGCTGACCGAGCACGAGGTCGTCGATATCTACGTGGGCGAGCTGCCGAAGGGCCGCGAGCCGAAACCGAACCCGTCCGAGGTGATGGACACGATCTGGCGTCCCCTCGACGGGCTGGCGGCAGAGGTGACGGCGAACCCGTCGGCCTTCACGCCCTGGCTCGCGATTTACCTGCGCGACCACGCACCGGCGATCTTCGGCGAGACGGCCTGAAACTTTTGTGAGCATGAGACGAGACCGGAGGCCGCCGTGACATCGGCGGCCCCGTTCCGGTGATCGTCTGGGGTCAGGCCCGCGCCTGCCCGAACGCCACGGTCTCGACCCCGAGCGCATTGAGCGCCGTCGCCGCGATGTCCTGCGCCGTCAGCCCGGCCGCTTCGTACATCTGCGCCGGCGACGCTTGGTCGATGAACCGGTCCGGCAGGGTCATGGTGCGGATCGCGAGACCCCGGTCGAGCCGGCCAGCCGCCGCCAGGTGATGCAGCACCATCCCACCGAAGCCGAGCATCGCGCCCTGTTCGATGGTAATCAGAGCCCGATGGTTCGCGGCAAGATCGTCGATCAGCGCCGTGTCGAGCGGTTTGGCGAAGCGCGCATCGGCCACGGTGACCGAAACGCCCCGCGCCTCGAGTTCTTCCGCCGCCTTCATCGCCTCTGCCAGATGCGCGCCGAAGGACAGGAGCGCGACCGTATCGCCTTCGCGCACGATCCGGCCCTTGCCGATTTCAAGAACCGTGCCGTCCTCGGGCAGATCGATTCCCACGCCCTCGCCGCGCGGGTAGCGCACGGCGATCGGCCCGTCGTCATGGGCAGCCATGGTGGCGAGCATGTGGACCAGTTCCGCCTCGTCGGCGCAGGCCATCACGGTCATGTTCGGCAGCGCGCTCAGGTAGCCGACGTCGAACGACCCCGCATGGGTCGCGCCATCGGCACCGACGAGCCCCGCGCGGTCGAGGCAGAAGCGCACCGGCAGGTTCTGCAGCGCGACGTCGTGGACGATCTGGTCGTAGCCGCGCTGAAGGAAGCTCGAATAGATCGCGCAGAACGGTTTCAGCCCGCCCGCCGCCATACCGGCGGCGAAGGTGACCGCGTGCTGCTCCGCGATCCCGACGTCGAAGACCCGTCCCGGCAGCGCCTTCTGCATGACGTTCAATCCGGTCCCGCCGGGCATCGCGGCGGTGACGCCCACGATGCGCGGATCCGTCTCCGCCAGGTGGGTCAGAGCCTTTCCGAACACGCTGGTGTAGCTCGGCGCGTTGGCCTTGGACTTCTTCTGGACGCCGGTCGCGACATCGAACTTGGCGACGCCGTGGTAGCAGTCATCCGCACCCTCGGCCGGGGCATAGCCCTTGCCCTTCACGGTCACGCAATGGATCAGAAGCGGCTTCGTCGCGCGGGCCTTGGCGGCTCGAAGAACGGTCAGAAGCTGCGTCATGTCGTGGCCGTCGATCGGGCCGACATAGTCGAAGCCCATGAACTCGAAGATCGTGCCCTGGGTCGAGGTCCCGGTAACGAGCTGCCGCGCGCGCTCGGCCCCGGCGCGAAGCGGCTCCGGCAGCGCCGCGGCAAATCCGTCGGCGATCTCCTTCAGCGCATGGAAGGGCGTGCCGGCGTAGAGGCCGGACAGGTATTGCGACATGGCGCCCACAGGCGGCGCGATCGACATCTCGTTGTCGTTCAGGATGACGAACAGCCGCCGGCCTTCGCTTCCTGCGTTGTTCAGGGCCTCATAGGCCATGCCGGCGCTGATCGCGCCGTCGCCGATGACGGCGATTGCATCCCCCGTCGCCTCGCCCATGTCGCGTGCCATGGTGAAGCCGAGCGCAGCGGAGATCGACGTGGAGCTATGTGCCGCCCCGAACGGATCATAGGGACTCTCGCTGCGCTTGGTGAAGCCGGACAGGCCGTCCTTCTGGCGCAGCGTCCGGATACGGTCACGCCGCCCGGTCAGGATCTTGTGCGGATAGCACTGGTGCCCGACATCCCAGATCAGCTTGTCGTAGGGCGTGTTGAAGACCGCGTGGATCGCCACGGTCATTTCCACGACGCCGAGCGAACTTCCGAGATGCCCGCCGGTTTCGGACACCGCCGAAATCGTCTCCGCGCGCAGCTCGTGGGCCAGCGCCTCCAGCTCCCGGTCGGTCATGCGGCGCAGGTCGGCCGGATATCTCGCGCGGTCGAGATGGGGGGTGTGGGGTCGATCCATGTCAGTCCTCCCTCTCCGGCCGGAACGATGAACGCCACGGGCGGAGTCCGACCGTGGCGTTCCTGCTGGGACCCCGTCGGGCGGCCGGTCGCTCCGCCCGGGGGGTTGTGCGCCCTCGATCTACTCGAAGGCGCTGTAGTCGTAGTCGCCGCTTGTGGTGGCGAGTTCGGGATACATCCCGATCACGTTCAGACCCTGCAACGGTCGCTGCTGGCCCTGGTGGCAGGTGCGGCACGCGGCCATCGGCGCATCGGCCATCACGGGCCCGAGCCGCTCGGGCGGCAGAAGCTCGCCCACCGGGATCAGGTATTCCGCGATCATTTCCTGCACCATCTGGATGCCGAGCTGAGCCGTGGCCCATTGCGGCGTCACCTGGCCCGCGTCGTAGAAGGCGCGGGTGTTGTGACAGAAGGTGCAGCCCACACCGAGCGAGTTGTCGATGTAGTTCATGAAGCCGAACGTCATCTCCGCGTTCTGGATGCCCGGATCGCCCGGCTGCCGCGCGACCCGTGCCGACAGGTCGTGCACAGCGATCGGGGTGTAGGACCCGTCCTCGTTCGCGAGCAGGTACTGCTCGAGATAGGTCGAGGGAAGCGACGTGAAGTTCGACGTCATGGTGACCCGGTTCTGGATCGCCGGCCAGCCATCGGCCGCCTCGTTCACGTCACCGACCCGGAACCAGATGTTATTCGGAACCGCCTGCCCGCGATGGCAGGAATAGCAGGTGACGCCGACCTCGGCGTTCGCGTTGACGTGGGCGCTCCAGTTCTCGTTGAGATTCTGGGTCATCTCGATCATGCGATAGGCGACCTGGGTCTGGTAGCTGTCCGGATCTTCGAGAAGATCGGGAATGCCGGTCCAGGCCCGCATCGAGGTCAGAAGACGCTCGTAGTTGGCCGCCGTCACGTTTTCGAGCGCCGGCGGGACGACATCGTATTCGTCGCCCGCAAGCGGATCGCCCCGGCGCGGGACGATCGGTTCGATCGCCTCGAAGCCCGCGACGGTCGGATCGCCGGCGGCGAGGGTCGAGACGAACTCGACCCGCTCCATCCCCGTCCCGCGCGGCCCCGTCTGCAGCGACTCGGTCGCGTAGGGTTGCCCCCAGGCCACCAGCATCGCCGCCACGAAGACCGCGCCCCCGGCCGCGCCGATCACGATGGCGGGGCCGTAGATGTTGGTCGGGTTGGCGGAGTTCCAGTCGTTAAACCACTTCGGCAACATGGCTCATTCCCCCCCTGCCGAAATGCCGCCGAAGCCTTCGTAGCTGCCGTAGCTGTCATAGCCGTAGGCGCCGAGGTCGAAGTAGTCGGGGGCGAAGTTGTGATCCTGGGCCCAGATGAACCAGTTATCCACGACCGTACCGGTCAGAAGGATACCGATCCCGCCGGTGATGGGCGTCAGTACCGCGAACCACCAGGCCCAGCGGTGAATGCCTTCCATCGTGGCGTTGAAGCCCATCGTCCAGCGCCAGAACAGGGCCGCCCGTTCCGAGGCGGTGCCCCGGTCGACGATCTGTTCCAGCTCCCGGTCGCCGCCGTAGCGGGTGACGGCCAGGATCGTGCCGCCGTGCATCGCGAAGAGCAGCACGGAGCCGTAGAGGAAGACGATGCTCAGGCAGTGGAACGGGTTGTAGTAGAGGTTCCCGTAGCGAATGCTGAAGGCTGTGGTCCAGTCCAGGTGCGGGAAGATGCCGTAGGGCACCGCCTCGGACCAGCTCCCCATCAGGATCGGCCGGAACAGGCCGAGCACGAGGAAGAGCCAGATCGCGGCGAGGAACGCCCAGGCGATGTGTTTGCCCATCTTGTGCTGTTCCGCCAGCAGGTAGGTCCTGAGCCACCAGCTCATGACCGACACCAGCAGGAAGAACGAGGCGATGATGTACCAGCCGCCTTCCTGCAGCGGCGGGATCGTCAGGCCCCATTCCGGTCCCGGCGGTTCGAGCGCCAGCCAGAAGAGCTGCCGCAGGAATTCCGGGATCGACCAGCCGACCTGCGCCAGCATGTTGAAGCCGATGATGTTGAAGGCAACGATGCCCGTCGCGATCGACACCACCCCGGCCCAGCCGAGATAGATCGGTCCGAGCTGCGCGTTGCCGAGCCAGCCGACCCAGGTGGAGTAGCTGGCCCGCGTGGTGCGCTCGGCCCCCATCACGTCGCCGTTCATCCCCATCTCGGGCTCACCCTGGACTTGGACCTGGGTGAAGATGTTCTGGTATTCCAGATACGCCATGATCAGTTCCCTCCCGCGACGGTGGGTGCGCCCATGCCGTAGGTCGTGAGACCCGTGGAGTCATAGAGCGTGCCCTGGTCCGGCCAGATCGGCAGCGTCAGCCACCAGTTCCACCATTCCGGCCATCCGGCGGTCCAGACGGGGCCGGAGATGATGATGCAGACGGCGGAGAAGAACACGGCGTTGATCGCGAGCAGCAGTCCGAGCCGGTGGATGCCGAGCGTGCCGATCGAGTAGCCGATGAAGTCCCGGAAGAACGTGTCTTCGTGATCGGGCGTCTTCATCTCCTCCCCCTTCTCGGGGTTGGCGGCGCTGAGGATCAGACCGCCATGGAGTGCCAGCGCCAGCGTCGTCGCGAAGAAGAGCGAGACAGCCAGCATGTGCGCCGGGTTGTAGTGGAAGTGCAGGTACGAGTAGCCGACGTTCGACACCCAGTCGAGGTGGCTGAAGATCCCGTACGGGAAGCCGTGGCCCCAGGCGCCGAGTAGAAGCGGCCGGAATACCGTCAGCGTCATGTAGGCGAGGATCGCGAAGGCGAAAGCGAACGGCACATGGTAGCCGATGCCGAGCTTGCGACAGATCTCCACCTCTCGCAGGGCCCACGAGATGAAGGCACCGCACGCACAGATCGTGATGATCTGCCAGAGCCCGCCATCGGCGAGCGGCGCGAGGCCGAGACCGTAGCTGAGGTCCGGCGGCGCGATGTTGATGATCCAGGGGTTGAAGGTGCCCTGAAGCGCCGCACCCCAGAAGATCAGGATTGTCCCGAGGGCGGCGAAGAAGATCGTCGTGACCCCGAAGAATCCCACGTAGAACGGCCCCACCCAGAAGTCGAACAGGTCGCCGCCGATCAGCGTCCCTCCGCGGACGCGGTATTTTCTTTCGAAGCTTAGCAATGCCATTGCGTCTGTCTCCGCGTTTGGCGGCCTGTCGTGGAAGCGTCCTCAGCCGTCATTCGATTGGCGTTTGGTTAGTCGATGGCCGCGGGCGGGTCTGGCCCGCCCGCAGCTGTTTTCTGAACGAGCGGGGCTCAGAAGCCGGCCGTGGACGCGGCCTGCTCGAACCAGTTCAGACCCGACGACAGGACCACGAGGTGGATCATTGCCGCCAGAAGGAACAGGAAAACGCCCTGCGCAACGAAGACGCGGCGCGGGTCGAAGATGAGCCAGATCTTGTAGAACTTGGACATATCTTACGACGCTCCCCCGAACCAAGGCGCCCAGATGTACGTGGCCACATGAGCGATGATGGCGACGATCGTGAAGAGCGTCAGGCCACTCATGTAGACCGCGTGCAGTTCCTGCGCCTGCTCGTCGGTGAGACCTGTGAAGGACAGGTCGGTGTTATCAGCCATAAACTTTCCTCCGGAACGTTTGACTGATGCCGCGCACCCCGCGGCCAGGCCCCGGCAAAGCCTCATTGCTCCACCGGCTTCGCCCCGAGGTTTCCCCCGGATCGAAATCAGTCTCGGTTCCGGTCGTCACACCGAGAGATGTGTGGCCCCCGTGTCCGCGCCAGGTCTGACTACAGCGCGGTCGGCGGCGATCCCCGCCCTCAGGCGGAGAAGATCATGGGCGTGATGATCCGGGCCTGGCTCCAGGCTCGGGCCACCGGCCCCTTGTCGATGTTGCCGCCCCTGAGCGCGGCCAGCCCGAAGGCCAGCGTCGCCAGCGGCAGGGCGGCGAGGAAGATGATTACGAAGTAGACGCTGTATTCCGCGCGCGGCGGACGTGAGCGTGAAGCGATGGGCGTGTTCGAGGTGACGTCAGCCATCCTGCTCTCCCTGTGAAGTCCCTGTCCCGGCGTCCCCGCCGGGTTGCAGCGCGGCCACCGTCTCGCGGTCCACGCGATCGTCTCCCTTCGCGAGCGCCGCGCGTTCGGCGGCATCGCGGAGTGTCTTGGCAGCCGAGATCCGGGTGAGCACCGGATGTTCGGCCACGATCCTGTCCAGAAGCGCCTGCGCGTCCCGGTCCCACGGGAAATCGCGCTTCAGCGTCGCCGGCGTCGCCGCGATGTCGTCGAGATCGCGGCCGAGCGGCAGGATGTGGAACAGTGCGTCGAAGAGGCCGTTGCAGACCTCCTGCAGCAGGTAGGTCGCGCCGGCGTAGCCCATGAAGGGCGTCCCGGTGGACCGCCGGATCGCGGCGCCCGGGAAACCCGCGGGAATGAAGGCGGGCTTCGGCCCGTGACCCGCCGAGAGTTCGGCCAGGTACATCTTCTCGTTGATCGAGCCCATCAGAACGATCGGCCGGGTCTTCCCGATCAGGGCGCGGACCTCGTCGTTGTCGGTCTTCTTGCCGGCGACGCGGGCGACCGCGAAGGCGCAGGGCAGGCCGAGATCGGACTCGAGGTAATTGCGGATGCCGCGGGCATAGGTCTCGCCGGCGACGATGCCGAAGTTCGCCGTGGCGAAGAAGTCCTGCGTCACCGAGCGCCAGAGATCCCAGACCGGCTTCAGCGTCGAATGCTTTTCGCGGGCGATGAACGGCTCGGGATCGAGCTCCAGCATCTCGCCCAGCTTGCGCAGGAAGAGCGTGGTGGATTCGACGCCGATCGGCGCCTGGAGATACGGCTTGCCGAGACATTCCGCGAGCCCGCGGCCGAATTCGCGGTACATCACCACGTTGGCGTCGGCGTTCACGAGGTTGCGCATCTCGGCCAGGTGCGCGCCCATCGGCATCACCATGTTGACCTCCGCGCCGATCCCCTCGACCAGGCGCCGGATCTCGTGGAGATCGGAGGCCATGTTGAAGGTGCCGTACATCGGGCCGAGGATGTTCACGCGCGGCTTCGCGCCCTCGTCCCGCTTCTTCTCCGGCGGCATCCGGCCTTTGGTCATGCCGAATTCCGTGAACAGCCAGGTCATCGCGCGGTCGGCGGCCTGCCACTGATCCTCGTCGATGGTGCGGGGCAGGAAACGCTGGATATTCGTGCCCTGCGGCGTGACGCCCCCGCCGATCATCTCGGCGATGGATCCCGTGACGACGACGGCCGGCAGCGCCGGGTCGAGCGTGTTCCAGGCGCGCTTCATCGCGCCCTCGGTCCCGTCGCGGCCCAGCTCTTCCTCGCCGAGGCCCGTCGTGACGATCGGCAACTCGTGCGGCGGCAGAGCATCGGTGTAGTGCAGGACGGAGGTCACCGGCAGGTTCTCGCACCCGACGGGTCCGTCGATCACGACCTGCAGGCCCTTCACGGCGCAGAAGGCATAGACCGCCCCCCAGTAGCCGCCGGCCCGATCATGATCCTGGATCAGCATCAGATCATCTCCGCCGCTTTGGACGCGCGGGCCTGCTTGTCGAGCTTCTTCTGATGCTGCGCCCGGAAGTCGGGACGCAGGTTCGGTTCGCCCTCCCAGATGCCGGCGGTATCGTCTGCGCCGACGCCCTCGAAGAACGCGCGCATGCCTTCCATCCGCTCCTTGTTGGAGATGGCCGCGTTCACGACCTGCGCGAGCGATCCCGCACCGGCCGGACCCATCAGCGGACGGGCCGAGATGAGGTTGGTGAAGTACAGCGCCGGGATGCCGAGCTCTTTCGCCTTCTGCACGACCGGCGTGGTGCCGATCGACAGGTCGGGCCGGATCGCCTCCATCGCTGCGCAATCGTCTTCGAGCGAGGCGCGGAACTTGACCTTGGTGCCCTTGGACTCGAGCCAGTCGAGATCCTCGGCCGACCAGCGTGTCTTCGGGCAGGCGGTGCCGACATAGGGCACGTTCGCCCCGCTTTCGATCAGCAGACGCGCGACCAGAAGCTCCGATCCCTCGTAGCCCGAGACCGTGACCGTGCCGTCGATGGGCGCGGCGGCCAAAGCGGACCGGATCGCCGGGAGGACGGCGTTCTGCGCTTCGGCCACCGCCGAGGCAGCGACGCCGAAGGCATCGCCGACCCGGGCCAGCCAGTCCGCTGTCCCGTCATGGCCCACTGGGGCAGAGCCAAGGATGGTGCGGCCGGCCGCTTCAAACTCGCGGATCGCACTGGTGTAGAACGGGTGGATCGCGGCAACCGCGCCGCAATCCAGTGCAGAATAGAGCTCGCGCCACTCACGGCAGGGAACGACCGGACCTGCCGCCAGACCGAGCGGCGCGAGCATCCCTCCGATACCTATGGGATCAGCAGGGAACATTTCGCCCAACAGGGTGAGTGTCGGACGGTCTGAAATACCCGCGGTCGGAGCTTGTACCGGACCGGCCTCCGCCTCCGCGCGGGCATGGCTGAGCATGGCGCCGGCCAGGATGTCCTTGGCCTCCGCATGCGTGGGAACGCCGAATCCCGGCACGTCGATGCCGATGATCCGGACGCCGTTGATCGTCTTGGGCAGAAGCCGCAGCGGAACGCCCGAGGCCGTCGGCACACAGAGATTGGTGACCACGATCGCGTCGTAACGCGCGGGGTCGGCCATCTTGTGAACCGCGTCGCGGATGTCCTCGAACAGCTTGCCGGTGACGAGCGTTTCGGAATTGAAGGGCACGTAGCCGACCGAGCGGCGCGCGCCGTAGAAGTGGGACACGAAGGTCAGGCCGTAGACGCAGCAGGCCGAGCCCGACAGGACCGTGCCGACACGCCGCATCCGAAGGCCGACGCGCAGCGACCCGAAGGCCGGGCACATGCTCTGCGGCTTGTCGTGGGGTCCCTGCGGATAGTCGGCCGCGTAACGGTCGAGCAGTTCCGACTGGCCGGCCATCCGTGCGGCGGCTTCCATTTCGCCCGCGGGCGCATGGCAGCCGGCTCCGGCGCCCGAGGGTTCCGCGGGCGCTGTGTCAGCCCCCTGGATCACCTCGGCCTCGGCGGCCGTGTCGTATCTGACTTCGTCGGTCACGCACCCTCCTTTCCGTTTGACGGGCGCCCGTTGCGGATGTCCCGCAGAAGGCGGCGCAGCTGTTCCGGCCGGGCCTTCTTGAGCACCACGTCGATGCAATCGAGATCGGTGAGGGCGCAGTCGTCACACATCGCGCTCGTCCTCCCCGGTCTCCGTGACGGCGGTCGCGCAGGACTTGCTGATCCGCTGCGCTTTCAGGATCGCGGCATCGGCGGAATGGATCGCATTCCACGCCCACTGGATGAGCGCCGGCCCGGACTGGGCCATGCCGGCCGGTCGGAACGGATCACGCATCATCGTAGATCACCTCGAGCGACACCTTCGGCTTGGCGTTCTTGCCGCGCATGTCTGCGTCAGTCGCCGGTTCCAGCTTGACGTCGCCGCCGGTCTGGCTCGCGTCGAACAGGCCGATCAGGTCATCCTGGCTGAGCGGCGTCGGCCGCAGCGGCGGGGCGCCGGCCACGTTCTCGGCCAGCTCGGCGAACATCGCGCCCCACGGACCGGCGGCGGTGCCGACGATCTGGTAATTCGCGGATTTCTTCCTGAGGTCGTCATCGGCCGGGATCGCGGCGAGGACCGGGATGTCGACCGCCTCGGCGAAAGCCGCGGCCTCGCCCGAGCCGTCATCCTTGTTGATGACCAGGCCGGCGACGCCGACATTGCCGCCGAGCTTGCGGAAATATTCGACCGCCGAGCAGACGTTGTTCGCCACGTATAGCGACTGAAGGTCGTTCGATCCGACGAGGATCACCTTCTGCGCCATGTCCCGCGCGATCGGCAGGCCGAAGCCGCCGCAGACCACGTCGCCGAGAAAGTCCAGCAGAACGTAGTCGAAGTCCCAGTCGTGGAAGCCGAGCTTCTCGAGCAATTCGAAACCGTGGATGATCCCGCGCCCGCCGCAGCCGCGTCCGACCTCGGGCCCGCCAAGCTCCATCGCGAACACGCCGCCGCGCTTGAAGCAGACGTCGCCGATGGCGACTTCCTCGCCGGCGAGCTTTTTCGCGGTCGAGGTTTCGATGATCGTCGGGCAGGCCTTGCCGCCGAACAGCAGGCTGGTCGTATCCGACTTCGGGTCGCAGCCAATCAGCAGCACACGCTTGCCCATCTCGGCCATCATGTGGCTGAGGTTGGCGAGCGTGAACGACTTGCCGATGCCGCCCTTGCCGTAGATCGCGATGATCTGCGTCTTCTTCGTCGGCTCGGATTGCGGAACCTCGAGCGTCGGCTCCTCGGTGGCTTCGGCGCGCAGACCGGCGTCGTAGTCCTTCAGGTTCGGGACATCGAGGGTCATGGCATCTCCCAGTCGAGGATCATTTTGAGGCAGGCCGGATCGCGGAAAGCGGTGCGATACGCGGCCTCGGCCCGCTGCGCGGGCACGGCGTGTGTAACCAGTCCGTCCAGCGACAGTGCGCCGTGGTCGATCAGGTCGCGGGTGGCGACGAGGTCGGCGCGGGTCCATTCCGCAGCGATGCGGAACCGGGCCTCTTTCATGAAGGCGGGCGGAAAGGCGAAGCTGAGCGGCTCGGGGTAGAACCCGGCGAGCACCAGCTCGCCGCCCTTGGCAAGCCTGGCGATAAGCGTGTTCAGGATGCCGCTGTCGCCGGTGGCGTCGTAGATGCAGGCATAGTCCTGGCGCGGATCGGCGTCGGGGTGCAGGACCTCGTAGCCCGTTGCACCCTTCGCGCGGTCGGCGTCGATTTCCCAGACGGTCGGCGGCGGGCCGCCCGCGGCGATGGTCAGCCGCGCCAGCAGCCGGCCGAAGACGCCATGTCCGACGATCAGCTCGGGCAGCGCGTGGTTCAGTCCGGCCATTGCGTGCCGCGCTGTCGCGGCCAGCGCCAGAAGCGCGCCCTCGGGGCCCATCGCGCCGTCGATCCGGATCGCCCGGTCGGCGCGGGTGGTCAGTGCGCTCGACGCACCGCCGAACAGGCCGCGAATCGCGCCGTAGCATGTGGCGCCCGGAACGAAGACGGTATCACCCGGCTTGAAGCCGGTGCCCGGCGCGGCCCCGACGACCTCGCCCGCGGCCTCGTAGCCTGGGATCAGCGGGTAGCCCATGCCGGGGAACGGCGGCATCGTGCCGGACCAGAAGAGCTTCTCGGTTCCAGTGGAAATGCCCGAATGCCGTACGGATACGGTCAGGTCGCCGGGACCGGGTGTATCGATTCCGACCTTACGGACGGTCAATGCCTGTGGTCCTTCAAGTATGACGGCTTGGGCGTGCACCGAACCTCCCCTTTCTTCCATCCCGGACCTCGGTTGCACGATTGGTCAGGGATGGCCTTGTGATGTGTAAGTTTAGCCTGACACATTGGTATGTCAATGAAAATGGACAGGCTCTTGATGCTGCAAACGTCAGGGACGCCGCGCGGTCACGATCCCGGTGACAAAGGGCCGGTCGACGCGAGGCATACGGATGTCGGCGAATCCGGCGGCCTTCAGCATTTCGCCTATTTTCATTGGCGATCGAACGCATCCCGTGCCCATCGCCATGCAATAGAGCGCGAAGTAGACGTCGCCCGCACGGTTCGGGTCGTCGCCGCCCGACATCGGCTCGGACACGATCAACCGTCCGCCGGACGGAAGACTGTCAAAGACGCGTGACAGCAACAGGTCGACCGTCGCGTCGGCATGGTCGTAGAGCACGCGGACAAGTGAAATCGCATCTGCACCATCCGGCAAAGCTTCGGTCCGGAAGTCGCGCGCGGCCTTCTCGATCCGCGGATCGTCCGGCGCCGGAACAGCAGGCAGGTCGACGAGGATCGCCCTCAGGTGCGGGAATCGGTCGATCGCGGCGCGGAGGAACGCGCCGGTTCCGCCGCCCACATCCATCAGCACACGCACGTCGCTCAGGTCCACCGCTTTCAGCGTTTCCTCGGCGACCAGTGCCTGGCTGTCAGTCATCAGCCGGGAATACCGCGCTGCGGTTTCCGGGTCCCCGGCCGCACCGGCGCCGAATACATAGGGCCAGAACCGCGCCAGCTCGGGCTCGGTCTCGCCGCGCAGGAAGCCGACGGGGTCGGCAAGGTCGCGGTAGAGAATCGCGTGATGTTCGATCATGTCGGGCAGGCCGGGCACACCGCGCAACGCCGCGCCCAGCCGCGCGAGCCGGTAGCGCCCGTCGCGCTGGCGCTTCAGCAGCTTCAGCCCCGAGGCCGCCCGGCACAGCCGGTCCATCGCGCCCGGATCCATCCCCGTCTCCAACGCCAGCGAGGCCGCTGTCTTCGGCCCGCCCGCCAACAGGTCGGGCAGGCGAAGGACCACGACGGCCTGAAGAACCTGCGAATAGGTGAAGCCGGCGACGAGATCGAACAGCCGCTCGCCATCGCGGCGCGCCATCGTCTTCGTCAGGGGAAACCGCGCCGCCCAGGACTGGAACCCGCGCGAGGCCAGAAGCGCCGTCTGCCGAAGGCGCAGCCGGTCCAGAAGCCCGGGGCGCGAGCCGGGCTCGGCCGCCGTCATCTCAAACCGCCATGCGCGCCGGAATCACCGGCATCAGCCGTTCCGCCTGCGCGCGGATGATCTCGCACAGGGCCGCTTCGCCCGGACAGGACGGGATCGAGGCGATGGCGCCGGACAGGATATCCTCGAGCCGCCGGATCGCCCCGCGAACGCCCAGTTCGGCGACGGCGTTCGGGCGGGCATGGACGGCGTCCTGCCCCGCGGGCTTGCCGAGCACGTCCTCGTCATACAGTGCGTCACGCAGATCATCGGCGACCTGGAAGGCTTCTCCGATGCGCGCGCCCAGTTCCGTCCACGCCTCCGGGTCGGACCCGGCAGCCGCAGCGCCCATCGCCGTCGCGGCGGTGAACAGCGACCCGGTCTTGGCCTGGTGATAGGCCGAAAGGTTGACCTTCGACTCGCTCTCCCACCCCTGACCGGCACAGATGCCACCGGGCATTCCGGTCGACCGGGCGAGGATGCGCATCAGCGCAAGAGCCCGTCCCGCATCGGACGCGGGCAGTTCTGTCAGCGTCTCGAAGGCCATCACGATCAGCGAATCGCCGGCGAGCAACGCCAGCGCTTCGCCATAGGCGCGGTGCAGGCTCGGCTTGCCGCGCCGGATGTCGGCGTCGTCGAAGCAGGGCATGTCGTCGTGGACAAGGCTCGCGCAGTGCATTAGCTCGATCGCGGCGGCGGCGGCATTGGCGACCTCGGGCCGGTCGTCGCCGCAGGCCACGGCAACGGACAGGCACAGCGTGGGCCGGATCCGCGCCCCGCCGGGATTGACCGCGTAGTCCAGCGCCTGGCCCAGTGCGGGCGGCGCGGGATCCAGTCGGGCGCCCGCGATGGCGGCGGCGATGGTCTCTTCGATGCGGGATCTGATCGGCATGGGCCCTCCGGCGACCGGGGCTTCAGTTGTAAATTACACTGGACAGTCAGCTTTCGACTGTCAACTATAATGGACAACCCGGGGAGAGGCCTTGGCCGCAGAATCTGGACAGATCGTCGTCATCGGCGCCGGGATCGGCGGATTGTCGGCTGCGCTCCGGCTTGCGGCCGCGGGCCACCGTGTCCGGGTCGTCGAGGCCGCCGCCGCGCCTGGCGGAAAAATGCGGCAGGTTCCATCCTCTGCCGGACCGGTCGATGCCGGACCGACCGTCCTGACCATGGCGCCGGTGTTCGAGGATCTTTTCGCGGCGGCCGGCACCACGCTCTCCGATCACGTCACGCTTGTACGCGAACCGGTTCTCGCCCGGCACTGGTGGCCGGACGGATCGACCCTCGATCTCCATGACGACGCCGAAGCCTCGGCCGAGGCTGTAGGCGCTTTCGCCGGACCGGGCGAGGCACGCGCCTTTCGCGCCTTCACCTTGCGCGCCCGCGCGCTGTTCGACGGGTTCGACGCGCCGATCATGCAGGCGCCGAAGCCGACGCTGTCGCGCCTCGTCGCCCATGTCCTCGCCCATCCAGGCCTTGCCACGAAGATCGCGCCGGGCCGCAGCCTCGCCGGCCTTCTTCGCACCAGCTTCCGCGATCCACGACTGCGCCAGCTCTTCGGGCGCTACGCCACCTATGTCGGCGGCTCGCCCTATCTCACGCCCGGGCTGCTGTGTCTGATCTGGGCCTCCGAGGCGGCCGGCGTGTGGCGTGTCGAAGGTGGGATGCAACGTCTCGCCCAGGCCATTGCCGATCTGGCCGAAGCGCGGGGTGTCACCTTCTCCTACGGCCAGCCGGTCGCGCGCGTCGAACGCCAGGGCGGGCGGGCGTCCGCCGTTGTGCTGGAAGACGGCGCCCGCATCGCCTGCACCGCGGTTCTCTTCAACGGCGATCCCCGCGCACTGTCGCTCGGCCTCCTCGGTGACGGCATCCGCGAGGCGATCCCCGGAACCGGAACCGAGCCGCGCAGCTACTCCGCCTATGTCTGGCATTTCGCGGCCGAGGCCGACGGCCTGCCGCTCGCCCATCACAACGTGATCTTTGGCCACGACGCGCGGTCCGAATTCGACGATCTCGAAGCCGGACGGATGCCGGCCGATCCCACGCTCTACATCTGCGCGCAGGATCGTGGCGCCGGGCTTCATCCGGAGGGCCGTGAGCGGTTCGAGATCATTCTGAACGGCCCGCCCGGGCAGTCCCCGCCGGAAGAGGAGTTTCTCCGATGTCGCACACTGACCTTCGAGACGCTGTCCGCCGCGGGTCTGAGACTGTCGCCGCGGCCGGGCCGCGAAGCGCTGACGACGCCCGGGGACTTCTCGGAGGCCTTCCCCGGATCGGCCGGGTCGCTCTACGGGCGGAGCCCGCACGGAACGATGGCAGCCTTCCAGAGACCGACGGCGCGGACGGCGGTGCCGGGGCTCTACCTGGCGGGGGGCGGGGCACATCCCGGGGCGGGGGTGCCGATGGCCTGCCTCTCCGGCCGGCACGCGGCCGCGGCGATGACAGCGGACCTTGCTTCGACCTCCACGTCCCGCCGGACGGCTATGCCTGGTGGTATGTCGACGGGATCACCCACGACGGGTCCCGTGCGATCACGATCATCGGTTTCATAGGCTCGGTTTTCTCGCCCTGGTACCGTTGGTCGGGACGGCGCGATCCCGCCAACCATTGCTGCCTGAACGTCGTCACCTACGGGCGCGGCGGGCGCTGGACGATGACCGATCGCGGGCGCTCGGCGCTGAAGCTGTCGCCCGAACGGATCGACATCGGGCCGTCCGCGATGGAATGGTCAGCCAATCGGTTAATTGTTTCGATCGACGAGATGTCCACGCCGCACGGCCAGCGGATCAGGGGCGAAGTCGAGATCACGCCGAGCGGCGTGACCGGGGTCGAGATGCCGCTGACATCTGACGGCGCGCATGTCTGGCGGCCGTTCGCCCCGCGCGCGAAGATCGACGTGCGGCTGAACCGTCCGGGCTGGACCTGGACCGGCGAGGGGTATTTCGACGCGAATTTCGGCACGCGCGCGCTGGAAGCCGATTTCTCCTACTGGTCCTGGGGCCGGTTCCCCGTCGGTGACGGTGCGGCCTGCTTCTACGACGCGACGCGGCGGGACGGGACACGCCTGCACACGGCGATCGGCTTCGACGCGCAGGGACTGCCGCAGACGATCCCCGAACCGCCGGCCGCGACCCTGCCCAGATCGCTCTGGGCCGTCGGCCGGGTGACCCGGGCCGATCCGGGCCACCAGCCACGGCAGGTGATGAACATGCTCGACGCGCCGTTCTACAACCGCGCCGCCGTCCGGACCCGGATCAACGGCGAGGACTCGCTCGGCATCTACGAGGCGCTGGATCTCGACCGGTTCCGCGGCCCGTGGCTGATGCCGATGCTGGCCGTCCGAGTCCCGCGCCGGGCGCACTGGCCGGCCGGAAAGTTGCCCTGACGCGCATCCTGCGGCGCCGGTCGAGCGTTGCGCTTCGGTGCGCCACCGGTTGTCGCCGCACCGGTGCCTTGCCATATAGGCCGCACGAACGCGGAGGGCGGCATGGACGAGACATGGCACGGCACCACGATCATCGGCGTCGCGAAAGACGGCAAGGTGGTGGTAGCCGGTGACGGGCAGGTCAGCCTCGGGCAGACGGTCATCAAGGGCACGGCGCGCAAGGTGCGCCGGCTGAAACCGGGCGGGCACGAGGTGGTCTGCGGTTTCGCCGGATCCACCGCCGATGCCTTCGCGCTGCTCGAACGGCTCGAAGCCAAGCTCGAGGCCGCGCCGGGCCAGCTTCAGCGCGCCTGCGTCGAGCTCGCCAAGGACTGGCGGACCGACAAGTATCTTCAGAAGCTCGAAGCGATGCTGATCGTGACCGACGGCGCGCAGCTCTACGTCGTGACCGGCGCGGGTGACGTGCTGGAGCCGGAATACGGCATCGCCGCCATCGGCTCGGGCGGGAACTACGCGCTTGCCGCCGCCCGCGCGATGATCGACGGGCCGGACGACGCCGAAACCATCGCCCGCAAGGCCATGGCCATCGCCGCCGAGATCTGTGTCTACACCAACGGAAACCTCACCGTGGAATCGATCACGCCATGATCGAGGACATCCTCCGCGACGCGACCGGCTTTGCGACTGTCCCGCCGGCGGTGGCCGCGGCGCGGCTGATCGCGGCGGCGCTGATCGCGGCGGTGATCGGACTGGAACGGGAATGGCGTGCGAAGCCCGCCGGTCTCAGGACGCACATGCTGGTTTCGGTCGCGGCCTGCCTCTTCGTCATCCTCGGCCAGGAAATCAGCCAGATCGACTTCGGCACGCCGGATCAGCAACGCAACGATCCGCTGCGCCTGATCGAGGCGGTGACCGCCGGTGTCGCGTTCCTGGCCGCCGGACTGATCTTCAACCGCGACGGCAAGGTGCAGAACGTCACCACGGGCGCGTCGCTCTGGCTGGCCGGGGCGATCGGCCTTGGCTGCGGCGCGGGCCAGATGCTGCTGGCCGGGATGGCCGCCATCATCGTCGTGGTGGTCCTGTTCTTCATCCAGTTCTTCGAAAAGCCTCGGGACAGACAGGAATGACGGACATCAACCGCGACGATCTCCGCGCCGCGGTCGCGGCCGGCATGATGTCCGAGGCACAGGCGGCCTCGCTCCTCACGCTGGCCGAACAGCGCAGCGGCGTCCGTCAGCACATGTCGGGCCTCGACGAACCGTTCGAGCTGTTCCGGGGCTTCAACGAAATCTTCATCGTCGTCGGCCTCGTTATCCTCTGGGCCGGGTGGCTCGGCGTGACCGGGATCGGCATCTTCGGGAACGAGGCCGGGTATACCGGCGCCGTGGTGTTCGGCCTGATCGGCATGGCCGCAGCCGCAGTGCTGTCGATCTACTTCACCCGGAAGCGCCGCATGGTCGCGCCGTCGATCTTGCTTGCCGGGCTGTTCGGGTTGTCCGCGGTCCAGGTCGGCGCCGGCATCGCCTGGTGGAACGATGCGGGCACGCCCGCGGCGCTGACCGTCTCGGCCGGCTTCGCGACGATCGCGCTCGGGTTTCACTACGCCATCTTCCGCGTGCCGATCACCGTCGCGCTCATGGCGGTCGGCGTGTTCGCCACCGCGTTCGGGGCGGTCACCATCGGTGGCACCCTGCCCCGCAGCGCCGAGGACATCTTCCTGCTGACGGCCGACGGGCCCTTCGCGATCCTCACTTTCGCGCTTGGCATCGTCGGTTTCGTCATCGCCATGATCTTCGACATGGGCGATCCGCACCGGGTGTCCCTGCGATCGCGCGCGGGGTTCTGGCTGCACGTCGTCTCGGCGCCCGCCATAGTGAACACCGTGGCGCTGACCCTGCTCGAGGTCGGAACCATCGGTGCGCAACTGGCGCTCGTCGTCTTCATCCTGATCCTCGCGATCGTCGCCATCGCCATCGACCGGCGGTCGTTCCTCGTCGCCGGCGTCGGTTACGTCGTCGCGCTGTCGCTTACCGTGCTCGAGGATGACGGCTTCATCGCCATTCTCGTGCTCGGCCTCGTGCTCGTGCTGCTCGGCGCGAAGTGGGAGGCGCTGCGCGGCTGGCTGATGAACCGGCTTCCCGTCTTCCCCGGCAAGGACCGCCTGCCGCCCTGGACCCTTATCCAAGGAACCCCATGACCGACCTGACCCCCCGTGAAATCGTCTCCGAACTCGACCGCTTCATCATCGGCCAGAAGGACGCCAAGCGCGCCGTGGCCGTGGCGCTGCGCAACCGCTGGCGGCGCAAGCAGCTTGGCGAGGATCTGAGGGACGAGGTCTATCCGAAGAACATCCTGATGATCGGCCCGACCGGCGTCGGCAAGACCGAGATCTCGCGCCGTCTGGCGAAGCTCGCCCGGGCGCCGTTCCTTAAGGTCGAGGCGACGAAGTTCACCGAGGTCGGCTATGTCGGCCGCGACGTGGAGCAGATCGTCCGCGATCTGGTGGATGTGGCGCAGGTCATGGCCCGCGAACAGATGCGCGAAGAGGTGAAGGCCCGCGCCCACGACGCCGCCGAGGACCGGGTGATCGCCGCGCTCGCCGGGGACAACGCCCGCGACCAGACGCGCGAGATGTTCCGCAAGAAGCTGCGCAACGGCGAACTCGACGACACCGTGATCGAGCTCAACGTCACCGACACCTCGAACCCGTTCCAGGGCCTCGAGATGCCGGGCGGCGCCGGCCCGATGATGGGTGGCGGCGCGATGAATATCGGCGACATCTTCGGCAAGGCTTTCGGCGGCCGGCAGGTCCGCAAGAAGATGACCGTCGCGGCCAGCTACGACATTCTTCTACAGGAAGAGGCCGACAAGCTTCTCGACGAGGAAACCGTGACCAAGGCGGCGCTGAAGGCGGTCGAGGAAAACGGGATCGTCTTCATCGACGAGATCGACAAGGTGACCGCGCGGGCCGAAACCCGCGGCGCCGATGTCAGCCGCGAAGGCGTTCAGCGCGACCTGCTGCCGCTGATCGAGGGCACGACGGTCTCGACCAAGCACGGCGCGGTCAAGACCGACCACATCCTGTTCATCGCGTCGGGCGCGTTCCACATCGCCAAACCCTCGGATCTGCTACCCGAACTTCAGGGCCGTCTGCCGATCCGGGTCGAGTTGCGCGCGCTGACCGAAGAGGATTTCGTCCGCATCCTGACCGAGACCGACAACGCGCTGACCCGGCAGTATTCCGCGCTCATGGCGACCGAAGGCGTCGAGGTCGGTTTCACCGATGACGGCATCGCGGCGCTCGCCCGGATCGCGGCCGAGGTGAACGCATCGGTCGAGAATATCGGCGCGCGGCGGCTCTACACCGTGATCGAGCGGGTCTTCGAAGAGCTGAGCTTCAACGCGCCCGACAAGTCCGGCACATCGGTCACGGTCGACGCGGATTTCGTCGAGGCGAACCTGGGCGAGCTGACGCGGAACGCCGACCTGTCGCGCTACGTGCTCTGATCGGCGATCACCGCGTCGACCTCGATCTCGACCAGCCATTCGGGGTTCACGAAGCGGTTGATCGCCATGATCGTGTCGACCGGCCGGCTGTCCTGGCAATACGCCTTGCGCGCCTCGATCGCCGGCTTCCAGTTGTCGATGTCGGTCAGGATCACCCGCGTCCGGACGATATCGTGCAGTCCCGACCCGGCGGCCTCCAGCGCGGCCTTGATGATCTCGAAACATCGCGTGGTCTGGGCGAACACGTCACCGACGCCGACGGTCTTGCCATCCGCATCCACCGGCGCGGTGCCCCCGACGGCGATATACGGCCCGACCCGCACCGCACGGCTGAAGCCGACGATGCTCTCCATCGGGTTTCCATTCGAAACGAGCTGTCTGTCCATGCGCATCCCCCCTTTCGGAAGGGGACGGCTCAGCGGTTCCGCTTGAGATAGACGTAATACGCCCCTTCGCCGCCATGCTTCAGATGCGCCGTGCGGATGTCCAGCACGAAAGCGCCAAGCGGCGGCGCGGTCAGCCAGGACGGGACCTGGTGACGGAGAACGCCGCGGCGGATCGGGATCGGGCCGCCGTCATCCACATCCCGCCCTTTCCCGGTAATCACGAGCACCAGTCTCATGCCCCGGTCATGCGCATCCATGATGAACCGCGTCAGCAGCGGATGCGCGCGGGCCAGCGTCATACCGTGCAGGTCCAGCCGTGCCTCGGGCGAAAGCTTGCCCTTCACCATCTTCTTGTGAAGCCCGTGATGCATCCGCACCGGCGCGGAGTTGACCCGATCGGCGACGGACGGCGCAAGGCGGGTCTCGATCCGCGGTGCGGCGGGCGGGCGGATGTCGATTTGCTCGACCCGGGGTCTGGCGGGTTTCGGGTCCGGGGGCCTGGCGTCGGACGCGTCGTCGGTCGTCGGTGCGGGCCGATGTCTCGGCGTCACCGTCTCGGCCACCTTCCCCCACACCGCGCGGTCCTCGTCGCTCAGCCCCTTTCGCCGGCGCGCCATCAGACCTCCGCGGCGAGCGCCAGCGCGTACTCGATCGGAAGCAGGACGATCATCCGCCCGGTATCCCGCACGCGGCCCGCCGCGCGGCCGGCGGCATCGCCCGTGCCGTAGAACACGTCGGCCCGCTGCGGTCCGCGGATGGCGCTGCCGGTATCCTGCGCGATCATCAGCCGGTTCAGCGGATCGGCGCCGCGTTTCTCGATCCAGACCGGGGCGCCGAGAGGCGTGTAATCGGGATCGACCGCAATGGTCCGCAGGGCCGTGATGGACCGGTTCATCGCGCCAAGCGGTCCGTCATTCGGATCGTCGATCCGCACTTCGCGGAAGAAGACGTAAGACGGGTTGTGGCGCAGAAGCTCCTCGCCCGCCGAGGGATTGCGCCGAACCCAGGACCGGATCACCTGGGCCGAAACCTGGTGCGCCTCGTAGATCCCGCGCCGTACCAGCTCCTGCCCGACCGACCGGTATTCGTGACCGTTCCGCCCGGCATATCCGACGCGGATCATGCTGCCGTCGGGCAGGCGGATGCGGCCCGACCCCTGGATGTGCAGGAAGAACACCTCGACCGGATCGTCGATCCACGCGATCTCGAGCCCGCGGCCCTCGAGCAGCCGGTCCTCCTCGATCTCGGCGCGCGTGTGCCACAGCCCGGTGACTTCGGGCGGCTGGCGATAGATCGGATAGCGGTACCGTGCCGTGCGCGTCCGCGATCCGTTCAGTTCCGGCTCGAAATAGCCGGTGAACAGCGCCGCGCGGTCGCCGCCGACCAGAACCGGGCGAAAGAACAGTTCGAAGAAGGCGCGCGCGTTCGACCCCTGCGTCTGCGCGACACCGCACAGCGCCGACCATTCCGCATCGGTCAGGTCGGTGCAGGTTTCGAGGAACGCCTCGAGCGCGGCGGCGTGGTCATCCTCGGCCCAGCCGTTCAGATCGGAAAATTCCAGCAGATGGACCGAAACGTCAGGCGGCACGGATTGTCCGGGTGCAGAGGTGGCGGTCATTCCCGCGATCAGCGCTACCGTCGCCAGCCACCCCCGCATGGATCATCCGTCGGTCGCGACCAGGGTCCAGTTCGGGTTGTCGGCCCCCATCGCGCGGGCGAAGGTCCAGACGTCGCGCTGTCGCTTGATGACGTTCGGATCACCTTCGACCACGTTGCCCTCGCCGTCCTTCACCACCGACGTCAGCTCGCCGACGAAGCGGACGGTGATTTCGCCCTCCTTCTTGTCGCGATCAAACGTCGCATCCTGAAGCACCAGCTCCCGCACGCCGACGAAACTCGCCTCGATCGTCAGGCCCTGCTCGCGGCGGGCGTCGATCACGCTCTCGAAGGCCTCGCGCACTTCCGGCGCGACGAAGCCGGCAACCTCGCTCATGTCGCCGCGTTCGAAGGCCATCAGGATCATCTCGTAGGCCCCGCGCGCGCCGCCCAGGAACTCCGATACCGAAAAGCTCGGCTCGGCCAGCTTCATGGCGGCAAGGGCCTGTGCGGCCTCGCTGGAATCCTCGACATGGTCGGTGATATCCCGGTCCGGCCCGCCTTCGATCACCTCGAAGTCGCGCCGCCGGTCCGACCGGTCGGACACCTGCGATCGCGGCTTCTCGTACCCCTCGCGCGACCCCAGAACGGAGCGCAGGCGCAGGATGAGGAAGATCGCGATACCGGCCAGAACCAGAAGCGACAGAAGAGGCGAGTTCATTGAGTGTCCTTCAGCGGGCGTTCAATTTTGGCACGTCAGACCATATGTAGGTGACGCACCGGGACAAGTCCATCGAACCGGCTGCATTGCACTTGTTTGATCGGGAGACCGCGCATGTGGCTCTTTCTGGCCTTTCTGGCCGTGCCGCTCATCGAAATCGCCCTCTTCATCCAGGTGGGCGGGCTGATCGGCCTCTGGCCGACGCTGGCGATCGTTGTTCTGACCGCGGCGCTCGGCACGATGCTCGTCCGGTCGCAGGGCGCACAGGCGATGGCGCGGCTGCGCTCCAGCTTCGAAGACCTGCGCGACCCGACCGAGCCTCTGGCCCACGGCGCGATGATCCTGTTTTCCGGCGCGCTCCTGCTGACGCCCGGCTTCTTCACCGACGCGGTCGGCTTTCTCCTGCTGGTGCCGGGCATCCGGTCGTGGCTCATCCGCGAAATCGGCCGCCGCGTCGAAGTCCGGCGGGTCCATATGGGTCGGCCCCCGCAATATCCGCGCGACGATGTGATCGAGGGCGAGTTCGAGGTCGAGGACGCGCCGCGCAACGGTCCGTCGGGCTGGACCCGGCATTGAGCCTTTCTGCCGGGGCTGCTAAGGCCCTGCGCAACCGATATTCAGGGAGTTTTCCATGGCCGAAGAGAACGGCGCCGCACAGCCGGAAGGGCAGACGCCCACCTTGCCGAAGATGCAGGTCGTTGCGCAGTACGTCCGCGACCTGTCGTTCGAGAACATCGCCGTCCAGAAACAGGTGCAGGCTTCCGGCCAGCCCGAGATCAAGGTTCAGGTCGGGCTCGACGCCAAGAAGCGCACCGAGACCCAGTTCGAAGTGCTGGTGAAGCTCAGCGTCGAGAGCAAGACCAAGGAAGACACGCCGCAGACCCTGTTCCTCATGGAACTGGAATACGGCGGCATCTTCACGATCGAGAACGTGCCGGAAAACCAGCTCCACCCGTTCCTGATGATCGAATGCCCGCGGATGCTCTTCCCGTTCATCCGCCGCGTCGTCCATGACGTCACGCGGGACGGTGGCTTCCCGCCGCTCAATCTCGAGAACATCGATTTCATGGCGATCTATCGCAGCGAACTTCAGCGCCGCGCATCCACGCAGCCGAAGGCCGAGGCCTAGGCGAACCGGGACCAGACCAGCGTTTCGCCGGCCTTGTCCGCATCCTTGGACAGGCTCTCGCGAAACGCGGCATGGGCCGCTTCCTCTTCTGCGCTGATCCGCGGCGGAAGCGGCTCGGGCCGGGCATAGGGCCGCCAGGCCGTATCCGCCGTGCCCGGTCCGGCATTCGTCCCGCCAAGCGCGAAGTCCGGCTGCCGACCGCCGATCAGCTCCAGATAGACTTCAGCCAGGATTTCGCTGTCGAGCAGCGCGCCGTGCTTCTCGCGCATCGAATTGTCGATGCCGAACCGCCGGCACAACGCATCGAGCGAGGCCGGCGAGCCCGGGAATTTCTTCCGCGCGATCATCAGCGTATCGACGGCCTGGTCCATCGGCAGAAGCGGCCGGCTCGCCCACCGCAGTTCCGCGTTGATGAACTTCATGTCGAAGCTGGCATTGTGGATCACGAGCTTCGCGTCGCCCACGAACTCCACGAACGCATCGACGATCGCCGCGAAGACCGGCTTGTCGCGCAGGAAATCGTCGCCGAGCCCGTGAACGTCGAACGCTTCCTGCGGCATCGACCGTTCGGGATTGATGTACTGATGGTAGGTACGGCCGGTGGGGACGTGGTTCCACAACTCGACCCCGCCGATCTCCACGATCCGGTCACCGGTCTCGGGATCGAGGCCGGTCGTTTCGGTGTCGAGCACGATTTCACGCATCCTGTCCCCCGGTCAGCTTGCGGATGAGAGTCTGCACCTCCGCCCGGGTCTGTTCAAGGCTCCGGGTCTCGATCACATGGTCGGCGCGGGCCCGTTTCTCGGCATCCGGCATCTGTCGCGCACGGATGGTCTCGAACTGTGCCTCGGTCATGCCGGGACGGGCCAGAACGCGGGATTTCTGCGTGTCGGGATCGACACTAACTACCAGAACAGTGTCGAACTGTGACGGATCGCCGGTCTCGAACAGAAGCGGGATATCCAGCACGACAAGCGGCGCGCCGGCATGGTCCTTGACGAACTCCGCCCGGTCCGCCGCGACAAGCGGATGAACCACGGCCTCGAGCCGTTTCAGCGCCGTCGGATCACCCGCGATCCAGGCTTTCAATGCCCCGCGGTCGATACCGCCATCGACCAGCGCCTCGGGGCACAGCTCCGCCACCGGCGCAACAGCCGCGCCGCCCGGTGCGTACAGCCGGTGCACGGCGGCATCCGCATCCCAGACCGGCACTCCTTCGTCGCGGAAAAATCCGGCAGTCGTCGATTTGCCCATACCGATAGACCCGGTCAGGCCGAGCACATGGGTCATGCCGACAGGACTGCGCGCCGCAGCGCCTCGTCCACTTCGGGCTTGTGACCGAACCAGCGTTCGAAGCCCGGCGCCGCCTGGTGCAGCAGCATCCCGAGCCCGTCGACCGTCCGTGCGCCAAGCTCGTCGGCGCGGGCGAGGAAATCGGTGATCAGCGGCGTATAGACGATGTCCGTCACGATGGTCCCGGGCCGGATTCCCGAAAGATCGATATTCAGGGGCTGGCTGCCCTTCATCCCGAGAGAGGTCGTGTTAACGACGGTATGGACCTCGGGCAGCGCCGAAGGCAGGCGCGTCCAGTCCAGAAGCTCGACCCGCGCGCCAAGATGGTCGCGCAGCGCCTCGGCCCGGGCGCGGGTCCGGTTCGCCAGGATCACGCGCGGGACGCCTTCGCCCAGAAGCGCTGACACGATCGCCCGGCTCGCCCCGCCCGCCCCGAGGACAAGGACCGGCCCCTCGGACGGCGCCCAGTCCGGGATAGACTGGCGGATATTGGCGATGAAGCCGACGCCGTCGGTATTGTCCGCCTGAAGCTTGCCCGACGAGGTGAAGGTCAGCGTGTTCGCCGCCCCGATCAGCGCCGCGCGGTCGGTCACGGAATCGGCCAGCGCCAGCGCCTGTTCCTTGTGCGGGATGGTCACGTTCACGCCGCGAAAACCCATATTCGGCAGGGCCTTGAGCACCGTCGCCAGATTGTCCTGGGTCACGTGCAGCGGCACGTAATACCCCCGGATCCCGTAGCGCGACAGCCAGTGGCCGTGCAGCACGGGCGACTTTGAATGGCCGACCGGATCTCCGATCACGCCGGCCAGCGGCACGCGATCAGTCATCGACGAACTCCCCCCGGCGCTCAAGATAAGCGCAAAGCTCGAGCAGCGGCAGACCGAGGATGGTGAAATGGTCGCCACTGATGCGTTCGAACAACCGTGGCCCTTCCTGCTCGAGCTTGTAGGCTCCGACGCTGTCGGACACCTCCGGCCAGTTGCGGTTCAGATAGGCCTCGATGAAGCTCTCGCTCAGCGGTTTCATCCAGAGCCGCGCCTCGGTGACGACGCGCCAGACCGGCCGCGCCTCCTCGGCGACGACGCAGGCGGTGATCAGCCGGTGTTCGCGCCCGGCGAGCTGGCGAAGCTGCGCCGCCGCGCCCTCTCGCCCCTCGGGCTTCGACAGGATGACGCCGCCAAGCGCCAGGATCTGGTCGCAGCCGATCACCCGCAGCTCCGCGTCCTTCCGCGCGATTTTCAGCGCCTTCTGCTCGGCCAGGGCGTCGGCGATATCCCGGGGCGGCGCGCCTTCGGCCAGCATCGAATCCCGGATCGCGGCCTCGTCGATCCGCGCCGGCATCACCTCGAAGGTCAGCCCGATCCGGGTCAGAAGGTCGGCGCGGATGGTCGATCCGGAGGCGAGGACGAGGCGGGGCATTGGACGACTCTGGGGGTAGCTCTGTGACAGTTCTATGAACGTTCCGGCGTGGTCTCGGCGGATTTCCGGCGGGCCATCATCCGGCGCGGTCTGTCCGCCCGATCTACCCCCTGCCGTGCCCGTGGGCGGTTCGTCCCCGTATCCTTGTGCACAGCAATCATCGCCCACAGTTCCGGGCATTTCATACAAGCGTCATCAACAGGCATAAAATGTCCATGTCATTGAAAACAATGGTAGTTCTGGTGTAAATCACCATGGTGTCAGGCGGCGGCGACAGACGATCCTTTCCGGGGATAATAATGGGGAGAGTTCCCCGCCAACAGACTTGTCCACACTATCCCCGGCCCAAGAACCACCACATCCTTTTCTTTCTATAAATCTTATTTTAGGGGAGCGCCAAGGAGAGCGCGATGATCCCGGACGCCCTGGCGACCCTCTATCCCTGGACCAAGAGCCTGCACGTGATCTCGGTCATCGCCTGGATGGCGGGGCTGTTCTACCTGCCACGTCTATACGTCTATCACGCAGAGAGGGTGGGCGAGACCGGGGAGACGGCCGAGATGTTCCAGACGATGGAACGCCGGTTGCTCCGCGCCATCATGAACCCTGCAATGATAGCCACATGGGTCTTCGGGCTCATGCTCGTCTTCACGCCGGGGGTGGTCGACTGGTCGATGGCCTGGCCCTGGATCAAGGCCGCCTGCGTGCTGGCTATGACCTGGTTCCACCACTGGCTCGGCCGCCGGCGGAAGGACTTCGAAACGGGCACGAACACCCGCACCGGCCGGACCTACCGGATCATGAACGAGGTCCCGACACTGCTGCTCATTTTCATCGTCGTCTCGGTGATCGCGAAGCCGTTCTAGGGTTTCGATTGACAGAACGCGCGCGGCTTCCTATGTGCGGCCATGCCCGGGGCGGTCCCGTCCGGAAGGGCTTCCCAGTTATGACATGACAGGTCCGCCGCCGAATGGCCCGCGGACGAGGGCATATTCCCACATGGACGATATCCATCAGACCAATTCGGACGAGCGGCTGAACCTCGCCGACCTCAAGGCGCTTTCGCCCAAGGACCTCGTGACCATGGCCGAGGAGCTCGAGATCGAGAACGCCTCGACCATGCGCAAGGGCGACATGATGTTCGCCATCCTCAAGGAGCGCGCGGAAGAGGGGTGGGAGATCTCCGGCGACGGCGTGCTCGAGGTGCTGCAGGACGGCTTCGGCTTCCTGCGCTCGCCCGAGGCCAACTACCTGCCGGGTCCCGATGACATCTACGTCTCGCCCGACATGATCCGCCAGTATTCGCTGCGCACCGGCGACACGGTCGAAGGCGTCATCACCTCGCCCGGCGAGAACGAGCGTTACTTCGCGCTGGTCACGGTCGCCAGTATCAATTTCGAGGATCCGGAGCGCGCGCGCCACAAGGTGGCGTTCGACAACCTAACACCCCTCTATCCCGACGAGCGGCTGAAGATGGAAATCGAGGATCCGACGATCAAGGACCGCTCGGCCCGGATCATTGACCTCGTCGCGCCCATCGGGAAAGGCCAGCGGTCGCTGATCGTCGCCCCGCCGCGGACGGGTAAGACGGTCCTGCTGCAGAACATCGCCCACTCGATCGAGGCGAACCACCCGGAATGCTACCTCATCGTCCTGCTCATCGACGAGCGGCCGGAAGAGGTGACGGACATGCAGCGCTCGGTGAAGGGCGAGGTCATCTCCTCGACCTTCGACGAACCGGCCACGCGCCACGTCGCGGTGTCCGACATGGTCATCGAAAAGGCCAAGCGCCTGGTCGAGCATAAACGAGATGTTGTTATCCTGCTCGACTCGATCACAAGACTTGGACGTGCCTTCAACACCGTCGTCCCGTCCTCGGGCAAGGTGCTGACCGGCGGCGTCGACGCCAACGCGCTCCAGCGGCCGAAGCGGTTCTTCGGTGCAGCCCGGAACATCGAGGAGGGTGGCTCGCTCACCATCATCGCCACCGCGCTGATCGACACCGGCTCGCGGATGGACGAGGTCATCTTCGAAGAGTTCAAGGGCACCGGTAACTCGGAAATCGTCCTCGACCGCAAGGTCGCCGACAAGCGGGTCTACCCGGCCATGGACATCCTCAAGTCCGGCACCCGGAAAGAGGACCTGCTGGTCGACAAGGCCGATCTTCAGAAGACCTATGTCCTGCGCCGCATCCTGAACCCGATGGGCACGACCGACGCCATCGAGTTCCTGCTCGGCAAGCTGAAGCAGACCAAGACCAACTCGGAATTCTTCGATTCCATGAACGCCTGAGGGCCTGGCCCCCATGGACACGATCTTTGCGGAGGCCTCCGCCCCGGGACGGGCGGGGGTCTCGATCATTCGGATCTCCGGTCCCGCGGCCTTCGCGGCGGGGCGCGCACTGGCGGGCGATCTGCCCGAACCGGGGCGGCACGTCCTGCGGCGCATCCGGAATGACGCGGGCGACATCGTCGACCAGGGTCTGGTTCTCACCTTCGCCGCTCCGGCCAGCTTCACCGGCGAGGACGTGGTCGAACTTCAACTCCATGGCAGCCGCGCCGTGGTGAAGGCGATCCTCGACGCGCTCACCCGCCAGTACGGCCTGCGCTTGGCCGAGCCCGGGGAATTCACCCGCCGCGCGCTGTTGAATGACCGCATGGACCTCGCCCAGGTCGAAGGCCTCGCCGATCTCATCGACGCGGAGACCGAAGCGCAACGGCGGCAGGCGCAGCGCGTCTTCGACGGCGCGCTCGGCTCCCTGGTCGAAGCGCTGCGGTCCAAACTCCTCCGCGCCGCCGCGCTGGTCGAGGCCACCATCGATTTCGCCGATGAGGAAGTGCCGGAGGACGTGACGGACGAGGTCGTGGCGCTCATAACATCCGTCCGCGCCGATCTCTCCGCCGAGATGAAGGGCGCCGCCACCGCCGAACGCCTGCGCGACGGGTTTGAAGTCGCCATCCTCGGCGCGCCGAACGCCGGAAAATCCACACTTCTCAACGCTCTGGCCGGTCGCGACGCAGCGATCACCTCGGATGTCGCAGGCACCACGCGGGACGTGATAGAAGTTCGGATGGATCTCGGCGGGCTTCCCGTGACGCTTCTGGATACGGCCGGTTTGCGGGACACCGTCGATACGGTCGAGGTCATCGGCGTCGATCTCGCCCGCAAACGCGCCGCCGCCGCCGACCTCCGCGTCTGGCTTCTCAGCCAGGAGAACGAGGAGCCGGGCATCGCGCTCGACCCCGACGACATCGTCATCCGCTCCAAGACCGATCTGACCGGCGGTGAGGGGATTTCCGCGAAGACCGGGGCCGGCCTCGACAGGCTTGTCGGACGGATCGCCGAGGTGCTAGGGAGGCGCGCCGCCGAGGTGCGCACGGCGACTCGCGCCCGGCACCTCGCAGCGATGGACCGCGCCGCGCTCGCGCTCGACGCCGCAACCGCGGAAATCGCCGCCGGGCCGGACCGCGCCGACATCGCGGCCGAGGAAATACGCAACGCGATCCGCGCGCTCGAAGCGCTGGTCGGCCGGATCGACGTCGAGGACGTTCTGGGCGAGATCTTCTCGTCCTTCTGTATCGGGAAGTAGGAGTGTTTCACGTGAAACACGGGCAGGCAGATGTAGTGGTGATCGGTGGCGGCCATGCCGGCGCCGAGGCCGCCTACGCCGCCGCCCGCGCCGGGGCCCGGACGATCCTCGTGACGCTCAAGGCCGAGGCCATCGGCGTCATGTCCTGCAATCCGGCCATTGGCGGGCTCGGCAAGGGCCACCTGGTGCGCGAGATCGACGCGATGGGCGGGCTCATGGGCCTCGCCGCTGACCGCTCCGGTATCCAGTTCCGGCTTCTGAACCGCCGCAAGGGGCCTGCCGTTCAAGGCCCGCGGACCCAATCCGACCGCGCGCTCTACCGCGCCGCCGCGCAGGATATCCTCGCCGGGCAGGAGAACCTGGGCATCGTCGAGGGCGAAGTCGCCGACCTGATCCAGACCGGAGACACCATATCCGGTGTCGTCCTTGCCGACGGATCCCAGATCGAGGCTCGCGCCGTGGTCCTCACCACCGGCACCTTCCTGCGCGGCATCATCCATATCGGCGACGTGTCCCGACCCGGCGGCCGTATCGGCGATGCGCCCTCGGTCCGCCTGGCCGAGCGGATGGACAGCTTCGGCCTGCCCATGGGTCGCCTGAAGACCGGCACGCCGCCGCGCCTCGATACCAAGACGATCGACTGGGACAGTCTGGAACTTCAGCCGGCCGATGACGATCCGGTATTGTTCTCGTTCCTCTCGACCACCCCGCATGTGCGCCAGATCGCCTGTGGAATCACGCATACGAACGAGAAAACGCACGACATCATCCGCGAGAACCTGTCGCGCTCGGCCATGTATGGCGGCCATATCGAGGGCATCGGCCCGCGCTATTGCCCGTCCATCGAAGACAAGATCGTACGGTTCGCGGCGAAGGACAGCCACCAGATCTTCCTCGAACCCGAGGGGCTGGACAGCGAAGTCGTCTATCCGAACGGCATCTCTACCTCGCTCCCCGAGGAGGTGCAGGAGGCCTATGTCCGCTCGATCCACGGGCTCGAGGCGGCGCGCATCCTGCAGCCGGGCTACGCCATCGAATACGATTTCGTCGATCCCCAGGCGCTTGATGCGTCGCTGAAGTTGAAGGATCTGCGCGGTCTCTGGCTCGCAGGGCAGATCAACGGCACAACGGGCTATGAAGAGGCCGCCGCCCAGGGCCTCGTCGCCGGTCTGAATGCCGCGCGTGCCGCGCAGGACGCCGAGCCGGTCACCTTCGCCCGCCACGACAGCTATATCGGCGTGATGGTCGACGATCTCGTGACCCGCGGCGTGGCCGAGCCCTACCGCATGTTCACCTCGCGCGCCGAATTCCGCCTGACCCTCCGCGCCGACAACGCCGATCAGCGCCTCACGCCCAAGGCAATGGCGCTCGGCATCGTCGACGACACGCGGAAACAGGCCTTCGAGGCCAAGATGGATCGGCTGAACGCGGCACGGGAAACCCTGTCCGCCCTCACGCTCACGCCGTCCCAGGGCCGCGCGCACGGGCTGAAGATCAACCAGGACGGCCAGCGCCGCAGCGCGTTCGATCTGCTCGCCTTCCCGGATTTGACGCTCGACGACCTCACCCCGGTCTGGCCGGAACTGGCTGAATTCGATGCGGAAACCCGCGCGCAGGTGGAACGCGAGGCGCTCTATCGCCATTACGTCGACCGGCAGGACCGCGATGTCGCCGCACTCAAGCGCGACGAGGCGCAGGCGATCCCGGAGGCCTTCGATTACGACCGCCTCTCCGGCCTGTCGAACGAGCTGAAAGCCAAGCTCGGCCGCATCCGGCCCGCCAATCTCGGCCAAGCCGCGCGGATCGAAGGCATGACCCCGGCCGCGCTGTCGCTCCTCCTCAGCCACCTCCGGCGGAGCGCATGACCGGCGACGCCGCGCGGGCCGAGGTCGCCGCGCATGTTTCACGTGAAACGCTGGAGCGGTTCGAGACCTATCTTGCCGAACTCGCCCGCTGGAACGGTACGATCAACCTCGTTGCGCCCTCGACGCTGCCGGATGCCTGGGCGCGGCACATCCTCGACAGCTACCAGCTGTTCGGCCTGCGCCAGACCGACAGCGGCCACTGGCTCGATATCGGCAGCGGCGCGGGCTTCCCCGGCCTTGTCTGCGCCATTGCCGCGACCGAGGCCGCGCCGGATCTCCGCTTCACCTTCATCGAAAGCGACCTGCGGAAATGCACCTTCCTGCGCGAGGTCGCGCGCAAGACCGGCACCCCGGTCAACGTCCTGTCGCGCCGAATCGAGGACGCGCCGCCGCAGAAGGCCGACATCGTCTCCGCCCGCGCCGTCGCCACGCTCGACCGGCTGTGCGACCTGGCGCTCCCGCATCTCGCGCCGGGCGGCATCTGCCTCTTTCCAAAGGGCAAATCGCACGCGGACGAGGAAATCGCCGCGGATGCAAATTGGCGGATGAAGCGCGAGGTGTTTCCCAGTAAGACGGACCCCGAGGCCGTGATTTTCAGGATTGGAGAGCTGTCCCGTGTCTGATCGCCCGCACACCCGCATTCTCGCCGTGGCCAACCAGAAGGGCGGCGTCGGCAAGACCACGACGGCGATCAATCTCGGCGCCTCGCTGGCCGAGGCCGGGCGGCGGGTGCTGGTTATGGATCTCGATCCGCAGGGCAACGCGTCGACGGGGCTTGGCGTCGATCCGGCAGCGCGCGACCTGACGACATACGATCTCATCCTCGACGGCGTGCCGCTGTCCGAAATCGTCCTGCCGACCAGCGTCGAGCGGCTGGAAATCGCCCCCGCCACGACCGATCTCAGCTCGGCCGATGTCGAACTTGTGAGCCACGAGAAGCGGGTGTTCCTTCTGAAGGATGCGCTCGCCCAGGACGGCCTGGCGCACTGGGATTACGTCCTGATCGACTGCCCGCCGTCGCTGAACCTGCTCACGATCAACGCCATGGTCGCGGCCCATGCCGTGCTCGTCCCGCTCCAGGCCGAGTTCTACGCGCTCGAAGGTCTCAGCCAGCTCATGCGGACGCTGCGCGAAGTGCGGCAGACGGCCAATCCGGGCTTGCGGATCGAAGGTGTTGTGTTGACTATGTACGACAAACGCAACAACTTGTGTCAGCAGGTGGAACAGGATGCGCGCGAGACCCTGGGCGATCTGGTCTTCCGGACCCGTGTTCCGCGCAATGTCCGCCTGTCCGAAGCGCCGTCCTACGCCATTCCGATCCTGCAATACGACAGCGGATCGCTCGGCTCGATGGCCTATCGCAACCTCGCGCGCGAGATGCTGAACCGGCAACTCAGCCACGCCTGACGGGAGAGGGGCCATGGCGACGAAACCGAACAAGCGGGGCCTCGGGCGCGGTCTGTCCGCGCTCATGGCCGACATCCAGCCCGAGGGCCAGGTCGAGGCGGAGGGCCAGGTCCGCCCGCGCGCCGACCGGATGCTGCCGATCGAATCGATCCGCCCGAATCCCGACCAGCCGCGCCGCCATTTCTCGGACGAGGCGCTGGACGAACTGGCGCGCTCGATCTCCGAAAAGGGGATCATCCAGCCGCTCATCGTCCGCCCCGATCCGGCCGAACCGGGCCGGTTCCAGATCGTCGCCGGCGAACGCCGCTGGCGCGCGGCGCAGCGGGCGCAACAGCACGAAGTCCCTGCGCTGGTTCGCGAATTCGACGACACCGAGGTGCTCGAGGTCGCGATCATCGAGAACATCCAGCGCGCTGATCTGAACGCGATCGAGGAGGCGGTCGGATACCGCCAGCTCATGGACCGCTTCGGCCATACGCAGGACAAGCTGGCGCAGGCGATGGGCAAGAGCCGCAGCCATGTGGCCAACATGATGCGCCTGCTCGCGCTGCCCGAGGATGTGCAGGACATGCTGCGCGACGGACGGCTCAGCGCCGGTCATGCGCGGGCGCTCGTCACCTCGGACCGCGCGTCGGAGATCGCGCGCGACGTCGTCAACCGCGGCCTGTCGGTGCGCGAGGTCGAAAAGCTCGTCGCGAAGAAACCCGCCGACAAGCCAGCCACCCGACCCGGTCCGGCGAAGGATGCCGACACCGCGATGCTGGAATCCGATCTCTCCGCCGCGCTCGGCATGAAGGTGACGATCGACTTCGATCCGGCGACCGGCGGCGGCAGGCTCTCCGTCGCCTATTCCGATCTCGGTCAGCTCGACGATCTGGTCGCCAAGCTCGGCCGCTAGGCCAGAATTTCCGCCAGCACCGCGTTCAGGACCGGCCGGCCCGTGGCCGTCGCCCCGATGCGTCCGTCGCGTTCCCACAGGTGGCCCGACGACACGAGATCGGCCAGTTTCCCCTGATTCAGAGACTGGTCCGGCAGGCGCGACAGCTCCGTCCCCTCGGCCAGCCGCAGGCTCATCATCGCGTATTCCACGGCGCGCTCTTCGGGTGGCAGCGCGGTCCGCGGCAGCTCGCCCGAGCCGTCACGTTCCACGGCGGACAGCCAGGCGCCGGGCATCCGGTGCGTCTCCGTCGCGAACCATTGCCCGTCGATCCGGATCCGCCCATGTGCGCCCGGCCCGATCCCGAGGTATTCCTGCCCGCGCCAGTAGATCAGGTTGTGCCGGCATTCGGCGCCAGCCCGCGCGTGGTTGGAAATCTCGTAGGCTGGCAGCTCCGCGGCCCCGGTCATCTCCTGCGTCAGATCGTAGAGATCGGCGCCCAGGTCCTCGGACGGCAGCCCGCGCAGCCCTCCGGCGCGGAACCGGTCACCGAAGGCCGTCCCGTCCTCGATCGTCAGCTGGTAGAGCGACAGGTGATCCAGCCCGAGCGCCAGCGCCTGCCCAAGCTCGTGCCGCCAGTCCTCCAGCGACTGGTTCTGGCGCGCATAGATCAGGTCGGCGCTGACCCGGTCGAAGACGGACTGCGCCATCCAGAGGGCCGACACGCCCTCCGCCGCGCTGTGCAACCGGCCGAGCGCCTTCAAATGGCCATCGTCAAGTGATTGTAATCCAATGGAAATCCGGGAAACGCCGGCCTCGCGATAGCCCCGGAACCGCCCCGCCTCGGCCGAGGTCGGGTTCGCCTCCAGCGTCACCTCGAAATCGTTCGCCACGGGCCAGGCGGCGCGGATCGCCTCGATCACGTCCGCGACGAGGTCCGCCGGCATCAGCGACGGCGTGCCGCCACCGAAGAACACCGTGTCGACCCGCCGCTCGCCGAGTTCGTCCTTCGCCCGCGCGATCTCCGCCCGATAGGCGCGCGCCCAGTCCGCCGGCTCGATCCGCGACGAGACGTGCGAGTTGAAATCGCAATAGGGGCATTTCGCCTGGCAGAAGGGCCAGTGCACGTAGATGCCGAAGGCGTCAGTCTCCAAGCGCGGCCTCGAACTTGCGGAACGCGTCGGCGCGGTGGCTGATCCGGTTCTTCGCCCAGCGGTCCATCTCGCCGAAGGTCTGATCGTAGCCGTCGGGCTGGAAGATCGGATCGTAACCGTGGCCCTGGTCGCCGCGCATCGGCCAGACGATCCGGCCGGGCATCACGCCGGGGAACACCTCGTCATGTCCGTCCGGCCACGCAAGAACCAGCGTGCAGCAGAACCGCCCGGTCCGCGGCTCGGGCGCCTTTGCGGCCTCGAGCGCGTCATGCGCGCGGGTCATCGCCATCACGAAATCCCGCCCGTTCCCGGTTTCGGCCCAGTCGGCGGTGTAGACGCCCGGCGCGCCGCCCAATGCGTCGATCTCCAGACCCGAATCGTCGGCCAGCGCCGGCAGCCCCGTCGCCTGTGCCGCCGCATGGGCCTTGATCCGCGCGTTCTCGACGAAGGTCGTCCCGGTCTCCTCCGGTTCGGGCAGGCCGTGATCGGCGGCCGAGCTCACGGCAATCCCGTGCGGCCCGAGAAGATCGGCGATCTCCTCGAGCTTGCCGCGATTGTGCGTGGCAATGACCAGCCTGTCCCCCGTGAAACGGCGCATCAGGCGATGGCCTTCCTCTGCGCCTCGACCAGTGCGGCAACGCCCTGTTCGGCCAGCGCCAGAAGGGTGTCGAGCTGTTCGCGCGAGAAGGTCGCGCCCTCGGCCGAGGCCTGAAGCTCGATCATCCGGCCCGCGCCGGTCATGACGAAATTGCCGTCCGTCCCGGCCTCGCTGTCTTCGGCATAGTCGAGGTCCAGCACCGGCTGCCCGGCATAGATACCGCAGGATACGGCGGCGACATGGTCGGTGATCGGGTCCGAGATGATGTCGCCCGCCTTCATCAGCTTCTGCACGGCCAGCTTCAGCGCCACCCAGCCGCCGGTGATCGCGGCGCAGCGCGTCCCGCCATCGGCCTGGATCACGTCGCAGTCGATGGTGATCTGGCGTTCGCCCAGCGCCGGGCGGTCGACGCCCGCGCGCAGGCTGCGCCCGATCAGCCGCTGGATTTCCTGCGTCCGGCCCGACTGCTTGCCCGCCGCCGCCTCGCGCCGCATCCGCGTATGCGTGGCGCGCGGCAGCATCCCGTATTCCGCCGTCACCCAGCCAAGACCCGAGTTCTTCAGGAACGGCGGCACCCGCTCTTCGAGCGAGGCGGTGCACAGAACGTGCGTGCCACCGCAGCGGATCAGGCAGGATCCCTCGGCATGGGCGGTGACGCCGGTCTCGATGGTGATTTCGCGCATCTGGTCGAGCGCGCGGCCGGAAGGACGCATGCCAGTCTCCCCTGTCTGGTGGCCTCCCGGATAGTCCGTGTGACGCTTCGACCGCAAGCCCGATTGACCAGCGCGGGGGGCGCTACCTAGATTTGACCCATGGGCGAGACACCGAAGATCCTCGACGAACTGAACGATCGCTCGCGCGAGGTCTTCCGACGCGTGGTCGAGGCGTACCTGGAAACCGGCGCGCCGGTCGGCTCGCGCACGCTGACCCGGACGCTGTCGGAAAGCGTGTCGGCGGCGACGGTGCGGAACGTGATGCAGGACCTGGAATATCTCGGCCTCCTCGACAGCCCGCACATTTCCGCCGGGCGCGTGCCGACGCAGCTCGGGCTGCGGATGTTCGTCGACGGCCTGCTGGAGATGCGCGAGCTGAGCGACGAGGACCGCGCGAAGATCGACGCGACCATGGGCTCGAACGCGCAGGACCTCTCCGGCGCGCTGGACCGGGTCGGCGCGGCGCTCTCGGGCCTGACCCATGGCGCCAGCCTCGTTCTCGCGCCGAAACACGAAGCGCCGATCCGTCACGTGGATTTCGTCTCGCTCTCACCCGATCAGGCGCTTGTCGTGCTGGTCTTCGCCGATGGCCACGTGGAAAACCGCCTGTTCCGGCCGCCGCCGGGTCAGACGCCCAGCTCGCTCCGGGAAGCGGCGAATTTCCTCAACGCCATGGCCGAGGGCCGGACCATCGCGCAACTCCGCGATTCGATCGGCGCGCAGATCGCCGAGCGCCGGCGCGAGATCGACAGCCTGGCCGGGGCGCTGATCGAAAGCGGGCTGGCCGTGTGGGAGAACGAGACCGAGCAGACCGGCCGCCTGATCGTGCGCGGGCGGTCCATGCTGCTGGACGGAGCGCCGGATTCGGGTGATCTGGACCGCATCCGCACGCTGTTCGACGATCTCGAGCGCAAACGCGATATCGAGCAGTTCCTGGAGCTGACCGAGGCCGGGGACGGCGTACGAATCTTCATCGGCTCCGAGAACAAGTTATTTTCACTTTCGGGTTCCTCTCTCGTGGTCTCTCCATATATGAATGCCGACCGGAAGATTCTCGGCGCGGTGGGCGTCATCGGCCCCACGCGTCTGAATTACGGGCGGATCGTCCCGATCGTGGATTACACCGCGCAGGTCGTCGGCAAACTGATGTCCGACCGGGCCTGAGCGGCAAACGAGGTGAGCATGGCGGACCCGAAACAGGAAGAGTTTCTCGACGATATCGAGGCGCTCGAAGCGGAGCTCGAGGAAATGGCCGCGGCCGAGGAGGCCGCCGGAGACGAGGCGGAGGACGACGAGATCGCCCGCCTCCGGGCCGAGCGCGACGAACTGAAAGACCGGCTTCTGCGGACGCTGGCCGAATCCGAGAATGTCCGGAAGCGCGCCGAACGCGACCGCCGCGAGGCGGAGCAGTATGGCGGCTCGAAACTGTCCCGCGACATCCTGCCGGTCTACGACAACCTGCGCCGCGCGCTCGACGCCGCGGGCGAGGAAGGCCGCGCCGCGGCCGGCCCGGTGATCGAGGGGATCGAGCTGACGCTGCGCGAGCTTCTGAACATCTTCTCGAAGCACGGGATCGCGCTGATTTCGCCCGAAGTGGGCGACACATTCGATCCCAAGGTGCACCAGGCGATGTTCGAGGCCCCGGTGCCCGGCACGAAGGCCGGCGAGATCATCCAGGTGATGGCCGAGGGCTTCCTGCTGCACGACCGGCTGCTGCGCCCGGCGCAGGTCGGCGTGTCGTCGAACACCGGCGGCTGAGTCAGGGACGAGGGGCGCTGCCCCTCGCGCTCCCCGGAGTATTTTCTGAAAGATGAAGGTCAGGGCGCGTCCAGCGCGTCCCTCAGGTCGTAGAGGATCTGCAGCGCCTCGCGCGGGGTAAGCGTGTCCGGATGGACGTCGCGCAGGCGGGCCTCGACGGTCGAGGTTTTCTTCGGCGGCGCGGGGGTGGCGGCGCGGAAGAGCGGCAGGTCGTCGATGATGGCCTTCGCCTTCGCCTTCGCACCGCCCTCGCGGTCGCCGCGTTCCAATGCTTCGAGCACTTCCTGCGCGCGGGCGATCACTGCCTGCGGCAGCCCGGCGAGCCGGGCGACCTGCACGCCGTAGGACCGGTCGGCAGCGCCGTCGCGGACCTCGTGCAGGAAGATCACCTCGCCCTCCCATTCCTTCACCGCCACGGTCGCGTTCCGGACCTCCGGCAGGCGGCCGGCCAGTTGCGTGAGTTCGTGGTAATGGGTCGCGAACAGCGCGCGGCAGCGGTTCGCGGCCTGGAGCTGTTCCAGCACCGCCCAGGCGATCGACAGCCCGTCATAGGTCGCCGTGCCGCGGCCGATCTCGTCGAGGATCACGAGGGCGCGGTCGTCGGCCTGGTTCAGGATCGAGGCGGTTTCGACCATCTCGACCATGAAGGTGGAGCGGCCGCGGGCGAGATCGTCGGAGGCGCCGACGCGGGAGAAGACCTGGGAGACCAGGCCGATCCGGGCCGAGCGCGCGGGCACGAAGCTGCCCATCTGCGCGAGAATGGCGATCAGGGCGTTCTGCCGCAGCCAGGTCGATTTGCCGGCCATGTTCGGGCCGGTCAGCAGCGTGATCGCCGCGCCGTCCTCGGCCGTGAGGCTGCAGTCGTTGGCGATGAAGGGCTGGCCGTCGCGGGACAGCGCCGCCTCGACGACCGGGTGGCGGCCGGCCTCGATCTCGAAGGCGCGGCTGTCGTCGATCTGCGGCGCGGTCCAGTCGCGTTCGGCGGCGAGCGCGGCCAGCGCGGCGGCGACGTCAAGCTCGGCCAGCGCGCGGGCGGCGTCGGCGATCCCGGTCTGTGCCTCCAGCACGGCCGTGGCGAGACGGCGGAACAGCGCGGTCTCGATCTCGGATGCGCGGGCGCCGGCATTGAGGATCTTGGTCTCGAGCTCGGACAGCTCGACCGTCGTGAAGCGCACCGCGCTGGCGGTGGTCTGGCGGTGGATGAAGCGCTCGGACAAAGGCGGCGACAGCATCTTCTGCGCATGGGTCGCGGGCGTTTCGATGAAATAGCCGAGCACGTTATTGTGCTTGATTTTCAGAGCGTTGACGCCGCAATCCTTCACGTAGCCGGCCTGCATCCCGGCGATGACGCCGCGGCCTTCGTCGCGCAGCCGGCGGGCCTCGTCGAGATCCTCGTCGAAGCCGGGCGCGATGAAGCCGCCGTCCCGGACCAGAAGCGGCGGTTCGGCGACGAGCGCGCTGTCGAGAAGCTCCAGGATGTCCTCGTGGCCGGACAGCCGCGCGACCGGGTCGGCGAGCGCATCGGGCAACTTCGCCGGATCGAGCCGGGCCGCAAGACCGGCGGCCGCCTCGAGTCCGCCCCGGATCGCGGCAAGATCGCGCGGGCCGGCCCGGTCGATGGCGAGCCGCCCGAGCGCGCGGTCGAGATCGGGGACACCGCGCAGCGTCTCGCGCAGCGCCTCGCGCCCGCGCGGATCGGCGACCCAGTGGCCGACGGCCTCCAGCCGCGCCTCGATCGCGGCGCGGTCGGTCAGCGGGCTGGACAGCCGCCGGTCGAGCAGCCGCCCGCCCGCCGCCGTCACGGTCCGGTCGATGGTCGCCAGAAGCGAGCCGGCCCGCCCGCCCTCCGGCCCGCGGGTCAGTTCGAGATTGCGCCGGGTCGCGGCGTCGATATGCATGACGCGGGCAGCGTTCAGCTGCGCCGGCGGGGCGAGGCGCGGCAGCTGGCCTTTCTGCGTCAGCTCGAGATAGTCGATGACGGCACCCATTGCCGCCAGTTCCGCCCGGCCGAATTTGCCGAACCCGTCCAGCGTGCGGACGCCGTAGAGCTTCGACAGCCGGCGTTCGGCCCCGGTCGACTCGAAACTGGCCGGGCCGAGCGGGGTGAGCGCCGCGCCGCTGTCGCTCAGCGCGCCGGGCAGGTCGGCGCCGTCTAGGACCAGCACCTCGGACGGGGCCAGTCGGGCGAGCTCAGGCCCGAGGCGGACCGGCGGGCAGGACATGACCGAGAACGCGCCGGTCGAGATATCGGCCCAGGCCAGCGCGCCCTCGCCCCGGATCTCGGCCCAGGCGGCGAGGTAGTTGTGCCGCCGGGGTTCCAGCAGCGTGTCCTCGGTCAGCGTGCCGGGGGTGACCAGCCGCACAACCTCGCGCCGCACCACGGATTTCGAGCCGCGCTTCTTCGCCTCGGCCGGGTCCTCCATCTGCTCGCAGATCGCGACGCGGAAGCCCTTGCGGATCAGCGTCAGCAGGTAGCCCTCGGCCGAATGGGCCGGGACGCCGCACATCGGGATGTCGTCGCCGTCATGCTTGCCGCGCTTGGTCAGCGCGATATCCAGAGCCTCGGCCGCCGCCGCCGCGTCGTCGAAGAACATCTCGTAGAAATCGCCCATCCGGTAGAACAGGAGCGCATCGGGAACCTGCGCCTTGATCTCCAGATATTGCGCCATCATCGGCGTGGCGGCGTGCGTGTTCATGGGCCCCCCGGCTGTCCGTTGGGCCATCCTACCGGGCGCGTCCGGGGGGTGAAAGCGCCTCCTCCCTCAGGGCTCTATTGTGGGCGCCGGATGCGCCGGGCTAGGGTCGGGGAAAACGCCGGGGAGGGAGACACATGGCCGGCCGAAGCAAGATCACGCGCGAGGAGGCGCTGGCCTATCACCTCGAGCCGCGTCCGGGAAAGATCGACATCCAGGCCTCGACGCCGATGGCGACGCAGCGCGACCTGTCGCTGGCCTATTCGCCCGGTGTGGCGGTGCCGTGCGAGGCGATCTTCGAGAACCCCGAGACCGCGTATGATTACACCACCAAGGGCAACATGGTCGCGGTGATCTCGAACGGGACGGCGGTGCTTGGCCTCGGCAATCTGGGCGCGCTGGCGTCGAAGCCGGTGATGGAGGGCAAGTCGGTGCTCTTCAAGCGGTTCGCCGACGTGAATTCCATCGACCTCGAGATCGATACCGAGGATCCGGACGAGTTCATCAATGCCGTGAAACTGCTCGGCCCGTCCTTCGGGGGGATCAACCTCGAGGACATCAAGGCGCCGGAATGCTTCATCATCGAGCAGACGCTCAAGGAGCTGATGGACATCCCCGTGTTCCACGACGACCAGCACGGGACGGCGGTGATCTGCGCGGCGGGGCTGATCAACGCGCTGCACATCTCGGGCAAGAAGATCGAGGATGTGCGGATCGTGCTGAACGGGGCCGGCGCGGCCGGGATCGCCTGCGTCGAGCTTCTGAAGTCGATGGGCGCGCGGCACGACAATTGCATCGTCTGCGACACCAAGGGCGTGCTCTGGCAGGGCCGGACCGAGGGCATGAACCAGTGGAAATCGGCCCATGCCGTGAAGACGGACCTGCGGACGCTGGAAGAGGCGATGGTTGGCGCGGACGTGTTCCTGGGCGTCAGCGTGAAAGGCGCGGTGACGCCCGAGATGGTGGCGTCGATGGCCGACAACCCGGTGATCTTCGCGATGGCGAACCCGGACCCGGAGATCACGCCCGAGGAAGCGCGCGAGGTGCGGGCCGACGTGATCGTGGCGACGGGCCGGTCGGACTATCCGAACCAGGTGAACAACGTTCTCGGCTTTCCGTATCTCTTCCGCGGCGCGCTCGACATCCATGCCCGCGCGATCAACGACGAGATGAAGATCGCCTGCGCCGAGGCGCTGGCCGCACTGGCGCGCGAGGACGTGCCGGACGAGGTGGCGATGGCCTATGGCCGGAAGCTGGCCTTCGGGCGGAACTACATCATCCCGACGCCGTTCGACCCGCGGCTGATCTACACGATCCCGCCCGCCGTGGCGCGGGCCGGGATGGATACCGGCGTCGCGCGGCGGCCGATCGTCGATCTCGACGGCTACACGCATGAACTGCGCAAGCGGATGGATCCGACCGCCTCGATCCTGCAGGGGATCAACGCGCGGGCGCGGGCGGCGCAATCGACGATGATCTTCGCCGAGGGCGACGACGTGCGCGTCCTGCGCGCAGCGGTCGCCTACCAGCGGGGCGGCTTCGGCAAGGCGCTGGTCGTCGGGCGCGAGAATGACGTGGCCGAGAAGCTGGAGGGCGCGGGCCTGGCCGACGCGGTCAAGGAGCTCGAGATCGTCAACGCGGCGAACACGAAGCATCTCGAGACCTACAAGGATTTCCTCTACCGGCGTCTTCAGCGGAAGGGGCAGGACCAGCGCGACATTCACCGGCTGGCGACCCGCGACCGGCATGTCTTCGGCGCGCTGATGCTGGCGCATGGCCATGGCGACGGTCTGGTGACCGGCGCGACGCGGAAATCGGCGCATGTGCTGGAGCTGATCGGGCATGTCTTCGACGCGAAGGCCGAGGACGGCGCGGTCGGCGTCACGGCGCTGCTGCACAAGGGGCGGATCGTGCTGATCTCGGACACGCTGGTCCATGAATGGCCGAGTGCAGAGGACCTCGCGCTGATCGCCCGGCGCGGGGCGGGCGTGGCCCGCGACCTCGGGATCGAGCCGCGCGTGGCCTTCGTCAGCTTCTCGACCTTCGGCTATCCCGCCTCGGAGCGGGCCGAAAAGATGCACCAGGCCCCGGCCGTGCTGGAAGCCGAAGGCGCGGATTTCGAGTTCGAGGGTGATCTGACGGTCGACGTGGCGCTGAACATGGAAGTGATGGCGCAATACCCGTTCTGCCGTCTGTCCGGTCCGGCGAACGTCCTGGTCGTTCCGGCGCGCCATTCGGCCTCGATCTCGGTCAAGCTGATGCAGGAGCTGGCGGGCGCGACGGTGATCGGGCCGATCCTCACCGGGCTCGACAAGCCGGTGCAGATCGCCTCGACGGTGTCGACGGCGAACGACATCATGAACATGGCGGTGATGGCCGCCTGCGAGATCGGCCAATGATCCTGAACGTCGGCTCGATCAACATCGATCTCGTCTACCGCGTTCCGCATCTCGTCCGGCCGGGGGAGACGCTGGCGGCGACGGAATTCTCGCGCGGGCTGGGCGGCAAAGGCGCGAACCAGTCTGTCGCGGCGGCACGGGCGGGGGCGCAGGTCCGGCATTGCGGCGCGATCGGGGCCGATGGCGCCGACATGGTCGCCGGGATGGAAGCGGCGGGCGTCGATTGCGGTCTGGTCGCCCGGCTCGACATGCCGACGGGTCATGCGATCGTCATGGTCGACGGGGCCGGCGAGAACGCGATCGTCCTTGCGCCGTCAGCCAACCAGGCGTTGCCGGAGGCCGAGGCGATCCGGGCCGTGGGCACGCTTGGCGCCGATGACTGGCTGATCCTGCAGAACGAGGTGAACGTGAGCGCACTGGCCGCGAAGGCGGCGCGGAAGGCGGGCGCACGGGTCGTCTATTCGGCCGCGCCGTTCGATGCCGGAGCGGTGGCCGAGGTCATGGCTGACATCACGCATCTGCTTGTCAACGAAGGGGAGAACGCCGCGCTGGAAGAGGCCGGGATTGACCTGCCGGTGGGGCTGATCCGCGTGGTCACCAAGGGATCGGACGGCGCGACCTGGATCGGGCCGGAGGGCGAGGTCTCGCACCCCGCGTTTCCCGTGTCGAAGGTGGTGGACACGACCGGAGCGGGCGATTGCTTCGCGGGGAACCTTGTCGCGGCGCTGGACCGGGGGGCGGGGCCGGAGGCGGCGATGCGCTTCGCGCAGGCCGCCGCGGCGATCCAGATCACCCGGCCCGGCGCGGCACCGGCCATGCCGGGGCGCACCGAGACCGAGGCGTTCCTCGCCGCGCGCTAGTTCTTCATCCCGTCCCAGAAGCTTTTGACACGGTCGAAGAAGCCGCTTTCGTTCGGCGTGTTCGACTTCGAGGAGCTTTCCTCGAACTCGCGCATCAGCTCTTTCTGGCGGGCCGAAAGCTTGACCGGCGTTTCGACGGCCATCTCGATATACATGTCGCCCTGACCCGGGCCGCGCAGCGCGGGCATGCCCTTGGCGCGCAGGCGCATCTGCTTGCCGGACTGGGTGCCCTCGGGGACGCGGACGCGGGACCGGCCGCCCTCGATCGTGGGCACCTCGATCTCGCCGCCGAGCGCGGCGGTCACCATGGACACCGGCACGCGGCAGAACAGGTCGATGCCCTCGCGCTTGAACAGCGGATGCTCCTCGACCTCGATGAAGATATAGAGATCGCCCGACGGCCCGCCGCGAAGGCCGGCCTCGCCCTCGCCGGACAGGCGGATGCGCGTGCCGGTTTCGACGCCGGCCGGGATGTTGACCGACAGCGCCTTTTCCTTCTGCTCACGTCCCTGGCCGCCGCAGGTGTGGCACGGATTCTTGACGATCTGGCCCATGCCCGAACAGGTCGGGCAGGTGCGTTCGACGGTGAAGAAGCCCTGCTGCGCGCGGACCTTGCCCATGCCGGAACAGGTCGGGCACGAGACGGGTTCGGACCCGCCCTCGGCGCCGGTTCCGTTGCAGCTGCCGCAGGTGACCGAGGTCGGCACCCGGATCGGCTTGGTCAGGCCGGAAAAGGCCTCTTCCAGCGTGATGCGGAGATTGTAGCGCAGGTCGGACCCGCGCGCGGCGCGGCTGCGCCCGGTCTGGCCGCGGCCGCCCATGAAGTCGCCGAACAGGTCCTCGAACACGTCCGAGAAGGCGGAGGCGAAATCGCCCTGATGCGCGCCGCCGCCGAAGCCGCCGGACCGCGGGCCGCCCGCCATGCCGCCATCGAAGGCCGCGTGGCCGAAGCGGTCATAGGCGGCTTTCTTGTCGCCGTCCTTCAGGACGTCGTAGGCCTCGTTCACTTCCTTGAACTGGGACTCGGCGCTTGGGTCGTCCTTGTTGCGGTCGGGGTGCAGTTCCTTCGCCTTCCGGCGATAGGCCTTCTTGATCTCGTCGGCATCGGCGCCCCGGGAGAGCCCGAGAACCTCGTAATAGTCGCGCTTTGCCATGCTGGTTGCTTTCCTTCATCGCCCCTAAACGCGGGAACCGGCCGGGATGGCCCGGCCGGTTCCCCGGGGTCAGCTTTTGCGCGTCACGCCCGGTTCTGCCGGTCGTCGTCGAGATCCTCGAAATCGGCGTCGACGATGTCGTCATCGACCCCCGACGGCTCGTCCGCGCCATCGCGCGCTTCCTCGCCGGACTCTTCCATCTGCGACTTGTAGATGGCTTCGCCGAGCTTCATGGCCGCTTCGGTGACATTCTGGATGCCGCTCTTGATCTTGCCGGCATCCTCGGTCTCCATCTGCTCCTCGAGGTTCTTGATCGCGAGTTCGATCGCCTCGATGGTCGTCGGATCGACCTTGTCGCCATGCTCGTCCATCGACTTCTTGGTCGAGTGGATGAGGCTCTCGGCCTGGTTCTTGGCTTCGACGAGCTCGCGGCGGGCCTTGTCGGCCTCGGCGTTCTCCTCGGCCTCCTTGACCATCTTCTCGATGTCGTCGTCGGACAGACCGCCCGACGCCTGGATGGTGATCTTCTGTTCCTTGTTGGTGCCTTTGTCCTTGGCACCGACCGACACGATGCCGTTGGCGTCGATGTCGAAGGTCACCTCGATCTGCGGCAGGCCGCGCGGGGCGGGCGGGATGTCCTCGAGATTGAACTGGCCGAGCATCTTGTTGTCGGCCGCCATCTCGCGTTCGCCCTGGAAGACGCGGATCGTGACCGCGGACTGGTTGTCCTCGGCGGTCGAGAAGATTTGCGACTTCTTCGTCGGGATCGTGGTGTTGCGGTCGATCAGCCGGGTGAAGACCCCGCCGAGCGTTTCGATCCCGAGCGACAGCGGCGTGACGTCGAGCAGGACCACGTCCTTCACGTCACCCTGCAGAACGCCGGCCTGGATCGCCGCGCCAAGCGCCACGACCTCGTCCGGGTTGACGCCCTTGTGGGGTTCCTTGCCGAAGAACTTCGTCACTTCCTCGACGACCTTGGGCATCCGGGTCATGCCGCCGACGAGGACGACCTCGTCGATATCGCCCTTGGACAGGCCGGCATCCTTCAGCGCGGCGCCGCAGGGCTTCATCGACTTCTGGATCAGGTCGCCGACGAGGCTTTCCAGCTTCGCGCGGGTCAGTTTCATGACCATGTGCAGCGGCTGGCCGTTCGAGCCCATCGAGATGAACGGCTGGTTGATCTCGGTCTGGCTCGAGCTCGACAGCTCGATCTTCGCCTTCTCGGCCGCTTCCTTCAGGCGCTGAAGCGCCATCTTGTCGTTGGTCAGGTCGACGCCGTGTTCCTTTTTGAACTCGTCGGCGAGGTAGTGGACGATGCGCATGTCGAAGTCTTCACCGCCGAGGAACGTGTCCCCGTTGGTGGACTTCACCTCGAACAGGCCGTCGTCGATCTCCAGGATGGTGATGTCGAACGTGCCGCCGCCGAGGTCGTAGACCGCGATCGTCTTCGAATCCTTCTTGTCGAGACCGTAGGCCAGTGCGGCGGCCGTCGGCTCGTTGATGATGCGCAGCACTTCGAGGCCGGCGATCTTGCCGGCGTCCTTCGTGGCCTGGCGCTGGGCGTCGTTGAAGTAGGCCGGAACGGTGATGACGGCCTGGGTGACGTCCTCGCCCAGGTAGCTTTCGGCGGTTTCCTTCATCTTCGTCAGGATCTGCGCCGAGATCTGTGCGGGCGAATATTTCTCGCCCTTCACCTCGACCCACGCGTCGCCGTTGCCGCCGTCGACGATCTTGTAGGGAACGAGTTTCTTGTCCTTCTCCGCGGCCGGGTCGCTGAGGCGACGGCCGATCAGGCGTTTGACGGCGAAGATGGTGTTTTCGGGGTTGGTGACGGCCTGGCGCTTGGCCGGCTGTCCGACGAGGCGTTCGTCATCGGTATAGGCGACGATCGAGGGCGTGGTGCGCGCGCCTTCCGAGTTCTCGATGACGCGCGGCTGGCTCCCATCCATGATCGCGACGCAGGAGTTGGTTGTCCCGAGGTCGATGCCAATCACTTTAGCCATGTGGTTCAGTCCCTTCTCTATCAGGCGATCTGGGCGGTGGCCGATCCTGCGAAAGAGGCCCCGGTCCCGCCGTGGTGTCAACGCCCGGACGGGTGCCCGGGCCGCTTCGAGGGGTATATAAGTGGGGGGCTGTGGCCCTGCAAGCGCGGCGGGGCCATGCGGAACAGGGGTTTTGCGAGACAATGGAGACAGTTCGGCCATGGGCGTGACGATCCGGGGCGCAGTGTTGCACGACGGCTGGCTCGATGCCGCGGCGCAGGCGGCGATGGTCGAGGACCTGCGCGGCGTGCTGGCCGTGGCGCCGCTGGTCCGCCCGGTCACGCCGAGCGGCAAGCGCATGTCTGTCGGAATGAGCGCCGCGGGGCGGTTCGGCTGGATCACCGATTCCCGGGGCTACCGCTACGAGGAGCGGCATCCGAACGGGGTGGAATGGCCGCCGATCCCGGCCTCGGTCCTGGCGGTGTGGGAGGCCTTGTGCCCGGAGGCGCGCGCGCCGGAATGCTGCCTGCTGAACTGGTATGCCGAGGGCGCGAAGATGGGGATGCACCAGGATCGCGACGAGGCCGATTTCGATCAGCCGGTGCTGTCGATCTCGCTTGGCGACGAAGCGCTTTTCCGGATCGGCAATCACACGCGCGGCGGCAAGACCGAGTCGGTCTGGCTGCGGTCGGGCGACGTGCTGGTGATGGGGGGCGATGCGCGGCTCCGGTATCACGGGATCGACCGGGTCAAACCGGGGTCCTCGCCTCTGTTGCCGAATGGCGGGCGGATCAACCTGACGCTGCGCGTGGTGACGTGACGAAACGCCGGGTGCGGCCGGGTCGGGCGCCTGGGGTCGTTCAGGTCTCGGGCGGGGGTGTCCGTCGGGTCGTCCGGGCCGAGGCCGAAGGTCCGTCGGGGATAGGTGGCGGCGCCGCCGGGGGCGGAGCGAAGCGAATGCGCCGGGTCGATGGCCCGGCGGCCGGGACCGGGTTGGGGACCCGGTCAAGCGCAACTGTAGCGTCCCGTCCTGCGCCCAATGAGGGGGCGGTCTTGGGAAGGAACCGTGCCGTCCTGATGCATCGCCGGTGGTGATACAGCGTTTAGGTTAACGTAAGGTGAACGGCCGGTCTGGCGCGCTACTGCGCCAGCGTGCAGCACCCCGAGAGTGCCTGCGGGGCCGGCGTGTCGTGGCGGATCAGCACGACGGACATGCCGTAGACCCGGTCGGACATGCCGTCAGAGCATTCCTCGCGCCGGATCACGCCGGACAGGCCCATCCGGCTGCCCGAGGTCCAGATCGCGCCGAATTCGTACGGCAGCCGCCCCGCCGCGGTGCCCGACCAGCTTGGCCGCAGCAGGACCGTGAAGGCCGGGCCGCCGAGATTGGCCTCGCCCGGGCCGGTCACGAGGCTCCAGAACGGCTCGGTCCCCGAACAGGTGTAGCTGGCGGGCAGGCCGGCGTCCCAGTCGGGGCCGGTGCGGGTGAGGAAGGCGGGCGAGGCCCACCCGCTCATCTCGCCCATGCTGACCTGAAGCCAGCCGCTGTCGGGATCGGCGGCGACGGCCTCGACCCCCGTGGCGCCGGGGGCGAGCGTGCCGATCACGTCGAATTCGGTGCCGGGGCCGGAGCGCACGTTCAGCGCATCGTCCGACGCCACGCCTGTGACGTCGTAGAGCGCGGGAAGATCCTGCGCGGCGGCCGGGGCGGCCAACATAAGGAGCATGAGCAGAAGCTGTTTCATCGCGCTGCGTTCCACGAGGCCGAGACGTTCTTGCGGGTGTAGAATTCCCCGATCATGCCGAGCGTGACGAGCGCGAGGCAGACATAGACCGGGTACTGCCAGTTCGAGTGATGCGGGACGTAGTTCATCCCGAAGGTGAAGCCCCGGCACTGGTCGATGATGTGGAACAGCGGGTTCCAGTCGAACATCGCCACCATCGACGCGGTCATCAGGTTGGCGACGAACATCTTGCCCGAGGCGACCATGTTCGCCCGGCTCCAGACCGTGTTGATGACGGTCACCACGTCGGGAATCCACGGTTTCAGGGCCAGCAGGAGGAGCCCCACGGCGACGCCCGAGAACCAGGCGAGCAGGAACATCATGAACGCGCCGGCCCAGTCGTGGATCACCACCGGCTCGATCACGATGTGGACCACGACGAGGATGATGATGAGCGCCAGCGTCTGCAGGTAGAGCACCTGAAGCGCCGAGGACATGATCGCGACGAGCGTGTTCATCGGGCCGTGCTGCATCATCGGCGAGGCCGGACCTTCGGACCCCATCACCGCGCCGAGCGCCTTGATGTGGGTGAGGTAGAGATAGATGCCGGTCAGCAGGTAGACGATGAAGTTGCCGCGGATCGCCATGGTCCGCGTGTTCAGAATCTCGAACATGATGTAGAAGCCGGCGACGAAGGCAATGGCCTGGAAGATCGACATCGCCAGCGCCATGAATGCGTTGCCATGCTGCTGGCGCACCTTGCGGACGGCGGAATGGTAGGTCAGCTCCATCAGCGACAGGAAGACCTGCAGGTTGGAGCGACGGCGGCGCGCCTGGAACATCTTCGGCCTCGGTTCGGGTCCGGCGGCCGACTTGCCGTTCCGGACGGGGCAGAGGATAACGGCGGCGGAGTAAACGATCAATCAAACCCTCGGACGACGAGCGGAGGTGCGCCATTCCCGATTTCACCCGTATCGAGACGATCTTCCGCAAGCTGGCCATCGAGGCCGGCGCGCGGATCATGGAAGTCTATTCCCGCGCCGACATGGGCGTTGAAACGAAGGGCGACGACAGCCCGGTGACCGAGGCCGACCGGCTGGCCGACGCGCTGATCGCCGAGGGGCTGCGCGAGGCGTTCCCGGACATGGCGCTGGTCACCGAGGAGCAGGCGGACAGCCACGGGCAGGACGTCGCGACCTTCCTGATCGTCGATCCGCTGGACGGGACGAAGGAATTCATCCAGCGGCGCGGGGATTTCACGGTGAACATCGCGCTGGTCGAGAACGGCGTGCCGACGCGCGGCGTGGTCTATGCGCCCGCGAAGGGGCGGCTGTTCTACACCGACGCCTCGGGCCGCAGCGTCGAGGAGACCGGCGCGCTCGACCCCGAGGTGCAGGGGCCGGTCGAACCGATCTCGGTTTCCGCGCCGGCCGGGGCCTTGCGGATCGTCGCGTCGAAGTCGCACCGGAATGCGGAAACCGAGGAATACCTGGCCAGATTCCCCGGTGCAGAGACGAAATCGGCCGGGTCGTCGCTGAAGTTCTGCCTTGTCGCGACGGGCGAGGCCGATCTTTACCCGCGGCTTGGCCCGACGATGGAATGGGACACGGCGGCGGGCGACGCCGTGCTGCGCGGGGCGGGCGGCAAGGTGCTGTCGCTGCCGGGTCTCGACGCTTTCGCCTATGGCAAGGCGGGGTTCCGGAATGGCCATTTCGTCGCCTTCGCGCCGGGTGTGGACCCCGCGCCGTGACGGTCCTGTGCGTGATCCCGGCGCGCTATGCCTCGACCCGCTATCCGGGCAAGCCGCTGGTCGGCCTGCGCGGCGCAACGGGCGAGACGCGCAGCCTGATCGAACGGACATGGGCCGCCGCGCAGGACGTGCCGGAATTCGACGCGGTCTGCGTCGCTACGGATGACGATCGTATCGCGGAGGCCGCGCGGGCCTTCGGGGCCGACGTGCGGATGACCTCGTCCGAGGCGCGCAACGGGACCGAACGGTGCGCCGAGGTTCTGGCGCAGCTGGACGAGGCGCCGGAGATGATCGTGAACCTGCAGGGCGACGCGCCGCTGACGCCGCCCTGGTTCCTGTCGGATCTCGTCGCCGGGCTGCGCGCCGCGCCGGATTTCGGCGCCGCGACGCCGGTGCTGCGCTGCGATGGCGAGACGCTGGCGGCCTTGCGCGCCGACCGCGCCGCGGGCCGGGTCGGCGGAACGACCGCCGTCTTCGGGGCGGATGGGCGGGCGCTTTATTTCTCGAAGGAAGTGGTGCCCTACACGGCCGGCGGCTACGACGCCGCTGCGGACACGCCCGTGTTCCACCATGTCGGCGTCTATGCCTACCGGCCGGACGCGCTGTCGGCCTACACGGCCGCCGGTCCTGGCCCGCTCGAGACCAACGAGGGGCTGGAGCAGTTGCGGTTCCTCGAAACCGGAACGCCGGTGCTCTGCGTCGAGGTCGATGCGCGCGGGCGGCGGTTCTGGGAGCTGAACAACCCCGAGGACGTGCCCCGGATCGAGGCGATGCTGGCCGAGATGAAGATGGCATGACATCGGTTTGCGCTTTGACGCGACAAGTGGCAGCTTGCCGCGGAATCGGACGATCGCGCCCGAACGGCGCGCCGCGGCAGCAGCATTCCGCCGCCGGACCCGCGAGTTGATGCCCCGAGACGGGCGCTATGTTAAAAAATTGGCAGCTGCTCGGACGCAGGACCCGGCCCTTTGCGCGGTTCCTCCGGCGGTGAAGAAGGAGACGATATGAAAAAGCGTGTGACGAAAGCGATCTTTCCCGTGGCCGGGCTTGGGACGCGGTTTCTGCCGGCGACCAAGTCGATCCCGAAGGAAATCATGACGCTCGTCGACCGGCCGCTGATCCAGTACGCCATCGACGAGGCGCGCGCCGCCGGCATCCGGGAATTCATCTTCGTCACCTCGCGCGGGAAATCGGCGCTGGAGGATTACTTCGACAACGCCCCCGAGCTGGAGGCCGCGCTGCGCAAGAAGGGCAAGACCGAGCTTCTGGAAGAGCTGAAGAAGACCAACATGGATTCGGGTGCGATCGCCTATGTCCGCCAGAACAAGGCGCTTGGCCTTGGCCACGCGGTCTGGTGCGGCCGGCGGCTTCTGGGCAACGAGCCCTTCGCCGTCATCCTGCCCGACGACGTCATCGCCGCCGAAACGCCGTGCCTGAAGCAGATGGTCGAGGCCCATGCCGAGACCGGCGGCAATATGGTCGCCGCGATGGAAGTGCCGGACGACAAGATCTCGTCCTACGGCGTGCTGGACATCAAGGAGGACATGGGCTCGGTCGTGTCGGTGAAGGGCATGGTCGAGAAGCCGGAGGCGAAGAAGGCGCCATCGAACCTCGCCGTGATCGGGCGCTACATCCTGACGCCGCAGATCATGAACAACCTCAACAAGAAGAAGACCGGCGCGGGCGGCGAGATCCAGCTGACCGACGCCATCGCGCAGGAAATCGAGGAATCGGACAACGTGTTCGGCTTCCGCTTCCGCGGTCAGCGCTTCGACTGCGGCTCGAAGGCCGGGTTCCTGCAGGCGACGGTCGCCTTCGGCCTGGCCCGCGAAGAGCTGCGCGACGAATTCCAGAGCTACCTGTCCGGCATGGAGGCGCTCCGCAACGCGGCGGAGTGACCGCGCGGAAGTGGATGCCGGGGCCCTTGCGCGCGCCTATCGCCTGCGATGGCGGCGCCGGGATTACCTGTGGCGCGCCTTTCGGGCCCGCCATGCGCTGACGCCGCTGGCCGACCGGACCGGCGCACTGCGCCCCGACACCATCCGCCTTGTCGCGACCGTCCGGAACGAGACCGGGCGGCTGCCGTTTTTCCTGGACCATCACCGGCGGCTCGGGGTCGGGCAGTTCCTCTTCGTGGTCAATGACAGCGACGACGGCACGGCGGCGTATCTCGCCGACCAGCCCGATTGTTCGGTCTGGGAGACCGGCGCGGGCTACAAGGCGGCGCGGTTCGGGATGGACTGGGCCGGCTGGCTTCTGGCGATGCACGGGTCGGGCGCGTGGTGCCTGACGCTCGATGCGGACGAGCTTCTGGTCTACCCGCACTGGGAGGACCGCCCCCTGCCCGATCTGATCCGCACGCTCGAGTCCGAGGGGCGCGAGAGTTTCGGGACGCTGACCGTGGATCTCTATCCGAAGGGTCGGCTGTCGGAGGGCACGGTCGCGCCCGGTGACGATCCGACGGCGCATCTGGCCTGGTTCGATCCCGGCCCCTACCGCCAGCGCCCGCAGCCCGATCTGCGTGTCGATCTGTTCCAGGGCGGCGTACGGGACCGGCTGTTCTTCGGCTCGGCGCCGGATCGCGCGCCGACGATGAACAAGGTCCCGCTGGTGAAATGGCACTGGCGCTACGCCTACCGGAATTCCACGCACAGCATCCTGCCGCCGCGGCTGAACGACGTGTTCGACCTGCGCCCGGGCGGCAGGCTGTCGGGCGCGCTTCTGCACACGAAGTTCCTGCCATCCGTCATCACCCGCGCCGCCGAAGAGAAGGCGCGCGGCCAGCATTTCGCCCGCGCCGAGGTGCATGCGGCCTATTACGACGCGCTGGTCGCCGACCCGATCCTGTGGTCCGAGACGGTATCCCGGCGGTATTCCGGCTGGCGCGACCTGGCCGGGTGCGGCCTGATGGGCACCGGTTCCTGGGGATAACCGCCCGTTAAGCTCGTTGTCGTTTACGTCCGCGGCAACATCGGGGTAATTCTTGACCCACGGGACAAAGGGCAGGGCATGGGCGCGATAGAACGCTACGGGCTGCGACTGGAGCGCAAGCGCTATCTGGTGCGGGCGTGGCGCAAGGCGCGCGAGCTCGAGCTGGTCGTCGACCGCACCTTCACCATCCGCGAAGACGACGTGATCTGCGCCCTCGTGCTGCGGGACGAGAAGCTGCGCCTGCCCTTCCTGCTCGAATATTACCGCAAGCTCGGCGTCGGGCATTTCCTGATCGTCGACAACGGCTCAACCGATGGCGGGCGCGAGTTCCTGGCCGATCAGCCCGACTGCTCGGTCTGGCTGACCGAGACGAGCTACAAGCGCGCGCGGTTCGGCATGGACTGGATCAACGGCCTGCTGGGCCGCTATGGCCACGGCCACTGGTGCCTGACGATCGATGCCGACGAATTCCTCGTCTACCCGTTCTGCGACACGCGCCCCCTGCCCGCGCTGACCTACTGGCTCGAAAACGCGAGCGTCCGGGCGCTCGGGACCATGGTGCTGGACATGTATCCGCGCGGCCCGGTGGGCGAGACGCGCTATTCCGCGGGCGAAAATCCCTTCGCCACGGCGTCGTGGTTCGACAGCGGGAACTACACGATCTCGCGCAACTGGAAATACGGCAATCTGTGGATCCAGGGCGGGCCACGGGCGCGGACCTTCTTCGCCGACGCACCGGCCGAGGCACCGGCGCTGAACAAGATCCCCCTGGTGAAGTGGCACAAGCGGTACGCCTATGTCAGCTCGACCCACATGCTGCTGCCGCGCGGGCTGAACCTCGTCTTCGACGAGTCCGGGGGCGAGAAGGCGTCGGGCGTCCTGATGCACGCGAAGTTCCTGGGTCAGTTCCGGTCGAAGGCCGAGGAGGAAATCCTGCGGCGCGAGCACTATGCCGGGTCGCGGGAATACGAGGCCTATGCCCGCGGGATCGGTGAAAGCCCCGACCTGTGGACCCGGTTTTCCGAACGCTACCGCGACTGGCGCCAGCTCGAGATCCTCGGGCTGATGTCCAAGGGCAACTGGGCATGAGCACGCTTGGCTTCGCCATCCTCTGCCACACCGCGCTTGGCCGCGTGGCGCAGCTGGCGCGGCATCTTGCGGAACGGGACTGCCCGGTGGTGATCCATGTCGACGCGAAGGTGCCCGACCGGGAGGTCGCCGCGCTGAAGGCGACGCTGGCCGAGAACTGGAACGTGCGGTTCTCGCCCCGCTTCCGCTGCGACTGGGGGACGTGGTCGCTGGTCGCGGCGACGAATGCGGCGACGACGCTGCTGCTCCGGGAATTCGCCAATGTCCGGCATGTCTACCTCGCCTCCGGCTCTTGCCTGCCGCTGAAGCCGGTCGAGGAGCTGCGCGCCTTCCTAGACGCGCATCCGCGGCGCGATTTCATCGAGAGCGTGACGACCGAGGAGGTCGACTGGACCGTGGGCGGTCTGGCCGAGGAGCGGTTTCATCTGCGCTTCCCGTTCTCGTGGAAGAGCCAGCGCGGGCTGTTCGACCGCTCGGTCGAGATCCAGCGGCGGCTCGGCCTGCGGCGGCGGCTGCCCGAGGGGATCGAGCCGCATCTGGGCAGCCAGTGGTGGTGCCTGACGCGTCAGACCCTGTCGGCCATTCAGCAGGATCCGCGCCGGGCGGAATTCGACCGGTATTTCCGCCATGTCTGGATCCCGGACGAGAGCTATTACCAGACGCTTGCCCGGCGCTACGCCACCGACGTGGAAAGCCGGTCGCTGACGTTGTCGAAGTTCGACCACCAGGGCAAGCCGCACGTCTTCTACGACGACCATCTGGCGCTGCTGCAACGCTCGGATTGCTGGTTCGCGCGCAAGTTCTGGCCGCGGGCCGACCGGCTGTACGACACGTTCCTCGCGGCCAGCCCGGGCCCGCCGCGGCCGGCTCAGCCGTCGCGGATCGACCAGGTCTTCGATCGCGCGCGGGAACGGCGGGTGCGCGGTCGCGCCGGGCTCTACATGTCCGGCCGCTTCCCGAGTCCGCAGATCGAGGCCGGGCGCACCGCCGCGCCCTACACCGTCTGCCATGGCTTCGACGCGGTCTTTCCGGGCTTCACCGACTGGCTGTCGCGGCAGACCGGCCTGCCCGTTCATGGCCATCTCTTCGCGCCCGACGCGGTCGAATTCGCCGACGGCGCCACGGTCGTCGAGGGCAACCTGACCGACAGCGCCGTGCTGCGCGACTACAACCCGGAACGCTTCCTGACCAACCTCGTCTGGGCGACGCGCGGGCGGCATCTGGTGTTCCAGCACGGGCCGTCCGACCGGCAGAGCGCGGTGCCGTTCATGGCCTACGATCCACACGCGGCGGCGTGGATCGTGACCGGCGCCTGGGCCGTGCCGCTGTTCCATTCGAACCGAGACTTCGCCGATATCCGGCGCGAGGCGGCGATCCTGCAGCGGATCGAATCGCAGATGCTCGACCAGGTGCGCGCGCCCTTCGCCCGGGCCACCACGCAGATCTGGACGCTGGCCGAGTTCCTCGCCCACCCGATGGAGCATCTGCAACGCGTCGTCGACCAGATCGCCGGGCCGGCCGCGCCGCGGGTGGCCGAGGTGCCGCGGATGCCGGATCTGACGGGCCTGCAGAAGTTCGTGCAGAACCTGAAGAACCAGGGGATGAACCCGTTCCTCGTCGGCGAACTGCCCGAGGAAGGCGATGGCCGGGCCGACACCCCGGCGCGCACCCGCCCCTACCTGGTGCAGTAGCGCATGGCGGGACGGTTCGACGCTTTCGTGATCCTTGCCGAGATGCGCACCGGGTCGAACCATCTCGAAGCGATGCTGGCGGCGGTGCCGGGTCTCGCGCCGCAGGGTGAGCTGTTCAATCCCGGCTTCATCGGCCAGCACGACCGGTTCGAGTATCTGGGCTTCGACCTGGCCCGGCGAGAGGCCGATCCGGGCGCGCTGTGGGACGCGGTGCTTTCGCAATCGGACGGGATTCCGGGGCAGCGGTTTTTCCACGATCACGATCCGCGGATGCTCGACCGGCTGCTGCCGGATCCGCGCGTGGCCAAGGTGATCCTGCGGCGCAACCCGCTGGACAGTTACATCTCGCGCAAGATCGCGACGGAGACGGGCCAGTGGAAGCTGACCGACGCGAAACACAGGAAAACGGCCCGGGTGGCGTTCGATCCGGCCGAGTTCGAGGAGATGCTGGCCGCCCGCGCCGCCTTCGCCGCGCGCATCCGGCGGGCCTTGCAGGAGACCGGGCAGACCGCGTTCGAGATCGGCTATGAGGACCTGTCCGAACCGGCGGTGCTGACGGGGCTTCTGCGTTTTCTGGGGATCGAGGGCGGGATCGCGCCGTCGGCGTCGAAGCTGAAGCCGCAGAACCCGGGCAAGGCCGAGGACAAGGTGACCAATCCCAAGGCGATGGCGGCGGCGCTGGCCCGGCTCGATCCCTTCGGGCTGGACATCGAACCGACGGGTCCGGCCCGGCCGCCCGGCGTCCGCAGCTTCGTCGCGCTGCCGAAGGCCGGGCTGATCTACATGCCAGTGCCGGGCGCGATGGTCGAGGAAATGACCGGCTGGCTGGCCGCGGTCGAGGGCTGCGCGCCCGAGGCGCTTGACCGCGACCTGACGCAGAAGGACCTGCGGCAGTGGATGAGGGCGCGGCCGGGGCACCGCAAGATCAGCCTCGTCCGGCATCCGCTGGCCCGGGCGCACCACGTCTTCTTCCGCGATGTCCTGCCGCCCGGCCGCCCGCGCCTGGCCGAATTGCGCAACGCGATGGCGCGGCGCTATGACGTGCCGCTGCCCGAGGACGGGCCGGGGCCGGACTGGGACGCGGCGCGGCATCGCGCGGCCTTCGTCGGATTTCTGAAGGTGCTGCCGCAGATCCTGGCGGGGCAGACCAGCCTGACGGCGCCGGGCGACTGGCATCCACAGATGGCGATTCTGCAGGGGATGGCGGCCTTCGCCCTGCCCGACATCGTCCTGCGGGCGCAATCGCTGGCAGACGATCTGCCGGGGCTTCTGCCCGGCCAGACTCTGCCGCCCGCGCCCGAACCGCCCGAGGACGGACCGGTGCCGCTGGCCGCGATCTACGACGCCGAGGTCGAGGCCGCGGGATTCGCGGCGTGTCGGCGCGACTACATCTTTTTCGGCTACGGGGACTGGGCCGGCTAGGCGGCCTGCGGGGCGGATCCGGCGGTCAGCAGCGTGTGCAGCGTGGCCGGGTCGGAATTGGCGCGCAGCTTGGTGCAGAGCGCCTCGTTTCTGAGCGTGCGCGAGACGAGCGCGAGCGCTTTCAGGTGATCGACGCCGCTATCTGCGGGCGCGAACAGCGCGAAGACCAGATCGACGGGCTGCCGGTCGACGCTGTCGAAGTCGACCGGATGCTCGAGCCGCAGGAACGCGCCGTGCACGGCCGTCAGGCCCTGCAGCCGCGCATGGGGTAGCGCCACGCCGTTGCCGACGCCGGTCGGCCCGAGGCTTTCCCGGTCCTGCAATGCGTCGAAAACCGTGGTGGCCGGGAGACCGACGATTCCCTCGGCGATCTCCGCGATCTTCTGCATCAGGCGCTTTTTCGAGGTGACATCGGCCACCACCCGGACCGAACCGGGTTTCAGGAGCGTCTGCAAATCCATCTCTCGTCGTCCCCTTGCGCCGGTCCTGTTCCGATCCGGTCAGCTTGATCGGGGGTCGATCCAGCCGACATTGCCGTCATCGCGGCGGTACACGACATTGACCCGGTCCTGGCCCTCGTTGCGGAACACCAGAAGCGGCGCTCCGGCCAGCTCCATCTGCATCACCGCCTCGCCCACCGACAGCGACGGGATCGTCGTCTCCATCTCCGCGACGATGATCGGCTGCAGGCTCTCGGGTTCGTTGTCTTCGCCCGTATCTTCGGACGCGGCGAGGATATACGTGGCCCCGCCGAAGACTTCAATCGGGCCGGTACGATCCTTGTGGTGGTCCTTCAGGCGCCGTTTGTAGCGCCGGAGCTGTTTCTCCATCTTGTCGCAGCACTGGTCGAACGCGGCGTAGATCTCGGCATCGGCGGCCTTGGCCGCGCAGGTCAGGCCGGTGGACAGGTGGACCGTCGCCTCGCAGACGAATTCGTGCCCGCTGCGCGAGAAGACGACGTTGGCATCGGTCGGGCGCCCGGCATATTTCTCGACCGCCGCGCCGATGCTGTCCTGGACATGCGTCTGCAACGCCGATCCGATCTCGATTTGCCTGCCGCTGATCTTGTATCTCATGCGTCCTCCCAAGGCGTGGCTGCTCATTTCGGGGATGAATGCGCTCGTCCGTCGCGGCTGCGACCTGGGCCTTGCGGGGGCCCGCGCCGGCAATAGCGGAGAGCGGGACAGATGCGTCATCCCCTCCATTTGGCGGCAAATGACAGCTTCATGTCAACGGGCTTGGATCAGCCGATGCGGAAGCCCTGCCCGAGATAGACGCGGCGCACGTTCTCGTCCCGGACAACCTCGTCGGCGCTGCCCGACATCATGATCGCGCCGTCGTGCAGGATATAGGCGCGGTCGACGATCTGCAGGGTCTCGCGCACGTTGTGGTCGGTGATGAGCACGCCGAGCCCGCGGGTCTTGAGATCGGAGACGAGCGCGCGAATCTCGCCCACCGCGATCGGATCGACGCCGGCGAAGGGTTCGTCGAGCAGGACGTAAGAGGGATTGGCGGCGAGACAGCGTGCGATTTCGACCCGCCGCCGTTCCCCGCCCGACAGCGACAGGGCGGGCGCCCGGCGGAGATGGCCGATGGAGAACTCCGACAGCAATTCCTCGAGCCGTTCGGCCCGCGTCTTGCGGTCGCGTTCCGAGATTTCGAGGATCGCCAGGATGTTGTTCTCGACCGACAGGCCGCGGAAGATGGACATCTCCTGCGGCAGATAGCCGATGCCCGCCTTGGCGCGGCGGTACATCGGCAGCATCGTCACGTCGCGGCCATCCAGCATGACGGTGCCGCCGTCGGGCACGATCAGCCCGGCGATGGAATAGAAGCAGGTCGTCTTGCCCGAGCCGTTCGGGCCGAGAAGCGCCGCCACCTCGCCCCGCCGCAGGTCGAGCGAGACGTCGCGGATGACCGGCCGGCGGCGGTAGCTCTTGCGGAGGTTTCGGACGTGGAGGCCCTGGTCCCCTTCGGTGACCGAGAGCCCTGTCATTCGTCCGCGCCCTGAAGGACCGTGCGCACCCGGCCGGTGACGGTACCCGAGCCGGTTTCGAGATCGACGATCAGGCGGTCGCCGGCAATGGCGGTCGGGCCCTGCGTGACCATCACCCCGCCCGACAGCGTGAGGCTGGCATCCGCGACCGCGTATTCGGCCGTCTCGCCCTCGGCCGCATCGTCGCCGCGGGTGACCAGCACGCCGCCGGTCGCGACCACGCGGGCGACCTCGGTCTGGCCCTCGGTTTCGGCGTAGTAGACGGTGACCTCTCCGGCGGCCATGCGCAGGTCGCCCTGCACGATCACGACATTGCCCGAGAAGACGGCGTTCCCGCTTTCGCGGTCGACGGTCAGGCTGTCGGCCACGACCTCGACCTGCTGGCTCGCGTCATGGGCGACGCCGCCGAAGCCGATCCCGACCTGTGCCGCAGCCGGGCCGGCCAGAAGGATCAGGGCAAGCCCCAGGCGCAAGAAACGGAACATGAAACACCTCAAAGTCCGGGGTCATATAGCACCCGGACGCCCCCGGTGAAACTCAGAAGCTGGGGACCGTCGGCCTCGGACAGCGTCATCGCACCGGCGGTCAGGGTGAGGCCCGGGCCGGTCGCCTCGATCGTGCCGGGCGCGGCGGCGGCCAGACGCGACAGGCCGAGCGTCAGAACGTCGGTCGACAGGCGCAGCCCGTCGGTGCGGATGACCGAGACGCCGCCGGTCAGCCGCGCCTCCTCGGCGGTCATGTCGACCTCGGCCGCGGCCGCGTCGAGCAGCGCCTCGAGCCCCGGTTCGAGGGTGACGCGGGCGGTGACGGTCGTGGCGGTGAAGCGGTCGGACGTGTCGGGCACGGGCGCCGCGCTTTCCGCGGCGAAGACGATCGCGCGGCCGTCTTCGGTCGTCCCGGCGAAACGCGGGTGGCTCAGGACCTGGCCGCGGGCCAGCTCCTCGATCTCCTGCCCGGCGAACAGGATCGCGTCTTCGGGATCGGGGCGGCCGGAGAACAGGAACAGCGTCGACAGGATCGCGATGGCCAGCAGCGGCAGGACGACCTTGGCCCACCCGATCAGCGTCGAATATAGGTTCGGGGCGGCCACCTAGTGCGCGAAGATGTCTTCCTCGGGCCAGCCCGAGAGATCGAGCAGGGCGCGCGCCGGAAGAAAATCGAAACAGGCCTGGGCAAGCTCCATCCGGCCCTCGCGCATGAGGCGGTCGTCGAGCACGGATTTCAGCTGGTGGAGGTAGATCACGTCGGTGGCCGCGTATTGCCGCTGCGCGTCGGTCAGCGAGGGCGCGCCCCAGTCCGAGCTTTGCTGCTGCTTGGAGATATCGATGTCGAGGATCTCCTGCACCAGGTTCTTCAGCCCGTGCCGGTCGGTGTAGGTCCGCGTCATCTTCGACGCGATCTTGGTGCAGTAGACCGGCGCGGCCAGCGTGTCGAAGGCGTTGAACAGCGCGGCGATATCGAAGCGGCCGAAATGGAAGATCTTCAGCTTGTCCGGGTTGGACAGGAGCGCCTCGAGGTTCGGCGCCTCGGTCTGACCGGGCGCGATCTGGACGAGGTGCACATGCTCGGAGCCGTCGGTCAGCTGCACGAGGCAGAGCCGGTCGCGGTGCGGGTTGAGACCCATCGTCTCGCAGTCGATGGCGATTTCCGAGCCGAGCGTCAGATCGCCCGGAAGGTCGCGCTGGTGGAGATGGATTGTGGTCATCGGTGCCGCTCCGATACCGCGCCCCGGCCCTTGGGGTCGGGTGGTGCCCAGGAGAGGACTCGAACCTCCACGTCCGTACGGACACCAGCACCTGAAGCTGGCGCGTCTACCAATTCCGCCACCTGGGCAGGTGTCGTGGCCTGCGCAGGTATCGCGGCCCCTCGCCGCTGTCAACGGGGATTCAGTAGTCGCGTTCGAAGAAGATCCCGAGGCTGCTTTCGCCCGAGGAATTGACCCCGCCGCGTGCGGTGATGTCGGGCGTCAGGTCGATGTTGAGATTGATCCCGGTGCCCTCGTTGTCGACCGTCACGTCGGTATAGATGTTGTCGGTCAGGTAGCGCCCGGCGCTGACGATGGCGTTGCCCTCGTCGTCGGACTGGATGTCGAGATTGTCCAGCCCGAGCCCTTCGCGCAGGCGCGTGAAGATGCCCGAGCCGCCGCCCGCGAGGCCCGCGACCGCATCGGCGAGCTGGAGCGCCTGGACCGGGCTGAGCGACGAGGCCGAGCGGCCGAAGAAGAGCTGCGCCAGCACCTCGTCCTCGGGCAGGTCGGGTGCGGAGCGGAAGCCGATTTCCGGGGAGGAGGCGGGGCCGGAGACATCGACGAAGACGGTATATTCGCCGGACTGCGTCTGCGCGGTAAGGTCGAGGATCGGGTCTCCGCCCTGCAGCGTCGCCGAACCGCGGGTGAAGTCGAGCCGCTGGCCGAGGATCGAGAGCCGGCCCCGGACCAGTTCGAACCGGCCCGAGGGCACGATGTTGGCCGTCGTCCCGCCGATACGGACGGTGCCGCCAAGTTCGGCGTCGAGACCGCGGCCGCGCACGAAGATGCGTCCCGGCGCGGTGACGGTGATGTCGAGGCCGATCGTGGAGCCGCCGCCGCCATTCCCGCCGTTGCCGTCGAGCAGCCCGGCATAGGCGCGGGTGCGGCGTTCGGGCGTGCTCTCGCCGGTATGCCGCATCTCGGGGATCGCGCTCGACCCGCCGACGCCCGATTCCGGCACCCGGATCTCGACCGTGCCGAGAAGGATGTCACCGGCGACCTGCGACGATCCGGCCAGCGCGCCCGACAGCGTCAGGCGCGCCCGTTCCACGTTCGCCTCGTAGAGCGCGGGATCGACGAAGCGGCCCTGGTCGAGCGCGATCTGAAGGTTCGCGGGCAGGCCCGGACGGGCGAAGCCGATCGTGCCGTTGACCGAAAGCTGGCCGCCGGTCGAGATCGTGCCGCCGGCATTGAGCGAGGCAGAGCCGCCGGAGATGTCGGCGGTGGCGTTCAGGCCCTCGAGCGCGAAGCCGAGCGTCGGTGCGGCGAGGCGCGCGCCGCCGATCGTCACGCGGCCCGAGACGGCGTTGACCGACGGCTCGCCCCGGACGGTGAGGTCGAAGCCGGCGCTGCCCGACAGGCTGCGCGGCGCGATGAAGCTGTTGGCGAGCCCGAGCGGCGCCTGGCCGGTCAGCGCGAGATTCACCGTGCCGTCGGGCCGCAGCGCCTCGCCCGAGATATCGACGGTCAGGCCACCGGGCCCCGCGGCTTCGGCGTCGAGGTTGAGCGGCCCGCTTCCGGCCTGCGTCACCCGCGCCTCGACCGACACGGCGCCCGGCAGGATCGGCGTTAGGATCTGCGCGTCGCGCAGCCTGGCCGAGAGCGTCGCGGCGCTTTCCTCGGGCCCGATGGTGCCGTCGAGCCGGGCCGTCACCTCGCGCCCGTCGAGCGCGATCTCGTCGAAGCGGATCGTGCCGTCGTCGAGGCCGAGGTTCCCGGTCAGCGTCGTGCGTCCGGCAAGAAGCTGGCGCGGAAGCGCGGTGCCGGCGCGGATGTCGTCGGCGCGCAGGTCGATGGCGATGTCGGCGGCGCCGGTTTCGACCAGCGTGGCGATGTCGCGCGGGATGCTGGCGGTGCCGTCGAGATCGAGCGCCAGCGCGCCGCCAAGGTCCGTTCCGGCGAATTCGCTGAGCCGCGACAGGTCGGGCAGGCCGGCGGAGAGATCCGCGCCGAATTCGTAGATTTCGCCCGGCAGGACCGAGAGCGAACCCGACGCCTCGGCCAGAGACGAATCAAGGCTGAAATCGCTGACCCGGAAGGGTTCGGAGATATCAGCGCGGTCGATGCGGGCGGACAGGCTGGCCGGGCCGTCGAGGCGCGGATCGACCAGGCCGAGATCGGTGATCCGGGCCGACAGATCGAGCGCCGCCGCGTCAGGCGAGGCGGTGCCGTCCAGCCGCGCGCCAAGCTGCGTGCCCTCGACCCGCAGGTCGCGGAAGGCGAAATCCGTGCCGTCCCGCGCGATGCCGCCGCTGATCGTGGTCAGGCCGGACAGGAGGCCCGGGCGGACGATGTCGCCGGCCGAGACGTTGCGCAGTTCGCCCGTGATGTCGGCGTCGACGGTCAGCGAATTGACCTCGCCCGAACCCTCGACGCGGAGCGACACCGCGCCGGTCAGCGGCATCCCGGCGATCTCGGAGAAGGCCGAGAGGTCGGGCAGGTTCGTGGCGACGTTCGTGGTGACGTCGATGCGGTCGCCCGCCGGCAGGACCGAGGCGCTGCCGGTGGCGGTGCCGAGGCTGGATTGCAGGGCGATGCCGCTGATCTCGTAGGGCTGTTCGGCGTTCTCGCGGTCGAGCCGGGCGCGGACGGAGACCGGGCCGGAGAGGCTCGGTTCGACCAGCGCGAGATCGGAGAGCCGTGCGGTCAGGTCGAAGCCCGCCCGCGCCTCACCGATGCGGCCGTCCAGCCGCGCGCCCAGTTGCGCGCCGTCCACGGCCAGTTCGCGGAAGGTGAAGCCGGTCGCGTCGCGCTCGACGCCGCCGGCGATGGCGGTGGTGCCGTCCAGCAGCCCCTCGGGCACGTAATCGCCGACGCGCAGGTCGGTGATCTGTCCGTCGAGGTCGAGATCGAAAGTCAGCGCGTTCAGCTCACCCCGGCCGGAGACCGACAGTGCGAGGCTGCCGTCGAGCGGCATGCCCGCGACGGCGCTGAGACCGGCGAGATCGGTCAGCCGCGTGTCGATCTCGGTCGTGACATCGAGCGTGTTTTCGCCCTGCAGCAGGGACAGGTCGCCGTCGAGGCTGCCATAGGCGGAGTCGACCGAGAGGTCGGGCAGGACGTAGGGCGCGTCCTCGGCCGTGCGGGTGATCCGGCCCGAGACCGAAACCGGGCCTTCCAGCCGGTCGTCCACGAGGCCGAGATCGGTGAGCGCGGCCGTGAGATCCAGCGCGGCCTCGTCCGTCGCCAGCCGTCCGTCTGCGTCGAGGCTCAGCGCCGTGCCGTCGATGGTGAATTCGCGGAGCGTGATGCCTGTCGCGTCGCGTTCGATTCCGCCGTTGAGCGTGGTCGTCCCGGCGAGAAGCCCGGGCTCGATCACGCCGTCGACGCGTATGTCGGTGGTGGTTGCGTCGAGATCGGCGTCGAAGGCGCCGGACAGCGCGTCGGCCTGCAGGACCAGCGCCATCTCGACCGCGCCGGACATGGACTGATCGACAAGGCCACCGAAGACCGCGATGTCGCCCGCGCTGAGCGTCAGATCAGCGCCGATATCGAGCCGCGAGTCGCCCGGATCGGCGCTGATCTCGCCGTCGAGATCGACCGAGGCGGTGCGCAGCGACAGGTCGGAGAGCGTGACGCCGTCCTGCGGCCGCCAGGCGGCGACGGTATCGAGCGTCAGCGCATCGCCGAGCGCGGTGGCGATGTCCGGGTCGACATGGCTCATCCCCTCGGTTTCCAGCGCAATATCGCCGGTGAAGGCGGTGACGGTGCCGCCCGAATTGCGCGCGATGGTGCCGTCGAGGTCGAGACGGGCGCGGCCGATCTCGAAGCCGTTGGTGGCCAGATCGGTCAGCACGGCGCGGCCGGTCACGGCATCGCCTCGCGCGCGGTCATAGCTCAGGTCGATCTCGGCGCCGGCCAGTTCCGCCGCGCCGCCCGGCAGCGCGAGCCGGTCGCCGCCCGGAGGCGCGAGACCGCCGGTCAGCTCGAACGCTTCGGGCTGGCCCTGCGCGTCGAGCGAGAGGCTGCCGTCGAGGGTGACGGCGGCGGCGCGGACGCTGAGATTTTCCACCGTGATCGCGCCGGACGGATCGCGGATCGCGCGGGCGGTGATCGAGGTGTCGGTGCCGAGGAACACGTCGGCATCGCCCGAGACGACCGGCGTGAGATCGCCGGCGAGTTCGAAATCGAGGGTTCCGAGGCCGTCATCGGTCGTGCCGGTCGTCAGCGACCCGGCAAGCCGGTCCTGGCCCTCGGTCGCGAGCGCGAAGTCTGCGGCGAAATCGTCGAGCGGGCCTTCGCCGGCCACCGTCAGCCGCAGATCGGGCTCGCCCTCGATCCCGAGCAGCGAAACCGCCAGACCGCCCGGCCCTTCGACCACGGCGAGGTTGATCGAGGCGACGGTGGTCGCGTTGTCGTAGGCGGCCGAGAGTGTCACCTCGCCCTGCCCGCCATCGACGCGCTGGACGGTCATGTCGGCCTGCCCCGCCCCGCCCGAGAGCGTGACCGACGCCTCGGCCGAGATGGACACCGCTTCGCCGAAGACCGGCTCGCCGATATCGACCCGTCCGAGTTCCGCGGTGTCGATCTCGATCGACACCGGCAGGTCGGGCAGAGAGAAGGGCTGCGCTTCGGGCGCGGGCGCGCTGTCGCCGCCTTCGGGCAGACGGTCGAGTACGACGTGTTCGGCGGTGAAGGCCGAGATGTCGACCCGGCCGCGCAGCAGGGCGGCGCGGTTCCAGTTCAGGGTGACGTTCTCGACCGTGATCCAGACGCCGTTCTGGTCGGCCACGGTCAGCCGGTCGAGGCTGGCCTGGGAGCTGAGCGCACCGCGAAAGCCTTCGAGTCGGACGATGGCGTTGTCGGTGGACAGCGCATCCTGGATCCAGCGCACGATCCGGCCCTGGTCGTCGTCCTGGGCCTGCGCCGCGGCGGGCATCAGGACGAGGGCGCATATGGCGAGCGCCCGCCTCAAAACGACTGGCCGATGCCGATGTAGAGATAGAAGTCGTTCGACGGCGTCGGCCCGTCGACGGGCACCGCAACGTCAAGCCGGATCGCACCGAAGGGTGTGGCGTAGCGCAGGCCGAGCCCGGCACCAGAATGCCATGTCCCGCTGTCGTCCCAGATCGGGTCGGCGGAGACGTAGCCGGCGTCGTAGAAGGCGACGAGGCCGATCGTGTCAGTGATGTCCTGCCGGATCTCGCCCGACAAGCCGATGAAGCCGCGCCCGCCCGACTCGCGCCCGTCCTGGATCGCGCCGAGATCGTTGTAGTCCTGACCGCGCACCGTGCCGCCGCCGCCGGAATAGAACAGGTAGCCCGGCGGAAGGTCGCGGATCGTGCCGCCATAGACCGAGCCGAGCTGGACGCGGGCCGCGAGCGTGGTCGAATCCTCGGCGCCGAAGCTGAGATAGCCGCGGGCTTCGAATTCGGACCGCAGGCCGAACTCACCCGAATCGATGCCGTAGAACGGCGTCAGATCGAGCGACGCGTAATACCCGCCGGTCGGGTCGAGTTCGTCGTTTCGGCGGTCGTAGGTCAGGCCGGAGGGCAGGGTCAGAAGCGTGATCTGCCGCTCGCCGAACGCGTCGGAGATGTCCGAGAACCGGATTCCGACGCCGAGCGTGCCCACCAGCGTGTCGCTGATCTGCTGTTCGATGCCGAAGGTCAGACCGACGACCAGTTCGTCGAAGTCGTCCTCGTCGAGAAACTCGATCTCGGCATCGGCCTGGAACGTCGTGTCGGGCGTCGCGGTGGCGGGGCGCGAGAACGAGGCGGCGAGGCGCCAGTCGACATGGCCGGAATCAACGCCGATCTCGGTGACCTCGGCATCGAAGCGCAGCCGTTCGCCGCCACCGGTCAGGTTGCGGTGGAGCCAGTAGGCCGACAGCGCGATCCCGTCGACCGAGCTGAGTTCCGCGCCGAATCCGAGCCGGCGGAGCGGCGCCTCGACCACTTCGGCGTCGATGTCGATCGTGCCGTCCGGGTTCACCGCGCCTTCGGTCAGCGCGACCGACGAGAACACGCCGGTGCGCCGCAGCCGGTTCGCGGCGCGGTTCAGCTCGGCCGGGCTGAAGGTCTCGCCCGTCGGCAGGCCGGCGATTTCGACCACTCGCGCGGCCGGCATCCGCTCCTGCCCGTCCGGGTTCAGGTTGCCGAAATTCAGCCGCGGGCCGGGATCGAGCCGGATGTCCGCGTCGATCTGCGCGTCGCGGTTTCGGGCGATGATGCGCTGGTCGGCGACCTCGGCGGTGGCATGGCCCTCGTCCCGCCAGCCATCGATTCCCGCCTGTGCCGCGCGTTGCATGACGCCCGTCGAGGCCGCGCCGCCGGGCGTGAATTCCTCCGGCAGTTCGGTGCCGCCGGCCACCGGCGCGATGTTCGCCGTGCCGAAGGTGAACGGCCGGCCCGGATCGACGTTGATCTCGACGGAATTGATCTGACCCGGCGCGGCGAAGGGCGACAGCTGCGCCGCCTCCTGCCCGTTCACGCGGACGGAGATGACGCCGGCGAAATAGCCCTGATCGTAGAGAACGCCGATGAGCCGGCGATATTCGGCCCGCGCGGCAGCGACGATGTCGGCGGGCGGCTGCGGGTCGTCGGAGGGGCGGAGCAGGACCGATGCGGCCTCGAGCGCGTCGCGCAGGTCGTCGTCATCGCCGGAAACGGTCAGCCGCGCGTCCTGGGCGAAGCCAAGAGCGGGGGCGAGCATGAGCGCGCTGGCGAGGGGAAACAGGTATCGACGCACGGATCCGCGGAAGTTCAGACAGTCCGTCCTTGTTATAGGGCCGATAAGCTCATGGCCAGTCCCGGTGGCGAGATGCCGCGTATTTCCCGGTCGCCGGGGCGGGACGATTTGCGCCTTGCCGCATGGCCTTCGCCCCCTTATGCCGGGGAGCGACCGGGGCCCATGGCACAGAGGTGAGAATGGCCAAACTCGTGACCATCTTCGGCGGTTCGGGATTTGTCGGCCGCCACATCGCACGGCGCATGGCCAAGGCAGGCTGGCGTGTCCGCGTCGCCGTCCGGCGCCCGAACGAGGCGATCTTCGTCAAGCCTTACGGGGCGGTCGGGCAGGTCGTGCCGATCATGGCGAACGTGCGCGACGACGAAAGCGTGCGACGCGCCATGCACGGGGCCGACGCGGTCGTGTCCTGCGTCAGCGTTCCGGTGCAGCACGGCAAGCAGACCTTCAACCTGATCCAGCATCACGGCACCGCGCGGATCGGCCGGATCGCGGCCGAGGAAGGGATCGGGCGGGTCGTTCACATCTCGGCGATCGGCGCGGATGCGAACAGCCGCAGCCTGTATGCCGAGACCAAGGCGCAGGGCGAGGCGGCGCTGCTCGAGGCGGTTCCGGGGGCCATGATCCTGCGGCCCTCGATCATGTTCGGCCCCGGCGACGGGTTCTTCAACATGTTCGGCTCGATGGCGCGCGTGTCGCCGGTCATCCCGATCTTCGGCGCCAATTCCAAATTCCAGCCGGTCTATGTCGACGACGTCGCCGCCGCGGCGGTCAAGGGCGTGACCGGTGAGGCGCAGGGCGGCATCTACGAGCTTGGCGGCCCCGAGATCATGACCTTCCGCGAGCTGATCCAGCTCGTGCTTCAGATCACGCAGCGCCGGCGGCTGATCCTGCCGCTGCCCTACTGGGTCGGCTCGGCAATGGGCGGGGCGCTGAACATCGCGCAGATGCTGACCTTCGGACTGTTCAAGAACCGGATCATCACGCCCGACCAGGTGATCCTGCTGCGCGAAGACAACGTCGCGAACCCGGACATGCCGGGGCTCAAGGATCTGGGTATCGAGCCGGTGTCGATGGACGCGGTGCTGGAGGATTACCTCTGGCCCTACCGCCCGTCCGGCCAGTACGCCGAGATCAAGGACAGCGCGCGCGGCCTGAAGGTTCAGGAATAGGCGATCGCCAGCAGCACGACGCCGAGGATCACGCGGTAGATCACGTAGGGCGTGAAGCTGACCGAGCGCAGCAGCCGCATCATCAGCGTGAGCGCGAGAAGCGCTGACAGGAAGGCGAAGACCGCCGCGATCGCGCCATCGCGCGCGGCCTGCACGTCGGCCGTGGCGATGACCTCTCCGGCCAGGAAGACGCCCGAGGCGATGATCGTCGGGATCGACATCAGCATCGAGATCCGCGCCGCGCCCTCGCGGTCGTAGCCGAGCATCCGGCCCGCGGTGATGGTGATGCCGGACCGCGACGTGCCGGGGATGAGCGCGACGGCCTGCCAGAGCCCCATGACGAGTGCGTGGCGCAGGGTCCACTGCTCGGCCCGGCGTTCGGTCGCGCCGGTGCGGTCGGCCCAGTAGAGAACGATGCCGAAGATCAGCATCGTCCAGCCGATAACGGCGGTCGAGCGCAGCATGTCGTCGATGCCGGTCAGTGCGAGAACGAGGCCGAAGAGGATCACCGGCACGGTCGCGATCACGAGGCAAAGCGCGAGGAAAGCGCCGCGCGTATCGACCCTGCCGCGCAGCAGCCGGAGCGTCCCGCCAAGCGCTTCGCGCACGTCCGGCCAGAAGTAGAGGATGACCGCGCCGAGCGTGCCGACATGGACCGCGACGTCGATCACCTGCCCCTGGTCGGACAGCCCGGTGAGGTTCGGAAGAAGAATCAGGTGGCCCGACGATGAGACCGGAAGGAACTCCGTCACGCCCTGGATCAGGGCGACGAGAAGAAGGTGCAGAAGGCTCATGCGACGGGGTTTCCGATTTTCGTGCGGCTTAACCCTTTCCTAACCGTTCCACAATAGCCTGTTTTTTCGCGGAAAAATCGTCTCAAGAACGCGTACTGACCTATTTTCGATCCTTGCGGTCCAAAAATTTCGCAGTTTCGCGCGGAATGTGAAAAATAGGTCAGCATGTATGTCTTTTATGGTGTCCGGCCCCGTTGTATAGGGGGCGAAACGGAGGGTGTTTTGGCTGAGCAGAAGATGCTGAAATTCGTCACGGTGGACAAGGCGATGCCGGACAAGCGGCCGCCGGACCTCAGACGTGCCGATTTCCACGAGATCTATGGCGAGTATGCGCGCGAGAAAGCCGCCGAGCAGGCGGGCCGCTGTTCGCAGTGCGGCGTGCCGTATTGCCAGTCGCATTGCCCGCTGCACAACAACATCCCGGACTGGCTGCGCCTGACCGCCGAAGGCCGCCTGCAGGAGGCCTACGAGGTCAGCCAGGCGACCAACACCTTCCCCGAGATCTGCGGCCGCATCTGCCCGCAGGACCGGCTGTGCGAAGGAAATTGCGTGATCGAGCAGTCGGGCCACGGCACCGTGACCATCGGCTCGGTCGAGAAGTACATCACCGACACCGCGTTCGAGGAGGGCTGGGTCAAGCCGATCACGCCGAAGACCGAGCGCGAGGAAAGCGTCGGCATCATCGGCGCCGGCCCGGGCGGGCTGGCCGCTGCCGACCGTCTGCGGCGCGCGGGCCTGAAGGTCACGGTCTACGACCGCTACGACCGCGCCGGCGGGTTGATGACCTACGGCATTCCCGGCTTCAAGCTGGAGAAGCCGATCGTCATGCAGCGGATCGAGCAGCTTGAAAAAGGCGGCGTCGAGTTCCGGCTGAACTGCGACGTGGGCGTCGACGTGACCTTCGCGAAAATCCGCGGAATGCACGATTTCGTCGTCATCGCCACGGGCGTCTACAAGTCGCGCGACCTGCAGGCGCCGGGCGTCGGATCGGCAGGAATCGTTCGGGCAATCGACTATCTTACCGCCTCGAACCGCAAGAGCTTCGGCGACGATGTGCCGGACTTCGACAGCGGCGAGCTGAGCGCCGAAGGCAAGCGCGTCGTCGTCATCGGCGGCGGCGATACGGCGATGGACTGCGTGCGCACCGCGGTGCGGCAGGGCGCGGTGAGCGTGAAGTGCCTTTACCGCCGCGACCGGGCGAACATGCCGGGGTCGCAGCGCGAGGTCGCCAATGCCGAGGAAGAGGGCGTCGAGTTCGTCTGGCTGTCCGCACCGAAGGGCTTCACCGCCGGCGGCACGCAGGAGGGCGCGGTGCAGGGCGTCGCGGTCGAGGGCACCGAGCTTGGCAAGATCGCCGGCGTCATGGTGCAGCGGATGCGGCTGGGCCAGCCCGACGCGACCGGCCGGCAGAGCCCGGAGCTGATCGAGGGCGCGGACTATGTCGAAGACGCCGACATGGTCGTCATGGCGCTGGGTTTCGAGCCCGAGGAGCTGCCGAAGCTGTGGGACACCGACGGGCTCGAGGTTACGCGCTGGGGCACGGTGAAGGCCGACTTCCGCAGCCACGAAACCAGCCTTCCGGGCGTCTATGCCGTTGGCGATATCGTGCGCGGCGCTAGCCTTGTCGTCTGGGCCATCCGCGATGGCCGCGAGGCCGCCGATTCGATCCTCGCGAAGCTGACGAACCCGGCGGCGGTGGCCGCCGAGTAGGCATGTTGGAACCGGTATGCCTTTCGGTATGCATACCCGTATGCCTGAGCGGCGCGGGGCCGGAGGAACGCCCGAAGGAAGAAGGTCCGTATGACTGACCCGAAATTCTCCGCCCACGGATTCCTTGAGAACCGGTTAAAGCCGGCGTTTCGCGCCGGTCTGTTAACCTCTGTTACCGTGGCGGCGGGTTTCGTTAACGGGATTCCGCAGCCCGCCGCCGCCCAGGGCGCGGCGACCTTCCCGATTCCGGAGGGCTGCACCGGCTTCCTGACCGTCCAGTCGCGCGGCTGCACCGTGTCGCATTACTGGAGCTGCGCGGCCGATCCCGAAGGCACGTTCTGGCGCGTGACGATCGACGACCAGGGACCGTTCTACCTGTCCTACACGGACGAGGAATTCCGCTGGCTTATGACCTACGAGCTGCGCAACGGCATCGAGTCCGAGCTGGTCACGCCCGAGGAGGACCCGGCGAGCCTGTCGACGCTGCTGGACGAGGGTACGGATTCGATGGTGTTCACCATGCGGCGGACCGGACCGGGCATCGACGTCCTGCGCGAATATACCGGCTATGACAGCCTGACCGGCGACGAGATCGAGATCGACGGCGAGCGGCTGCTGATCACCACCTTCGCCTACGAGTACGACACCGATGCCGGACGGCGCGAGACGACCGGCCAGCAATTCGTCAGCGCCGAGCGCGGGCTGTTCTTCGGCGGGCTCGAGACCACGACGACCGCCGATGGCGAAACCTTCATGGGCGACTATTCCCCGCGCGAGTTCATCGATCCGGGCGATCCGGGCTTTCTGACGATGACCCCGCTCTACGATTGCGGCTCGACGATGAGCGCCCTGCCCTTCCCGCCGGAGGATGCCGGATGATCGAGGGCGCCTGCCTCTGCGGTGCCGTGACCGTGCGGCTGTCGGCGCCCCTGCCGGGCCGCGCCTCGGCCTGCCATTGCCGGCTGTGCCGGGTCTGGACCGGGGCGGCGCAATGGGGCGTCGAGGTGCCGGAGGCGGCCGTGACGGTGACCGGCGCTGTCAAGACGTACCGGTCCACCCCCTTCGCCGAGCGCGCCTTCTGCCCGGACTGCGGCACGCATCTGTGGCTGCGCGACGATGACGGCCCCTACGAGTTCGTGCCGGGCCTGTTCGACGCGGCTCGGGACGTGGTGCTGGATCACGAGGTCTATGCCGACCGCGCCTTCGCCTGCGTGACGCTGGCGGGCGACCATCCGCGGATCAGCGCGGCGGAGTACGAGCGGACCCACAAGCACCTGGAGGGCTGCGCATGAGCGCGACCGGCCAATGCCTGTGCGGGGCGGTGAGCTTTACCGCGGCGAAGCTGGGCGGCTTCGGCATCTGCCATTGCCGGCAGTGCCAGCGCTGGACCGGCGGGCCGCTGATGGGCGTGACCGTCGCCCGCGACGACATGGAGATCGCCGAGGGCGCGCCGGTCGTGTCGCAGCGGACGAGCGGCTGGGCCTCTCGGGCGCGCTGCGGCACCTGCGGATCGCCGCTGTGGTACCGCTGGGACAAGGGCGAGGACGGCGCCGGCGATTACGAGGTGCCGATCGGGCTGCTGGATGATGCGAACGGGCTGACACTCGGCCGGGAGATCTACATTGACCAGAAGCCCGACTGTTTCGAGATCGCGGGCGACCATCCCCGGCTGAGCCGGGCCGATGTCATGGCGCTTTACGCGCCGCCGAGCGAAGGAATTTGACCATGAAGATCTTTCAGACCGCTTTGCTGACCACCGTTTTCGCCCTGCCCGCCGTGGCGCAGCAGGCGCCCTATGCGGGGCTCGACAGCCGCGGAATCGCCGCGTTGTCGGACGAGGATATCGCCGATCTCGAGGCCGGGCGTGGCTGGGGGCTGGCGCTGCCGGCCGAGCTGAACGGCTATCCCGGGCCGACGCATGTGCTGGAGCTGGCCGACGACCTTGACCTGAGCACCGAGCAGCGGGCCGAGATCGAGGCGATCTTCGCGGCGATGAATTCCCGCGCGCGCGAGTTGGGGGCGGAGCTGATCGCGGCGGAGACGGCGCTGGACGCGGCTTTTGCCGAGGGTGAGATCGACGTGGACCGCCTGACCGCGATGACCGCTGAGGCGGCGCGGATCGAGGGCGAGCTGCGGGCCGTCCACCTGGCCGCGCATCTCGAGGTGACACCGCTTCTGACCCGCCACCAGCGGGTGATCTACGCGCAGAGCCGTGGCTATGGCGATGCCAGCCATGGCGGCGGCGAACACGGCCACGACTGAGTTTTCTCCGGCACGGTCCTACGGGACCGGCCGGCCCGAACGGAGGGACGACGCATGACCACCTACGATACCGCCTGGGCCGCCGCCGAAGAGGCCAAGCGCACGTGGCTGGCCGAGAACGGCATGTATTCCGAGGCGGACGAGCATTCGTCCTGCGGGGTCGGGCTGGTCGTGGCGATCGACGGCACGCCGTCGCGCAAGGTCGTGCAGAACGGGATCGACGCGCTGAAGGCGGTCTGGCACCGCGGCGCGGTGGATGCCGACGGCAAGACCGGCGACGGGGCGGGCATTCATGTGCAGATCCCGAAGGCGTTCTTCCACGACCAGGTGCTGCGCACCGGTCACGAGCCGCGGCCGGACGAGCTGATGGCGGTGGGCCAGGTCTTTCTGCCGCGGAACGATTTCGGCGCGCAGGAGACCTGCCGGACGATCGTCGAGTCCGAAGTCCTGCGGATGGGCTATTACATCTACGGCTGGCGCCACGTGCCGGTCGATATCAGCGTGCTGGGCGAGAAGGCGAACGCGACGCGGCCGGAGATCGAGCAGATCATCATCTCGAACGCCAAGGGGGTCGACGAGGAGACCTTCGAGCGCGAGCTTTACGTCATCCGGCGACGGATCGAGAAGGCGGCGCAGCAGGCGCAGGCCGGGCAGCTCTACCTGTGTTCGCTGTCCTGCCGGTCGATCATCTACAAGGGCATGATGCTGGCCCAGGACGTGGCCGAGTTCTATCCCGACCTGAAGGACGCACGGTTCGAGAGCGCCTTCGCGATCTATCACCAGCGCTATTCGACCAACACCTTCCCGCAATGGTGGCTGGCGCAGCCGTTCCGGATGCTCGCCCATAACGGCGAGATCAACACGCTGAAGGGCAACATCAACTGGATGAAGAGCCACGAGATCCGGATGGCGTCGAGCTATTTCGGAGAGATGGCCGAGGACATCAAGCCGATCATCGCCAACGGCGCGAGCGACAGCGCCGCGCTGGACGCGGTGTTCGAAGTGCTGGTCCGCGCCGGCCGGAACGCGCCGATGGCCAAGACCATGCTGGTGCCGGAGGCCTGGAGCCAGACGGCGGCGGAACTGCCGCAAAGCTGGCTCGACATGTATTCCTACTGCAACTCGGTGATGGAGCCGTGGGACGGCCCGGCGGCGCTGGCGATGACGGACGGGCGCTGGGTCTGCGCCGGGCTCGACCGGAACGGGCTGCGGCCGATGCGCTACGTCGTCACCGGCGACGGGCTGATGATCGCGGGATCTGAGGCCGGGATGGTGCCGGTCGACGAGGCGAATGTCGTGGAGAAGGGCGCGCTTGGCCCCGGCCAGATGATCGCCGTCGATATGGAGGAGCACAAGCTCTACCACGACACCGAGATCAAGGACGAGCTGGCCGGGTCGCGCCCGTTCGGTGAGTGGGTCGGCAAGATCAACGACCTGACCGAGGCCACCGCCGGCGTGACGGAAACCGCGATTCATTCCGGCGCGGACCTGCGCAAGCGCCAGATCGCCGCCGGTTACTCGGTCGAGGAGCTGGAGCAGATCCTCGCGCCGATGGCCGAGGACGGGAAGGAGGCGCTGGCCTCGATGGGCGACGACACGCCCTCCGCCGTGCTGTCCTCGCGCTACCGGCCGCTCAGCCATTACTTCCGGCAGAACTTCAGCCAGGTGACCAACCCGCCGATCGACTCGTTGCGCGAATACCGGGTGATGAGCCTGAAGACGCGGTTCGGGAACCTTAAGAACGTGCTCGACGAGGACAGCTCGCAGACCGAGATCCTCGTGCTCGACTCGCCCTTCGTCGGCAATGCCCAGTTCGACGTCATGCTGGAAAGCTTCGGCGAGAACGTCGTCACCATCGACTGCACCTTTGCCGCAGAAGGCCAGCCCGGCGCGCTGCGCGAGGGCCTGTCGCGGATCCGGCACGAGGCCGAGGACGCGGTGCGGTCCGGCGCGGGGCATATCGTGCTGACCGACCGGTTCCAGTCCGAGACCCGCGTGCCGATGCCGATGATCCTGGCCACGAGCGCGGTGCATTCCTGGCTGACGCGGCAGGGCCTGCGGACCTTCTGCTCGCTCAACGTGCGGTCGGCCGAGTGCATCGACCCGCATTATTTCGCGGTGCTGGTCGGCTGCGGCGCGACCACGGTGAACCCGTATCTGGCCGAGGACAGCATCGCCGACCGGATCGACCGCGGCCTGATCGAGGGCAGCCTGACCGAGGCCGTCGCGCGCTACCGCAATGCCATCGACCAGGGCCTGCTGAAGATCATGGCGAAGATGGGAATCTCGGTGATCTCGTCCTATCGCGGCGGGCTGAACTTCGAGGCAGTGGGCCTGTCCCGCGCGATGGTCGCGGAATACTTCCCCGGCATGCTCTCCCGCATCTCGGGGATCGGCGTGACCGGCCTGCAGAAGAAGGCCGAGGCGGTCCATGCCACGGGCTGGCTGACCGGCGGGGATATCCTGCCCATCGGCGGCTTCTACAAGGCGCGCTCCTCGGGCGAGAAGCACGCCTGGGAAGCGCAGTCGATGCACATGCTGCAGGCGGCCTGTTCCCGCGCGAGCTACGAGTTGTGGAAGCAGTATTCGGCCAAGATGCGGTCGAACCCGCCGATCCATCTGCGGGATCTTCTGGACATCAAGCCGCTCGGCAAGCCGGTGCCGATCGAGGAGGTGGAAAGCATCACCTCGATCCGCAAGCGCTTCGTGACGCCGGGCATGTCGCTCGGCGCGCTGTCGCCCGAGGCGCACAAGACGCTGAACGTGGCGATGAACCGGATCGGCGCGAAGTCGGATTCCGGCGAGGGCGGCGAGGATCCGGCTCATTTCGTGCCGGAGCCGAACGGCGACAACCCGTCGGCCAAGATCAAGCAGGTCGCTTCGGGCCGGTTCGGCGTGACGGCGGAATACCTGAACCATTGCGAAGAGCTGGAGATCAAGGTCGCGCAGGGTGCCAAGCCTGGCGAGGGCGGCCAGCTGCCCGGCATGAAGGTCACCGACCTGATCGCGCGGCTGCGGCATTCGACGAAAGGCGTGACGCTGATCTCTCCGCCGCCGCACCACGACATCTACTCGATCGAGGACCTCGCGCAGCTGATCTACGACCTCAAGCAGATCAACCCGCGCGCGAAGGTGACCGTGAAGCTCGTCGCCTCCTCCGGCGTCGGCACGATCGCTGCGGGCGTGGCGAAGGCGAAGGCCGACGTCATCCTGATCTCGGGCCATAACGGCGGCACCGGGGCCTCGCCCGCGACCTCGATCAAGTATGCCGGTCTTCCGTGGGAGATGGGCCTGACCGAGGCGCACCAGGTCCTCGCCATGAACAAGCTGCGCGAGCGGGTGACGCTGCGCACCGATGGCGGCCTGCGCACCGGGCGCGACATCGTCATGGCGGCGATGATGGGGGCCGAGGAATACGGAATCGGCACCGCCGCCCTGATCGCGATGGGCTGCATCATGGTGCGCCAGTGCCAGTCGAACACCTGCCCGGTCGGCGTCTGCACGCAGGACGAGCGCCTGCGCGCGAAGTTCACCGGCACGGCCGACAAGGTGGTGAACCTCATCACCTTCTACGCCCAGGAAGTGCGGGAAATCCTCGCCGAAATCGGGGCGCGCAGCCTCGACGAGGTGATCGGCCGGGCCGACCTGCTGGCGCAGGTGTCGCGCGGGGCCGCGCATCTCGACGATCTGGACCTGAACCCGCTGCTGATCACCATCGATGGCGCCGACCAGATCACCTATGACCGCACCAAGCCGCGGAACGAGGTGCCGGATACGCTGGACGCGCAGATCGTGACCGACGCGGCGCGGTTCCTGAAGGACGGCGAGAAGATGCAGCTGTCCTACGCGGTGCAGAATACCTTGCGCACGATCGGGACGCGGACCTCGTCCGAGATCGTGCAGGCCTTCGGGATGCGCAACGCGCTGCAGCCCGACCACCTGACGGTGAAGCTGGAAGGCTCCGCCGGCCAGTCGCTCGGCGCCTTCGCCGCGCCGGGGTTGAAGATCGAGGTGTCGGGCGATGCCAACGACTACGTGGGCAAGGGCCTGTCGGGCGGGATCATCGTGGTGAAGCCGCCGCAGGTCAGCCCGCTGAAGGCCGACGAGAACACGATCATCGGCAACACCGTGCTCTACGGCGCGACTGACGGCCATCTCTTCGCCGCCGGCCGCGCGGGCGAGCGCTTCGCGGTCCGCAACTCGGGCGCGAAAGTGGTGATCGAGGGCTGCGGGTCGAACGGCTGCGAGTACATGACCGGCGGCGTTGCGGTGATCCTCGGGACAATCGGGGCCAACTTCGGCGCCGGCATGACCGGGGGCATGGCCTATCTCTACGATCCGGACGGGGCGTCGGAGGTGAACATGAACCTCGAGACGTTGGTGACCTGCCCGGTCACGGTCGAGCACTGGGAGACGCAGCTCAAGAGCCTGATCGAGGCCCATGCGCGCGAGACCGGCAGCGTGAAGGCGCGCGACATCCTCCAGCACTGGGAGATGGAGCGGAAGAACTTCCTGCAGGTCTGCCCGAAGGAGATGCTCAACAAGCTGAGCCATCCGCTCGGGATCGAGGCCGGCGCGGTTCCGGCGGAGTGAGTTCTTCGCGGGCCTGACGGCCCGCGATCGCCTCCGGCGGGAGTATTTGGGAAGCAAAGAGGGGGCCGCGCTGGCCCCTTCATCTTTCTGAAAATACTCGAAAATAACCCGTCAGGGCGTGACGATGTCGTCGTCGGTGTAGCCCTGTAGGTACAGCAGCGCCGTCAGGTCGCCGTGATTGATGGCGATTTGCGCGCGCGCCTGAACCACCGGCTTGGCGTGCAGCGCGACGCCGGTGCCGGCAAGCTCCAGCATGCCGAGATCGTTTGCGCCGTCGCCGACCGCGATGGCGTCGTCGGGGCTGAGGCCGAGGCGTTCGGCGATCTCCATCAGCGCGTGGACCTTCGCCTCGCGCCCGAGGATGGGGCGGGCGACGGTGCCGGTCAGGCTGCCCCGGGCGGCGTTGAGGATGTTCGCGCGATGCTCGTCGAAGCCCAAGCGGGCGGCGACGGGGCCGGTGAAGGCGGTGAAGCCGCCGGAGACGAGCGCGGTATGCGCGCCGTTCGCGCGCATCGTCGCCAGCAGCGCGGGGCCGCCGGAGGCCAGCGTGATCCGGCTGTCGAGGACGCGGTCGATCGCTTTCTCCGACAGACCCTCGAGCAGGCCGACGCGGGCAGTCAGCGCCTCCTCGAAATCGAGCTCGCCGTTCATGGCGCGGGCGGTGATTTCGGCGACGGCCGCGCCGATCCCGGCTTCGGCGGCGAGCTCGTCGATGCATTCCTGGTCGATCATGGTCGAATCCATGTCGGCGATCAGGATGCGCTTCTTCCGGTTCTCCGCCCGCTGGATGGCGAAATCGATCTGCGCCTGGGCGAGATCCCGGCGCAGCTCGGCCTCGTTCGACGGATGCTCCGGCAGATCGAATTCGGCGGCGCGGTCGGGCGAGAGCCAGGTGAGCGTGCCGCCCCCCGTGGCGTTGCGGATCGCCTCGGCGAGGTGGGGATCGAGCGCGCCGGGCGCGGCGATGAGCGTGGCGATGAACATGGGCGATCGGCTCCGTTTCGCCGTCCATAGCGGGGCGCAGGCCGGTTTTGCCAGCCCTTTTCGCGGTTTCATGTTATCCGGCAGGGACTTAAGGTCGCCTGCGCAGGTGACGCGGTCCAGGAGGGCTGGTGGGACTGAGGGAACTCTTCGTGACCCTTGTGGCGCTTCTGTGCCTCGGCACCGGGCTTCTCATGCTCGAAGCGCCGCGCACGGGGCTGGAGACTCGCACCCTCGATATCGGCGGAACCCCGGCGACGCTGATGCAGGTGCCGGGCACGCGGGCGCCGGTCGTCGTGATCGCGCATGGGTTCGCCGGGTCGCGGCCGCTGATGGCGCCGATCCAGCTGACGCTGGCGCGCGCGGGCTACATCACCGTCAGCTTCGATTTCGAAGGCCATGGCCGCAATCCGCAGCCGATGCGGGGCGACGTGAACGACATCGACGGGACGACGCAATTCCTGCTGGACGAGATGGCGCGGGTGACCGACGCGGCGATGGAGCTGGAGGGGAGCGACGGGCGGCTGGCGCTGGTCGGACATTCGATGGCCTCGGATCTGGTGGTGCGGCAGGGCGTCAACGATCCGAGGGTCGATGCCGTGGTGGCGCTGTCGATGTTCTCGGAGGCCGTTACGAATGCCGAGCCCGATCACCTGCTGATCCTGAACGGCGCCATGGAAGGGCGCCTGCGCGAGCCGACGCGGCAGATCATGGCCGATCTCGGCGCGTCGGAGGGCGAGACGGTGGGAGACCCGTCCGGCGACTTCGCGCGCCGCGCGGTCGCGGTGCCGTGGGCGGAGCATGTCGGGATTCTCTACGCCGCGACGACGCTGAGCGAGACGCTCGACTGGCTGAACGCGGTCTTCGGGCGGGACGAGGCGAACGGGCTGGCGCTGCTGGGACTGCCGATCTTCCTGACGCTGATCGGCCTCGTGTTGGTGGCGCAGCCGCTGACGCAGGGGCTGCGCGCGGGCCGCAAGGTCAACGAGGTGCCGCCGGGCGCGTTCTGGACGCTGGCGCTGGTCCCCGCCGTCCTGACGCCGCTGATCCTGCGTGTCGTGCCGACCCATTTCCTGCCGGTTCTGGTGGCCGACTACCTCGCCGTGCATCTGGCGGTCTACGGAGTTCTGGTGCTGGGCGGGCTGGCGCTGGAGGGCGACCTGCCCCGGGTCAAGGGCTGGCGCGCCGGGCTGGCGGTGGCGCTTTACGGGATCGTTGTGGTCGGCGGCGTGCTGGACCGGCATGTCGGCAACTTCATCGTGACCGACGGGCGCTGGCCGATCTTCGCGGCGCTGCTGCCCGGCGCGCTTCTGGCGATGACGGCCGATGCCACGCTGATCCAGGCCGGGCAGGCCCGGCCGTGGCGGCGGATCGTGGCGCGGGGCGCGTTCCTCGGCTCGCTCCTGCTGGCCGTCGTGCTCGATACCGAGCGGCTGTTCTTCCTGGTCCTGATGTTTCCGGTGATCCTGCTGTTCTTCGCGACCTACGGGCTGATCGGCGGATGGGTCGGGCGGCGCACGGGATCGTCCTTCGCCATGGGCCTCGGGCTGGGGATCATCCTGGCCTGGGCGCTGGCGGCGACCTTTCCGCTGTTCGAGGGAAGTCTCTAGACGCCGTGTCAGAGACTAGTCGTAGCCCGTCATCTCGAGGTAGCCGACGCCCTGCCGTGTGCCGGAGACGGTGACGGGGCCTTCCCAGTAGGCGAAGCCGACATCCTGCCAGGACTGCGGGTTGATCGCGCCGACGCGAAGCGACAGGTCGCGGCCGGCGAGGTCGACCTGCCACTCGGTCGGCAGGCTGCGGCCGGCGACCTCGGTTTCGGTCAGCGGCGTCATGATGAGGTCACCGGGAGAAAGCGCCTGCGTCGTGCCGTCGGCCTCGATCCATGTGCCGACCGTGTAGGCCGGCCCGGATGCGTCGCGCAGGCGGTAGCCCATCAGCCGCGCGCCGTCGTCGAACTGGAGTGAAATCCAGTCCCACCCGGTCTGGCTGTCGGTCAACGGCTGCGACGACCATTCCCGGTCGAGCCAGCCCTGCCCCGTCACCGCGACCTCGCCACCGGGCAGCATCAGCGTGCCAGAGACCTCGTAGAAGGGCTGCGAATAGTAATTGCTGGCCTGCCCGGCCTCGGATTTCACGGAATAGCCGTTCTGTCCGTGGAAGACGAGCGGACCAGTGGCCTCGAGATCGAGGTCGTAGGCGAAGTCCGGGCCGCGGGAGGTCAGTGTCAGCGCGTCGAGCGCATCGCCGGTATCGGTCCCCTGCCCCGCCATCCGCCAGTCATCGATCCACGCCTCGAACGGCTGTGCCGTGACACCGGCCTGCCCGATCCCGCCGCGGGCGAAGCGTTCCGCGGAATGGTGGCTGTCCTCGGCTGTCAGACCGGCATGGCCCATCCAGATCTGCTCCGCCCCCCATCCTTCTGGTGATTGCGGGGTGAGCGCGAGGCGGAAGAGCGTCCACTGCACGCCGTAGCGGTGGCCGTCGTCGCCCTGAAGGCTTGCCGTCAGGTACCACCATTCAATGCGAAAGTCCGGGTGCGGGCCGTGATCGGCCGGGAAGTCCCAAACGTGGTCGGGGTCGGGCAGCGCGTAGCCCTCGGCCTCCGTGCCGAGATTGGCGAAGCCCTGCGCCCCGGCCGTCAACGGCCAGAGGGCGAGCAGGAGGAGGGCGATCCTAACGCTCATGGACGAAGACCTGCAGAAGCCGCGCGGGCGCCATCCGGGCGAGGCGGAGCGCGGGCAACGTGGCGGCGAGACCGGCGGCGAGCGCGGCGAGGAGTGCTAGGCGGAGCCAGTCGCCGGGGAAGAGGATCATCGGCAGGCGCCAGCCGAACGCCTCGGTGTTGACCCGGTTCAGCAGCAGCCAGGCGAGGGCGAGGCCCACCGGAAGCGCGAGGAGGAAGGTCAGCGCTGCAAGCGCGAGGGAGCGGCCGAGTTCCGTGCCTGCAAGGCGGGTTCGGGTCTGTCCGATGGCCCAGACTGGGGCGAGCTGCGGCAGCCGCATCCGGGCGAGCGTGAGGAAGCTAAGCAGGATTGCCAGCCCGGCGACGCCGAGTGTTAGGGCCGAGAGTGCGTCGGTCACGCGGAAGGTGCGTTCGAACACCATGAGGCTGATGCGGCGCATGTTCGCCTGGTCCGAGATCGCGCCGTCGGGCAGGCCGGCGGCGCGCAGGTCCTCGATCAGCCCGGGCACGGCGTCGGGATCGGCGCGGATGGCGAGGCCGAGGGGCGGGACGTCCGGGAAGGCGGCGCGGAAGGGGCCGAGGCCCATGACAGCCTGCCCTTCCGGGTTGCCGTAATCGGCATAGATCGCAACGACCGGCAGCGTCAGGCCCGGTGCGAGCGGAACCGGGTCACCGAGTGACAGGCCCTCGCGCAGGGCGATCTGTTCGTTGACGAAGACTCCGGTGCCGGCGTGAAGCGCATCGAAGGCGTCAGGGGCCGCGTCGAGGAGCGGCCAGCGCTCGCGGTAGGTCGGATCGTCGGCCTGGGCGAGGATCGACCCCGGCTGACCGAGGAGCGGGCGGTCGACCGAGGCGACGGGGAGAATCGCATCGGTGCGGCCGCCGAGGATCGCGGTCAGGCGGTCGAGTTCCTGCGGGTTGCTGGCGCGCAGGTAGAGCTCGGCCCCGAGACGCTGGTCGAGCCACTGGACGAAGGTTTCGCGGAACGAGCCGACCATCGTCGAGACCCCGACATTGGCGGCGAGCGCGAGGAGAAGCGCCATGAGCGCGAGTGACAGGCCCGAGACCTGCTGGCGGGTATCGGCGAGGACCCATTCGGCGAAGGCCCCCCGGGCGAGCGGACGGGCGCGGGAGAGCAGCCACGACAGGACCGGCGGCAGGGCGAGGGCCGCGCCGAGGAGAAGTGCCGCGAGGGACGCGAAGGCGAGGACGAGGCCGCCGGGAACAGCGGCGAAGAGCGCGGCGAGCGCAAAGAGGGCCGCAGCGGCGAGCGCCTGGCGGCGCAGGATGCGACCGTGGTCCATCGCCCAGGCGCGGGGCAGGGCGGGCGCGAGGATCGGCATATGCGCGACGCGCCAGAGGGCCGAGGCCCCGGCGACGCCCGCGCCGATCAGCGCGATGGCGAGCGCGGCGAGCGCCCAGGCCGGGTCGAAGCCAAGCTCGGCCCCGATCGGCGCGCCGTAAAGGCCGCGGAGCGTTCCGGCAACGCCGGGCAGGAGGGCCGCGGCGATGACGTAACCGAGAAGGACGCCGAGGATGCCGGCAATGGCGGCGATGCCGAGAAGCTCCAGCGCAAGCAGCGCGATGAGACGGCGGAGCGGCAGGCCGAGGGCGCGCAGGGTCCGGATGACCGGCCGCCGCTGTTCCACCGCGAGGCCGATGGCGGCATGCGCGATGAAAAGCCCGACGCCGAAAGAGAGTAGCCCGAACGCGGTCAGGTTCATGTGGAAGGCGGCCGTCATCTCGCCGGGGTCGGTACTGTCGTCGGGCAGGCGCAGCTCGAGATCGGTGGCGGTTTCGATCGGGGGCAGGAACGCGGGCTGATCGGGCAGGACGAGGAGATAGGTCGGGTCGAAGACGCCGGTCAGCCGCGCGACGGTCGAGATGTCGGCGACGGCGGTTCCGGGCGGCAGACTTGGTAAAACCTGCGCGCCGGGAAGGCCCTGATCGGCGGATTCGGGACTGACATAGAGCTGCGCGGAGAAGTCGGCGAATCCGGTGGTCTCGGTGGCGATGCCGCCCGGCAGCGCGTCGGCGGGGGCCGTCAACGGGTCGAGGCCGAGGAGCGTCAGGCCCGCATAGTCGGTCTCGATCACCGGGCTGACGAGATAGCCCGCGCGACGGAGGGCGACGTAATCTGCCACCGGGATCGGGCCGCCATCGGCACGGGCGAGACGGGCGAAGCGGCCTTGTGTCAGTACGCCCTCGGCCCGGTCGTAGGCGTTGCGCGCTTCGGCATTGATCGCCTGCACGCCGGACCAGAGAGCGGTCGCGAGCATCAGGCCGAGGACCAGCGCGGCAAGCTGGCCCGGCCGTTGCCGCCAGTGCGAAAGGAGAGCCGAGAGCCCGGCGCGGGTCATGTCAGCCGCCCGCGCGACAGATGGACCCTGCGCGACAGCCGCGCGGCGAGTCGTTCTGAATGGGTGACCATCAGGAGCGCGGCGCCGGTCGTCTCGGCCAGTTCCATCAGCAGGTCGAGCACGGCATCACCGGTCGCCTCATCGAGATTGCCGGTCGGCTCGTCGGCGAGGATCAGGCCCGGCGCGGCGGCAAGCGCGCGGCCGATCGCGACGCGCTGCTGCTGGCCGCCCGACAGTTCCTCGGGGTAGCGGCGCATCAGGTCGGACAGGCCGAGCCGGGCGGCGAGCGGCCCGAGATCGGGCGTCCGGCCCGCCAGCCGCGCCTGGAAGGCGAGATTCGCCTCGACCGTCAGCGACGGGATCAGGTTGAACTGCTGGAAGACGAGACCGATCCGGTCGCGCCGGAGCGCCGCGCGCCCGGCATCGTCGAGCGGCGCGAGATCCGCGCCGCCGACCGCGATCCGCCCATGTTCGGGTGTGTCGAGCCCGGCGACGAGATGGAGGAGCGTGCTCTTGCCCGAGCCGCTTTCGCCGGTCAGCGCCACCGTTTCTCCGGCGGCGACGGACAGCGAAACGCCGTCGAGAACCGGGGTGGTCGCGCCGGGATAGGTCTTTGCGAGGTCTTCGACGACGAGCATGGGCTGCCTCCGCTTGGACCTGACGATAGTCGGTTCGGCGGCCGTGGACAGCGTTTGCAGGCGCGGTCGATTGAAGCGGGCCTAGCCCGGGAACTCGGCCATCCAGTCGCGCGCTCCGGCGGCGACGGCGTCGTAGGTGGCTCGCCCGATGGCCTCGCCGGTTTCGGTGTGGAGGCCGGCATGGGGCAGGTCGCCGCCGGGCGGGCAGGCGACGGCGATGCAGTCCGTCCCGGTGCCGGTGGCCCGGCCGGTCGGCAGGTCGCGGCCGTGGTCGATGATGGCGGCGGTCCGCGCCTCGGCGACGATGGTCATCGCCTCGATCAGCGCGGCATCGGTCAGGCCGGTGTCGAGGGCCACGAGAATGTTGACCGTGCCGATGCCGGGCGCGGCCTGGCGGGTGCCGACGCGTTCTGCGTTCGAGAGGCCCACGGTCGCGAGGCAATCGGCGCGGACCTGTCCCGAAACCGCGGTTTCGAGACGAAACCGGCCGAGATCGCGCGAGGTCAGCATCGCGACGTCTTCCGGTCCGCACTGGGCCGAGAGCCATCCGAGCGCGTCGAAACCGGGCACCAGGTCGGCATCGCGCACCTCGCGCCAGAGGACGTGGCGCGCGACGACGAAGCCGGGATTGTGCGGCGCGAAGGACAGGACGCGGTGCGGCCGGCCGAGATCGACGCGCAGCCACGGCCGGTCGAGCACCGGTGCGATCATGGCACCACGCCCATCGGCTGGAAGACGAGGCCCGCCTCGGTCTCCAGCATGTAAGCCGAGACGCCGAACACGCGGGCGAGGTTGTCCGGCGTCAGCACGTCGCGCGGGGGGCCGTCGGCCTCGATCCGGCCGCGATGCATCAGGATCAGCCGGGTGCAGTATCGCGCCGCGAGGCCGAGATCGTGGAGTGACACCACGACCGCGCGGCCATCTGCCGCGATCCGGGCGAATTCGGCCATCGCGGAGATCTGGTGCGCCGGGTCGAGGCCGGCGACCGGTTCGTCGGCGAGGATGAGCGGCGTGTCCTGCGCGAGCGCGCGGGCGATGAGGACGCGGGCCTGCTCGCCGCCGGACAGCTCCGTCGCGGGGCGGCGGGCGAAATCGGTGAGCTCCATGCGCTCGAGCGCCGCGGCGATGGCGTCCCGGTCGGCGGGGCCGGGGCGGGCGCCGGCGGCGAGATGCGGGATGCGGCCGAGGGTGACGAGTGTTTCGACGGGGATCGGCCAGGCGATCTCTCTCGCCTGCGGAAGCCAGGCGGCGTGGTGGGCCCGGGCCCGGGCGTCCCGGTCGCGCAGGTCGCAACGGCCGGTCGCGTCAAGGAAGCCGAGAAGGGCCCGGAACAGGGTCGTCTTGCCCGCCCCGTTCGGGCCGATCAGGCCGACACATTCGCCGGGGCCGACATCGAACGAGACGTGATCGACGACCGGGCATTCGCCGCGCATCACGGTGAGGGTCTGGACGGACAGGAGGCTCATGCCGTTGCCCTCCGGGTCTTGTAGATCAGGTGCAGGAAGAGTGGCGCGCCGACGAAGGCCATGACGACGCCGAGCTTCAGGTCGCGGTCGGGCAGGATCAGGCGGACGGCGACATCGGCAGCGAGGACGAGGGCTGCGCCGCCGAGTGCCGAGGCGGGCAGAAGCGCGCCGGGGCGGCCATCGACGAAAGGCCGGAGGAGGTGCGGCACGACGAGGCCGACAAAGCCGATGGCCCCCGCGACGGCGGTCGAGGCGCCGACGGCGGCCGCGGTGCCGAGGATGACGAGGAGGCGCAGCCGCGGGAGCGACAGGCCGAGGGAGCCGGCGGCGTCCTCGCCAAGCGTCAGCGCGTCGAGGCCGCGGGCGGTGAGCGCGAGCATGATCCAGCCCGCGACCATGAACGGCAGCGCCAGCCAGACATGGGTGAAGCTCCGGTCGGCTAGGCTGCCCATCATCCAGAACACCGTTTCGGATACCGCGAAAGGGTTGGGCGACAGGTTGAGGACCAGAGACAGGAGGGCGGCGGCGAGCGCGGAGATCGCGATGCCGGCGAGAATGACCGTCAGCGATCCGCCCCGCGGACCGGCGAGCAGAAAGACGAGGAGGACGGCGACAAGCGCGCCGGCCAGGGCGGCCAGGGGCAGGGCGGCAGCGAAGGCGGCGGCAAGCCCGGTCTGAAGCGCGATGACGGCGCCGAGGGCTGCGGAGGAGGAAATGCCGATCAGGCCTGGCTCGGCGAGCGGGTTTCTCAGGTATCCCTGGAGCGCGGCGCCGGAGAGCCCGAGGCTGGCACCGACCATCGCGCCGAGAAGCGCGCGGGGCAGGCGGATTTCGCGCATCACGAGCGCCACCGCCTCCCCCCGGCCGGTCAGGAGCGCGTCGAGAGACTGCGCCGGACCGAATCCGGCGGGACCGACAAGGAGCGACAGCGCGAACAGCGCCGCGACGATCAGCACGAGGATGAGGAGGAGTCGGGTCATGGCGCGCGTGCCGACAGCGCCGAAACGGCGGACAGCACATGCGGCGTGCCGCAGACCCAGTCGGGACCGGAGCGGAACGGGCCGGACGGTCCGGAAAGCTCGGCGATGGCGGGATGGTCGAGCAGGTCTTCGGAGCGGGACGCGCCCGGATACGGGTCTGATGTGACGATGAGATCCGGCTGCTCCATGACTAGCAGTTCGAGGGGCAGGTGGCCGGACTGCGCGCGGCCGAGACGCTCGGACAGGTTGCGGAACCCGGCGGCGGTGAGGATCTCGTGGGACAGGGTCTCGGTCCCGAGTGTGTAGCCGTTCGGATAGTAGAAGGCGGTGACGGGACCGCCTTCCGTCGCATTGCGCAGGTTGGCGAGATCGGTCTCGAACCTGCGGATCAGGGACTGTCCTTCGGCGTCGCGGCCGAGGAGTGCGGCGACTTCGGCGATGCGGTCGGGGATGTCCTCGAGCGTTGCGGCTATGTCGAGCTGTTCGACCCGGAGACCGAGCCGGCGGAGCATCGAGACCACGGCCGGATCGGAATAGACCCCGGCGAGGACGAGGTCGGGATCGAGCAGGAAGATCTCCTCCGCCCGGCCGGAATTGGCGGGATATGCCTCGGCCTCCCGCCACATCGGCGAGGTGAAGGGGTCGGTGGCGATATCCGAGACGGAGACGAGCTGGCCGGGCGCGGCCAGCATCATTGCGAGCTGGTCGGTGCAGAGGTTCATCGACACGACCCGCACGGGCGCATCGGCCGCCGCCGCGCCGGCGAAGGCCAGCGCGGCGAGGAGGCCCGCGAGGGGCCTAGAAGCGCGTCCGGAGCCCGACATAGAATGCCCGGTCCGACGTGCCGTAGCCGTTGACCGTCTGGTATTGCGTGTCGAACAGGTTCTCGATCCGGCCATAGACCTCCAGCCCGTCGCGGATCTCGTACCCGATCGAGGCGTTCGTGACGGTGTAGTCGGGCAGCGTGAGCCCATCATCGACGAGATTGGCGGCATGGCGCAGTTCGAGCCGTCCGGACCAGCCGGAACCGAATTCGCCGCCGAGGCCGAGCACGAGATCATGCATCGGCACGTTGTCCAGCGGCGCGCCGTTCGGCTGTTCGGTATCGGTGTAGGTATACGCGCCATCCAGCGTCCAGCCCGCCGCGATGGGCAGGCTGCCGAACAGTTCCAGCCCCTGCCGCGTCGTGACACCCGGCGTGTTCTCGAGCGTCGAGGGCGCGCCGAAGACGAAACTGATGCGGTTGTCGGTCTCGAGCCGGAAGACGGTGGCCGAAACGAAGGCGCCGCTGTCGTAGCTGTGTTCGATCCCCAGTTCGGCCGAGACGCTTTCCTCCGGCGTCAGGTTCGGGTTGCCCTGGAACGGGAACGCTCCGGCGAGGTAGTCGCCATAGAGTTCATCCAGCGAGGGCGCCCGGTAGCCGGTGCCGACGGCGCCACGGATCACGGTGCCGTCGGCCGGGCGATAGGCGAAGGCGAGCCTGCCAGTGGTGAAGCCGCCGAAGGCCGAATGATCGTCGTGCCGCAGTGTCGCGGTGACGTCGAGCATCGCGGACGGGGACCACGTCGCCTCGGCGAATGCGCCAAGAACGGTGACGTCCTCGCTTCCGCCGCCGATATTGGCGTATTCCGCCGTTTCCAGCCGCGCATCCGCGCCGAGGGCGATCGACAGAGTGTCGGACAGGTCGGTCGATGCGGTGTAGTCGAGCGTGATCCGTTCGCCGTGGAAGTCGGACGAAAACGGCGTGCCGAACGCGGCCGCCGTATCCGGCCCGACCGTTGGCGACACGAGCGACCGGTCGATGCTGTAGAAGGACAGCGCCGCGTCATGCGACCACGCCCCGGTTTCGGCCTCGAGATAGGCGCGGAGGCCCCAGGCCTGACGCTCGGATTCCTCGTCGGGCGTGCCGTCGACGGGCGCGAAGGCGAATTCGTCGAACTCGGCGCCGCCGTCTTCGTAGAACCCGTTCAGGCCCACGGTCAGCGTATCGGATACCGCGTGTTCGACCCCGAAGCTGAGGCGGCTGCGGTCGAAGCCGTCGGCCTCGGTATTGCCGGCATTCTCCTCGGCGGCCGAGAATCCGTCGGACCGGGCGTGGCTGAGGCCGAAGCTGAACCGCGTATCACCGATGACATGGGCGAACTGGTAGGCGAGCGAGGCCGTACCGAAGCTGCCGGCCTCGAGATCGAGGCTCTGGCTGACGCCCTCGGGCGTGTCGTCGCCGGGCAGCGTCGTGACGTTCACGACGCCGGCGATGGCGGTGCCGCCGTAGAGCGCCGACTGCGATCCGCGCAGAAGTTCGACCCGGCGGGTGTTCGCGGTGCCGATCCCGCCGAAATCGTCGAAGCCCGCATCGGTCGAGGTCGGGTCGTTGACGAGAATGCCGTCAATGTAGACGCCGATGTACCTCGTCTGCGCTCCGCGGATGAAGAACGAGGCCAGAGTGCCCGGAGGCCCGTTCTGGGCCAGCCGGACGCCCGGCAACGCGTCGAGCGAGTAGGCGAGCTGGCCCGGCACGGCGCCGGTCAGGTCGTCCTGCCCGAGCACGCTGACCGACGATCCGACGCGGGCGCGTTCGGCCGCGGTTGCGGTCGCCGTGAAGATGATCGTGTCGAGCGTGTAGGCGCCCTGCGCGCCCGCGGCCGTCGTGCCGAGCAGAAGTGCGGTGACGGCGGAAAGATGTGTCCGCAAGTGGTATCCCCCGTGAACGGGACCGTCCGGCCCCGGTTTGATTGGTCTTTGGGGGACTCCCCGCCGACGGTGCAGATGTCACCACGGGCGGAAGAACCGCAGTCCGGCACGCGCCCCGCATGCAAGACAGGGTGAACGTTCCGGCAGGTCTCCTGGCTTGCGGGTCATCGCTTGGCCGGGCCTTCCCGGGGCGTCCTGGGACGCTCCAGTGGCATTGTCCGACCGCGCTCTCCGCTTACAGTTGCGGGGGCAGCCGCGGATTTTCACCGCGTTCCCTTTTGCCCGGCCTGAACGGCCGGAACCGGAACGATACGAGGGTTACGCGTCGCACCCCTGCGAGGCAAGAGTCGTTTGCGAACGGCAAAGGGTCGCCCTCAGAGCCGGGCGAAGAGCGAGGTCATCGCCATGCGAAGATCGTCGCGTGCTCCGGAATCGAGTCCGACGAGCAGCCGGTCCTCGGCCATGCGGGCGATGTCTGTCAGGCGGCGGGCCTCATCGCGGCCATCCTCGGTCAGCGTGACCACGAGGCGGCGGCGATCTTCCTGGTCCTGTACGACCCGGATCAGGTTCAGCGATTCGAGCCGGCGCTGGGCGCGGCTGACGCGGGCGGCGTCCATCGAGGTCAGGATCGACAGGTCGTTCGACGAGCAGGGTTCGTGCCGCGGAAGGACCATCATGATCCGCCATTCCGGCAATTGCAGGCCGGCATCGGCGATCAGGCGCTGGAACAGCCGCCCGGAGACAATGGCCATCTGGAAGGGGAGGAAGCCGGACAGGTCGATCGGCGTGGCGACAGCGGAGTCCTTCATAAGTGACTCCTCCCTGAGAGTGTTGCGAAAGAGATAACACACGCATACCGCGAACGTCGCCGCAGGGCAAGCGAACTGTAAATCTATCTTGACATATTCCGAATGGACATTTCGGCCAGCCCGGCCTGAAAAATATCTGGATGGCGGCACTGAGCCCTGAACTTGTGGCGCAATTCAACTGGTTACGCGGGCGGGCGCCGGGGTCGTGTCAGGCAATGTGAAGGCGATGATCCAGAGCAGGAGCGGGATCGCGACGATGGCTCCGATCGCGCCCCAGAGCCACAGGAAAAAGCTGAGCGTGACGAAGATCAGCAGCGGATTGACCGCAAGCGACCGGCCGAGGAGCGACGGCGTGACGAACTGCGACTCGATCATGTTGAGGAACAGGAAGGCCGCCGCCGGAGCGACGACGAGAATCCCGTCGAACTGCACCAGCCCGGCGACGCCGAGCGCGATGACGAAGGCGGTCGGGCCGACATAGATCACGAAGTTCAGCAGGAACGCGGCGAAGCCCCACATCAGCGGCGACGGCATCCCGAGCAGCATCATGGCCACCGCCGTGGCGGCACCGAGCCCGGCATTGATGACCGAGATCGTCAGGAAGTAGCGCGAGACCTGCCGCTCGGCGTCGGTGAAGCGGCGGGACATGGTGAGCCGGTTCTGTGGCCGGGCGAAACGGCGGGCGAGGCCGTCATAGATCTCGAGCCGGGTGAGCACGAAGAAGAAGAACGCGCCGAGATAGATCAGGATGCGCCCGGCGATGGACGGGGCGAGCAGCACCATGTCCTCGACCGAGGGAATCGCGTCCGCGGCTGCGCTGCCTTCACCATTGCCGGCGGCCTGGTCTCCGCCGCCGCCGGATCCGCCGCCGCGGTCGATCAGGGCGCGCACGTCCTCCTCGACTTCCTGCAACCCGCGCAGTTCGGCCTGGATCAGGTAGAGGGTCGAGTTCAGTTCCCGGTAGACGCGCGGGAATGCGTCGGCGGCGCGGGTCACGGCCGGCTGGAACAGGAAGACGGCGACAAGGATCGCGGCGACGCCGGCGAAGAAGGACAGGAAGGCAGCCACGCTGCGGGGCAGGCCGGCATCGGCCATGCGGTCTGTCAGCGGCGCGAGGATCACCCCCGTCACCGCGGCGAGCGCCACCGGAGCGGCGACGTATTCGATCGCGTCGAGCGCGGCGAACAGAAGGATCGTCGCGATCAGGATAACCGCGATGCGTGAAGCCTGGTCGATATTGGTCATGGGTCACCGGAAGCTGGCCGACGGTCTTGATAGACCTGTTCAACGCCGCCCGCCATCGCCGCGTTCCGATCAGGATGCGCCGCCGCGCCCGGGGCCGACTTGCGGCAATCCCGCGCGCCGGCCGGCCCGGCCGCATTTGCCCCCTTGTCGAAGCTGCGGGGCAGGAGTATCCGCGTCGGTGGGACACCCCTCCCCAACGAGGGGCGCATATCTGCAAGGATACCACCGATGGTCATGGATACCCCGGCAACGCGGCCGGCCAACCCGCGTTTTTCCTCTGGCCCCTGCGCCAAACCCCCGACATTTTCGCTCGATGGTCTCGCCGATGCTGCGCTCGGCCGCTCGCACCGCGCCGCGGTGGGCAAGGCCAAGCTGAAGGACGCGATCGAGCGCACCAAGACGCTTCTGGGCGTGCCCGAAGGCTATCGCTGCGGCATTGTGCCTGCCTCCGATACCGGCGCGGTCGAGATGGCGATGTGGTCGATGCTGGGCGCGCGCCCGGCGACGATGGTGGCCTGGGAGAGCTTCGGCTCGGGCTGGGTAACCGACGTGGTCAAGCAGCTGAAGATCGACGCGGTCGTGAAGACAGCCGAGTACGGGCACATCGTCGATTTTGCGGAGATCGATTTCGACACCGACGTGGTGTTCACCTGGAACGGCACGACGTCCGGTGTGCGCGTGCCGAACGGCGACGCGATCCCGGCCGACCGCGCGGGCCTGACGATCTGCGACGCGACCTCGGCCGCCTTCGCGCAGGATCTTCCGTGGGACAAGCTCGATGTCGTCACCTTTTCCTGGCAGAAGGTGCTGGGCGGCGAGGCGGCGCACGGGATGCTGATCCTGAGCCCGCGTGCCGTCGAGCGGCTGGAGAGCTACACCCCGCCCTGGCCGCTGCCGAAGATCTTCCGCATGACCAAGGGCGGCAAGCTGATCGAGGGCATCTTCGCCGGCGAGACTATCAACACGCCGTCGATGCTGGCGGTCGAGGATTACCTCAAGGCACTCGACTGGGCCGAGGGGATCGGCGGGCTGAGCGCGCTGATGGCGCGGGCCGATGCGAACGCGCAGGCGATTTTCGACTTCTGCGACGCGCGGGACTGGATCGCCAATCTGGCTGAAGATCCGGCGACGCGATCGAACACCTCGGTCTGCCTGAAGTTTACCGATCACCGGATTTCGGACGGCGCGGCCTTCGCCAAGGCGGTCGCCAAGCGGCTCGAAGCCGAAGGCGTGGCGCTGGATGTCGGCGCCTATCGCGATGCGCCTCCGGGCCTGCGGATCTGGTGCGGCGGCACGGTCGAGACCTCGGATATCGAGGCCATGCTGCCCTGGCTCGACTGGGCCTTCGCGGCGGAGATCGAGGCGCTGGCCGACGCGGCCTGACAGAACACCACCCGGCCGCCGGAAGGCAGGATCTTCAGGAAAATCCTGCAGGACGGAAAATCCTTGGTGAAGGATTTTCACACGGCGGCCGGGCCCTCCACTGTAGTCAAAGGACCAGGACAATGGCTCCCAAAGTGCTCGTCAGCGACAAGCTGAGCGAAACCGCCGTGCAGATCTTCCGCGACCGCGGCATCGACGTGACCTTCGATCCTTCGATCGGCAAGGACAAGGACAAGCTCCTGTCCGTGATCGACCAGTATGACGGCCTTGCGATCCGGTCGGCGACCAAGGTGACCGAGAAGGTGATCGCGGCGGCGACGAACCTCAAGGTGATCGGCCGCGCCGGCATCGGCGTCGATAACGTGGACATCCCCGCCGCCAGCCGGAAGGGGATCATCGTGATGAACACGCCGTTCGGCAACTCGATCACGACGGCGGAACACGCGATCGCGATGATGTTCGCCGTCGCGCGCCAGATCCCCGAGGCCAATGCCTCGACCCATGCCGGCAAGTGGGAAAAATCCCGCTTCATGGGCGTGGAACTGACCGGCAAGACGCTCGGCGTCATCGGGGCGGGCAATATCGGCTCGATCGTCATCGACCGGGCGCACGGGCTGAAGATGAAAGTCGTCGCCTACGATCCGTTCCTGTCCGAGGACCGGGCCAAGCAGATCGGCGTGACGAAGCTGGAACTGGACGAGCTGCTGGCGCGGTCGGACTTCATTACGCTGCACGTGCCGTACACCGAGAAGACGGCGAATATCCTGAGCCGCAAGAACCTCGAGAAGACGAAGAAGGGCGTGCGGATCATCAACTGCGCGCGCGGCGGGCTGGTCGACGAGGCTGCGCTGGCCGATCTTCTGCAATCGGGCCATGTCGCGGGCGCGGCCTTCGACGTGTTCAAGGAAGAGCCCGCCACCGAGAACCCGCTGTTCAACCTGCCGAACGTCGTCTGCACCCCGCATCTGGGCGCGGCGACGACCGAGGCGCAGGAGAACGTGGCGCTGCAGGTGGCCGAGCAGATGTCGGACTACCTGCTGACCGGTGCGGTGTCGAACGCGCTCAACATGCCGTCGGTGACGGCGGAAGAGGCCGCGATCATGGGCCCGTGGGTGAAGCTGGCCGAGCATCTCGGCGCCTTCGTCGGCCAGCTGACCGAGGAGGCGATCGACGAGATCACGCTGACCTATAACGGTGTGGCGTCGACGATGAACGTGAACGCACTCAACTGCGCAGCCATCGCCGGAGTGATGAAGGCGACGAACCCGGACGTGAACATGGTCTCGGCGCCGGTCATTGCGAAGGAGCGCGGCGTCGAGATCTCGACCGTCACGCAGGACAAGACCGGGGTGTTCGACGGATACATCCGGTTGCACGTCAAGACCGCCGACCGCGAGCGGTCAGTCGCCGGCACGGTGTTCTCGGACGGCAAGCCGCGCTTCATCCAGATCAAGGGCATCAACATCGACGCGGAGGTGGGGGCGCACATGCTGTACACCACCAACCACGACGTGCCCGGCATCATCGGCGCGCTTGGCCAGACGATGGGCGAGAACGGTGTGAACATCGCGAACTTCACGCTGGGCCGGTCGCACCGGGACGGGGACGCGATCGCATTGCTGTATCTTGACGATCAGCCGCCGTCCGGCGTGCTCGACAAGCTGATGGCGACGGGGCTGTTCCAGTCGGTGAAGCCGTTGCGCTTCGACGCGGCCTGAGCGCCCGCGTCGATCCCCTGCCTGGAGATGGCGAGGCGTCGCGCGGTTCCGGCTGAAGTGTGAGTATTTCGGGAAAGATGAAGGGGCGGGGTCGATCCTCGCCCTTTTCTTTTGGGTGTGCGGGCGACCGCTTGCGTAAGGGCACGTCCTGCGGGACAAGGCCCGAACCGATCTTCGGAGCCGTCATGCCCGATTGCGCGAGACCTGACACCGTCGGGCGGGGCTGAGGATGCCCCGCGATCCCATCGTCCTCCGCCATGAGGTCCGGACGCGGCGCTGGCGCGGGTCGGCGCTGCGGATCGTGGTGCTGAGCGATCTGCACGTGATCTCGCCCTGGACGCCGATCCGCCATATCGCGCGCGTCGTCGACCGGGCGAACGCGCTGTCTCCTGACCTGATCCTGATGCCGGGCGATTTCCTCGCCGATCACAACCTGGTCGGCCGCAGGGCCGAGCCGGACGACATCGTCGCGCCGCTTCAGGAACTCTCGGCCCCGCTCGGCGTCTTCGCGACGCTCGGTAATCACGACTGGGCCGAATGTGCGCTGGCGCGGAGCACCGGCAACCGTCGCAATTCCATGCGGGAGGCGTTCGCGGGCGGCACGGTGCGGCTACTGGACAACGAGGCGGTGGAACTGGGCGGGGCCTGGCTGGCCGGGGTGGACTCGATCCGCGGCGAAGGCCGGAAATCGCGGCCGAATCCGAAGCACGATCTCGACGCCGCGCTGTCACCGGTGCCCGAGGGGGCCGATCTGATCCTGATGGCGCATGAGCCCGACCTGTGGGCCGATGCGGCGCCGCCCGCCGCGCTGACGGTATCGGGCCACACGCATGGCGGGCAGATCGTCCTGGGCAACTGGCGGCCGCTGACGCCGTCGCGCTACGGCCAGCGTTACGCGCACGGATTGCACGAGGAAGACGGGCGCAATCTCGTCGTATCAGGCGGGATCGGCTTCACGGCCATCCCGGTCCGGATCGGCGTGCCGCCGGAAATCACGCTGATCGAGCTGTCCGGCACATGAAAACCCCCCGGTCCTGAGAGGACCGGGGGGCTGATATGGCGACCGGGGAGGAGGCGGCCGCCGCGGGATGGGGTCCCCGTCAGTAGGTGGTCAGCGACCCGCCGTTGCGGAGGTAGTCGGCGCGGACCTGGTCGTCGTTCTGCTCGGCGACCTGGATGGCGAAGGCGCGGGCGGCGTCAGTGGCGCCATTGCCCTGGGTCGAGACGACCTCGGAGCCTTCCGAGCGGAGGAAGCCGGCGAGGATGCGGTTGTCGTCCTGCTCGGCCGCGGCGACGGCGAAGTCGGTCGCTGCTGGGACCGGAGCGGCATTGGCGGCTTCGCCCGAGAGGATGAAGCGCACGGTGTCGCGGTCATCGGCATCGTAAGCGGCCTGCAGCCGGACGAGCTCGGACGTGGTGTAGTCGCCGGCATCGACGCCGAGGGCGTTGGCGAGCTGCTCGTTGGCGAGCGCCGGGGCGGCGAGGGTCAGGGCGAGGGCGGTGGTAGCGATCAGGGTTTTCATGATGTGCCTCCTTGGGCGTATTGGGTTTCGGTGGCGGCGGCGCTGCCCGCCGTCGATGAGGAAGAGGTATGGGGTTTGCGGCTCTCTTGAAGCCCACAAAGCCGGGAAATCTGCGTGATATTGGTGCGTCATTGCACAGAGGCCCGTGCGGTCGGGCCCTCTTGCACGCAGGCGGTAACGCATTGGAGAGGAACGGAAACATCTTGGCCATCCGGACCGTGTCTGGCCGAATGGGCGGAGGGGCCGGGGGGCTGCGGCGGTGTGTGAGGCGGGATGTGCCGTTAACCGGTTTTTGAGTCCGGAGGTGCCATTGTCCGCCGAGAATTCCGGGATCCGAGACCGCAAAGACCATGGCCAATGCGCGCTTCACTGATCGGCTGTCGCTGGAACGCCGCGCGCGCCTCGCGGCTGAGCGCCTGCTCGCGCAGCGATCCGAGGAGCTCTATGCCGCCAACCGCAAGCTCGCCGTCCATGCCGAGGCGCTGTCCAAGCAGGTGATCGAAGCGCGCGAGGTCAATGCCGAGCTTCAGGGGCAGACCAGCCGGGCGCGGGCGGCGATGGAGGCCGCGACGGAGAAGGCGATCCGGGCGGAACGGCGGCTGTGGGACTCGCTCCGGTCGATCCCCGAGGGGTACGCGGTCTACGACAAGGACCATCGCCTCGTTCACGCCAACCCGGCCTATCTGCGGCCGTTTGACGGGGTCGCCGACGTCGCCCCGGGCGCGAGCTATGAAACGATCCTGCGCATCTGCGTCGAAGAAGGGATCGTCAACACGCAGGGCATGGCCGACGCGACCTGGATCGACAAGATGCTCGCCCGGTGGGAGGCGGACGAAATCCCGGAAACCGTCATCGAAATGTTCGACGGCACCTTCGTCAGGTTCACCGACAGGCGAACGGAATACGGCGACGTGCTTTCGCTCGGCATGAACATCTCAGAGACGATGAAGCGTGAACGAGAGTTGCGCGAAGCGCGCGATGCCGCCGAGGCCGGAAGCCGGGCGAAATCGGCCTTCCTCGCCAACATGAGCCACGAGATCCGGACGCCGATGAACGGCGTCGTCGGGATGGCGGACCTGCTGCGCGACACCCGGCTGGACGGGGAACAGCGCGAATATGTCGACACGATCCGCAATTCGGGTGAGGCGTTGCTGCAGATCATCAACGACATTCTCGACTATTCGAAGATCGAGGCGGACAAGCTCGCAATCCGGGAGGAGCCGTTCGACCTCGAACAACTGGTTCAGGACGTCTACCGCCTGCTCAGCCCCGCGATGCGCGAACGCGGGCTCGTGCACGAGGCGGAATTCGACCCTGACCTGCCATCGAGGCTGATCGGCGATCCGGGGCGGATCCGGCAGATTCTCACCAACCTGATGGGCAATGCGGTGAAGTTCACCGATGCCGGCCGGATCGCGGTGCGGGTGACGCGGCAGGCGGTGGACGGGCAGACCGTGACGATCGGGATCGAAGTCGAGGATACCGGCATCGGCATTCCACCCGGTATGATCGACGCCATCTTCGGCGATTTCACGCAGGTGGAAGACCAGAGGAACCGGAACTACGAGGGCACCGGGCTCGGGCTGGCCATCACGCAGCGACTGGTCCGGATGATGGGTGGCGAGATCCGGGTGCAGAGCACGCTCGGGCAGGGCTCGACCTTCCGCTGCACATTGCCGCTCGGCCTGCCAGAGGATCAGTCCCGTGCGGCTGACGCTCTGCCACCGGGATTCCGCATCCGGCTGATCGACCAGAGCGAGGGGATGGCGCAGGGACTCGAACGGTCGCTCCGGAAACTCGGGGCGGAGCTTGTCTGCGACGATGAGCGGGCTGACCTTGCACTGTGGCTCGTCACGGATCTGCCGGAGCGGTTCATCGAGGTGATCGCCGCGTCGGGCCATACAGGCCCGGTCGCGGTCGCCAGCGTAATACCCGGGCTGACCTTGCCGGCCGACGCCCGGGCGCATCTCCTGACACTGCCGATGCGCCTGTCTGAGTTGAGAATACGTTTGACAGAGATCGCAGGGGCAGGAGGGGCAGGGAACGGCGTTGATGTCACGCCGAACGAGGATCCCGAACCGCCCGCACCCGAACCGCGTCGGCTGCGCCTTCTCGCGGCCGAGGACAACAAGACCAACCAGCTCGTCTTCCGGATGATGCTGAAAGGGCTCGAAATCGACATCGACCTCGTCGGCAATGGCGAGGAACTCGTCTCGGCCTATGCCGCCGCGCCGCCCGACCTCGTGTTCACCGACATTTCGATGCCCGGCGTCGACGGGCTGGAAGCCGCGAGCCGCATTCGCGCGCATGAGGCCGAAACCGGTCTGCCGCCGGTCCCGATGGTGGCGATGACGGCTCATGCCTCGGACGAGGAGCAGGACCGCATCCGCGCCGCCGGGATCGGGCATTATCTGTCGAAGCCCCTGCGCAAGGATGCCGTCGTCTCGGCCGTGCGGTCTTTCGCGCCCGAGGGCGTCGCGCTCGACTAGGGCGTCCAGCCGGTCAGAGCCTCGGCGGGGCGAATATCGCCAACCTCTATGCTGCGGCGGTTGAGGATCGGTCCGTGGCTGAGATCGCGGAAGATATCGGCGCCCGGATCAAGGATGCCGAGCCGTTCCAGCAAAACGGCTGTCACGGCCTCGGCGCCGCGGCCCGCGCCGTCGGCGATCTTGACGGCAATGCCGATCCGAAGCTCGGGCACGATCGCGATGTAGACGCCCTCCGCACCTGTCTTGACTGCGGCCCGGCCCGCCATCGTGCGCATAAGGCGGGTGCAGGCGCGGCCCTCCCCGGCGACCAGTTCGGGATGGGCCATCATCGCCGTGCGCAGCCGGACCATCGCCGTCTCGCGCGCCGATGCGCCGTCTTCCGCAGCGGCGAAGGCCGCCATGGCGCGGGCAAGACCAGAGAGCGTCGACGCGAAATTCGGGGCCGAGCAGCCGTCGATCCCGAAGCCGGGCGAGGGTGCGTCGGTGACGTCCTCGAAAGCCGTACGCACGGCGAGCTGTACCGGGTGATCGGGGTCGACGTATTCCGGCCCCGCGCCCATGTCGCGGGTCAGCGTCAGAAACCCGGTATGTTTGCCGGAGCAGTTGTTGTGCCGCTGATCGCATTTCCGGCCGGCAAGGATCAGACCCTTCGACGCCTCACGGTCATCCGGCCATTGCTTTCCGCAGCGCAGATCGGTTTCCACAAGGCCGATATCGGCCAGCCATTGTGTCACGAGATCGGTGTGGATCGCGCCACCGTTGTGCGACGCGCAGGCGATGGCGAGATGCCGCTCGGTCAGCCCGGCGCGGTCGGCGGCGCCGCTTTCGACGAGCGGCAGAGCCTGGATCATCTTGCAGGACGAGCGCGGCAGGATGACTGCGTCCGGATCACCCCATGCGCCGACAACGCCCGCGCCGTCGCGCCAGACCACCGCGTGGCCAAGATGCGCGCTTTCGTCGAAGGGTCCGCGGGTCAGTGTGACCAGTGTTTCTGCCTGTGACATGCTCTTCCCTTTCAAATCCCGGCGATTTTCTGCCGGCGGGGCTTTTCGGAGGTGGAAACTTCGGGTTAGAACACCGCCTGAGCCCGCGCCGGCCAACGTGGACCAAAACCGCGGGACGGGCCAGAGGCAGAGCTGTTCTGGAGGCAGTGCGGATGAGATACGTGATTGCAGGTGCGGCACTGGGTGCGATCCTCGCCGCCGGGCCGATCCTCGCGCAGGATTCCGAGGAATCCACCAACCGGGTGAACCAGGAAACCGACTGGAGCGTCTTCGTCGAGGACGATCCGACGCAGTGCTGGGTCGTGTCGACCCCGCGCGAAACGGTCAACACCCGGGACGGCCGCGTGGTCGCGGTGCGGCGCGGCGACATCCTGCTCTTCGTCAGTTATTGGCCAGAGCAGAACCGCCGCGGCGAGGTCAGCTTCACCGGCGGTTATCCGTTCGCCGACGGCTCGACCGTTACGCTCGAGATCGGGGATGCGTCCTTCGACCTCTTCACCGAGGGCGAGATGGCCTGGGCGGCGTCGGAGGGAGAGGATCAGCAGATCATCACCGCCATGAAGCGCGGCGCTGACGCTGTCCTGACCGCTCGGTCGAGCCGCGGCACGCAGACGGTCGACACCTTCTCGCTTCTCGGCTTCACTGCCGCGGTCGAGGACGCCGAGACGCGCTGCGGCGAAGGCTGACCGTTTGCAAGGCCCCCACGCTGTCTATATGAAGGCGTGTCTCTGACAGGGAGCGCGCCATGGCCGCCGACACGCCCATCACGCAAGACGTCATGACGATCCCCCGGAAGCTTCCGGAGGGGCCGGTGAATCTTGTCGGCCTGACGCGCGACGGACTGCGCGACGCGCTGATCGCAGGCGGCACGCCCGAAAAACAGGCGAAAATGCGCACCGGCCAGATCTGGCAGTGGATCTACCAGCGCGGCGTTCGCGACTTCGACGCGATGACCAACCTGTCGAAGGCCTACCGCGCCGAACTGGCCGAGCGGTTCGTGATCCAGGTGCCCGAGGTCGTCAGCCGCCAGGTTTCGGCCGACGGCACGCGGAAGTATCTCGTCCGCATCGCCGGGGGGCACGAGGTCGAGGTCGTCTACATCCCCGAGGAAGATCGTGGCACGCTCTGCATTTCTTCGCAGGTGGGCTGCACGCTGACCTGTTCGTTTTGCCATACCGGCACGCAGAAGCTTGTCCGGAACCTGACGGCCGGTGAGATCGTGGGCCAGATCATGGTCGCCCGCGACGATCTGGACGAATGGCCGGAGCCGGGCGAAGGCTCGGGCGAGCGGCCACGGCGGCTGTCGAACATCGTGCTCATGGGCATGGGCGAACCGCTCTACAATTTCGAAAATGTGCGCGACGCGATGAAGATCGCGATGGACGGCGAAGGGATTTCGCTGTCGCGGCGCCGGATCACGCTGTCGACCTCTGGTGTCGTGCCCGAGATCGCCCGGGCGGCGGAAGAAATCGGCTGCATGCTCGCCGTCAGCTTCCACGCGACGACCGACGAGGTCCGGGACAAGCTGGTGCCGATCAACAAGCGCTGGCCGATCGCCGAGCTTCTCGAGGCGCTGAAAGCCTATCCGAAACTGTCGAATTCCGAGCGGATCACGTTCGAATACGTGATGCTGAAGGACATCAACGACAGCGACGCGGATGCGCGCCGGCTGGTCAAGCTGATTGCGGGCATCCCGGCGAAGATCAATCTCATCCCGTTCAACGAATGGCCCGGTGCACCCTACCAGCGGTCGGACTGGTCGCGGATCGAGGCCTTCGCGGACATCGTCTACAAGGCGGGATATGCGGCGCCGATTCGAACCCCGCGGGGCGAGGACATCATGGCTGCCTGCGGCCAGCTGAAGTCGGCGACGGAGCGGGCGCGGAAGTCGCGGGCCCAGATCGCGGCCGAAACCGGCACCGGCGCCTGAGCCTTTCCCCAAACGAAAAAGGTGGCCCCCAGGGGACCACCTTTTCCTAACCGAAAATCCGGTCTGATCAGTCGGCAGCCACAGCGGCAGCGAGCAGGATCAGGGCCAGGATCGGAACCAGAATGCCGCCGGCGGAGGACGAGGTGTCCTCGACGATGACAACGGGTTCCACCATCGGCTCGGCCATGCCGCCTGCGAAGGCAGCGGTGGCAGCAACCGAAAGGGCGGCAGCGAGTGCGAGTTTCTTCATAGTATCCTCCAAGATCGCCCCTCAGAACGCACTATTGCGACGTCAAGGGCACCCAAGACTGTACCTCGTGCCCCGGTTTAAGCAGCAAAGACATGGCATTGCAATGCCGCCGAAAACGGCTTTCGAGCAGGAATCGGCGCATGTCGTCAAATAAGCAACACTTGAATTCCGCCGGTTCGGCGGTCGCGCCGATTCGAGGCGCGGACGTGTGTCGCGATGACGGATGCCGGCACGGCCCGAAGGCCGCGCCGGTAGTTCGGAAGGCTTTGCCTCAGTCGGCGGCGACAGCCGCGGCGAGGAGGATCAGCGCCAGGATCGGAACGATGACGCCGCCAGCGGACGACGACGTGTTCTCTTCGATCACGACGGGCTCGATCATCGGCTCCGCGACCGGCGCGTCATAGCCACCGGCGATTGCAGCGGTTGCGAAAACGGCGATACCGCCTGCGATGAGGAATTTCTTCATGACTGCTCTTCTCCATATTTGCCCGGCCTGTCTTCAGGTCCGGGGCCGGCCCTTTTGGCGAGCCGCACGGACGTCTTCATGCCACAGCGCGAAGCGCCAGCCAAATGGAGATTGTGGATAATTTCCGAAATCCGCAGCGGGCCGCTTCAGATCAGCAACACCTGCGTGCCGACCCGCGCCATCTCGTACAATTCCTCGATATGCTGGTTGTACAGACCGATGCAGCCGTTCGATGACCGGCGGCCGATCTTGCGCGTGTCGTGGGTGCCGTGAATCCGGTAATATTGCCAGCTGAGGTGCAGCGCGCGGGTGCCGAGCGGATTGTCCGGCCCCGGCGGCACGTAGTCGGGCCATTCGGGGTTGCGTTCCTGCATGGCAGGCGTCGGACGCCAGTCGGGGTTCGGGTCCTTCAGCACCACTTCGGTTCTGCCGCGACGGGTCAGGTCTTCGGTCAGCGGAACGGAGGTCGGGTACAGCCGGTAGATCGACTGGTCCTCGCTCCAGAAATGCAGGGCGCGGCTGGTGATGTCGACGAGGATCGCGCCCTGGCGCGTGTCATCGAAATAGGGACGCCAGTCGAGCGTACGGAAGCTCGAGATGTTGTGCCGGGTGGATTGCGAGATGTCGCGTTCAAGCTCGGTCGAGCCGTTCATCGCCTGAGCGCGCGCGATCGCCGGTGCCGCCAGTGCCGCTGCGGTGCCGAGAAACAGGCGGCGGGTCAGGAAGTATCCCCTGCTCATGGGATCGGATCCTCTGTCTTGCCTCTGGATGCAGTGTTTCGCCGGAAGATACGCGCCGGCGCGGCCGGGTGCAATTCACGCCGCCGTGCAATCGCGCGGTTTGCCGCCGGTTCCGTTTGATCGTGGCCCGCTTGCCATGTATGGACACCCGTCAAGAAGGCCGGGCAAGGCAGGACGGAAGGTCATGTACAGGCGGAACGTGTTACTGAGCGTCGGTGCGCTGGTCCTTGCGGCCTGTGGCGTGACGCGCACCCCGCGCCAGTTGGGCGCAGACGGACTTCCACTGCCCTCGGTATACCGCATCTCGGACCCCGCGCAGGTGCAGTTCCGCGTGCTCGACAGCGTGAACGCGCTGCGATCGGCCGCCGGGGCGCCGCCGCTGAGCTTCTCGGCCGAGCTGAACGCCGCCGCCGAGACCCATTCCCGCGACATGTCCCTGCAGAACCGGCCGTGGCACTTCGGCTCGGACGGGTCGTCGCCGATCGACCGGGCCCGGCGGGCGGGCTATCGCGGCACGGTCCTGGGCGAGAATATCTCGGAGACCTACGAGACCGAGGTGGAGACGCTGACCGCATGGATGTCGCAGCCCGATACGCGGGACGTCATCACGGATCCGAACGCGCGCGATCTTGGGTTTGCCTGGTACCAGGAGCCGAACGGTAAGATCTGGTGGACCCTGGTGACAGGCGACGGCGGATCCGGTGGCCCGGCGAACGCGCCGCGCGGCTGAACCCTACGGAAAAATGTCGATGACCGTGCCTTCCCGGACCATCGCATAGATCTGCCGCATCTCCCGGTTCGATACGGCGATACATCCTGCCGTCCAGTCGTCGCGGTTGCGGAAAGCGCGCGGCGTGCCGTGGATGAAGATGTCTCCGCCCGGGCTGAAGCCGAGCTCCCGCGCGGCCTCGCGGTCGTCGTCGTTGGGGTAACTGATCCCGATCGAGAGGTAGTATTCCGAGTTCGGATTGCGTCGGTCGATGAAATACCGGCCCTCGGGCGTACGGCCGTCGCCTTCGATCTCCTTGTCGCCTTCGGGCGCGAAGCCGAGCTCGAACTCGTAGGCCTCGAGGATTTCCTCGTTGTGCATCAGGTACATCTGGCGCGTGGACTTGATGACGACGATCCGGGTTACTTCCGGGCCGTTATAGCTCTCGAACTTGGAGCATCCGGTGACCGAAATGATCAGGGCACCGAGGAGGGAGAGGAGGATCAGGCGCATGGGGCACGCTTCTTGCTGCTCGTTGTCCACAGGATTACCCGAATCCGGTCGATCGGAAAACGGCTAATCGCTGGTTTCGGCCCAGAGGATGGCGGCAAGACCGCTGCGATAGTCGGGGTATTTCAGATGGACCCCGAGTTCCTCCTTCATGCGGGTGTTATCGACGCGCTTCGACTCCGAGTAGAACGACCGCGCCATCGGGCCGAGATCGGCTTCCTCGAACGGGATTTCCGGCGGTACGGGCAGTCCGAGGAGTTCAGCGGCGTGGGCGATCACGTCCTGCGGCGGTGCGGGGTCATCGTCGCAGATGTTGTAGGCCGTGCCCGGGTTCGGGTTCTTCATGGATGCGAGGAGCGCCTGCGCGATATCGTCGACGTGGATGCGGCTGAAGACCTGGCCCGGCTTGACGATCCGCCGCGCCGTGCCGTTCCGGACCTTGGCGAACGGGCCGCGGCCCGGACCGTAGATGCCGGGCAGGCGAAAGATGTGGATCGGCAGACCCGTATCGCGCCATTCCGCCTCGGCCGTTGCCCGGGCCTGGCCGCGTTCCGTCGAGGGGTCGACCGGCGTGTCCTCCGACACCCAGTCGCCGCCATGGTCGCCGTAGACCCCGGTCGTGGACAGATAGCCGACCCAGACGGGCCTGACCGCCGTCAAGTCGTCCCGGAGGCGGGCAAGGACAGGATCGTGACCGTCCTCGGGGCCGGCGGTGACGAGGATATGGGTCGCTTCGGCAATGTCGTTCGACAGGTCGTCCCCCGGGAAGAGACGGGGCGCCACGCCGAGCGCCTCGAGCGACGCGAAGCGTTCGCGGGAGCGGGTCGTGCCGGTCACGGGCGTGCCGGGCTCCAACGCGCGTACCAGCGCCTTCGCCGTGTATCCCATGCCGAAGATAAGAAGTTTCATGCCAGTCGCTCCACTGCCCATCGCGCCGCATCCGCGACAGCCGTATCGGGGTCATCGGTCAGTCTCTGAACCGAGGGTTTCAGCCGTTCCGCGCCGCTGTTGCCGATCGCGTAGCACACGTTTCGCACGAAGCGATCGCGCCCGATCCGCTTGATCGGGGAACCCGAGAACTTCGCGCGGAACGCGGCATCGTCCAGCGCCGCCAGATCCTCCAGCGGTGGCGATACGAGGTCCAGGCGGGGGGCGTAGCGCATCTCGGTCGCCGCCTTCGCGAACTTGTTCCAGGGGCAGACGGCAAGGCAGTCGTCGCAGCCATAGATCCTGTTGCCGAGACCCGGACGGAGGTCCGGATCGACCGGGCCTTTATGCTCGATTGTCAGGTACGAAATGCATCGCGTCGCATCGAGCTGGAACGGCGCGGGGAAGGCGTCGGTCGGGCAGATGTCGAGACACGCGGTGCAGGTGCCGCAGCGCTCGGTCGCGGGCGTGTCAGGCTCGAGTTCCAACGTCGTGAAGATCGCTCCGAGGAAAAACCAGTTGCCGAGATCGCGGGACAGGAGGTTCGTGTGCTTGCCCTGCCAGCCAAGTCCGGCGGCCTCGGCGAGCGGCTTTTCCATCACCGGCGCGGTGTCGACGAAGACCTTGATCTCGTGACCGGGCGCTCGGTCCAGAAGCCAGCGCCCGACCCGCTTGAGCCGCTTCTTGACGAGGTCATGATAGTCACGATTCCGGGCATAAACGCTGATCGTGGCGCTCTCGTGCCGTTCGATGGCCTCCATCGGGTCATCGTCGGGCGTATAGGGCTCGGCCAGCATCACGACCGACCGCGCCTCGGGCCAGAGTGCTGTCGGATCGCCGCGCCACGCCGCACGCTCCGCCAGCCAGCCCATCTGTCCGTGCCGCCCGGCATCGAGAAACGCACGGAGCCTGCCGGCGGCCTCCGGGATGGCATCGGGCCGGCAAACGCCCATGGTGGCGAAGCCCGCCGCCTGCGCCTCGGCCAGCAGGGCGTCCTTCAGCCCGGTCAAAAGTCGAGGTTCGCGTAATGCGGCGGCTGGATGAAACCCGGGACGGTATCGGCGAGGATCGAGCGGAAGGCCGGGCGCGATTTGATCTTCGCATACCAGTCCTTGACCGTCTCGGACCGGTTCCAGTCGACGTCGGAGATGTAGTCGAGGCAGCTGAGATGCGCCGCTGCGGCGAAATCGGCCAGCGTCATCCGGTCCCCGGCCAGCCAGCGCCGGTGATCGAGCAGCCAGGCCATATAATCGAGGTGGAACTTGATCCGCGCGGCCCCCGTCTTGACGTTCTTTCCGTCCGGATAGCCGCCCCGCATGATCTTCTTGTTCACCCGTTCATAGACCAGGTTCGCCGTCACCTCGTGGTGGAACTTGTCGTCGAACCAGCCGACCAGGCGCCGGACCTCGGCGCGTGCCCGTGGCTCGCGCGGCAGAAGTGCCGGCTCGGGGACGGTTTCTTCCAGGTATTCACAGATGGCCTGGCTGTCGGACAGGATCTGGCCGTCGACGCGCAAAACGGGAACCTGCCCCGCCGGATTGCGGCGGAGAAATTCGGCCGAGGGTTCCCAGTAGCGCTCCTCGACCAGTTCGACCTCGATCTTCTTCTCGGCCAGCACGAGCCGGACCTTGCGACAGAACGGGGACAGGGCGAAGTGATAGAGACGGGTCATTCCTGCTCGTCGGGTCTGCGTTGGCCGCCAGTCTTGCGCGCGATCGGCGCCGAATTCAATTCGCAAAGCAGTCGTCGCGGCCATCGGCGCGAATCGTCGCGGCCCCTTCGGCGATGTCCGAAGCGCGGGCGGCGACCGACTGGCTCGGGTTAGAAGCCGACCGCCCCTGCGGATCGGGAAGGACGGCAGCGAGCCGTGCGGCCTGCGTCGCGGTCAGGTCCGATGCGGACACGCCGAAGTAGTGAAGCGACGCGGCCTCGGCGCCGAACACGCCTTCGTCGAACTCGGCGATATTGAGATAGACCTCGAGCACCCGGCGCTTCGACCAGACGAGCTCCACGACCGGGGTGATCGCGGCCTCGAGCGCCTTGCGGAACCAAGACCGGCCCTGCCAGAGGAAGGCGTTCTTCACCGTCTGCTGGCTGATCGTCGATCCACCCCGCCGCGCACCATCGGCGATGGCGTCGCGAATGGCGGACATGTCGAAGCCCCAATGCAGGCAGAAATTCGCATCTTCGGCGGCGACGGCTGACCGCAGAAGATCGGGGCTCATCGCCTCGATCGGCACCCAGTCGCGATCGAGAGGTGTGCCGAGCCGGAGCCGTTCCCCAATCATGTATGGCGTGACGGGAACAGGCAGGACGGCATAGGCGGCGATCCATACGACCATGAGCGCGGCGAGGCCCAGAAGTCCCCGCCGGGTCCAGCGCACGATCTGCTGCAACCGGGTACGAAGCCCCGATGACGACTTGCGCGACCGCCTCTTTCGCGTCTTCCGAGCCACCTGCCCCGTCCGCCTGACCGTTCCGTGCCCATTCCATACGGCAGGGATCGCCGAAACGGCACCCCTGACCGGCGCCTAGTCCTTCGGACGGTTGTCGACGATGCGCACCGCCTTGCCCTGGCTGCGCGCGACGCCGCCTTCGTCATGGGCGCGGACCTTCACCGTGATCCCGACGCTCTGCTTGATCTGGGCGCCAAGCTGCGAGGCCGCGTCGGACGGGCCTTCGACATGCACGATCATCTCGTCCATCCGACCCTTTCGGGTCAGCTCGATCTGGAAATGCGGTGCGAGGCCCGGGATCGCGAGGAGCTGCTCCTCGATCTGGGTCGGGAAGACGTTGACGCCGCGCAGGATGATCATGTCGTCTGACCGTCCGGTCACCTTTTCCATCCGCCGCATGCTGCGCGCCGTGCCGGGCAGAAGCCGGGTCAGGTCACGGGTGCGGTAGCGGATGATTGGGAAGGCCTCTTTGGTCAGCGAGGTGAAGACAAGCTCGCCCAGTTCGCCGTCGGGCAGGACTGCGCCGGTCTCGGGGTCGATGATCTCGGGATAGAAGTGGTCCTCCCAGATGTGGAGGCCGTCCTTCGTCTCGACGCACTCCATCGACACCCCGGGGCCGACGACCTCGCTGAGGCCGTAGATGTCGACGGCGTGCATGTCGAACGCCTCCTCGATCTCGCGCCGCATGGCGTTGGTCCACGGCTCCGCACCGAAAATGCCGACTGCGAGGGACGAGGCCCGCGGGTCGATGCCCTGCGCCTTGAACTCGTCGAGGACGGCGAGCGCGTAGGACGGTGTGACCGTCATGCCGCGCGGCTGGAAATCGGTGATCAGCCGCACCTGGCGCGGAGTCATCCCGCCCGAAATCGGAACGGTCGACAGCCCGAGCGCGTCGGCCCCCAGATGAATGCCGAGCCCGCCGGTGAAGAGGCCGTAGCCGTAGGCGTTGTGCAGGATGTCGCCGGGCCTCAGTCCCGCGGCGCGAAGCGAGCGCGCGACCACGCCGCCCCACATCTTCAGGTCGTTCTCGGTGTAGCCGACGACCGTGGGCTGGCCGGTAGTGCCGGAGGACGCGTGGATGCGCCGCACCTTTTCGCGCGGGACGGCGAACATGCCGAACGGGTAGTTGGCGCGCAGATCCTGCTTCACGGTGAAGGGGAACTTGGCGAGATCGGAGAGATCGGTCAGGTCGTCCGGATGGACGCCAGCCGACTCGAAGCTTGCCCTGTAGTGCGGGACGTTTTCGTACGCATGGGCCAGCGACCATCTGAGCCGCTCGAGCTGAAGCGCCGCGATTTCGTCGCGGCTTGCTGTCTCGATCGGTTCCAGGCTGTCCTTCGGCGGTGTCAGGTCTTCCATCTCACGCCTCCCCTTCGTCGAAATGGGTGCCGTCGATCATGCGCGAGGCGCCGCGGAACAGCGCCACCACGCGCCCGTCGCCCCCGGTGACGGTCACGTCGGTGATACCGGAGCGGCCCTTCAGGCTGATCTCGCGCGCCTCGGCCGTCAGCACCTCGCCCCCGCGTCCGGGACTGAGATAGCTGATCTGGTTGTGCTGCGCGACGGCGTTGCGGTTGTGGGTGTTGCAGGCAAAGGCGAAGGCGCTGTCGGCCAGCGCGAAGATCACGCCGCCATGGCAGATCGAATGGCCGTTCAGGTGATCGTCGCGCACGGTGAGCGACATCTTCGCGTAACCCGGCCCGACCTCGTCGAGCGTCATGCCGAACCACGGCGACGCCCGGTCGTTCGCCATCATCGCCTCGGCGGACCGGCGCGCGCGCTCCTCGTCATGCATTACACGATTCCTCCCGGCAGCGTAGTTGCCGTAACGCAATGATCCGGTCAAGATGCCTGATCGGGTGCTTCGACCGGGAACTCTCTCAATACCACCATGCTGTCATATCCCTTCACGGTGCCATCGTAATAGTGGGCCTGGCAGAAGTTGGCGTAGTCCTCCATCGACGGGAAGCTGACCAGCAGAACGACGTCGAATTCGCCGGTGACCTGGAAGAACTGTTCGACTTCGGGAAGGCGCTGGAACTTGCGGCGCAGGCGATCCATGCGGTCCTGGCCGGTGCGTTCGATCTGCACCCGGCTCAGCACCTTCACCCGGCGGTCGGCGTAGCGCGGCGCGATGATGGCCACCTCGCGTTCGATCGCGCCGATCTCTCGCAATCGCTGGAGGCGTCGCAGGCACGAAGCCGGCGACAGGCCGACGCGCTCGGCCAGTTCCTTGCCTGTCTGCCGCGCGTCAGCGGCCATCAGGCGGAGGATCGTCCGGTCGTAGCCATCAATGTCAGCCATGGCTTGTCCTCCGAAGTTCGCCGCATGCCGGTTGCGAGATTTTATCATGGTCAGCCAGAATGTGCGAAACTCTCTCAAAACTATGCGAATAATGCGCGCCGAACGCATGGCCGAAGCATAGGTATTGGTCAAGCCAGACAGGAGGCCCGACCATGCCAACCACCACCTACTCCCCGACCGCCCACCGGTCCCGTTTCGCCCTTGGATCCCTTGCGCTTCGCCTGCTGCGTGAGGCGCGGGAGCGGCGGGCCATCCGCCGCGATGCCGCCCACCTGGAGCGCCTGCCGGATTACCTGCTGCGCGACATCGGGACCGACCGCATCGAGGCCGCGACCCGCGTGGCCCGGACGGTCGGACGCCCGCGCCCGTGAGGCCGGTGGCAAAGCTGCCACGCTTTGTCAGCGCGATTCAGGACGGATTCACAGACAGTTAGAGCGGTGCTACGCTGCCCGGCATAAAAATACGAACCGAGGCAGAGCAATGACCAATCATTACGAGGCGGCCGTCGCGGCCGTGTTCGGGCGCGACCATGTCGCCGATATCGCCGTCTATGAACTTCCCGATGTGCACGGCCGCCAGGGCTGCTGGATCGAGGTGATCTATCGCGGCCTTGATACCGGCCCCGATGCCGATCTGATGCGCCGGGTGATGGACTGCGTGGGCGACGTTGCCTGCGCCGCAGACCCCCGCCCGGTGGTCAGCTTCGTGTCCGAAGCCGACATGATACAGATCGCCGCGGAATGAACGAAGCGGGGCAGGCTGATGGGCCCGCCCCGTTGTTTCAGGCCCGGACCAGTTCTTCGTACGCCTGTGCGATACCCTTGGTCATCGCGCCGACCTCGAAGTTGTAGTCCCCGATCTTGCCCACCGGCGTGACTTCGGCCGCCGTGCCGGTCAGCCAGCACTGCTCGAAGCCTTCGAGCTCGTCGGGCATGATGTGGCGTTCGTGAACCTTGATCTGACGCTCCTTCAGCATGCCCACGACGGTCTGCCGGGTGATGCCGTTCAGGAAGCAGTCGGGCAGGGGCGTATGCACCTCGCCGTCCTTCACGAAGAAGATGTTCGCGCCGGTCGCCTCGGCCACGTAGCCGCGGTAGTCCATGAACAGCGCGTCCGAGCAGCCTTTCGCCTCGGCCGCGTGCTTGGACATCGTGCAGATCATGTAGAGACCGGCCGCCTTGGCGTGAACCGGGATCGTCTCGGGCGAGGGCCGCTTCCATTTCGAGATGTCGAGCTTCGCGCCCTTCATCTTCGCGTCGCCGTAATAGCTGCCCCATTCCCAGGCCGCGACGGCCATGCGGACAGGGTTCCGGGCCGAACTGACGCCCATATCCTCGCCCGAGCCGCGCCATGCGACGGCGCGGACATAGGCGTCGGTCAGGCCGTTGGCCTTCATGACCTCGTATTTCGCAGCTTCGATCTCGTCGACGGTCCACGGGATCAGCACGTCAAGCTGGCGGCCGGAGAACAGGAGACGCTCGGAATGCTTCCGGCTCTCGAAGATCCTGCCGTTATAGGCGCGCTCGCCCTCGAATACGCTGGAGGCGTAGTGCATCGCGTGGGTCAGGAGATGTACGGTCGCGTCGCGCCACGGCACGAGCTTGCCATCCATCCAGATCCATCCGTCACGGTCATCATACGCGCCAGCCATATCCCTTTTCCTTTTCACTCGGGGCGGCAAACTTTCGGATTGTTGCGCAGTTTAGGGCCGGATCGGACACAAAATTACGCAAAACCCGCCATCCGCTAACAGTTGAGTCTTGGAAAGTCAACAAGGCTGACATAAAAATGCCGGGGACAGGCGAGGAGGAGGCGATGGCTGACCGGACGACGGGCGCACCGACATCGGGCGAAAGCCTGCTGTTCCTGACCGACGACCAGCTCAGGCGCGGGATCGAGGCGATGTTCTTCGCCTATCGCGGTTTTACCGCCGATCCCGACCGTATTCTGGCCGAGCACGATTACGGCCGGGCCCACCACCGCGCGATCCATTTCATCAACCGCAGCCCGGGGACGACCGTCAACAACCTGCTCGGCATCCTCGGCGTGACGAAACAGTCGCTCAACCGCGTGCTCCGGACGCTGATCGAGGACGGCCTGGTCGAAGCCCGCGTCGGCACTCGCGACCGGCGCGAACGGCATCTCTACCTGACCGACGAGGGCGTGACGCTCGAGCGCGCGCTGTCGGACGCGCAGCGCGCGCGGATGCGGGCGGCCTACCGTGCAGCCGGACCCGAGGCCGTGGCCGGCTTTCGTGCCGTGCTGGAGCAGATGATGGACCCGGAGCTTCGGCGGCATTACCGTGATGTCTCGGAGGGCCCGGGATGACGATGGATGCAGCGCATCTGCTGATCGTGGATGATGACGAACGGATCCGGGGGCTTCTTCAGAAGTTTCTGATCCGCAACGGATTCATTACCTCGGTCGCGCGCGATGCCGGGCACGCCCGGCGGCTGCTGGCGGGGCTGGAATTCGACCTCATCGTGCTAGACGTGATGATGCCAGGTGAGGACGGGCTGACACTGACCCGGGCCCTGCGCGAAACGATCATGACACCGATCCTGCTTCTGACAGCCAAGGGCGATGTCGGCGACCGGATCGAGGGACTCGAGGCCGGCGCGGACGATTACCTGGCCAAGCCGTTCGAACCAAAGGAACTTCTGCTGCGGATCAACGCCATCTTGCGCCGCCTGCCCGCGCCGGAAGAGACCGAGTCGAGTCCGAAGGTCCTGAATCTCGGACATGTGCGGTACGACCTCGAGCGCGGCGAGATGTGGCGCGGCCAGACGCAGGTCCGGCTGACGGCGACCGAATCCGCGCTGATGCGCATCTTCGCCGCCTGCCCGGGCCAGCCCGTCAGCCGCGCACAGCTGGTCGAGGATCTCGGCCGGGACAAGGCGGGCGGCACGCATGCCCAAGAACGCGCGGTCGACGTGCAGATCACCCGCCTCCGCCGCAAGCTCGAAACCGACCCGAAACAGCCGCGATACCTTCAAACGGTGCGCGGTGCGGGTTACATGCTGGCACCTGACTGATGGTTTTACTGATCGACAACCCCGCGAGCGACGCCCACGCGACGCCCGCCGGCCACCCCGAGCAGGTCGCGCGCATGGCCGCGATCCGCGATGTTCTGGCCGACCCCTTCTTCGATGACCTGATGCGCGAAGAGGCGCCGGTGGCCGACGAGGCCGATCTGCTCCTGTGTCACAGCCGCGCCTATGTCGACCGCATCCGCGACGCGATCCCCGAGGCGGGTCCGCGGGCGCTGGACCCCGACACGTTCGTCGCGCCCGGATCCTGGGAAGCCGCGATGCGGGGCGTCGGCGGGGTTCTGCGTGCGGTCGACGCGGTCCTGACCGGCGAGACCGAGCGTGCCTTCGTCGCCTCCCGCCCGCCCGGCCACCATGCCGAGACCGCGACGCCGATGGGGTTCTGCCTGTTCGGCAACGTCGCGCTCGGGGCAAAACACGCGCTGGAACGCCACGGGCTCGATCGCGTCGCGGTGGTCGATTTCGATGTCCATCACGGGAACGGGACACAGAATCTTCTGTGGAACGAACCGCGCGCGCTGTTCTTCTCGTCCCACCAGATGCCGCTCTGGCCCGGTACCGGCGCACCGGGCGAAAAGGGCGCATCCGGGAACGTCGTGAACCTGCCGCTGTCACCCGGCAGCGGGTCAGAGGAGATGCGGCGCGTCTACGAGGAGCGGGTGTTCACGCAGCTCAAGGGCTGGAAACCGCAGCTGATCCTGATCTCCGCCGGGTTCGACGCGCATACCGCCGATCCGCTGGCGAACCTCAACTGGTCGACCAAGGACTACTCGTGGCTGACCACCCGGCTCTGCGAAATCGCGGACTCCGTTTCCGGCGGGCGCGTTGTCTCTGCGCTCGAGGGCGGGTATGACCTGACCGCGCTGGCGGCCTCGGTCGCGGCGCATGTGGCCGGACTGATGGAGCGCGAGCGATGACCGACGCCGAGATCGAGAAGCTGACCTTCGAGGAAGCGCTGAAGGCGCTCGAGGACGTGGTCACCCGGCTCGACAAGGGCGAGGTGCCGCTTGAGGACTCGATCAAACTCTACGAGACCGGGTCGAAGCTGAAGGCGCGCTGCGAGGCGAAACTGCGCGAGGCCGAGGAGAAGGTGGCGCAGATCACGCTCGACGCCGATGGCCGGCCGACCGGCACGCGCGAGGCCGAGGGCCTGTAGTCCCGATGTTCCCCGTCCGTCTTTCGGCCGCGCAACAGGCGATTGGCGGCTTCCTTGTCGGGCGGCTCGCGCCTTTCGGCGACAGCGATATCGCAGAAGGTATGCGATACGCGACGGAAGGCGGCAAACGGCTCCGGGGGTTTCTCGCGATCGAATCCGCCGCGCTTTGGGATGTCCCGCAGGAACAGGCGCTGATTGCCGCGGGCGCGGTAGAAGCGCTGCATGCCTATTCGCTCGTCCACGACGACCTGCCGGCAATGGATGACGACGATCTCAGGCGCGGCCGGCCGACGGTCCACGTCAAGTGGGACGAGGCCACAGCGATCCTCGTTGGCGATGCGCTGCAGACCTTCGCGTTCGAGTTGCTCGCCGATCCTGTGCTCGGCGAGGCCGGAACGCAGATCGCGCTGGTCTCGGAACTCGCCCGCGCATCGGGTGCGGCGGGCATGGTCCTGGGGCAGGCACAGGACATCGCGGCCGAGACCGCCGGCCGGGCGCTCGACCTGGACGAGATCACCGCACTGCAGGCCAACAAGACCGGCCGGCTGATCGAATGGCCCGCGGTGGCGGGCGCGATCATGGCCGGCGAGGATCCCGAACCCCTGCGGCGGTATGCCCGCGCCATCGGCCTTGCGTTCCAGATTGCCGACGACATCTTGGACGTCGAGGGAGACACTGCGCTGGCCGGAAAGCGCCTTCAGAAGGACGCCGAGGCCGGGAAGGCGACCTTCGTGTCGCTACTCGGACTCGATGCCGCCAAAGCCCGCGCCGCCGGCCTCGTGGACGAGGCCTGCGCCACCATTGCCCCGTTCGGAAAGCGCGGCGACACGCTGGCCGATCTTGCCCGCTACATCGTCGCACGCGACCGCTGAGGACGTCCCCATGAGCCAGAGACCGGAGACACCGCATCTCGACCGCATCCATTCCCCGGCCGACCTGAAGCGGCTGTCGCTGGCCGAATTGCGTCGGGTGGCCGATGAATTGCGTGCCGAGACGATTTCCGCCGTCTCGGAGACCGGGGGGCATCTCGGGGCCGGGCTTGGCGTGGTCGAGCTTACAGTCGCACTGCACCACGTCTTCGACACGCCGCGCGACAAGCTGATCTGGGACGTCAGCCACCAGTGCTACCCGCACAAGATCCTGACCGGCCGCCGCGACCGGATCCGGACATTGCGCCAGAAGGACGGCCTCTCCGGCTTCACCAAGCGCACCGAGAGCCCATACGACCCGTTCGGGGCGGCACACAGCTCCACGTCGATCTCCGCCGCGCTGGGATTCACAATCGCACGTGACCTCGGCGCGCCGCTCGCGACCGGGCAGGGCGACGCGATCGCGGTGATCGGCGACGGCGCGCTCTCGGCCGGCATGGCCTATGAGGCGCTGAACAATGCGGGGCATCTCGGTCGACGGCTGATCGTCGTCCTGAACGATAACGAGATGTCCATCGCCCCGCCGACCGGCGCGATGTCGGCCTATCTGAGCCGGCTTTATGCCGGTGCGCCGTTCCAGGACCTGAAGGCCGCGGCGAAATCCGCCGTCTCGTTCCTGCCGCCCCCGTTCCAGGAGGGCGCGCGCCGGGCGAAGGAACTGCTGAAAGCCGTCACGGTTGGCGGCACGCTCTTCGAGGAGCTCGGGTTTTCCTATGTTGGCCCGATCGACGGGCATGACATGGACAGCCTTGTCGCGGTCCTGTCGACGGTGAAGGCGCGGGCCGACGGGCCGATCCTGATCCACGCGATCACGAAGAAGGGCAAGGGCTACGCCGAGGATCGCCCCGACAAGGGCCACGCCACGGCGAAGTTCGACGTCGTCACCGGCAAGCAGAAGAAATCGCCCTCGAACGTACCGTCCTACACAAAGGTCTTCGCGCAAAGCCTGATCCGGACTGCCGAGGCTGATCCGTTCGTCACCGCCGTGACGGCCGCTATGCCGGATGGAACGGGCCTCGATCTGTTCGCCGAGCGCTTTCCGGACCGCTGCTTCGACGTCGGTATCGCCGAGCAGCACGCGGTCACGTTCAGCGCCGGGATGGCGGCGGGCGGGCTGAAGCCGTTCTGCGCGCTCTATTCGACCTTCCTTCAGCGCGGCTTTGACCAGGTCGTCCATGACGTCGCGATCCAGCGTCTTCCGGTGCGCTTCGCCATCGACCGGGCGGGGCTCGTGGGCGCGGATGGCTGCACCCATGCCGGCAGCTACGACATCGCCTTTCTTTCGAACCTGCCGGGCTTCGTCGTGATGGCCGCGGCGGACGAGGCCGAGCTTGTGCACATGGTGGCCACCGCCCACGCCATCGACGACCGCCCGTCCGCGTTCCGCTTCCCGCGCGGCGAAGGTGTGGGCGTCGAGATGCCGGAGACGGGCGTCCCGCTCGAGATCGGACGCGGTCGCATGATCGCTGAAGGCGACCGGGTCGCCATCCTGAACTTCGGCGCGCGGCTGAAGGAGGTCCGACAGGCGGCCGAGGCACTGGCGGCAAGGGGCATTCGCCCGACGATTGCCGATGCCCGGTTTGCCAAGCCGCTCGACATCGATCTGATCGACCGGCTGGCGGCCGAGCACGAAGCGCTTATCACCATCGAGGAGGGCGCGATCGGCGGGTTCGGCAGCCATGTCGCGCAGCACCTCGCGGAAAGCGGGGTGTTCGATCGCGGGCTGAAATACCGCTCGATGGTCCTGCCGGACGTCTTCATCGATCAGGCCAGTCCCGAGGACATGTACGCCGTGGCGGGCATGAACGCCGTCGATATCGAACGGAAAGTGCTAGACACGCTTGGCGTCGCGACGTTGGAAAAGCGCGCCTGAGCCTCAGGGCTGGCGGTTGTCCAGCCGGTCCTCGATCCGCTTCAGCCGCTCCAGCACCTCGTCCCGATAGACCCCGGTCGCCGCGTTCGATTCCTCGGCATGCGCGTCCTGCATCGAGTTCACGATGAGGCCGACCAGCAGGTTCACGACGGCGAACGTAGTGACCATGATGAAGGGCACGAAGAAGGCCCAGGCATAGGGCTGAACCTCGAGCACGGGCCGTACGATCCCCATCGACCAGCTTTCCAGCGTCATGATCTGGAACAGGGTGTAGAGCGACTGGCCGAGCGTGCCGAACCATTCGGGAAAGGCATCCCCGAAGAGCTTCGTCGCGATCACCGCGCCGATGTAGAAGATGATCGCCATCAGCAGGAAGACCGAGCCCATGCCGGGCAGGGCGGTGATGAAGCCCTCGACCACCCGGCGCAGGCGCGGGGCGACCGAGACAACGCGCAGAACCCGGAGGATCCGCAGCGCGCGCAGAACCGACAGGCCCTCTCCGGCCGGGACAAGCGCAATGCCGACCACGGCGAAGTCGAACACGTTCCAGCCGTTGCGGAAGAAGCGCGGACCGAAGGCATACAGTTTGGTCAGAAGCTCGACCACGAAGATCGCCAGGCAGGCGGTATCGAGCGCGAGGATCACGGGGCCGGCCACTGCCATGACGCCATCAGAGGTTTCGAGCCCGAGAAGGACCGCGTTGAACAGGATCACTGCGGCAATAGCGGTGCGCACGCGCGCGCCTTCGATCCAGTCTGCCAGTGCCGTTCGCATCATGCCCCTGTCGCTGCCCCGTTGCCCGGTTCGCCGGCGATATGGGGCTGGCGGAAGGCGGCGGCAAGCTCGACATGGGTCGACCAGCGGAACTGGTCGACGATGCGCAACCCGTCGCTGACATAGCCCGCCTCGACCAGAAGCCGCGCGTCGCGGGCGAAGGTCGCGGGATTGCAGGAAACCATGGCCACGCGCGGCACCTGCGCCTCGGCAATGGCTGCCGTCTGCGCCGCTGCCCCGGCGCGGGGCGGGTCGATCACGACGCCATCGAACTGCTCCAGATCCTGCGGCGATAGCGGGCGGCGGAAGAGATCGCGCTGTGCAGTCGTCACGGGTTTCAGTCCGGGCGTCCGGCGGGCGCCGGCGTCGAGCGCGGCGACAAGCGCGGGATCGCCCTCGACCGCGTGAACTGTCGCATGTTCGGCCAGCCGCAAGGCGAAGGTCCCGCATCCGGCGAACAGATCCGCGATCCGGGTCGCGCTCGACAGTGCGTCCATGACTGTCGCGGCCAATGCCGCCTCACCTTCTTCGGTCGCCTGAAGGAATGCGCCCGGAGGCGGTTGGACTGCCGCGCGGCCGAAGGTGACCTGCGGCGCGGTTTCGGCGAAGACCGGCTCGCCGTTCCAGGTCAGCCGGGTCAGGCCACGGGCCGCACCCGGCAGCTCGCGGGCGAGCGCGGCGTCGAGGTCCCGGCCGCCTGTCGCGGCGCAATCGACGCCAGTCTCGGTCGCGGTCAGTGCGAAGCTGATCTCGCCCTTCCGGCTACCCGCCATGGCCGTCATCGCCTCGAGCGCCGGCAGGCAGGCCAGCAGGTCAGGCGACAGCACCTTGCAGTCCGGCACGGCGACGACTGTGTCCGACCGCGCGGCGTGGAAGCCCACGACCGGCCCGGATTTCAGACGCCGGCCCGCCAGCGACGCCCTGCGGCGGCTGCCGGGCGGGGAGGTCGCGATGCCGAGGATCGGCAGCTCGAGACCCTGTGCGGACAGAGCCGCAGTCACGATCTCCACCTTCCAAGACGCGACGAACCCATCCGAGGCATGCTGCACCTGGCAGCCGCCGCAGGACTTGTAGTGCGGGCAGGGCGGCCGGACCCGGTCGGGCGAGGGTGTGATGATCCGCGGGCTCTCGATCCGGTCGCCCTCGATCTCGCCGGCGACGACTTCTCCGGGCAGGGTCCGGGGCGCATAGACCGGCCCCGGCGCGATCCCGTCACCGCGATGGCCGAGCCGCGTTATGGTGATCTCAGGCACTGGATCGTGCGGGGGAGAAAGCGTAGCCGTCGGGGCTCAGGATCGTCGCCTCGCGCAGTCCGTGCGGCTTGTCCCGGCACGGTTCGATCACCGGATGACCGGCGGCCTCGGCCCGGGCGACGGCCGCGTCCGGATCGACGCCGAAGACGTAGATCTGGGCTCCACCGCCGCGTGGCGGGTTCTCCGGCACGATCCCGAGGATCGGGTGCTGGCCATAGGCTGCGTCGGAATGGATCTGCATCACGGCATTGCCGTTCAGGGCGATGGCGAAATCATCCGATAGCCGGCGGACGGTGAGACCGAGAATATCGGCGAGAAACCCCGCAAGCGCCCGAACATCGGAGGAGAGGAGGTTGATGCCGAAGCCCGAGAGGCTCCGCCCGAAATCGGGAGCCGGGACGCTGTCGTAATCCATCCCGCCTCTCTCAGGTCAGCGGGTGGGCGAGGGGAAGCGGAGCCGCAGTTCGGTCCGGCGAGACCGAGCGCAGGAAGGCGCGGACCTCGGAGGGGCTTCTCAGCAGATAGGTGTCGGCCCTGTCACAGGCCTGACGGGCAAAGCCGTGCAGGCGCTGGCGGTATGTGTTCCGGGTGGTCCAGACGTAATGCCAGAACTCGGGCTCGAACCGTTCCGGGCAGTTGTCCGGCAGGTCGGGTCGGCTGTTACCGTACCCGATCAGCGTCCGACGGAAGATTCGCCAGGCCCGGAGCGCGACCGGCAGGTCGAGAATCACCACGGTGTCCGCACGGGACAGACGGCTTTGCCAGGTCGAGGCGAGGTTGCCCTCGATGATCCAGGACTCCCCGGCTTCGGCGGCGCGGACCAGCGGCAGCTTTTCGGCCGGGCTGCGCGGTTCCCACCCGGGTTTCCAGTGAATCTGGTCGAGATGGACGACAGGCAGTCCAGTCACCTTGCCGAGCTTCCGCGCGAGCGTGGATTTGCCCGAGCCCGGCTGGCCGATGATCATGACCCGTTTCATTCCGCCGCTTCCGCCACCCCGATGAAGCCGCCCGATTGCCTGTTCCAGTAGCGCGCATAAAGCCCGCCGAGGTCAAGAAGCTCGCTATGGGTGCCGTCCTCGACGATCCGGCCGTGGTCCAGCACCACGATCCGGTCCATCGCCGCGATGGTCGAGAGTCGATGGGCGATGGCGATGACGGTCTTGCCCTGCATCACCTTGTCCAGCGTGTCCTGGATCGCCGCCTCGACCTCGCTGTCGAGTGCACTCGTCGCTTCGTCGAGGACGAGGACCGGGGCGTCCTTCAGGATAGCGCGGGCCAGCGCGATGCGCTGCCGCTGTCCGCCCGAGAGCTTCACGCCGCGTTCGCCGAGGAAGGCTCCGTAGCCCTTTCGGCCCATATGGTCCTGAAGGTCTAGGATGAATTCGTGCGCCTCGGCCTGCTTCGCGGCTTCGATCATTTCTTCCTCGGTGGCGTCCGGCCGGCCGTACAGGATGTTGTCCCGCGCGGTCCGGTTGAACATCGCGGTCTCCTGCGTGACCATCGCGATCTGCTGGCGCAGGCTGTCCTGCGTGACTTCGCGGATGTCCGTCCCGTCCAGCGTGATCCGCCCTTCCTCGGCGTCGTAAAGCCGCATCAGCAGGTTCACGAGCGTCGACTTGCCAGCCCCCGAGGCACCGACGAGACCGAGCTTCTGGCCCGGTGGTATCACGAGATCGATGCCGTCGACGCCGCCGGTGTCCCGGCCGTAGGCGAATCCGACCTTCTCGAACGCGACGCGCCCTTCGATTCGCGGCAGGGGCCTTGCGTCGGGTGCGTCGGTCAGCGTGTGCGGCGGGGTCAGGGTCCGCATCCCGTCTTCGACTTCGCCAACATGGGAATAGACCCCCATCAGCGTGAAGCTGACCCATCCGGTCATCTGCGCGATCCGCATCGCAACGGCGCCGGTTGCGGCGATGTCGCCCGGGGTGGCCGCGCCCTGACGCCAGAGCTGGATCGCGCCGAGGATCAGGATGACCGGCAGGATGCCGGCGATTCCCATCAGCGCGAAGCGAAAGCCCGTGGAGAGATAGCCGAACTCCAGCACCCGTTCGCGGAACAGGCCAAGCGCGTTGAGCGCGGCACGGTCCTCATGTTCCGTATGTCCGAAAAGCTTCACGGTCTTCACGTTGGTGATCGTGTCGACCACCTGCCCGGTGACCATCGCCCGGGCCGCCGCGCGCGCCTTTGACTTCTCGCGGATGCGCGGCATGAACCACGCGATCATCCACGTGTAGAAGCCGAGCCAGACGACCAGCGCCGCCGCGATGCGCCAGTCGATCGCGCCCAGAAGCACGACCGAACCGACGAGCGAGGCGACCGCGAATACCGCGGCGTTGATGATCTCGGTCACGGTCATCGTCAGGGCGTTGGCCGTCTGCGCCTGTTTCTGCGCGATACGTCCGGCGAAGTCGTTGTCGAAGAACGTGACCGCGTGGCCGAGCGTCCAGCGGTGCAGGCGCGACTGGATCAGCGGGTAGATGTTCGTGGGCAGGGTGATGCCGTTGAACGCGGCCGAGATGCCGAAGGCCAGCGGCCTGACGGCAAGGAAGAACAGGACGTAGCCGAGCAGAAGCGGCCAATAGGTCGCGACATACCCGGCCGGATCGCCGCTGTTCGAGACGCTGTCGACGATCACGCCGAGGTACCACGCCGACACGACCTCCATCGTTCCGGCTGCGGCCGAGACCAGGCAGGCCCAGAGGATCACACGCCACGACCCTTCCAGACACCAGCGGATGAAGGCCCAGAGCGTTCGCGGCGGCGCGGTCTTGGCCGGTGCGAACGCGTCGATCATGTTGGCGAGCCCGTCGAGCGCCCGCTTGTAGAGACTGGTCATTCCGCCGCCTCCACGCCGATGAACCCGCCAGATTGCCGATGCCAGAAACTGGCGTAGAGCCCGCCGCGGTCAAGCAGCTCGGCATGGGTACCCTGCTCGGCGATCGCGCCATCGTCGAGGACGATGATCCGGTCGAGATGGGCGATGGTCGACAGCCGGTGGGCGATTGCGATGACGGTCTTGCCCTCCATCATGCCGTAGAGCGTGTCCTGGATCGCGGCTTCCACCTCGGAATCGAGCGCGCTCGTCGCTTCGTCGAGGACGAGGATCGGCGCATCCTTCAGGATCACGCGGGCCAGCGACACCCGTTGCCGCTGCCCGCCCGACAGCTTCACGCCGCGCTCGCCGACATGGGCGTCATAGCCGCGCCGGCCCTGCGGGTCCTCGAGGTCGAGGATGAAATCGTGCGCCTGCGCCTGTTTCGCGGCGCGGATAATCTCGGCCTCGGTCGCGTCGGGTCGGCCGTACAGGATGTTCTCGCGCACCGAGCGATGCAGGAGCGAGCTGTCCTGCTGCACCATCCCGATCTCGCGCCGGAGCGAATCCTGCGTGACGGTGGTGATGTCCTGCCCGTCGATCTCGATAACGCCACCCTCCGGGTCGTAGAACCGCAGGAGAAGCTTCACGAGCGACGATTTGCCCGCGCCGGACCGGCCGATCAGGCCCACCTTCTCGCCCGGCGCTATGTCGAGCGACACGTCCCGCAAACCGCCCTGTCCGCGCCCGTAATGGTGCGAGAGCTTGCGGATGCGGATACCGCCGGTCTTCAGCTTCAGCGGCGTCGCGTCCGGCGCGTCGGTCAGCTCGATCGGTTGGGCGATGGTCTCCATCCCCTCGGCCACGACGCCGAGCGCGCGGAAGAAGTTCGACAGCGCCCACATGATCCAGCCGGTCATCGCGTTCAGCCGCAGCGTCAGCGCCGTCGCCGCCGCCACCACGCCGACCGATGCCGCGCCGGCGTTCCACAGCCAGAGCGACCAGCCGACCACGGCGACGATCAGCAGTCCGTTCAGCGCGGTCAGCGTGATGTCCATCGTCGTGAAAATCCGCATCTCGCGGGCGAAGGTCTTCCGCGTGTGCTCGATCGCCTCGCGGGCATAGTCGATTTCCCGGTCGTGATGGGCGAACAGCTTGACCGAATGAATGTTCGTGTAGCTGTCGACCACCCGACCTGTCGTCATCGACCGCGCGTCCGACGACGCTTTCGAGGCCGGCCCGACGCGGGTGATCGTCCAGCGAACAAGCAGCGCGTAGAGCGCGAACCAGAAGACGAGCGGCACGAGAAGAAGCGGATCGGCATCGGCGAGCAGCACCGCCGCGCCGACGAGGTAGGCGAGCGCGAAGGTGATCGCATCGAACACCTGGAACACCGCGTCCCCGGCCGAGGGCGGGGTCTGCATGATGCGGTTGGCGATCCGGCCGGCGAAGTCGTTCTCGAACCATCCGACGGACTGCCGCAGCACCTGCCGATGCGCCCGCCAGCGGACCAGCGTGCCGAAATTCGGCATGATGCCGTTGTTCAGCAGCAGCACGTCGAGACCCTGCAGCGCCGGGCGGATCAGCAGGATGAAGACAGCCACGGCGATGAATTCGACGCCGTGCGTGGCAAAAACCTCGGCCGGGCCGGCGCCGGACAGCAGGTCGACGATGCGGCCCATGTACCAGATCAGCCAGATCTCGACCGAAGCCACGACGACCGACATGATCGCGGTCAGCAGGAACAGCCGTTTGAACGGCTGCGAATAGTCCCACAGGAACGGCAGAAGGCGCCGGGGCGGGGCGTCCGTCTCGGCGTATTCAACGAATGGGTCGACCAGATTTTCGAAGAAGCGGAACATGAAAACCGAACCTCAGAGGGTCGATATAATCTCCGCTTCAGAAAAAGACCATGATAGCCGACAGGGCGAGAAGGACAGCCATGATCCGGGCGAAGATCGCCCAGGCTTCTGGCCTTGAGAGCAGAAGAGACAGGAGCGCCCCGGCCGCCGACCAGAAGAGGCAGACGAAGAGATTGAGACCGGCGAAAATGAGCCCGAGCCGGGCCGCTTCGCCCAATGGCGGAAGGCCGGATGCGTAGCCCGACGCGGCGGCAAGGGTGACGGCCCAGACCTTCGGATTGACCGCCTGAAACAGCACTGCCTCGTGTATCCGGAAGGGCCGCGCTCGGGTGTCCCGGTGGCCGGCGGAAGATCGCCACAGGCTCCACGCCATCCACAGGATCCATGCGGCGGCGACCATCTGGAGGACTCGTTCCAGGCCCGGCCGCACGGCAAGGACAGCCCCGATCCCGGCGCCGGTCAGGGCCGCTATGATGCCGACGCCGATCACCACGCCCGCGATGTGCGGGACCGTGGCGCGGAAGCCGAAGCGCGCACCCGAGGCCGTCAGCATCAGCACGTTCGGACCGGGCGAGAAGAGGCCGGCGAAAACGAAAAGGAAGACCGGGTCGATCACGTCAGAAGATCGCTCCGGGAAAGGGTGAAGCCCGAGGCGATCCAGCGCGCCTCGAGCAGCTTGAGGCGCTGGCCAAGCTCCGGGCCGGAAAGATCCGGCAGATCGGCAGCGCGGACCGGGAAGGTCGCATCTGCGCCGGTCTCGACCGCGACAAGATCCTCCGGCGGCGGCGGGCTCGCCAGCGCCGCGGCGCGCAGAAGAAGCGCGCTCCGCCCAAGATCGCGCCCGAGCCGGTAACCCAGTTCCCCCGGGCCGGCCGCGCCGGTCATCGCCGCCTCGAGCAGCGCGAGGTCCCGCGCTTCGGCGCGCGCCAGACGCAGCCGTTCGGCCGCGTCGGGTGCACTCAGCGCGGCAAGGCGCCGGGTCCAGTCGGGCGGGACATCGAGCGTCCCCTCGAGATGCACGAGGACCGGCAGAAGCTCGGCCGAGGCGCCGGGCAGGACGACGCGCAGCACACCCGCCTGCGCCATGGTCGCGACTGCAGGGGCAGGGTCGGGCGCGGCCAGAAGCCTGCGCATCTCATGGCCTACGCGTTCGGCCGAGAGCGTCTCTAACCCGCCAAGTAGAGACGAAATCGCGGCCAATGCGACCGGATCGAAGCCGGTGGCGGGATCGGCGTACCAGGCGTGGAACCGGAAGTAGCGCAGCGTCCGGAGATAGTCCTCGCGGATGCGGTCCTCGGCCCGGCCGATGAACCGGAGCCGGCGGGCCTTCGCATCACGCAGCCCTTCGCCCGTCGGGTCGAGCACCGTCCCGTCAGCCTCGGCGTAAAGCGCGTTCATCGTGAAGTCCCGGCGCATCGCGTCGTCTTCGATCCGGGTCGAAAAGGCGACGACGGCGCGGCGGCCGTCGGTTTCCACGTCGCGGCGAAAAGTCGTGACCTCGTGCGGGCGGCCTTCGGCCACAACCGTCACCGTGCCGTGTTCGATGCCGGTTCCGACAGCCTTCAGTCCGCTCGCCTCCGCGAGCGCCTGCACCGTTTCAGGCGGCGCGTCCGTCGCGATGTCGAGGTCGGCGACCGGCCGCCCCAGGATCTCGTTCCGGACACAGCCGCCGACGAACAGCGCCCGGTGCCCCGATCCGGCCAGCATGTCCATCACCGCGCGCGTGCCGGGATGGCGCATCCAGCCGGCCGAGAGCTTCACGGCTCCACCCGGTCGGCGAGTGCCTTCAGGATCCGGGCCGTCGCCCCCCAGATGTAATAGGGGCCCCAAGGCACGACGTAGAACTGCCGCCATACTCCGCGCCAGCGCCGCCGTTCGATCCGGTAATTCGCGGGCGTCATCAGGAATGAAAGCGGTACACGAAAGACCTCATCGACTTCGCCGGGTTCCGGCACGGTGTCGAACGGTGTCGCGATCCGGGCAAGGATCGGGGTTACACTGTAGGAGGTGACCGTTTCGTGTGAATCGAGTTCCCCGAGGATTTCGGCCGCGCCGTCCGGCAGACCGATTTCCTCGCGCGCCTCGCGCAGGGCCGCTGCGACCGGCCCGTCGTCATCGGGATCGATCTTGCCGCCGGGCAGCGCGATCTGGCCCGGATGGTGCTTCAGGTGGCTGGCCCGTTTGGTCAGGATGACGGAGGGCCGCGCGCCTGCCTCGTCCACGGCGATCAGGACCGCCGCCGGGCGCAGCTTGCGTCCCGCCGGCAGCGATACGTCCGGGTTCAGGTCATAATCGGAGGTCGGCCGCGCCGGACGGTCCAGCGCGGCACGGACGCGCGCGGCGTCAATCGTCACCTTTCGCCTCGAAGCCGAGGGTCGACGGGTCGAACTCGTAATGCGCGCCGCAGAACTGGCAATCCGCGGTGACGATACCGTCCTCCGTCGTCATGTGGCCGATATCCCGGGCCGAGTAGATCGACAGCGACTGGCGCACCTTGTCGGCAGAACACGTGCATCCGAACGCCACTGGCTGCGCATCGAAGACCCGCGGCGTTTCCTCATGGAACAGCCGGACGAGAAGGTCGGTCGGCGCGACATGCGGGCCGATCATCTCGAGCGGTTCGGCGGTGTCGAGGAGGATGTTGGCCCGCCGCCAGTCCTCGCCATCGCTTTCGCCCAGAATGTCCTCGGCGGCCAGAAGCCCGCCCTCGCCCGATCCGCCGTCGCCGCCCGGACGCACCGGCGCTTCGGGCATGAGCTGCAGCATGACGCCCCCGGCGCGCCACGCCTCGGCCTCGCCCTTCTCCTGCGAGCGGCCGAAGCTCAGGTGGAACCGCGTCGGCAGCTGTTCGGACTGGGCGAAATAGGCTTCGGCGCAGTCCTTCAGGCTGGTCCCGGCGATGGGCGTGATGCCCTGATAGGGGGTTGTGCCCTCGCCCTGGTCGATCAGGATCGCGAAATAGCCGCGGCCGGTCTGCGGGAACGGATCGCCCGCGGCCTCGAGTCGCTCGGCATCGTAGCTCGCGAAGGCGCGGATGCGCGCGGGTGCGCCCTCCGATTTCGGTGCGTAGTAATCGGTCGCGATCAGCCGCAGCGGCCCGTCGCCGCGCATTTGCAGTGACAGTTTCCAGCGCAGCTTGATCGTCTGGCCGATCAGCGCGGTCAGCAGCGCCATCTCCGCCACGGCTGCCTCGACGGCCGGCGGATAGTCGTGCTGGCCGAGGATACGGTCGAGCGTGTTGTCGAGCCGCGCCACGCGCCCGCGGATATCCGAACGGTCGAGCTGGAACGGCAGGACGGTGTCGTCCCATGCGATCTTGGCGGTCAGGGTCATGAATGCTCGCTGGATGCCATCTATGAGGTTAGCTCGGCCATATAGGTGCCTTCAACCGGATGCGAAAGGTCGCGTCCGGGGGTGACAGGGCCCGAGGGCCGGGGCAGTCTTGCTTCAGACAAGGGCCGCGCGCATGAACCTTCTGATCGTCCACCAGAATTTCCCGGGCCAGTACAAGCTTCTGGCCGAATGGCTGGTGTCGACGGGCCAGCACCGGATCGTCGCCCTCGGACAACGGGAGCTGCCGAAGATGGCGGGCATTCAGTATGTTCGCTACGCCCCGCATCGAAAGCCGGACAAGGACGCCTATGCCCTGACGAGCTACTGGGAGGAATGCGCCGGCAATGGCTTCGGCGTGGTTCTCGCGTGCCAGCAGATGGAGGCCAGGGGGTTCCGGCCGGACCTGATCCTCGGCCATGTCGGATGGGGCGAGCTGACCTTTCTCAAGCAGCTCTGGCCGGACGTGCCCATTCTCGGCTTCTTCGAGTATTTCTACCTACATGAAGGCGGATCGGTCGGTTTCGATCCGGAATTCCCCGCGTCCGACCACTCGCGCTACATCATGCACGCCCGGAACGCGGTGAACTTCGCCAATATCCAGACCGTGGACCTGGGCCAGTCGCCGACGCTCTGGCAGCGGGATACGTTTCCGAAATCCTTCCACGACAAGATCTACGTCTGCCACGACGGAATTCCGACCGACCGGCTCCGCCCCGATCCGGACGTGTCGCTGTCGCTCGGCCGGGCCGGGACACTGACCCGGTCGGACGAGGTGTTCACCTACATGGCCCGCAACCTCGAACCCACACGCGGGTTCCATCAGTTCATGCGCGCTCTGCCACTGATCCAGGAGGCCCGGCCTAACGCGCGCTGCATCGTCATCGGCGGCAACGAGGTCTCCTATGGCCGCAAGAGCGCTGAGGAAGGGGGCTATCGCGCGCAGATGGAGCGCGAGGTCGGGGACCGCGTGGACTGGAACCGGGTGCATTTCCTCGGGCGGGTGCCCTACGAGGATTACTGCCGGATCATCAGGCTCAGCCGTTGCCACATCTACCTGACGGTGCCCTTCGTCCTGTCCTGGTCGCTTCTGGAGGCGATGGCGATGGAGGCAACGATCGTCGCCTCGGACGTGCCGCCGGTGCGGGAGGCGATGACCGATGGCGAAACTGGCATCCTGACGGATTTCTTCGACCCCGCCGCGCTCGCCGCCCGGGTTTCCGACGTGCTGGCCCGACCGGGCGATTACGCACATCTCGGTCCGGCGGCCCGGACGCACGTGGTGCGGCACTACGATTTCCGCAGTCATTGCCTGCCCGAGCACGTGTCGCGCATGAATACGCTTCTGCCGCGGGACAAGCAGATCGCCATGCCCGGCGCGGCTGGCACAAAAGCACCAGCCTAGGCAGCGCGGCGTCAGAGCGCGCTTGATTTGCGTCCTTGTGCACGTCACCTTTCGCAAATGGTGATGCAGTTCGGCTTGGGTGGGCCCGCCAAGGCACCCGACACCGTAGCCTTTGACAGGCGCGAGCTCGGCCAGATCCTCGGGCTCTACGGGCGCATGGTCGCCGCCGGGGAATGGCGCGACTACGGCATGAGCTTCCTCGGCGACGTCGCGATCTTCTCTATCTTCCGGCGCACGGCGGAGCAGCCGATCTACCGGATCGAGAAACGACCGAAGCTGCAGGCACGCCAGGGCATGTACGCGGTGATCGGCATGGACGGGCGCATCCTGAAGCGCGGGCACGACCTGAAGACCGTCCTGCGCGTGCTGGAACGCAAGCTCATCCGCGTTGTCGATTAACGCGATCTAAACAATTTGAGTCGAATCTGCCGGCAAGGGGTTTGCCCCCCAGTCGCGCCCGCCTCGACATGTCCCCCCTCCGGGGCGGGCGCGCCACTCGCCTGGTCAGATCGGGTCAGGTCTCCGGCGGCTGCGGATCGGCGTTCCGTACTTCGCCTCGATCCGCGCGGCGGCTTCACGCAGGGGCTCGTAGGCCACGGCCATGTGCAGCGCGTTTGCGTGAAGGAGCATCCGGTCGTTGGCCATCATGCCGACATGCCCGTCCCAGAAGACGATATCGCCCCGCCGCAGCGGTTCGAGCCGGTCGAGCGGGCGGCCGATCGCCTGTTCCTGCTGATCGCTGTCGCGCGGGCAGGACAGGCCGCAGGCGTTGAACGCCATCTGGACAAGGCCCGAGCAGTCGATGCCCCACCGGCTGCATCCGCCCCAGAGATAGGGCGTGCCAAGCATCAGGTCGGCGACGCCCACCGGATCGGAGTACCGCGCCTTCAGCGGCTGAAGATGCGCACGCGGCACGAAGTGGCCGGTCTGGATGCGCAGGAAGTCCTCGCGTTCGGCCACGACCTTCACCTGCGAGCCGAAGAAGATCGAGACTTCGGGCGGCGACTTGATTCCGGCCTTGGGATAGAGATGCGTCGCCGGAGCAGCGACCCAGTGGGTCGGCTCTTCGGGCTCGGTCAAGGCACCCGAAACGATGTAGCCGACATAGCCGTCGCGTTCGCATTGGCCGAAGGACACGCCGTCGCGCGATTCGAGGACCCGGAAGCGTTCGCCGAACAGAAGCTGGCTGGCCCGGCGGCCGCCGGGTTTCTCCAGAACGTTCGCCATCGGCTGCTGCACCATCGTCCAGCGCCCTTCGACGAACCGCTCGGCCTCGACCCGGCCGCGCAAAGAGCTGTGCGCGACCCGGCCGTTGGCCGGCGTGATCCGCGGGTCGTCTTTCACGTCTTCCACAGGACCTCCGGCAGTGCCTCGAGAAGCGCACGCCCGCCCTGTCCAAGACCGCCCTTGGGCCGGCCGGGTGCGTTGCTTTGCGACCACGCGAAGATGTCGAAATGCAGGTAGGACGGGTGGTCGGCGGTAAAGCGGCGCAGGAACAGCGCCGCCGTGATCGCGCCCGCCATGCCGCCCTTCGGCGCGTTGTCGAGGTCGGCGATACCCGGCTCGATCATCGGTTCGTAAGGGGTGTGGAAGGGCAGCCGCCAGACCGGGTCGGCCACCTGCCGGCCCGCAGTCGCGAGCGACGCGGCCAGCGCTTCATCATCGGTTAAGAACGGCGCGATGTCGGGGCCGACGGCGACCCGCGCCGCGCCCGTCAGGGTCGCCATCGACACGAGCAGATCCGGTGGCGTCTCGACCGCAAGCGACAGCGCATCGGCCAGCACCAGCCGCCCTTCGGCGTCGGTGTTGTTGATCTCGACCGTCATCCCGTTCCGCGCGGTCAGGATATCGCCCGGACGGAAGGAACTTCCCGAGACGGAGTTCTCGACCGCGGGGATCAGGACGCGCAGGCGCACCTTCAGGCCTGCATCCATGATCGATCGCGCAAGCCCGAGGACGTTGGCAGCGCCGCCCATATCCTTTTTCATCAGCGCCATCGACGCGCCGGGCTTCAGGTTCAGCCCGCCGGTGTCGAAGCACACGCCCTTGCCGACCAGTGTCAGCGTCGGGCCGTCCGCGGCGCCGGTCCATGTCAGCTCGATCAGGCGCGGCGGCGTCGCGGCGGCCCGCCCGACCGCGTGGATCATCGGCAGGTTCGCTTCCAGAAGTTCCTCACCGGTGGTGACTTCGATGCCCGCTCCATAGGCGTCGGCCAGGTCGCGCGCAGCCTGCTCCAGTGCATCCGGCCCCATGTCGGCGGCCGGCGTGTCGATCAGGCGCCGGGTGAGGTATTCGCTTGTCGCGATGCGGGCCAGCCGCGCCGCCATGTCCGCATCGGGCGGGGCGACCAGCTCGGCGCCCGGTTCGGATTGCTTCCGGTAGGTGTCGAAGCGGTACCGCGCGAAGAGATAGCCGAGCCCGATCTCCTCGGCTTCGGCACGGTCCTGCGGCCAGTCCTCGATGGCGTATCGGCCTTTGGGCAGTGCAGCGATGGCAGCGCCCGCGGCGAAGCGTGTGCGCGCGCGGGACGCTGCATCGCCCGTGCCGATCAGGGCCAGTGCCGGATTTCCATCCTCGCCCGGCAGGACCAGACGTTCGCCCGCCTTGCCGGCGAAACCATGCGCGCCGGCCCAGGCTGCTGCCACGGGCGGAAGTACGGCGGTGGCCGCTTCCACGCCATCGGCAGGCACAAGGCGAAGCGGTACGGCCGCGCCCTCATCGGCAAATTTCGCTGTCATTACTCACCCTCTCACGCGGCGGGAGCCTAGCGGGCTTCCCGCCCGGTGCAAGAGGGCAAAGCGGCGGTCAGACGGACTGATCCTCCAGATCGAAGATCGCATACATCGACCGCTCACCGACCCGGGAAAGCCGGGCGAGCGTGGCGGCCAGCGCCACAGGATCGTTCGTGGCGAGGCAGGCACGCACGTCGCGGGCGACGCGCGTCAGCGTGCACATGCCGATCTTGTCGGCCGAGGCGATGAGCGCGTCGATCCGGGCGATCAGACGCATCCGGCCGAGCGGCGCGGCAGCCGGCGAAACCTCTTCAAGCAGGCGATTTATGCAGTCGAGCGCTTCGGCCGCCTCGGTCTCGGCCTGCAACTCGCCCTTGGTGATGCAGAGCGATTCAAGCCGCGTCGGATCGAACCGCGCGGCTTCGGCAGATTGAACGAGAATGACCGGATCACCCATGTCCAGTCCCCTTGCGACCTGTCTCCACCCGCGACGCTTGTGTCATGCAAGAATGAAAAATGCATTGATGCCCGGGGCCGAAACGCGTTCAAATCAGGCAAAATCCAGAGGTATCGGAAAGACCCGCCCTTGCATCGCATCAAAGAACTTCCGCCCTACCTGGCCGATCGCTACCGGTCGTGGTCGACGTCGACCTTCGCCGAGAACCGCGACTGGTTCCGGCGGCTGGCCGACGAGGGGCAGAAGCCGCAGGCCATGGTGATCGCCTGCTGCGACAGCCGGGTGACGGTGGAATCGATCTTCGGGCGCGGCCCGGGCGAGATCTTCGTACACCGCAACATCGCCAATCTGGTGCCCACGCATACGCCCGACGGCGGCCACCACGGTACCGCCGCGGCGGTAGAGTTCGCGGTCGAGGTCCTGAAGGTCGCCCACCTCCTCGTGCTCGGTCATTCCGGCTGCGGCGGCGTTCGCGGCTGCATGGAAATGTGCGAAGGCAAGGCGCCGCATCTCGACCGGCGCGACAGCTATGTCGGCCGCTGGCTGGACGAACTGCGCCCGGCGCATGATGCGGTCCGCGAGGTGGAAGACCCCGATCTCCGCGCCGAGGCGATGGAGAAGGAAGGTGTTCGGGTTTCGCTCGAACACCTGATGGGCTTTCCATTCGTGAAGTCCGCGGTGGAATCCGGCCAATTGCGGCTGCACGGGCTCTGGGTCGGGATCGGCGACGGAAAGATGGAAAGCTACGACGGCGAATTGAGACGGTTCTCGCCGGTGTGACTCCGGGAGAGGCCGTGCCATGGTCCATATCGGACCGACAGGGGGATTTGAGACATGCGTATTTTGCGGAACATCCTGATCGCGGTCGCGGTCATCATTTTGCTTTTCTTCGGGATCGGCCTGCTTCTGCCGCGGACCGTCACGGTCGAGCGGGAAATCGTCATCGACGCCCCGGCCGACGAGATATTTCCCTACGTGAACTCTCTTGAACGGGCGGCCGAATGGTCGCCGTGGCTGTCGCTCGATCCGGAGGCGCAGGTCGTCTACACCGGCCCGGACGAGGGCGTTGGCAGTACCCTCGAGTGGATGTCGGACACGCTCGGCACCGGGCGGCAGGAGATCGTGGACTCGGTCGAGAACGAGCGTGTCGTCTCGCAGCTCTATTTCGTCGGGCAGGGCGACGCGACGGCGTGGGTCGATCTGGTGCCGTTCGGCGAAGGGACCGAGGTCGTCTGGGGGCTGCAGGCCGACATGGGCGCGAGCCCGATCGGGCGCTGGGTCGGCCTCGCCGTGGCCCGGGCCATTCGCTCGGACTACGACGAGGGGCTTCAGCAGCTGAAATCACTGGTCGAAGGATAGGGCGGGGCGCCGGGGCGTCCCCGCCACAGTCGCGTTTACGGCTGCCAGTCGAGGTTCATGTCGGTGGGCCACGACATCTCGACGGTCATCTCGACCTCGTAGCTTTCGCCGGGGGCCAGGGTCACCTCCCAGGCATGAACGCCGCGCAGATCGTCGATGTCGCGCTCGGTCGGCTCCTCGCTCAGGCTCACCTCGACCTCGAGATCCTCGATCTCGGAGAACGGCGTGGCGTAGACGATCCGAACGGTTTCGGGCGCGTCGGACAGGTTGGTCGCGCCGAAGCGAACGCGCCGGTTCTCCACATTCGATTGCACGAAAACGCCCCGGTCGCCCGCGTCGCGGCTGAGATCCTGCCAGTCGAGCGCGATGTGGTCGACCGCGCCGAAGGCGATCTCCGCCTCGTCTCCGGCGGCCAGCAGCTCGAGGTAGCCGTCGCCGATCAGGGCGCCGTCACGATAGTACTGGACGTCACCCGGGATCAGCGGCTCGCCCGCGTCATTCTCGAACTCGGCCACGAGGTAGGCCGTTTCCTGCCGCCGCGGAACGGCGATGTTGGTCAGGTCGGCCTCGAATTCCAGCGTGTCGAAGGGCAGCTCCGCTCCGGTCCCGGTGACCGTGACCGGGCGCTGATAGTCGTAGGTGAGAGAGAGGCCATTCATCACGGCCTCGGCCATGACGACGGGTTCGACCATCGGGGCCGGGGCGAGCGTCGCCAGGCCGCCGACCGAATCCTCGGCCGCGTAGGCTTCGCGCGATTGCGGCCGCGGCTCCCAAAGGCGGGCGACGTCCGGGCCAACGGGAACGGGTTCGCGCTGGCGCTGCGGGTCGCTGGTCGAGAAATCGAGCGAGACGTCGATCCAGCGTTCGCGACCCGGAGTGTCGAGCCGGATGATCCGCGCGACGTCGAGCGCGCCGGTCTCGCTGTCGAGGTCCATGCGGTAGATCGGCCGCCACGACGCGTTACGGGCGAGGTAGTCCAGTTCGACGGTCACCTCGCCGGCCTCTGCCATTTCGACCTCGACAGCGGCGGCGTTGATCGCCGTGCCGAAGGGCATCAGACGGCGCAGGGCCGCCTCCGCGCGGGCAAGCTCGGCGCGGGCATCCTCGACCGCTTCGATCAGCGGTTGCTGTGCGGCGGTCGCTTCGCGAAGCGCGGTCGCGGCGCGTTCGGTCTCGGCGCCGAGCGCACCGAGGATCTGGGTCAGCGCCTCGGCCGTGTCGGGAAAGCTCATGCTGTCGCCCGAGGTCAGGCCCTGCAGGTAGGCAAGCTGCGTCTCGGCGGCACGCACCTGCGCCCGACTGGCATCCAGCGCGTCCTCGGCAGCTTCGAGTGCGTCCTGCGCGGCCCCGATCGCCTCGCGCGCGGCGGTTTCGTCGGGTCTGTCGAGTGCGCCCTCTTCGATCGGATAGCCCGACACGGTCGTCAGCCCGCCGACGATCTCCGCGCCCTCGACGCGAAGCTGCGGCCGGTCGGCAATGTCGAGATCGGGCATCGCGATCAGCAGCCGGTGGCGTCCTGCCGGCAGGGACACGCTGCCGGTGCGGGTCAGTTCTGCGGAATTGGCGTAGATCGTGCCGGCGCTGACGTCGGCGCGGATTGCCACCTCGTCGGCCAGGGCGGGCATCGCCGCCAGAAGGGCGAAGAGGGAAATCGAAAGGCGCATGGAACTCTCCTGCTGGTCTTGTCCAAGGCCTGTGGGTCGGACCACGGGGCCGCCGGGTTCAAAAATATTCCGAAGAATCTTTTTGAACGATATCAGGAGATTAGATGCGGGGATAGGAGAAGGGCCGCAATCAGCCCTTCTTGAGCACCCGTTTGCCGAGCGTCTCGGCGATCTGCACCGCGTTCAGCGCCGCGCCCTTGCGCAGGTTGTCGGAGACGACCCACATCGACAGGCCGTTCTCGATCGTCGGGTCCTGCCGGATGCGGCTGATGAAGGTGGCGTAGTCGCCGACGCATTCGATTGGCGTCACGTAGCCACCGTCCTCGCGCTTGTCGACGACCATCACCCCCGGGCTTTCGCGCAGGATGTCGCGGGCCTCGTCCTCGTCGAGGAAATCTTCGAACTCGATGTTCACCGCCTCGGAATGGCCGACGAAGACCGGCACCCGGACGCAGGTCGCATGGACCTTGATCTTCGGGTCGACGATCTTCTTCGTCTCGGCGACCATCTTCCACTCTTCCCGGGTCGAGCCGTCTTCCATGAAGCTGTCGATATGCGGAATCACGTTGAACGCGATCTGCTTCTGGAACTTCTTCGGTTGGACTTCGGTAGTCGGGTTGTAGATTGCCTTGGTCTGATCCCAGAGCTCGTCCATCCCTTCCTTCCCGGCGCCCGAGACGGACTGGTAGGTCGAGACGACGACGCGTTTGATACGCGCCCGGTCGTGAAGCGGCTTCAGCGCGACGACCATCTGCGCGGTCGAGCAGTTGGGGTTCGCGATGATGTTCTTCTTCGCATAGCCCTCGACCGCGTCAGGGTTCACTTCCGGCACGACCAGCGGAACCTCCGGGTCGTAGCGGTAGAGCGAGGAGTTATCGATCACGATGCAGCCGGCTTTCGCCGCCTTCGGCGCATACTGCTTCGTCGCCTCGGAGCCGACGGCGAAGAGCGCGATGTCCCAACCGGTGAAGTCGAACGTGTCGAGGTCTTTCGTCTTCACGGTCTTGTCGCCGAAGCTGCACTCGGTCCCGAGCGACTTGCGCGACGCGAGCGCCGCGATCTCGTCGACCGGGAACTGGCGCTCGGCCAGGATGTTCAGCATTTCGCGGCCCACATTGCCCGTGGCACCCGCGACGGCGACTCGGTAGCCCATCTGTCGGTCCTTCGATCCGGAATGGGCGGCACATAATGGATGCTTTCACTGAGCGAAAGGGCCATCGCGGATCTTGTGGCGCGGAATCTCCGACTGTTTTTATCGGAGATTGTTGACAGCGCCGGTCCGACGCGGTTCAACAGGCGCCAGCACCCAGCTGACTCGGTCAGTCAGGCAAGTCTGTCATCCGGACCGAAAGGATCGTCCATGACCCGCATCATCGCCATCGCGCTCGGCGCTGCCACGCTGGCGGGCTCCGCCACCGCGCAGGAGCTGAACCTATATTCCTCGCGCCATTACGACACCGACGAACGGCTCTATTCGGACTTCACCGAGGCCACCGGCATCGTCATCAACCGGATCGAAGGCGACGCCGACGAACTTATCGCCCGGATGCAGGCCGAAGGCGCCAACAGCCCGGCCGACGTGCTGCTGACCGTCGACACCTCGCGCCTTGTCCGGGCCGAGAACGCGGGACTTCTTCAGCCGGTCGAGTCGGACGTGCTCGAAGAGCGCATCCCCGAGAACCTGCAGGATGACGGCAATCTCTGGTTCGGCTTCAGCCAGCGCGCCCGGATCATCTTCTACGACGAAGACGAGGTGCCCAACCCGCCGCAGACCTACATGGACCTCGCCAGCCCCGACTACGAGGGCATGATCTGCATCCGGTCCTCGACGAATACCTACAACCAGACCCTTCTGGCCTCGATTATCGAGCACCAGGGCGAGGACGCTGCCCGGGCCTGGGCGGACGGGATGGTGCAGAACATGGCCCGCGCGCCGCAGGGCGGAGATACGGATCAGCTCCGGGGCCTCGTATCGGGCGAGTGCAGGATCGCGATCTCGAACACGTATTACTTCGCCCGCGCGCTGCGCACCGAGGTCGATGGCCTGTCCGAGGGGATCGACGGCATCGCCTGGATCTTCCCGGACCAGGGTGGCAACGGCGCACACGTGAACATCTCGGGTGCCGGCGTCGCGGCCCACGCGCCGCACTACGACGCGGCGGTCGCGTTCCTCGAATATCTCGCGTCGGACCAGGCGCAGGTCTATTTCTCGGCCGGGAACGATGAATACCCCGCCGTCGATGGCGTTCCGCTGGCCGAGTCGGTGCAGGCACTGGGCAATTTCGAGCGCGATACCGTCTCGCTCGCTGACGTGGCCGAGAACCTCGATCTCGCGCAGCAGATCTTCAACGAGGTCGGCTGGGAGTGATCCCGGACAGACCCTGAAACAAGACGGGCGCCCCCGACCGGGCGCCCGTTTTCATTCCGCGGCTTCCATTTCCGGCACGAAGGTTTCGCCCCGTCGCCCACGGCCGAGGGCCCGGCACAGCAGGATGACCGGCAGGAGCCCGACCGCTGCGATTACGAGTGAGGGCACGGCCGCCTGGTCAAGCCGTTCGTCCGCCGCCAGCCTGTGGGCCTGCACCGCCAGCGTGTCGAAATTGAACGGGCGCAGGATCAGCGTCGCCGGAAGTTCCTTCATCACGTCGACGAAGACGATCAGGAGCGCCGTCAGCAGCGACGGCCGTAAGAGCGGCAGGTGCACGCCGCCGATGATCCGCCGCGGCCCCCGGCCGAGCGTGCGGGCGACGGCGTCCATGTTGGGGTTGATCGCCGACAGGCCGGCGTCGTGCGCGGCGAGGGCGGCGGCCATGAACCGCACCATGTAGGCGACCACCATCAGCCAGATCGATCCTGTGACCAGTAGCCCGGTCGAGATGTCGAACCGCGCGCGCATGAAGGCATCGAGCGCGTTGTCGAAAGCGGCGAAGGGCACCAGCAGCCCGACCGCGATCACGCCGCCGGGCACCGCATAACCGAGCCCGGCCAGCCGGATCGCCGCGCGCGAGGAGGGCGCGGGGTGGAGGCGGGCGTTGACGCTGAGGACCAGCGCGGCGGCGACGGTCAGCGCAGCAGCGATCGCAGCGAGCGTCAGGGAGTTCTGCAGGAAGTCGAGATAGCGTGGCGTCAGCAGTACTTGCCCAGATGACCATCCCATCGATAGCAGCAACCCCGTCGGCAACACGAAGCCGAGCGCGACCGGCAGACCGCAGGCGAGGATCGCGGCGAAGGCGGCGGGACCGCTCAGGGTCAGGGGCTCCATCGCCTCGTAGCGCCGCCCGGCCGCGTGCTGGCGCCGCGCCCCGCGTTCGGCCCTCTCCGCCCAGGCCAGCACCAGAGCGACGATCAGCAGGCAGAGCGCGAGCTGCGCCGCCGCGCCCCGGTCGGCGAAGGCGAACCAGCTCTGGTAGATGCCGGTCGCGAAGGTCTGGACGCCGAAATAGGAAACGGTGCCGTAGTCGGCGATCGTTTCCATGATCGCCAGCAACACTCCCCCGGCGATGGCCGGTCGCGCCATCGGCAGGCTGACCCGGAAGAACGCCGCCATCGGCCCGCGCCCAAGCGTGCGGGCGGCGATATAGGCGGTCGAGGACTGGCTGAGGAATGCGGCGCGGGCCAGCAGGTAGACGTAGGGATACAGCACCAGCGTCAGCATCGCCGCCGCGCCGGGTAGCGACCGGATCTCGGGGAACCAGTAGTCCCGTGGTCCCCACCCCGTCAGGTCGCGCAGCGTTGTCTGCACCCATCCGGGATGGTCGAGGAAATCGGTATAGGCGTAGGCCAGCACGTAGGCCGGGAAGGCCATCGGCAGGGCCAGCGCGATTTCCAGCAGCCGGCGGCCCGGAAACGCCGTCATCGTCACGAGCCATGCCGCGCCGGTCCCTATAGCACCCGTCCCGAGCGCAACTAGCACGACGAGCAGCGCGGTGGCGCCCGCGTATCGCGGCAGGACGGTCTCGGCGAGGGCCCGGACCGTGTCGAAGCCACTGCCGAGCGCCGCGACGACGACGGCCAAGACGGGCAGCAGACAGAGCCCGGCCGCGATCGCCGAGAGTGTCGCAAGCTGCCAGGGCCGCATGGATTTCGCGAATGCGCGCATGGGCGCGATCTAATGGACGACGGGCCCCCGCTGCAAGCCGCGCGGCTTGTCAGCCAAGCGCCAGAAGCCCGTGCCGCTTGATCTCCTTCAGGACGAGGTTCGTGTGCACCCGCGCCACGACCGGGTTCCGGAACAGCACGTCCTCGAGGAAGGCGTAGTAGGCCTCCTTCGACCGGCAGACGACGCGCAGGTGATAGTCCGCATCGCCCGTCGTCGCATAGCAGTCGAGGATCTCCTCGCGCGTTGCGACCATGTCGGTGAAGGTGTGCAGGCGCTCCGGCGCGTGGCGGCTGAGCTAGACCAGCACCAGGGCATGAAATTCCATTCCGCAGGCTTCCGCATCGATCGTCGCGCGATAGCCGGTGATGATCCCGGCGGCCTCCAGATCCCGGACCCGCCGCCAGCAGGACGACGGCGACAGGCCGACCCGGTCGGCCAGATCCTGGTTCGAGACGCGGCCGTCGCGCTGCATCTCGCGGAGGATCCGGATATCGGTGCGGGACAACTTCATGAATGATTCTTCGCATAGAGGACCGAATGCTGAAAGGAAATTCCAAGAACCATCACGCTATTCGTACATCTGACAGGAATTTTCCCCGCCCGGTGGTATTCTCCGTCCGTCAAGGAGGCGCACCATGACCGACCAGACCCCGATCCTGTCCGACTACTCGCTCGAAGACCGCTACACGAAGACCGAGGGCCGGGTGTTCCTGACGGGAACGCAGGCACTCGTCCGCGCGGCGCTCGACCAGGCGCGGCGGGACAAGAAAGCAGGACGCGACATCAGGGGCTTCGTCTCGGGCTATCGCGGCTCGCCTCTTGGCGGTGTGGACCTCGAAATAGCGCGGATCGGCGATCTCCTCGCCGAGACCGGCGTCGATTTCCTGCCGGCGATCAACGAGGAATTCGGCGCGACCCAGATGATCGGCACGCAGCAGGTCGAGACCGACGCGACGAAGACCTGCGAGGCGGTCTTCGGCATGTGGTACGGCAAAGGCCCGGGCGTCGACCGAGCCTCGGACGCACTGAAGCACGGCAACGCCTATGGATCGTCCCCGAACGGCGGCGTCCTCGTCGTCGCGGGCGACGACCACGGTTGCGTCTCCTCGTCGATGCCGCACCAGTCCGACGTCGCCTTCATGAACTTCTTCATGCCGACGCTCGCCCCCGCGAACGTGGCCGAATACCTGTCGTTCGCGGAATACGGCTGGGCGCTCAGCCGGTTTTCCGGCATGTGGGTCGGCTTCAAGGCGATCTCCGAGACGGTCGAGTCCGGCATGTCCTTCGAGCTGCCCGCCGACCGTACCTTCACGATCCCGACCGACTACACCCCGCCCGAGACCGGCCTGCATTACCGCTGGCCCGACCTGCCCGGCATGCAGATCGAGGAGCGGATGGAAGCCAAGAAGGAGGCCGTCTTCGCCTTTGCCCGCGCCAACCCGATCGACCGCGCCGAATGGGGGCACGAGGCGCATTACGGCATTGTCACCACCGGCAAGGCCCATCTCGACACGCTCGAGGCGCTGCGGCTCCTCGGCATCGACGAGGCGAAGGCGCGCGAGATCGGGCTCGATATCTACAAGATCGGGATGGTCTGGCCGGTCGAATACCGGGGCGCTCTCGCCTTCGCCGCCGAGAAGCGTGAGCTTCTGGTCGTCGAGGAGAAGCGGGGGATCCTCGAAAGCCAGCTCAAGGAGTACTTCTACGACTTCCCCGGCCACAAACCGGAGCGGATGGTCGGCAAGCGCGACGAGATCCAGGACCGGCTGATCCCGTGGACGCATGAGCTGTCGCCGGTCATGCTCGCGAAGATCATCGCCGCGCGGCTCGACCAGAATCTCGGTCTGAACCTCTCGGCGAAGGCCAGCGCGCTCGATACGCCGCCGCAGCTTCTGAACGTCACCGGCGCGGCGCGGACGCCGTATTTCTGCTCCGGCTGCCCGCACAACACCTCGACCCGCGTGCCCGAGGGGTCGGAGGCCATGGCCGGCATCGGCTGCCACTTCATGGCGACGTGGATGGATCGCTCGACATCGTCGATCATCCAGATGGGCGGCGAGGGCGTGAACTGGGTCGCGCGGTCGCGCTTCAACGGCGGGCGGCACATATTCCAGAACCTCGGCGACGGGACGTACTACCATTCCGGCTCGCTCGCGATCCGGCAGGCGGTCGCGGCGAAAACGAACATCACCTACAAGATCCTCTTCAACGAGGCGGTCGCGATGACCGGCGGCCAGCAGGTTGACGGCCCGATCACCGTGCCGGGCATCGCCTCCGCCGTCATGGCCGAGGGCGTCAAGCGCGTCGCACTCGTGTCGGACGCGCCGGAATGCATCGACCGTTCTGAGATCCCGCGCGGCGTCACGATCCACCACCGGCGCGAGATGGACCGGCTTCAGCGCGAACTGCGCGACATCCCCGGCGTGACCGTGCTGATCTACCAGCAGATGTGTGCGACCGAGAAGCGGCGGCTCCGCAAGCGCGGCAAGCTCGAGGACCCAAAGAAATTCGCCGTCATCAACCCGGCCGTCTGCGAAGGCTGCGGCGATTGCTCTGTGGCGTCGAACTGCCTGTCGGTCGAGCCGCTCGAGACCGAGTTCGGACGCAAGCGCCAGATCAACCTTAACTCCTGCAACAAGGACTTCTCCTGCCTCGACGGCTTCTGCCCCAGTTTCGTGACGATCGAGGGCGCCGGCCTCCGCCGCAAGACCCCGGCCGAGCTGACCGAGACGCGGGAGAAACTCGCCCGCGACCTGCCCGCGCCTGAAACGCCGTCGCTCGACACGCCATGGGACCTGCTCGTGACCGGCGTCGGCGGGACGGGCGTCGTGACCGTCGGCCAGCTCATCGCGATGGCGGCGAACCTCGAGGGCAAGGGGTCGAGCGTCCTCGACTTCATGGGCTTCGCGCAGAAATTCGGCCCGGTCCTCAGCTACCTGCGGCTGGCGAAATCGACGGAAGACATTCACCAGGTCCGTATCGACCAGGCCAGCGCAGACGCGCTGATCGGTTGCGATCTGGTCGTCTCGTCCTCGCCCAAGGCCTCGATGACCTACAAGGCCGGGATGACGCGGGGCGTGCTTAACGCCGCCGAGATGCCGACCGGCGATTTCACCCGCAACCGCGATGCCGATCTGAAAGCCGGAGAACGCATCCTGCGCATCGCCGCGGCGCTCGGCGGCGAGGACCGGCTGTCGACGCTCGACGCCAACGCACTCGCGACGAAGCTCCTCGGCGACCCGGTCTATGCCAATGTCCTGATGCTCGGTGCGGCGTGGCAGGCCAGCCTCGTGCCGCTGTCGGAACAGTCTCTGATGCGGGCCATCGAGCTGAACGGCGTCAAGCCCGAGATCAACAAGCAGGCCTTCACCTGGGGCCGGATCGCCGTCGCAGCGCCGGACCGTATTGCAGCGCTGGCAGGCGTCACGCGCCGGGCACCGCAGACGCTCGACGGCCTGATCGCGCGCCGGACGGAGTTTCTGACGGGCTACCATAACGAAGCTTATGCCAACCGCTATCGTACGAAGATCGCCGAGGTCGCGAAGGCCGAGACCGCAATCGCCGGCGCCCCCGGCGCGCTGACCGAGGCCGCGGCGAAAGGGCTGTTCAAGCTGATGGCCTACAAGGACGAATACGAGGTCGCCCGGCTCCATACCGAGACGGGTTTCCTCGAGGGGCTGAGCGACCGGTTCGAGGACGGGTTCACGGTGAATTTCCACCTCGCGCCCCCGATCCTGCCCGGGCCGAAGGACAACCGCGGCCGTCCCGGCAAGCGGCGCTTCGGGCCGTGGATCATCCGCGCCTTCCGCGTGCTCGCGAAAATGAAGGGCCTGCGCGGCACGCCAATTGACCCGTTCGGGCACACGGCAGAGCGGCGGATGGAGCGGCAGCTCATCGCGGAGTACGAAGCGCTTCTGGACCGACTGGTCGCGGGTCTGACACCTGAGACGCGCGACGACGCGGCCGAGATCGCCGCGCTCGTGCTCGGGATCCGCGGTTACGGGCCGGTGAAGGAGGAGGCCGTTACGCGCATCCGCGCTGAAATCGACGGCCGGATGGCCCGCTACGGCGAGAAACAGGCCGCCTGAATACGTTACTGATACTCAAAAGTGATATCTAGTATGTAACGAAACGCTTGTCGGCACCCGGCCACAGGGTGTAGACACGCGCAATCGGCCGGGGCGCGACTCGGCCATGTGGGAGGCTTCCATGGACGCGTACATCTGTGACGGTATCCGCACGCCGATCGGCCGCTACGGCGGGGCGCTCGCCTCCGTCCGCACCGACGATCTGGCCGCGATCCCGATCCGTGCGCTTCTAGATCGCAACCCGTCTCTGGACCCCGCCGCGATCGACGAGGTCATCATGGGTGACGCCAACCAGGCGGGGGAGGACAACCGCAACGTCGCGCGCATGGCCGCGCTGCTGGCGGGCCTGCCGGTCGAGGTTCCGGGGATCACGGTAAACCGTCTCTGCGCCTCGGGGCTCGACGCCGTGGCGATGGCCGCGCGTGCGATCCGCGCGGGCGATCAGGACCTTTCTATTGCCGGTGGAGTCGAGAGCATGTCCCGCGCGCCCTTCGTCATGCCGAAGGCCGACAGCGCGTTCTCACGGTCGAACGCGATCTACGACACGACCATCGGCTGGCGCTTCGTGAACCCGAAGATGAAGGCAGAATACGGCATCGACAGCATGCCCGAGACCGCCGACAATGTCGCTCAGGACTGGCAGGTGAGCCGCGAGGATCAGGACGCCTTCGCCGCCCGGTCACAGGCCCGGTGGGAGGCCGCGCAGGCCAAGGGCGTCTTCGCCGAGGAGATCGTGAAAGTCACGATTCCGCAGCGAAAGGGCGATCCCGTCATCGTCGACACCGACGAACATCCCCGCCCCGGCACCACCGCCGAAAAGCTCGCGAAGCTCAAGGGCGTGAACGGGCCGGACCTGACGGTGACCGCCGGCAACGCCTCGGGCGTCAATGACGGCGCCGCCGCGCTGCTGCTGGCGTCGGAGACCGCCGCGAAGGCCCAGGGACTTACCCCCATCGCCCGTGTCGTCGCTGCGGCCTCGGCCGGGGTCGAGCCGCGCATCATGGGCATCGGCCCCGTTCCCGCGACCCGCAAGGTGCTCGCCAAGGCGGGCCTGACCGTCGCCGACATGGACGTCGTCGAGCTGAACGAGGCCTTCGCCGCGCAGGGCCTCGCCTCGCTCCGCGAACTCGGTCTGCCCGACGACGCGGAGCACGTGAACCCCAATGGCGGTGCCATCGCGATCGGCCATCCGCTCGGCATGTCGGGCGCGCGTATGGTGCTGACCGCAGCGCGGCAGTTGCAACGAATCGGCGGGCGGTATGCGCTTTGCACGATGTGTGTCGGCGTCGGGCAGGGCGCGGCACTGGTTCTGGAAAGGATCTGACGATGTACGCACAGATGGTGAAATCCGAAGCGACGCAGGACGATCCCGAGAAGCTCGCCGCCTTCGAGGCCCGCATCGCCGCGGACGAGAAGATCGAGCCGAAGGACTGGATGCCCGTGGGCTACCGCAAGACGCTGATCCGCCAGATCGGTCAGCACGCGCATTCCGAGATCGTCGGCCAGCTGCCCGAGGGCAACTGGATCACCCGCGCGCCCACGTTGGAGCGGAAGGCCATCCTGCTCGCCAAGGTGCAGGACGAGGCCGGGCACGGGCTCTATCTCTACTGTGCCGCCGAGACGCTCGGCGTCAGCCGGGACGAACTGACCGAGATGCTTCTCGACGGCCGGATGAAATATTCCTCGATCTTCAATTACCCGACGCTCACCTGGGCCGACATGGGCGCGGTCGGCTGGCTCGTCGACGGGGCCGCGATCATGAACCAGGTGCCGCTGCAGCGGACCTCCTACGGGCCTTATTCCCGCGCGATGATCCGCATCTGCAAGGAGGAGTCGTTTCACCAGCGGCAGGGCTACGACATCATGATGAAGATGGCGAACGGCACGCCCGCGCAGAAGCGCATGGCGCAGGATGCGCTGAACCGCTTCTGGTATCCCTCGCTGATGATGTTCGGGCCGTCGGACAAGGACAGCGTGCATTCCGCGCAGTCGATGGCCTGGAAGATCAAGATGAACACGAATGACGAGTTGCGGCAGAAGTTCGTCGACCAGACCGTGCCGCAGGCCGAGTATCTCGGGCTGACCGTGCCGGACGAGAACCTGAAGTGGAATGACGAGAAGGGCGGCTACGACTTCTCCGAACCCGACTGGTCCGAGTTCTTCGAGGTCATCAAGGGCAACGGCCCTTGCAACACCGAACGCCTCGCCGCGCGCAACAAGGCGTGGGACGACGGTGCGTGGGTGCGCGAGGGGATGCTGGCCCATGCCCGCAAGAAGGCGGCGCGCGCGGTCGCGGCGGAGTAGATGCTCGGCCAGTTCAACATAGCGCGGGCGCTCTACCCGCTCGACGACCGGCGGATGCGGGACTTCACGCACAATGTCGGGCGGATCAACGGGCTGGCCGAACGCTCGCCCGGCTTCGTCTGGCGGCTCGAGGACGAGGAAGCGCCCGAAGCGCCGGACCTTTCCGACGATCCGCTGATGACCTGGACCCTCTCCGTCTGGCGCGATCTCGACAGCATCCGGCACTTCACCTGGAACACGCTGCACAAGCGGTTCCGGCTGCGTCGTGGCGAATGGTTCGAGCCGCTCGGCCGGCCCTACCTCGCCATCTGGCCCATCGCCGACGACCACCGCCCGGACGGGGCGGAGGCGCTGGCGATGCTCGACAAGCTCACCCGCGAAGGCCCGTCGGACGCCGTCTTCGGCACCGAGGCCCTCGCCCCAATGGAAGGCGTGACACCATGAGTTCCGTCAATCCCGGCGCGCTGCCCGACGGCGCAGATGCACCCCGCGCCCGCAACGAATGGCCGCTGTGGGAGATCTTCATCCGTGGCCAGCACGGCATGAGCCACCGCCATGTCGGCTCGCTCCACGCGCCCGACGCGAAGACCGCGATCCAGAACGCGCGCGACGTCTACACGCGCCGGAATGAGGGCGTGTCGATCTGGGTGGTTGAAGCGAGCCGCATCACCGCTAGCGCGCCGTCCGACAAGGGCCCGATGTTCGAGCCGTCGGAAAGCAAGATCTACCGCCATCCGACCTTCTTCGACATCCCCGACGATGTAGGGGCGATGTGATGGACGAGACGCTCTTCGATTTCCTCCTCCGTATGGGGGATTCGACCCTGATCCTCGGGCATCGCATTTCCGAATGGTGCGGCCATGCGCCTGTGCTGGAAGAGGACATCGCGCTTGCCAACACCGCGCTCGACCTGATCGGGCAGACGCAGATGTGGCTCGGCCTTGCCGGAGAGATCGAGGGCAAGGGGCGGTCGGCCGACGACCTCGCCTTCCTGCGCGACGCCTGGGATTTTCGTAACGCGCTGCTGGTGGAACTGCCGAACGGCGATTTCGGCCGCACGATCCTGCGCCAGTTCCTGTTCGACGCCTGGCACAAGCCGATGCTGAAGGCACTCGCAGGCTCCGACAACGAGCGGGTAGCCGAGATCGCGGCGAAGGCGGTGAAGGAGGTCGACTACCATCTCGAACGCTCCGCCAACACGGTCGTGGCGCTGGGTGACGGGACGGACGAAAGCCACCGGCGGATGCAGGACGCGCTCGACGCGCTCTGGCCCTATGCCGGGGAGCTGCGGACGATCGCTGGTCCCGATGGTGTGATCCCGGACGGCGTCGCCGACGCCCACAGCGCAATGATGCGAGAAGTCCTGTCCGAGGCGACGCTGAAGATCCCCGAGGGCGAGTTCGCCCACAAGGGCGGGGTGAGCGGCCAGATGCATACCGAACACCTTGGCCATCTCCTGACCACGATGCAGTGGCTTCAGCGTGCCTATCCCGGGGCGACGTGGTGAGATGGCGCACCCGTCCACGGATACCGTCTGGGACTGGCTCCGCGCCGTACCCGACCCCGAGATCCCGGTGATCTCGGTCGTCGATCTCGGCATCGTGCGCGACGTCGCGTGGGAGGGGGAGGAATTGAAAGTCGCGATCACGCCGACCTATTCCGGCTGCCCGGCGACCTCGGTCATCCGGTTCGATATCGAGACGGCTTTGCGCGACAAGGGCATCGAGAAGCTCCGGGTCGAGCAGCGTCTCTCGCCCGCCTGGACGACCGACTGGATCAACGAGGACGCGAAGGCCAGGCTCGAAGCCTATGGCATCGCCCCGCCGACCCCGGCGGGCGGCCCCGAGAAGTGCCCCCGCTGCGGCTCTCCCGAAGTCGAGCGGATCAGCCAGTTCGGCTCGACCCCGTGCAAGGCGCAGTGGCGCTGCCGCGACTGTCTCGAACCCTTCGACTATTTCAAGTGCATCTGAGGCCACGCATGTCACGCTTCCAGCCGCTCGAAGTCACCGGGGTCGAAAAGACGATCCGCGACGCGGTCGTGGTCACGCTCCGCCCCGCGAACGGTGCCGATTTCGCCTTTCAGCCGGGCCAGTACCTGACCTTCCGCAAGGAGATCGAGGGCGAGGAGATCCGCCGCTCCTACTCGATCTGCGCCGGGCTTGACGACGGGGTCCTGCAGGTCGGGATCAAGCGCGTCGATGGCGGCGCCTTCTCGACCTTCGCGAACGAGAACCTCGCCGTCGGCGACACGCTCGAGGCGATGCCGCCGATGGGCGCCTTCACGGTTCCGCTCGATCCGGCCGCGCAGCACCATTACCTCGGCTTCGCCGGCGGCTCGGGCATCACGCCCGTCCTGTCGATCATCCGGACGGTCCTCGCGCGCGAGCCGAAGTCGCGTTTCACGCTCGTCTACGCCAACCGCGCCCTCACCACGATCATGTTCCGGGAGGAGCTGGAGGACCTGAAGAACCTCCATATGGGCCGGTTCAACGTGATCCACGTGCTGGAGACCGACGCGCAGGAAATCGACCTCTTCACCGGCCGCGTGACGGAAGAGAAATGCGCGGCGCTGTTCGACCGCTGGATCGACGTGGCCAATGCCGACAAGGCCTTCATCTGCGGACCCGAGCCGATGATGCTCGGCATCGCCAAGGCGCTGAAGGCCGCCGGGATGCCCGAGGCCGACATCAAGTTCGAACTCTTCGCCTCCGCCCAACCCGGCCGCCTGCCCAAGCCCGCCGAAAGCGCAGCCGCCGCGGGCGCGACCGGCAAGCTCACCATCTCGATCGACGGCACCCGGCAGGAGATCGAGATGCCGCCCGATACCTCGATCCTCGACGCCGCGCTCGGCGCCTCCATCGACGCGCCCTATGCCTGCAAGGCCGGCGTCTGCTCCACCTGCCGCTGCCGCGTGATCGAGGGCGAGGCCGAGATGCGCGCCAACCACGCGCTCGAGGATTACGAGGTCGCCAAGGGCTACGTCCTGTCCTGCCAGGCCTACCCGGTCTCCGAGACCATCGTCGTGGATTACGACCAATGACCGATGACCCGACCGAAGACACCATGCCGCTCGAGGACTACCTCGCCGAGGGCGGCGTCCTGACGAACCCGACGAACGTGCCGCCGCGCTACCGTGCGGAGCTTCTGAAGATCATGGCGATCTTCGTCGATTCCACGCTCGCCGGCGCCGCGGGCTTTGCCGACACGATCAACGATGGTCCCGGCATCAAGGAACGCATCGCGGCGGCGAAGATCGTGATGGAGAAGACCGACAATGCCGACCGCGTCCTGCGGCTGATGGGCGAATTCGGCGCCGACACCTCGCGCTACGCCACGGAACATCCCTGGGCCGCACGGCTCGACCGCGACGCGCCGCTCGGAACCGGGCCGGGCGAGCACGACATGCGGTTGCCGGTCTTCAACTATCCCCTGCGCGGCTGGACCGATGCGGTGGTGATGAACCTGATCCAGGGCTCCGCTGCATGTGTTCAGGTCGGCGAGCTCTCCCGCATCTCCTATCAGCCGCTGGCCGAGGCGTTTCGCGCCATCGCGCCCGTCGAGGCCGCGCATCTGCGCCTGGCCGAGGAAGGCATACCGCGCCTCGATCCGCAGGCCGCCACCCGCGCCATCGCCTATTGGTGGCCCCGCGTCCGCGCCGGTTTCGGAGAGGACCGGCCCGAGCGCTTCGACGCGCTGAAGGACATGGGCCTGCGCCACCGCCCGAATTCCGAGCTCGTCGATGCGTGGGAGCATGACTGCGCCCGGCGTCTCAAGGCGCTCGGCCTGCCGGCGGCGTCCTGAGGAGATACGGAATGGCCCTTCAGGAGATTCAGTCCTTCGCTGCCGGCCAATGGGTCGGCCCTGACAGCGCCGCCCGCCCGATCGCCGATGCCGCCACCGGTGAGGTCTTCGCCGAGGCGGGGCGCGGCTCGATTGATGCGGAGGCAATGCTGGCCTGGGCGCGTGATACCGGCGGCTCCGCGCTGCGCGCCATGGGCTTCCACGACCGCGCGAAGATGCTGAAGGCGCTGGCGGAGTACCTCAACGACCGCAAGGATGCGCTCTACGACCTGTCGTTCCGCACCGGCGCGACCCAGAAGGACCACCTGATCGACATCGACGGCGGCATCGGCACCGTCTTCGTCTTCGCCTCCAAGGGCCGGCGCGAGATGCCGGACGGGCAGGTCTATCTCGACGGAGCGGTCGAACAGCTCAGCCGGAACGGAACCTTCGTGGGTCAGCACATCGCCACACCGCTCCCCGGCGCCGCGATCCACATCAACGCGTTCAACTTCCCCGTCTGGGGGATGCTGGAGAAACTCGCGCCGACGCTGCTGGCCGGAATGCCCGCCATCGTTAAGCCGGCGACGGCTTCCTGCTACGTGACCGAACTCTGCGTCCGCTTCATCCTCGACAGTGGTATCCTGCCCGACGGCGCGCTCCAGCTCGTGACCGGGGGCCTGGGCGACATGCTCGACCATCTCGGGCCGCAGGACGTGGTCAGCTTCACCGGCTCCGCCGCGACAGCTCTCAAACTCCGCCAGACCCCGGCGATCGTCCAGAACTCGACCCGGTTCCTTGCCGAGCAGGACAGCCTCAACGCCTCGATCCTCGGCCCCGATGCCGGGCCGGGCACGCCGGAATTCGACCTTTTCGTGAAGGAAGCCGTGCGCGAGATCACAACGAAGGCTGGCCAGAAATGTACCGCTATCCGCCGGCTGATCGTGCCCGGCCCGCATCTCCAGCCGGTCGCCGACGCGCTGACCGCGAAACTCGGTGAAATCACCATCGGCAACCCCCGCGACGAGAGTGTGCGGATGGGTGCGCTCGTCTCTTCGGGCCAGCGGAATGACGTGCGCGAGAAGACCGACATTCTCGCGCAGGAGGCCGAGCGTCTCCTCGGCGATCCGGCTGATTTCACGCTGACGGATGCCGACTGGGACAAGGGCGCTTTCGTCCCTCCGACGCTGTTCCTCTGCGACGACCCTGACACCGCGACCCACATCCACGACACCGAGGCCTTCGGCCCGGTCTCCACGATCATGCCCTATCGCGACACCGCCCACGCCGTCGCACTCGCCAATCGCGGGCAGGGCAGCCTCGTCGCCTCGGTCTTCACCCATGACGGCGACACGGCGCGCGAAATCGCGACCGGCGCCGGCGCCTTCCACGGCCGGCTCTACTTCAACAACCGCGACAGTGCTGGCGAGGCGACGGGCCACGGTTCGCCCCTGCCGCACATGGTCCATGGCGGCCCCGGCCGGGCCGGCGGCGGCGAGGAACTCGGCGGCATCCGTGGCGTCATGCACTACATGCAGCGCACCGCGATCCAGGGCTCGCCCGACATCCTGCGCGCCATCGGCGGCGTCCATGTCCCCGGAGCGACCGAGATCAAGGGCCCGACCCATCCGTTCCGCCGCCGCTTTGGCGAGCTCGAGATCGGCGAGACCCACCACACCCCGCCCCGCACCATTACGCTCGAGGATATCGAGACCTTCGCCCATTTCACCGGCGACACCTTCTATGCCCACATGGACGAGGAGGCCGCGCGCCGGAACCCGCTGTTCCCCGGTCGCGTCGCACACGGCTACCTTATCCTCAGCTTCGCCGCCGGCCTCTTCGTCGATCCCGACGAGGGGCCCGTCCTCGCCAATACCGGACTCGACGAACTGCGCTTCCAGAAGCCCGTCCCGGCCGGATCCGCGATCAAGGTGGCCCTGTCCGTCAAGCGCAAGACCCGCCGGACCGACGAGTACGGCGAGGTGCGCTGGCAGGTCCACGTCACAGACCAGGACGACGAAAGCGTTGCGACCTACGAACTCATGACCATGAACGCCTATTGATGGACGATCGCGCCGATCCCTTTCCCGGCTTCGACGAGGCCGCCGCCGCGCTCACGCCCGACGGTCCGCCGCGGGTCTGGTCGCTGATTGTCACGGTCTTGGGCGACAACTCCGCCGACCCGGACTTCGAAATCGGCGCCGGCCCGCTCGCCCGCATACTCGAGCCCGCGGGTGTCACCGGTCCGGCGATGCGCGTCGCGCTCCACCGGCTCCGCCGCGACGGCTGGATCACCACCCGCCGCGACGGCCGGAGCGCGATCTACCGGCTCGCCTCCACCCGACAGCCCGAGACCCGCGCTGCCGGAGCCCGGATCTATGCAACCGAACCGCCGCCGCCCGGCTGGCATCTCCGCATCGCCGATCCGGACGCGGCGGCGCCGGAGCCGCCCGCGCGGGATGTAGCCACCGCTCTCGCACCGCGGATGATCCTGCATTCCGGTCCAGCCCCTGACGCATTCGCCTTCACGCCCTCCGGGCCTGCGCCCGACTGGATACGCGCCCGGATCTGCCCGCCCGATCTGATGCAGGCCTATCGGACGCTCCATGCCGGGCTCGCCACGGCCGAAGCCATCACCCGTGCCGCGCCGCCGTCGGCCGATCCGCGCGCCATGGCGCTCCGGCTCCTGACCGTCCACGCCTGGCGCCGCGTTCTCCTGCGCCACCCGCCGTTCCCGGACGATCTCTTCCCGGCGGACTGGCCCGGGCCGGACTGCCGCGCCCTTGTCGCAACGCTCCTCGCCCGGCTGCCGCGGCCGACCGCAGACGACCTCGCCGCGCTCTGACGGACCCTTCATCTTTCCGGAAATACTCCGGGGTGCGGGGCAGCGCCCCGCGTCCTACTCCGCCGCTTCGCGCCCCGGATCCTCGCCGGTCTCACGGATCACGCTCATCCGCTTCTGCAGCGACAGCACCCTCGGCCCGAGGATGTTGCGCACCCGTTCGACATACTGCGCGTTTTCCGTCGCCGGCACGGCCGGGTCATAGACGTCGGCCACCTCGACCATTGCGCGCCGGTCGTCCTCGTTGAACGCGTCGACCATCATCTGCGCCCGTTCGCGGTCGGTGCCGAGCGCCTCGATCGCCGACCGCCCGATCCGGAGCGAGGCGTCGTAGGTCTCGCGGATGATGTCGCGGCAACCGAGCCACCAGAGATCGTACACATGGTGCCGGTTCACCGCCCGCGCGATCACGTGGACATGCGGATGGTTCTTGATGACGTAGCTGACGAGCTGGTCGATCTGCTCTTTCTGGTCGATCGCGACCACCAGGATCTTCGCCTCCTCGATCCCGGCCGCGTGCAGTAGGTCGGGCCGCGTCGCGTCGCCGTAATAGGTCTTCACGCCGAACATCCGGAGGTTCTCGATCTGGCGCGAGGAATAGTCGATCACCGTCGACTGATAGCCTGCCCCCTCGAGGATCCGCTGCACCAGCCCGCCGACCCGGCCGCGCCCGGCGATGATGATCTTCGACGTCTCTTCGATCGCGTCGGCCTCCCGGTCCTCGGCGGCCGAGAAGCGCGGCGCCAGCACGCGGTCATAAAGAATGAACAGCGCCGGCGTCAGCAGCATCGACAGTGCCACGACCAGGAGAAGCTGATCGGCCAGAGGTCCGGGAATCACGGCGTTCGCGACCGTGAAGGACAGCAGCACGAATCCGAACTCGCCCGCCTGCGCCAGACCGAGCGCGAAGAGCCAGCGATCCGAGCCGCGCAGCTTGAAGAACCAGCCAAGGACGAAGAGGACAGCCGCCTTCAACGCCATCAGCCCGAGCGTCAGCCCGAGGATCGGCGCGAGGTTCTCGGCCAGCAGCGCGAAGTTCACCCCGGCGCCGACCGTCATGAAGAACAGCCCGAGCAGCAGACCGCGGAACGGGTCGATGTCCGATTCCAGCTCGTGCCGGTATTCCGAGTTTGCCAGCACCACGCCGGCAAGGAACGTGCCGAGCGCCGCGGACAGCCCGACGAGGCTCATCAGCAGCGCGATGCCGATCACCATCAGCAGCGCCGTCGCGGTAAAGAGCTCGCGCAGATTGGCCACGGCGATGAACCGGAAGACCGGCCGCGTCAGGTAGGCCCCGCCCAGGATCACGGTCGCGATGGCGGCCAGCGTCACCAGAGTCGTCTGCCAGCCGTTCATCCCGGCGACAAGGCTCATGCCCGGCCCGTGGTCGCCCTCGCCGGCCGCGGCTTCCGCGCCATGCGCGATCTCGGCGCTGTGCTGGGCCAGTTCGGGTATCGCCAGAAGCGGTAGCAGCGCCAGCATCGGGATGACCGCGATGTCCTGGGTCAGCAGGACCGAAAAGCTCGCCTGCCCGCCATCGGACCGCATCAGCCCTTTCTCGTTCAGTGTCTGCAGCACGATCGCCGTCGAGGACAGGGCGAAGACAAGACCCACGGCCAGCGCCACCGACCACGACAGGCCGAGCACCATGCCGCCGGCCATGACCAGCGCTGTGGTAACCGCGATCTGCCCGCCGCCAAGCCCCAGAAGCTGCATCCGCATGTTCCAGAGATTCTTCGGCTCGAGCTCCAACCCGACGAGGAACAGCATCATCACCACGCCGAACTCGGCGAAATGCTGGATCGAGACGACGTCGACATGCAGCAGGGCAAGGATCGGGCTGATGACGATCCCCGCGATCAGGTAGCCAAGGACCGAGCCAAGCCCGAGCCGCGAGGCAATCGGGACCGAGATCACCCCGGCGACGAGGAAGACGAAGGCGAGCAGCAGAAAATCGGTCATTCCAAACGTCCCCCGGGGCGCAAACTGCGAAACCCTAGACTGCGCGGCGAAGGAATTCCATCGCGGCGCGCGTCTTCATCGGAAGGACGTCGCGGGCGGGATAGGCCATCCAGACGGCGCCCTCGGCGCGGGTCGCCGTCACCTCCCAGTCGGGAAGGACATGGGCCAGCTCCCCTTCGGCGATCAGGGGGTCGACCAGCCAGCCCGGCAGAAGCGCGATTCCAAGCCCGGCGCGCGCCGCTCCGAGAAGGCCGCCGGTCGATGTCACGGCGACGGATCCCGTGACCGCCTGGGCGACGGTATTGCCGTCCCGGTCGCGGAACAGCCAGCGGCTGCGGAATTCGGTATCGGGTTCCAGCAGGCAGTCGAGGTGAAGCAGATCGGCCGGCGCGAAGATCGGGTCGCTGCGGTCGAGGTAGCTCTGGTCGGCGACGGCGCGCATACCGCTGTCAGTCAGCCGCGTGGCCACGAGATCCTCGGCCGCAGGTGGCGTCAGCCGCAGCGCGAGATCGATCCGCTCGGCCGTCACATCGGGCGTCGCGTCGGTCAGGATGCACTCGACCCGCACGTCGGGGAAGTCGCGGCGGAACGCCGTCAGCCGGGGCAGGATCAGCCGCTGGCCAAGCGCGACAGGCGCCGAGATCCGCAGCGTCCCGGTGGGCCGGGCGCGGTCGTCCCGCGCCTTGTCGCTCAGCCGTTCGATTTCCTCGATCAGCGGCACGATCCGCGACAGGTAAAGCTCTCCGGCCCGGGTCAGCCTGACCTGCCGGCGCGCCCGGTCGAACAGTTTGACGCCCAGGCTCCGCTCCAGCGCCGCGATCGCCCGGCTGACCGAGGACGGGTCGATCCCGCGCGACCGCGCTGTTGCGCTGAAGCTGCCGGACGCGGCGGCGTCGGCGAAGATCTGGACATCACGGAGATTCATCTATGAATGCGGATTATGCATAAGTCAGGTGCAGAACGTCCCACACCTTTGCAGATCACGCAAGTATAGGATCAGGTGGCAGGCGCAGTGTCCTGACTGGTCTCGTCCTCGTCCGAGGCTGACCGCATCGCGATGGTTTCCGGCGTCGCGGCCCGCGGCAACGGCGCGGCGACGAAAGCGGTCTTTTCCTCGGGCGCCACCGCGGCCCGCGCCCGCAGACGGACGATGGCGAACAGGATCAGCAGTCCGTGGGCGGCGGCGGTCACGGCGAACAGGTATTGCGGGTGCGGCCCGGTCATCAGCACACCGGCCACAGTCGGTCCGACGATCGACCCAGCGCCGAACGTCAGCAGCAGTCCGCCGGAAACCTGGATGCCGGTGCCCGGCGCCGCATGGTCGTTCGCATGGGCCACGATCAGCGGATACATCGAGAACACCGCCGTGCCGAAGATCGCCACTATGGCAAGATTCAGACCTGGCGACACCACGCCGGCGAAAAGGAACAGCAGGTCGGCCACCAACCCGACCAGTGCGGTTCCGATCAGGACCAGCCGACGGTCGAACCGGTCCGACAGGAAACCGACCGGCATTTGCGCCACGGCGCCGGCCAGCACCGGGACCGAGGCGAACAGCGCCACCTCCTGCAGCGTCAGGCCGACCCGCGCGGCATAGACAGCCGACATCGCGCCGAACGCCCCGTTCGAGATGCCGACCATCAGCACGGCGAAGACGGCGATAGGCGAATTACGCCACAGCGCCCGCAGGTCGAGCTTGACGGTCGTCAGCGCCTGCGGGGTCTGCGTGGCCGAGATCGCGGTCGGCAGCAGGGCAAGGCAGTAGATGATCGCAGCCAGGACGAAAAACAGGTAACCCGAAGGATCGCCAAGCGTCAGCGCAAGCTGGCCCATTGTCGAGGCCGCGAGGTTGACCATCGTGTAGACACCGAAGATACGCCCGCGTGTATTGCTGTCGGCCCGCTCACTCAGCCAGCTTTCCACGATCATCGCCGCACCGGCGAAGCAGAAGCCCGACACCGCGCGCAGCGGAATCCAGACCCATGGCGTCAGGATCAGCAGCGAGATGAGCACCGTGATCGCCGCCAGCGCGCACATCGCCCCGAAGGCGCGGATATGGCCGACGCGCGCCACCACCGCCGGCATCCGGAGGCAGCCCGCAACGTAGCCGATTGCCCAACCGGTGCCCAGAAACCCGAGCTCGGTCGCGGTGAAGCCCTCGATCTCGCCCCGGATCGGCAGGATCAGGCCGTTCACGCCGCCGGCGAACAACAGGAAGGCCGAGCCGAGGAACAGGGCACCGAGCGGCAGAAGGCTGCGGATCATGGGCGGGCTCTCTCGTTACGCGGGTCTTCGTCCCAAGGCTACCGAGAGCCGGCCCGGTGCTTCAACCCTGCGTCCGACGCGAGGGGTCGCCTCAGGCGGCGATCAGCCGGGCGAGCGGCGCGGTCTGCGCCGCCACGATCTCGCGCAGGCGCTCCAGCGTCATGGCATCGTCCTTCACGAATTCCACGAACATCTGGTTGAGATTGTTGAACAGGACCTGCCCGATCGCGCGCGGATCAAGATCGCCGCGCACCCGGCCCTGCGCCTGGAACCGAGCCACGAGGTCCGAGACCTGCGCCGCCAGACGCCGGTCAAGCGCACTGTAGTTCAACCCGTTCGGCGTGCGGGGCGCCTCGATCGACAGCGCCATTGCAGTGCGCCACATCTCCTTGGTCAGATAGTTCAGCGAGTGGTCGTAGTAGCAGAAGGTCAGCGCCAGCAGTGCATCGCACGGATCGGCCGGCGGGTCGTCGACGATGGCCTGCCCGTCGGCCAGCACCTCCTCGACCTCAAGCGTCACCGCCGCGATCAGGATGTCGCCCTTGCTGCCATAGTAGTTGTAGACCGTCCCGACCGAGACCTCGGCCTCCTCGGCCAGGTCCTCGATGCGGACGGCCTTGTATCCGTCTGCCCGGAATTTGCGCAGCGCGGCGCCGAGGATGCGTTGTTCGCGGTCAGCTTTCTGTCGTTCCCGAAGCCGTGCCATCGCGTCCGCCGCCCAAATGAAGTTCCGCTCAAATTTGAAGTTGACTTAAAAACTGAGGCCATTCAACTTTTTTCCCATGGGCCGCGCGTATCTGCCTCCGCGACGGCCGCCAACGGGGAGACTTGCGATGACGAAACGGATCAGCGCCCTTCTGGGCGGCACCGCGATCGTGGCCTTGGCCGGGCCGGCCGCGGCACAGGAACTCAACGCGCTCGTCTGGTGCGACCACACCGACGAAGCCCTGATCGCGCCGTTCGAGGAAGAATTCGGCGTGACCGTGAACCTGCGCGAATACGAAGGCACCGGCGCCGCGCTCGCGCTCCTGGAACAGTCCCGCCCGGGCGACTGGGACGTCCTCGTGATCGACGGGATCGACGTGTTCCGCGTGGTCGAGGCCGGGCTGATGGCGCCCCTCCCGCGAGATGAACTGCCGCTGGACGACTTCTTCCCCGAGATCGTGATGGAAGAGAACAATGCCGTGGACGGCACGCTTTACGCGGTGACGGAGAAATTCGGCTACAACACGATCTCCTACAACTCGGAGAACGTGGACCCCGAGGACATGCAGGACCTGTCGACCGTCTGGTCGGACGAGTACGCCGGCCGCATCAGCATCTACGACTATTACCTGCCCGTCATGGGCCTCGCCGCGCTGTCGGCAGGGATCGACACCGCCGCCATGGACGCGGCCTCGCTCGAGACCATCGCGCCCGTCCTGTCGCAGATGCGTGCCTCGGCCGCCTCGGTCGCGGGCGTCGTCGCTGCGCAGACGGCGCTCGCCACGGGCGAAGTCGACATTGTCGTCGGTGGCGGCGAGTGGCTGACCGCTGTTCTGTCCGCCGACCAGCCCGAGCTGACCTGGACGATCCCGGACCAGGGCGCGGTGCGCTGGACCCAGTCGATCGGCGTTCTGGCCGACAGCGAGAACCCGGACCTCGCGCTTGAATTCGTCAAGTACATCGTCAGTGCGGAAGGGCAGGCGCGGCTGGCCACGTCCTCCTGCTTCTGGGGGATGCCGGCGAACTCCGCCGCGGGTGACATCCTGACCGAGGATCAGCGCGCCGCGCTCCGCTGGGACGAGCAGGGCGACTACCTCGCCCGGACACAGCTCTACCCCGCGCCCGACGCCGATCTCGACATCGAGATGCAGGACCTCTGGCTGGACACGCTCCAGCAATGACCGGCGCGCGGTCCGGAGCGGCGGGCTGGGGCTTCGTCGCCCCGGCCCTGCTCTGGACGCTCGCGTTCTTCATCGTGCCTTTCGTCGTGATGGGCGCGATGAGTCTCGCCACGCTCGACGGCCGGACGCTGGTCTGGGGCCTCCACCCGGATAACTACGTGGAGCTCGCGACCCGCGCCTATCTCTGGCGCGCGATCATCGTCTCGCTCGAGATTACGCTAACCGTCACCATCGTCTCGGTCCTGCTGGCCTATCCGCTCGCCGCGATCATCGCCTTCCGCGTGCCGCCGCGCTGGCAGCGGTTGGCCCTTCTGCTTGCGATCCTGCCGTTCTGGACGTCCTACGTCGTCCGCTCCTACGCCTGGCTTCTTGTGCTGGCGCAGGAGGGCATCGTGAACCGGGCGCTGACCGGAATCGGGCTGCTCGACGATCCGGTGCGGCTCGCCAATACCCGCTTCGCCACGGTCACCGGTTTCGTGCACTTCTTCGTCATGCTGCTGACCCTGACGATCTACGCCAACCTCGTGCAGCTTTCGCCGAATTATCGCCGCGCGGCCATGGATCTTGGCGCGAACGCATTTCAGACCTTTCGCCACGTGATCCTGCCGCTCACGTTGCCCGGGATCGTGACCGGTGCCTTTCTGACCTTCGTCCTGTGCATCGGCGACTACGTCACGCCGCAGATCCTCGGCGGCAATACCGAGCTGACCGTGCCGCAAGTCATCATGGTGCAGCTTGGCCGGCGCGCGAACTTCCCGCTCGCCTCGGCGCTGGCCATCGTGCTGATGGGAATCGTGACGCTGGCCTATCTCGGCTGCGCCCGCTGGCTGAGGCTCGACCGGATATGATGCGCGCGGCGTCCTGGGCCTACCTGATCCTCGCCTACGGCTTCATCTACCTGCCGGTAATGACGCTCGTCCTGTTCTCGTTCCAAGGCAGCGGCCTGCCGGTCCCGCCCTTCGACGGCCCGTCACTTCAATGGTACGGCGAAGTCCTCGGCGATCGTGACGTGACCGATGCGCTAATCCATTCGCTCACCGTCTCGCTCGGGTCGTCGGCCATCGCCGTCGCGCTCGGCTTCTGCGCCGCGTACGGGCTCGCGCGCTTCATCCTGCCGGGCTCGGCCCTGATCCGAGGGCTCCTCATCGCGCCGATCACCGTCAGCTACCTGATCGTCGGCCTCGGCCTTCTGATCGTGCTGACCAATGCCGGTCTCGCCCTGTCGCTCCTGACCGTCGCCATCGGCCATGTCGTCATCAACCTGCCGCTCGCCTTCGCGATCATCTACGCCTCGATGGGCGCGCAGCAGCAGAATGCCGAACGCGCCGCGCGCGATCTCGGTGCGGGCGAGCTTCAGGTCGTCACGCTCGTCACCGTGCCGATGGTCGCGCCCGCCATCGCCGCGGCCTTCTTCCTCTCCGTCACGCTCAGCTGGGACGAGTTCATCATCGCCTTCCTGCTTTCGCGCTTCGACATCACGCTCCCGGTCGAGATCTGGTCGATGCTGTCCTCCGGCCTCTCGCCGCGTCTGAACGCGGTCGGCAGCGTCGTCTTCCTCGTCTCGGTGGCGGGCGTCCTGATCCTCGAACTTCTGGTCCTCAGGAGGCGGCGGGCATGACGGCGGATGTGACACTTTCGGGGGTCTCTCACAACTTCGGCGACTTCCGGGCGCTGACGGGCATCGACCTTCAGATCGCCGCCGGCGAATACGTCACGCTTCTCGGGCCGTCCGGATGCGGCAAGACCACGCTCCTGTCGATCCTCGGCGGTTTCCTCGAACCGACCTCCGGCGCCGTCCACATCGGCGGCCGCGACATGACCCGCGTCGCGCCAGCGAAGCGCCCGACGACGACCATGTTCCAGGATTACGCGCTCTTCCCGCATATGAGCCTCCACGACAACGTCGCCTTCGGCCTCCGGATGGCGGGGATGGGCAAGGCGCAGCGCCATGCCGTCGCGGACGAGAAGCTCGCTATGGTCGGCCTCGGAACGTCGGGCCACAAGCGCCCGCACGAGGTCTCGGGCGGGCAGCGCCAGCGCGTCGCGCTCGCCCGGGCGCTCGCGGTCGAACCGGATGTCCTTCTCCTCGACGAGCCGCTCGGCGCGCTCGACCTCAAACTCCGCCGTGCGATGCAGGACGAGTTGAAGGCGATCCAGCGGCAAGTGGGCACGACCTTCGTCCACGTCACCCACGACCAGGAAGAGGCGATGGCCATCGCCGACTGCATCGTGGTGATGAATGCCGGACGGATCGAGGATGCCGGCCCGCCCGCCCGCGTCTACCGCCGCCCGGCGACGCTCTTCACCGCGGATTTCATGGGCGAGATGAACCACCTGCCGGCGAAGGTCGACGGGTCGGGCGCGACAACCGCGCTCGGCACGGTTCCGGCTGACGGCATCCGCCCCGGCGCCGCGACCGTTTGCATCCGGCCCGAGGCGCTGTCGACCGGCGCGGGCACGCTCGATCTGGGCCCCGCCACGCTCCGCGACGCGGCCTTCTTCGGCACCCATATCCGCGCCCACCTGACGCCCGAGGCCGCGCCCGGTCTCACGCTTGTCGCGCACCTGCCGCCCGGTGCCAGCGCCGAACCGGGAACCCGGCTCCAGCTCTCGGCCGAACCCGACGCGATCCTCGTCTATCCGGAGGACAGTCCATGATCCGCGCCCGCCCCGAAGAGTGGTGGCGCACGCAGCCGAAAGGCGACGGCGTCACCCTGATAGATGAGCCCTTCATCGAGCCGTTCTACCGTTGCAACGTCTGGCATATCCGGGGCAGCGACCGCGACATGCTGGTCGACAGCGGCATGGGGGTCGTGTCGCTCCGCGACTGGGTGCCGCTCGTGACCGAACGCCAGCTCACCGCCGTGGCCAGTCACACCCATTTCGACCATATCGGCTGTCACCACGAATTCGACGACCGCTGCGTGCACTGGCTCGAAGCCGGGATCCTCGCCGACCCGACCCGCGCCGCGACCCTGGCCGATCCCTACGTGACCGACGAGATCTTCGAACGCCTTCCGCCGCTGCCCTACGCGTCGACCACCTACGAAGTCCGCCGCGCCCCAGCGACGCGGCTGCTGGAAGATGGCGACGTGATCGACCTCGGCGACCGGCGGTTCGAGGTGATCCATACGCCGGGCCACTCGCCGGGCGGCATTGCGCTGTGGGAGGCCGCGACTGGCATCCTCTTCTCCGGCGACATCGTCTACGACGGCCCGCTGATTGAAGACACCTACCACTCGGACGCCGCCGACTATCACCGCTCGATGGTTCGCCTTCTCGACCTGCCGGTCCGCGTCGTGCATGGCGGCCATTTCCCAAGCTACGACGGCATCCGCCACCGGACGATGATCCGCGACTGGCTGGACGAAAAAGATGGGTAGGACGGAAACGAGAACGGCAGGAACCGGTCCCCCGATCCCTGCCGTCCCCGGCCAGCCGTTCTCTGCATGGGCTCACATCATCCCGAGATAGCGCGCCGTGGCAACGTGGCGGTCCGGCTCGCTGCGCGGGGTCAGGCCGATATCGGCGCGCAGGTGGTTCGGCATCGCGTCGAGCCGCGCCATCGCGCGCGCCTCGTTCCGGCTGCGGGAGACCGCGCCGAGGACGCGCCAGACGCCGCGAGGCGCCGGGGTCTCGGCCGGGACAGCGGATGGTTCGGCGAAGCGCTGCGGCGGCAGATCGGACAGGGCGCGGTGGCCGAGCCCGCGCAGGGCCGGGTGATCCAGCGGCTCCAGACGGACCGGTTCGGGCCGGCCATCGGCCAGCAAGAGACCGGCGAAGGTCAGTTTCGGGGACATTTCCATTGTCGTCTTCTCCAAGTGGTGCAGGCCGGACGGCGTCGGTCCGGTGCAGGCATGTGACAGGGTCGGGGCTCCGGCAGCGGCGCTGAAACGCGGGCCGCCGGCATGGCCGCCGCTGTAGCCGACCGGCGCGCGGAACGCCTGCTAACTGTTACTCTACGGCTTGCTAAATGATTGCTAAGCCGCATCGCGCGCGCCTCTCACCAACCGCTTCCGCACCGCGCGATTCCGCAGTATTCTCCGCGCGTTCCGGCCATCGGGCGTGCGCCCTGGCCGATCTCTGGGCTTCGGACATGGCGACGAACGTCTACGCGACACCGATCGACGATCTGAACGCATGGCGCTCGGCCGCGCCGGACCCCGAAACGCTGCCGCCGCATCTTGTCGCCTTTCTTCAGGGCGGCGTGTTCCCGACGATCGGCGCGCGCGGTCCCGACGGGCGGCCGATGGTGGCCACCGGCGTCGGCACCCGGGTCGAAGCCGGCCAGACCGTCCGCGTACTCGTCATGCGCCGGCCCAATCCCGGGTTGATCGAGGCGATCGCCGCCGGCAGCGCGCTGGCCGTCACCTTCAGCCGCGCCCGCGACCACCGCTCGATCCAGCTCAAGGCGGCCTCGGCAAAGACCACTCCGGTCGCGCCCGACGACATCTGCGAGATGGCGCGCCAGACCGCGATCCTCGCCGACGAGCTGACCGAGATCGGCTATACCCGCGCCCAGGCCGACGCCATGGTCAGCCACGACCCGGACGATCTCGTCTCGATCGCCTTCCGCCCCGACAGGATCTACACCCAGACGCCGGGCCCCGGCGCGGGGGCGGAGCTCGAACGATGAGGAGCTTCGATCTCGGGGCGCTGCGCGGCGCGATGGAGGGCGTCTGCGCCTCGAACCTCTGCACCTGCGACGCCGAGGGCATGCCAAACGCCTCGATGATCAGCCAGGTGCACTGGGTCGATAGCGACCACGTCGCACTGTCCTACCAGTTCTTCAACAAGACCCGCGCGAACCTGCTGGCCACGCGTCAGGCCAGCGTATCGATGACCGATGCGCGGACCATGGCGCGCTGGCGGCTGCAGCTCGATTACGTCGAGACCCGGACCGAGGGGCCGCTGTTCGAAGTGATGAAGGCGAAGCTCGCCGGGATCGCGTCGCTTCACGGGCTCGAGGACGTATTCCGGCTGCTCGGCGCCGACATATTCCGCGTTCTCTCGGTCGAGGAAGTCTCGCCTCCGATGCTGGAACCGCCACGCCGGGGCACGCCGCTTCTGGCCGCCGCGCGGGCCTGCATGAACGACCTCGCCGCCGCGACGGATTTCGACGAGCTTGCCGATGCCGCGCTCGACGGTCTGGTCAGGCATTTCGGCATCGCGCACGCGATGCTCCTGATGGCTGAAGGCGACGGTCGGCTCTACGCCATCGGTTCGCGCGGCTACGCGGCCTCGGGCGTCGGCGCCGAGGTTATGCCGGGCGAGGGCGTGATCGGCGTCGCCGCGCGGGAAGGCGTGCCGATCCGCATTGGCCATTTCAGCGCCGATTACCGATATGGCGCTGCGCTCGGGGCGGCCGCGCTCAGCGCCGGGCTGCTAGCCGAGGCGCCGCGGTCGGTCCCGTTCCCCGGCCTGCGCACGCCGCACAGCCAGATCGCGGTGCCGATCCTGTCCGAAGGCTGCGTCACCGGTGTGCTCTTCGCCGAGTCGGATGAAAGCCTGCGCTTCTGGAACGAGGACGAGGATGCGCTCGTCCTCATCACCGGCCAGATCGGCGCGCAGATCGCACTGCTCCGCCGCGACGAACCGGCGGCCGAGGCGCCGCTGCCGGCCGCCGTCGCGCCGGGCGCCGGTCTCGTGACAGTGCGCCACTACGCCCGCGACGACAGCGTGTTCCTCGACCACGACTACCTCATCAAGGGCGTGGCCGGGGCGATCCTCTGGCGGCTGCTGCGCGAACACTGCGCCACCGGCCGCACCGATTTCACCAATCGCGAACTGCGGCTCGACCGGTCCCTGCGTCTGCCGCTTCATGCCGAGAATCTGGACGCGCGGCTGGTCTTGCTGCGCCGTCGGCTCGAGGAACGGGACGGTTGCCTGCGGCTTGAAAAGACCGGCCGCGGCCAGTTCCGTCTGGTAACCGCGGCCCGCCTCGTGCTCGAGGAGGCAGACGAGGCGCAGGCCCCCGACGTCGCCTGAGCGTCGGACGAAGTTAGCAACCTTTTAGCGTTCGGTGCCGGGAGACTTAGCAAGCCTTCCGCGCCGCGCTGGACTATCAGCCGCGGCAGGCAGGCCACCGCCCCTGGCGACGGCCCGACGCCAACCCAAACAGTAAACCCGAACCCCCGCGACAGCGGAGCGGCCCGGTCATGCCCGAGGGCAACCGGTGGCCGCGACTGGAGATTGAAGACATGACGACAGAACAGCTCAGGGACCGCATCCGCGGCTCCGTCATCACTGCGCTCGACCCCCGCATGGGCACCGAAAGCGACGGCATGATCTGGAACGGACGCAAGCCCGCCCGCCGGGCGCGCCTGATCGTCCGGGTGGCATCGGCCGAAGACGTGCAGGAAGCCGTCCGGTATGCCGCTGCGAACGGCCTCAAGGTGTCGGCCCGGGGCGGCGGCCACCAGTTCTCCGGCTTGGCCAGCCAGGCCGACATGGTGATCGACCTCGGTGGCCTCGATGGCCTTCGCCTCGACGCCGAGGCCATGACCGCCCGCGTCGAACCCGGTGTCACCAACACCCGCATGGCCGCCGCGCTCGACCGTCACGACCTCGCTTTCCCGCTCGGCCATTGCGGCTCCGTCCCGATGAGCGGCTTCCTTCTGGGCGGCGGCGTCGGCTGGAACTCGGCCGAGTGGGGCTATGCGTGGCAGTCGGTCTTGTCGGCCGAGGTGGTCCTTGCCGACGGCCGGATGGTGACGGCGAGCGCGACCGAGAACCCGGACATCTACTGGGCCGTCCGCGGCGCCGGGCCTGAATTCTTCGGCATCGTCGTGGCCTACCACCTGCGCCTGCACCCGGCCGCCCGTGCGATCACGACGGTGATCCGGATCTACCCCGCCGCCGCGGTGGCCGCCGTCGCCGCCTGGGCCGAGGCCGCAATGGCCAGCGCGCCGTCGAAGGTCGAATTCACCGCCAAGATCGTCGGCAGCCCGCATGGACCCGTCATCGCCGCCATCGCCACGGTCTTCGCCCGCACCGAAGAAGAGGCCGGTTCGGTCCACGCCGCGCTCGGCACCGGCGCACCGGAGGCGCTGGAGGTGATCGGCCCGATGCCCACGCCGTTCGCCGCGCTCTACGAGGCGACTGCCGAAAGCACGCCGTGGGGCCGGCGCTACCTCGTCGATACGCTCTGGTCGGATGCGCGCTTCGGCGACGTGCTGGCCCGGATCGTGCACGAGATGGGGACCGCGCCGTCGACCGAGAGCGTCGCGATCCTGTCGCTGAAGCCCGCTTCCGCGATCGGGGTGCCGACCGATGCCGCCTTCTCCCGCCACGGGCGGATCTGCGGCATCCTCTACGGCATCTGGCAGGAAGAGGCGGACGATGCGGCCAACATCGCTTGGCTCCGCGCTGCGATCGATGCCGTCGCCCCGCTCTGCACCGGCGCCTATGTCGGTGAGGCCGATCTCGAGCGTCCCGACCGCGCCCTGCCGACCCATACGCACGACGTTCTGGCGCGTCTGGCCGAGCTGCGCCGCACCTACGACCCGGCCGGCCGCTTCACGACCGCCGCGGCTGTCACCAGCCGCCTGATCGCAGCGGAATAGAGACTGTCCGGGGCCGCGCGGCACATGCCGGGCGGCCCCCATGCGACCCGGCTGTCCGGGGCAATTCCGGCCGGTGCGACAGGATACGATCCCGCGGTCCCGGCCTCCGGAAATGCTCAGACGATCCCGCCACCCGCACCGGACGTGGCTGGCCGCACTTCTGCGACCCGGGCGCGGTAGCCCGAGGCACGGAACGTCGCGACGGGATCGATGGCGCCGTCGCTCTCCAGCCGCGCCATGGCGAGGACCGGCTCCACATCCGTTCGGAACGCCGTCTTCAGCGTCGCGGCCGCCATCAGCGCGTCGTTGGCGTCCTGGTATCCCGCCAGCGCCTCTCGGTCGACGAGAAGCGCCTGCGCATAGGCGCGGCAGACCTCCGCGGCCGAGGACATCAGGCTTTCGATCGGGTCGGTCACGTTATGCGACTGGTCGAGCATATGCGCCGGGTCGAAGCCCGGCTTTCCCTCCGCCGCGACCAGCTCGTTGAACACGAGGAACAGCCGGAACGGGTCGATGGCGCCGGTATCGAGATCGTCGTCGCCGTACTTCGAATCGTTGAAGTGAAACCCGCCGAGTCTTCCGAACCGGATCAGCCGCGCCACGATCATCTCGATGTTCACGTTCGGCGCATGGTGGCCGAGGTCGACAAGGCAGAAAGCCTTCTCGCCCAGTTCCTGCGCGATCAGGTAATTCGTGCCCCAGTCCTGGACAACGGTCGAATAGAAGGCCGGCTCGTACATCTTGTGCTCGGTGAATAGCCGCCAGTCGTCCGGAAGCTTCGCGTAGATCGCCCTGGCCGCGTCGAGATAGCGGTCGAACTGCGCGGTCATGTCGACCTGCCCCGGGAAATTCGACCCGTCGCCGATCCAGATCGTCAGCGCCTTCGAGCCGATCGCCTGCCCGATCTCGATACATTCGAGGTTGTGGTCGATGGCCTGCCGCCGCGTGGCCGGATCGGTGTGGGTCAGCGAGCCGAACTTGTAGGACAGGCGCTGCTGCGGCTGATCCTGGAAGGTGTTCGAATTCATCGCGTCGAAGGTCAGGCCCACCTCGTCCGCCTTCGCTTTCAGATCCGCCGGATCGGCCTTGTCCCACGGGATGTGCAGCGACACCGACGGTGTTGCCCGGGTCAGCTGATGGATCACCCCGCAATCCGCAAGCTTGTCGAAGATGTCCCGCGGCTCGCCCGGTCCCGGGAAGCGCGCGAAGCGGGTGCCCCCCGTGCCGACACCCCAGGACGGGATCGCGACGCCATAGGCCGCCACCTTCGCCTTCACCGCGTCGATATCGACGCCGCGCCGGGCGAGTTGCGCGCCGAGCGCGTCATAGTCCGACCGGAGAGCCTCGGCGCGGCGCGCGTTCTCGGCCTCGATGACGGATGCGTCGATCATGGGCTCCTCCCCTCCGGAGATCGGTCAGCGCGTGAAGGCCTGCTGGTTTCCCGCGTCCACGTTGACGATGTTGCCGGTCGATTTCGACGAGACGTCGGCGGCGAAGAAGTAGCAGGCTTCAGCGATGTCCTCGGGATAGACCGACCGCTTGAGGAGCGAGCGTTCGCGGTACATCTCCTCCAGCCCCTCCTTGTCGGTCTTGTAGGTCGAGGCGCGCTGGTCGAGCCACTCGCCCGACCAGATCTTCGAGCCGCGCAGCACCGCGTCGGGGTTCACGACGTTCACCCGGATGCCCACACCCGCCCCTTCCAGCGCCAGACAGCGGGCAAGGTGGATCTCCGCCGCCTTCGCCGTGCAGTAGGCCGAGGCGTTGGGCGACGCGGCGAGCCCGTTCTTCGACGCCACGAAGACGATCGATCCGCCGATCCCCTGCGACCGCATCAGCCGGAAGGCCTCGCGACTGACGAGGAAATAGCCGGTCGACAGGATATCCATGTTCCGGTTCCAGAGATCGAGCGTCGTGTCCTCGACCGGCGCGGAGGAGGCGATGCCGGCATTCGAGACCAGAACGTCGATGCCGCCGAACTCCACCGCCGCGCGGGCGAAGCTGTCGGCTACACCCGCCTCGTCGGTCACGTCCATGACGACGGACCGCACCATGTCGCGGCCGTGACCCTGCACCAGCCGTTCGCGGGTCGCTTCCAGTGCCGTCTCGTCGATATCGGCCAGAACCACGCAGGCCCCCTCGGACAGGAACTTCTCCGCCGTGGCCGATCCGATGCCGCCCGCGCCGCCCGTCACCAGCGCCACGCGCCCGGCCAGCGATTTCGGCTTCGGCATCCGTTGCAGCTTGGCCTCTTCCAGAAGCCAGTACTCGATGTCGAAGGCCTCCTGCTCGCTCAGGCCCTGGTAGTCGGACACGGCCGACGCGCCGCGCATCACGTTGATGGCGTTGGTGTAGAACTCGCCCGAGATCCGCGCCGTCGACTTGTCCTTGGCGAAGGTCAGCATCCCCACGCCGGGGACGAGATAGACAACCGCGTTCGGGTCGCGCATGGCCGGGCTGTCGGGATGCTTGCAGCGTTCGTAATAGGCGGCGTAGTCGGCCCGGTAGGCCTCGACCTGCGCCTTCAGCCCGTCGAGAACGGCGTCGACATCGGGTTTCGCGGGATCGAACCCGACGACCAGCGGCCGGATCTTCGTCCGCAGGAAATGGTCGGGGCAGGACGTGCCGAGCGCGGCGAGCGGGGCCATGTCCCTGCCGTTGACGAAATCCAGCACCGTGTCGCTGCCATCGAAATGGCCGACCTTGTGGCTGTCGCCGGACACGAACCCCCGGATCGCGGGCATGAGCCGCGCCGCCACGGCCCGCCGCTCGGCCGGCTCCAGGCTGCGGTGGATCGCGCCACCGAAGGCCGGGATGTCCGCAGTCTTCTCGCCGAACCAGTCCATCGCGCGCTGGATCACGTCGAGCGTCAGTTCGTAGCAGGCCTTCGCGTCGTCGTCCCAGGTGAACAGGCCGTGGCTTTCCAGTATGACGCCCTTCGCTCCGGGGTTCTCGAGGCAGAATTTCTCCAGCCACAGCCCAAGCTCGTAGCCCGGCCGCTTCCACGGCAGCCAGCCGATCTCGTCGCCGAAGATCTCCCGCGTCAGCTCCTTCGAGTTCTTCGACGCGGCGATGGCGATGATCGCGTCCGGGTGCATGTGATCGACGTGTTTCTTCGGCACATAGGCGTGCAGCGGCGTGTCGATCGAGGCGGCGCGGGGGTTCAGGTTGAACGTGCAGTGCGGCAGGTAGCCGACCATCTCGTCCTCGAACTCCACCCCGCGATAGAGCCCCTTCAGCGCGGTCAGCTTCTCCATGTAGAGCGTCGCGAACCCGTCGAGCCTGATCGAGCCGACATCGCCGCCCGATCCCTTGACCCAGAGTACTTCGACCGTCTCACCGGTCAGCGGATCCGTCTCCATCACCTTGGCCGAGGTGTTGCCGCCGCCGTAATTCGTGATGCGCTTGTCGGCGCCCAGAAGGTTCGAACGGTAGAGCAGCTTCTCCGGCTCGCTCATGCCGGCGGCTTTCGCGTCGTCCCAGGCGTTCTCCAGCCGCTCGTTTCCGGCGATTTTCAGCATGTTTTCCTCCCCGGGCAGGCTCGGGCCGGCCGCATGTCTCGCCGCGAAGCTTGCGCGCGGGACATGCCATTGTCAATCAGAAACGCTCAAAAACAATCATGCTGCGCCGCAGAATGATTGGACTTGATCGAAAATGATTGACAGGAGGCGGGAATCTGCGCAGCGTACATGCAGGGAGGACGCCAATTGCACGAGAAGGAACGACACCGGGTCATCCTGTCCGCGACGCAGGAACGCCCCGTCGCGACCGTGACGGATCTGTGCGACCTGACCGGCGCGTCCGAGGCCACGATCCGGCGCGACATCGCCACCCTCCACGTGCAGAAGAAGCTGCGTCGCGTCCGCGGCGGGGCCGAGGCGATCACGCCGCCGCAATTCGTCGGACTGGCCGGCCGCCCCTTCGCCATCAACGAAACGCTCCGCATCCGCGAGAAGCAGGCCATCGCCCGTGCCGCGGTCGATCTCTGCGACGACGGCGAGCCGATCATCATCAACGGCGGCACGACGACCTTCCAGATGGTCCACCCGCTGGCCAGTCGGCGGATGCAGGTCTTCACCAATTCCTTCCCGATCGCCGAGCACCTGCTCAAGCATTCGCGCAACACGATCATGCTGTCGGGCGGTGCGATCTACCGCGAGCAGAACATCATCCTGTCGCCCTTCGACAACGACGTGACGCGCAACTTCTACGCCCGGCGCATGTTCATGGGCGCGCAGGGGATCGGGCCGCTCGGCCTGATGGAGGCCGATCCGCTCCTGATCCAGGCCGAACAGAAGCTGATCGGGCAGGCGGACGAGCTGATCGTGCTTGTCGACAGCTCGAAATTCGAAAACCGGTCGAGCCTCGTTCTCTGCCCGCTGTCGCAGATCGACGTGATCGTCACCGACGACGGCATCACCGACAAGACGGCCGCCATGCTCGAGGCCGCGGATATCAAGCTCGTCGTCGCCCAGACCGGCACGGCCGAGCAACAGGAAGGAGCGGCGTCCTGACGAAGACCACGCCGCAACACGCCACTACTCAAGGGAGGATACCAACATGAGAGTAGCGAAGAGGATACTGGCAACCCTGGCAGCGGCGGCGACCTTCGCCGCACCGGCCATGGCACAGGACGACACCGTCCGGATCGCGCTCGTCGTCAAGGCGCTCGGCATCGGCTTCTTCGAGGCCGCCGCCGAGGGGGCGCAGGAGGCCGCGGACGAACTCGGCAATGTCGAGATCATCTATACCGGCCCGACCGATACCACCGCCGAAGGCCAGATCGAGGTCATCAACTCGCTGATCGCGCAGGGCGTCGACGCCATCGCGGTCTCCGCGAACGACCCCGACGCGCTCGTTCCCGTGCTGCAGCGCGCGATGGATCGCGGCATCACCGTCATCTCGTGGGACTCGGGCGTCGCGCCGGAGGGCCGCCAGATGCATCTCGCGCCGTCGTCCGATGCCCTGATCGGCCGGATGATCATCCAGCTCGCTGCCGACCACCTGCCCGATGGCGGCCAGGTCGCGGTGCTGTCGGCCTCGGCCACGGCAACGAACCAGAACACCTGGATCGCCGAGATGAACGAGGTGATGGGCGACTATCCGGGCATCGAGGTGGTCGCGACGGTCTACGGCGATGACCTCGCCGACAAGTCGTACCGCGAGGCCCAGGGCCTCATGCAGTCCTACCCCGATCTCGATGCGATCATCGCGCCGACCTCGGTGGGCATCGTCGCGGCCGCGCAGGCCGTGGAAGACGCCGGCATGATCGGCCAGGTCAACGTCACCGGCCTCGGCCTGCCGTCCGAGATGGCCGGTGCCATCGAGTCGGGCGCGTCGCAAAGCTTCGCGATCTGGAACCCGATCGACCTCGGCTATGCCGCCACGATGATCGCCTACAACCTCAGCCAGGGGAACGCGACGGCCGAGGCCGGCGGGTCGATCCCGATGGGCCGCATGGGCGAGGTGACGCTGGACGACACGATGTCGGGCGCGATGTCCGACCCGTTCGTCTACGACGCCTCCAATATCGAACAGTTCCGCGATATCTTCTGATCGCGGGTGTTCCGCGGCCCCGGCTCGATGGCCGGGGCCGCCCCCACACCCCCCGGTGACATGATGCAGATGCACGCGAAGGATGTTGCGCCGAAGGCGGACCCGGCCGAGGCCGCGCCGCTGCTCGCGCTCGACGGGATCGTCAAGACGTTCCCCGGCGTGCGGGCGCTGTCCGAAGTGGAGCTCAGGCTCTATCCGGGGCAGGTGACGGCACTGGTCGGCGAGAACGGCGCCGGCAAGTCCACCATCGTCAAGATCCTCACCGGCATCTACCAGCCCGACGCGGGCGAGATCCGGCTCGACGGTCGGCCCGTGCATTTCCCGACCGCGCAGGACGCGACCCGCGCCGGGATCACGGCCATCCACCAGGAAACCGTCCTGTTCGATGAATTGTCGGTGGCCGAGAACATCTTCGTCGGCCACGCCCCGCGTACCCGGATGGGCCTGATCGACTGGCCCGAGATCCGCCGCCGCGCGCGCGAGATCCTCGACGGGATCGGCGCCCGGATCGACCCGGACGTGAAGCTGCGCGAGCTCGGCATCGCCTCGAAACACCTGGTCGCCATCGCCCGCGCCCTGTCGGTCGACGCGCGGGTCGTCATCATGGACGAACCCACAGCCGCTCTGTCCCAGAAGGAGATCGAGGAGCTTTACGAGCTTGTCGAGACGCTGAAGGCGCAGGGCAAGGCGATCCTCTTCATCTCGCACAAGTTCGACGAAATCTTCCGCATCGCCGACCGCTACACCGTGTTCCGCGACGGCCAGTTCGTCGGTGGCGGCCCCATCTCCGAGGTCGATCACGACGGCCTCGTCCGCATGATGGTCGGCCGCTCGGTCGACGCGATCTTTCCTGCCCGGACCAGCGCGCCGGGCGACGAGGTGCTGTCGGTCGAGGGCTTCTGCCACCCGACCGAATTCGACGGCATCTCGTTCACGCTCCGCCGCGGCGAGATCCTCGGCTTCTACGGCCTTGTCGGCGCCGGACGCTCCGAGTTCATGCAGGCGCTCTTCGGCATCACGAAAGCCTCGGCGGGCACCATCCGCATCGGCGGCATGGAGATCCGGATCGCCAGCCCGGCCGACGCGGTGCGGAACGGGATCGTGTACGTGCCCGAAGACCGCGGCAAGCAGGGCGCGATCACCGCGCTGCCGATCTTCCAGAACGTCACGCTGCCCTCGCTCGCGCGGACCTCGCGCAAGGGCTTCCTGCGGCTGGCCGAGGAATTCAGTCTCGCCCGTCGCTACACCGAACGGCTCGACCTGCGCGCCGCCTCGCTCGATACCGAGGTGGGCATGCTGTCCGGCGGCAACCAGCAGAAGGTCGTCGTGGCGAAATGGCTGGCGACGAAGCCACGCGTCATCATCCTCGACGAGCCGACCAAGGGCATCGACATCGGCTCGAAGGCCGCCGTGCACGAATTCATGGCCGAACTGGCCGCCGAGGGTCTCGCGGTCATCATGGTCAGCTCCGAGATCCCGGAAATTCTCGGCATGTCCGACCGTGTCATCGTCATGCGCGAAGGGCGCATGGTGGCCGAGCTCGAGGGCGATGACCTGAGCCCCGAAACGCTCGTGCGCCACGCGGCCGGGATCGCCGAAGGGGACACCCATGCTTAAACGTCTCGCCAGCTCGCGCGAAGCCCTCCTCGTGGCGGCTATCGGGGTGCTTCTCGTCCTGATCTCGACCCGGTTCCCGACCTTCGCCGCCCCGTCGAACCTGGCCAACGTGTTCAACGACACCGCGCCGCTGATGATCCTCGCCATCGGGCAGATGATGGTGATCCTGACCCGCTGCATCGACCTCAGCGTCGCGGCCAACCTCGCGCTGACCGGGATGGTCGTGGCGATGCTGAACGTCGCGATGCCGGGCCTGCCCATCGCCGTGACGCTCGGCCTCTCGCTCGCGCTCGGTGCGGTCATGGGCATGGCGAACGGCCTGCTCGTCTGGAAGCTCGACATTCCGCCCATCGTCGTCACGCTCGGCACGATGACGATCTTCCGCGGCATCATCTTCGTGATCTCCGGCGGCGACTGGGTGAACTCCCACGAGATGAGCGCCGCCTTCAAGGCGTTCCCGCGCGCCGACCTTGCCGGCCTGCCGGTCCTCAGCTGGATCGCCATCGCCGTTATCGCGGCGGCCGGGCTCTTCATGGCCCGCACCGCACTCGGGCGCGCATTCTTTGCGGTCGGCGGCAACCCGAACGCCGCTGTCTATACCGGCCTCGATGTCGGCCGCAGCCAGTTCTGGGCGTTCACGATCTCCGGCGCGCTCGCCGGTCTCACCGGATATCTCTGGGTCGCGCGATATGCGGTCGCCTATGTCGACATCGCCGGCGGGTTCGAGCTCGAGGTCGTCGCCGCCTGCGTCATTGGCGGCATTTCCATTGCCGGCGGCATCGGCTCGGTCGGCGGCGCGGTGCTCGGCGCGCTGTTTCTCGGCGTCATCAAGAACGCGCTGCCGGTCGTGAACATCTCGCCGTTCTGGCAACTGGCCATCTCGGGCACCGCCATCCTGATCGCGGTCGCGGTCAACGCGCGCTCCACCCGCTCGAAGGGCCGGATCATCCTCAAACGCGCGGAGCAGCCGGCATGACGACGACCGACCGCCATATCCCGGACCGGCTGCAAAGCCCGCTCCAGACGCGGCTGAAATCCTGGGAAACGCTCCTCCTCGTCGTGGCCGTGGCGATCTTCATCGCCAACAGCTTCGCGAGCCCCTACTTCCTAAACGCCTGGAACCTGAGCGACGCCACCTTCAACTTCACCGAGAAGGCGATGATCGCCTTCGCCATGGCGCTTCTCATCATCTCGGGCGAAATCGACCTGTCGGTCGCCTCGATCATCGCGCTCGCCTCGACCGCCATGGGGGCTGCGGTGCAATACGGCGCCGGCACGCCCGAACTGATCGCCATCGGCCTTGGCGTCGGGCTGCTGTGCGGGGCGTTCAACGGGGCGCTCGTCACAGGCATGGGCCTGCCGTCCATCGTCGTGACCATCGGCACGATGAGCCTCTTCCGCGGCATTTCCTACATCGTCCTCGGCGACCAGGCCTATGGCGGCTACCCAAGCGATTTCGCATGGTTCGGCCGCGGCTATGTCTGGTGGGTGATCTCGTTCGAGCTGGTGCTCTTCGCCGTCCTCGCCGTCATCTACGCCGTCATCCTCCACAAGACGAATTTCGGCCGCGCGATCTACGCCATCGGCAACAACCCGACCGGCGCCCTGTTCTCGGGCATCCGGGTCGCCCGGATAAAGTTCATCCTGTTCCTGCTGACCGGCCTCATGTCCGGCGTCGCGGCGATCTGCCTGACCTCGCGCCTCGGCTCGACGCGGCCGTCCATCGCCTTCGGATGGGAGCTCGAGATCGTCACCATGGTCGTCCTCGGCGGCGTGTCGATCCTCGGCGGCTCCGGCTCGATCCCGGGCGTCGTCATCGCGGCCTTCGTCATGGGGCTGGTCACCTTCGGCCTCGGCCTTCTGAACGTGCCGGGCATCGTGATGTCGATCTTCATCGGCCTCCTGCTCATCGGCGTCATCGCCCTGCCGCGGCTCTGGTCGCGGATGCGGAGGGCCTGATGGAGAAATACGCCTTCAGGATGCGCCTGAACCCGGGAATGCGGGACGAATACATCCGCCGCCACGACGAGATCTGGCCGGAGCTCGTCGACCTGCTGAAAGAGGCCGGCGTGTCGGACTATTCGATCCACCTCGACCCCGAGACGAACACGCTGTTCGGCGTGCTCTGGCGGACGGACGATCACGGCATGGACAGCCTGCCGGACCATCCGGTGATGAAACGATGGTGGGCCCACATGGCCGATATCATGGAAACGCATCCGACGAACGAACCGGTGGCGACCCCGCTCGAAACCGTCTTCCACATGCCATGACCGCGCCGGGCCACGTCGCCGTCATCGATATCGGCAAGACCAACGCAAAGCTCGCCCTCGTCGAACTGGACGGGCTGCGGGAGATCGCGGTGGTCACGCGGCCCAACAAGGTTCTCCCCGGCCCGCCCTGGCCGCATTTCGATCTCGACGGTCACTGGGCCTTCATCCTGTCGGGCCTGAAGGACATGCACCGGGACCACGGGATCGACGCCATCTCGGTGACCACGCATGGCGCATCGGCGGTCCTGCTCGACGCGAACGGCGATCTTGCCGCGCCGATGCTGGATTACGAACATGACGGCCCCGACCGCGTTGCCGCGGCCTACGACGCCGTTCGCCCGGATTTCGCCGAAACCGGATCGCCGCGTCTGCCGATGGGGCTCAATATCGGCGCGCAGCTTCACTGGCAGCTGACTGAGGACGCCGGCCTGCGCGATCGCATCGCCCACGTCCTGACCTACCCGCAATACTGGGGCTTCCGCCTGACCGGAGAGCTGGCCTGCGACGTCACCTCGCTCGGCTGCCACACCGATCTCTGGAACCCGCACGAAGGCCGGCTGTCCTCCCTTGCCGACCGGCTCGGCCTGGCCGGGACGTTCGCGCCCGCGAGGCGGCCGGGCGAAATCCTCGGACGGCTGAGGCCGGAGATCGCGGCGGAAATCGGTCTGCCGCCCGACACCGAGGTCGCCGTCGGCATCCACGACTCGAACGCCTCGCTCCTGCCGCACCTCCTGCGCCAGTCGCCACCCTTCTCCGTCGTATCGACCGGGACCTGGGTCATCGTGATGGCGGTGGGCGGCGCACGGGTCACCCTCGACCCGGCGCGCGATACGCTCATCAACGTCAACGCCCTGGGTGACCCGGTGCCGTCGGCGCGGTTCATGGGCGGGCGGGAATACGAACTGATCCGCTCCGGCGGCCCGGCGCCCTCCGGCGAAAGCCTCGAAGCGGCGCTCGCCGGCGGCGCGATGCTGCTGCCCTCGGTCGTGCCCGGCTCCGGGCCGTTCCCCGGCCGCACGTCACGCTGGATCGGCGGCGAACCCGACGGCGCGCTCCGAGACGCGGCCCTCGCCTTCTACCTCGCGCTGATGACGGCAACGTGCCTCGAGCTCACGGGCCATGGCGGAGACATTCTCGTCGAAGGACCGTTCGCCCGCAGCGCCGGCTATCTCGACATGCTCTCCGTCGCGGCCGGCGCGCCGGTGCGCGCTTCGGCCAGCCAGACCGGAACGAGCCAGGGCGCCAGCCTTCTCATGTCGCCCGATGCCGCCCGGGGCACCGAAAGCGCCCGCCACCCCCTGTCGCTGCCGCGCGATCTCCTGCGGAGCTACGCCGACAAGTGGCAGCAGGCCGTCCTCTGAGGGACGGGCGCGACTGCCGCGATGCGACCGTCTTCCCGGTCCATAGCGGCGCGGCGTGAGCGTTTGTCCCCTGCCAGAGCCTGAACGACATGCTCCGGGCCTGCGAACTTCGGGACATGGAGGTTTCCAAGAATGGGCAGGGCCACCGCTGCCGTTGATCCTGCCGTTCGCCATCCGGATGTTGGAACGCCAATGCGCCCGGATTAGGCTCGGTCCATGATGGCAATCGTCACGATACCGGCTCTCAGCCCGATCCCGACGACGCTGGCGCAAGTCGAGCCACGGCTCCTCGCCTTTGGCGCGGTGGCTTTCCTGCTTGTCGTGGTCGCAGGATGGATCGCTTTCTCCGCCCGGCGACGCGGTCCGCGGCTGCCGGCCCGCCGTGCCGTCGTGATCGACGGATCCAACGTGATGCACTGGAACGGTGGCGAACCATCCATCGAAACGGTCCGTGCGGTCGTTCACAAGCTTTCGGCCGCGGGCTACCAACCGGGCGTGGTGTTCGACGCGAATGCGGGCTATCTCCTGACCGACCGCTACCTGCACGACGGGGCGTTCGCCTTCACGCTCGGCCTGCCGAGCAATCAGGTCATGGTCGTGCCGAAGGGCACGCCGGCCGATGTCTACATCCTGACCGCCGCCCGCGAGATGGGCGCGCCGATCGTCACCAACGACCGCTACCGGGATTGGGCCAGCGATTTCCCCGAGGTGACCAAGCCGGGCCACCTCATCCGCGGCCGGTTCCGCGACGGCGTCGTGACGCTCGAGATGCCGCCGAAGGGCGACAGGACCGAGGGGACGGGTCCCCGCTGACGACAGTTTCGCTGGATGATCTGGTCGGAGTGGCAGGATTCGAACCTACGACCCCTGCCTCCCGAAGACAGTGCTCTACCAGGCTGAGCTACACTCCGACCGTGACGGCGCACATACCTCCCGCCACGGCGCTTGGCAAGGGGCCGGTCAATCGTTTTCGCGCCGGGCGCGGCGGGTGAGGAAAGTGCTGACCCGCGGCACGCTCGGGGTGCCCGCGCGGGTCCGCGTTTCCAGCACCGGGCGCGACCGAGAGGTCGTCCCGTAGGCCTCCCGCAGCACGATATACATGCCCGACGCGATGATGATCGCCGAGCCGATCAGCGTCGGCCGGTCCAGCGTCTCGTCGAAGATGACGAAGCCGTAGACCGAGGCCCAGAGGATCTGGGAATACTGCATCGGCGCCACGATCGCCGCCGGCGCGCGGCTGTAGGCCTGGATCACGCAGGCCAGCGCCACCAGCGCGAGGGCCGCGATGATCGCGTTGAAGGCGAGATCCCGCACCGGCATCGGTTCGTAGACGAAGCCGAGCCACAGGCCCATCACCAGGAAATTGCCCATCATCGGGTAAAGCATCATCACCAGTGTCCGCTCGTCCCGGCCGATCTTGCGCATGATGACCGAGGCGATGGCGCTGCCGAAGGCCGCGACGACGGCGGCGATATGCCCAAGCTCGAGCGGCGCGGCCCCGGGCCGGAGCACGATGATGACCCCGCACAGCCCGGCCACCACGGCCAGCCAGCGCCGCCAGCCCACCCGCTCGCCCAGGATCGGGATCGACAGAATGGTGATCAGCAGCGGCGCGGCGAAGAGGATCGTGTAGACCTGCGCCAGCGGCAGCGTTCCGAAGGCGTAGAACGCCGTCAGCCCGGTCACGACCGTCGCGACGGTGCGCCCTAGCGTCCACCACGGATGCACCGGCCGCAGGTTGCCGTCCTTGGCGTCCCGCATCATCAGAAGCGTCAGGACCGGAAAGCCGAAGACCACGCTGAAAAAGATGATCTGCACCGGCGAATAGGTCGCCCCAAGCAGCTTCACGAAGACATCGTGCGTGGCCCAGATACCGAATCCGGCCAGCGCGAAGGCGACGCCCGAAAGGTTAAGTCTGGCCGTATCGTGCATGGGGTGCAGGCTCCTGGCGGCTAATATGCGGCCATCGCCCGTGCAAAACCCTATCCCGCCCATCGCTGCAAGATCGAATTTTCAGCAACGGCGCATAGCCGCCATGCGAGCCGCTCCGGGCCGGGCGTCTCACGCCCGGCCGGGGTCAGGCTGATGCGGCGCTGGCACTGGCGCCGCCCGGGATCACGCGCCGAGCTTCGCGACGATCGCGTCGCCCATCTCGGTGGTCGAGACCGGCGTGCCGCCCTCTGGGCCCATCAGGTCCGCCGTGCGCAGACCGTCGGCCAGAACGGCCTCGACCGCCTGTTCCAGCTTCGTCGCCGCATCGCCGTTGTCGAACGAATAGCGCAGCGCCATCGCGAAGCTGAGGATGCAGGCGATAGGGTTCGCCTTGCCCTGACCGGCGATGTCGGGCGCAGAGCCATGGACCGGCTCGTAGAGCGCCTTCGGCCGCCCGTTCGCCATCGGCGCGCCGAGCGAGGCCGACGGCAGCATCCCGAGCGACCCGGTCAGCATCGCCGCCAGGTCGGACAGCAGGTCGCCGAACAGGTTGTCGGTCACGATCACGTCGAACTGCTTGGGCCAGCGGGTCAGCTGCATCGCGCCGGCATCGGCATACATGTGCGACAGCTCGACCTCGGGGTAGTCCTTGCCCACCTCGGTCACGACCTCGCGCCACAGCACGCCCGATTCCATGACGTTCGCCTTCTCCATCGAGCAGAGCTTGCGGTTGCGCCGCATCGCCAGCTCGAAGGCCGACCGCGCGACCCGGTCGATCTCGCCCTCGGTGTAGCGCTGCGTGTTGATGCCGACGCGCTCGTTGCCTTCCTTGATGATCCCGCGCGGCTCACCGAAATAGACGCCGCTGGTCAGCTCGCGCACGATCATGATGTCGAGGCCCGCGACCACGTCCTTCTTCAGCGACGAGAAATCGGCCAGCGCGTCGAAGCACTGGGCCGGGCGGAGGTTGGCGTACAGGTCCATCTCCTTGCGCAGCCGCAAGAGCCCGCGCTCGGGCTTCACGCTGAAATCGAGCGCGTCGTATTTCGGCCCGCCGACAGCGCCGAGGAGAACCGCGTCGACCTCCTGCGCCTTCGCCATCGTCGCGTCCGTCAGCGGCGTGCCATGCGCGTCGTAGGCCGCGCCGCCGACCAGGTCCTCGGAAACCTCGAAGGCCATGCCCTGCGTTCCAAACCAGTCGATGACCTTGCGCACTTCGGCCATGACTTCGGGGCCGATGCCGTCGCCGGGCAGGATCAGGAGGGTGGGGGTGGACATCGCGCGGGCTCCCTTCGCAAGCGGTTTCGGCATCGCCTATCCCGGCCCCCCGAAAGGGTCAAGAAAGGTGCGGCTGAAGCCCCGCATGCAGCCGGTTCCAGATCAGGCTGACCTTCCGGGAATGGCGCACCCGTTCATGCGCCGTCAGGAACACCGACAGCTTGGGGACGGGGGCGCGCGGCATGATGTGCTCGACCTCGGGGTAGAGCGACGCGACGGCGAGCGGCCCGAAGCCGATGCCGCAGCCCGTCGCGATCATCTGCCAGCACACCACCTGGTCGTCGCAGCGCAGCTTGAAGAACTCCCGCCCGACCGGGAAATTCACCTGGCGCAGGCCCTGGATGATCTGATCGTCACGGTCGAGCCCGATCACGGTGTGATGCTCCAGCTCGTCCAGGGTCCGCGGCCGGCCGTAGCGGTCGAGATAGTCCGTCGTGGCGAACAGCCCGAGCGGCAGCGCGCCGATGTATTTCGTCACCACGTCAAGCTGCGTCGGCCGGTACATCCGGATCGCGATATCGGCTTCGTGGAACAGCAGGTTCTCGGACGTGTCCGTCGCCACCAGCTCGATGTCGATCTCGGGCAGGTCCTCGTGCATCTCGCGGATGATCGACGGCATCAGGAAGGCGGACACGAAGCGCGAGGCGGTGATCCGCACCGTGCCGACCGCGCTGTCGTCCGCCCCGGTCGCGACCAGCTCCATCGCCTTCGCGGCCTCCCGCATCCGGTTCATCGCGGGCAGCAGGCTGGTGCCGAAGTCGTTCAGCTCCAGCCCGCGGCGATGGCGGGTGAAAATCGGCTGGCCAAGCGCCTCCTCCGCCAGCCGGATATGCCGGCCGAGGGTCGGCTGGCTGAGGCCGGTCGCCCGGGTCGCCCCGGCAAGCGATCCGGCCTCCGCGACGGCGAGGAGGGAGCGGACGAACGTCCAGTCGAAATCGGATAAATCAGCCATTCATTTTTGAATACCACAGGTCCGAATTTGGTCAGTAGCCCTAAAGAACATGAATAGCTTAATCGGAGGTAACCAACACACAGGAGACCCCGCCATGACCCAGACTGCCCTCATCCTCGGCCCTACCGGCCGCATCGGCCGCCATGTCGGCGGCGCGTTCGAAGCCGCCGGATGGAACGTCCGCCGCTTCCGGCGCGGCGATGATCTGACCGCTGCTGCACAGGGCGCGGACGTCATCGTCTACGGCTGGAACCCGGCCTACCCGGACTGGGCGAAGACCGTTCCGGGCCTGACCGCGCAGGTGATCGCGGCTGCGAAATCCTCCGGCGCGACAGTCATGATTCCGGGCAATGTCTATGTCTACGGTCAAGACATGCCGCCAGTCATCGGCCCCGGCGTTCCGCACCGCGCGACCAACCCGCTCGGCCGCATCCGGGTCGAGATGGAGGCCGCGTATCGCGACTCCGGCGTGCGGACCATCGTCCTCCGCGCCGGCGATTTCCTCGACACCGAGGGTTCCGGCAACTGGTTCGACTCCATGATCGCGAAGAAGGCCGGCAAAGGCGTCATCACCTATCCCGGCCGCACCGACATCGACCACGCCTGGGCCTGGCTGCCCGACCTCGCACAGGCCTTCGTCGGCCTCGCCGAAGCCCGCGAAACCCTGCCCCGCTTCGCCGAATTTGCCTTTGAAGGCTATACGTTAAGCGGTGAGCAGCTCGTCGCCACGGCCTCTCGCGCCACCGGGCGGGAGATGCGGCTGAAGCGGATGAACTGGCTGCCGCTGCAGCTTCTGTCGCCGTTCTGGGCGATGGGCCGCGGGCTGCTGGAAATGCGCTATCTCTGGAACCGGCCGCACCGGCTGAACGGCTCGGCGCTCGAGACCGTCGTGCCTGGCCTGCCGCACACGCCGGTCGAAACCGCGCTGGCGCAAGCGATCGGCTCAGTCGCGCCCGAGCTCGACATCCACGAATACCAGGCGGTGGCGTGAGGCTGCTGCCGCCTGCGGCGCATCCCACAAAACCCCTGAGTCAGAGACTGTCACGTCTGCCGACGGAAGCACGTAATCGACCCGCAGATTCCCCGGCTGCGGGTCGTCCCAATCCGCGGTTGCGGTGCCTCCGGTCTCCGAAACCGGCTGCGGGTCCTGCACCAGATCGTGAGACAGCAGCGCAGACAGCGCCCCGCGCCGCCCCTCGCCCCGCTCGGGATCGACGTTGAGCGTGCCCATGACGGCGAACTCCTCCGCGTCGAACGGCACCCCGTCCGGCGACCAGCCGTCCAGATAGCGCACCAGGAACCCCGTCTCGTCCTCGTTCCGGATGCCGTTCCGATCCTCCGGCCCGTCGAAGACCGGCGGCCCGGCATGGATGGCGAGAACGTGGAAAGGCCCCGCATCAGTGACGATCGGGACATCCCAGATTCCCATGGTCGACAGCCGCGCAACCTCGAGCGCCTCGTCCGTCAGCACCGCTTCGGCCCCGTTGCCGGGAAGGTCGCGCCAGAGAAGGGCAGAGAAATCCCGCGCCGCGTCCGCGTCGATCGGCAGCCGCGACAACAGCGCCATCCCGCCCTCGCCGGTGAACCGCCCGTAACCCTGCGCATCCTGCGCCTCGGGCCAGGTGCCGTCGCCATCCAGATCGACCCCGGACGGACGCCCTGCATTGGGCCGCGGCGCGAAGATGTAAGGGAAGTCCGACCCCGCCTCGGCCAGCCGACCGGACAGAGCCGAAACCGCGGCAAGTCCCGCATCCCAGTCGACACCGAGGAGCAGCAGGATGTCGGGATCGGCGCCGGCGATCACCTCGACCACCGCGTCGACCTGGTCATCCTCGCCGCGCAGGATGTCGCGCAGCAGGATGCCGGGACCGCGGCGTTCGAGATCGGCGTGAAAAACCGCCAGCCGCAACTCCTCGGCCGCGGCGGGCAGCGCCAGGAGGCAGGCGATCAGACCGGCTGGAACCCGTCCTCGGGCCCGAGCCCCGCGGTCAGCCGGCGGCGGCGCGCCTCGATCATGTCGGCGATCCGGGCCATGGCCATGCCGCGCATGAACAGGGAGACGGGGAGGAACATCCATAGCATCACCACCCATACCAGCGTTTGCGGGTGCTGGAGAAGCGATACGCCCAGATGATGCGCCGCGACCCAGAAGATCACCGGCAGGATGTACGGCATGACGAGGCCGAGCGCGACGTTCAGCCGGCTGTCGCGGGTCAGCCGCGCGACCACGTCGCCGCCCGTTGTCGGATCGAAGGTCGGCAGGTTGATCCAGACGTTGAACGCCTGTTCGCGGCTTGGCCAGTGGTTCATGCGGATGAGAATTGCGAAGACCGCCAGCGTCACCAGCGCGATCAGGGACGCGATGCCGGCCATGATCTGAAGCCGCAGGCGCATCGCCGCGGAGACGTCGTCGCCGAGATTGTCCAGCACCAGCGTCAGCGGCGAATAGGGGAATTCCAGAGCCTTGCCGACGATGAAGCCCGCAGCGTTGACCACGAGCGACAGGGTCGACGCCCCGGGCCCACCCGAGACGACGAGGCTGAGCAGGAACAGCGTCACGAAGACCGAGATGACGCGCACGCGGTTGAACGGCGGCGCGTCGCGGAATTCGATCAGGCCGGGATATGTGCCGGCATATTCGGAATAGACGAGGAAGGCGCTGAACAAGGCGATCAGCGTCACGATCTGCGTCGTTTCAGCATGCGTTCCAGGAATGAGCAGCGATGGCGTCGCAATGACGACCATAACAACAACCGCTCTCACCGCCGCACCGGCCACCTGTGAGATCACGTTTTCAACCCTCTAACACGGACGCCCCCGATACGTGCCGGGAAGCTTTCCACGCTATTGCCCCAGACTGCTCAGGGGTGCCTCAACGGTTGTGATTCTGCCTGTGGATAGACGGTGACGCAACGATGCCGCGCCAGAGGACTCGGCTATGCAGCAATTAAGGCGAAAATGTGGTGCGAATATGCACCAATTTTGGCGTGCAGAAGAAAGACGGGCTTTTTCAATGGCTTTGTCTGGGGACGCCGAAGGGTCGTGACGTCAGGGAAGCGCCCGGGCTGTCATTCCTGCAACAGCTTGATCGTGGTCAAGGCGCGCTGCACGGCCACGTCCCATGCTCCGGCCGGGCGATGCGGCAGGGGGATTCGGGGCGATGACGAGCATACCTCACGCGGGGCGGCTGGTAGGGCGGCCTGGCGCGCTGATCGCCTACGTCGCGATCACCTTCGCGATCACCTGGGGGATCGTCGCGGGCTACATCGTCGCGCCCGAGGCGACCGCGGCGCTTCTGGGACAGATCAGCGGGCTGCACCCGCTCTACTTCGTGGCGACCTGGGCCCCGGCCATCGCCGGCCTCGCGCTCGTCTTCGTTTTCGGCGGCGGGCGAGGGCTGGCGGCCTTTCTGTCGCGCGTGCTGATCGCGCGCTGCCCGTGGCACTGGTGGGCGTTCATCCTTGTCGGCATTCCGGCGATCTACATGGCGGGGTCGCTGATGAAGGGCGGCCCGCTCGTCGCGCCGTTGCCGCCCGAGGGCGTCGGCATGGTCCTCGCCATGATGGCCCTGATGCTGATCCTCGGTCCGGTCGAGGAATTCGGCTGGCGCGGCGTGGCGCAGCCGCTGCTCCAGCGCCATGTCGCACCGCTGTTCGCCGGGGCGATCATCGGCACCGTCTGGGGCATCTGGCACCTGCCGGCCTTCTACCTGTCGGGTGTGGTCTTCGAGAACTGGCACTTCCTGCCGTTCTTCATCGGCAACGTGACGCTCGGCATTCTCGTGACGCCGATCTTCAATGCCGCACGGGGGAGCCTGCTTCTGCCGATCCTGTTCCACTGGCAGCTGATCAACCCGGTCTGGCCGGACGCGCAGCCCTATGACACGTGGATCCTCGTCGCGGTGGCCGTGGTCGTCGTCTGGCTCAACCGGCGCACGATGCTGACGCGCGCCGGCGCGGTGACGGAGGTGATCCCGGGATCGGATGCGTTCTGAGAGTCAGACCCAGGGACGGGCCTGCGACGCGCTTGCCTCGAACGTGTCGATCGCGGCGGCCTTCTCCATCGTCAGTCCGATATCGTCGAGGCCGTTCAGCAGGCAGTGCTTGCGGAAGGAATCGACCTCGAACGAGATCGAGCCGCCGTCGGGTCCGGTGATGACCTGGTTTTCCAGATCGACGGTGATGACCGCGTTCGCCCCACGCTCGGCATCGTCCATCAGCTTGTCCACGTCTTCCTGCGGCAGGACGATAGGCAGGATGCCGTTCTTGAAGCAGTTGTTGAAGAAGATGTCGGCGAAGCTGGTGGAGATCACGCAGCGGATGCCGAAATCCAGCAGCGCCCAGGGCGCGTGCTCACGGCTCGACCCGCAGCCGAAATTGTCTCCGGCGACGAGGATCTGCGCGTCGCGATAGGCCGGCTTGTTCAGGACGAAATCGGGGATCTCGTTGCCGTCGTCGTCATAGCGCATCTCGTCGAAGAGGTTCTTGCCGAGGCCCGAGCGCTTGATCGTTTTCAGGAACTGCTTCGGGATGATCATGTCGGTGTCGACGTTGATCAGCGGCAGCGGTGCTGCGATCCCGGTGAGCTTGGTGAACTTTTCCATGGTCGGGTCCTTTGCGAAGACGCCGATGGGGATAGCCCCGGGCCGCGCAAAGGGCAAGCCGCCGGACTACTCGGGAACGGAGAAGGTCAGGTTGGCCCAGAGCGTGTGCCAGACGGCGGGACTGCTGTCGGTCGGCTCGAGCGGCTCCAGGATCACGGCATCGACCATGTAGACATGACCCGGCGTGACCGGCAGGACCGCGATCCCCTCGTCGTCGGTGCGATGGTAGGTGATCTCGACCTCGCCGTCGGGCCCGCGGTCGAACAGCTCGACCTGGACGTTCGTCCGCAGCGCGTCGCGGTCCCAGAGCTGCACGGGCATGCCCCCGGACACATCGTCGGTATACGGGTTGGCGAGCGCGACGAACTCCGTCCGCAGGCCGATATGGCTGTCCTCGCCCGCCGCGTCCCCGACGCCGACCAGCGATTTCACGTGGCGTGAATAAAGCTCGACGATAGGCGGAGCGGGCTCCAGCCCGCGGTCTTCCATCAGCGCGACCGGGTCGCCGAAATCCTTGTGCTCGGCGAAGGCCGCGAACCGCTCCCATTCGTCCCAGTTGAGCCGGTTGTCGGTGGTTTCGTGAACGATGACGGCCAGTCCGTCCGGCAGCCCATCGACGCTGAGCGCGGGGGAATCGCCGAGCCGGCCCTCGACCGGCATCGCCTCGCCGCCGGAGTAGATCTCGAACCGGGTGAAGTTGCGCGGCAGGTAAGAGAAGGTCGAGCCTTCGAACTCGACGCCGTTTCTCAGGTCGGCCTGAAACTGTGTGCCCGGCTCCACCGTAAATTGAAGAGGCTCGATCCAGAATTCATGGGCGAGACCCTTGCCGGCGACTAAGATCGCGGCAAGTGTCGCGGCGACACGGAGGTGGGAACGCATGGTCATGGCGGGACAGTTGATCCGGGCAATGCTCCTGTCAATGGCGCTTGCGATCACGGTTGCGGCACAGGCCGTGGCGCACGAGATCCGGCCGGCCATCTCGGATGTGGAGGTCGGGGCCGAGACGGTCACCATCCGCGTGCGCATGGCGCTCGAAGGACTGAGTGCCGGTATCGACCTCGAGACCTATGCAGACACGAACAACGCGCCCGAGGCGGATATCTACGAGGTGTTCCGCCAGATGGAGCCCGAGGCCTATGCCGAGGCCTTCCGCGCCGACTGGCCCGCCGTGTCGCAGGGCTTCATCATCGAGGTGAACGGCGAACGGCTGGAGCCCGAGATCGTCGATATCGAAGTCCCGGCGGTCGGGAATACCGAGCTTCCGCGCGACTCGATCCTGACCATTCAGGCCGATCTGCCGCCGGGCGCCGATCCGGTCGTGTTCGGCTGGCGCGCGTCCTACGGGACGCTCGTGGTCCGGCAGGTCGGCGGCGGGGCGGATGCCTACGAGGGTTTCCTGACCGGCGGTGACCTGAGCGAGCCGCTGCCGCGCGACTCGGTCGCGACCGAGGGGTGGGGCAAGGTCTTCGTCCGCTACATCGGTGCAGGATTCGAGCATATCGTCCCGCTCGGGCTCGATCACATCCTCTTTGTCCTCGGGCTGTTCTTCTTCGCGCTGCAGGTGCGGCCGCTGCTGTCGCAGGTAACGGCCTTCACGCTGGCCCACACGATCACCCTGGCGCTGGCGGCGACCGGCGTCGTGTCGATCCCGCCAAGCGTGGTCGAGCCGCTGATCGCCGCGACGATCGTCTATGTCGGGGTGGAGAACGTTCTCGGCGGGCAGCATACCAGGGCGCGCACGGCCGTGGTCTTCGGGTTCGGACTGCTGCACGGGCTCGGGTTCGCGTCGGTGCTCGGCATCTACGGCATCGCCTCGGGCCGGTTCGTGCCGGCGCTCGTCGGCTTCAACATCGGTGTCGAACTCGGGCAGCTCACCGTGATTGCGGCGGCGTTCCTCGCCGTCGGGCTCTGGTTCGGGCGGAAGCCGTGGTACCGGAAGGTCATCGCCATCCCGGCCTCGGTCGTCATCTCGGCCATCGGCGCCTACTGGGTGGTCGAGCGCACGCTGCTTTAGTCCGGAACGACGAATTCGACGATCTCGGTCGGCAGGAACGGGTTGAAATTGTCGTCGGTCACGAGCGTCAGGATCGTGCGCCCCTGCGCATCGTGCCAGACCGCGATCCCTTCGAGATTTCCGTAATCGGCCGGCCCGGTCTCCAGCAGCGTCTCGGCCTGCATCGGGCCGTCGCCGTCGAAGCTGAGCCGGCGGATGCGGCTGCGAAACCCTTCCGACATCCGGAAGATGCGTTCGACGAGGTAGAGCCGCCCGTCGGAATCCATGTCCATCCCGACCGGGTTCCAAGGTGGGACATCGACAGGCATCTGTGCCGCCACCCGCCAACGGTCGCCTTCGAGCCGCAGCAGCGGGTAAGTCGGACGGCGCCAGTAATACAGCTCGGGCACGGCGAGAAGCCGGCCCTCGGGATCGACCGCCAGCGCCTCGAAGCCGAGATTGGCCTGCAGCGCGAAGACCTGGAGCGGGCGGGGCAGGGACCGGCGAACGCGGCCGTCCTGCGCGTGGACGACGAAGCGGTGGAAGTTCTCGTAAGACACCGCGAGATCGCCGTCGGGCATCAGCGCCAGACCTTCTGAATCGCGCATCGCGGGCGCTGACGGCCAGGTGCCGTCGGGATCGAGAAGGCGGACGATGGACGGCTCCGCGATCTCAGTGATGCGCCCCTCGGCATCGCGTTCGATTGCAGCTGAGATGATGCGGCCGCGGTCGGAGATTGCGATCAACCGGGTGCCGCCCGCCGTCATCTCCAGCCCCGACAGGCCGCCAAGCGTCATGGGCCCGCCGCGCCAGACGACATGGTTCAGCCGCGCGGTCTCGGCCGCGACGGGCGCGGCGGCGAGACACAGGGCGAGAGCGATCAGTTGCCGGGCGAAGACAGCAGCGCGGCGCATTGGCGGGGCAGGTCGGCGAGCGTCAGCTGACCCCGCGGTTCGGGCGGCTCGGCGTTCGGATCAGGCGGCGCCGGAGGTGGTGGATTGAGGATGCGGGCGACCCAGTCGCGCGCCTCGTCACAGCCGTCTCCGGGCGGCGGCGCGGCCTGGTTCTCGCAGTCGCGCGACCCGGAGGGGCAAGCGAGGCGCACGTGGAAATGGTAATGGTGGCCGTACCAGGGGCGGATGTTGCGGAGGTAGGACCGGTCGCCCGTCTCGTTCTCGCACATCCAGACCTTGGCACCGGGGAAGAGGAATATCCGCGCGACGCGCGGGTCCGAAGCCGCGGCGCGCAGCACCTGCCAGTGCTCGGCGGTCCAGTTGTCGTTGACATAGGCGCCCCCGGAGCGGCGCATCGAGATCGACGAGATGTTCTCGCGCTCGGTCCGGCTGAGCGTCAGGTCGCGGGCCGGGAGAAGCCAGATATCGGCATCGAGCCCCGACTGGTGGCTGGCATGGCCGGTCAGCATCGGGCCGCCGCGCGGCTGGCTCATGTCGCCGACATAAAGCCCCGACCATGATGTCGTCCGCGCGACCTCGGCCGAGAGATCCTGGATGTAGTCGATCATTTCGGGATGGGCCCAGTTGCGGTTGCGCGACAGCCGCATCGCCTGCCAGGTCGGGCCGGTTTCGGGCAGTTGCGCAGCGCCGGCGACGCAGCCCGCGGCATAGCCGCCGAAGCTTTGCGCGGCACCGCCGGTGGGGCCGGATTCGGCACCGAACAGCAACCGCGCTTCCTGTCCCGACATGAAGGCCGACAGCGGCGGCATGTCGCGCGTCGATGTCGGCGCGCAGGCTGCGAGGCCAAGGGCCATCGCCAGGATCGCACGTCTCATGCCGCCTGTACCTCCGCCGCTCAATTCCGCCCCTCGGGGTTCACCCAGACTAACAGAACGAGACCGACAAGAAAGAGCGCGATGAGGGGCGTGACGCCAAGCTGCTGGCTGCCCGTCGCGTCTGTCGTCACCGCGATCAGGAACGGCGCGAGGAAAGCCGTCGCCTTTCCGGCGAGCGCGTAGATGCCGAATCCCTCGGTGATGCGCGCTGGATCGGCCTGACGGATGAGCATCGTGCGGCTGGCCGATTGCAGCATCCCGCCGGAGGCACCGATCACCGCGCCGATGGCGTAGAAGGCGATGTCGGGCAGGCTTGAACCGTCCCCGACCGGCAGCCCGAGAACGCTGTTCCGGCTGACGAAGACGACCGCCGTTGCCGTAAGTGCGAGGATGACGACATTGGCCACGATCACCGGCTTCGGCCCGATGGCGCTGTCGATGCGTCCGCCGATCCAGGCGAAGACCGCGCCGGTGATGACCGCGAGGATGCCGAAGACACCGACATCGACCGAACCCCACCCGAGCACGCCGACCGCATAGATTCCGCCGAAGACGTAGATGCCGTTCAGCGCGTCGCGGTAGAACATCGACGCGGCGAGATAGGCGAAGAGGCTCGGTGTGGTTGGCAGGCGACGAAGCGAGCGCATCAGGTCCGGCAGCGCCTCGCGCGCGGCGCGGGCCACCGGCACCGATCCCGCCGGGCGGCGGTCGCGGACCCACAGGAAGAAGGGCACCATGAAGACCGCGTACCAGATCGCGGTCAGCGGACCTACGGCGCGCGTCCCCTCGCGCGTTTCGGGGTCGAGGCCGAGGGCGGGGGACAGCCCGACGAAGGTGCGCCCGGTTTCCGAGCTTTCGGCGAAGAACACAAGCATGGTGACGAGCGTGATGAGCCCGCCGACATAGCCGAGCGCCCATCCCGTCCCGCCGATCCGGCCGAGATGCTCGCGCGGGCCGAGGCCTGGCAGGTAGGCATTGGTGAAGATCGTGGCGAATTCCATGCCGACGAGGCCGATGGCGAAGAAGACGAGCGTGCGCACGAGGTCGAAATCGTCCGGCGCGGCGAACCAGAGCATCGCGGCGCCGACCACATACATCGCCGAGAACAGCCAGATGAACGGCATCCGTACGCCCGACCGGTCGGCCACCGCGCCGAGGATCGGCGCGAGGATCGCCATGACGAGCCCCGCCGCCGAGATGCCGTAGCCCCAGGCCGCCTGCGCGCGCGATCCGTCGCCGAGGATCTCGGTCACATAGGGGCCGAAGATGAAGGTCAGAAGCAGCGTGTTGTAGGGCTGGCTCGCCCAGTCAAACGCCCACCACCCCCAGATGCGCTTGCGCGTCGACACTGCGGCCATGCCTGTCCCCTCAGAGCCCGTTAGCGATAGCATCGGGCGCGAGGCGGCGATTGTCCATCGCTCAGAAGTCGGGCGGCCAGGGACGTTCGATATCTGCCCCGGTCCAGGCGCGCGCCCAGTCTGGCATGGCAGGCAGATCGCCGTCGCGCCCGATTTCGGCCAGCACTCGGTCGGTCGGGACGATGCCGTTCGGCCCGGTCACGGCGGTGCGGATCAGCATGTGCGAACACGGCGTCCCGCCCCGCCAGATCGCCTGTTCGAGATAGATGAACTTGTCGTCCCGGCCGATCGCCCGCGTCCGGATGCGGATCTTCTGGAAGGCGCGGATGCGGGCGCGGTAACGGACCGAGACGCCCGCGACGGCGAGGCCCCACCGGTTGCGCCGGAGGACCGGGATCAGCCCGACGCGGACCGACAGCGTGAACCGCCCGATATCGTAGAGCGTCAGGGTCCGGCCGTTGTTCAGTTCCAGGAACATGTCGATGTCGGCGAGGCTGACGCGGACCACGGTTTCGTCGGTGCCGTCGAGCGGCAGCTTGTCCATTCGGCGCGCGCGGGACAGCGCCACGAGTGAGCGGATGACTGGATACATGAATCAGCGGTGACGCAGTGCGCGGATCGCGTAAAGCTCTGCCGTTGCGTCATTGGCTTGCGCCGCCGCGGATCGGGCCTTAGGTAGCCTCCGATCGAGACAACCGGGACGGCCGCGCCATGGGCACCATCATCCAGATCCTGTTCTTCCTGACCGGCGTGGTCCAGTTCATCGTCATCGCGCACGTCATCATGTCGTGGCTGATCAATTTCGCGGTGCTGAACATCCGCCAGCCGCTCGTCCGGCAGATCTGGGACGGTCTGACCCAGTTGCTCGAGCCGATCTACAACCCGATCCGCCGCGTTCTGCCGAATACCGGCGGGCTGGATCTTGCGCCGCTGGTGGTGCTGATCGGCATCGTGATCATCCGGATCATTCTCGGCGACCTGGCGCGATCCATCTACCTTTAGTGCGTGAACGGGGCCGCCGAGCCCCAGAGCTGCTGGACCCGCGCGTCGCGTCCGCAGCTTTCGCGATAGAAGTCGTAGGCGCGGGGCTGCCGCATCGGTCCGCGGCGCGTCAGGATCGTCCTGTCGCCGCGATAGTAGTTCTGGTGGATCTCCTCGGCCGGGTAGAACGGCGCGGAGTTCCGGATCGCGGTCCGGATCGGCTGGCCCAACGCCTGCTGCGCGTCGGCGATGGCGGCCTCGGCCGCTGCCCGTTCCGACGCGTTCGAGACGAAGATCGCCGTCGTGTATTGCTGCCCGCGGTCGCAGAACTGACCACCCCCGTCGGTCGGATCGATTGACCGCATGAACAGGTGCAGCAGTTCGGGGTACGACACCCGGTCGGCGTCGTAGGTGATCTGCACGACCTCGAGATGACCGGTGCCGCCGTTCGACACCTGCCGGTAGCTCGGGTTGGCGACGTTTCCGCCGGCAAATCCCGACACGGTATCGATCACGCCCGGCACGCTGTCGAAGTCCGCCTCCACGCACCAGAAGCAGCCCCCGGCCAGGATCGTCGTCTGGATATCGCGCGCCTGCGCCTTGCCGTGTTGCAGGAACAGCCCCGCGACGATGGCGATGGCGAGGGTGACGGTCTTCACCGTCATCTGGATCTTGCGGCGGGCCATGGTGTCCTCCGATGCGGCTAGTGCGGGAACAAGGCTGGACGGCAGGGCCCCGCGCGGCAACGCACAGCCGCGTGATGTCACCCGCCCGTGAACGGCGGAGAGCGATGTTACAGCCGCGCGGCGCCCGTCCGCCGACACGGAAATGTCGCTTGAACACTGCCGGGGCCGGTGGGAAACTGTGCCATGGAACGCCTGAAAACATGGGCCGAAACCGCGCCCGACCTGATCGCAACAGCTGCTGGCCGCAAGCCTGCGGATCTCGTGATCACGAACGCCCGCATCGTGAACGTCCACACCCGTGAAATCCTCGACGGATGGGCCGTGGCCGTAACATCCGGGCGGTTCGCCTATGTCGGCCCGGACGCCGCGCATTGCATCGGCGAGGCGACGGACTTGGTCGATGCGGGCGGGAAATTCCTGATCCCGGGCCTGTGCGACGGGCACATGCATATCGAAAGCGGCATGCTGACGCCGGCGGAATTCGCCCGCGCCGTCATCCCGCACGGCACGACAACGATGTTCACCGACCCGCACGAGATCGCCAACGTTCTCGGCCTGCACGGCGTGCGCCTGATGCATGACGAAGCGATGATGCAGCCCGTCAATATCTATACCCAGATGCCGTCCTGCGCGCCCTCGGCGCCGGGGCTGGAGACGACCGGCCATGAGCTCGGGCCGGGTGACGTGGCTGCGGCGATGACCTGGCCGGGGATCATCGGCCTGGGCGAGATGATGAACTTTCCCGGCGTGATCGCCGGCGACACGAAGATGCTGGCCGAGATGGAAGAGACCGCCAAGGCCCACAAGACCATCGGCGGCCACTACGCCTCGCCCGATCTTGGCCCTGCCTTCGCGGCCTATGCCGCCGGTGGCCCGGCGGACGACCATGAGGGCACGCAGGAAAGCGACGCCATCGCCCGGATGCGGGCCGGGATGCGGGCGATGCTGCGGCTCGGTTCCGCCTGGTACGACGTGAAGGCGCAGATCACGGCGGTGACCGAGCGGGGTCTGGACCCGCGCAACATGATCCTCTGCACTGACGACTGCCATTCCGGCACGCTGGTCAATGACGGCCACATGAACCGGGTCTACCGCCATGCCGTCGGCTGCGGAGCGGAGCCGCTGGTGGCGCTGCAGATGTGCACGATCAACACCGCGACCCATTTCGGGCTGGAACGCGAGCTTGGTTCGATCGCGCCGGGGCGGCGGGCGGACATGATCCTGACCTCGGATCTCGAGGCGCTGCCCGTCGAACGCGTCTGGGCGCGCGGCGTGCTGGTGGCCGAGGATGGCGAGATCCGGGTCGACTGCCCGCATCTCGACTGGCCCGACGCGGCGCGGAATACCGTGCGGCTCGGCCGCGACCTGACAGCGGCGGATTTCGAGATCGCGGCGCCCGAGGGTGCGAACGCGGTGACCGCGAAGGTCATAGGCGTGGTCGAGAACCAGGCGCCGACGAAGGCGCTGACGGCCGAACTCCCGGTCCGGGACGGCGTGGTCGAGGGGCAGGATGGCGTCTGCCAGATCGCGCTCGTCGAACGGCACCGGGGCACGGGCGGTGTGGTGAATGGCTTCGTGTCCGGCTTCGGCTACGAGGGTCGCGTCGCCGTCGCCTCGACGGTCGCGCACGACAGCCACCACATGATCGTCGTCGGCACCGACCGCGAGAGCATGGCCGCTGCCGCTATGCGTCTGGCCGAAGTGGGCGGCGGGATCACCGTCTTCCGCGACGGAGAGGAGCTTGCCCTGGTCGAGCTGCCAATCGCGGGCCTGATGTCCGACAGCCCGGCGGCGGAGGTCGCGGCGAAGGCGCAGGCGATGGTCGAGGCGATGCGGGCGTGCGGCTGTACGCTCAACAACGCCTATATGCAGCATTCGCTGCTGGCGCTTGTCGTCATCCCCGAGCTCAGGATATCCGATCTCGGCCTCGTCGACGTGACGAAGTTCGAGCTGACCGACCTTTTCGAGAGGGAGGGTGCATGACCACCCATCACCGCTACCTGCCCATAGACAGCCCCGATGCCCGTGCGCCGGAGGAATTCCGCGACGCTGCGGCGGCCGTCGCGCGACTGGAGGAGCTTTACAGCGAGGCCACGACCTTTCTGCAGGCGCGTTTCGCCGACGTGGTGCGGGGCGCCGCGCCCGAGCGCCGCTTCCGCGCCTACTACCCCGAGATCCGTTTCGCCTCGACGAGCTTCGACAAGATCGACAGCCGCCTGAGCTTTGGCCATGTCGCCGAGCCGGGCAGTTACGCCACCACCGTCACCCGTCCGGACCTGTTCCGGAACTACCTGACGCAGCAGATCGGGCTTCTGATCGGCAACCATGACCGGCCGGTCACCATCGGGCCGTCCGAGACGCCGATCCCGGTTCACTTTGCCGTTCTGAACGACGCCGAGCTTCAGGTCCCGCAGGAGGGCGCGCTGTCCTTCCCGTTGCGCGACGTGTTCGACGTGCCCGACCTCAACACGACGAACGACGCCATCGTGAACGGCTTCGGCTTCAAGAACGAGGACGGGTCGGGGGCGCTTGCGCCGTTCACGGCGCAGAGGGTCGACTATTCGCTCGCCCGTCTGGCGCACTACACTGCGACCTCGCCCGAGCATTTCCAGAACCACGTCCTGTTCACGAACTACCAGTTCTACGTCGAGGAGTTCATCGCCTTCGCCCGCGCCGCGCTGGCCGACCCCGAAAGCGGATACACCGCACTGGTCGGCCCGGGGAACACGGTCATCACCGAACCCGACGCCGCGCTGGACGTGCCGCTGAAGCTGCCGCAGATGCCGACCTATCACCTGAAGCGGAAGAACGAGGCCGGCATCACGCTGGTCAATATCGGCGTCGGGCCGTCGAACGCGAAGACCGCGACCGATCATATCGCCGTGCTGCGGCCGCATGTCTGGCTGATGGTCGGCCATTGCGCGGGTCTTCGGAACACGCAGCACCTTGGCGACTACGTGCTGGCGCACGCCTACCTGCGCGAAGACAAGGTGCTGGATGACGACCTTCCGGTCTGGGTGCCGATCCCGGCGCTGGCCGAGGTGCAGATCGCGCTGGAGCGCGCGGTGGCCGATGTCGCGCAGGTCGACGGCTACGAGCTGAAGCGGATCATGCGCACCGGCACGGTCGCGACGGTCGACAACCGCAACTGGGAGCTTCGGGATCAGTCCGGCCCGGTCCAGCGGCTCAGCCAGTCGCGCGCCATCGCGCTCGACATGGAAAGCGCGACGATCGCCGCGAACGGCTTCCGCTTCCGGGTTCCCTACGGCACGCTTCTGTGCGTTTCCGACAAGCCGCTGCATGGCGAACTGAAGCTTCCGGGCATGGCCTCGTCCTTCTACAAGACCCAGGTCAGCCGCCATCTGGAGATCGGAATCCGCGCGATGGAGAAGCTTCGGGAGATGCCGCTGGAGCGCCTTCACAGCCGGAAATTGCGCTCTTTCGAGGAAACGGCCTTCCTATAAAGGCCAAAATCAGCCCAAAAGGCCCATGTTTTTCGCAAAACAGCGATACTAGGCGTTGTGCGGGTGCCCCATATTCTGTAATTTTTCCGATAACGAGCCCAAGGGTTCGGGAAGAACAGGAGAAGCAAGATGGCGCAGAAACCGATGACCAAGACGCAACTCGTTGCCGCCTTGGCCGATGAAATGGGCAGTGACAAGAAGACGGCGACCGCGGCGCTTGACGCGATCACCAGCGTTATCACGAAGGAAGTCGCCGCCGGCGGCGCAGTGACCGTTCCGGGCGTGGGCAAGGTCTATTGCCGCGAACGTCCCGCACGCATGGTCCGTAACCCCGCCACGGGCGAGCAGATCCACAAGGATGCCGACAAGGTGGTGAAGGTCACCATCGCGAAGGCTCTGAAGGACAGCGTGAACGGCTGATTGCAGCCCCCCGCGCAACATGCGAAGGGTCGCCCCCGGGGCGACCCTTTCTTGTTTCCGACGTCTGTTGAGGTGCGATGGATATTCGCGCGATCCTGCTCGGGCTACTCTTCGCGCTGATCTGGTCCTCGGCCTTCACGTCGGCGCGGATCATCGTGGAAGCGGCCCCGCCGCTCTGGGCGCTTGTCCTGCGCTACGCGATCTCGGGCATCGTGGGGATCGGCATCGCCAGGGCTCTCGGCCAGAGCTGGAACCTGACCGGCGCGCAGTGGCGGGCGGTTCTCGTCTTCGGCGTCTGCCAGAACGCGATCTATCTCGGCTTCAACTTCATCGCGATGCAGTGGATCGAGGCGTCGCTGGCCGCGATCATCGCTTCGACGATGCCGCTGATGGTCGCCGCGACGAACTGGGCGGTCTTCCGCGAAAAGCTTCCGGCCCTGGGGATGATCGGCCTTGCCGCCGGTTTCGGCGGCGTGGCGCTGATCATGGGCCAGCGGATCAGCGGCGGCGCGGACGGCATGGGGCTCCTGCTTTGTATCCTCGGCGCGATGGCGCTGACGGCGGCCACGCTGACGGTGAAAAGCGCCAGCGGCTCGGGTAATCTCCTGATGGTCGTCGGCCTACAGCTGATGGCGGGGGGGCTGGCGCTCTTGCCGTTCGCCGCACTGTTCGAGCCGGTGGCAGTCGACTGGACTCCCGCCCTCGCCGCGGCGTTCCTCTACACCACGTTCATCCCGGGTCTTCTGGCCACGTTCATCTGGTTCATCCTCGTCGGCCGCATCGGGGCGACACGCGCGGCGACGTTCCACTTCCTCAACCCGGTGTTCGGTGTGGCCATTGCCCGGGTCCTGTTGGGTGAACCGCTGCAGGCGACGGACCTGATCGGCGTCGTCGTCATCGCCGCCGGCATCCTGGCCGTGCAACTGGCGCGAGCCGAAGTGCGGGCGCCGGTCACACAGCAACAGGACGGACCGAACTGACGCCCGGCTCTAGTCCTCGGGCCGCTGCGCGGTCGTGATGATCTGGAAATTGTCGACCGCCCAACTGGCAGTCCCGGTGTCGTCCCCCGGAAGGGTCGAGCCGAAGCCGATACGTAGCTCCTCGGGTGGGCCGAACAGGACCATCGAAACGGCAACGCTCTGATCGGCCATCGCGTCGGACCCGCTGCCGAAGCCGCGCTCCGTGCCCGACCGCGGCGCGTCGCGCACGAAGGCGCGGATCCACGGAAGGTCGGCGACGGCAGTGCGCTGGCGGTTCTCGTCGCCAGGCCGGGTGCTGAAGCTGCGGCGCAGGACCTCGACCCCGTTGGCATAGACCACGATGTCCTCGAGGCCCCAGTCGTCGATCGCGTGCAGTGTGAAGCTGACCATCGCGAACTGGGAGCCCGGGTCGATTTCGAAGGTCCGGCTGATGCGTTCCCGCCCACCGGTGCCGCCAAACCGGCCCAGAATGCCGCCGAAGGCCGGGGTCGACTGGTCGAGTGCGCCGCCGGTCCAGCCGGGCGCCCCCATTTCGAAATCTTCGAAAGTCACAAGCCGGTCATCGGGGGCCAGCAGACGGATCCCCGCGAGCGTCGGCGTATTCGCCCCCGCCACCCGGTCAACGATCGCGCGAAGACCGATGATGATCAACAGGATCAACGCCGAGACGGCAGCAACGGCGATGACGCGGTCGATCTTGAAGTCCGTCCCCCCAGGACGGACCGATCTCCCAGACACCATTTAACAGTCCTAAGTACCCCAGTATTTCTAGTTAACACTCAAGGCCGGACCAGAAAACAAGGGTTCTTCGTGGAAACGGCGTGTAACCGGCCGTCCCGGGAAACAGTGCGCCGCCGCAGCACGGTTTGACGGCGGCTGCCGAAACAGCCCCGGTCGGACGCGCGTCCGCAGGCGGCCGCCACCCGGCGGTCGATTCGACGGCAACGGTGCGCCCGAGGGGCGCTGCGGGTCGTGGCACGGGTCCTCGGCGTTGTCGGGACACAGTCCCTCCGGTCCGCCTCGGCCCCCGGCTCCGCGCGGCGCCGACGAACGACGCGCGGATGGTCTTGCCCGCAAGCCTTACCGGATCCCGCCCTTCGTGCGGCCCGCGGCCCCGTCCCGAAAACGTCAGCCACGGACCCGGGGTCCGGTCCCTCGAACGCACACGTCACCGTGTCCCGGCCGGCGGTCCCTCCCCCGGCCGGTCCCGCGCGTCCCTCGTCCGCGCAGGCGTCCCATGCGTAGGGAACTAGCTGTGATTCTGGGCGATTTTGGGCACAGATCGGGCCCGTCGCGGGACATTCTCTAGCCGATCGGGCCGCGTATCCCGCCAGTCTGTCCGCGATCGAGCAACAGATGATCCAGCATCACGCAGGCGGCCATCGCCTCGGCCACCGGCACGGCGCGGATACCGACGCAGGGATCATGCCGGCCCTTGGTCACGATCTCGGTCGGTTCGCCGGACTTCGTGATGGTCTTGCGCGGGGTCAGGATCGACGAGGTCGGCTTGACCGCGAAGCGCACGACGATGTCCTGGCCGGTCGAGATCCCGCCAAGGATGCCGCCGGCATGGTTCGACGAGAAGACCGGCGCACCGTCATTGCCGCGGAAGATCTCGTCGGCATTCTCGCTTCCCCGCAGCCGCGCCGCTGCCATCCCCTCACCGATCTCGACACCTTTCACGGCGTTGATCGACATCATCGCCGCGGCGAGATCGGTGTCGAGCTTGCCGTAGACCGGCGCGCCGAGGCCGGCCGGCGATCCCGAGACGGTCACCTCGATCATAGCGCCGACGCTTTCGCCGGCCTTGCGCAGCCCTTCGAGATAGTCCGACCAGACCGCGACGGCGTCCGCATCGGGGCACCAGAACGGGTTCCGCCCGATCTCGTCCCAGTCGAAGCTGCTGCGGTCGATCTGGTGCTCGCCCATGCCGACCATGTAGCCGGTGATGGTCATGCCCGGCACGAGTTCCGCGAGCGCGGCCCGCGCGATGCCGCCGGCCGCGACCCGGGCCGCCGTCTCCCGCGCCGAGGACCGGCCGCCACCGCGGTAGTCGCGGATTCCGTATTTCTGCCAGTAGGTGATGTCCGCATGACCGGGGCGGAACTTCTCGGCAATGTCGCCGTAATCCTTCGACCGCTGATCGGTGTTCCGGATCATCAGCTGGATCGGCGTTCCGGTCGTCCGACCCTCGAACACGCCCGACAGGATTTCGACCGCGTCGTCCTCTCGCCGCTGCGTGGTGAACTTGTTCTGCCCGGGTTTCCGCCGGTCGAGCCAGACCTGAAGGTCGGCTTCGGAGATCGGGATGCCCGGCGGGCAGCCGTCGACCGTAGCGCCAAGCGCCGGCCCGTGGCTTTCGCCCCAGGTCGTGACCCGAAAGAGATGGCCGAAGGTGTTGACCGACATGGGCGTCCCCTGATCCGTCCGCCGCAATTAGCCGAGGGCCGCGCAGATGCCAAGCCTTGCAGCCCGTCCGCGCCCGCGTTAGCGTCTGGACTACCTCGGGGTGGCCCGCAAATTCGGGCCTGAGATGCATCGCGCGAACCCGTTGAACCTGAACCGGTTAGGACCGGCGGAGGGAAGGGAATGCTAGCTACCCACCAAAGCGCCTTCTCTCGCGTCCGTCACCAAGGAGACGTGACATGAGACCACTTGCACTTGCATCGGGGCTGATCGCCCTCGGCGCCGCCGCGGCGGCCCAGGACCTCCCCGTGCTGACGATCTACACCTATGACAGCTTCGTGCCGGACTGGGGCCCTGGCCCCGCGATCGAGGCGAATTTCGAGGAAACCTGCGGTTGCGACCTGCAATGGGTCGCGGCGGGCGACGGCGCGGCGCTCCTGTCGCGGCTCAGGCTTGAAGGGGAACGGACCGAGGCGGATATCGTCCTCGGCCTCGACACCAGCCTGACCGCAGCGGCGAAGGAGACCGGGCTGTTCGCGCCGCACGGGATCGACCCGTCGGGCCTGTCCCTGCCGGTCGCCTGGGAGGACGAAACCTTCCTGCCCTATGACTGGGGGTACTTCGCCTTCGTGCACCGGACGGACCTCGAGAATGTGCCCGGCAGCTTCGAGGAGCTGGCGGCGAGCGACGTGTCCATCGTCATCCAGGACCCGCGGTCGTCCACGCCGGGCCTCGGGCTCCTGATGTGGGTCGAAGCGGCCTATGGCGACGGGGCCGATGCGATCTGGCAGGGTCTGTCGGACAATATCGTGACGGTCACGCCCGGCTGGTCCGAGGCCTACGACCTGTTCCTCTCGGGCGAGGCCGACATGGTGCTGAGCTACACGACGTCGCCCGCCTATCACCTGATCGCCGAGGAAGACGACGGTTTCGCAAGCGCCGCGTTCTCGGAAGGCCACTACCTGCAAGTCGAGGTCGCGGGCATGGTCGCCGGAACCGATCAGCCGGAGCTTGCACGCGAGTTCCTCGAATTCATGCTGACCCCCGGCTTCCAGGACGTCATCCCGACGACGAACTGGATGTATCCGGCGGCGGGTGGCGAGCTTCCGGATGGCTTCGACACCCTGACCGTGCCGGAGACTGCGTTGCTCTTCCCCGCTGACGAGGCGGCCGGGCGGCGGGAGGAGGCCATCGCGACATGGGCCGGCGCCCTCAGCCGATAGCCAGGGCAGGGCCCGGTCTTGCCGCGACCGGGCTCGTCCTCGGGCTCACCCTCCTGCCGCTTGTCGCCGTGGCGCTGGCGGCGGAGGCGCCCGGACGGCTCGGGCCGCCGGACGTCGCCGCGATCCGCTTCACGCTGGTGCAGGCGGCAATCTCGGCAGGGGTAAGCTGCGTTCTCGCCATCCCGGTCGCGCAGGCGCTGGCGCGGCGTCGGTTCTTCGGACGGCAGGCGCTTGTCACGCTGATGGGTGCGCCCTTCATTCTGCCGGTCATCGTCGCCGTGTTCGGCATCCTCGCCGTCTTCGGCCGCGCCGGAATCGCGAGCGACATGCTCGCTGCCATCGGCCTGCCGCGTCTCGACATCTTCGGACTGTCGGGCGTGGTTCTGGCGCATGTGTTCCTGAACCTGCCACTTGCCGTGCGCTTCCTGCTGGCAGGCTGGCAGCGTATCCCGGCCGAACGGTTGCGGCTCGCCGCCTCGCTCGGCTTCGGCCCGGCGGAGATGCGGCGGCACTTCCACCTGCCGCTCCTGCGTGAGGTGCTGCCGGGGACTTTCGCGGCGATCTTCCTGATCTGCACGACCAGCTTTGCGGTCGCGCTCATCCTCGGCGGCGGCCCGCGGGCGACGACGGTCGAGCTTGCGATCTACCAGGCCTTCCGCTTCGACTTCGACCTCGGCCGCGCGGCGCTGCTCGGGCTGACACAGGTCCTGATCTGCGCCGTCGCAGGGATCGCCGTCCTGCGCTTCGCCCTGCCGCGCGATCTTGGCGCGGGGCTCGACCGGGTGCCGCCGGACTGGCCGGGGCTGGGTCGCGCGGCGGGGATCGCCGATCGGGCGGTGATCGCGCTTGCCGGGGCGTTTCTCCTGATCCCGATCCTCCTCGTCGCGCTGCGCGGCGTGACGGAAATCGTCGGACTGCCGGCCTCCGTCTGGGCCGCTGCACTGCGCTCGATCCTCCTTGCGCTCGCCTCGACCGCGCTCGCCATCGCGCTCGCGCTTTCCATCGCGGCGTTGCCGAGGGAACTGAACGGCGGGGCGGGGATCGCGGCGTTCCTCGGCATCGCGGTCTCGCCGCTGGTGATCGGCACCGGGCTGTTCATCCTGCTGCGCCCGTTCGCGTCGCCCGAGGCGCTGGCCCTGCCCGTGACCGGTACCGTCAACGCCATCGTCGCGCTGCCCTTCATCCTGCGTGGCCTCGGTCCGGCGCTGGACGCGGCGCGGGCGACGCAGGGGCGGCTCGCGGAGGCGCTCGGGCTGTCGCGCTGGCAGACCTGGCGGCTCGCCTACCTCCCGCGCCTTGCCCGGCCGCTCGGCTTCGGCGCGGGACTGGCCGCGGCCCTGTCGATGGGCGATCTCGGGGTCATCGCGCTCTTTTCGGTCTCAGGGAATGCGACCCTGCCGCTCGAGATGTACCGGCTCATGGGCTCCTACAGGACCGAGGACGCTGCCGGGGCCGCGCTTCTTCTCATGGCGCTGAGCCTGCTCCTTTTCTGGATCTTCGATGCCTGGGGGCGCCGAAATGATCGCGCTTGAGGGGCTGGAGGTGACACGCGGCCGCTTCCGTCTGGCGCTCTCGCTCGACGTGGCCAAAGGCGCGCGGCTCGCGCTCGTCGGCAAGTCGGGCGCCGGGAAGTCGACGCTGCTCGACGCCGTCGCCGGGTTCCTGAAACCGCAGGCCGGCCGCATCCTGATCGACGGCCGCGACGTGACCGGCCTGCCGGTCGCGCAACGCGGCATCTCGATCCTGTTCCAGGACGGGAACCTGTTCCCGCATCTCGACGTCACCGGGAATGTCGCGCTCGGCCTTCCGGCCAGTCGGCGGCGCAGCGGATCGGCCGAAGTTGCCGACGCGCTGAAATCCGTCGGGCTGGACGGTTACGGCGACCGGAGACCGGGTGACCTGTCGGGCGGACAGCAGGCGCGTGTGGCGCTGGCGCGCATCCTGCTGCAGGGCAATCCGGTCGCGTTGATGGACGAACCCTTCGCCTCGCTCGATCCCACCCTGCGGGCCGGGATGGCGGGGCTGATCGCGGACCTCGCCGGGCGCACCGGGCTGACCATCGTGATGGTCACCCACGATCTGCGCGGGCTCGACGATCTCGTGACCGATATAGCGCTGCTTGAGGATGGCCAGCTGGCCGTATCGGGCCGCGCCGCCGATCTGCGTGCCGATCCGCCCGAGGCGCTGAAACCCTGGCTCTAGGTGCAACGAAAAACGCGGGGCCGGGGCCCCGCGTTCATCATGTCGTCCGAAGATGCGGCGTCACTCTGCCGGCGTCTCGCCCTTCAGCCGTGCCTTGACCGGCGCCCAGATGCGCTTGTTGGTCAGGTAGAGCAGGACGGAGAGCAGGCCGAGCATCAGGATGGCGCGGAAGCCCATCTCCTTGCGCTCCATCATGTGCGGCTCGGCCGCCCACATCAGGAACGCGGACACGTCCTCGACTTCCTGTTCCAGCGTCGCCTCGGTGCCGTCCTGGTAGACCACGTCATCGCCGTAGAGCGGCTGCGACATGGCGATCCAGCTGCCCTCGACCGTGCGGTGGCCTTCCTCGTCGAGGCAGCTTTCCGGGTAGGCGCCGTTGGCGAAGGCGCGGTTGTAGAAGCCGTCCATCGGCGGCCCTTCGAGCGCACATTCCGGCTCTTCCTCGTAGCCCGTGAGGATCGAGTAGATGTGATCCGGGCCGCCTTCGCGCGCCTTGGCCATCAGGCTGAGATCCGGCGCACCGACCGAGGTGTTCGGCGGGAAGTGATCGTTCGGCGTCGCTGCGCGATAATCCTGCTCCTCGGGGTCCCAGACCTCGATGAAGTACTCGTCGATATAGGCGCGCACCTGGTCTTCCGGCAGGTTCGGCCCGCCTTCGTCGGACAGCGTGCGGATCGGCACGTAGCGGATGCCGTGGCAGCCCGAGCAGACCTGGCTGAAGACCTGCAGCCCGCGCTGAAGCTGGTTTTCGTCGTAGCTGCCGAACGGCCCCTCGAACGAGAAGTCGTGGTTTTCGAAATGCGCCTCGCCGGCTGCGTGGGCGACGCCCGCGGACAGCGCGACGGCGGCAGCGAGAGTGATTGGCCTGAACATCTGGTCTCTCCCTCTCATTCCGCCGGATTCGGTGCGGTTGCGCCGGTGGTCGACGTGCCACCGGTCGTCTTGCTGTAATGCGCGTTGAAGTCTTCCTCGATCGTCGCCGGCGGGGTCGTCGGCTTCTCGATCACGCCCAGAAGCGGCAGGATCACGAGGAAGTAGGCGAACCAGTAGGTCGCGCCGAGCAGCGAGACCGTCGGCCAGATGCCTTCGGCCGGCTGGCCGCCCGCGTAGGTGAGGACGGCGAAGTCGATGACCAGCAGCCAGAACCACCACTTGAACATCGGCCGGTAGCGGCCCGAGCGCACGCCCGACGTGTCCAGCCAGGGCGCCAGCGCCATGACGATGATCGCGCCGAACATCGCCAGCACGCCGAAGAACTTCGCGTCGACGAGGCCCGCGGTGATCCAGTTGGCCGCAATCACGATCCAGACGTCGTTCGTGAAGGCGCGCAGGATCGCGTAGAACGGCAGGAAGTACCATTCCGGCACGATGTGCGCCGGCGTCGCCATCGGGTTCGCCTCGATGTAGTTGTCCGGGTGGCCGAGCGCGTTCGGCAGGTAGCCGACGATCGCGAAGAAGGCCACGAGCACCACGGCGAGCGCGAAGAGGTCCTTGATGACGAAGTAGGGCCAGAACGGCAGCGTGTCGGCCTCGGCCTCCTTCTTGGAGGAGCGCCGAACCTCGACCCCGGTGGGGTTGTTGTTGCCGGTCGTGTGGAAGGCCCAGACATGCACGATCACCAGTCCGAGGATGATGAAGGGCAGGAGGTAGTGCAGGCTGAGGAACCGGTTCAGCGTCGCGTTACCGACCGCGGGGCCGCCGAGCAGCCAGGTCTGGATCGCTTCGCCGATGAAGGGGATCGCGCCGAACAGGCCGGTGATCACCGTGGCGCCCCAGAACGACATCTGGCCCCACGGCAGCACGTAGCCCATGAAGGCGGTGCCCATCATCAGCACGAAGATCAGCATGCCGATGATCCAGGTCACCTCGCGCGGTTCCTTGTAGGACCCGTAGTAGAGCCCGCGGAAGATGTGCAGGTAGACGGCGACGAAGAACAGCGAGGCGCCGTTCGCGTGGACGTAGCGGATCGCCCACCCGCCGTTCACGTCGCGCATGATGTGCTCGACGCTGGCGAAGGCCATGTCGACATGCGCCGTGTAGTGCATCACCAGGATGATGCCCGTGACGATCTGCATGACGAGGCAGAAGACCAGCACGATGCCCCAGATCCACATCCAGTTGAGGTTCTTGGGCGTCGGGATCATCAGCGTGTCATAGAGGAGCGACACGACCGGCAGGCGGCGGTGAAGCCACTTCTCGCCGCCGGACTTCGGTTCGTAATGGTCGTGAGGAATACCGGACATGGTCTCTCTCCTCCTTTAACCGAGCAGGATGACGCCGGGGTCGACGAACGACACGACGGGGATGTGAAGGTTTTCGGGTGCGGGGCCGCGGCGAATGCGGCCGGCGGTGTCGTAGTGCGACCCGTGGCAGGGGCAGAACCAGCCGCCGAAATCGCCCTGTTCACCCAGGGGAACGCAGCCCAGGTGGGTGCAGACGCCCTGCATCACCAGCCATTCGCCGGTATTGTTGCCGTCGAAATCGGTCAGCGTGCGGTCCTCGTCGGTGGCCGGAGCGTCGGCGGGCAGGTTGGCGTTGCGCGCCAGCGGATCGACCAGCTCGGACATCTCGACACCGCGGGCGGCGTCGATCTCTTCCTGTGTGCGGCGCCGGACGAAGATCGGCTTGCCGAGGAAAAGCACCGTCAGCTGAGTGCCTTCGGCGACGCCGGACACGTCCACGCGCTGCGTCGACGCGGCCTGGACATCGGCCGAGGGGTTCATCTGGTTGATGAGCGGCCAGACCGCCGCCGCGCCCGCCACCGCGGCCGTTCCGCCGGTGGCATAGAACAGAAAGTCGCGGCGGTTGCTGGATTGATCGTCTGCGTGTGACACCGGGTGTGTCTCCCTTGGTCCCTGGCCCGCCGGGGCGGGCACAAATGCCGTCACGGCCGCGCGATGCGCGGCCTGCCTTCGGTGGGTTCTAGTGTCGCCGCCCCGGATCGTCCAGCGGACAAACGCGCGCAGTTTGCCGCAAGTGCCGCAGGTTAGTCCGCTGACCGCTTGCTCCGGCCCACGCGGGAGGAGATACCGGACCCGAGGAGGAGGACGCCCATGCCGAACCACCTGATCGACGCGCTGCTGGCCGGCGCCGCAACGGATCCCGCGGCCCTGTTCGCCCGGACGCCGGACGGACGGCGGATGACACGGGGCGAGCTCGCGACGGGTGCGGCGCGGATAGCCGGCGCGCTTCTGACTGCGGGTGTGGCCCCCGGCGATCGGGTCGCGGTTCAGGTCGACAAGTCGCTGGAGGCGCTTCAGCTCTATCTCGGGACGGTCATGGCGGGCGGGGTCTTCCTGCCGCTCAACACCGCCTACACGCCGGCCGAGGTTCAGTATTTCCTCTCGGATGCCACGCCCAGCGTCTTCGTCTGCGACCCGGGCAAGGAGGCCGCGCTGTCGCAGGTCGCCGCCAAGGCCGGCGCAGGCCGTGTCCTGACACTCGATGCTGGCGGCAAGGGTTCACTGGCCGAGGCCGCGACGACCGCGGCCCCGCTCGACGCACCGGTGCCCCGCGATGCCGAGGATCTCGCCGCGATCCTCTACACTTCCGGCACCACCGGCCGCTCCAAGGGCGCGATGCTCAGCCACCGTGCGCTTCTGTCCAACAGCGAGACTCTGCGCGATCACTGGCGTTTCACCGATGCCGACGTCCTGATCCACGCCTTGCCGATCTACCATACGCACGGGCTTTTCGTGGCCTCGAACGTGGCGCTGCTGTCTGGCGCCGCCTGCGTCTTCCTCAAGGGGTTCGACGCCGACGCTATCCTCGAGGCGATGCCGGGCGCCACTTCGCTCATGGGCGTGCCGACCTTCTACACCCGCCTTCTGGCCGATGACCGGCTGACGAAGGACCGCTGCGCCACCATGCGGCTCTTCATCTCCGGTTCTGCGCCGCTTCTGGCCGAAACCCATGTCGCGTGGGAGCAGCGGACCGGGCACCGCATCCTCGAACGCTACGGCATGACCGAAACGAACATGAACACGTCGAACCCCTATGACGGGGACCGTCGGGCGGGGACCGTGGGCTTCCCGCTGCCGGGGGTGGAGCTTCGGATCATGGCCGACGGCGCCGAGGTCGCGCCCGGCGATATCGGCGTGATCGAGGTGCGGGGTCCGAACGTGTTTTCCGGCTACTGGCAGATGCCCGAAAAGACAGCCGAGGAGCTGCGCCCCGACGGCTGGTTCATCACCGGTGATCTCGGCACGCTGGACCGGGACGGTTATGTGACGATCGTCGGCCGTGCGAAGGACCTCGTCATCTCGGGCGGGTTCAACGTCTACCCCAAGGAGGTCGAGGAGGCGATCGACGAACTGCCCGGGGTGCTCGAATCCGCCGTCATCGGCGTGCCGCATCCCGATTTCGGCGAGGGCGTTGTGGCGGTTGTCGTCCCCGACGGCACCCTTGAGCTGACCGAAGACGGCGTCGTCTCCGCCATCGCGACCGACCTCGCGAAGTTCAAGCAGCCCAAGCGCGTGATCTTCCTCGACGCCCTGCCGCGCAACACGATGGGCAAGGTCCAGAAGGCCGCGCTGCGGTCCGACTATGCCGGGCTTTTCGACGCCTGAAAGGCCAGCCGCATCCGCCGATGCAGGATGCCCGACCCGTCGTCGAATTCCGGCCCTTCGGCGGTGAAGCCGATCCGCTCGTAGAACGGCACGGCGTAGGTCTGCGCGTCCAGCAGCACCTCCGTCGCGCCCTTCTCTCGGGCGAGCCGGAGGGCCACACGCATGAGCGCGAGGCCAAGGCCCGTGCCGCGGTGGCCGGGCAGGACGGCGACGCGGCCCACCTTGGCCGTGCTGCCCTCGACGATCACCCGGGCGGTGCCAGCCGGGCCGTCCTCGGCGCGCGCCAGCACATGCGTGGCGATCGCGTCGTAGTCGTCCCATTCTTCGGCTTCGGGGATCGCCTGTTCCTCGATGAACACGGCGCGGCGGATGTCGAAACAGTGCTGGCGCGCCGTGTCTGTCAGCGCGGGTCCGATCTTCATGATGTCGGGGGCTCCGTTGCCGTCATGGACGGCCGTTCAGAAAAGGATGCGTACCAGGAGGCAAGCTCCGGACGCCCGTCGCGCCAGTTCCGGTCAGAATGGCGGAGGTCGAGATAGCAGAGCGCGCAGCCGATGGCGACCTGCGCCATGGTCAGCGGTCCGGCCAGGTGGCTCAGCCACGGCCCGTCGACGGCGTCGAGCGCGCGGGCCACCTTGGCCCATTGCGCGTCCAGCCACTCGGGCATCTGCTTTTCCTCGGGACGGAAGCGGCGTTCGTAGACCATGCCGACGGCGGCTTCGCACATGCCGTCTGACAGCGCCTCGAGCGTCAGAACCTCCCACAGCCGGCTCTCGGGATACAGCCCGGCGCCGGCGCGGTCGTCGAGAAAGCGGCAGATCACCCGGCTGTCGAACATGGCCGGGCCGTCGTCGCGGATCAGCGTCGGGATCTTCGCCAGCGGTGCCGCGGCCATCAGGCCCGGATCGGTGGCCATCGGCGAGGTCGACACTTCCTGAAGCGCGACATCGTCCTGACCGGTCTCGATCAGCAGCACCCGGACCTTGCGAACAAAGGGCGAGGCGGGCGAATGGATCAGCGTCAGGCTCATGCGCGGGCGACCTTCAGCCGCGCGATCAGGCCGGCGTCGAAGCGCAGACCGGCAGTGCCCAACGTGACTGTACGGCGCCAGCGCGCGCGGGCCCGGCTGGTCCCGTCCTGCGCCGACACGCCGATCCCGTCGGGCATGTCGTCCAGCGCCGCCTCGGCCCGGAGATCGGGCGCATCCTGCGGCAGGCTGCGTGCCAGAAGGTACCCGGCCGCGGCGATCGCGGCGTATTTCAGAACGATCCCGGCTGCGGGGGCGAGCGGTGCGGCCATGGCCTCCTCCCTTGGCGGATGAGCCTCATGTAAGGGGCCTCAGGCCTGCTGTCCAATCAGAACTCGAAACCCGCGTGATGCCCGCCCATCATCAGCTCGGACAGGACCGTCGTCTCGTGCCCGATTGGCGAATGGCGGATCTGCACGGCGGCGTTTTCGCGATGCGCCTCGTCCTTGTTCTGATTGAGTTTCCAGGTCCCCTCGACGCTCTCGATCCGGAACCGGAACAACACGATGGCGCGCATCAGCGCTTCCATGCGGCCGGCCGGCATCTTGTCCGACGTCCAGGGCCGCTTGTGCGAAATCCGCGTCTCGAAACTTTCCGCCAGCCGGTCGAGATGGCCGCGCAGGTCGCCGTCCGGAACGGCCTCGAGTGTGCCGCGCAGATGCACCGCCACGTAGTTCCACGTCGGCACCTGGTTGTGGGTCGGGTCGCCGTACCAGTCGGGCGACACGTAGCCGTCCGGCCCCGAGACCGAGATCACCGCCGGCGCGGGCAGCGCCATGCGCGCGATCGGGTTCGACCGGACGAGATGCAGTTCCAGCTCTTCGCCCATGTCGTCGAGGATAAAGGGGATATGGCTCAGCAGCGGCGACGGATCGGCGTTGACGCACAGCGTCCCGAACCCCCGCGTCCGCACGAGCGTCATGTGAAGGATGGCTGGCTCGTTCCGGAAGGCGGGATTGGGATGCATGGCAATCGTCTAGTCTGAAATCAGGTGCCCGGGACCGTGACCGATAATCAGGGCAGGTTGAAGGCTGCCTTCGGGCCGCTCTCGGGCAAATCGGACCTCGGTGAATTGCGGCGTGCGGCCCATGGCGGGGCTTTCCATCAGCACATCGTGGCGCTGGCCGACCTGCGATTTCAGGTGCGCCGCGACCGCCGCCTCGCCCGCCGCGCGCAGCCGCGCCGCGCGCGCCTTGATCGAGCGGCCGTCGACCTGCGGCATCCGCGCGGCCGGCGTGCCGGGGCGGGGCGAGTAGGGAAAGACATGCAGCCAGGTGAGCCGGCATTCCTGGACAAGCCGCAGCGAGTTGTCGAACATCGCCTCGGTCTCGGTCGGGAAGCCCGCGATGATGTCCGCGCCAAAGACGATGTCCGGCCGCAGACGCCGCGCCTCCTCGCAGAAGGCGACGGCGTCGTCGCTCAGGTGCCGCCGCTTCATCCGCTTCAGGATCAGGTCGTCGCCATGCTGAAGCGACAGGTGCAGATGCGGCATCAGGCGCGGCTCGGTCGCGATTGCCTTCATCAGGTTCTCGTCCGCCTCGATCGAATCGATCGAGCTGATCCGCAGCCGCGGCAGGTCGGGCACCAGTCGCAAAATCCGCATGACCAGGTCGCCGAGCCGGGGCGTGCCGGGCAGGTCCGCACCCCAGGACGTCAGATCGACGCCGGTCAGAACCACCTCGTTGAAGCCGCTGTCCACCAGCCGCTTGATCTGGTCCACGACCACGCCCGCCGGCACCGACCGGCTGTTCCCGCGGCCATAGGGAATGATGCAGAAGGTGCAGCGGTGATCGCAGCCGTTCTGGATCTGGACATAGGCGCGGGACCGCGTGCCGAACCCGTCGATCAGGTGGCTCGCCGTTTCGGTGACCGACATGATGTCGTCGACGACGACCGGCTCGGTCTCGCCGATGGCGATCCGGCCCCAGGTCTCGGGTGCCATCTTCTCGGCATTGCCGATCACCTGATCGACCTCGGGCATCGCGGCGAAGGTCGCGGGTTCGGTCTGCGCCGCGCAGCCGGTGACCACCAGCCGCGCGCCCGGGTTCTCGCGCCGCAGCCGGCGGATGTCCTGCCTTGCCTTGCGCACCGCCTCGGCAGTCACGGCGCAGGTGTTCACGACGACCGTATCGGTCAGCCCCGCGCCCTCGGTCAGCTTGCGCATGGCCTCGGTCTCGTAGGCGTTCAGCCGGCAGCCGAGCGTATGGAAGACGGGGGCGTTCATGAATGCGTCGCCACGAAGTCGGGCGGCAGCACGCCGTCGAAGACATGCGCCGTCGGGCCCGTCATCCAGACCCCGTCGTCGCGCCAGTCGACCTGCAAATCGCCGCCGTCCAGCGTGATCCTGACCGACCGCCCGGTCAGTCCGCGCCGCGCCGCCGACACGGCCACCGCACAGGACGACGAGCCCGAGGCGAGCGTCACGCCCGTCCCCCGCTCCCACACCCGCATCCGCAGGTGGTCCGGCCCCGCGACATGGACGAACTGCACATTGGTACGCTGCGGGAACAGCGGGTGCCGCTCCATCCGCGCGCCCTCGGCGGCCAGGTCCACGGCCTCGGCATCGGCGACGAAGAACGTGCAGTGCGGATTGCCCATCGAGGTCGCGACCGGGTCGCCCGCGATCGGCAAGTGGAGTGTGTCGGTCGCGCCCGACAGCGGGATGTCCTGCCAGCCGAGCCCCGGCTGGCCCAAGTTCACCGAAGTCCGTCCGTCGCCCGCATCCTCGGCCATCAAGAGACCGCGGCCGGTGCGGATCGTCAGCGCGGCCTTGCCGGTCCGGTTCATCTCGTCGCGGGCGATGCAGCGGGTGGCGTTGCCGCAGGCATCCGACAGTGTGCCGTCGGCGTTCCAGAAGGTCAGCCGCAGATCGGCCTCGGCGTCGGTGTCGATCACGGCGAGCTGGTCGAAGCCCACGCCACGGTTGCGGTCGGCGATGGCACGCGCCAGCGCCGCGGTGACCTCGACCGGGTGCTCCCTGCCGTCGATCACCACGAAATCGTTGCCGAGCCCATGCATCTTGGCGAAGGGCAGGCCGTGTTCCGAACCGCTGATATCCATGCGCGCGCATATAACGATGCAAGGCATAATAGGAAATCCCGGACGCGCCGGATTTTCGCTTGACCGTCATCCGGGCGCTTTATAGAGGGAGTGTCCTTGAGCGGGCCCGTAGCTCAGTGGTAGAGCAGTTGACTTTTAATCAATTGGTCGGAGGTTCGAATCCTCCCGGGCTCACCAAGCCTCCCCTTCCCCCCGATCGACCGGCCTGACGGAAGTGCACGTGGCGCGGTCGTTTTCCGGGCTGCCGGCCCCCCTGAGACCGCGTAAGGTCGCCGCCATGTTTCTCAGCATCTTCGACATCTTCAAGATCGGCATCGGGCCCTCCTCGTCGCACACGATGGGGCCGATGAGCGCCGCAGCTCGCTTCCTCGACGACCTGCGCACCGGGCGCGAACGGGAACCGGGCGCGGGCGAGGTCGCGGCGGTGACCTGCTCGCTCCACGGCTCGCTCGCCTTCACCGGCAAGGGCCACGCGACCGACCGCGCGGTGATCCTGGGTCTTGCGGGCTGCCTGCCGCACACGCTCGACCCCGACGCGGCCGAGACGCTCGAGGCCGAGATCCGCGCGCGCGGCGTCGTCACGCCCGACGGCCTGCCCGAACTGCGCTTCCGGCCGGACGAGGATCTCGTCTTCGACTACGACCTGACCCTGCCCGGCCATGCCAACGGGATGATCCTGCGCGCCTTCGACGGATCCGGGCATCTCGCGCTCGAGGAGACGTACTATTCCATCGGCGGCGGCTTCGTGATGACGGCGGCCGAGATCGAGCGGCGCGACCGCGGCGGGGCCGACCAGCTGCGCGCCGAGAAGACGGCCGAGGGCTTCCCCTTCCCGTTCGGCTCGGCGGCCGAGATGCTGGCGATGGGCCGTGCCTCGGGAAAGACCATCGCCGAGATGAAGTGGGAGAACGAGGCGACGCTGATGCCGCGCGCCGAGCTGCGCGAGAAGGTCGTGGCCATCGCCGACGCCATGCGCGGCTGCCTCCATCGCGGGCTGGAGCAGACGGGCGAACTGCCCGGCGGGCTGAAGGTCAAACGCCGCGCCCGCGCGATCCACGACCAACTGAAGGCCGAGGCCGGGCGCAACATCGCGCAGCCCCATGTCGTGAACGACTGGCTGTCGGTCTACGCCATGGCTGTTAACGAGGAGAACGCGGCCGGCGGGCGCGTGGTGACGGCGCCGACCAACGGCGCGGCGGGCGTCGTTCCAGCAGTTCTGAAATACTACGAGACCCATTGCGTCGGGGCGACCGCCGACGGCGCGCTGGATTTCCTCATGGTCGCGGCTGCCATCGGCGGGCTCATCAAGCACAACGCTTCGATCTCGGGGGCCGAGGTCGGTTGCCAGGGCGAAGTCGGATCGGCCGCCGCGATGGCCGCCGCCGGGCTCTGCGCCGCGCTTGGCGGGACGAACGCGCAGGTCGAGAACGCGGCCGAGATCGCGCTCGAGCATCACCTGGGCATGACCTGCGATCCGGTCGGCGGGCTGGTTCAGGTGCCCTGCATCGAGCGCAACGGGCTCGGCGCGATCAAGGCGGTTTCGGCGGCGTCGCTGGCGCTGCGCGGGGACGGGACGCATTTCATGCCGCTCGACAATTGTATCGAGGCGATGCGGCAGACCGGGATCGACATGTCCGAGCGCTACAAGGAAACGAGCCGCGGCGGGCTCGCGGTCAATCTGCCGGAGTGCTGAGCCCCGAGATCGCGAAGGTCGCGCCCTCGCCCTCGCGGGCGGTGGCCTCGATGGTCCAGCCATGCCGGTCGCAGATGATCTTGCACGCCGAAAGGCCGATTCCCGATCCCTCGACACCGCTGTCGGCATGCAGGCGGCGGAACGGTTCGAACAGCAGGTGGGCATTGGCCGGGTCGAAGCCGCGGCCGTTGTCGGATAGTGTCAGGACCGAACCGTCGCGGGCGATCATCAGGACCGGGGCGCGGTCGGGGTGGCGATACTTCACCGCGTTCCCGATCAGGTTCTGAAGAAGCTGCCGGAGAAGGGTGCGGTCGGCGAGGACCTCGCCCACATCGCCCGCGATCTCGATCCGCCCGCCGGCAGCCGCGATCTCGGCGCACAGGTCGGCCCGGATTTCCGCGATCAGGGGCCGCAGCCCGACATTGACCAACGCCATCGCGCTGGTGCCGGAGCGGGCGTGATCCATCAGGTCGTCGATCAGGCCCTGCAGACGCTCCGCCGCATTCTTCGACGTCTCGACATAGCTGCGCGCGCCCTCGGGCAGGTCGCCGCCGAAATCCTCCTCGAGAAAGCTGAGCAGGCTGGCGATGTTGCGCAGCGGCGCCTTCAGGTCGTGCGCCGCGCTGGACGAGAAGGCGCGCATCGATTCCACGCTGCGTTCCATCTCGCGGCGCAGGCGGCGTTCCTGCGCGGCGCTGCGCAGCGCTTCGACGTGTTCGCGGCGCAGTCCGGCCATCGCGTCGGTCAGCGTGGCGCCGGCATCCTCGTACAGCAGGTATTGCCGCCGGCGCCGCCCGGCGATCAACGGCAGGACGCGGAAGCTCAGCCGCGCCTCGGAGTCGGCGGACTTGCGCGGGCGCAGCGGGATCTTCCCGCCCGAGGCGACCGCGACGATGTCCGACATCAGCGCGGCAGGCTCACCCATGAAGACGTCCGCGACATGCGGCCCGACCTCAGGTGTCGATCCGTGACCGTCCGGCATCATGTCACGGGCGCGGGCATTCGCGACCAGGACCAGCCCGTGCGCGTTGACGATCAGCGCCCGGGCGAGCACGCGTTCGAACGCCTGCTCGAAATCCGGACGATGGTCTACCAGGTCATCTATAAAACTCACGTCCCTCGTCACCTTCGCTGAAGCTGATGATCACCCGGCAGCGGCCGTCGCCCTTCGCGATGGTCTCGGGCAGTTCGATCCGGGCATATCCGAGATTGGCGGCGGCAATGGATCCGAAGACGTGCATCGTCATCATGCACAGCGAGGTCCGGTCGCGGACATATTCCCCGAAGGGACAGCGGTCGTTGACCAGGATGATCCGGTCCTCGTCGATGCTTTCGACCGAGAACCCACCCTGGATCCGGCGCTTGAGGTCGGTCAGCGCGTTGGCCACCTGCGTCCGGTCCAGACGGTCCTGCCCGGTCGAGGCGACGTATTCGTCATTCATCAGCCGCGCGATCCGGCGACCGACCATGGCGATGAAGCCCTCGGCCTGTTCCAGCCCGACCGCATCTTCCAGCACGCCCGCCAGTTCCCGCAGCAATTCCCGCAGGAACTTGTCCCGGTCGCGGGTGATGTTGGCACCGACGAAATCCTGACCATTGCCGTCCATGTCGCTTCCCGTGTCCTCATGTCCCGACGGGGATGAGACCGCGAAAGCGTTAGGATCGGGTGAACGCCGGCTCAGGCCGGGGCGCGGACGGTGTCGCCCTCGATGAAGCGGGGGGTCAGGGCGATGCGCGCGGTCGACAATTCGCCCTCGGCCACGATCTCGGCCGCGGCCCGGCCGATGTCGCGCCGACGGCTGTCCATCGTGGCGATCCGCATCGGCAGACCGTCCAGCAGCTCGAAGGCGTTGAACCCGGCCATGCCGATCCGGCCGGGGATGTCGAGACCCTTGTCCAGACAGTAAAGCAGCCCGCCGGCGGCGTTCATGTCCGTGTTGTAATAGAGAAAATCGAGATCGGGGCTGCGGGTCATCAGCGTTTCGGTGATGCGCCGGCCGGTGCCGAAGCCCGATTGCCCGTCATACAGGATCCGGTCGGCCAGCGTGATGCCGGCCTCGGCCAGTCCGGCCTCGAATCCGGCCAGCCGCTTCTGGGCGCGATGGTCCGCGAAGTTGGACGCGCCGAGATAGCCGATCTTGCGATAGCCGCGGCGGACGATCTCGCGGGCGGTCTCGCGCCCGGCGGCTTCGTGGCTGATGCCCACCGCCGCGGCGACGGGGTCGCCGTCGGTATCCATGATCTCGATCACCGGGATGCCCGAGGCGCGCATCATCGCGCGCGAAGCGGCGGAATGTTCCAGCCCGGCCACGATCAGCCCCGACGGCCGCCAGGACAGCATCTCGTAGATCACGCCCTCCTCGTGGGTCTCGTCGTATTTCGACGTCCCGACGACGGGCTGAAGCTCGGTTCCGTCCAGGATCTCGCCGATACCGGCCAGCACGTCCGGGAAGACCATGTTCGACAGCGACGGGATGACGACGCCGACAAGGTTCACCCGATTCGACGCCAGCGCACCGGCGATCTTGTTCGGCACGTAGCCAAGCTTGCGTGCCGCCTCGAACACCTTCTTGCGCGTCGAGGCCGAGACGTCGGCGCGATTGCGGAGCACGCGGCTCACGGTCATCTCCGACACGCCGGCCTCTTCGGCCACGTCCCGCAGGGTCAGTTGAGGCTTGCCGTCGAAGGGATTGCGTCCGCGCAAATGGCCGGTCCTTTTTCGCCGTGACCTCCGTGATACGCGCGATGCGGGCCGGGGCCAAGGGCCTACCCGCGCTTGCGGACCGGGGCAAAACCGGCCATGACGAACGCGGCGACCTCGTGGCTCAACTGGATAGAGCAATCCCCTCCTAAGGGATAGGTTGCAGGTTCGAGTCCTGCCGGGGTCACCATTTCCCTCCGGGTCGGTACTGTCAGGTCAGGTTGACAGGCGGGGTGCGGGCATCCGACAGTCGGCGTCGGAGGACCGGCCATGCCCAAGGACACCGCCCGCGCAGGGTTCGCGATGCCGGAGATCGGCGGCGCGGCGCGTCCGGGCCTGTGCACCGATTGCGGGGTCAGCCGGATGGGCGACGGCAAGGCCTGCGGCCGCGCCTGCCAGTTCATCAAGCCGGATTACGAGGGCGCCGAGGCGCGCGTCCACGGCCGCGTGGCCGGGACGGAGGGCGACGAGGGCCATTTCGGCGTGATCCGCGCGATGCACCGCGCGCGCCTCGACCCGCCCGCCGATGGCGCGCAATGGACCGGGATCGCAACAGCGCTCGCGGCAGAGGCGCTGGCCTCGGGCGCGGTCGACGCGGTACTCGCTGTGACCGCCGACCCCGAGGACCGCTGGAAACCCGCCCCCGCCATCGTTACCGACCCCGCCGATATGGCGCGCTGCCGGGGGATGCGGATGGGCTTCGCGCCGCTCCTCGCCCTGCTCGACGACGCGAAGGCCGCGGGATACCGGCGGATCGCCATGATCGGCATCCCCTGTCAGGTCTACGCCCTGCGCGCGCTCGAGGCCGAGCTCGGGTTCGAGCGGCTCTACGTCATCGGGACGCCCTGTTCGGACAATACCACGACCGCGCAGTTCCACGACTTCCTCGCCCGGCTCGACGACCGGCCCGAGACGATCTCCTACCTCGAGTTTCGTGCCGATTACCGCGTCGAGCTGCGCTTCGACGACGGCCGGCCTATGCGCCTGATCCCGTTCCTCAAACTCCCGCTGTCGGACCTGCCGTCGGATTTCTGGCCGCTCACCTGCCGCACCTGCGTCGACTACACCAACCGGCTTTCGGACGTGACGGTCGGCTACATGGGCGGCGACGGGGCGCAATGGCTGATCGTGCGGAACGACGCGGGCGCGGAACTTGTCGCGGCGCTCGGCGATCGTCTGAAGCTTTCCGCCCCCAATTCGCGCGGCAAGCGCGAGGGCGCCGTCCGTGGCTTCCTCGCCAATACCGAACGCGCGGCGGGCGGTCTGCCGCTGCGGCGGATGCCGAACTGGCTTCGCCCGATCGTCGCCTGGCTCCAGCCCCGGACCGGGCCGCGCGGCCTCGAATTCGCCCGTGCGCGGGTCGAGATGAAGGCGGGCGAGACGATCCTGCATCTCCGCCGCCAGCGGCCGGCAATGATGAAGAACATGGTGCCGGGCCATGTCTGGCGGCTCGCCGCGCGCTACGGGATCGCGCCGGAGCCGGGCGAACGGCCGGACCGGGACTGACGGCCCCTCAGAGCAGCCGCACCAGGCCTTCGCGCACCAGCCGCCGGACCAGGACCACCTTGCCCGCATCGTCCAGATCGCCCGGCAGGTCGGCGATGACGAACTCGTCCGAGCTCAGCGCGTGGCGGAGCGGTTCCTCGGCATGGGCCGGCAGTGTCGTCTCGGCCCCGTGATGGGCCAGCACGACGACCGGCTCCTCCTCGCCGGGCGACAGCGTCTCCAGCGTGTAGACCAGATCGGGCCGCGCGCCCGCCCGCGTCTCCGGCGTGATCTCTGCAAGCCGTGCGACCTGCGACAGCTGGCCCTCGGCCCGGGGCAGCCGCCCGGCGACGAAATCGTCCCGGAACTCGGCCAGGATCGCCTCGGCCGGTACCTGTTCGGCGATGTTCGTCATCAGCTTTCGCAGCGTATCGGCGGCGTCGGACAGGTCGGCGCCCGGCGCGGCGAAGCCCGGCGGTAGGGCGCGGCGCAGCTTCTCGTCCTTGTGGGCAGCGATCCGTGCGGCCTCGGCCACGACGTCGGCCCAGGTCCGGAACATCAGCCCGGTGGTGATGTGGATCGACGTCTCGTCGGTCGCCACCGCGTCATGCGCCAGCCCGCGCGGGATATAGGCCATGTCGCCGGGATGCAGCGTGAAGCGGTCCGTCTCGGCGCCGATCGTCACGGTGCCGGGTACGTATTCCTGGCTTTTGAGCGGCAGCGCGACCGGCGTGTCGTAGATCCGCCAGTCCTTCGTGCCCGAGATCTGCAGGACGATCACGTCATGGCTGTCGTAATGCGGCCGGAAGCCCTGGTTGCCGGCGGGCGTCATGTAGATGTTCGTCTGCACCCGCGCCGAAATCGCCGCCTCGAGCGCACGGGTATAGCGGCCGAGCGCCGGCAGCCGGTCCTGAAGGCCCGACAGGATGACCGTCCCGCCATCCGCGAAGGCCCGTGCAACGCGTACCGGGTCGATCAGACCGTTCTCATAGCTGTAATCCGCCGGCCCGATCGGCCGCGCACCGTCGTGGTCCGTCGCCGCGTCGCTGTCGGTGCCGCCCGCTGCGGCGGCCTTCGTCACCGTGATCTCGGGATGGGACAGGCCCATGGTCGAGACCGCGCGGTCGATGTCCTCGAAGCTCAGCAGATCGGCGAAATAGTCCGGATCGTTGCGGTGGACGACCAGATGCCGGCGCTCGAAATAGGTCTCGAAAAACGCCTCCGGCGTGATCGGCGCGAGGATGCGGTCGAGGCTCGGATGCGGCATGGCGGTCCCTTCCGTGATCTTTTTTCGGGACTTGACCAGAGCCGGACGCCCTTGGCAATCGCGCCCGGACGGCGGCATTGACGCAGGGGCGGGCGCAGGCGTAGGTCTCGGGCCGAGACCGGTGCTGGAGGCCCCGATGACCGACGACAGAACGCGCCTGACCGACGAGGAAATCCGTACGGTACGCCCCGGCCGCCGCCGGGCGCTGGGCCTGATGGCCGCTGGAAGCGCGCTGGCCTTCGTCGGCGGCACGGCGACCGCGCAGGCCGCCGACGCCGACAACGGCACCTGGACCGACCAGGCCTCCTGCCCGCGCGGCAATGGCGGTACGTATACCGGCCTGACCGACAGCGACGACGGCGCGATCACGGATGCGGGCGGCTACGGACGCGGGGCGCCGACCTGTTGAGCGCGACGACGCTCAGTTCATCTTGATCACGTCCTTGTCGATCGCGAGCATGTAGCCCCGGCGGGCGATGTTGCGGATCAGGAGTTCGGAGACCATCTGGTTGCCGAGCGCGTCGCGCAGGCGTTTTATACGGGTCGCTCCGGCGGCCTCGTCGCAATCGGCGGCGTTGCGGCCGGAGACCATGGCCTCGATCTCCGCGCCGGTCAGGACGTCGTCGTCCATCCGGGCCTCGGCCAGCACAGACAGCGTCTCCATCGCCGCGTCGGTCAGCTTGAATTCCATGTCGTTCAGGATCACCGCCCGTTGTTCGCGCGCGAGCACGAGCGACGACACCTGGAGCCCCTTGCGCTCGATCACCTGCATTCGCCTGTTCTGCGCGACCAGCGCGACGACGAGGAACAGGCAGGCGATCAGCAGCGCTGTGGCCGACAGCATGAGGACGAAGATGAAGGCGCGATAGCTTTCGAGCACCTTGGAGAAGGCCGTGCCCGATTGCGCCAGCACCTCGAGCAGCCGGATCGCGTCTGGCGCGGTCAGGGCGTCGTTCTCGACGAAGATCTGCTCGACCCGGTCGTTGAACACGTTGGCGTCGGGAAGGCGCAGAAACAGCCACACGGCCGTGAGGCCGAGAATGAGAACGATCGCGGCGACGCCGATCTGGACGACCCGTGCCCCGCGCTGAAGGCTCTCAGAAGGCGAGAAAGTATCGTCCGGCATCGGCTCTCCTGGGCTCGAGGCCAGCATCGTCGAAGACCGACATGACCTCAAGCAATTCCCAACCGCCGGCGGCGACGCGCGGCGCGATCTCGTCGAACGCGGCCTCGACCGAGCAGGCGTCTTCCGGCAGCTCGATCACGCCGTAATGGAGCCGCAGGGGGTCGTCCATCTTGGCCTTGTAATCGGCATAGCAGGTCGCCGCGGCCGGCAGGGCCGCGATGCTCAGCGCCAGCGCGAGGAGGGATGTGGAAAGCGTGCATCTCATGGCCCGGACCATGCGCGAGGCGCGCGCGTCATTCAATAACCGGCAGGCCCGGCGGGGGGCTATCGGATAACCGGGCGGCGTTATTGAGAGACCTGCGGAGGCCTGCCCATCCTTGTCTCATCGACGCCGGCTGCGTCCGGCCCAATCACATTCGGGAGGTTCCCATGCTGGACCGTTTCACCAAGCCGATTTCCGCGCTGGCCCTGTCCGCCGCGCTGGCCCTGTCCGCCGTCACGCTGCCCGCCACGCCCGCCCGGGCCACCGATGCGGGCGACATCATCGCCGGGGTCGCGATCCTGGCGATCATTGGCGCCATCGCGAACGAGGCCCGCGCCCGCAACGACCGGCCCGCCGTCACCCGCAACGTCGAGCCGCGGCACGTCCCGCAGCACACGCCGCCGCGCAACCTCCGGGTCGCGCCGGCCCAGTGCTTCCGCGATTTCGGCGCGGTGCGCGGCTATCTCGCGCGCTGCATGCAGCAGAACGTCGCCCGCCCCGGCCTGTTGCCGCCGGAATGCATCGTGCGGGTCAACACGAACCGGGGGCCGCGCAATCTCTATGCGGGGCGCTGCCTCCACCGGAATGGCTGGGAACGGGAAGCTGGGTTCCGCCCGTAACCAGTCCGAGCAGGGAGGCAGGAGGCGGCGGCGCCACGGCGCCGCCGCCGGTTTCGTTTCGCGGCGGTTTCGCACGCTAAACGATTGAATTTTAGACAAAATGTTAAGTGTCTGTTCACCCCCGGCGCGGACCCGGCTGCCGATCACCCGGCGGCTATCAAAAACGCGCCGGACCGACTATATTCCCACCAAGAGCAATCGAGCCGTGACATTCATGATCCGCACCCTCGCAGCGACCGCCACGATCGCCGTCCTGACCGCCACTGCGGCCAGCGCCGGTGGCGCGGGTCCGGCTGCGCCCGATCCGGTCGTGGTCGCGCCGGCCGCACCGGCGGCGGCCGCTGTCGGCGCGTTCGACGGCGCGTATGTCGGGCTGAGCTACGGCATCGTCCGGGGCGATGGCGAGGAGACGATCGCCGGGACGTTCGGCCGGCCGCTCGAGGACGGCGACGCCTTCGGCGGCATCGCGGGCTACAACGTCCAGCGCGGCAACTTCGTCTTCGGCGGTGAGCTTCGCGTGCTCGCCTTCGACGGCTACGAAGAGGCGCTGGCCGGCATACCGCTCGGGTCGATCGATCGGGTCACCGATGTACGCGGCCGGGCCGGCTACGTGTTCGGCGACGTCATGCTGTACGGCGCGGCGGGATGGTCCTGGGCGACCTTCGACAATGTCGCCGCCGGCACCGAGGCGGATCTCGACGGCTACAACCTCGGGCTCGGGGTGGAATACAACATCAACGAGAACTTCTTCGTGGGCCTCGATTACACCGCGCGAACGCTGGACGGCGAAGCCGGCGTGTCGAGCTTCGAATTCGATACCAATACCGCGACGATCAGCGCCGGCTTCCGGTTCTGACACCCGCGCAAGGGCGGTCCGCCGCCTTGCGGGGCGCGACGGGACGTGATTCATTTCAGGACATGGGGCCGGACTTCAGCCAGGAAATCGCCTTGGGCGGCCGCGTCGCGGGCGTCGACGAGGCCGGGCGCGGGCCGCTGGCCGGGCCGGTGACGGCCGCGGCGGTGGTGCTGGATCCTGCGCGCATCCCCGATGGCCTGAACGATTCCAAGAAGCTGACGGCCGAGCGGCGGGTTGCGCTGCTGGCGGAATTGCAGGGTGTCGCCGAGATCGGGATCGGGTGGGCCAGCGTCGAAGAGATCGACACGATCAACATCCGCGCGGCGAGCCTGCTGGCCATGGCGCGCGCCCTGGCTGCCCTGCCGACCCCACCGGACCACGCGCTGATCGACGGCAATGCGCTGCCCGACCTGCCCTGCGCGGGGACCGCCGTGGTCAAGGGCGACGCGCTCTGCCTGTCGATCGCCGCGGCCTCGATCGTGGCCAAGGTCAGCCGCGACGCGGCCATGGTGGCGCTGGCGCAACAGCACCCCGGCTATGGGTGGGAACAGAATGCGGGATATCCGACACAGGCGCATCTGGACGCGCTGAAACGCCTCGGAGTCAGCCCCGCTCATAGGCGTTCGTTCCGGCCGGTACACAATATCTTGTGGCAAGCCTGATTTCCAAGGCCTTGATTCAAAAAAGAAATTGACCGCGAATCACCGATGACTCATGGTCTGAGCGTCCCGAGACGGTCCGTCAGAGACCCGGGGGCAGCGGCGCATGGGGCGCCGGTGAGGCAGTGAATGACGACCAGAACGCAGACCGGGGCGGCGTTGCCGCTCGACCAGATCATCGCGGGCGATTGCGTCGCCGCGATGGAGGCCCTGCCGGCTGGCTCGGTCGACCTGATCTTTGCCGATCCGCCGTACAACCTGCAGCTCAAGCGCGAGCTGCACCGCCCGAACAACACGCTGGTCGACGCGGTCGACGACGCCTGGGACCGGTTCGACGGGTTCGCCGCCTATGACGCCTTCACCCGCGCCTGGCTGACCGCGGCGCGCCGGGTGCTGAAGCCCGATGGCGCGATCTGGGTGATCGGCAGCTACCACAACATCTTCCGCGTCGGCGCGGCGCTGCAGGACCTCGGCTACTGGATCCTGAACGACGTCGTGTGGCGCAAGACCAACCCGATGCCGAACTTCCGCGGCAAGCGGCTGACCAACGCGCACGAGACGCTGATCTGGGCGAGCCGGGCGGAGGCCGCGAAATACACTTTCAACTATGACGCGCTGAAGGCTTTGAACGAGGGCGTGCAGATGCGGTCGGACTGGCTTCTGCCGATCTGTTCGGGGTCGGAGCGGCTGAAGGACGCCGAGGGCGACAAGGCGCATCCGACGCAGAAGCCGCTGGCGCTGCTGCACCGGGTGATGGTCGCGACGACCAATCCGGGCGACGTGGTGCTGGACCCGTTCTTCGGGACCGGGACGACCGGAGCCGTGGCCAAGGCGCTTGGCCGGCATTTCATCGGGATCGAGCGCGAGGAGAGCTATCGCGAGATCGCCGAGGCGCGGATCGCGAAGGTGCGGCGCTACGACCGCGCGGCGCTGGAGGTGTCGGCCGGCAAGCGGTCCGAACCGCGGGTGCCCTTCGGGCAGGTCGTCGAGCGGGGGCTTTTGCGGCCCGGCGAGGAACTGGTGAGCCTGAACGGCCGGCACCGCGCCAAGGTGCGCGCGGACGGCACGCTGGTCGCCCTGGACACAAAAGGATCGATCCACCAGGTGGGCGCGGCGCTGGAAGGCGCACCGTCCTGCAATGGCTGGACATACTGGCATATCGAGCGCGAGGGCATGCGCGTGCCCATCGACGTGTTTCGTCAACAGATCAGGGCCGAGTTGTCGGCCGGCTGAACGGTGCATACCGCCCGTGCCTGTGGCCGCTCGCGGCCTGACGGCGCGACCTTGACCCCTGCCCGGGTTCGTCCCGGCAGGGGTCTTTTTTTGCCTTAACGCGGGGCCGGGTTGGTGGCGGTGTCGTAGGGCGTCCAGTCGGTGATGTCGGGGTAGTGCTGGCGGCGCCAGGCCTTCACGCGGGGCCGCATGACCCGGTGCCAGAGCGGCGGGACGACGGCAAGCATGGTCATCACCGGGTATCCGGCGGGCAGTTCAGCCGCCTCTCCCGCCCGTGTCTGCAGGAGCGGGAAGCGCCGGTCGGGTTTGTAGTGATGGTCGGAATGGCGCTGGAGATTGATCAGGAGCCAGTTCGACGCGCGCTCGGTCGCGTTCCAGGAATGGCGGGGCAGGACGTGTTCGTATTTGCCGTCGCCGAGATGGCGGCGGGTCAGGCCGTAGTGCTCGACGTAGTTCACGAGCTCGAGCTGCCAGATCGCGACGACGGCCTGGAAGAGGAAGAGGCCAAGGCCGGGCAGGCCGCCGAGGGCGAGGGCGGCGAGGAGGCAGGCGGCCTGAAGTGCGGCGTAGCGCCAGAACGGGTTCGACCGGTGCCAGGCCGGGCGGCCGGCGCGGGCGAGCTTCGCTTTCTCGGCGCGCCAGGCGGAGCGGGCGCATTGCACGAGGACGCGGGGCAGGAAGGACCAGAAGGCCTCGCCCATGCGGGCCGTCACCGGATCGCGCGGGGTGCCGACGTAGCGGTGGTGGACGAGGAGGTGCTCGGACCGGAAGTGTGAGTAGAGCACCGAGGCGAGGAGGAGGTCGGCGAGCCACCGTTCGAGCCGCGGGCGCTGATGCATGAGCTCGTGCGCGTAGTTGATGCCGATCGTGCCCGACAGCACGCCGACGCCGAAGAAGAGGCCGAGCTGTTCGGCGGTGCCCAGATGCGGCGCGCGGGTCGCGTAGGCGATGGCGCCGAAGATCACGGCGTACTGGATCGGTGCCCAGATCAGCGTGACGAGTCGGTACCAGCGGAGGGCAGCCTCGGGCGTTTCGGGATCAGCGTTGTCGCGGTACTGCCCGAGGGCGAGGTCGAGACCGGCGAAGAGCCACCAGGTTGCTGCCGGGACGAGCGCGAGGGACCAGCCGCCGTGGATCGCCGTCGCCGCGAGCAGTGGCACGAGCAGGAGCGAGGCCCAGAAGGGCAGCGCGGCCGGCAGGCTGGACGGGGCGGCGGTGTCGGACATGGGAACGAGTCTCCGCCCGGCGCGGGGTGCGGTCAATCCCGGATCGGTGGGCGCTTTGACGGGCGTGGGAGGTGAGTATTTGGGGAAAGATGAAGGGTCAGTCGGGCTGGAAAGCCGGTCGGGCGAGGTCGAAGGCCTTGCGCATGAGCGTGGGGAGCGCGGCGGGGCGGAACTCGTGCTTCGGGACGAAGTGGCCGCGGGTCGGGCTGGCCGTGTCGGGGACCGTCGCGATGCGGAGCGCGAGGCGGAGGTGGAAATGGGTGAAGGTGTGGCGGACTTCGAGGTTCGGGTCCTGCCAGTCGGCCTCGACCGGGGGCGTGCCGGCGGGGTCGCTTTCGGTCCAGTCGGTGCCGGGCCAGCCAAGCATGCCGCCGAGAAGGCCCTTGGGCGGGCGGGTTTCGAGAAGCCAGGCGCCGTCCTCACGCCGGGCGATCCAGGCGATGCCGTGTCGCGTGGGCTTCGCGGTCTTGGGCGTCTTACGTGGCAGATCGGCGGCGATGCCGGCCTTCCGGGCGGCGCAATGGTGCAGGACGGGGCAGATGCCGCAGGCGGGGCTGCGCGGCGTGCAGATCGTGGCGCCGAGATCCATGACGGCCTGGGCATGGTCGCCGGGATGATCCTCGGGCGTCAGATCGGCGGCGCGGGTTTTCAGTTCGGGTTTCGCGGCGGGGAGCGGGGTCTCGATCGCGTGAAGGCGGGCCATGACGCGTTCCACGTTGCCGTCCATGACGGTCGCCTTGCGGTCGAACGCGATCGAGGCGATGGCCGCCGCGGTGTAGGGGCCGATGCCGGGTAGGGTGAGGAGTCCGTCCTCTGTCTCGGGGAAGCGGCCGCCGTGGTCGCGCGCGACGACCCGCGCGCAGGCGAGGAGATTTCGGGCGCGGGCGTAGTAGCCGAGGCCGGCCCATTCGGCCATGACCGCCGCATCCTCGGCCGCGGCCAGCGCCGCGACGTCGGGCCAGAGCGCCGTGAAGCGGGTGAAATACGCCTTCACCGCCGCGACGGTGGTCTGCTGCAACATGATTTCGGACAGCCAGATGCGGTAGGGATCGGGACGAACGCCCGCGCGCCGTTCGGCCGGGCCGACTCGCCACGGCAGGTCGCGCGCATGGGTCGCATACCAGTCCGATAGCGCATCTGTGATCGGATGTCGGGCCACTTCCCGCCTCTCTGCCCCGGCTGTTATTGGCTAGCGCCGCTGCCTGCCATAGATTGCCGGCAACCAAGACGAAAGGCCCGCGAATGTCGCGCCGCGATCCGCAAGACACACCGAGCCACCGGCCGCGCCGGCGGGGCTTCGAGCCGGCGTCGAAGCTGATCGGCGCGGAACTGCGCAGCCCGATGCGGAAGCGGGGCTTCGCCGAGGCCAAGCTTCTGACCCGGTGGCCCGAGATCGTGGGGTCTGAGATCGCCGAACTGGCGGTGCCGGTGACGCTGAAACACGGGCAGCAGATGGGCGGGACGCTTGTCTTGCTGACGACGGGGTCTGCCGCGCCGCTGGTGCAGATGCGGGCTGAGGAGATCAAGGCGCGGGTCAATGCCTGTTACGGCTACCGCGCCGTCAGCCGTGTGAGCGTGACGCAGACCGCGGCGAGCGGCTTCGCCGAGGGGCAGGCCGAGTTCGCCGCGAAGCGCAAGGAGACAAGACCCGCCGAGCCCGACCCGGCGGCGATGAACGAAGCCGAGGCCGTGATCGGCCGGATCGGCGACGAGAGACTGCGCGCGGCCCTGGCCCGGATGGCCCGGCGCGCGCTCGTGAAACCGGAATGACAAGGAGAGACCACATGCATCGCAGACTGGTTCTGGGCTCGATGGGCGCGGCCGCGTTCGGCGCGGGCGGGATGACGCTTCTGGGCCGGACGCCCGCCGCGCGTGCGCAGGAGACCGGGGACGGCGCGCCGGAGATCATGGAGATGACCATCGGCGAGGCCGACGCGCCGGTCGAGTTCATCGAGTATGCGAGCTATACCTGCCCGCATTGCGCGAACTTCCATGCCAACGTCTTCCCGATGCTGAAGGCGGATTACATCGACACCGGCATGGTGCGGTTCGTTTACCGCAACTTCTATCGCAACCGGCCGGACCTGTGGGCGGCGATGGTCGCGCGCTGCGCCGGGCCGATGCGCTTTTTCGGCGTGAACGACATTCTCTACACCACCCAGTCGGAATGGATCGCCGACGATCCGGCGACGATCGTCGAGAACCTGCGGCGGATCGGCCGGTCGGTCGGTCTGTCGGATGGCGATCTGGATGCCTGCCTGAGCGATGGCGAGATGGCGCAGGCGCTGGTCGACCGGTTCGAGGGGTTCCTCGAGATCCATCCGGCCGAGGGCACGCCGTCCTTCGTCATCCAGGGTGAGCTGTATTCCGGCCTGTCCTATGACGACATGCGCGGGATCATCGACGCGGCCCTCCAAGAGGCCGGTGTCGAGGTCGAGGGGTGACGGCGGGGCCGCCGCTGGCCGGACTGAAGGTCGTCGAGCTTGCCCGCATCCTGGCCGGCCCCTGGGCCGGCCAGACGCTTGCCGATCTGGGGGCCGAGGTCATCAAGGTCGAGGCGCCGGAGGGGGACGATACCCGCCGGTGGGGTCCGCCCTTCGTTGAGCGCGGCGGCGATGTCTCGGCGGCCTATTTCCATTCCTGCAACCGCGGCAAGGCGAGCGTCATCGCCGATTTCCGGACGCCGGAGGGACAGGAAAAGGTGCGGGCGCTGGTCGCCGATGCCGATATCCTGATCGAGAACTTCAAAGTCGGCGGGCTGGCGAAATACGGGCTGGACTATGCGAGCCTGTCCGAGCTGAACCCGCGACTGATCTACTGTTCCATCACCGGGTTCGGGCAGACCGGGCCCTACGCGCACCGGGCCGGTTACGACTATATCATCCAGGGCATGAGCGGCATCATGTCGGTGACCGGCGCGCCGGAAGGCCAGCCGCAGAAGGTCGGGATCGCGGTGACAGACATCCTGACGGGCATGTACGCCGCGACCGCGATCCTTGCCGCCGTGCATCAGCGCGCCACGACCGGGCGCGGGCAGTGGATCGACATGGGGCTTCTGGACGTGGCGACGGCCTTCACTGCCAACCAGGCGATGAACTACCTGACGACCGGGGTCGCGCCGCAGCGGATCGGGAATGCGCACCAGAACCTGACGCCGTACCAGGTGTTCGACTGCGCCGATGGCTGGATCATCATCGCGACCGGGAACGACGCGCAGTACCGGCGGCTGTGCGGGTTGCTCGGGCTGCCCGAGATGGCCGAGGCGCCAGAGTTCCGGACCAATTCCGACCGGCTGGCGCACCGGGAGGAGATGACGCGGCGGCTGACCGAGGCAACGATGGCACGGGGGCGGGCGGAGTTGCTGGCGGCCTGCGAGGCGGCAGGCGTGCCGGCCGGTCCGATCAACGACCTGGCGGATGTCTTTGCCGATCCGCAGGTGCAGGCACGCGGAATGCAGATCGAGCTGGACGGGGTGCCGGGGGTGCGGCCGCCCTACCGGTTCTCGGACGCGGACCTGGCGCTGACGCGGCCCGCGCCACGCCTGGGCGAAGACGACTAGGCCAGCTTTTCCAGCCAGGGATCGAGCGCGGCGGGATCGTCGAAGGTCAGACGGACGGGGATCGTCGTGACCTTCTGCCGGAAGCCCGGCGGCAGGCGGACAGCGTCCTTTTCCGTTGTGACGAGCAGCGCTCCGATGGCTTTCGCCTCGGCCTCGAGCCGGGTCATCAGGGCGGCCGGCAGCGGCTGGTGATCGGCGAGTGCGACCTGGCGCCGGATATCTGCGCCGAGCGCGCGGAGCGTGGCGAAGAACTTTTCGGGCGCGCCGATGCCGGCGAAGGCGAGGACAGGGGCGCCGGTGATCGGCATGCCGGTTGGCAGCGGCGTGAGATCGGCGGTCAGGAGCGGCAGGTCATGGGTCCACCGGTCGGCGAAGCCGCGCCGGGCCGGGCCGATGGCCACGGCGAGGTCGGCGCGGGCGAGGCCGGTGGCGAGCGGCTCGCGCAACGGGCCGGCGGGGATGACGCGGCCGTTGCCGAACCCGCGGGCGGCGTCGATGGCGAGGATCGACAGGTCATGCGCGAGCGCGGGGTTCTGGAAGCCGTCGTCGAGGAGGATTGCCGTCGCCCCGGCTTCGACCGCCGCGCGGGCGCCGGCGGCGCGGTCGGCCGCGATCCAGGTCGGGGCGAAGGCGGCGAGGAGGAGCGGCTCGTCCCCTGTCTGGTCCGCGGTGTGGTTCGCGGGATCGACGCGGGTCGGGCCGGTCAGCGTGCCGCCGTAGCCGCGGCTGACAATATGCACGCCGGGCAGGCGACCGGCCAGCGCCATGACGAGAGGCGTCTTGCCGGTGCCGCCGGCGGTCAGGTTGCCGACGCAGATCACCGGCACTCCGACCGAGGCGCGCGGCCCGGCGGCCAGGCGGCGGGCCGTGCCCATGGCGTAAAGCGCACCGAGGGGCGAGAGCAGCGCGGACAGAAGCCCCGGTGTCCTGTACCAGTGCCGCGGCGTACGCATCAGGCCGCCGCTTTGCCCGGGGGCAGCCAGTCGAGGATCAGGTCGACGGCGCGGTCGGTCACATTCGCTCCGGCCGAGCTGATTTCCCAGGCCGCGTTGGCCATCGCCGCGGAGCGTTCCGGGTTCAGAAGATCGGTCACGGCGTCGGCCAGGCTGTCGGCGGACGATACCAGCCGGGCGGCCTTCACGGCGGTCAGGCGCTGGTAGATGTCGACGAAGTTCGTGACGTAGGGCCCGTGCAGGATGGCCGAGCCGAGGGCGGCGGGTTCGAACGGGTTGTGTCCACCGATCTCGACCAGCGAGCCGCCGACGAAGCTGATGGGCGCGAGGCGATACCACAGCCCCATCTCGCCCAACGTGTCGGCGAGGTAGACCTGCGTGTCGGGGTCGATCGTGTCGCCGGTGGACCGGCGGGCGACGGACCAGTGCCGTGCCTCGAGCATCTGCGCGATGGCATCGCCCCGCTGCGGATGGCGCGGCGCGAGGATCAGGAGAAGCCGGGGATTGACCCGCATCGCGCGTTCCTGCGCCGCGAGCATGATCTCTTCCTCGCCCTCGTGGGTCGAGGCGGCCAGCCAGACAGGACGGCCGGTCAGCTTTCCGGCGAATTCGGCCCGCTCGTCCTCGTCATGCGGAAGCGCGGCGGCGCCTTCCTTGAGCGTGCCGGTCACCTCCATATGCTCGCCCGCGAGGCCGAGGCGGCGGAGATAGCCGGCCGTCACAGCGTCCTGCACATGCGCGGCGGAAAAGCGCGACAGCATCGACCGGGCCATCCCGCGCAGCAGAAGCCGCCAGCGGTCGTGGCTGCGTTTGGACATGCGCGCGTTGACCAGCAGCATCGGCGTGCCACGGGCGTGGGTTTCGGTGATCAGCGCGGGCCAGAGTTCGCTTTCGGTCCAGACCGCGAGATCTGGCTTCCAGTGATCGAGGAAACGCCGCACCCAGGCCACAGCGTCGAGCGGGATGTACTGGTGAAAGGCGTGGTCGGGCAGGCGGCCGGCCATCACGCGGGCCGAGGTCACCGTGCCGGTCGTGACGAGGATATGTACACCCGGCTCCTCCTCGCCCAGGCGGCGGATCAGCTCCAGCAGTGACAGCGATTCACCGACGCTCGCTGCGTGGAACCAGATGAGCTGACCCGGCGGGCGCGGTTGCGAGGCGATGCCGCGGCGTTCGTCGATCCGGCCGGCATCCTCCTTGCCCTCGGCCAGACGGCGGCGCAGCGCGCGTTCGTAGATCCCGGTCGCCCGGGTCGACATCGCCAGATAGAGCCCGAGCGCGAGCGAGCGGCCCATTGGCGTCAGCCGCCCAGGGCCTCGGTCGGCGAGGCCTCGGAGCCTTCGTCGATCATCCGGTGGATATGGGCGATGAAGTAGCGCATGTGCGCGTTATCGACCGTCCGCTGCGCCTCGGCTTTCCAGGCGGCGTAGGCCCTCGCGTAGTCGGGGAACATGCCGACGACGTGGATGTCATCGACATTGCGGAATTCCGTTCCCGACGGATCGACGAGTTCGCCGCCGAAGACGAGATGCAGGCGTTGGGTCATGGGTTTGGCTCCGGTCTGTCAGAAGTCGGCGGCACCCTACGGCTTTGGACCTTGGGGTCAAGCGCGGTCGGCGGCGCGGTGAACGAGGCGGGCGTGAAGCTGCGGGCCGGCACCGAGAATGCCGTGCGCCTGGGGTCGGGGGTTGTTGAACCGAAGCGTCCGGCCGAGCGTGTCGGTGGCCCGGCCGCCGGCTTCGGCGAGGATCAGCGCGCCGGCGGCGATATCCCATTCCCAGGTCGGTCGGAAACTGACGAGCGCATCGAACCGCCCTTCGGCCACCAGCGCGAGGCGGTTGGCGATCGAGGCGCGGTAGCTGCGCGAGACCGGCGGTACCCCGCCGGGCCAGTGGCGCGGCGCGAGCCCGGCGCGCGATGTCAGGAGCGTGGCCTCCGCCTCTTCGGGGTCGGCGACCGTGATGGCGGCCTCATTCAGCCGGGCCCCCGCACCGGCGGCGGCGGCATAAAGCCGGTCCTTCGCGGGCAGGTAGACGACACCGGCCGAGACCCGCCCATCCCGGACCACCGCCAGCGAATGCGCCCACGTCTTCTCGCCCGCGATGAAGGCGCGAGTGCCGTCGATCGGATCGACGACGAAAAGCGACGTGCGGCTCAGCCGGTCGGGGCTGTCCGGCGTCTCCTCGCTGAGCCAGCCATAGTCGGGGCGGGCGGCGAGCAGCGCCTGCCGAAGCATCGCATCGACTTCGAGATCGGCCTGCGTGACCGGGCCCTGATCGTCGGCCTTTTCCCACGCTTCGCGCGGGCCTGCGAAGTGGCGCATCGCGATCTCGCCCGCGGCGCGCGCGGCGCCGGTCAGGAGGTCGAGATCGGTTTCAGGCTCCGGCAATCGTCAGGCCTTCGACCAGAAGCGAGGGAACGCGGAAGGTTGTGTGGTCGCGCGCGTCATTGGCCGGACGGATCGTCAGCAGCATGTCGCGCAGATTGCCCGCGATCGTGCATTCGTTGACCGGCCGCACGATTTCCCCGTTCTCGACCCAGAAGCCCGACGCACCCCGCGAATAGTCGCCCGTCGTCGGGTTGATCGAACTGCCGATCATCGAGGTGACGAGAAGCCCGGTTCCCATCTCGGCCATCAGCTCCTCGCGCGTCCGGTCGCCCGGCGTGAGTGTCAGGTTGCCCGATCCGGGCGAGGGTGCGCCGCCGGTGCCCCGGACCGCGTTGCCGGTTGGCGGCAGTCCGAGCTTGCGCGCGGCTGCGAGGTCGAGAAGCCAGCCCTTCAGCACGCCATCCTCGACCAGCGTACGGTCGGATGTCGGCAGACCCTCGGCATCGAAGGGGCGGGATCCGGCGGTTCGCCTCCGGCGCGGCTCTTCTACAAGATCGAGACCCGCGGGCAGTACGGCCTCACCCATCGCGCCGCGCAGCCAGCTTGCACCCCGGGCGATGGAATTGCCGTTTATCGCCGACAGGAGGTGGCTGATCAGCGCGCTCGACACGCGTTCGTCGTACAGCACGGGCCATGCGCCGGTCGGCGGCTTGGACGATCCTTCGCGTGCGGCGGCGCGTTCACCAGCGATGCGTCCGATCTCCTCGGCGTCCGGCAAATCCGACAGATGGCTGCGCATTTCGCCGAAATAGTCACGCTCCATCTTCAGGCCGCTGCCCGAGATCGCGACGGCCGAGACGGCGTGGCTGGACCGCGCGTAGCCGCCGGAAAAGCCGTTCGTCGCGGAAAGCCAGATGCTGCGGTCGGTGTAGCCGGCCCCCACGGACTGAACCTGCGTGACGCCCTGCACCGCGCGCGCGGCGGCCTCGGCGGTCAGTGCCGTCGCTTCGAGCGCGTCGGGTGCGGGTCGGGCGGCGGGATCGAACAGGTCAAGCGGTGCGGGATCGGTGTCGCGGGCAAGCTGGTCGGGATCGGCGAGGCCGGCATTCGGATCCTCGGGCGCGATCTTTGCCATGGCGACGGCACGCTCGGCCATCTCGGCCATCGCCTCGGGCCGGAGGTCGGAGCCGGCGACGGTCGCCTGGCGCTTGCCGACGAAGACGCGAAGCCCGGCTTCGGTACCTTCGGAGCGTTCGGCGGTTTCGAGCGCACCGTCAAGCACGCTGACCGAGACCGAGCGGGTGTTGATCGCGATGGCGTCGGCGGCATCGGCGCCGGCACGTGTGGCCGCCGCCAGGAGCGCCTTGGTCAGGTCGGAAAGGTCGGAGGACATGTGGCCGTCCCTGTTTCGGTGTCACCCCGACCTAAGCGCAGCGCGCCCGGGCGGCAAGCCCGGGCGCGCGTGTAGTGCCGGTGGCCGGCGGCGTTACTGGAGCGGGATGCCGTTCGCGGTGATCCCGCCGCCGGGCAGGAATTCGATCGTGGTCTCGAGCGTGTCGGGACCGGCGCCGGGACGGGCGAACATGCCCGCCATGCCGCGCATCATCCCGGCCTGTTCGACCGGCAGCATGCCTGCCGCGGTCAGCCGGTCGAGAAGGCCGTTCAGACCCTGCAGCGCGAGGTCGATCGTGCCTGTCGGCATCGGCGGCATTGCGCCCGGCTGGAAGGTCAGCGCGCCGGATCCGGTCAGCTCTGCGCCCGCTGCGCGCAGCAGGAGCGTGTTCAGGTCGAGACTGCGAAGCTCGCCCGGAGGGCCGGCCATCGTCGCCGGATCCATGGCGAAGAGATCGGTGAAGAGCTGCACCGTGCCGGTCAGGTCGATATCGAGCGTGGCCGGATCGCGCGGGATCGCCCCGCCGGGATCGACCATCATCCAGACCTCGTCGTTGACCGTGAGGTCGGTGTAGTTGAGCGCAAGCGCCATGTCCGACGGTTCGGGCGCGGCGACCATGGGCACCTGGATCGAAAAGCCCGTCGCCGCGGCGGCGAGGTTCACCGGGAACGGGATCTGGCTGCCGGTGACGTTGACCGAGGTATCGACGGCCGACAAAGCGTAGCTGAGCCCGGATTCACCGAAGCCGAAGCCGATTTCGCCGCCGCCGTTCTGGCCGTTCGCGGCGACCGAGTTGCCGGGCTCCTGCACCTGGAAATCCCAGGTCAGGCTGTCGTAGGTCAGCGCCCCGTCGAGCGCGAGCCCTTCGGGCATTTCGATCGACTGGCCGGGCTGCGCGCTGGCGAGCGTGCGGGTGAAGGTCTGGAAGGCGCTGAGCGATCCGTTCGCGTCGCCGCTGCCGGGGCCCACAGCCATGGACATCTTGAACTGGCCGGTCTCGCCGGCCGGCGCGGCGGCGTCGAGTTCTACGTTCAGACCGTCCCAGGAGACCTCCGAAACCAGATCCCGCGCATCGCCCGAGCCGGTCAACCGGTAGGTCGAGGCCACGCCCATCGCCGTCATCGCCACGTTCATCTCTGGCGTGCCGCTGCCGGTCGCGTCCATGATCTCGCCTTCGGACATGGTGATCGTGTCGGCGGAATAGGCGTAAGTCAGATCGGTCATGTCGCCCGAGGCGACGACGTCGAGCCCTTCGTAGGTCACGAGGAATTCGAACGCGGCCATGAGTTGCCCGTCCTCGGACACCTCCGACCGGATGCGGTAGGGCTGCGACGGCACGATGGAAACGGTTCCATCGCCGTTCTCGATCAACTCGACCTGATCGACCGACTGGGTCGACATCGCGCCCTGCTGATCCTGCGTGATCGTGACGTTGGTGAGCAGGAGGCCCGACCCCGTCTCGGTCACGTCGGCGGTCATCGTGCCGGCCATGGCGGCGGCATTCTCCTGCCAGTCCGCCCAGAGCTCGGCAGCGGTGACGTCGGCCATCGCCGGTGCGGCCAGCAGGCCGAGCGCGAGGACCGAAACGGTACGGGAAAGGGCTTTCATCTTTGACATGTCCTCCTGCCGAGGTGAATTTGGCGGCGATGTTCGGCGCCGCGCCAGCGGGCGTCAAGGGCGGAATACCCGCCGCAAGAGGCAGAACTGTGACAGGAGAGAGTGGGCCATGGACGGGCTGAGCGACAAGACCGTGATGATAACCGGCGCGAGCCGCGGCATCGGCGAGGCCGCTGCACGCGCCTTCGCCGCGGAGGGCGCGAATGTCGTTCTTCTGGCGCGGTCGCGCGATGCGATCGCCGATCTCGCCGGAGAAATCGGGCCCCAGGCGCTGGCCGTGCCCTGTGACGTTTCGCGCTACTGGGAGGTCGAGGCGGCCGTGAAGGCGGCCGGCGACACGTTCGGCGGGCTCGACATCCTGATCAACAACGCCGGTGTGATCGAGCCGATCAGCCATCTCGTCGACGCCGACCCCGGCGCGTGGGGCCATGTTATCGACATCAACCTCAAGGGCGTCTTCAACGGGATGCGGGCGGCGGCCCCGGCGATGATCGCGAAGGGCGGCGGCACGATCATCACGATCTCGTCAGGTGCGGCGCACGGACCCGTGGAGGCGTGGAGCCACTACTGCGCGTCGAAGGCGGGCGCCGCGATGCTGACCCGTTGCCTGCACAAGGAAGCGAGCGAGAAAGGCATTCGCGCCATGGGCCTGTCGCCCGGCACGGTCGCCACCGAGATGCAGCGCGAGATCAAGGCGTCGGGGATCAACCCGGTCAGCCAGCTCGACTGGTCGGATCACATTCCGGCGGACTGGCCGGCGAAAGCGCTTGTCTGGATGTGCGGGCCGGATGCAGGCGAGTTCGCGGGCGAAGAGATCTCGCTGCGGGACGAGGGCATTCGCGCGCGTATCGGACTTGCGGCGTGATCCGGCAGGCGCGTGACGGCGGGATCCTGACGGTCACGCTCGACCGGCCGGACAAGGCCAATTCGCTGACTCGGGAGATGCTGGCGGAGCTGGCCGACATCGCCGAAGCCGCGCGGGACGACGACGCCGTGCGGGGTCTGATCCTGACCGGAGCGGGGGACCGCGTGTTCAGCGCAGGCGCCGATCTGGAAGCCGCGCGGGCCGGGCTGGCCACGGATGGCGTCTGGGAACGGTTGTCGCGGGCGCTTGCGGACCTGCCGATCCCGACCGTCGCGGCACTGAACGGAACGCTGGCGGGCGGCGCCTTCGGCATGGCGCTGGCCTGCGACATGCGGTTGTGCGTGCCGGGGGCGAAATTCTTCTATCCGGTGGCAAAGCTCGGATACCTGCCGCAACCCTCCGATCCCGGGCGCCTCGTCGCGCTGGTGGGCCCGGCGCGGGCGCGGATGATCCTGCTTTCGGGCCAGAAGATCGAGGCGGAGGAGGCGCGGCTCTGGGGTCTCGTTGACCGCATCGTCGAGCCGGGCGAACTGACGGCGGCCGCCCGGGCTCTTCTGGCCGACGCGGCCACCGGCGATCGCGCGCATCTGGCGGCGATCAAGGCGCTGACGGCCTAGGCCTGCCGCAACCAGTCGCGCGCCGCTGCGACTTCGTCCGTGCCGAAGGTCCGGACCTGCATGGGCGTCACCGCGCCCGCGGCACGGGCAAGTGGGCTCATCCAGCCGATATCGGAGACGAAGGCGCAATGGCTGATATGGGGAATCGCCTTCATGTCGAAGCGCGTCCCCTTCCAGATCAGCCCCGGATCGAAGCCCTCGAAGCTCAGCACGATCTCGAGAAGTCGAATGGTGCCGTGCTGTTCGAGAAAGGCCTCGAAGCGCGGCATGACGGATTGCCAGTCGTCTTCGGTGACACGGCCATCGACGGTCAGTTCCGCGATCTTGGTGGCGTCGTCGGTCGTCAGGGTTACAGGCATGGTGCAGTCCTCCCGCGCGCGAGGTTAGGACGCTGCGGGAGCCCGCGCCATGATCCAGGTCATTTCCGCCGTGCCCCGCGTCGCGCGCCCGGGGTCTTGGAATGAAAGCCCGGCGGCCGCTTCGACACCCATGCGGCGAACTTCGCCAGCCGGGGATGCGCCCGGAGGGCCTCCGGAGTGGCATAGTCGCGGGCAAGTTCCGCCTCGGTCAGGGTCGCATGAATCTCGTTGTGGCAGATCTGATGCATGAGCACGGTCGGCCCGCCCTTGCCGCCGCGCAGCTTCGGCACGAGGTGGTGAAGCGATTGCCGCGCCTCGGGCGGGATGGGTCGCAGGCAGAGCGGGCAGATCGGGTCCGGTTCCATCGTCTCATTCTTGCGTCGGGGGGCGTGACGGGCCAAGAGCTTGGTCCGGCAGGACGCGGCGACAAGGGGGAGCGATGACGGACGAGGCCGTTGATGCGCTGGTGATTGGTGCCGGGCCCGCCGGGCTGATGGCGGCCGAGACGCTGGCCGCGGCCGGGCGGCGGGTCGTGATCGCCGAAGCCAAGCCGTCGGCCGCGCGAAAGTTGCTGATGGCCGGTAAATCGGGGCTGAACCTGACCAGGGACGAAGCTCCGGACGCTTTCCTCGCGGCGTATGGCGACGACTGGCTCGCGCCGATGCTGACGGCGTTCGGGCCTCGGGCGGCGATGGATTGGGCAGAGGGACTTGGCCAGACGCTGTTCACCGGTTCGACGGGGCGGGTCTTTCCGGAGGTCATGAAGGCCTCGCCGCTGTTGCGGGCGTGGTTGTCGCGCATCCCGGCGGAGCTGCGGCTGCGCTGGCGTTGGACCAGGTTCGACGGCGACGCGTTCGCGTTCGACACGCCGGATGGCCACGTGCGCATGACGCCTGAGGTCACGGTCCTCGCGCTTGGCGGGGCAAGCTGGCGGCGGCTCGGATCCGACGGAGCCTGGGCACCCTGGCTGCAGGCGAAAGGCGTCGCGCTGTCGCCCTTCGCGGCGTCGAATGCCGGCGTCGCGGTCGACTGGTCCGACCACATGGCCCGCCACTTCGGATCGCCGGTGAAGGGCATCCGGCTCCGTGCCGGCGGGCTGGAGAGCCGGGGTGAGATCGTCCTTTCGGCGCGCGGGATCGAGGGCGGCGGGGTCTACCCTCTCAGCTCGGCGATCCGGGACGGCGCGCCGCTGGTCGTGGACCTGCTGCCTGACCTTTCGATGGACGAGGTCGTGGCGCGTCTGGCCCGCCCGCGCGGGCGCGAGAGCCTGTCGAACCACCTGAGAAAAGCGCTGGGCCTCGACGGGGCGCGGGCGGCGCTGCTGAACGAATTCGCCCGACCCCTGTCGAAATTCCCGGAGGTGCTGGCCGCCACGATCAAGGGGCTGACGATCGAACATCGCGGCCTGAGACCGATGGACGAGGCGATCTCGACAGCTGGCGGCATCGCGCGTGAGGCTCTGACCGACGGGTTGATGCTGCGCGCGCTGCCGGGGGTTTTCGCGGCGGGCGAAATGCTGGACTGGGACGCGCCGACCGGCGGCTATCTCCTGACCGCCTGTCTCGCCTCCGGCCAGTGGGCCGGGCGGCACGCGGCGGATTACGCGCGGGCGAGTGCCACGACGCGCTCGTAGGCCGGCCGTGCCCGCATCCGGTCGGCCAGCGCGACGATCCTCGGCTCACCCACCTCGAACTTCGCCGCGGCCGCCCAGTTGACGCAATGCGCCAGCAGGAAATCCGGGATCGTCGGGGTGTCACCGGCGAGATACTCGGCATCGCCGAGCCGCGCGGCCAGCCGGTCGAGGTTGCGCGCGAATTCCCACCGCAGGCTGTCCTTGATCGCCGGCATCCGGTGCTCTTCCGGCAGGATGAAGCTGTGACGCGAGGACATCCAGAGCGGCCCTTCGATCTCATCGAGGATCTGGCCGGTCATCGCATCCTGGCGCGCGCGTTCAATGGTGCCGGCGGTATGCGAGAACCGCCCGTGCCGGTCTGTCAGCCAGGTCAGGATGGCGGTCGAATCCCAGAGCGTGCCGTCGTCGGTCACCAGCACCGGGACCTTGCCGCCGGGATCGGCCGCCAGCACTTCGGGCGTGCGCGGCTGGACCGGCTCGTGAGTGTAGGACAGGCCCAGTTCCTCGAGCATCCAGAGCACGCGGAATGTCCGTGTCCGGAGCCCGCCGATCACCTTGAGCATGGCGCTCCTCCCTCGTCAGCCCCGCGACCGGGGCAGCATCGCGAGCCTGATGAGCGCGCGTTCCATGACCGCCATCTGCGGTGCGCGCGCCGAGGAGCGCAAGGCCAGATCCGTGTCGACCAGCAGTGTCAGCGCGTATTCCAGCCGGTCGCGGCCCCAGGCGCCGGCCTGCCGCATCATCCGGTCGCGCCGCGGTCCGAAGACCGGCGGGCGGAGTGCCGCAATGCCCTGTGCCGGGCCGCCTTCATGCGTGGCGACGGCGTGAAGCTGGCGGAAGTGGCGCGAGACGGCGATGCAGAGCGCGACGGGCGCCGTGCCCTGCGCACCGAGCCGGGCGACGAGCGGACCGACCTGGCCGGGTTCGGCTCCGGCGACGGCATCGAGGATGTCGTCGATTTCGGCCTCGGCGGTCAGTGGTGCCACGGCAGCGACGTCGGCCGGCGAGACCGGCTCGCCCTGGCCGTGGGTGTAGAGTGCGAGCTTGTCGAGCGTCTGGCGGAAATCTCCCGGGCCAAGGCCGCGGGCCAGCGCCTCGATGTCGCCCATCGCTTCGCGCCCGACCTCACCGACGCCGGCGGCGGTCAGAAGCCGCGCGATTTCCTGCCGGTCGGGCGGGTCGTCATAGACGGCGATGGCATACGCGGTCTTGGCCCCCTCGAACAGTTTGCGGAGTTTCGAGCGCGCGTTGAGGCTGCGGGCTGTCGCGACGATCATGCCGTCGCCTTCGCGCCAGTCCGACAGCGCGGCGTCGAACACGTCGGTCAGACCGTCGGTCGCATCCTCGACCAGGACCGCGCGCGGACCGCCGGCGCCGAAGAAGCCCGAGGAGGTCATCGAGTCGATCAGGCGGGCGGGATCGCTGCGAAGTTCCGCTCCGGTCAGGCGCGTCAGGCGCATGTCGGCCTCCGCGCCGGCTCCCAGAAGATTCGCGACGAGATCCTGACGCTTTAACGCTACGCGCATCGGGTCCTGACCGTGGATGAGGACGCCCGCCGCGCCGCGGTCGGGCTTCGCCACGAATGCCGCGGCCTCGCGCGTTCCGAGCTTCACGTGAACCGGGCCGCGCCGGCCAGAAGCTCGTCGGCGATCCGGTCGGCGAGAAGGATCATCAGCCGGTCTTCGGCATCGCGCCGTGCGGCGTTGGTGGCGAGCGTCGAGCCGGTGGTCGAATAGGCGGTGAAGGCCGCGACCCGCCCTGCAAGCCGTTGCGTTCCGGTCCCGCGATCGATCAGCGCGTAGCGGGCCGTCCCGTTGAGCCGGACCCGCGTGATGTCGTTCGAGCCGGTGATCGCGATGCCTTCGGTCGTCACGCCGATCTCGTGCTCGAGATCGTAGGCGGCCGCGCCGCCATGGCCGAGACGTTCGTTCAGGCGATTCACGAGTTCGAAGTCCAGACGATTGACCGGATCGGCGACCGCGATCCGGTCCCGCAATTCCAGGCCCGGGCCGCCGGGGCCGTAGACCGGTCGGAATCCGCAAGCCGAGAGCGGCAGGGCGGCCAATGCCGCAAGAACGCTTCTGCGATCAGACCACGACATTGACGATGCGCCCCGGCACGACGATCAGCTTCTTCGGCGGCGCGCCGTTCAGCGCCCGCGCCACGGCGTCGTCCTCGAGCACCAGCTTCTCGACCTCGGACTGGCCGAGATCCCGCGCCACGACGATCTCGGACCGCCGCTTCCCGTTGATCTGAATGGGCAATGTGACGGTGTCCTCGACCAGCATCGCCGGATCGGCCTCGGGCCAGTCGGCGCCGGTGACGAAGCCTTCGCCGCCGAGCAGATGCCAGATCTCCTCGGACAGGTGCGGAGTTATGGGCGACATCAACTGGACCAACGTTTTTAATGCAAAACGCTGGACTTCGCGACTAGCGCCGTAACGTTTGATCGCGTTGCCAAGATTGTAGAGCTTCCCGATTGCAACGTTAAATCCGAAGCTTTCGATCGCTAGCGTAACATCACGAATTGTTCGATGCGTTACCTCAAGTAGCGGCTTGTCACCCCTCTTATGTTCTGTTGAGCGGCCCTCAACTTCCAGAGCAAGTTCATAAATTCTTGAAAGATATCGGTAGGCTGAACGTGCCCCTTCATCGGTCCACTCCACATCGCGCTCTGGAGGCGAGTCCGACAAAACAAACCAGCGAGCCGTATCTGCTCCGAAGCGCTCAATTATTGCCACTGGATTCACGACGTTGCGCTTCGACTTCGACATCTTGGCCGAGGGGATGATCTCGACCTCTTCGAGCGAACCCGGCGAATTTTTGTCGGGAAGAATTTGGCCACGATCCTCATCCAGTAGATAGTTGGCCACGTAAGGCTTCCCGTCTCTCCACACAATCTCGTCTGGAAAATGGTAGACCGGCCGCCCGCGCTCGTCCCGCGTCTGGAAGATCGCGTGCGTGACCATGCCCTGCGTGAAGAGCGCGTCGAACGGCTCGGCCGCGCTTTCGGGCAGGTGGCCGCATTCGATCATCGCGCGCGCGAAGAAGCGGGAATAGAGCAGGTGCAGGATCGCGTGCTCGATGCCGCCGATATACTGGTCGACGTTCATCCAGTAATCGGTCTCGGTCCGGTCGGTCGGGGTGTCGGCACGGGGCGAGCAGAACCGGGCGAAGTACCACGACGAATCCACGAATGTGTCCATCGTGTCGGTCTCGCGCTTCGCCGGTTTGCCGCAGGACGGGCAGGGCACGTCGCGCCAGGTCGGGTGCCAGTCGAGCGCATTGCCCGGACGGTCGAAGGTGACGTCCTCGGGCAGGGTGACCGGCAGGTTCTCCTTCTTCTCGGGCACGACGCCGCAATCGGAGCAGTGGACGACCGGGATCGGGCAGCCCCAGTAGCGCTGACGGCTGAGGCCCCAGTCGCGCAGGCGGTAGCGGGTGACGCCCGTGCCCCATCCCTCGGCCTCGGCCTTGGTGATGGTGGCCTCGATCGCCTCTTCGCCGGTCGCCTCGTCGATATCGGTGAAGTGGTTGATCCAGCGCACCTTCTCGGTCTTCGGCGGCACGAAGGCGACGTCCTCGACCGATTGCGGATCGGTCAGGGAGACGAAGGTGTCAATGACCGGCAGGCCGTACTTCCGGCAGAAATCGAGGTCGCGCTGGTCGTGGGCCGGGCAGCCGAAGATAGCGCCGGTTCCGTAGTCCATCAGGATGAAGTTCGCGATCCAGACCGGCAGTTCCCAGTCGGGGTCGAGCGGGTGGCGGACGGTCAGCCCGGTGTCGAAGCCGAGCTTCTCGGCCTTCTCCATCGCCTCTTCGGTCGTTCCGCCCTTGCGCATCTCGGCGCAGGCCGCGGCGACGTCCGGACGCTCCTTCTCCAGCGCGCGGGCCAGCGGGTGGTCGGGCGAGATGCCGAGGAAGCTTGCGCCCATCAGCGTGTCCGGCCGAGTGGTGTAGACCTCGATCCGCTCGATTCCATGCGTGGGTTCGGACAGCGACCAGTCGAACTGCAGGCCGCGCGACCGGCCGATCCAGTTCTTCTGCATCAGCTTGACCTTCGCGGGCCACGCATCGAGCCGGTCGATCGCCTCCAGAAGTTCTTCGGAGAAGTCGGAGATGCGGAAGAACCACTGTGTCAGCTCGCGCCGTTCGACCAGCGCGCCCGAACGCCAGCCGCGGCCGTCCTCGACCTGTTCGTTCGCCAGCACGGTCATGTCCACGGGGTCCCAGTTGACCGTCGCGGCCTTGCGGTAGACGAGCCCCTTTTCGAGGAAATCCAGGAACATCGCCTGCTGCTGGCCGTAGTATTCCGGATCGCAGGTGGCCAGTTCGCGGCTCCAGTCCAGCGTCAGCCCGAGCGGGCGGAACTGGTTCTTCATCGTCGCGATGTTCTGGCGCGTCCACGCTCCGGGATGCACGCCGCGTTCCATCGCCGCGTTCTCGGCCGGCAGTCCGAAGGCGTCCCATCCCATCGGGTGCAGCACCGCGTGCCCTCGCGCCATCTTGTAGCGCGCCACGACGTCGCCCATCGTGTAGTTCCGCACATGCCCGATATGGAGCGCGCCCGAAGGGTAGGGGAACATCTCCAGCACATAGTATTTCGGCTTTGCGGGGTCGCGGCGGGCGGCGAACAGCCCGGCCTCGTCCCAAGCGGCCTGCCATTTGGGTTCGATTTCGGACGGGGCGTAGCGGGACATGAGGTCGGTCCTTCGGGTCGTCATGCGAAAACGCCGGGCGTCTGGCCCGGCGCTGTGTCTAGTTTGCAGAGGCGCGCGGGTCTAGAGGTCGCCGTCGCGGATGCGAAGCTGGCGGGCGCGGGTGAGGATGGCATCCTCGATCTGGCGCGCGGTTTCCCGTCCGACCGGGCCGCCGCGGCTGGCCACAGCCACGCGCAGCGCACGTGCGTCGAGCGCGGGGTCGGTGATGTAGACCGTGGCGCGGTAGGCGGTGCCGCCGCCCGGCGGTACGCCGAAGCCGTAGACGATCACGCCCGAGAACGGGTCGGCCGCTTCGATCGGCATGAAGTCGAGGATCTCGAGCGTGGCGTTCCAGAGATAGCGGTTCACCTCGACGGTGGTGTTCGGGTCATCGACGTTCAGGAACAGATCCCAGATCGATTCGCGCTGCGGATCCTGCAGGTTGCCGGAGTCGACGAGCTCGTCCCGGCGCTGCTGGTCCGAGACGCCGCCGAAGATGTTGCCGATCCGTCCGCCGCAGGCACTCAGCGTGCTGAGCGCCACTACGCCGATGGCAAGCCGCATGTATGTCCGTGCTGCCATGCCCCTCATGACCCCGTTCTTCCTCGCCTGACCCTTCGTAGCGGAGGCTCATATGCCCGGCAAGGGGCCTGAGGGATTCGGGGAATCGCCGCGCGGACCGTCCCGCGGATGCGCGACAGGACCACCGGAAGGGTGTCCGGCATGGTCGGAACGGGGTCGTGGAAACCCTGATCCGGCTTAGGAAAATAAGCCCGGCGACCACACTGTGACATGTCTGCACCACGGGGTGTCCAAGATCGGCGGGCCGGTCCGGGCTTCCTTGCAATCGAGGGCCTGACGAGAGAGAGAGGGGCATACTCAATTCGGACTTCCCGTCTTGAGGTGCACCTTCAAATGTTCACGAGGGAAAGAAACATGAAAAAGGTTCTCTTCGCCACGACGGCACTCGTTGCCTCGGCTGGCGTCGCAAGTGCCCAGGGTGTCGCGCTGTCGGGCTCGGCCGAAATGGGTATCATCGGTGGTGACCGTGAGATCAACGGCAACCCCACGGACGTCATCCAGTTCTGGAACGATGTCGACATCGCGTTCACCCTGTCCGGTGAAACCGACAACGGTCTGACCTTCGGCGCCAACGTCGACCTCGACGAGGCCGGCAACCTGGGTGCCGAAGAAGACAACCAGGGTACTTCGGTCTTCATCTCGGGCGACTGGGGCACGCTGACCCTGGGCGACACCGATGGTGCGCTCGACCGCGTCATGCAGGAAGCCAACACTGCTGGCGACCCGGGTTCGATCGCTGACGACGAGACGTCGCACGCTGGTTACCTCGGCTCCTTTGGCGACGGCACCTATGACAACCAGGTTCTCCGCTACGAGTACTCGTTCGGCGACTTCCTGTTCGCGATCTCGCACGAGCAGGGTGCCTTCCCGACCGGTGAAGTTGTCATCGGCGCTCCGGACGGCTCTTCCGCCATCGGTATCCGTTACTCGACCATGGTGTCGGGCGTCGACCTGACCGCTGGTCTCGGCTACCAGGTGACCAACTTCGCGGCTGGCGATCAGACGATCGTCGGTGTGTCGGTTCTGGCTGAGTTCGCGGCTGGCTTCTCGGCCGCTATCGGCTACAGCGACTGGTCTGACGTTGGCGGCACTGCCGGTAACGACGACAGCCACGCCTACATCGGCCTCGGCTACGCCACCGGCCCGTTCTCGATCCACGCCAACTACGGCGAGTTCGACTCGGGTGACTCGGGTTACGGCCTGGCCGCTGGCTACGACCTCGGTGGTGGCGCATCGCTGCTGTTCGGTTACGGCCACAGCGAAGGCCCAGCTAACCCGGTTGACGCGTCCACCTCGACCAACACCTGGTCGTTCGGCGTCGCGATGTCGTTCTGATCGACTAGTGGTCAGAGAAGAATATGACGGGGGCGGGCTTCGGCTCGCCCTTCGTCTTTTTTGCGATGCCATTTTGTCCAAACGGCACGTCTGTTGGAGGCTTGCTTCCTTTTTCTGCATCTTTCGAGCGCTCCCACCGCAGTTGCTGATGATGGGATTCTATCAACACCGATATGTCGGGATGAGCCAAGAGCTGTCAGTACAGAAAACTGCGTACTCTATATACCAAGAGGAGGAGGATACAGATCCTCCCCCCCCTCCAGTGACCCATCATGAGTGAGTACTAGAAGTCTCCCTCGTCGTACTCCTCAAGGACCGGGTAGTCTTCCTCCTCGGCATCCAACCCGTCATCGCCCTGACTATGAGTCGCAGTTATGACTTCGAGCAACTCTTCTAGCCGACTATCCAAGTGGTACTCGGCGTCGATCGGACAGGGTAGAGGCTCGATCATCCGCGGATCCTCGCCTGAGACTGAGACATCCAGCCAGGGCGCATGTGGTCCCAAATACTCCCTTAGGGTTTCCTGAAGGATCTTCAACACGCGCTCTTCATCCGACTGGCGGACAAGAACACTGTCGTGGACTGGGAAGGCTGGGATGCACGACCGGCAAAGGCGCTCCAGGACGTCCATGAGGATCTCCGCCTCGATGAACTGCAGCTCCAGCGTCAGCGACGGAGAGCCGTCAAGGAACGGAAACGCCTCGATGATGCCAGGCATCAAGTCACCGACGCGCCTCCCATCAAGATCGTACTTATCCTTGAAGGCCACACCGTCGTCCTGTTTGGGGAATGCCGTCAGCCATCCGCCCGGCTTGTAGATCGAGCACTGCACAAGGGTTTTCGCAGCTCGGCGAAGTTGCCTCGACTTTACCCACTCGATGTCCTCGTACGGATCTCGGCCGAGGCGATCGGGGTGTCGGTAGAGAGCCGCCAAAATGGAAAGGTGGGACGCCTTCAGGTCGATCTCACAGACGGGCTCTCCGTCGATTGTGCACGCCAGGCGGTCTCGTTCGGGCCTCGTCACGTATTCACCGTAGAGCCTCCCGCCATGGCTGAGGTCTTCGGTAAAGATCCGAGTGAGTTTCGTATCCTGCCGACGCCCCCCTTCGTCTTCCAAGGCATATTGACCGAGGAAGTCGTTGAGCTGGCTCACCCGAGTTTCTTGTTCTCTAACGTTTGACGCGGGGAACCTATCGAGCGGCAGTCTCCGCTTTCCGTACATTTTGGTTTGGCTCGAGGACCTGCGTTCTCGAACTTCGATAGAGCGTGGCTTGTACCGGTGGAAACTCAGTTCTCCTTGCGCGCTGTTGAGACGCGCACGAAGGCCCGGCGAACACACATAGACGGAGGCTTGACCCGGACGGTGCTTGATGAGCTGTCGCAAGAACCCTCGATCGCGGAGCGCGTGGGTGACCGAACTCATTGCGTCGTAGCCACAAGGACTGCCGACCCACCTTTGCCGTGACATCAGTATGCCCAAGCGTTTCTTTCGGCTTGCCGCTCGAAGGACTGATGCGACTGCGCAGACATGCTTCTCGACCTTAGATGACTTCGCTTTGCCGAGCGAACTGAGATCGCTGTATAAGTCGATGTCTTCCAGCAGTTTCAGTTCTTGAAGGAGCTGTATGGTGAGGTCGTGGGTCGCCTTGTTGCCTGGCATGTGTTCCCCGGTGACGAATATGTCGGCGCGCAACGAAGGCTGCTTGCGCTTGTTGGGCGAGACAACGACGTATGGGCTGCCACTATGGTCCAGCATGAGGGTCCTCGATCTGTTGGTGGGTTTCCGAGTCGAGAGCGCTGTCTGATCGACAGTTCGAGCCGCTCAATTCTCCTCAGTTACGTCAACTTATTGGTGGAATAGCTTCGAAAGAGGCGTAAGATACTGTAAAAAAATAAAAAACAGGGGATAGCATATGTGGAGCCGTTCTCCGGAGGCCTCCTGTGCTTCTCGGCTGGCGTGATCCGAGTTGCAGTCAACCGAGCAACTCTCATCGTCTCATTGAGGCCTGGTCTTATGGGACGTCCCACAGTTGACACCCGCGTGTCTCACATGAGTTGACATGAGACCTGTGAGACGCTAGGTCGGTCATGTCTAAGACTCTAGTGAGACGAAGGGGTAGCGTGATGTTGGTAGGGTATGCGCGGACGTCCACAATGGATCAGACCGCTGGGTTGGAAGGACAGCTCAGAGATCTAGCAGCCGCTGGCTGCGAGAAGGTCTTCCAGGAACAAGTGTCCTCGGTAGACAGGGGATCTCGGGCTGAGCTTGATGCGGCTCTCGAGTACGTCCGTCAGGGCGACCGGCTGGTGGTCACCAAGCTGGATCGCCTGGCTCGATCGGTGAGCCACTTGGTAGAGATCAAGGACCGTCTACAAGCGCGTGACGCGCATCTGATGGTCCTGGACATGAACCTAGATACCTCGACGGCAACGGGAGCGCTGCTCCTCAACCTGGTCGGCAGCATCGCGGAGTTCGAGCGTCAGATCATGCTGGAGAGACAACGTGAGGGGATCGCCAAGGCCAAGGCTGCTGGCAAGTACAAGGGTCGTGCGCCGACTGCCAGGGCAAAGGCCGACGATGTGCTCGAACTTAGAGCTCAAGGGGTCGGTCCAACGGAGATCGCCCAGCGCGTCGGCATTGGGCGCGCGTCTGTCTACCGCATCCTCGCGGAAGCTCAGTAGGACCAAGGACATCTGGACACAGCCTCTCTGAGCCTTCATAGGCGCCACCTCGTCGGACCCATGAGGATCGATGACCGAGTTGGGGGGCGCCGGGGGAGATCGGCATCCTTCGCATTGAGATACCTCTACGAAAATCCCCAGCAGTTATTCGGTCTCAGTCCCTTTCGCACTTGGATCCCGCTCCTCGGAGGGCGTCGCTCTTGAATCGTGCACATTAGTCGTGTTCGTAGGTGACACGGCGACCAATGCTGGGCGGACCGTGCTGACAGCGGCATGGGTGGCTCGCTTCACCTAGTCATTCTCGGTCCACGCGAAGATGGAGCGGATCTAACCATCTGGCGCGCGGAAGATCGATCCCATCGAACTCAAGCAGCATCAGCTGCGGCACAGTCAAGTGATCTTGCTATCAACGATCCGGCCAACGATTTCGGTGCGTTGGTGAAGACGGTTCGGGAGCAGGTGAGCGTATCTTTGTGTCATGGCTGGAGAGCAGTGGCCAAGAAGTTCCTGCACTTCGTATAAGGTGACGCCGTTGTTGATCAGAAGACTGGCATAGGTGTGTCTCAGGTCGTGGATGCGAACATCTGCAAGGCCAGCCATGTCCCTCGCCTTGTAGTAGGCGATATGAAAGCTCCCGTAGCATGTCATCGTCCGTGGATTTGTGAAGACGAAGGAGGGAGGATCGACGGGCAGCTCAAGGCTCCGAGCGCGGTCTCTGGTTTCTTCCAGCACGGCCATTGCAGCGGCGCTGAGCATGATCCGGCGAGAGCGGTCGTTCTTGCTCCGAGGGACACGCCATACGGCTGCACCGGTGTCGATGTCTCGCCACCTAGCCGTACGGGCCTCGCCCTTGCGGGCGCCCGTCAGCAACAAGAAGCGAATGAAGAGCTGAAGAAACGGGTGGTTGATTTCGCCGCAAGCGACGAGCAGCCGCTGGATTTCCTCACTCGACATGAAACGCTGACGGTAGTCGCCGGTTGGTAACCTGCGCAGATATCGCGGGGCTCGCACGCCATCTGGGATGACCTCCCAGTCCCGACTCGTACGCAGAAGCCGGTTCAACATGTCGATGTGTTTGTTGATGGTGGTATTCTCCAGACCGAGCTTCATCTGGCGACGCAGCCACGCGTTCAGTGCCACTGGTGTGAGTTGGGACCATGCCAAAGGACCAAGTGTGTGGCGAAGGTGCTTCTCGTAGGTCAGCAGTGTGTGTCGTGGCCGCCGCGAGACCACTTCGAAGTGCGGATAGTAGTGGAGATCGAAGAACGCGTTCAGCGTTTCGGTAAGCTCTGTTGGCGCCAGGCTCTGCTCGAACCGCTCTGAGAAAGGATCAGTCATGCTGAGCCTCTGTCCGAGACGGACAAGCAAAGTCCTCGGCTCGACCTCTCTTTCTTGAGGCTTTCCAGCCTCGACAGGTTCCGCCGCATGGATGCCGGGAGCTTCCCCCTCGGAGCCGACAACGAGGGAAAGAAACATGAAAAAGGTTCTCTTCGCCACGACGGCACTCGTTGCCTCGGCTGGCGTCGCAGCTGCCCAGGGTGTCGCGCTGTCGGGCTCGGCCGAAATGGGTATCGTTGGTGGCGACCGCACTCTGGATGGCACCGCAACTGACGTCGTTCAGTTCTGGAACGATGTCGACATCGCGTTCACCCTGTCGGGCGAAAGCGATAACGGCCTGACCTTCGGCGCCAACGTCGACCTCGACGAAGCCGCCAACCTGGGCGGCGAAGCCGACAACCAGGGCACGTCGGTCTTCATCTCGGGTGACTGGGGTACGCTGACCCTGGGCGACACCGACGGTGCGCTCGACCGCGTTATGCAGGAAGCCAACACTGCTGGCGACCCGGGCTCGATCGCGGATGACGAGACGACCCACGCCGGCTACCTCGGCTCTTTCGGTGACGGTGGCGGCGGCGACAACCAGGTCCTCCGCTACGAGTACTCGTTCGGCGACTTCCTGTTCGCGATCTCGCACGAGCAGGGCGCACAGCTCGCCAGCGGCGTGGTGGTCACGGGCGATCCGGACGGTTCGTCCGCCATCGGTATCCGTTACTCGACGATGGTGTCGAACGTCGACCTGACCGTGGGTCTCGGCTATCAGATGACTGACTTCAACGGGGTTGGTCTCGGAACCACCGATCAGACGATCGTTGGTGTGTCGGTCCTGGCCGAGTTCGCGGCTGGCTTCTCGGCCGTCGTGGGCTACAGCGACTGGTCGGATGTTGCCGGTGTCGCCGGTGTCGACGACAGCCATGCCTACATCGGCCTCGGTTACGCCACCGGCCCGTTCTCGATCCACGCCAACTACGGCGAGTTCGACTCGGGTAACTCGGGCTACGGCCTGGCGGCTGCCTACGATCTCGGCGGCGGCGCATCGCTGAACCTCGGCTACGGCCACAGCGACGGCGCGGGTATCAACCCGGTCGACCTTTCGGACTCGGCCAGCTTCTGGTCGTTCGGCGTCGCGATGTCGTTCTGATCGACAGCGAAAGCTATCAGGGAAGAGTGGGCCGTTGCGCCCGCTCTTTTCTTTTGCGATAGCGCGATCCATGTCGCTTCAGGACGTTCAGGACCGCATCGCAAAGGCCGAGGCCGCCGCCGGGCGCGCGCCGGGATCCGTACGGCTGGTCGCTGTTTCCAAGGTCCAGCCGGCCGAAAGGGTCGAGGCGGTCCTGAAGGCCGGTCACCGGCTGTTCGGTGAGAACCGCGTTCAGGAAGCGCAGGATCGCTGGCCGCCGTTCCGCGAACAGTTCGACGGGATCGAGCTGGTCCTGATCGGCCCCCTCCAGACCAACAAGGTGAAGCCTGCCGTCGAGCTCTTCGACGGTATCCATTCCGTCGATCGCCCGAAGCTGGCCCGCAAGCTCGCCGATCTCGCGCAGGAGCGCGGGGCGTGCCCGGAGCTTATGATCCAGGTGAACACGGGCGCCGAGCCGCAGAAGGCGGGCATTCTGCCTGACGAGGCCGACGCCTTCATTGCCGAGGTCCGGTCCATGGATCTGCCGCTGACGGGTCTCATGTGCATCCCGCCGGTCGAGGAAACCCCGTCACTCCATTTCGCGCTTCTGGCGAAGATCGCCGAACAGAACGGCCTCGCCGAACTGTCGATGGGCATGAGCGGCGACTTCGAACAGGCCATCGCGTTTGGTGCCACGCAGGTTCGGGTCGGGTCCGCGGTTTTCGGCGAACGCGCCTACGACTAGGCAAGCCCCTCCGGCACGATGAGCCGGGCGCCGTGGCGCATTCCCTGCACCAGCCACAACAGATCCGGAAACGCCATCGCAACGCAGCCGGCAGTCGGCCGCCCCGGCGCACGCCAGGTATGGATGAAGATTGCCGATCCCGCGCCGCGCCTGGCCCGTGGCCAGTTCCAGTCGGTCAGAATAATCAGATCGTACATGCGGTCGGCGCGGGCCAGGCGTTCATGGCTGAACGGATGCGGGGCGCGAACCATCAGGTTGTAGTCTTCGTCCGCCGGATCGTCGGACCAGAGATCGCCCGGCCCGATCGGGACGGCCCAGTCGACCGGCTTTGCCATGCGGTCGGGTCGATAGAGGCAGCCGACGATGCCATGGATGCCAGCAGGCGTTGCGCCGTCGCCCTCCCGCTTGGTCGTCGTCACGCCGCCTCGGCCGATAGTGCAGGGGATCACGCGGCCGCGCACGCGCAGGCCCATGCGCGTCAGCACCATGTCGGCGGGAGTCACAGCAGGTGTCCCGACTTCGATTTCTTCGTGGCGAGGTAATGCGCGTTCTGTCGGGTCGTCCCGGTCACCAGCGGCACGCGTTCGGCCACCGCGATTCCCTCGGCTTCCATCATCTCGACCTTGCGGGGGTTGTTCGTCATCAGGCGCACGGCACCCACGCCCATCTGCCGCAGAAGCGCCGCGCCGAGGCGGAAATCCCGCTCGTCATCCTCGAAACCGAGCCGGTGGTTCGCCTCGACCGTGTCAAAGCCCTGATCCTGCAGCGCATAGGCCCGCATCTTGTTGGCGAGCCCGATCCCGCGTCCCTCCTGATTGAGATACAGCAGGATGCCCGCGCCCTCCTCGCCCATCCGCGCCAGCGCGGTATGGAGCTGAGGGCCGCAATCGCATTTGAGCGAGCCGAGCACGTCGCCGGTGAAACAGGCGGAATGGAGCCGGGTGAGGACGGGCTTTTCCCGGTCGGGCCGGCCGATCTCGATGGCGTAATGTTCGATCCCGCCGTTCTCGGGCCGGAAGACGCGAAGCCGCCCGGCCTCGGAGGCCGCCATGGGAAGGCGCGCAGCGGAGACGGGAGACAGGCGGTGCGACAGGGCGAGGTCGGCGGCAGCGGTTTCGGCCGACAGAAGGGTCAGCCCGGTCTCGGACGCGAACCTCGCCGGATCGTCGAGCGGCAGGCACAGCGCGGCGGGCAGAAGTTCGGCCGATTTCACCAGCCGGACGGCCAGTCGATGGAGATCGGCGTCGCCGTCGCGCAGGGTGGTCAGCGGCCCCTTCATCGGGGCCATCAGGTCGCGCGCGGGGTCGGCGACGCAGTGGATCCAGCCGACATCGGCGCTTTCGGGCAGAACCACACGGGCGATGTCGCCGTCATAGGCCCGCGCTTTCAGCGTCTCCGCCCGCCAGGTGGTGATCGCGACAACGGGCGCACCGGGCAGGGCGCGGATCGCGGCCAGACGCTCGGCCGTCAGCACTTCGGCCGCGACGGCCAGAAGGCCGCCCCCGGCACCGGCGATGACCACGCCAAGGCCAAGCCGAAGGTCACCACGGGCGCGGGCGACCAGGTCGGCAGAGCTTGGGGCGAGGGTCATGGCGCGGATTGTCCGGGGATGAATGCCGGCGATATGTAACCTCTCCTGCAGGAATTTGAAACATTTGCGCGCGGGCTCACACGGCTGCGTGAGGATTTTGTCGGCACCCTTGCCAGCCCTATGATCCCGCCGCATTTGCCTTTCAGCAAAGACGCTCAGCCAGGAGGAGCCCAATGGCGACGCTGAAGAAGATCCTGCTCGTCGACGATGACGACGATCTGCGCGAGGCGCTGAGTGAACAGCTCGTGATGACCGAGGATTTCGACGTTTTCGAAGCCGGCAACGGGTCGGAAGCGATGGCGAAGGTGCGCGAGGCGATCTACGAGCTCGTGATCCTCGACGTGGGCCTGCCCGACACCGACGGGCGTGAGCTTTGCCGGCTTTTGCGCAAGCAGGGTGTAAAGTGCCCGATCCTGATGCTGACCGGCCACGACAGCGACGCCGACACGATCCTCGGCCTCGATGCCGGTGCGAACGACTACGTGACCAAGCCCTTCAAGTTCCCGGTGCTGCTGGCCCGTATCCGCGCGCAGCTTCGCCAGCACGAACAGTCCGAGGACGCTGTCTTCCAGCTTGGTCCCTACACGTTCAAGCCGTCGATGAAGCTTCTGGAGACCGAAGAGAACCGCAAGATCCGCCTGACGGAGAAAGAGACGAACATTCTGAAGTTCCTCCTTCGCGCCAAGGACGGTGTGGTCGCGCGCGATGTCCTGCTGCACGAGGTCTGGGGCTACAACGCGGGGGTTACCACGCACACGCTGGAAACCCATATCTACCGTCTGCGGCAGAAGATTGAACCGGACCCGTCGAACGCCCGACTACTGGTTACGGAATCCGGCGGATATCGCCTGGTCGCCTGAGAGATCCCGCCGCCGCGCCCGGGTCATGGCGTGGCAACCTCCCTGTTGGACTGGCCCGGGCTTCTTGCCCGGGCCTTTTTTCTGTCGTGCCCCGTGTGCTCTGCTAGGCTTGGCGCGACAGAGGGGGTGGCGATGGATTTCCGGCCGGAACAGGTGCTCGACTTCTGGTTTCCCGATGACGGGCACTGGGAGCACCTCGAGACTCACCGCAAGTTCTGGGAATTCCGGATGCGCGGCGGAGTGGACGAGGATATCTGCCGTGATTTCGGTCCGCTGACCGAGGCCGCCGCGCGCGGCTATCTCGATGACTGGGCCGAAACCCCGAGGGGCAGGCTCGCACTCGTCATCGCGCTCGACCAGTTCCCGCGCTCGTACTGGCGCGACAGGCCGGAAGCGTACGGGCAGGACATCAAGGCCTGCCGCCTCGTTCTCCAGTCCCTTCACAACGGCCACTACGAGGCGCTGCCGAATACCTGGGAGCGCCAGTTCTACATCATCGCGCTGACCCATTGCGAAGGTCCCGACCACATGAGCCGCCTGGACCTCGCGCTCCGGCTGTCGCACCAGCAGCGGGAGATCGCGCTGCCACATCTGATGCCGATCATGGAGCGTCCGATCATCCAGACGCTCCGCGTGATCGAAAACATCCGCCGCTTCGGGCGCCATGCTCACCGCAACCCGATCCTCGGCCGCATTTCCACGCCGGAGGAAGACGCCTACATCGCGACCGGTGAGTTCCCGCATAACACCCCGATCCAGGTGCCGGACCAGAATGGCGGTTGAGGCCCGACGCGCGCGGGCCTAGACCAAGGCTCCACCCGCGACGGAGCCTGCCGATGCCCTTTACGATTGCCACCTGGAACATCAACTCGGTCCGCCTGCGCGCGGGTCTGGTCGCGAAGCTTCTGCGAGAAGAGGGGCCGGACGTTCTGTGCCTGCAGGAGTGTAAGAGCCCGGTCGACAAGATCCCGGCGGATGTCTTCGCCGCGCAGGGCTACACGCATCTCGTGGCGCGGGGACAGAAGGGCTACAACGGCGTCGCGATCCTGTCGAAGCTGCCGATCGAGGATGTCGGCCACCGCGATTTCGTGGGAAAGGGAGACGCCCGGCACGTGGCCGCGCGGCTGGAAAACGGCGTGACGATCCACAATTTCTATGTCCCCGCCGGCGGTGACGAACCGGACCGGGAGAAGAACGAGAAGTTCGGCCACAAGCTCGATTTCCTCATCGAGATGCGGGACTGGTTCCGGGACGAAAAACCCGAGCGGTCGATCCTCGTTGGCGATCTGAACATCGCCCCGCGCGAGGATGACGTCTGGTCGCACAAGCAGCTTCTGAAGGTCGTCAGCCACACCCCGATCGAAGTGGATCACCTGGGTCAGGTGCAGGACTCGGGCGACTGGGTCGATATCACCCGCAAGGACATTCCCGACGGACTGCTCTATTCCTGGTGGTCCTACCGTTCGCCAGACTGGGATGCCGCGGACAAGGGCCGGCGCCTGGATCATGTCTGGGCTTCGCCCGACATTGCATCGGCCGGCCATGGCAGCCGCATCCTGCGCCATGTCCGGGGATGGGAGCAGCCGTCGGACCATGCCCCGGTCCTAGCGACCTTCGACCTCTAGCGCAGCCAGCTGCGATAGGCCGGGTCGGCGTCGATCATGTCGCGATAGAGCCAGACCATCCGGTCGCAGAACCAGAGCTTCGCGCCCATGGCGAGGACCAGCCCCGTCACCGTCCAGCCGGGATCGAGCGCCCACAGCCCCCAGGCGAGCGGCAGGATTCCGAGGAAAGCCGCGATGGTCAGCCCGTTCGCCCATCGCGCGTGATGTGTCGGCACGGGCACGGCCTGCCGGTTCAGCCAGACCCGCTCGCCGAAGGTTGCCCTCGCAGCCCAATAGTCGGTCGAGGGTTCAGCCGGGAAGAGGCGCGGGTTGACCCAGGCAAAGGCGATGAGGGCGGCTATCGGCAGAAGCGCCCACCAGCCGATCCAGACGCGCGCCCAGATCGCCAGTGCCAGCAGCGGCAGGATCGCGATGCGCGAATAGACGCTCGCGCGCGAGGCGTGGCGCGCCCAGGTCTCGTCGTCCATGCGCATGGCGCGTTCGGCTGCGGCGAAGATGTCCATGGATCCAAAATGGGGATCGGGGCCGGTCAGAAAAGGCCGGCGATGGCGTCCGCGGCAACGGCACCGAAGGCCCGGTGCGCGTCTGCCGGCCAGTGGATGCCCTCGTCCGCGGCGACGGCGACATGTGCGCCGGCATCGAGGAACGCGGCGCCGTAAGCTGCGGCGATCCGGGCGTAAGCCGCGGGCAGGGCCGCCGACTTCTCCGTCGCACCAAGCCATTCCGGTGCGCGGACGCCGACCTCCCGCACCGGCGGCGGGGCGATCAGAAGAACCTTCGGGTTGCCCGAGCGTGCGACCATTTCGGGGCTCCGGACGATGTCGAGCAGTCCCGCAATCCCGGCCGCGATGGTCTGGGGTGTGGCGCCGAACCGCACCTTCACGTCATTCGTGCCGAGCATGATCGAGATCGCGTCGATCTGTCCGTGGGTCATCAGCGCGATCTTCAGGCCGGTCCGGCCGTCCATATGCGCGCCCATCAGCGGATCGGGGATCGACGTCGTCCGTCCCGGAAGCCCCTCCTCGACAAGGTGCCAGTCCGGGCCGAGCCGCGCCGCCGCGACAGCGGGCCAGCGGATATCGGGGCCGAACCGCTCGATCACCGACGGATCGGCATGCGGCGCCGTGCCGTGCGTGTTGCTGTCACCGAATGCGAGCCAGGTTTTCATGCGCCGCGCCCCCTTGGCCTTTTGACCCGACGCGATCATATAGGCAGCGAACCGAAGAAAAAGGGGGACCCGATGCTCGAGCTTGGAACCCAGACCAACACGGATGCGGAACTCATCAAGGACTCGTCCGAGTCGACCTTCATGGCCGACGTCGTCGAGGCCAGCCGCGAGGTGCCGGTCGTCGTCGATTTCTGGGCCGAATGGTGCGGCCCGTGCAAGACGCTCGGTCCGCAGCTCGAAGCCGCTGTTCTCGCGCAGCGCGGCAAGGTGCGCATGGTGAAGGTCGATGTCGACAAGAACCAGCAGATCGCTGCGCAGTTGCGCATTCAGTCGATCCCGACGGTCTATGCCTTCTGGCAAGGCCAGCCGGTCGATGGCTTCCAGGGTGCGATCAGCCCGGCCGAAGTAACTCGTTTCGTCGAGAAGCTCGCCGGCCTCAGTGGGGACGGTGGACTGGGCGAGGCTCTTGAGGCCGCCGAGGAGATGCTGGCCGAAGGCGCGGCCGTGGACGCCGCCCAGACCTTCGCGGCCATTCTCGGCGAGGAGCCGGAGCATCCCGCCGCGCTTGGCGGACTGGCCCGCGCCCATGTCGCGATGAACGAACTCGACAAGGCCGAAGCACTTCTGAACAACGCGCCCGCCAAGATCGCGACGGCGCCCGAGGTCGAGGCCGCCCGTGCGCAGCTCGAACTCGCGCGGCAGGCCGCCGATGCCGGCCCGCTTGCCGATCTTCAGGCCGCGGTAGAAGCCGAGCCCGGCAACCACCAGGCCCGCTTCGACTACGCCAAGGCGCTTCATGCGGCGGGCCGTGTCGAAGAGGCCGTTGACGAGTTGCTCGAACTTTTCCGCCGCGACCGCGAGTGGAACGATGGCGCCGCGAAGACGCAGCTCTTCACCATTTTCGACTCGCTCAAACCGACCGATCCCGTGGGACAGAAAGGCCGCCGGCGGCTCAGCTCCATGATATTTGCCTGACAGGCAGGGCGGTCTACATGCCCTTCATGCTCTCAGCAGCCGATCTCCCGGAGACCATACCCGTCTTTCCCCTGCCCGGTGCACTGCTCCTGCCGCGGGCGCGCCTTCCTTTGCACCTGTTCGAGCCCCGCTATCTGCAGATGCTCGACGATACGCTGAAGACGTCGCACCGGCTGATCGGCATGGTGCAGCCGCATGAAAGGCCGGACGGCACCAAGCGGTTGCACACGATCGGCTGCGCCGGCCGCGTGACGCAGATGTCGGAGACCGAGGACGGGCGCTATCTCATCACCCTTGCAGGCATCTCCCGCTTCCGCATCCGCAAGGAAGTGCCGGGCTTCACCCCCTATCTCCGCGCCGATGTCGGGTGGGAAGGCTTCGACAAGGATTGCGGCGGGGTCGAGCGCGACGTCGATTTCGACCGCCCGTCCTTCCTGAACCTGCTGACCCGGTATTTCGAGGCGATGTCGCTCTCGACCGACTGGGACGCGCTGAAGGAGGCGGAGGACGAGCTGCTGATCAACTCGCTCTCGATGCTCTGCCCGTTCGACCCGGAGGAGAAGCAGGCGCTTCTCGAAGCGCCGTCGCTGCAGACCCGGCGTGAGACGCTTGTCACGCTGATCGAGTTCGCGCTGCGCGGCGGCACGCACGAGGAGGCGGTCAATTGACCGAGGTTCCCGCGGCCGACCGGCGGATGCTGGAAGCGCTCGTCTGCCCGCTGACCCAGGGCCAGCTTCGCTACGACCCCGAGGCGCAGGAACTGGTGTCGAAATCGGCCGGCCTCGCCTATCCGATCCGAAACGGCATCCCGATCATGCTGGAACACGAGGCGCGCGTCCTCGACTGACGGCTCAGAGCGGACGTCCCTGAAGCAGGCGCGGCAGGTCTCCGGTCAGGCCGGCGGCCTCTCGCATGAAGCCGCGGCGCAACGGCGGGGCCGCATTGACCAAGCCCATACCGACATCGCGAACCACCCGAAGAAGCGGATTGTCGTTCGAGAACAGCCGGTTGAACCCATCCGTTGCGATCGCCAGTGCGGCGGTGTCGAAACGCCGCCAGCTCTGGTAGCGGGCCAGAACATCCGGCGCGCCGATGTCTTCGCCCCGCCGCCGCGCATCGGTCAGCACTTCCGCCAGGGCCGCCACATCGCGGAAGCCGAGATTCAGACCCTGTCCGGCGATCGGATGGATTCCGTGCGCCGCATCGCCCACCAGCGCGACACGCGGCGCGACCATCCGGTCGGTCAGGGACAGGCCGAGCGGGTAGCCGTAGCGCTTGCCGGCCAGCGCGATCTCGCCGCGGAAATCGCCGAAACGCGGGCGCAGATGATCGAGGAACGCTTCGTCCGGCAGATCGGCGATCCGCGCGGCGTCTTCGGCTGTCTCGCTCCAGACGATGGAGGACCGGTTGCCCGGCAGCGGCAGGATGGCGAGCGGCCCGGACGGCATGAAGAACTGGTGCGCGACGCCTTCGTGCGGCAGCTCGTGCGCGATGGCGGCAACAAGCGCGGTCTGGTCGTAGCCCCATCCGGTGCGGCGGATACCGGCACGCTCCGCCGTCCCGCTCGACCGGCCGTCGGCGCCGACGACAAGCCGGCCGGTCAGTTCCTTGCCGCCCGACAGGGTAAGCCGCGCCAAGGATCCCTCGGTCGACTGGGCGGTGACGCGCGTGGACGGCATGTGCGTCACCCGCTCCTCCGCGCCGATCGCCTCGAGGAGCAACGGCCGCAGGACGCGATCCTCGACGATATGGCCCATCGGCCCGTCCTCGATCTCGGCGGCATCGAAATGGAGCGCCCATGGTGCGGCGCCTTCTCCGGGCCGCCCGTCCGAGGCGGTGATGCCGAGGATCGGCTGCGTCTTTCCTTCGAGGGCATCCCACAGGCCGAGCGCGTCGAGCATCCGGACGGAACTCAGCGCCAGCGCGTAGGCGCGCCCGTCGAACTCCGGATCGGTGAATGTTTCCGACGGTTCTGCGTCGATCACGGCGCTGCGCAGACCAGCCCGGGCCAGCGCGAGCGCGAGCAGCGGCCCGGCCAGGCCCCCGCCGACGATGAGGATGTCGTGATCCGCGTCCATGGCCCCGATATGCGCCATCGGACGGGATTGTCCAAGCGATTGCCGGTCTGTAGCGTGACCCGCGACATCATGCGGCGGGGCAGGAGGGCGGCGATGGACGTGAGGCAGATGGGCGTGGCGGAGCTTGGCCGCGGCATCGGCGCTGGCCGTTTCGATCCGGTCGACCTGGCCGAAACTTTCCTTGCCGCCGCGGCCGATCGCACCGACGTCTACGCCCGGCTGACCCCCGACCGCGCGCGCGCCGAAGCGGCGGCGGCGCGGGCGAGGGCAAAGGCCGGCATCCGGCGCGGTCTGCTGGATGGCGTTCCGATCAGCTGGAAGGATCTGTTCGACACCGCGGGCGTCGTGACCGAGGCGGGCTCGGCGCTGCTGAAGGGACGGGTGCCCGAAACCGACGCCGAGGTGCTGCGGCAGGCGACGCTGGCTGGGCTGGTCTGCATCGGCAAGACGAATCTGTCGGAGCTCGCCTTCTCGGGCCTCGGCCTGAACCCGGTGACGGGAACGCCGCCGAACCGGCACAACCCCGACCTCGTTCCCGGCGGATCGTCCTCGGGCGCAGCGGTCTCGGTCGCGCTCGGTCTCGCTCCGGCGGGGATCGGCTCGGATACGGGCGGATCGGTGCGTGTTCCTGCGGCGTGGAATGATCTCGTCGGACTCAAGACGACATGGGGCCGGCTGAGCAACGCGGGCGTGGTGCCCCTGGTCGAACGGCTGGATACGGTCGGGCCGCTGACCCGCAACGTGGAGGATGCGGCGCTGCTGCTGGCGGTGATGGAAGGCGGTCCGGCGGCCGATCTGTCGGGCGCCACGCTGGAGGGCGCGCACTTCCTCGTTCTCGACCCGTTCGCGAGCGACGTGCGCGAAGAACCGGGAGCCGCGTTCGAAGATGCCTGTGCGAAGCTGTCGGCCGCCGGCGCCACGATCGAACGGGGCCGCGTCGCTGCAGCCGAAGAGGCGATGGACCTTTCCATCATCCTTTATGCCGGCGAAGCCTACGGCATCTGGCGCGACGTGATCGAAGCCGCGCCCGAGAAGATGTTCCGCCCGATCCTCGAGCGGTTCCGGGGCGGCCGCGAATTCTCGGCGCCGGATTTCGTCGATGCGCTGCGCCGGCGCGACGCCTACCGCACCGCCTATTACGCCGATACCGCCGGCTACGACGCAGTCATTCTGCCCACTGCCGCGAACCTCCCACCCGAGCGGGAGCGGCTGCTGTCGGACGACGCCTATTACGCGACCGAGAACCTCCTGACACTGCGCAACGCGCGGGTCGGCAACCTGATGGGCGTCAGTGCGCTGACCCTGCCGACCGGCGTTCCTTCCTGCGGGCTGATGATGTTCACGCCGCCGATGGCCGAGGGACGTCTTCTGCGGCTCGGCGCGGCGGCCGAGGCGGCTTTGGCCTGAGCGCCACACCCGGCCATCCTGCGGCAAAATATCTGGACCGGCCGGGCGCTTGCCGCTACCTTTCCGATAAGCGGGGCGCAACGACCCCGGTCTGAGGCAGTTATGGTGTTTCCTGAGCGGTTTGCGAACCTGCCAGCTTATGCGTTTCCGCGCCTGCGGAGCCTGCTCGACGCCCATATGCCGGGCGGCGAAGTCATCAACATGACTATCGGAGAGCCGCGCCACCCGTTTCCGGGATGGGTCGCCGACGTGCTGGCCCGCCATATCGACGAATTCGCCAAGTATCCCCCGAACCCCGGCGCGCCGGAGTTGCTGGAAGTCATATCGGGCTGGCTTTCCCAACGCTACGGCGTCTCGGTCGGCACCGATCGCATCCTGGCGCTGAACGGCACGCGGGAAGGGCTTTACAATGCCGTTCTCGCCCTCTGCCCGGAGCAGAAGGCGGGGAAAAAGCCAGTCATTCTGACGCCGAACCCGTTCTACCAGGTCTACATGATGGGCGCGCTGACGCTCGGGGCGGAGCCGGTCTTCGTGCCCGCCACGGCCGAGACCGGGTTCCTGCCCGACTACGCCTCGCTCCCGGACGAAACGCTCGACCGGACGGCCATCGCGTTCGTATGCTCGCCATCGAACCCGCAAGGCGCCGTGGCGGACGATGCTTACTGGCGGACACTGATCGCGTTGGCCGAGAAGCACGATTTCCTCGTCATTGCCGACGAATGCTATTCCGAGATCTGGCGCGACGCGCCGCCGCCCGGCGGTCTTGCCGCTTCTGCCGCGCTCGGGGCGGATCCCGAACGGATGCTTGTCTTCCACTCGCTCTCGAAACGCTCGAACCTGCCGGGACTGCGGTCGGGCTTCTGCGCCGGCGGGCCGAAATGCATCGCCGCGATGAACGAGCTTCGGGCCTATTCCGGCGCGCCGCTTCCGTTGCCCCTGCAGCGCGTGGCCGAGCGGATCTGGGCCGACGAAACCCATGTGGAGGCCAACCGCGCCCTCTACCACGAGAAATACGCGCTCGCCGACGCGATCTTCGGCCAGATGCCGGACTACGTTCCGCCCAAGGGCGGGTTCTTTCTCTGGCTGCCGGTGCCCGAGGGCGACGGCGAAGCCGCGGCGCTCCGTCTCTGGACCGAGACGGGCGTGCGCGTGCTGCCCGGCGGCTATCTGGGCCGCTCGGTCGACGGCGCCAATCCTGGCGACCCATTCATTCGCGTCGCGATGGTCGCCCCGCTCGAGGAATGCGAGCGCGGGCTGAAACGCATCCGCGACGGACTTTATCGGTGAGGTAGAAAGATGGCCTATCAGACACGGCAGCGTGATCCCTTCCTCGACAGCCAGATGCAGGCGATGATCGAGAAGCGCGGGCGCGAGCTCATCGGGCTCGTTCTCGTGACGGCGGGGATCGCTCTGGCGATGATGCTGTGGTCCTACGCGCCGGGCGATCCGAACTGGCTCGCCGCAACCGATGACATCCCCGAGAACCTGTTCGGCCGCTTCGGCGCCTCGGTGTCGGCCGTGCTGATGATGATCGTCGGCTATGGCAGCTGGCTGATCGTGGCGGCGATGCTGGTCTGGGGCACGCGCTTCCTGCTGCATCGCGGGGCGGAGCTTGCGATGACCCGGGGTCTCTTCGTGCCCATCGCCGTGTCTCTGGCCGCCGTCTATGCCGCGAGCTATCCGCCGGGCGAAAGCTGGACGCATTCCTTCGGGCTTGGCGGGCTGTTCGGCGACACCGTCCTTGCCGCGATCCTGAACATCCTGCCGGTCGGCATCGCCACCGGCCTGCGGGTGACTGCGGCGGCGGCCTTCGTGTCTGGCATCGCGCTCACCTTCTTCGTCTTCGGCGCCACGCGGTCCGAGCTTCGGCTTGGCCTGCGCTGGATGCTCTATGGCCTGATCCTCGTTTTCCACGGTCTCGTCGGTCTCCTGCGCGGTGTCGGCTCTGGCGGTCTGCGTGCCGCCGCGTCGTGGCGCGAGGCGCGCGCCGCCCGGGCCGAGGCCGCCGAGGAGGACTGGGACGAGGCACGCATGGCGTCCGAACTGCCGGCCTACGGCGCTGTCCCGACACGGCGTGAGCCGGTGCTGTCGGGCGGCAACCGCCTTCTCGCCCGCGTGCCGATCCTGCGCGCGGTCCGTGGGCGCGACGCGCTGGCCGGGCCCGAGCCGGAACTCGTCAGCCGCGACGCAGCCGATTTTTCGGACATCGAGCCTCCGAGCGACGACCGTATCCGCGAGAAGATCGCCGATGTCATCCGCGCCCGCCTGCGCCGGCCGGCTCAGGTCGACCGCGTCGAGCCGCCGCTGACCGCCGGCGGAATGCCCGCGCCCGCCCCGATCCCGCCTGCCCCCGGCAGCCCGATCCCGTCCGTCCCGGACGAACTGGACGAGCCTGACACCTGGGACGACGACTGGCACGAGGAGGACGCTGCACGCATCGACCTCTCTGCGGCCGAACGCATCGACCTGCCCCATTCGGAGCGCAACGCCTCGATTTCCGGATCGCGCCCGAAGGTCGTTCCGCCGGCCTCGAAGCCCGCCCCGTCGCGCCGGGCGCTCGCCGACGCGCAGCCCTCTCTCCCGCTCGAGGATGGCGCGGCCTACGAATTCCCGCCGCTCACGCTTCTGTCCAGCCCCGCGAATGTCGAACGCCACCACCTCTCGGACGAGGCGCTGGAGGAGAACGCGCGGATGCTCGAAAGCGTGCTGGACGATTACGGCGTAAAGGGAGAGATCGTCTCGGTCCGCCCGGGCCCCGTCGTCACCATGTACGAGCTGGAACCTGCGCCGGGCCTGAAGGCATCGCGCGTGATCGGCCTGGCCGACGACATCGCGCGGTCCATGTCCGCGCTCTCGGCCCGCGTCTCCACGGTTCCGGGCCGCTCCGTGATCGGCATCGAACTGCCCAACCAGCACCGCGAGAAGGTCGTCCTGCGGGAAATCCTGTCCTCGCGCGACTATGGCGACGGAAACCACCGTCTGCCGCTGGCGCTCGGCAAAGATATCGGAGGCGAGGCGGTCATCGCGAACCTGGCCAAGATGCCGCATCTGCTGATCGCGGGGACGACCGGTTCGGGCAAGTCGGTCGCGATCAACACCATGATCCTGTCGCTTCTCTACAAGCTTCCGCCCGAGGATTGCCGGCTCATCATGATCGACCCGAAGATGCTGGAACTCAGCGTCTATGACGGCATCCCGCATCTTCTCTCGCCCGTCGTGACAGACCCGAAAAAGGCGGTTGTCGCGCTCAAGTGGGTCGTCGGCGAGATGGAGGAGCGCTATCGCAAGATGTCGAAGATGGGCGTGCGCAACATCGACGGCTACAACGGCCGCGTGGCCGACGCGCTCGCCAAGGGCGAGATGTTCAAGCGCACGATCCAGACCGGCTTCGACGACGAAACCGGCGAGCCGGTGTTCGAGACCGAGGAATTCCATCCCGAGAAGATGCCGTTCATCGTGGTCGTCGTCGATGAGATGGCCGACCTGATGATGGTCGCCGGCAAGGAGATCGAGGCCTGCATCCAGCGCCTCGCGCAGATGGCGCGGGCGTCCGGCATCCACCTCATCATGGCCACGCAGCGGCCGTCTGTTGACGTCATCACCGGCACGATCAAGGCGAACTTCCCGACGCGGATCTCCTTCCACGTGACCTCGAAGATCGACAGCCGCACGATCCTCGGCGAGATGGGCGCCGAACAGCTCCTCGGGCAGGGCGACATGCTCTACATGGCCGGCGGGTCGAAGATCACCCGCGTCCACGGTCCCTTCGTCTCGGATGAAGAGGTCGAGGAGATCGTCCGTCACCTGAAGAGCTTCGGCCCGCCGGACTACGCGGCTTCGGTGCTCGACGGCCCGGACGACGATCGCGAGAGCGACATCGACGCCGTGCTCGGCCTGAATACCGGCGGCAACACGGATGGCGAGGATGCGCTGTACGATCAGGCCGTGCAGATCGTCATCAAGGACCGCAAGTGCTCGACCTCCTACATCCAGCGCAAGCTTGCCATCGGCTACAACAAGGCCGCGCGGCTGGTGGAGCAGATGGAGGAGCAGGGCCTTGTCAGCGCGGCGAACCACGTCGGCAAGCGCGAGATCCTGGTGCCCGAGCCCGCCTGATATTGGCTATCACGGGGTCCACTGCCTATATCGCGGGAAACACCCGAGGCAGGAGGCCCAATGAAACGCTTCGCACTCGCCGCGATCACGGCGGCGGTCACCGCGCTGCCAGCCGCGGCCCAGGACGCGATCCCGCTCCGCGCGCTGTCGGACTACCTGAACAACATCCGCACCGCCGAGGCGGGGTTCACGCAGGTCAATGCGGATGGCACCGTCTCGACCGGGACGGTCTACATCAACCGACCCGGGCGCGTCCGGTTTGAATATGACGGCGAGGATGTGCTGGTCATGGCGGGCGGCGGACAGGTCGCGATCTTCGACGGGCGGTCGAACGTCGCCGCCGAGCAGTATCCGCTGGAACAGACGCCGCTGTCGCTGATCCTCGCCCGCAATGTCGACCTCGGCCGCTCCGGCATGGTGGTGGCGCATGAGGGCGACGGGACGACCACCCGCGTGGTCGCGCAGGATCCCGACCGGCCCGACATCGGCAGTATCACGCTGGTCTTCACCGACGATCCGGTCGAGCTCCGGCAATGGGTCATCACCGACGAGGGTGGCCAAGAGACGACAGTCATCCTCGGCGGGATGGAGACCGGGGGCCGCCTGCCGGCCCGGCTCTTCTCGATCCCGCAGGAGATCCAGTCGCGCGGCTAGCCGTTGTGCATGCAGCTCTGAAGCTGAATCTCGTACATGGCCGCCCGCGCCGCCACGTCGTCGGCCACGCGCAACAGCCACGACTTGCCGTTGTGGCTGCCGCGGGCATAGCCGGTGTGGCCCTCGTGGTAGGCAAGGTACTGCTCGCGCGGGTTGTCCAGCGGAACCCCGTTCCGGGTCACCGTGTTGGCCATGTACCAGCCCATGAAGTCGGTCGCGTCGTCGATGTCCGTCCGGCTGGCCCTGCGGTTGCCGGTCTCGGCCCGGTAGTCGTCCCAGGTGCCGTCCAGCGCCTGGGAATATCCGTAGGCCGAGCTGACGCGGCCCATGGGGATCACGCCGAGCGCGAAGCGATAAGGAGTGCGAGCATTCCCGACGAAACGGCTTTCCTGGTAGATCGTCGCCATCTGGACATGAACCGGAACACCCCAGTTCTGTTCGGCCCGGAGCATGGCACGCATGTATTGCGGCCTCTCGGCCGCCAGCGCACAGGCGTTGTCGAGATTGCGGGGCGCGGAGTACTGCTGGCCACAGCCGGCCAGAAGCATCAGCGCGAACGCGGTGAGGACCTGTCTCATCATTTTGCTGCTCGAAGTCTGCGCTTCTTGGTTTTGCAGCACTCTAAAGCAAATCGCCCGGCTTTCAAAGGGCGGGCTCACTGTCGGGCCCGACTTCACAATCTGTTTCTCATGTTACCCCGCGCAGGCAGTGGACAAGTCCGAGGGTGCAGAGTTAGACGATTGGAGGGGGCACGTTGCTATGCTTAAAAGCGAAGCCAAATACAGTCTTGGCCAGGTGGTCCGCCACCGGAAACATCCGTTCCGGGGGGTCGTCTTCGACGTCGACCCGGAATTCGGGAACACGGAAGCCTGGTATCAGGCCATTCCGGAACACAGCCGTCCGCGCAAGGAACAGCCGTTCTACCACCTGCTGGCCGAGAACGACGACAGCTACTACGTCGCCTATGTCTCGGAACAGAACCTGGTGCCGGATGAGACCGGAGAGCCCGTCGACCATCCCGATCTGCCCGACCTGTTCGGCGATTTCAGGGATGGCCGCTACCCGCTCGAATTCAACCTGAACTGACTGCGCCGCCGGGTCAGTAACCCAGGGCGCAGCCGTCCTTGCGGGGATCGGACGCGCCCTGAAGCACGTCGGTCGATGCGTCGATGCGGACCGCCTGCGCGCCGCCGATGGGCGTTTCGGGCGTCACCACGCGATGGCCGAGATCGGCCAGTTCGGCGCGAACGTCCGGGCCGTATCCCCGCTCAAGCTGAAGGTCGCCGGTGATCGCGAAGGATCGCGGCGCGTCGATCGCCATCTGCGGCGCCATGCCGAAATCCGCGACGTTGCTGAGGAATCGCGCATGGCCTGCGGCCTGGTACTGGCCGCCCATCACGCCGAACGGCATGAACGAGCCGTCGGGCTCTTCCAGCATGGCCGGGATGATGGTGTGCATCGGGCGCTTGCCGGGCCCGGCTTCGTTCGGATGACCCTCGGTCAGGGTGAAGCCGCCGCCGCGGTTGTGGAACAGGATGCCGAACCGGTCGGACGCGTGGCCCGATCCGAAGCTCGCGAAGATCGAGTAGATCATCGACACCGCCATCCGGTCGCTGTCGACGACCGTGAGGATGACCGTATCGCGATGCACGGCTTCGGTGATCGCGGCGGCGTCGGGCAGCACCCGGTCGTCGGCGATGAGCCCGGCCAGCGCCTCGGCCGTTTCCGGCGCCAGCATGTGATCGAGCCGCGTCATGTAATCCGCATCGGACACGAAGCGATTGCGCGCGTCATAGGCCAGCTTCGTCGCCTCAGCCTCCAGGTGTGCCCGGGTCGCGCCGAACGGGTCGAGCGAGGCGAGGTCGAAATGGCTGAGGATATTGGCCAGCAGGATCGCCGTCGCGCCCTGTCCGTTCGGCGGCAGCTCGGTCAGGCGATAGCCGCGATACGTGCCGCTGACCGGTGTGACGTAGTCGCAGGCGACGGAGGCGAAATCCTTGGCGGTGTGGGTCCCGCCGATGGCCTTCAGCGCGGCCAGCATGTCGGCCGCGACTTCGCCTTCATAGAAGCCGGCGCGGCCCTCGGCGGCGATGCGGCGCAGCACTTCGGCCTGGGCGGGCGCGCGGAACGTGGCGCCGACCGACGGCGCAGCGCCGCCTGAAAGGTAGTGCTTTGCGCCCGACGCCTGGAGGTTCCCGGCCGATTCAGACCAGTCGAATCCGACGCGCGGGGCGACCGGGATGCCGTCCTCGGCATAACGGATGGCCGGGGCCAGAATGTCGGCCAGCGGGAGGCGGCCGTGATCGGCGTGCAGACGGCAGAAGCCATCGACGGCGCCGGGCAGCGTGATCGCAGCGGGATGGCTTGGCGGGATCGTCTTCAGCCCCTCGTCCCGCAGCGCTTTCGCCGACAGCGCGGCAGGCGCGCGGCCCGAAGCGTTGAGGCCGATGATATCCTGCCCGGGCTTGCGGATCAGGGCGAACATGTCGCCGCCGAGTCCGGTCATCTGCGGCTCGCACTGGCCGAGAAGGATGGCGGTCGCGATAGCGGCGTCGACGGCATTGCCGCCAGCCTCCAGCACCGCAACGCCGGTCTTCACCGCAAGCGGATGCGAGGTCGCGACCATGCCGTTCCGGGCGAACACCGCGGACCGGCCGGGCAGGTGGAAATCACGCATGAAACACTCCCCTCGTCGTTTGCGCGCGGAAGGTAACGATGGCCCCGGCGGGGACAAGCGCAATCGGTTCATTTGGGGGGATAAACCTCGGCGCCGCGCCAATGGGTGGGGGCTTGACGACACGGCGCCGAGGGAAGCCTATGCAGCTACAGTTCCGTGTATTACCGGTCTTAGCGACCAAGTTACGGAGCGATTTAGGCCATACGGTGGCAATGCGCCCGGCGGCGAAACAATGGCTGGAAATGGGCATCATTGACGCTTGTCAGGCAGAAATCCGGAAGGTCACATGGTTGCGTCCGCCGCGGCGTTCATAGGCCAGACCTGTGCTGAGCCTCCGGATCAGATGCCAGCCGAATCCCCCTTCGGGCAGCTGATCGACCGGAACCCCATCAACCTGCGGGAGATGGCCCGGCGGGGGCGATCCGCCGGGCATTTCGCGGCCGTCATCAACGATCTCGAAATCGAGGCTGCGGGACGACCCGTGAAGCGCGATGGCAATCTCGCCCGCGACGCGGTCACGCCCGCAATAGGCGTGTTCGGCGATGTTGTTCAACGTCTCGGCCAGCGCGATCTCCACCCGGGCAAGAAGATCGGGATCGGTCCGAGCCGCCAGGTGATCGTGGATGTCGGCCAGTGCCCCGCGTACGGCACCATCCAGCGGCGCGAAGGAGAGGCACAGGCGCGGGACGGCCCCGTCCTCGCGTTTCGTGGCGGGGCCATCCATAGACCGAACGCTCAGGCGGCCGGAGGCCGGTGGGCCGACTGCGCATCGGCCAGGCTGTCGTGGATGCGAAAGACGCGGTCCATCCGCGTCAGCTGCATGACCTTGGCGACCGCGACGCTGAGGCCGGCCAGTTCCAGTGGCCGGCCTTCGCCCAGAAGCTTTCGCGCGGCGACCACGGCGCCGAGCCCGCTGGAGTCGAGGAAATCCACCGCCGAGAGGTCCAAGACCACCGGACCCTCACCGCTGCCGTCGAGGGCATCGCGGAACGCCTCCTTGAAATCGACCGCTACCGCGGCGTCGATGCGGCTGTCGGTGACCGTGACCACGGTGACCGGGCCGTCGCTGTTCGTCGTCAGGTTCATCTGCGCTCGTCCGATTTGGGATCGGGCGCAGATTAGCGGCCAATGGTTATCAACCCGTTTCGCGGCAGAGATCACTCCCCGGCGAGCCGCGCCACGTCGGCCTCGCCCGGGGCCAGTTCCTCGAAATCGAAGTTGTCGAGCCGCTCGGCCCGCTTCCCGGCGCGGTCCGAGGCGGTCAGGATGCCCGAAACATCCTCGCCCGCCTGCCGCAGATGGGTCTCGAGCTTTCCGGCGCGCTCGCCGATGATCTCCACGTCGCGGTGCAGCTGTTTCAGCGCCTTGCGGATCTCGCCCGCCTGTTCGCGCATCCGCGCATCCTTCATCACCGCGCGCATCGTGTTGAGAGTCGCCATGCAGGTCGTTGGCGAGACGATCCAGACCCGGTGGTGGAAACCGTCGCGGATGACCTCAGGCAGGCGCGCGTGCAGTTCGGCGTAGATCGCCTCGGACGGCAGGAACATCAGCGCGCCGTCCGCCGTCTCGCCCTCGATGATGTAGCGCTCAGCGATGTCCTTCACATGCTTCAGGACGGCGGTCTTCAGGTCGCGCAGCGCGCGCGCCATCGCCTCCTGGTCCTGCGCGCGGGACAGCGCCTCGTAGGCTTCGAGCGGGAATTTCGCGTCGATCACGATCGGCCCCGGCGGGTTCGGCAGGCGGATCAGGCAGTCGGCGCGGCGGCCGTTCGACAGCGTCGTCTGAAGCGAATAGGCATCCGCCGGCAGCGCGTTCGAAACGATGTCGTTGAGCTGGATTTCCCCGAACATCCCCCGCCGCTGCTTGTTCGACAGGATGTCCTGGAGGCCGAGCACGTCGGAACTCAGTTTCTCGATATTCGTCTGCGCCCGGTCGATGGTCGCCAGCCGCTCCTGCAGCTGAGTCAGCGACTCCGTCGTCTTCTCGGAATTCCCGGCCAGCGTCTTGTCGATCCGCTCGTTCAGGGCGGCGAGCGCCTGCGACTGCTTGAGCGCCGCCTCGGCCATCCGCTCGTTCATCCGGGCCTGCAATTCGCCAAGCGCGTTGCCCTGCTTGAGCGCGGTGATGTGCATCTGTTCGTTCAGCTTCTCCTGCAGCGTCGCGAGGTTCTGCGCCTGGCGCGAGGCGGTCTCGTGCAGCCGGTCGCCCATCGCCGTCTGCACGTCGGACAACCGCTGCTCCATCGCCTGCATGATCTGCATGTTCGCCTGCGATTGGCCCTCGGCGCTGGCCTGCATCCGCTCGGCCAGACGCTCCTGCCCGCGCAGCAGCGCCTCGGACCGCCGAGCGCCGCGGATCATGGCGATGAACAGGATCACAAGCACGACGACGCCAACGGCGATCATCTGCGTGACGGGATCCTGCGGATCGAGGGAAAGGGGGCCGAGCTCGATCATGTGCGCCCGAAGAGCCGTTCGATGTCGGACAGTTTCAGCTCGACGTAGGTCGGGCGGCCGTGGTTGCACTGGCCGGAATGCGGCGTTGCCTCCATCTCGCGCAGGAGCGCATTCATCTCGGCCGCGCCCATCCGCCGTCCCGACCGGACTGAGCCGTGGCAGGCCATGCGGCTCAGGATCGCCTCAATCCGGGCAAGCAGCGTGGCGCTCTCGCCCATGTCGTCGAGTTCGTCGAGGATATCGCGCAGGAGCGCTTCGGCGTTGATCTCGCCAAGGACGGCCGGCGTCTCGCGCACGGCGAGCGTGCCGGGTCCGAACGGCTCGATCGTCAGGCCGAAGCGCGACAGCTCGGCGGCGTAGTCCATAAGGCGCTCGGCGTCCTGCGTCCCGAGCGACACGATCTCGGGGATCAGCAGGGCCTGCGCCGCGACACCCCGTTCGGCCATCTGGCGCTTCAGTTTCTCGTAGACGAGCCGTTCATGCGCGGCGTGCTGGTCGACGATCACGAGACCGTCGGCGGTCTGGGCAAGGATGTAGTTCTCGTGCACCTGCGCCCGCGCGGCACCGAGCGGCGCGTCCTCCGGGACATGGCCAGCCTCCGCCTCGACGCGGGCGGCTGGCGCGAAGTGGGGATCGTATCCCGTCGCAGGCTCGGCAAGGCCCGGCGCCTGCCAGTCGCGCGACCCGTGCAGCGCAGCCTGGCCGGGGCGGTCCATCTGGTAGATCCGCGGTGGCGCACCTTCCGGCCGCATCGCGCCCAGGGTCGCGCCCGCGACGGTCGAGCTCGAGCGATGACCGGCACCGGCCAGCGCGTGCTTCAGCGCGGTCACGATCAGCCCCCGGACCAGCCCCGGTTCCCGGAACCGGACTTCGGCCTTGGCCGGATGGACGTTCACGTCCACGCGCTCGGGCGGGCAGTCGACGAACAACGCCAGCGCGGGATGCCGGTCGCGGCTGAGGAAATCGGCATAGGCCCCGCGGACCGCCCCGATCAGAAGCTTGTCGCGCACCGGGCGGCCATTGACGAAGAGATGCTGCGCCACCGCCGATCCGCGCGAATAGGTCGGCAGCGCGGCGAGGCCGGTCAGCCGCAGCCCCTCGCGCTCGGCATCGAGCGTCATCGCGTTCTCGACGAAGTCGCGGCCGAGCACCGCGGACAACCGCCCGGCCAGCGCGTCGAACAGGTCGCCCGTTTCCGGATCGGTGCGGAATACCTCGCGATCGCCGTCGCGCAGGGTGAAACCGATGGCAGGCTCGGCCATGGCGAGGCGCTTCACGATCTCGGTCACCGCCTGCATCTCGGCCCGGTCGGAGCGGAGGAATTTCAGCCGCGCGGGTGTCGCGTGGAACAGGTCGCGCAGCTCGACCACCGTGCCGCGATTGAGCGCGGCAGGCTCGACCTTGCCGACCCGCCCGCCATCGACCGCAATCCGGTGCGCACCGCCGCCGGCCCGCGAGGTGACCGTCAGACGGCCGACCGCGCCGAGCGAGGGCAGCGCCTCACCGCGGAAGCCGAAGCTGCGGATGTTCAGAAGGTCCGTTCCGTCGATTTTCGAGGTCGCGTGGCGGCTGAGCGCGAGCGGTAGATCCTCGGCCTCCATCCCGCAGCCATCGTCGGTCACGCGGATCAGCGTCTTGCCGCCATCCGCGACCTCGACCGTGATGCGCCGCGCGCCGGCGTCGATCGCGTTCTCGACCAGTTCCTTCACCGCGGAGGCCGGCCGTTCGACGACTTCGCCCGCCGCGATACGGTTGATCGCCGCCTCGTCGAGCTGGCGGATCACCTGACGCGCCACATCCTGTGGGCGCTCGCCTATCTTGGGGTTCGCGGGGGCCATGCCACTACAGGTAGCATGGCCCGACCCGATTCTCTAGAGCCCTTCCGGCTGGCCCACGACCACGAAATGCAGCTGATCGGGCTTGAGCAGTCGGGCGGCGACGCGGCGCACATCCTCGAGCGTGACGGCGTTTACGTAGTCGTTCCGGTCGATGATGTAGTCCATCGGCATCCCGTCCTGCTGCATGCCCGCCAGGATCCCGGCGATCGCCTCGTTGCCGTCAAAGCGCAGCGGATACGCGCCGGTCAGGTAGAGCTTGGCGGCTTCCAGCTCCTCCTCGGTCACGCCGTTCTCGGCGATGTCGGCCCATTCGGCGCGGACGACATCGATTGCCTCGGCCACCAGGTTGTTCGAGGATGAGAACTGGCCGAGCAGCATCGGCGCGTGGTCGGCCAGCGACAGGAACGTGCCGATCCCGTAGGTCAGACCGCGCTGGACCCGAACTTCCTCCTGCAGGCGCGAGCCGAAATTGCCGCCGCCGAGGATCTGGTTCAGTACGAAGGCGGGGAAGAAATCCGGATCGTCGCGCTCGATCCCCGGCTGGCCGAAGAAGGCGACCGATTGCGGCGTGGGGAAGTCGACGACCGTTATCCCGCCATCGAGGTTCCAGGGCGCGGGCCCGATCTCGTCGACGCCGCTCTCCGGCAGGTCACCGAGCAGACGGTCGAGCAGCGCACCCAGTTCTTCCGGGGTGATGTCGCCGGCCGCACCGACATAGACCCGGTCGCGGGTGAACAGCGAGTCATGCGCGGCGATCAGGTCGTCGCGGGTCAGCGCCGCGACGCTTTCGGCCGTGCCTTCCTGCGCGGTTCCGTAGGGATGGTCGCCATAGGCCAGGGCGTTGAACCGGTCCGGTGCGATGTCCTCAGGGCTCTGGGCGTTCGCGGCGATGATCGACAGAATCTGCCCGCGCACCCGCTCGACCGCGTCGTCATCGAAGCGCGGCTCGACCAGCGCCGAACGCAGAAGCTCGGCCGAGGCGTCGCGCGTCTCGGTCAGCATCTCCGCGTTGATGACGACGCTGTCGCGGTAGGCGTCCCAACTGAAGCGGGCGGCCAGTCGTTCCTCGGCGGCGGCGAAGGCCTGCGCATCCATGTCGCCCGCGCCTTCCTCCAGAAGTCCAGTCATCATGTAGATCGCGCCGCGCTGGCCCTCGGGATCGAGAGAGGTTCCACCGGCAAAGCGGATGTCCAGCGCCACGATCGGGATCGAGTGATCCTCCACCAGCCAGGCGTCGATGCCGCCGGGCGAGGTCACGTCCTGGATCTGCACCTGGGCCGCGGCCGGCGCGGCGACGAGGGCGCAGAGGGCGAAAAGCGTTGCGCGGATCATTGGGTCGTCTCCTCGGTCCGGGTCAGGTAGCCGGTCACCGTCACGCCGTCGTCGAACATGCGGTGCGCGGCAGCCATGACGTCCTCGATCGTCGTCGCGGCGATGACGTCGGGCCAGGCCTCGATATCCTCGACCGTCAGGCCGGAGGTCAGGGCGACGCCGTAGCTGCGCGCCAATCCCGCGACGTCGTCCTGCGCGTAGATCTCGCCGGCCTCGTAGAGAAACTTCACGCGCTCGAACTGCTCGGCGTCGACGCCCTCCTCGAGGAAGCGCGCGATCATGCGTTCCAGATCCACCTCGGCCTCTTCGAGACTGCGGCCCGGCACCGGAACGTTCACCAGCGTGAACGATCCGTCGTCGTAGTTCAGCCCGTCGTAATAGGCCCCCGCGAAGAGCGAGACCTGCTCCTCGGTCTGCAGCACCCGGGACAGGAGCGAGGTCTGCCCGCCGCCCAGAAGCTCGGCCAGAAGCGTCAGCGCGGCGGCTTCTTCCTGTGCGCCGGGATCCCGCTCGGGCGCCAGACGTGTGATCGAGACATAGGGCCGGGCGACGGTCGGATCGGAATAGGTGACGGTCCTGTCGGCGATCTGCGGCGGCTCGGCCGGACGCACCCGCGGCCCGAGGCCCGGCGTCGGCTCGAGCGGGCCGTAATACTGGTTGGCCAGCGCCTCGACCTCGGCTGGATCGACATCGCCCGCGACGATCAGGATCGCGTTGTTGGGCGCGTAGTAGCGCTGGTAGAAATCGAGCGCCATCTCACGCGTCAGCCCCTCCATCTCGTGCCGCCATCCGATGACCGGAATACGGTACGGATGATTGAGGTAGAGGCTGGCCCGCACCTGCTCGTTGAACAGAGAGCCCGGGGAGCTGTCGGTTCGCTGCGCGCGTTCCTCCAGGATCACCGACCGCTCGGTCGTCACGTCATCGGGGTCGAGCGCGAGGCCACGCATCCGGTCGGCTTCCATCTCCATCATCAGGCCAAGCCGGTCAGAGGCGACGCGCTGGATGTAGCCGGTATAGTCCCACGAGGTGAAGGCGTTGTCCGAGCCGCCATTCGCCTCGACAATGCGGCTGAACTCACCGGCCTCGAGTGTGTCGGTGCCTTTGAACATCAGGTGTTCGAGGAAATGCGCGATGCCGGACTGGCCCGGCGGCTCGTCGGCGGCGCCGACGCGATACCAGACCATGTGAACGACGGCGGGGCTGCGGTGATCCTCGATCACCACGGCCTGCATGCCGTTGTCCAGCGTGAACTCGGTGACCTCGCCCACGGCCCATGCGGGCAGGGTCCACAGCAGCGCGAGAATTCCGATGAGGCGGGACATGGGGACTCCTTCTCCGACCGGGCGTTCCCGTTCAGATAGGACCGAATGGCGGTTAATGAAACTGAAACAGCTGTGAATGCCGCAGCCTAGCGCTGGAACCCTTCGGGCGGCGCGGCGGGCGTGCGGACTCCGGCCCGGCGCAGACGCTCCAGTTCGGCGTACTGGTCGAGCGACACGCGCTCGTAGGCGCGGTGGTAGACGTTCACGTTGAACAGCCGCTCCAGCAGCCGGCCGTCATTGCGGCGGCGGTAGTCCAGGTCCTCGGCCGCCAGCACGTCGCGGATGCCGTCCGAGATGCCGAAACGCGCGGCATAGGTGACCAGACCGCCGGCGCCCGGCGCGCGATCCGGATTGCCGCCAAGCGCGATGATCGCGTCAGCCTCGGGGTCGGGATCGACACGGTTGGTGCCACCCGGCGTCGGTTCGGGCAGGCTGGCGAGATCGTCGGGCATCTGAAGCGGTTCGGTCGGCAGGATCGAGAATTCGTCCGGCCCCGGTCCGCTGTCGCGGGCGAGGTTCAGCAATTGCGGCTGGCGGTCGCGCGAACATCCCGCAACCACGACAAGCGCGATAAGCCCGAGAACTGCCCCGATCCGTGTCATGCCCCGCGTCGTCCCATGTTCCGTCATTGACCTCGTTTAGCCGATCCCGCGCGCGAGGTCACGGGGTCTTGTCGGTCTGCCGCCGCGGCGACTCGGCGAAAAAGATCAGCCCGGCCGCGCCCAGAAAGATCGCCACGTCCGCGACGTTGAAGGCGAAGGGGTTCTGGATGCCGCAGCAGGACATGTTCAGGAAATCCGCAACCGCCCCGTAGACCAGCCGGTCGAGGGCGTTTCCAAGCGCCCCGCCGATCACGAGACCGGCCGCGACCTGCGCAATCGGCCGCCTCAGCCCGTGCCGACCCCACAGCAGGAGCCAGGACGAGATCGCGACGGCGACGCCGATCAGGACCCACCGCATCACTTCGGCATCGTGGTCGAACAGGCCGAAATTGATGCCGGTATTCCAGCCCATGCGGAAGACGAGGAACGGCGGCCAGACCTCGATCAGCATTCGCTGGTCGAGGTTCATCCCGTGCACGACCGCGTATTTCGACGCCTGGTCGATCAGGAAGGCGAGGACAGCGGTAATGCCGATGATCCGCATCGCGTCAGTGCCGGAAATGCCGCATGCCGGTGAAGACCATGGCAAGCCCGGCTTCGTCGGCGGCCGCGATGACCTCGGCGTCGCGCATCGAACCGCCGGGCTGGATCACGGCGGTGGCGCCCGCCTCGGCTGCGGCCATCAGGCCGTCGGCAAAGGGGAAGAACGCGTCGGAGGCCACGACCGCGCCGATCGCCGGGCTGTCCTTCAGGGCGAGGAGCGCGGCCATGTCCTCGGCCTTGCGCGCAGCGATGCGGGAACTGTCCACCCGGCTCATCTGGCCTGCGCCGATCCCCACCGTGGCGAGGTTCTTCGCGTAGACGATGGCGTTCGACTTCACGTGCTTCGCGACGGTCCATGCGAACAGCATGTCCGCCATCTCGCGGGCATCGGGCTTGCGCTTCGACACGACCTTCAGATCGCCCTCGGTCACGCGGCCATTGTCTCGGTCCTGCATCAGGAACCCGCCCGCGACCTGTTTCAGCATCAGCCCGGGTGCGGCCGGGTCGGGCAGGGCGCCGGTCAGCAGCAGGCGCAGGTTGGGCTTGGCGGCAAAGACCTCGCGCGCGCCGGCCTCGGCGTCGGGCGCGATGACCACCTCCGTGAAGGTCTCAGTGATCGCCTCTGCCGTCTCGGCATCGAGCGTCTGGTTCAGCGCCACGATCCCGCCGAAGGCCGAGACCCGGTCGCAATCGTAGGCCTTGCGGTAGGCCTCTCGCATCGTCTCGCCCCGGCCCACGCCGCAGGGATTGGCGTGCTTGATGATCGCGCAGGCCGGGCCGTCGGACGCCGCGAACTCGGCGACCAGCTCGAAGGCCGCGTCGGTGTCGTTGATGTTGTTGTAGCTCAGTTCCTTGCCCTGCACCTGCTCGGCCGTCGCGACACCGGGCCGGGCAGAGCCGTCCTTGTAGAAGGCCGCTGACTGGTGCGGGTTCTCGCCGTAGCGGAGGGATTGAGCGAGCGTGCCGGCGACGGCGCGGCGGCGGGGCGTGGCCTCGCCGGTCGCCTGGGCCATCCAGGTCGACACCGCCGCGTCATAGGCCGCCGTCCGCGCATAGGCGATCGCCGCCATCTTCTTGCGGAAGTCGAGCGTGGTGCCGCCATTGGATTCCAGTTCGGCGAGGAGCGCGTCGTAGTCCCCGACATCCGTCACCACGGTGACCGCGTCGTGGTTCTTGGCCGCCGCGCGGATCATCGCCGGGCCACCGATGTCGATATTCTCGACGCAGGTCGCGTAGTCGGCACCCGCTGCCGCCGTCGCCTCGAACGGGTAGAGATTGACGACCAGCAGGTCGATCGGCGCGATCCCGTGCTCCGCCATTGCCGCGTCGTCGGTGCCGCGCCGGCCCAGAAGCCCGCCATGGACCTTCGGATGCAGCGTCTTCACGCGGCCGTCCATCATCTCGGGAAAGCCGGTCACCTCCGCCACGTCGGTCACGTCCAGCCCCGCCTCGCGCAGCGTCTTGGCCGTGCCCCCGGTCGACAGAAGCGCCACGCCGCGCCCGGCAAGCGCTTTCGCGAAATCCACGAGTCCGGTCTTGTCGGAGACGGACAGGAGGGCGCGGGCGATCGGGGCGGTGTCGGTCATCTCAGATCCTGTCTTCACAAGAGGCGCGGCGCGCGCGAGGTCCGTCCGCGGCGGCGGGGCGGGTCGACGGGCCGGGCAAGGCTCCACCTGACGGCGCTGCCATAGCCTGTCAACCGGGCAGAGAGAACGATCTGTTTTGTCGCGCGCGGGCTCAGATGCCGGGAATCGAGGTAAACCGAAGGCGCGAGGGCCAGCTTCGCGGGCTCACCGCCCTGCGCGCGGAACACCCAGAGCTCGCCCGAAGTCAACATCAGCGACACCGCCTGCCCGCCCATGTCGAGCCGCGGCTCGACGTCCGGATGCAGGTGGAAGCGGATCGCGAAATCGAGCGAACTGCCCGGAACTCGCGCCAGCACCCGGTCGAGCCGGTCGCGGTCCCGGTCGTCGAGCGCGGCGAGGCCGTCCTCGCCGGCCAGAAGCCGCCCGTCGGTCTCGAGCGAGAGGTGCCGCATATGGGTCAGGCCGTGGGTCTCTCGCCAGCCGTCATGGGACAGATGCAGCGCGCTGGCCGCGCCCGCCGTCTCGGCCCGTGCCTCGACCCGGCCCGGTCCTTCCGACAGCTCACCCTGTGCCCGCCGCCCGATCCGGGCCGAGGAATAGCCGGCGAGCACCAGCGTCGAATGCGATGGCGTTGCCCGTGCGGCTGTCTGCCAGTCCGGGCCCAGGTGCCGGCCCGGGCCGCAGCTCACGATCAGCGGATCGCGCCCGCTCGTCATCTCGAAGGCGAGTGTCGAGGCATGGGCCTCGGTCGCGTCGCGGCCCGTCGGCGGCGGGGCGGCGTCGACGATCAGTTCGACCCGGTCCCCCGTCAGACGCCGGAACCCCATGGCCGCACCCGTCGCCGTGGCAGGCCGCAGCATCGATTGTCGCAGCGCGTGATCCAGCAGCCCCGGCCGGCCCCGCCCGCCGCCGTGGAACCGCGCCAGCGAGCCGTCGCCGTGTCGGAGGCTGCGGAGCGTCGGTGCGATCCGGGCGATGGCGGCCGTCAGCGCCGGGTCCTGCGGCCGCCCGGTCTCGGCGAGGATCGCGGCGGTCCAGGTCAGCAGCGCGAAGATTTCCAGCAGGGCCTCGGGGCTGCGCGACGCGATGCCGCCCGACGCGTCGATCCGCCCCTCGCAGTCGCGGGCAAGCGCCCGGAGCGCCGGGTCGAGATGCCGCTCGAACCCGCTCAGCGCCGTCGCTGAATGCACATACCCCACCAGCGCCTCGAAGCGCGGCAGGTCGGCGGGCGCTGCGCTCCACCGCCGCGACAGGAACCCCGCCTGCCGGCCCATCCCCGCGATCAGTGCGCTGCCGGTCTCGCTGTCGACCCCGTTCATCAGCGCGATCGCGTGGGTGATCCAGCGGATCTGTCGCCGCCCGGTCAGCGCCGGGGTCCAGCCCGGACCGCGCCCGGCGCCGAAGCGCGCCAGCCAGTCGCCGGTCCAGCGCTGCGCCGTCTTCCGCGCCTCCGGCGAGCCGACCGCCGCGAGGTCGTCCAGCCAGCCGAACCCGTGCAGCGCGGCAGCGAAGGCGGCATCCGGTGGCGTTATGTCCCACGGGCTCTGGCCGCGCGCCTCAATCAGCGTTCCGGCGAACAGGAAGTTCCCGGCGAGAAGCTGGCGGCCCCGCGCCGCTTCGCCCACCGCCTTGGGGGCCGGCTGCGCTGTGAAGCCCGACACGCGAACGCGCGCAGCTGCTCCGGCCGCGCGCCGGTCGAACGCCCGCGAAAGAAACCCCGCTCCGCCATATGCGGCGCCGCTGTCGGTCATGTCGTTTGAGGGTCCTGCCCGGCCCGGTTGTCGTTTCGGAGAAGACTAGCGTGCCCGTCCGCCGGTGTCACCGCCTGACGAGCGCGGCCATGAAGAAGCCGTCCATCCCGCCGAGATCGGGCCAGAAATCGGGGCGCAGCCGAAGCCCGCCGGCGGGCGCGGCCCAGTCCGCAGACCCACCGAGGGTCTCCGGGTCGACCGGCGCGACCGCCAGCTCTGGGTGACGGTCCAGCGCCGCGGCAACCTGTGCCTCACCCTCATCCGGCAGAAGCGAGCAGGTGCAATATACAAGCCGCCCGCCGGGCGCGAGCCAGCCGAGCGCGCGGTCGATCAGAGCGGCCTGAAGCTCCAGGAGCGGTGGAACGGAGGTCTCGTCGCGAACGAACGTCAGGTCGGGATGGCGGCGGATCGTGCCCGTCGCGGTGCAGGGCGCGTCGAGGAGGATGGCGTCGAACTGCCCTCCCTCCCAATGCAGAGCATCGGCCACGACGATCTCCGCCGAAAGCCCGGTACGGGTCAGGTTCTCCCGCACCCGCTCCAGCCGCGGCCCGGAAATATCGAGCGCCGTGACCTGCGCGCCTGCGGCGGCCAGCTGCATCGTCTTGCCCCCCGGCGCGGCGCAGAGATCGAGCACGCGCTTGCCCGCCACGTCGCCGAGACACCGTACCGGCAGAGCAGCGGCGGCGTCCTGCACCCAGAAGGCGCCCTCATTGTAGCCGGGCAGGGCGCTGACCTGCGCCCCGTCGGGCAGGCGCAGTGACCCGGTCGGCAGCCGCATGGCGCCCTCGATCTCCAGGTCGCCCTTCGGTGTCAGGTCGGTCGGCGCGCCGGCGGCATGGGCGGCTTCCATCGCGCGAACGGCCGGCTTGCCATAGGCCGCGATCAGGGGCTTCCGCAGCCATTGCGGCAGTTTCTGCGCCGGAATCTGCGCCAGCATCGCCGGCCCCTCGGCCGCGACCTTGCGCAGGACCGCGTTGACGAGACCCGAGGCGCGCGCCGTCTCCTGCGATCCCTTCGCCAGCCGAACGGCGCTGTCCACGACGCCATGCGCCGCGCCGCCGTCGATCAGAAGCTCTGCCGCGCCAAGCCGCAGGATCGCCTGCACCTCGGGTTGCGGCGGGCGCTTCACGAAGCGGGCGAGGATCTCGTCGATCGGTTCCATGTGTCGGAGGATGATCAGCGCAAGACGCCGCGCGCGCGCCGCCTCGCCCGGGCTCAGGCCGTCGCGCGGCTCGATGGCGCCGAGCATCTCGCCCTCCGCCAGCACGGGCTCCAGCGCCCGCAACGCTGCCTGCCGCGCGGCCAGTCCGGCCTTGGCCATGCCTGTCTCCCTTGTTCCGAAGCCCCGGCGCGGTATATCAGTCACAGCCCGAGAACAAGGGGAGACACCATGTCCGACAGCGATCCCCGCACCGACCTGCCGCCCGAGGCGCAGCGCGCGCTGGAAGAGGCCGAGGCGCGCCGGAAGGCGAAGAAACCGGTCGACCTGCCGACGGAGCTCGGCGGTCGCGACGGTCCCGAACCCGTGCGCTTCGGCGATTGGGAAAGAAAGGGCATCGCCGTCGATTTCTGACGGCGACCGCCCCGGTCAGCGCAGACGCAGATCGGCGTATTCGCCCGTGCCGCGATCCGAGATGAAGCGGACCGTGTCGCCCGATACGGCGACCTGCTGGCAGTTCGGCCCCAGGTCCTGCTCGCCGAAATAGAGATCCCGGCAGAAGTAATTCCCATCCCACTGCCAGGCGCCGGACACCTCGGTTCCAAAGGCGCTGCCCGCGATCTCGCCGTCGGGCGTGACTTCAAGCCGGATGCCGAGCCGCGTAAGCTCGCGCCCGGTCACGAGATCGATGAAGGCGTCCCGCGACGGCACGGTGACGAAATCCTCCGCCACGGCCTCGGCGGCCGGGGCGGTCAGCGCGATCGCGGTGCCGAAAGCAATTCGTTTCATGGCGTCTCCCCCGTCTGTTGGTCAGATCGGGGTGGTATACGGACGAAATCCCGGACCGGATCACCGAAGCCCGAGAACGCTCGCCATCGTGTATTCGCCGGGTGGTTTGCCCTGTCCCCAGAGCGCCGCGCGCAGGGCGCCGCGTGCGAAAATCATCCGGTCCGACGCGATATGGCGCAGCACGACCCGCTCGCCCGGGCCGGCGAAGATCACGTCGTGTTCTCCCACGATGTCGCCACCACGGACGGCGTGAAATCCGATCTTGCCGTAGTCGCGCGGGCCGGTGATGCCGTCGCGGCCCCGGTCCGCCACAGTGTCCAGCTCCTGCCCGCGGCCATGCGCGGCCGCCTCGCCAAGCATCAGGGCGGTGCCTGATGGCGCGTCGACCTTCCGGTTGTGATGCGTCTCGACGATCTCGACGTCGAAATCCGTGCCAAGCGCGGCCGAGACCTGCCGCGTGATCTCCACGAGCAGGTTCACCCCCAGGCTCATGTTCCCCGCGCGCACGATGACCGCGTGCCGCGCCGCGGCCGACAGCTTGGCGAAATCATCGCCATGGAAGCCCGTCGTGCCGATGACGTGGACGGCGCGTGCCTGCGCGGCCAGCGCCGCGGTCTCGATGCTGACGGCGGGCGTGGTGAAATCGAGGATCGCGTCCGCGCCCCGGATCGCCTCGACCGGGTCGTCCCAGACCGGAACCCCCGTCGCGGCACCGCCCATCGCCTCGCCCAGATCCTTCCCGGCCCAGTCGTGCCCGGGCCGCACCACCGCGGCGACGAGCTGCGCCTCGGCACTCTCTTCGACGTCCCGGACAAGCATCCTGCCCATCCGGCCCGACGCCCCCATGATCGCCACGCGCACAGCGCCGTTTTCGTCCATCGTTCCGTCTCCCCGTCGCCGCAGGCCCGTCGCTTGCGGGCTGACCGCTTGTGACATAGATGGGGCCTCGGGGAAAAGGATCGGGACAATGGCAAAACGGCAGCGGCATGACGGCCCGGGCCCGTCGCAGCGGCAATTGCGCGTCGGCGAACTGATCCGGCGTACTCTGTCCGACGTCCTGAACCGCGGCGACGTCCACGACCCCGAGCTGAACGCCATGTCGATCACCGTCGGCGAGGTCCGGACCTCGCCCGATCTGAAGGTCGCGACGGTTTACGTCATGCCGCTCGGCGGCGGCGGGCGGGAAGAGGCGATCGCCGCGCTCAAGCGCAACCGGGGCGAGCTGCGCCGCGCGGTCACGCGCGAAATGACGCTGAAATACGCCCCCGATCTGCGCTTCGTCATCGACGAGACCTTCGACCGGATGGATGAGACGCGCCGTCTCTTCGCCGAGCCGAAGGTGCGCCGCGACATCGAGGCCGACGAGACCGGGGCCGATCCGGAGGACGAGGCGTGATCCTGCGGGCGGTGGCGGTGCTTCTGGCGCTGGCCCTGCCGGCGACGGCCGAGACCTGCCGGACGGTCGAGTTCGACGGCGCCCGCTTCTCGGTCTGCGAAATCGACATGGCCTCGGACGATCTGCGGCTGTTCCTGCGCGACGCCAACGGCGCCATCCTCGGTGGCTTTTCCCGGGTCGACGACGTTCTGCCCGAAGGCAGCCGCCTCGGCATGGCCATGAACGCCGGCATGTTCCACGACGACCGTGGCCCCGTCGGGCTCTATGTCGAGGAGGGGCGGCAGGAAATGCGGCTCATCACCTCGGACGGTCCGGGGAATTTCGGGCTGCTGCCGAACGGCGTGTTCTGCATCCAGGACCACCGCGCGCTGGTCATGGAAAGTCGCCGGTTCGAGGCCGAGGCGCCGGAGTGCCGCTTCGCGACCCAGTCCGGCCCCATGCTGGTGATCGACGGCGAGCTGCATCCGCGCTTTCTCCCCGACAGCGACAGCCTGAACATCCGCAACGGCGTCGGCGTAGACGAGACCGGGCGGCGTGTGGTGCTCGCCATCTCGGACCAGCCGGTGAACTTCCATCATTTCGCCCGGCTCTTCCGCGACGGGCTCGGCCTGCCGAACGCGCTGTTCTTCGACGGGCGCGTGTCACGGCTCTATGCGCCCGAAATCGGACGCGCCGATCTCGGCTTTCCGATCGGTCCGATCATCGGCACCGTGGTTGACGCGACCCGGGACGGATCGTAAGTCCCCGGGCCGCGCAAACCGGGAGTCCCTGATGGCACGCAGGAAGAAGGGCCGCGACATCCATGGCTGGCTGGTCGTCGACAAGCCGGCCGGCTTCACCTCGACCGCGGTCGTCAACAAGGTGAAATGGGCATTCGACGCGAAGAAGGCAGGCCATGCCGGCACGCTCGACCCGGCCGCGACGGGCGTCCTCGCCGTGGCGCTTGGCGAGGCGACGAAAACCGTGCCCTTCGTGACGGACGCTATGAAAGCCTATTCCTTCACGATCCGCTTCGGGCAGGCGACAGATACCGACGATGCCGAGGGCAAGGTGATCGCGGAAAGCGACCTGCGCCCGTCCGATGACGAGATCCGGGCCGCGCTGCCGGCCTTCGAGGGCGATATCGAGCAGGTGCCGCCGCAATACTCGGCCGTGAAGGTGGAGGGCGAGCGGGCCTATACTCTTGCGCGCGAGGGTGAGGAGATCGACCTCGCTGCCCGCCCGCTCTTCGTCGAAAGCCTGACCCTGTCCGCGCGCCCGGACCCCGACACCGCCGAGCTGGAACTCGTCTGCGGCAAGGGCGGCTACGTCCGGTCCATCGCCCGTGATCTCGGGCGGGCGCTTGGCTGCCACGCCCATGTCACCACGCTCCGCCGCCTCTGGTCCGGTCCGTTCGACGTCGACTACGCCGTGAGCCTCGAGACCATCGAGGCGCAGGCCCGCACGCCCGAGATCGACGCGCTGCTCCTGCCGGTCGAAACCGGGCTCGCCGATCTTCCCCGCCTGACGGCAACCGAACTGGGTGCCGCGCGGCTCCGCAACGGCAATCCCGGCGAAGTCGCGACCGGGGCGGAATACGGTGCCGAGTGTTGGGCCGCCTATCAGGGCCGGCCGATCGCCGTCGGGACGTATCGCGGCGGCCTGTTGCACCCGAGCCGGGTCTTCAACCTCTGACGGCGACCTCGCGTCATCGTGTGACGCAAACCCCGAAATTGTGTTACGCTCATCGTGCGTTACGGGATCGCGCCCGGCACGGCGCCCCCGTTTCGGCAGCATGGCCGCACGAGGAGGGCGACATGACGCAACAGACGATCGGCAATCCCGTATCCTGGATTTTCGGCACCGCCGCGGCGACGAGCGAACAAGTGGCCGAAGCCGCCGCTCGGCTGGCGGGCGAGGAGAACGCGCCGCCGCCCAAGGTCCAGACACTGACCATGCATGACATCCGCGAGGCGCTCCGGCTTGGCGTCGACGATTTCGCCGCGATGCGCTCGGACGTGATCTTCATCGTCGCCCTCTACCCGGTGATAGGCGTCCTGATGGCGATCCTCGCCTTCCACGCCAATTTCGCTCCGTATTTCTTCCCGGTCGCCGCTGGCTTCGCGTTGGTCGGCCCGGTTGCCGGCGTCGGTCTCTACGAATTCAGCCGCCTGCGCGAAGCCGGGCGCGACCCCGGGTGGGGAGATGCGTTCGGCGTCCTCGGCTCGCCCTCGATCGGTCCGATCGTGGCAATGGCGCTTTATCTCGCCGGCATCTACACCGCCTGGATGCTCGCCGCCTTCGGTATCTACACCCTGACCCTCGGACCCGAGCCGCCGGTCTCGCTCCTGTCGCTTCTGCAGGAAACGCTGACGACACCCGCCGGTTGGGCGATGATCGTGATCGGCTGCGCAGTCGGCTTCCTCTTCGCGCTCCTCGTCCTCGTGATCTCGGCGATTTCGCTGCCGATGCTGGTCGACCGCCCGGTCGGTCTGGTGCGCGCGGTCGCGACTTCGGTCGAGGTGGCGCGGACCAATCCGCGCGTGATCTGCGCCTGGGGCCTCGTCGTCGCCGCGATGCTTGTGGTCGGGGCGATCCCGCTCTTCCTCGGGCTTGTCGTCGTGATGCCGATCCTCGGCCACGCGACCTGGCACCTCTACCGCCGCGCCGTCGCCTGAGCGCTTGCGCACGGGGTCGGGCCGGGCGATTGTCCGGCCCATGCTGACCCGCAGTCACCAGAAGGGCGATGCGCCGTCCGAGGCGGTCTATTCGCCCTGCGAACGTTACCGCTACACCCTGACCCGGACCTGGGACCCGGCGGGGAAGCGGGCGCTCTTCATCATGCTGAACCCTTCAACCGCGACCGAGATCCAGAACGATCCGACGGTCGAGCGCTGCGAACGCCGCGCCCGCACGCTCGGCTTCGGTGCGTTCCGGGTGCTGAACATCTTCGCCTGGCGCGACACCGATCCGAAACTGATGCGCGCGGCCGAGGACCCGGTCGGCCCCGCCAACGACGCGGCGATCCTCGAAAGCCTCGACTGGGCCGATCAGGTGATCTGCGCCTGGGGCACACACGGCGCGCATCTGAACCGCGGCCCGGAGGTCGAACGGCTTCTGCGCGCGGCGGGCGCCGAGCTCTGGCACCTCGGGCTGACGAAGGACGGCCACCCGAAGCATCCGCTCTATATCGGTTACGGCGTCCAGCCCCAGAGGTGGGACTGAGCCATGGCGATCCCCGGCTTCACAGAACATCGCGTCGCCACGAACGGGATCGAGCTGTCGGTCCACCGCGCCGGGTCCGGCCCGTCCGTCGTGCTCCTTCACGGCTTCCCGCAATCGCACCTCTGCTGGTCGGCCATCGCCCCCGACCTCGCGCGCGACTTCGACGTGATCGTCCCCGACCTGCGCGGCTACGGTGCCAGCGACGCGCCCGACAACGACCCCGAGAACCGTGCCTACTCCAAGCGCGAGATGGCAAAGGACATCGCGGGCCTCCTCGACGCCTTCGGGATCGTTCGGGCGCACATCGTTGGCCATGATCGCGGGGCGCGCGTCTCCTACCGCTTCGCGCTGGACCATCCCGACCGGATCGAAAAGCTCGGCATCCTCGAGATCGTGCCGGCGGGCGACTGGTGGCGGAACTGGAACGCCGACACGGCGCTGGCCGCGTGGCACTGGACCTTCCTCGCCCAACGCGCGCCGCTGCCCGAGGAGATGATCCTTGGCAGCGGGACGGGTTTCGTCGACTGGTGCCTCGCGACATGGACCGCCGCGAAGGACCATTCCGCCTTCCCGCCCGAAGCGCTCGCCGCCTACCGGACGCAGGGCACAGATCCGGTTCGGGTCGCGGCGATGTGCAACGACTACCGCGCCGGTGCGACCTTCGACCGGGCGCTCGATACCGCCGACCGCGAGTCGGGGAGAACAATCGCCGCGCCGATGCTGTTCCTCTGGGCTGAGACCGGATTCCCCTCCCGCACCGGCGACCCGCTCGGCCTGTGGCGGCCCTGGGCGCCCGACCTGCGCGGGGCGTCGATCTCCGGCACCGGGCACTTCATGCCCGAAGAGGTGCCCGGGAAGATCCTCGCCGAACTGCGTCCGTTCCTGGTCGCCTAGGCTATCGGCGCCCGGTTCGGGATCAGTGTCACGTCCGACGGGTCCAGACCCTGCGCGCCAACGACATGCAGAACCGGCTGGCCATCCAGCAGGATCGCCGCGCTGCGTCCGTTGGCGAGGTCCGCCACCTCGATGACGGGGTCAGGGCTCAGCGAGGGATCGTAGACCACCTCGATCACGTCCGCGTTCCGGTCGAAGTCGGTGACGACCGGAACAGCCGCGCAGCTATCAGGCAGGTCATCCATGTCCTCGTCGAGGCCGAGCAGTCGGGCCATCGAGATCGCCCCGTCGATCCGGCCCACACAGGCTGCGTCGGGCGGCGGGTCATCCTGCGCACAGTAGGCGCGCAGTTCGATGTCTGTTGTCGAAACACCCGTCACCCCGCGCAGCACGACCATGAGCAGCCCGTCACCCATCACCGCCGTCGATCCGGGTTCGATGGCAAGGTTGAGCGTGACGTCCGGCCGCGGTGCGCCGGCGTCGAAATCGAGCAGCAGCCGGTCCACGCCCGGCATGAAGTCGGAGATCACGGGCACGGTGCCGTAGCCGGCAATCGCCTCGTCTTGGCTGGCTGGCAGAAGGGAGCCGTCTGGCATGGGGTCGTCCTCCTCGGTCGGGTCGGTATCGGGATCATCGTCGTCGGTCAGGCCGCCGCCCGCATCGGCCCCGCGATCCGGCGGCCCGAGAGACGCGTCCGGTTCGTCCGCCCGCGGCCCGGATACTGGGCCGACCAGGCTGTTCAGAGCCAGCCCGGAGCAGATGAGCGCGAGAAATCCGGAGGCGAAGAGCATCGGGGCCATAGGTCTGTTCAGGAACGGAAACGGGCGCGGACCCTGGTCGACCGGGCCGCGGATGCCTTCTGACATCGGCCAGATCCGGCCCGGACAGTCGGGCCGACCCGGCGCGACCATCATTGCGCCGCAGGCATTACCAAAACCTGAATCGACGCCGCCCCGCTCCGCAGTCTTCGCTTCAAATCCGCCGGGTCGAAATCGGGGCTTCCCATAGCGCCCGGCCTTGGGTATACGCGCGGCTTCTCCAAGGGCCCTGCTGGACGACATCCCGGCTTGCGCCATCGATCAAGGAAAGGAGACCCCGATGTCGATTACTGCCGAAGAGAAGACCAAGCTCATCAAGGATTACGGCACGAAGGACGGCGACACCGGCTCGCCCGAGGTTCAGGTCGCGATCCTGACCTCGCGCATCGCCACGCTGACCGAGCACTTCAAGACCCACGCGAAGGACAACCACTCGCGCCGCGGTCTGCTGAAGCTCGTCGCACAGCGCCGCAAGCTGCTGGACTATCTGAAAGGCAAGGACGAGGCCCGCTACCAGGACCTCATCCAGCGCCTCGGCATCCGCCGCTGATCCAGCGCAGAGCCGACCGGATCGACCCGCGGGCGAGAGCTTCGCGGGTCTTTTCTATTGCCGGTTCTGACATCCGCCGGATGTCGGCCCCGATCCCGCCGGGGACCCCGCCGCAAGTGCTGTGACTGGCCCCCCGGGACCGGACCGGACCTCCTAAAGCCGCTGAAGGGGAATTCTGACGGAGATCGAGAAGACTTCGCTCGAATTCTCCCACGTGAGGGGCTGGACCGGCCGGCTCGCGCCGACATTCGCGATGTCGCCCCCCTCGGCCGTGCCGAGGTCGTAGTGCCGCCACGACGCTTCCAGTATTACCGGGCGCTGTCCCGGGCGGGTCACCTGCAACGCCGCGCCCACGCCGATCGACCAGGCCCAGTCGGTGGTGGTGTTTGATCCGAAGACCCGCGTCGGCGCGCCGCCGCCCGGCGGGGCGGGATTGAAGCGGGTCCAGCTGTCCACGCGGTTCGCGGCGACGCCCAGGCCGCCGACGATGAAGGGCTGGAACACCGAGTTCGACCCCTGCGCCTCGAACGGCGCGTAGTAGACGTTGCCCATCACGACCGTGCTGTGGAACGACCCGCCCGTGATGTCGGCATGTGGCGTTCCCGTGCAGGACGACCCGTCCGATGCCGAGGAACACGGCCCCGACAGGCCGAACTCCCCGGTGCGCATGAACGACAGCTCCCCCCGGAATCCGTTCTGCCAGTCGAAGCCGACGGCGATCGCCCCGTGCCCTGCTTCGACTCTTGCGAGATCGAAGGAGACCTGAGGGTCGCCCGCCCCGGATTGCCAGAAACCGTCATCGGGGTCGAGGAAATGACCACCGAACTCGAGCCGGACATAGGGTCCGTATGTCACGCTGGCGGTCTGTGTGCCAGCTGTCGGGGCCGGTGCGACTTGCGCGGCTGCCGGCGTCACGAGGACGCAGAGGCAGAGAGCGAAAAGGGAAGCCGATACCTTGTTCATCCTGCTGATCCGTATGGCGCTGATCCGGCGCAATGCAAAGTTATCCACAGCTCTGCCGGTGTGAGAAGTCCCCTGCTTGCCAAGGCTCGCAGATGTTGCCGGAAGTCATCCGTGCCCCGCGACCACCGCCTGCCGGATCGCTTCGGCCCGTGCGGCCAGGTCGCGGGCCGCGGCTTCGCTCAGCGGCATGCCGAGGATGACGGAAACGGCATAGGCGGTCTCGGCCGTCACTGGAATTTCCTTGTCCGAGGCAATCCCGAGAAACGCCGCCATCAGCGTGTCGCGATCGTTCGAGATGCCGTAGCCTCGCAGGTCGATCTGTCCGTCCAGCGCGTCACGCAGCAGCGCGAGGTTCTGAAGCGGCGAGTCGATGAGTGCGACCCGGTCCCAGTTCGTTGCCAGTTCGTCGGCCATCCGCGAGAGCGGAAGATTGTAGAACGCCGCGACGGCGGGAAGTTGGGCAAGCGCCTCGGCATAGGCGCGATCGATGACGCGCTCGGGCGAACGCGCCACGTTGAGCCGTCCTAGCTCCTGAACGGGCAGGCCGTCCTGGGCCCAGGGCGGGCGCTCGCCGCCCGGTCCGCCTTCGCTGCCGAGGCGACGACCCTCACCTTCCCCCTCTCCACGGTCTCCCGCGCCACCACCGGCGCCCGCGCCACCCTGATCCGTGCCGCCATGGCCTCCGCCGTCATGCCCTCCCTCACCTCCGTCGATCAGGATGTCGCCGTGGCTGCCGCCTTGGCCGCCCTCGTGATCGTGGCCGTCCTGCTCCGACGTCGTATGCCCCTGCGCTTCGGCCGGCCGCGCGATCATCATCACCATGGCGGGCGGAACGGCCAGCGTTGCGGCCAGCGCGGCGCAGCCCAGGCCAGACAGGATGGGGCGGACGCCGGACAGAGAGTTCCGTGGGTAGGCCAAGGCGTTTCTCCCGTAACTGAAAACGGAACATCGCGCCGGGCCCGTGACCCGGCGCGACCTGATCGGTGATCTCAGCCGTGACCGGCCAGCACGGCGATGCGGATCTCCTCGGCCGCTTCGGCCAGCGCCTCGGCTTCGGCCTGCGTCATCGGCATCTCGAAAATCACACTCAGCGCGTAGGCGGTTTCCCACGTGATCTCGATGGTCTTGTCCGACGCGACGCCGAGCGTCACCGCCATTATGTCGAACGCATCCTGCGTGATGCCGTAGTCGGACAGGTCGATGCTGCCGTCGAGCGCATCGCGGAAGATCGCGAGGTTCTGAAGCGGCGAGTCGATGAAGACGAGGCTGTCGAAGTTGAGCGAAAGCTCCGTCACCATCTGGTCGAGCGTCATGTTGTAGAAATCGGCCATGGTCGCGATCGTCGCCAGCGCCTCGTCATAGGCGCTGTCGAGAACGTGGTCCGGAGACCGCGCGACGCTCAGCCGTCCAAGCTCGACTTCCGGGATGCCTTCGGACGCCCAGGGCGGCTGTCCACCGCCGGAGCTGTCCGACGGCCCGCCGGCCTGTGGCCCGACCCCGTCGGAGTCGTCGCCCGGACCGCCCTGGCCCGCTCCGCCGCCGCCCTGATTGCCCTGGCCGGATTGCGCGCCCTGACCGCCCTGGCCTTGGCCGCCATCCGTGTCGCCCTGCGGCCCGCGCGGACCCTCGCCGTCATCCTGGGCGAAGGCGGTGGCCTGGAAGCCCGGCAGCGGCCCCGCGACGCCCGCCAGCACGACCGCCGCGGCAAGAACGCCATACGACGCCGACCGGGCCAGCGCGCCAAGGATCCGGGTGTCCTCTCGAGTAGTCTGCGGCATGTTTCACTCCTTCGCGCCGAACTGACATCGACTCGATATTGGCCGGTGGGAACGTGGGCTCATTGATCCCCGTCAACGGGCGGCGCGTGCCCCGACGCCGAAGCTCGACATCATGGCCGGTCGGTCACGATCTCGCGCGGCTCGATCCGGGTTCCGGTCTCGACGGACGACCCGGGGTAGGCGATCACCCGTTCGCCTTCGTCCACCCCGGCGAGGATCTCGGCCCGGTCGCCCGACATGTGGCCGACCTCGACGGACCGTTGCGCCGCCCGGCCGTCCTGCTCCACGAACAGGGCCCACTCGCCCGCCGCTCGAAACAGCGCGCTTTGCGGGACCTGAAGCACGCTCTCCGCCTCCCAGGTGATCAGCGTGACGTAGACGCGGTACCGGTCGCCAAGGCCCGTGCGCTCCTCCGCGGGTGTCAGGATATCGAGGACAAGGGGAACGCGCTGCTCCTCGATCCCGAGGGCCGACACGCGGGTGAAAGCCGATGGTTCGATCTGCCGGACCTCGGCGTCCAGAACGGTATCACCGCCCCATCGTTCGATCCGGGCGGGCGTGCCGGGCGTCACGCCGACGGCTTCGTTGGACAGAAGGTCCACGCGGATTTCGAGGTCGGTCGGATCGCCGATGGTCAGAAGATCGTCGCCCGCCGTGACCAGCCGCGCGCTTTCGTCGGCGAGATCGAGAACGACGCCCGTGCGCGGCGCCCGGATCTCGACGCAGCAGGAGCCCGCGCTGTCCGCGGCGAATGCGTCCGGGCCTTCGAGCTGCGCCTCCAAGCGGACGAGCGTGGCGCGCCGCATTTCCAGGTCGGATTGCGCCACGTCCCGCGCGGCGCGGGCCGAAAGCGCCGCCTGCTCGGCGTCTTCCAGCATGGTCGGCGCAAGGGTGCCGCGCTCGGCCAGCGCCCGGCTGCGGTCGAGTTCGGCTTCGAAGTGGCTCAGTTCCGACTCGGCGCGGGACAGGTTCGCCTCCGCCAGCCGGACCGCCGCCTCCGCCTCCGTGACGGAGGCTTCCGCCAGCCTGCGGGCGCGTGCATCCAGAAAGGGCGGCTCGGCGGGCTGGATCACCGCGAGCACGGTTTCACCGGCACGGACCGCGTCGCCGACATGGACCGGGGACCGCTGTGCCTCGCCGGTTACGGGGGCCGTGACGCGCCAGGTGTTGCGGACGCGGGTCATCCCTTCCGCAGACACGGTGACCTGGAGCGGCCCGCGCTGCACGGCGACGAGACCGACGAGAACCGGGGCGGGCAGAAGCGCCCAGACCAGCCCGCCAAGCACGAGAATGGCGACCACGGAAAGCGATACGGTTCGGACGGATAGGTGCACGGTCATTCCTTCTGTTTCAGCGCGCTGACGATATCGATCCGGTCGAGCCTGCGCCCGACCACGAGGGTCGAGGCCAGGGCCGTGAGGATCACGATCAGCGCGGCAACGGCGTAGGTCCGGCGCGTCACGACCACCGGGATCGTGACCACCTCGGTCGAAAATCCGTCCGCCATGAGGGTGCAGAAGCCGTATCCGACCAGCCAGCCCACCGGGACGGCGACGAGGGTCAGCAGCATCTGTTCGGCCACGAGCACGTAGGACACCTCGCGCCGGCGGAAGCCGAGCACCCGCAGGGACGCCAGCTCGTACGCGCGCTCGGCCAGCTGGATGCGCGCGGCATTGTAGACGACGCCGATGGTGATGAGCATGCCGAGCGCCGCAAAGATAACCGTCATCGTCACGAGGCTTTCGTCGAGCGTGTCCTCGAACTGGCGACGGATGTCGCTCCAGAGCGTGAACCGCGCGATGGCGGGCGTCTCCTGCACTCTGGCCTGAAGGGCGCCGAGGTCATTCCGGTCGATGGCGAGGTGGATCATGTTGACCTGCGGAGCCTGGCCGATCAGCCGGAAGAACGCGTCGCGATTCATGTAGGCGCCTTGCCCCAGGCTCTGGCGGATCACGGCCGACACCGGCATCTCCCAGCTTCCGCGCGGGGCGCTCAGCAGATCCACCCGCAGCGTTTCGCCGGGCCGAACGGCCAGCGCCTCGGCAAGACCCTCCGTCAGGGCGAGTCCGGTCTCGCCGATCCGGACCGTTCCGCCCTCGGCATCGAGCAGCCGCGACAGCCGGGCGTCCGGGGATCTTGCCTGTACGCTCACCAGCCGCGACCGCGTGCCGTTCACGAGCCTCACCGGCGCGGCGTAGAGCCCTTCGGCGCTCAGGACGCCGGGCAGGGCGCGCGCATCGAGTTCCGCGCTCGCATTGACGGGACCGGCCAGCGTGATTGTCGCGTCCTGGAGGTTGGCACGTTCGAACAGCTCCTCGATGATCAGGTCGACGGCGTCGAAGGTGAAGAAGGACGCGACCAGAACGGCAACCGAACCGCCGACCCCGAACAGGGTCACCGCAGCGCGGCCGGGCCAGCGGACCAGCGAGCGCAGGATCATCATCGTCGTCTGCCGGAGCCCGAGCAGCCCGCCCAGCCGGTCCAGCAGGCCGCGACGGTAGACCGGCGGAGCGGCCGGTGACATGGCGACGGCCGGTGCAAGGCGCGTCGCCGCCCGCACGGCGCGCAGGCCACCCAGAACGGCGGCCGTCATCCCGAGCACCCCCGAGATCGCGATCGGCGCCGTGCCCGGCCGGTAGAACAGGCTCGGGAACCGGAAATAGCGCGTGTAGATCTCCGTCAGGCCGTGGCCGAGCCACCAGCCGACGGCCCATCCCAGCAGGACCCCGGCGATGCCGATCGCGACCGTCATCTTGCTGTAGTGCAGGGCGATCGACCGGTTGCGGTATCCAAGCGCCTTGAACAGCCCGATCTGTCCCCGGTCCAGGGCGACGAGCCGCCCGAGCACCATGTTCACCAGCACCGACGACACCACCAGAAAGATCGGCGGGAGCACCGCCGCCATTGTGCCGAGCTGTTTCAGCTCACCCTCGATGAACACGTTCGAGGGCTGCCGGTCGCGTCCGTAGGCGCCGGTCCCGCCATAGGGTGCGAGAATACGGTCTACCTCCGCGATCACCGCCCGTTCGTCGGCCCCGTGCGCAAGCGTCAGCGTCAGGTCGTTGAACGCACCGGAAAGGTCCATGGCGGACGCCGCGGCCCGCTCGTTCATCCAGAGAATGCCGAAATTCTCATCATCGGGCTCCATCGCGCCCGAGCCGACCGTGTAGATGTATTCCGGCGAGATCACGACGCCCGCGATGGCCAGAGGCCGCATCTGGCCGTTCAGCACGGCCTGAAAACGATCGCCGGGCCGGAGACCGTTGGCTTCCGCGAAAGCCTCCGACACCGCGACCTCGTCGAGATGGTCCGGGCGCGGCATCCGTCCCTGCCGCACAAGCGGTACGTTCAGGACCGGCTCTCCGCCCGGCGGAAGAGAGATGACGAGCGCCGAGGCAGGCTCCGGCTTGTGCTCGAGGTCGATCATGGCGGTGAAGACCACGCGCCCTTCGGTCCGCGCGACACCGTCGATCCGCGCGATCTCGGGCAGAAGGCTGCGCGGCGCACGGGTGAGGGACGCGAAAACGTCGGCGAAGCGGTTGTGCTCGTAATAGGCGGTGCGCGTCGCCTCCAGCGAGCGCTGCGTTCCGCTCGACAGGATCAGGACCATGATCCCGCAGCCGAGCACCAGCGAGATCGCGAAGCACTGCACCCAGATGTGCCGCAGGTCGCGCAGGAGCTTGCGGTCGAGCATCCGCATCACCAGCTCACCTCCGCCGGCGCGACGCGGGCCGCGTTCCTTTCCTCGTGGGTGATCCGGCCGTCCGCCATGTAGACCACGCGGTCGGCGATCCGCCGGATCTCGACATTGTGCGTGATCAGCGCTGTCGCCGTGCCCAGATTACGGTTCACCTCGATGAGCGCCTCGAGAACCGCGATCCCGGTCTTGCTGTCGAGTGCGCCCGTCGGTTCATCGCAAAGCAGGATCTCGGGCCGCTTGGCGATGGCCCGCGCGATGGACACGCGCTGCTGTTCGCCGCCGGACAGTTCGGACGGGAAATGATCCAGACGCGCCGACAGGCCCACCTGCTCAAGCGCCTCCTCCGGCCGCATCGGATCGTCGGCGACCTCGGTCACCAGCGCCACGTTTTCCCGCGCCGTCAGGCTTGGCACCAGGTTGTAGAACTGGAACACGAAGCCGACATGGGCCCGCCGGAACTCCGTCAGATCGTCGTCATCGAGACCGGTCAGGTCCTCGTCCCGAAAATGAACGTGACCCGATGTCGGCCGATCCAGCCCTCCCAGGATGTTGAGCAGGGTGGATTTTCCCGATCCGGACGCGCCGAGAAGCGCGACGACCTCGTGCGGACGAAGCGTGAAATCCACTCCGCGCAGCGCGTGCACGGCGACCTCGCCCGAGCGATAGATCTTGGTGACCTGCTCGGTGCGCAGCACGGCGGAATGGTCTGTATGCGACGCGGACATGGCCCGAAGCGATACCGCCTTCCCTGGCCCGCCGCCTTGACGCAGGACAATCGCGCCGGGGGATGCGCCGCCCCCCGGCCATCAGCAATGGATCGGCAAGCCTGGGCTGGCGATGGTCCTGCCTTATGCTTCTGACGCGACGCCCCTCCGCCCGGGAGTCCCCCCAACCGGAAAACGCCTTCCAAACCCCGGCGTTCTCCTGTAAGCCCCCGCCCATCTGAGACGTGACGCTCTGACCCCGGCGTGATGCGAAGGATAGGGGTCGGCGGCAATGGGGCCGCCATACACACCGGGCACTCGGACCGCCGAGACAGGCCCGCATAGGAAACGCTAGATGTTCAACACTGTGACGAAATCGATGGAGTGGGGCGAAGAAACCCTCACTCTGGAGACGGGGAAGATTGCCCGTCAGGCAGACGGTTCGGTCGTCGCCACCCTGGGCGAAACCTCCGTCATGGCGAACGTGACGTTCGCCAAGGAACCCAAGCCGGGACAGGACTTCTTCCCGCTGACGGTTCACTACCAGGAAAAATACTACGCCGCGGGCAAGATCCCGGGCGGCTTCTTCAAGCGCGAGGCGCGGCCGACCGAAAAGGAAACGCTGACCGCACGCCTCATCGACCGGCCGATCCGGCCGCTCTTCGTGCCGGGCTTCAAGAACGAAGTCCTCGTGATGTGCACGGTGCTCAGCCATGACCTCGTCAACGATCCCGATATCGTGGCGATGATCGCGGCCTCCGCCGCCCTGACGATCTCGGGCGCGCCCTTCATGGGCCCGATCGCGGGCTGCCGCGTCGGATTCGAGGACGGCGAATACGTCCTGAACCCGACCGTCGACGACATGCAGGACCTGCGGAACAATCCCGACCAGCGCCTCGACCTCGTCGTGGCCGGCACCAAGAACGCCGTGATGATGGTCGAGTCCGAGGCCTACGAGCTGACCGAAGCCGAGATGCTCGGCGCGGTGACCTTCGCGCACGAACAGATCCAGCCCGTGATCGACCTGATCATCGCGCTGGCCGAGGACGCCGCGAAAGAGCCGTTCGACTTCCAGGCGCCCGACTACTCGGCGCTCTACGACAAGGTGAAGGCGGCGGGCGAAAGCAAGATGCGCGACGCCTACTCGATCCTCGACAAGCAGGAGCGCACCGGCGCGGTGTCCGCCGCCAAGCAGGCGATCATCGAGAGCCTGTCGGAAGAGGAGCGGGAAGACCCGAACCTCGGCTCGGCTCTGAAGAAGCTCGAGTCGATGGTCCTTCGCGGCGACGTCGTGAAGAACGGCCGCCGGATCGACGGCCGCGCCCTCGACGAGGTCCGCCCGATCGAATGCGAAACCGGCCTCCTGCCGCGGACGCACGGCTCGGCGCTGTTCACCCGTGGTGAAACGCAGGGCCTCGTGGTCACCACGCTCGGCACCGGTGAGGACGAGCAGATCATCGACGCGCTGCACGGGAACTTCCGCTCGAATTTCCTGCTGCACTACAACTTCCCGCCCTACTCGGTCGGTGAAGCGGGCCGCGTCGGCCCTCCGGGACGGCGTGAAATCGGCCACGGAAAGCTCGCCTGGCGCGCGCTTCAGGCGGTCCTGCCGGCCGGCACGGACTTCCCCTACACCATCCGCCTGGTCTCCGAGATCACGGAATCGAACGGCTCCTCGTCCATGGCCACGGTCTGCGGATCGTCGCTGTCGATGATGGATGCGGGCGTTCCGCTCAAGGCTGCGGTCGCGGGCGTCGCCATGGGTCTCGTCCTCGAGGAGGACGGCTCCTACGGCATCCTGACCGACATCCTCGGCGACGAGGATCACCTCGGCGACATGGACTTCAAGGTCGCGGGCACCGAGGCCGGGATCACCTCGCTCCAGATGGACATCAAGGTCGCGGGCATCACGCCCGAGATCATGTCGAAGGCGCTCGAGCAGGCGAAAGCCGGCCGGATGCACATCCTCGGCGAGATGAACAAGGCGCTGTCCGGCGCCGGCGAGTTCTCGATCCACGCGCCGCGCATCGAGACGATGCAGATCCCGACCGACAAGATCCGCGAAGTGATCGGCTCGGGCGGCAAGGTGATCCGCGAGATCGTCGAGGTCTCGGGCGCCAAGGTCGACATCAACGACGACGGCATCATCAAGATCGCCAGCCCGAACGGCGAAGCCATCCAGAAGGCCTACGACATGATCCACTCGATCGTGGCGGAGCCGGAAGAGGGCCACATCTACAAGGGCAAGGTCGTGAAGATCGTCGATTTCGGCGCCTTCGTGAACTTCTTCGGCAAGCGCGACGGCCTCGTGCATGTCAGCCAGATCGAGAACCGCCGCCTGAACCATCCGTCCGACGTCCTGAAAGAGGGCCAGGAAGTGTGGGTCAAGCTGCTCGGCTTCGACGACCGCGGCAAGGTGCGCCTTGCCATGAAGATGGTCGATCAGGAGACCGGCAAGGAGATCGAGAAGGTCAAGGAAGACGCCGAGGACTGATCCCGGCGCATCAGGACAAGCTCAGGGGGCCCGTGGTTTTCACGGGCCCCTTTTGATTTGGATGAGATCGGTGCGCCGGCGGTGACAGGCGGCGCGGCACTTGCCATAGATGACGCGCGATCATCCGCGAGGCGCCCCATGACCGACCGCGACCAGGCCCGACTGACCTACTTCCCCGGCTCGCCGTTCGCGCGCATGTGTCGGGTGCTGGTTCACGAATGGGATCTGCCGGTCGAGCCGGTGGAACATGCGTTTCCGCCGGGGCCGGAGATGTACGCGATCAACCCGCTCGGTCAGGTGCCGGCGCTGATCCTCGGGGACCGGACCGTGTTTCCCACCTTCCTCGTCCTCGAAACGCTCTGGGACATGGCCGGCCGGCCCGACGCCTATCGCCCGGACGACGACCGCCAGCCGCTCCTGACCGTGCTGCAGATGGGCGATGCCTACACCGCCGCCTGCTACCAGAGATGGAGCGGCCTCGGACCCGTAGGCCACAACGCGGTCGGATACGATCCGGCCGCCCGGAATCTGGAACGGGTCGCGGCGACCCTCGACTGGCTCGAGACCGGCACGGCGATCCGCGAGGGTCTCAGCATGACCGGGGTCGCGCTGGCCTGCCTGTGCCTCTGGGCCGATGCGCGCGAGGGACTCGACTGGCGCAGCCGCGCGAAGCTGCGCGCCGTGGTGGATGCGCTCTCGGGTCGCGACAGCTTCCGCGCGACTGCGCCTATGGCCTGGAGCTATTCCGGAACCTGACGTCGCCCGGCCCAGTGTTGCACATCCGCCGCTGACGGCAATGTGAGACTCCGAATCGTTGCCTAAGCCCCTGCATCGCACACATTAAGTTATCAACAGCTGCCCATGCCCGGAGTCGCGTCATGCTTACGCGTCGTCATTTCATTGCCACCACCTCGGCCCTGTTCGCCTCCACCGGCGTCGCGCTGGCGCAGGATGCCGTCGGTTTCGACGCCGATATCGTCCAGCCCGAAAACGAGTTCGCCAATCCGTGGGGCATTCATCCCCGCTTTCTGCCGACCCGCGTGGAACGGCGCGCGAACCTGTCGGTCGGCGACATTCACGTCGATCCGGTGGCGAAGTATCTCTACCACATCGAAGCGGGCGGTACGGCCATGCGCTACGGCGTCGCCGTCGGCCGCTCGGGCCTGCAAAGCCCCGGGATCTACACGATCCGGCGCAAGGTCGAATGGCCGTCCTGGACGCCGACCGCGAACATGATCCAGCGCGAACCCGAGCTTTACGCGCAGTTCGCCGACGGCGTACCGGGCGGCCCGGAAAACCCGCTCGGCGCTCGGGCCATGTATCTCTATCGCGGCGACCGGGACAGCTACCTGCGCATCCACGGAACGCCGCAGCCCTGGTCGATCGGCACCGCCGCCTCCTCCGGCTGCGTGCGGCTGGTCAACGCGCATGTCATCCAGCTCTACGACAACACAGACATGGGCACCGTCGTGCATCTGCACGCGCCCCGGATGCTGTTCTGAGATATCAGGGATCCGCATCCCCGCCCTAGAAGCGGGGATGCGGCAGTCCGGTCAGCCCGGCAGCTTCGCCATCCGCAGATACGGAAGCTTCTTGTCGATCGAGCCGTACTTGGCGATCGCGTCCTCGTCGGACACCGCCACCGGAACCACGACATCCATGCCGGGCACCCAGTTCGCGGGCGTCGCCACGTTTTCCTTCGCCGCCGTCTGCAGCCCGTCGAGCGCGCGCAGCACCTCGGCGAAGTTGCGGCCGACATTCATCGGGTAGGTCATCGACAGTTTCAGCTTCTTGTCCGGCCCGATGATGAAGACCGTCCGCACCGTCTGGCTGTCGGCCGGGGTGCGGTTGCCGGGCAGGTAATAGTCCGCCGGCAGCATGTCGAAGGCCTTCGAAATCTCGAGCCCGGTATCGGCCGCGATCGGGAAACCCGGATCGGCGCCGCCCACGGCCTTGATGTCCTGCTTCCACTTCACGTGGTCTTCGACCCCGTCGACGGACACGCCAAGCACCTTGGTGCCGCGCTTGGCCCATTCGTCGGCCAGCTGCGCCACGGCGCCGAATTCGGTGGTGCAGACCGGGGTGAAATCCTTCGGGTGCGAGAAGATGATCGCCCAGTCGTGGTCGATCCAGTCGTGCAGGTTGATCTCGCCCTGGTCGGTCTGGATCTTCAGGTTCGGGACGACGTCGTTGATGCGGAGTGCCATTGCGGAATCCCCCTTCGCTCTCTTCAGGTTGCCGTTAACCTAGTCATCGGATCGCGTGGCGTCACGATAGCACGCCACAAAAGATCGTCCGTCCGGCTGGTCCCGGCCGGCCCGAACATGCGGTCGGCATGGCCCCTTGCGCGCGGAACGCGGCGGTGACAGCGTGCCGCCCGAACAGGATGGGAGACGACCATGCCGGAAACGACTCAATTCTACATCGACGGCGCCTGGGTTGATCCGAAGGGCGGCGAAGCGCTCGACGTCATCAACCCCTCGACCGAGGAGGCCTGCGCCACGATCACCCTCGGCAGCGAAGCGGATACCAATGCCGCCGTCGCCGCCGCCAAGCGGGCGTTCGACGGATGGGCCGCGACCCCGCCGGCCGACCGGATCGCCGCGCTCGAACGGCTCTACGCCGCCTACAAGGCGCGGGCCGAGGACATGGCCCAGGCGATCAGCCAGGAAATGGGCGCGCCCATCGACATGGCGCGCGAACAGCAGGTCGGCGCCGGCATCTGGCACCTCAAGGGCTTCATCAACGCCGCCAAGGGCTTCCAGTGGGATCACCCGCTCGGCGACCAGGCCCCGGGCGAACGCATCTTCTACGAACCGATCGGGGTCTGCGCGCTTATCACGCCGTGGAACTGGCCCATGAACCAGGTCACGCTGAAGGTCGGCGCGGCGCTCGTCTCGGGCTGCACCATGGTGCTCAAGCCGTCGGAAATCGCGCCGCTCTCGTCCCTCGTCTTCGCGCAGATGGTCGATGCCGCGGATATCCCCGCCGGCGTCTTCAACCTCGTCAACGGCGATGGCGCGGGCGTCGGCTCGCAGCTTTCGGCCCATCCCGATGTCGACATGGTCAGCTTCACCGGCTCGACCCGCGCCGGGCGGCTCATCTCCATCGCCGCGGCCGACACGATCAAGCGCGTCAGCCTCGAGCTTGGCGGCAAGGGCGCGAATATCATCTTCCCGACCGCCGACGAGAAGGCCGGCAAGCGGGGCGCGATGCGCGTGTTCAACAATTCCGGCCAGTCCTGCAACGCGCCGACCCGGATGCTCGTCCAGCGCGACCGCTACGAGGAAGCCGTGGCCCAGGCCGCTGAGGCCGCGGAAACCGTGGCCGTCGCGGCGGCGTCCGAACCCGGCAAGCATATCGGCCCGGTCGTCTCGGACGTGCAGTTCCGGAAGATCCAGGACCTGATCCAGTCCGGCATCGACGAAGGCGCGCGCCTCGTCGCCGGCGGCACCGGCCGCCCCGAGCATCTGAACCGCGGCTATTTCATCCGCCCCACGGTCTTCGCCGACGTCACCGCCGACATGCGCATCTGGCGCGAGGAGATCTTCGGCCCGGTCCTCTCGATCTCTCCCTTCGACACCGAAGAGGACGTGATCGCGATGGCCAACGACACCGAATACGGCCTGACGAACTACATCCAGACCGGCGACAAGGAGCAACTGCGCCGCGTCGCCCGCCGGGTGAAGTCCGGCATGGTCGAAGGCAACTTCAAGAGCTTCGGCATGGGCTCGCCCTTCGGTGGCTTCAAGCAGTCCGGCAACGGGCGCGAGGGCGGGACCTTCGGGATCCACGAATTCCTCGAGGTCAAGGCGGTCTCGGACTACGACTGAGGCCGGACGTGGCGGGGCGGAGTGCTTGTGTGCGCCGCCCGCGCAACCTATGACCCGCGCCATGGCGCAGACGGGGTCGGACATCACCTTCGAGGCCGGCACGGTTCTCAAGCGCGACGCGTTCTCCGAAACGGTGTCGGGCACCGGGCCGGACGGGCAGAAGCTCGTCCTGCGCAAGCTGTCGGGCCTTCCGTGGTATTCACGCTGGTTCGCCTGGGTTCTGGCCCGGCGCGAGATCCGGGGCCTGCGCGCGGTGCAGGGGATCGAGGGCGCGCCCGAGCTTCTGCGCGTCGACCGCGACGGGCTTCTCCGCGACTGGACCGCCGGCACACCGCTCAACCTCGCCCGGCCCTCGGACCCGGCCTGGTTCCGCGATGCCCGCCGCCTCCTGCGCGACATGCACCGCCGTGGCGTCACGCATAACGACCTGGCCAAGCCGCAGAACTGGCTGATGCGCCCCGATGGCGGCGCCGCCGTGATCGACTTCCAGCTCGCCCGCGTCCACCGCCGCCGCGGGCGCCTGTTCCGCGTGATGGCCTACGAGGACATCCGCCATCTCCTGAAGCAGAAGCGCCGCTATGCCGACCACCTGCTGACGCCCACGCAGCGCCGGATCCTGAACCAGCGCTCGCTCCCCGGGCGGCTGTGGCGCAAGACCGGCAAGCGGTTCTACAAGTTCGTCACGCGCAAGATCTTCAACTGGTCCGACGGCGAGGGGACGGAGCATCTGGCCCGCAAGGCCGGGCCCGAGGTCCGCGCGGAAATCCTGAAGGACACCCGTGTCCGCGACGTGGCCCTCGTCCCCGTCCCGCTGCCCGCGCGCAATGTCGGGCTCTACGGCTTCGCCGAGACCGGCCTGTCGCAATCGCAGCTTCGCGCACTGATGCCCGTCGCCCGCGTCGCCTTTCTCCAGCCGGTCGAGGCGCTGCCCCGGACCGACGGCGCGGTGCGCGACGACGTGCTTCAGCTCATCGCGATGAACCGGCTGGACGAGCTCGAGATCCTGCTCGACCGGGAACCCGAGCTTCGCGCCACGGCCGAGCCGATCCGCGACGGCCGCCTCAACTTCTCCGACCGGGTGATGCGCGGCCGCGAGGCCGGCTAGAACGGCGCCTTCGCGCGGAAGGTCATGTGGACCCCGCCGTCCGGGTGCCGCAGCTTCAGGCTCTCGGCATGGAGCATCAGCCGCGGATAGTCCCGCGCCTTCCCCTCGGCATAGAACGGATCGCCGAGGATCGGATGCCCGATCTCCTTCATGTGTACCCGCAACTGGTGCGACCGCCCGGTCTTCGGGAACAGCCGCACCCGCGTCGTCCCGTCCTCGACCCGGACCACGCGCCAGCCCGTCTGCGCCGGCCGGCCGTTTTCGAAATCCACGTGCTGCTTCGGCCGGTTCGGCCAGTCGACGCAGAGCGGCAGGTCGATCTCGCCCGTCGTCTCCGCGATCTCGCCCCAGACCCGCGCGAGGTAGACTTTCTTCACGATCCGCTTCTCGAACTGGAGCCCCAGATGCCGCTGCGCATGGGGGCTGAGCGCGAAGACCATCACGCCCGACGTATCCATGTCGAGCCGGTGGACCAGCAGCGCCTGCGGATAGACCGCCTGGATGCGCGCGATCAGGCAATCGGCCAGATGCTCGCCCCGCCCGGGGACCGACAGAAGCCCGGCGGGCTTGTCCACGATCAGCAGCTCATGATCCTCGTGCAGGACCGACAGCGGTGTATCCGGCGGGCGGTAGTCGAGCGGGATCGTCATCAGCGAACAGCCCAAAGCGACACGACAAACGCCCCGCGCAGCGGCGTGGGGCGTCGGGTCACGTGCTCGTTGGTGCGCAAAACCATGCCCGCCGGCTTAAAGCGCCGGGCGGGCAAGGCCAAGCGGTTCAGATGCCGATGAAGGGCTGCGCGATGCGCGGCAGCAGGCCATCGAACTTCAGGCGGGCGTCGGTCGCGATCAGGCAGATGCAGGCTTCGCCGGCCTCGGCCGTGGGCGAATGGTGCGTCTCCTGGCCGGCGACCTCGATATCGCCGCGGCCATAGCGCCCGTCCTCGTCGGAATAGGCGCCCTGCAGCACCAGCGTCATCTCCAGCCCGCGATGGGTGTGCCGGGGCATTTCGCCGCCCGCCGGAATGTAGAGAAGCCGCGCGGTGCCGTGGTCGTCATCGTGCAGGACGGCCTGTTTCACGCCCATGCCGATCCCGCGCCATTCGATCGCGTCGATGTCGCCGCCGACGAGCTTCTGCACCGGTTCGGGCAGGACGGCGTCGCTGCGCAGCCGGATTTCTCGTGGCTCGGGCTCGACACCCTCGATCCGCGCCAAGGCCCGGTCGAGGCTGTCCTCGGCGAGATCCGCTGCGTCCATCTCGTCCAGCACCGCGCCGCCGATCGATTCGAACCCGTCCAGCCGGACCCGGCTGTCGGGGCTGAGGGAGACGTGGCTCGCGACCACGATGTCGAACGCCTGCGACAACGCGCCGGCGGCATAGGACATCAGCAACTCGTCGCTGATATTATGTTTCGGCTCAATCGTCATGGTCGTTCACGTCATGCTGTGGCGCAGCCGGTCGAGGGCCAACCTAATCCGGGACTTCACCGTGCCAAGTGGCAGGCCCATCTCCGCTGCGATCTCGTTATGGGTCATGTCGCCGAAATAGGCGCGCTCGATCAGGATACGCTGCTTTTCAGGAAGCTCTCTCAGCGCCTCTGCAAGGCGCTGGCTTTCCTGCTGGAGCGCCACGACCTCGGTCTGGTCGGGTGCGGCTTCGGGACCCCAGGGCAGGTCTTCGGGTTCGGGGCGGGCGGATTTGCGGATCAGGTCGATCTTGCGGTTCCGGGCAATCGTGAAGATCCAGGTCGCGACGGAGGCGCGGCCCGGGTCGTACATCTTCGCCTTGCGCCAGAGCGTGGCCATCACGTCCTGCATGCACTCCTCCGCGAGACTCTCGTCCGCCCCGCTCTTCATCAGGAAAGCCTTCACCCGGGGCGCGAAGTATCGGAACAGCTCGGCAAAGGCCGACCGGTCCCGTGTCTCGGCGATCGCCAAGACCATCGCCACCCAGTGGGCGTCGGATTTCTTCTCGTATGTCACGCTACCCCCGCGCAATGCAGAACGTGGCGTCGGCCCGGCAGCTCTCGCCATCGGACCGGGACCGCCCCCGGTTTTCTCCGCATGCTCATCGGTAACGAACATACGGGTCTTACGGCCCCTACCCCAAGCCGGATCAAAAAAATTCGTTTGGACCACACAAATGTTTGAGGCAGGAACGGCAGGTTCAGGTTGATCCGGCGCGTCCGCGCACTCGTATACCTCCCTGACACGACAGGGAGAAACACGTGCCGTTCGAGCAGTCCGCAGCCACCGCCCCGCGCCGCATCGCCGTGATCGGGGGGGGCATCTCCGGCATGTCCGCCGCCTATCATCTGTCCCACGACCATTCCGTCACCCTGTTCGAGGCCGAGAACCGGCTTGGCGGGCACGCACGCACCGTCTTCGCCGGAAAGGCCGGGGACCAGTGGGTCGACACGGGCTTCATCGTCTTCAACCGGGTAAATTATCCCGGACTCGTCAAACTCTTCGAAGAGCTTTCGGTTCCCGTCGCCGAGTCGGACATGAGCTTCGCCGCCTCGATCGACGGCGGAAAGGTCGAATATGGTCTCCAGGGCCTGCGCTCGCTCTTCGCGCAGCCGCAGAACGTGATGCGCCCGCAATTCCTGCGGATGCTCCGCGATCTGGCGGTGTTCAATTCCAGCGCCTTCACGCTGGCCAAGGACGACGGCATCACGCTCGGCGCGTTTCTCGACAAGCTCGGCATGGGCCGCTGGTTCCGCGACTATTACCTGACGCCGATCTCGGGTGCGATCTGGTCGACCCCGAAGGAAGAGATCCTCGACTTCCCCGCCCAGGCGCTGGTCCGGTTCTTCCGCAACCATCACCTGATGTCGGTCACCGGGCAGCACCAGTGGTACACCGTCGACGGCGGCTCGATCCAGTACGTCACCCGCCTGCAGGGGGCCATGGAGGCCCGCGGCGTCGCGCTCCGGACCGGCACGCCGATCCGCGCCGTCCTGCGCCGCCCGCCCGGCGGCATCAGCGTCATCACCGATCACGGGACCGAGCTGTTCGACGAGATCGTCTTCGCCACCCATTCCGACGACACGCTGCGCCTCCTCGGCGACGCCACGCGCACCGAACGCGCCGCACTCTCGGCGATCCGCTACCAGCCGAACGAGGCCGTGCTGCATGCCGATCCGCGGGTCATGCCGAAGCGCCGGATCACCTGGGCCAGCTGGAACTACACCGAGGCGAAGGGCCATGAAGGCGGGCCGGTGTCGCTGTCCTACTGGATGAACCGGCTTCAGCCGATCCCGCAGGACGACCCGATGTTCGTCACGCTCAATCCGCGTCTGCCCATCGACGACCGGCTGATCTACGATACCACCACGTTCCGTCACCCGGTCTACGATCTCGCCGCGCTGGCGGCGCAGAAGCGGATCGCCGAGATGAACGGAACGCACCGGACGTGGTTCTGCGGGGCCTGGATGAAGAACGGCTTCCACGAAGACGGCTATTCCAGCGCGCTCGACGTGGTCGAGGCGATCAGCGCGCGCGACCGGGCGATGGCGGTGGCCGCCGAATGACGCGACCCGACCATATCGCGGGCGAGACCTTCCATGGCCGCCGCGGACCGGTCGACAACGCCTTCCGCTACCGGGTCGACTACGTCGCGCTCGACCCCGAAGCGCCGGTCACAGGGCCGCGGCTGTTCTCGCGCAACCGGGCCAACCTGACGTCGATCCACGACATCGACCATGGTGGTGCGCCGGGGCAGGGGCGGGGTGCGCAATGGGTGCGCGAGGTGCTGGCGGCGAACGGCCTGTCGGACGCCACATCCGGACGGCTGACGCTCATGGCGCAGCCCCGCGTCCTCGGCCATGTCTTCAACCCGGTCAGCTTCTGGCTCGCCCATGACGCCGAGGACCGCCTTCGCGTCGTCATCGCCGAGGTGACGAACACCTTCGGCGACCGCCACTCCTACCTCTGCCACCGCGACGATCTCGCCCCGATCGAGTCGTCGGACGTGATCGAGGCGCGCAAGGTCTTCCATGTCTCGCCGTTCCAGCCGGTCGCCGGCGGCTATCGCTTCCGGTTCGACATCGGGCCGGACCGCGTCGCCATCCGGATCGAATATACCGAAGGCAATGGCGGCCTGATCGCCACGCTGACCGGCCCGCGCCGGCCGCTGACCGATGCCGCCATCCTCGGCGCCTGCCTGCGCCGGCCCTTCGGCTCGCGCCGGGTGCTCGGGCTGATCCACTGGCAGGCGCTCAAGCTCTGGTGGAAAGGCGCGCAATACCGTCCGAGGCCGGTGCCCCCGGCCGAGGAGGTCAGCCGGTGACCGACCGCCCGCCGCGTCTGGCGGGCTTCGCGGCGTTCGCCGCCGTCCTCGCCGGGGCGGGCCTGCCGATCTACATCCACGCGCCGGCCTACTACGCCGAAAGCTTCGGGATCGGACTGGGCGTCCTCGGCTCGGTCCTCTTCGCGCTCCGGCTGATCGACGTGGTGCAGGACCCGGCGCTCGGCTGGCTCGCCGCGAAGCTGCCGCGCGGCCCGGCGGCGGCGGGCGGAATGGCGCTTCTGGGGCTCGCCATGCTCGGGCTCTACGCCGTGCCGCCACCGATCCCGCCGGTCCTGTGGTTCGCGCTGACCCTCGTCGTCCTGTTCTCCGCCTATTCGTTCCTCACGATCGTCTTCTACGCCCAGGGCGTGACGACGGCCGGACGGATGGGCGAGGGCGGGCATGTCCGCCTCGCCGCCTGGCGTGAAACCGGCACGCTGCTCGGCGTCTCCGCCGCCGCCGTCGCCCCGAACCTGCCGGCCGGCCCGGCGCCCTTCGCGATCGGCTTCGCTGCCATGGCGATCCTCGCCTGGGCGCTGATGCGCGGCGACTGGCGCGGCAACCGCGACGCCGACGGCACGGACATGTCGCCGCTTTCGGGCGGCTTCCGCGCCGTCCTGCGCGACCCGCCCGCCCGGCGGCTCCTGCTCATCGCGCTCGCCAATGCCGCGCCCGTCGCGGTCTCCTCCACGCTGTTCCTCTTCTATGTCGAGGCCGTGCTGGAAGCGCCCGCCGCCATCGGCCCGCTCTTCCTCCTGTTCTTCCTCTCCGCCGCCGGGGCCGCGCCGCTCTGGGCCCGCCTCGCCCGGCGGATCGGCGAACGCGCCGCTCTCAGCATTGCCATGGTCGCCGCGATGGCCGCCTTCTCGACGGTGCTCGTCCTCGGCCCCGGCGACGTCGTGCCCTTCGGTCTGATCTGCATCGCCTCGGGCGCCACGCTCGGCGCGGACCTCACGCTCCTGCCCGCACTCTTCGCCCGGCGGATGGAGAAGGTCGCACCGGAGGCGTCGGGCGGCTTCGCGCTCTGGTCCTTCATGCAGAAGCTCACGCTCGCCATCGCCGCCATCGCGGTTCTGCCGGCGCTCGACCGGGCGGGCTTCGTCGCCGGTGGCGACAACCCCGACAGCGCCCTACGTCTTCTCACGCTGCTCTATGGCGGGCTGCCGGTCGTGCTGAAGATCGCCGCGCTGGCGCTCCTCCGGACGGTGCCGGGCGGGACGCAGGCGTGGAAAGACCGCACCGAATCCCCCTAACCTCCGGCAGCGGAACGGAAAGGACGACAGATGCGCGACTGGGACGGCAAACGCTACTGGCTCGTCGGGGCCTCCGAAGGTCTCGGGCGCGAGGTCGCGCTCAAGCTCAGCCGGATGGGGGTCGAGGTGATCGTCTCGGCCCGGTCCGAGGAGCGGCTGCAGGATCTCGTCGCCGAACTGCCGGGCCGCGCCTCCTACGTGCCGGTCGACGTCTCCGACCCCGCCTCGGTCGCGACCGCCTTCGCCGAGGTCGGCGAGATCGACGGGTTCCTCTACCTCGCCGGAGCCTACTGGCCGATGAAGACGACCGAGTGGGACGGCGAGAAGGCCGAGGCGATGGTCCAGGTCAATCTCCTCGGCGCGATGCGCTGCCTCGCCCACGTCGTGCCCGCCTTCGTCGAGCGCGACCGCGGGCACATCGTCCTGACCGGTTCGCTCTCAGCCTTCCGCGGTCTGCCCGGCGCCATCGGCTACGGCGCGTCCAAGGCCGGGATCGCGTCGCTGGCCGAGACCATGCAGGGCGACCTGCGCGGCACCGGCGTCGAGGTGCAGGTCGTCCATCCCGGTTTCATCAAGACCCGGCTGACCGAGAAGAACGATTTCACCATGCCGATGATCATGGAGCCCGACGCCGCGGCGGCCGAGTTCGTCGATCACATGGCCACCGACCACTTCCAGAAATCCTACCCGGTTCCGTTCTCGTGGCTTTTCCGGCTGACCAACCTCATGCCCCTCTGGCTCTTCAACCGAATCTTCAGCTAGGCTGATCCGGAACGGTGGAGGGCAGGGCATGATTTCGACCGAGACGCTGGCGCAGATCATCCGGATGCGGCACGACCAGAAGCGCGAGGATCATCACCTTCGCACCGTCATCGAGGACCTGAACGAGGACGAACAGGCCGAGCTGGTGGCTATCATGTGGATCGGCCGCGGGTCGTTCGAAGCCGACGATTTCGACGAGGCGATCCGCACCGCGAAGTCCGAAGCGACGATCCCGACCGCCGACTACCTCCTAGGCACGCCCCATCTCGCGGACCATCTCGAGGCCGGGATCGAGGCGCTCGGCATCGATCTCGACGAGGACGGAACAGACGTCTGAGGCGCGGAAATCTGCCCTCAAGAAAATGAATGGCTGAAGCGTCGTTCGGGCGGTCAGCCATTCATATCTGAATAGCTTAACGGAAGATGACCGGCCGCCGGGTCCGTTAGTAGAACGTTCGCGCTCCGGCGCGGTCGGGCGGATCGAGGTGCGGCGTGGCGTTGAATCCCGAGAGGAACACCCGCCCGCCGCGCACCCGGATGCGGTGAATCGAGGTGTTCTGGATCGGCAGCATCACCACCGCGAGCCGCATCAGATCGAGATCCAGCAGGTGCCGCAGGACCATCCCGATCACCCCGCCCGAGGTCACGCAGAGCAGCCGCCGCCCGGGCACCGCGGCCTCCTCCAGCATCTCGGCCACGCGCGATTCGAACCGCTCGTAGGGCTCCGCGCCCTCGATCTCGGCGGCATGCCAGGCGGCGAAGATGCGCGGCATGTGATCGGCGAAATCGTCGGGTCCGCCGGGCAGCGGAACGCCGTGGCGCTCCAGCAATTGCTGGCTCAGCGTGTAGTAGTCGATCTCGTTCAGCCGCGCGTCCTCGTCCGCCTCGAAGCCCATGGCCTGCACGGTCTCGCGGTGGCGGCGCAGGGTGCCGGACAGGACGTGGTCGAACGGCGCCTCGTGGTCCCGCATCCACGCGCCGAGCCATTCGGCCTGCCGGAATCCGAGTTCCGACAGGCGGTCGTAACTTGCCTCGTCGGTGGCCGCTGAATTGGCCTGCCCGTGGCGAACCAGAACGATCTCTCCCATGCCGCCTGCCTAAGCCGCCCGGCGGGTGGCCGCAATGACGGAAAACCCCTCCGGTGCGTCGCCCGCGACCCTCGCATCCCGCCCGCATTTCGCGCTACGGTCCCCCCGACAGGAGGCCGCCATGTCCGATACCATCCGCTTCACGCTCGACGGCAAAGAGGTCGAGGCCGAGAAGGGCCAGACCATCTGGGAGGTCGCGAACGGCCGCGGCCTCGTCATCCCGCATCTCTGCCACAAGCCCGCGCCCGGCTACCGCCCCGACGGCAACTGCCGCGCCTGCATGGTCGAGATCGAGGGCGAGCGCGTTCTGGCCGCGTCCTGCATCCGCGAGCCGTCCGAGGGCATGGTCGTCACCACCGCCTCCGAACGCGCGACGAAGGCGCGGGCGATGGTCATGGAAATGCTCGTCGCCGACCAGCCGGCGCGGGATGCCGCACACGACAAGTCGGCCCATTTCTGGGACATGGCCGAGGCCAACGGCATCACAGAAAGCCGTTTCCCGAAGCTCGAAGAGGCGCGGATCCCGCTGCTCGACGACAGCCATGTCGCGATGCGGGTCAATCTCGATGCCTGCATCCAGTGCGGGCTGTGTGTCCGCGCCTGCCGCGAAGTGCAGGTCAACGACGTGATCGGCATGGCCGGCCGGGGTCACGATGCCTACCCAGTCTTCGATTTCGACGACCCGATGGGCCAGTCGACCTGCGTGGCCTGCGGCGAATGCGTGCAGGCCTGCCCGACCGGGGCGCTCATGCCGGCCTCGGTCGTCGACGAGAACCAGGTCGGCGACCGCGCCGACTATGACAGCGAGGTCGCCAGCGTCTGCCCCTTCTGCGGCGTCGGCTGCCAGGTCTCGCTCAAGGTCAAGGACGGGAAGATCAAGTACGTCCAGGGCATCGACGGCCCGGCGAACGAGAACCGGCTGTGCGTGAAGGGCCGCTTCGGTTTCGACTACATCCACCACCCGCACCGGCTGACGAAACCGCTCATCCGGCGCGAGGATGCGCCCGAAAAGGGCCTGAACGTCGATCCCGCGAACTGGCAGACCCATTTCCGCGAGGCGACATGGGACGAAGCGCTCGACGCCGCGGCGGGCGGGCTGGCGAAGCTGAAGCAGGGCCATGGCGGGCAGAGCGTGTCGGGCTTCGGCTCTGCCAAGTGCTCGAACGAAGAGGCGTATCTGTTCCAGCGCCTGATCCGCGAAGGCTTCGGCCACAACAACGTCGACCACTGCACCCGGCTCTGCCACGCCTCCTCGGTCGCCGCGCTGATGGAGAACGTGGGCTCGGGTGCCGTGACCGCGACCTTCAACCAGATCGAGAACGCCGACTGCGCCATCGTCATCGGCTGCAACCCGACCGCCAACCACCCGGTCGCCGCGACCTATTTCAAGCAGTTCGCCAAGCGCGGCGGCAAGCTGATCGTCATCGACCCGCGCGGGCAGGCGCTGAAATCCTACGCCAGCCACATGCTTCAGTTCCGGCCGGGCAGCGACGTGAGCCTGCTGAACGCGATCTGCCATGTCATCGTCGAGGAACGGCTCTACGACCAGCAATACATCGACGCCTTCACCGAGAACTGGGAGGCCGAGAAGGATCACCTGAAGGATTACAGCCCCGAGAAGATGGCGCCGATCTGCGGCATCGAACCCGAGGTCATCCGCGACGTCGCCCGCACCTTCGCCCGGTCGCGCGCCGGGATGATCTTCTGGGGCATGGGCATCAGCCAGCACATCCACGGCACCGACAATTCGCGCTGCCTCATCTCGCTCGCGCTGATGTGCGGCCATGTCGGGCGGCCGGGGACGGGGCTGCACCCTCTGCGCGGCCAGAACAACGTGCAGGGCGCGTCGGATGCCGGCCTGATCCCGATGGTCCTGCCGGACTACCAGTCCGTCGCGCGCGAGGATATCCGCGAGAAGTTCCGCGACCGCGTCGGGCTCGAGGTCGACCCGACGCCAGGGCTGACCGTGGTGGAGATCATCAACGCGGCCTATGACGGCAAGATCAAGGGCATGTACATCCTGGGCGAGAACCCGGCGATGTCCGATCCCGATCTCGACCATGCGCGCGCCGCGCTCGCGAAGCTCGAGCATCTCGTCGTGCAGGACATCTTCCTGACCGAGACCGCGTGCTATGCCGACGTGATCCTGCCCGCCGCTGCCTTCGCCGAAAAGACCGGGACGGTCACGAACACCAACCGGCAGGTCCAGATGGGCCGGCCGGCCGTGCCGCCGCCGGGCGAGGCGAAGGAAGACTGGTGGATCACGGTCGAGCTCGCGAAACGGCTCGGCCTGCCCTGGGCCTACGGGCACCCGTCGGACGTCTTCGCCGAGATGAAGACCGTCATGGGCTCGCTCGACAACATCACCTGGGACCGGCTCGAGACCGAGGGCGCGGTGACCTATCCCTCGCTCAGCCCGACCGATCCGGGGCAGGCGATCGTCTTCTCCGACGGTTTCCCGCGGGCGCAGGGCCGGGCGCGGTTCACCCCCGCCGCGATCATCCCGCCAGACGAGACGCCGGATGACGATTACCCGATGATCCTGACGACGGGCCGGCAGCTCGAACACTGGCACACCGGGTCGATGACGCGGCGCTCAGGCGTGCTCGACGCGCTGGAGCCGGAGGCCAACTGCTCGCTCCATCCCTCGACGCTGCGGCGCCTCGGGGTCGAGCCGGGCGGCATGGTGCGGCTGACGACGCGGCGGGGTTCGATCGACCTGATGGCGCGGTCGGACCGGGCGGTGGCGCCGGACATGGTCTTCGTGCCCTTCGCCTTCGTCGAGGCGGCGGCAAATATCCTGACCAACCCGGTGCTCGACCCGTTCGGCAAGATCCCGGAATTCAAGTTCTGCGCGGTGCGGGCCGAAGCGCTCGACAGCGTGGCGGCGGAATAGGGTCCTAGGGGAAGCCGAAAGTCGCCTTCAGCATCGGCAGCACGGTCGCGGCGATGATGCCGACGACCGCGCCGATCCCGAGCCGCATCCACGGCGCGCCAAGCCGCGGCCCGGCCCAACCGAGGCAGCCGCAGACGATGGCGTAGAAGACCAGCGCAACCGGATCCATAGGCGAAAGCCTAGCATGGCCCCCGCGCGCCGGGCAGTTGCAAATCGCCGATCACGAAGAATGACAGGGCGGAACCGGCCCCCGGGCCACGCGTTTGTCCGGCGTACAGAGCCCATGAGGATCTTCACATGACCTATGTTCCCCCAGTCGGCCCCGGCGCTGTCGCGGCGGGCAACCCCGAAGAGCCCAGTCCCGACCCGCGCGCGGCGCTGCAGCGCCTCCTCGATCGCACCATCGACGCGCAGGCCGGATACGACGTGCTGCTCGACAAGGCCGAAACGGACATCGCCCCGCTGCTGCAGGATTTCCACGACGCGCACGAAAAGCACGCCGAAACGGTTGCAGCGATGATCTCCGCCTATGGCGCCGAGCCCGACAGCGACGGCACCCTCATGTCCTCGGTCAACCGCGCCGTAACCACGATCCGCTCGATGTTCGACGAGATCGACGAGGACGTGCTCGACGCCGTGGCCTCCGGCGAGGAATACGTGCTCGAGACCTTCACCGATGCCATCGAGGCGGTGGAATCCGGCGATGCGCATGACGCGCTGGTGAAATTCCGGGCGGAACTGGCCGGGCTCGTGGCGCAGGCGCGCACCCGGGCCGACTGACCTAGCGCCAGACCACGTCACCCAGGAAGATATAGCCCGCGCCGTAGATCGTCTTGATCAGGCGCGGGTTTTTTGGGTCCTCGAGCAGCTTGGTGCGCAGCCGCGAAATCCGCACATCCATCGCCCGGTCAAAGCTTTCGCCCGCCGCGCCGCCGAGCGTCTCCTGCATCTGCTGGCGCGAGATCAGCCGCTTCGGCGCTTCGAGGAACATCCGCAGCACCTCGCCCTCGGCATGGGACAGGGGCACCGGCTCGCCTTCCGGCGGGACCAGCCGGTAGCGGTCGAACTCGGCCCGCCAGCCCTCGAACTCCGCCGTCATCGCTTGCGCCCCGCCGCCGCGCGGCCCGCGCAGCCGGGCGCGGATTCGGGCGACGACCTCGGCCGGGTCGAAGGGCTTGATGATGTAGTCGTCCGCGCCGAGCTCCAGCCCCGTCACCCGGTCCTGCACTTCGGCCCGGCCGGAGATGATGATAATCGCCGCCCCCGATTCCAGCGCGAGGCGGTGGACCAGCGCCAGCCCGTCGCGGTCCGGCAGCGACAGGTCGACGAGGCAGACATCGGGCGCGTCGCGCCTCAGCGCCGCTTCGAACTCGGTCGCGCGGGCATAGGCCGCGGTGCGGAACCCGGCCTCGCGCAGGGTTTCGGACAGCATCGCGCGGATCTGCGGCTCGTCGTCCAGAATGGCGACGAAAGGCGCGCTCATGCGACGGCCCGCGCGGCGATGAGCTGGCCGAGCGCCGCGGGATCGAGCGGCTTGGCCAGCACCGGCCAGCGCGCCGCGCCCGCGCGTCGCAGCCCGTCATCGGCAGGCCGCGCGGTCATCAGGGCGAGCTTCAGGTGCGGATGTCGCCCGGCCAGTTCGGCGCACAGCTCCACCCCCGTCATCTCGCCCGCGAGGTTGATGTCCGACAGCACCCAGTCGATGCCGGACAGCCCCGCCAGCGCCAGCGCCTCGTCGCCGCCCGCCGCCTCCAGCACCTGGTGGCCCAGTTCGGTCAGCATCTCCCGGATCGAGGCGCGCAGGTCGGGATCGTCCTCGACCAGCAGGACCAGCGCCGAGGACGCGCCGAGACCGGCCGGGCGAAGCGGCAGGCGCAGCGTGATGCGCGCGCCGCTGCCGGTATTGGCCAGCCGCACCTGTCCCCCGGCCAGCTTCACCTGATCGTAGACCATCGTCAGCCCGAGGCCCGAGCCCTCGGCCCCTTTCGTCGTATAGAACGGATCCAGCGCGGCGGTCAGCGCGGTGTCGGAAAAGCCGGGGCCGGTATCTTCGACCGAGATCTCCAGCCAGGTGTCGCGCACCGCCCGGGCCGAGATCACGATGCGCCCGCCGCCCGGACCGATCGCGTCGCGCGCATTCAGCACGAGGTTCAGCAGGCTGTCCTGCAGGGCCCCGGTGTCCAGCATCAGCGCCGGGTGATCGACCGCGATATCGAAGTCGAGCGCGATCTCCTCGGGCAGCGGCGCCCGGGCGAGCGGGGCGAAGGCGTCGAAGAAGGCCTCGGGATCGACCGGTTCGGGGTGCATCACGCGCGGACCGGAGATCGTGGCGATCTTGTCCAGCAGAACGCCGCCCCGCCGTGCCGCGGCCTGCGTCGCGCCGATCAGCTCGCGCGCGCCGTCGGGCAGGTCGAGCTTTTCCAGCCGCCCCTGCAGCCCGAGGATGATCGTCAGGAGATTGGCGAAGTCATGCGCCAGCCCGCTGGTAAGCTGCGCGGCCAGTTCGCGCTTGTGCGTCTGGGCCAGTGCTGCGCGCGCCTGCGCCTCCTCGGTCACGTCGGTCGACAGCACGTAGACGCCCGTCACGCTGCCGTCGGGCGCAGTGTCCGGCGTGAAGGCGGTACGGATGCGGCGGGCCGAAGGCTCGTCGGTGTATTCCCGCACCATCGCCTCGCCCTTCAGTGCGGCGGCAAGCGCGGGGGCGAGCAGCGCGCCGGTCTCGGCCCCCAGAACCTCGGCGTAGTGCCGGCCGAGAATGTCGCTCTCCCGCCCCGGAAAGACCGCGCCGACCCGGCGGTTGGTGTAGGTGTAGTGCCCCGCGCGGTCGACGCGGGCGATATGGGCCGGCATCATCTCGGTCGTGGTCCGCGTCCGCGCTTCCATCTCGGCAAGGCCGCGCTTGGCCTCTTCGAGCTGCGCGATCGTGACTTCGAGCTGGCGATTGGTCTGGGCCAGCTGTTCGGCCCGCGTCAGAAGCTGGTCGGACAGGACGGCGGAGCGGGTGCGGAGCAGCGCCTCCTGCGCCTTGATCTCGGTGATGTCGGTATAGACCGTCACCCACCCGCCCTCGGGCAGGGGCGAGCCCTCGACCGAGATCGTCCGGCCATTGGCGCGCTGGCGCTCCATGTAATGCGGCTCGAAGGCCAGCGCCTGCTCGACCCGGGCGGCCACGAAGCCCTCGGGGTCGAGCACGTCGCCATATTCGCCGTGCTCGACCAGCCAGCGGATCGTCTCGCCGAAATCGGCGCCCGGCTGGACGAGATGTTCGGGCAGGCGGAACATCTGCTGGAACGGCCGGTTCGAGACGGCGAGCCTGAGATCGGCGTCATAGATCGACAGCGCCTGCCCGATCAGGTTCAGGCCTGCGCGCGTCATCTCCTGCATCCGGTCCGGCTGCGGCATGCCCTCTCCTCCCGACGGTGCATGGCAGCACCGCGGGCCGACCGAGGTCAACCCGCATCGCCGCCGCAGCCATTGTTACAATTCGTTAGATTTCCGAAAAAGTCTGGAAAAACTCGCCCGCGAAACAATCTTTCAACGCCTTGGGAGGGCGGCCGGTCAGACCGGCAAGGGAGGACAATTTGGCGAACACGGCACAGCCGCACGGGGGACTGGTGTCCATTCCCGCGCTTCTGTCGCGGAACGCGGCGCAATTCGGGTCCAAGGCGGCCTATCGCGAAAAGGAATTCGGGATCTGGCAAAGCTGGACCTGGAGTGAAACGGCCGAGGAGATCGAAGCGATCGCCCTCGGCCTTCTTGCCCTGGGGATCGAGCCCGGCGACCACGTCGCGATCATCGGCCGCAACCGCCCGGCGCTCTACTGGTCGATGGTCGCCGCGCAGAAGGCCGGCGGCATCCCGGTCCCGATCTACCAGGACAGCGTCGCCGAGGAGATGGCCTACGTCCTCGACCATTGCGGCGCCAAGATCGTCATCGCCGGCGACCAGGAACAGGTCGACAAGGTGCTCGAAGTGCAGGACCGCCTGCCCGAGATCCGGCACATCATCTACCAGGATGCGCGGGGCCTCCGGAAATACGACCATTCCCACCTGCATTCGCTGGCCGACGTTCAGGCCGAGGGCCGGGCCGCGCATGACCGGCTGATGAGCGAACTGAACCGGCGCGAGTCGGCGATCGGCTACGACGACACCTGCGTGATGCTCTACACCTCGGGCACGACCGGCCGGCCGAAGGGCGTGGTGCTGTCGAACCGCAATATCATCGAGACCTCGAAAGCCTCGGCCGAGTTCGACCGGCTGGTCTCGTCGGACGAGGTTCTGGCCTACCTGCCGATGGCCTGGGTGGGCGACTTCATCTTCTCGATGGGCCAGGCCTACTGGACCGGGTTCTGCGTCAACTGCCCCGAGCGGCCCGAGACGATGTACGAGAACCTGCACGAGATCGGCCCGACCTATTTCTTCGCCCCGCCGCGCTATTTCGAGGAGCGGATCACCGCGCTTCTGATCCGGATGGAGGATGCGGGGCGGCTGAAGAAGTGGCTGTTCGACACCTTCATGGAACTGGCGCGCCGCGTCGGCCCGCGGCTTCTGGACGGCAAGCCCGTCGGCCTGATGGACCGGATCAAATACGCGATCGGCCAGGTCTTCATCTACGGCCCCGTACGCAGCCGCGCCGGCATGTCGAACGTCCGCGTGGCCTACACGGCCGGTGAGGCGATCGGGCCGGAGATCTTCGATTTCTGGCGCTCGCTCGGCATCAACCTCAAGCAGCTCTACGGCCAGACCGAGGCCAGCGTCTTCATCACGCAGCAGCCCGACAACGAGGTCCGGGCCGATACCGTGGGCGTGCCGTCGCCGGGTGTGGAGCTGAGGATCGACGACTCGGGCGAGGTCTACTACCGCAGCCCGGGCGTCTTCGTGGAATACTACAAGAACCCCGAAAGCACGGCCTCGACGAAGGATGCGGAGGGGTGGGTCGCGACGGGCGATGCCGGCTTCATCGAGGAAGGCACCGGCCATCTGCGGATCATCGACCGCGCGAAGGACGTGGGCAAGATGGCTTCGGGCGCGCTGTTCGCGCCGAAATACGTCGAGAACAAGCTGAAGTTCTATCCCAACATCCTCGAGGCGGTCGTGTTCGGGAACGGGCGCGACTATTGCGCGGCCTTCATCAACATCGACCTGACGGCGGTCGGCAACTGGGCCGAGCGGAACAACATCGCCTACGGCTCCTACCAGGAGCTGGCCTCGCACCCGCAGGTGCTGGCGATGATCCAGGGCCATGTCGAGGAGGTGAACCGCTCGCTCGCCGCCGACGAGATGCTGTCGGGTTGCCAGGTGCACCGGTTCCTGGTGCTGCACAAGCAGCTCGACGCCGATGACGGGGAACTGACCCGGACGCAGAAGGTGCGCCGCCGGATCATCGAGCAGAAATTCGGGGATCTCGTGACCGCGCTCTACGACGGCTCGACCGAGAAATACACCGAGACCGAGGTCACCTACGAGGACGGCCGCAAGGGCTCGATCAAGGCGACGGTCCAGATCCGCGATGCCGCCGTGGTCGAGGTCCGGACACCGACGCTGGAGGCGGCGGAATGACGGATAATCCCAACCGGGTGAAGGCCTTGTCGGTCCTGCTGGCGCTGCCCTTGCCGGTATTCTTCTACATGATGGGACTTCCGCTTGTTTGGGTCGGCTTCGCCGTCGGGCTGATTGTCGGCCTCACGCTGGTCGCGCTGATGAACGAGGACCGGAGTCTTGGCAGCTACCTTGCTGTACTGATGGGCTCGGTCGCCGTGGGGACGGCTGGCGGCGCATGGATGGGGGGCTTGTGATGGACGGTCAGACTTCGACGGTTACCCCCGACGGCCGGACTATCGGCGGGGTGGTCATGGAGATGCGGAACATCACGCTGCGCTTCGGCGGCGTGATCGCGATCAAGGACATCTCCTTCGATGTGCGCCACGGCGAGATCCGGGCGATCATCGGGCCGAACGGCGCGGGCAAGTCGTCGATGCTCAACGTCATCTCGGGCTTCTACAATCCGCAGGAAGGCGAGGTCTGGTACAAGGGCGAGAAGCGCAAGCCGATGAAGCCCTACCAGGTGGCGCGGCAGGGCATCGCGCGGACCTTCCAGAACATCGCGCTGTTCGACGGGATGACCGTGCTCGACAACATCATGACGGGGCGGCTGAACCACATGAAGGCCAGCATTCTCGACCAGGCGATCTGGTGGGGACGGGCCGAGCGCGAAGAGGTCGCCAACCGCCAGAAGGCGGAGGAAGTCATTGATTTCCTTGAAATCCAGTCGATCCGCAAGACGCCGGTCGGGCGCCTGCCTTACGGCCTTAAGAAGCGCGTGGAGCTGGCCCGCGCGCTGGTGGCCGAACCCGAGATCCTGCTGCTGGACGAGCCGATGGCGGGGATGAACGTCGAGGAGAAGGAGGACATGTGCCGCTTCATCCTCGACGTGAACGACGAATTCGGGACGACCATCGTCCTGATCGAGCATGACATGGGCGTGGTGATGGACATCTCCGACCGCGTCGTCGTGATGGATTACGGCAAGAAGATCGGCGACGGGGTGCCCGACGAGGTGCGCAACAACCCCGACGTGATCGACGCCTACCTGGGGGTCGCGCATGATTAGGTTAACGCGAAAAACGGCGTATGCATTGAGGGATGGTTTCCGTATGCATCCCGTATGGGCGCGCGCGGTGACGGCCGCAGTCGTTAACCTTTTTGCGCCGGCCCCGGCCCTCCGCCCGATTCCGATCCCCGTCCGAAACCGTTCGCCCCGCGAAAGGGAGATGCGCTGATGCCCGATCAACTCCTGTTCGCCATGGAGGTCAGCCTCAACGGTCTGATGACCGGGATCATGTACGCGCTCGTCGCTCTGGGCTTCGTGCTGATCTACAAGGCCTCCGGCATCTTCAACTACTCGCAGGGGGTCATGGCGCTGTTCGCGGCGATGACGCTGGTGGGGATCCAGGAAGGGCGGGTGCCGTTCAGCCACCTGATCAACTCGATCTTCGGGACCCACATCACCGAGTTCGGGTTCGAGGTGCCCGCGTTGCTCGCGATCCTGCTGACGGTCGCGGTGATGATCGCCTTCGCGCTCTTCGTGCAGAAATTCGTCTTCCGACATCTCGTCGGGCAGGAGCCGATCATCCTGTTCATGGCGACCATCGGGCTCGCCTATTTCCTCGAGGGCGTCAGCGACCTGATGTGGGGGTCCGAGATCCGGCAGCTCGACGTGGGTCTGCCGCAGGGGATCAACGGCGCCATCGACAACGCGACCTTCGAGGCGTTGGGCTACGGCTTCTTCATCGACAACCTCGACATCTCGGCCGCGATCATCGCGGCGATCCTCGTCGCCGTCCTCATCGCCTTCGCGCAATACACCAAGCAGGGCCGGGCGATGCGCGCGGTGGCCGACGACCACCAGGCGGCGCTGTCGGTCGGCATCTCGCTCAACTACGTCTGGATCCTCGTCTGGTCGCTGGCCGGCATCGTGGCGCTGGTGGCGGGCGTGATGTGGGGCTCGAAATCGGGCGTGCAGTTCTCGCTCTCGCTTATCGCGCTGAAGGCGCTGCCGGTGCTGATGCTGGGCGGCTTCACCTCGATCCCCGGCGCGATCATCGGCGGGCTCATCATCGGGATGGGCGAGGCGCTGTTCGAGTTCGTGGTGTCGTCCAATGATCTCTTCGGGGCGTGGTTCGGCTTCACGTTCAGCGCGACCGAGAACTGGTTCGCCTACGTGCTGGCGCTCGCGTTCCTCGTCTTCCGGCCACAGGGCCTGTTCGGCGAACGCATCATCGAGAGGGTGTGAGCGATGTTCTACCGCGAGGCCGGCGACTACAAGACGTCCTACGCCCAGGACAACCAGACCTTCCCGATCGCGTTCGACCGCTATCGTTACTACTTCGTCGTGGCGGTGGGCTTCGCGCTGCTGCCCTTCGTGATGACGGATTACCTGGCGAACGCGATCCTGCTGCCGTTCCTGATCTACGCCATCGCCGCGATCGGGCTGAACATCCTTGTCGGCTATTGCGGGCAGGTGTCGCTCGGGACCGGGGGCTTCATGGCGGTGGGGGCCTATACCTCCTACAAGCTGATGACCGCCTTCCCGTGGATGGACATGGTGTCGGTTACGCTGCTGTCGGGGCTGATGACGGCCATCGTCGGCATGGCCTTCGGGCTGCCGTCGTTGCGGATCAAGGGCTTCTACCTCGCGGTGGCGACGCTGGCCGCGCAGTTCTTCCTGGTGTGGCTGTTCAACCGCGTGCCGTGGTTCTTCAACTACTCGGCCTCGGGCCAGATCTCGGCGCCGGAGCGGTCGATGTTCGGCTGGGCGATCACCGGGCCGGCGGCCAATCCGAGCGTGAAATACCTGTTCTGCCTTCTGTTCGTCTTCGTGCTGGCCTGGCTGGCGCGGAATCTGACGCGGGGCTCGATCGGGCGGCAGTGGATGTCGATCCGGGACATGGACATCGCCGCCGAGATCATCGGGGTGAACCCGCTCAGGGCGAAGCTGTCGGCTTTCGCGGTGAGCTCGTTCTATGTCGGCATCGCCGGGTCGCTGTTCTTCACCGTCTATCTCGGCGCGGTCGAGGTGGGCGCGTCCTTCGGCATCCAGAAATCGTTCCTGGTGCTGTTCATGATCATCATCGGCGGGCTCGGATCGATCTTCGGCAGCTTCGCCGGCGCGGCCTTCATGGTGCTGCTGCCGGTCGCGCTGACGCGCATCTTCGCCGACGGCTTCGGCTGGGACACGGCGCTGGCGCGGCACATCGAGTTCGTGATCGTCGGCGGCCTGATCATGTTCTTCCTGATCGTCGAGCCGCACGGGCTGGCGCGTCTCTGGGCGCTGGCCAAGGAGAAACTGAGACTCTGGCCGTTCCCCTATTGAGGGGCCGGCCCCGATCGAGACATCGGATAAACCAAGGGAGGATCTTACCGATGAAGACACTAGCAACCCTGGCGCTGGGGGCCGCACTGGCCGCGGGGCCGGCGATGGCGGACCTGACGTTCCCGTCGCTGAGCTACCGGACCGGCCCCTATGCCGCGAACGGCATTCCGTTCGCCGACGGATACGCCGACTATTTCACGCTGCTGAACGAGCGTGACGGCGGCATCGGCGGCGAGATGGCGAACGTTCTGGAATGCGAGACCGCCTACGACACCGAGCGCGGCGTGGAATGCTACGAGGCGACGAAGGGCGAAGGTGCGCTGGTCTACCAGCCGCTGTCGACCGGCATCACCTACCAGCTGATCCCGCGCGCCTCGGCCGACGGTATCCCGATCCACTCGATGGGCTATGGCCGGACCTCGGCTGCGAACGGCTCGATCTTCGAGTGGGTGTTCAACTACCCGGCGAACTACTGGGACGGCGCGAGCGTCATCATCAACTACCTGTTGCAGGAGAATGAGGGGTCGCTCGAGGGCCGCAAGATCGTGCTGCTGTATCACAACTCGGCCTATGGCCGGGAGCCGATCCGCACGCTGGAGACGCTGGCCGAGATGCACGGCTTCGAGCTGGTGCAGCTGGCCGTCGACCATCCGGGTCAGGAGCAGGGCAACCAGTGGCTGCAGATCCGGCGCGAGCGTCCGGACTTCGTGATCATGTGGGGCTGGGGCGTGATGAACCAGGTCGCCGTGCAGGAGGCCGCGAACATCAACTTCCCGATGAACAACTTCTACGGGGTGTGGTGGTCCGGTGCCGAGCCCGACGTGCTTCCGGCCGGTGCCGGGGCCGACGGCTACCGGTCGCTCAACATGAACGCGCTCGGCGATCTGCCGGTGCTGGACGACATCCGTCAGTACGTCGTCGATGCGGGCCTTGCGGCCGGTGACGGCACGAATGTTGGCTCGGTGCTCTATGTCCGCGGCATGTACGCGGCGATGCTGGCCGCCGAGGCCGCGCGCAACGCGCAGGAGATCAGCGGCGAGACCAACATCACGCCGGCGATGATGCGCGACGGGATGGAGAGCCTCGTCATCACCGAGGAGCGGATGGAAGAGCTCGGCATGGGCGGCGTCGGTCCGGCCTTCGAGGTCACCTGCGAGAACCACGGCGGCCCGGGCCTGGCCCTGATCCAGGAATGGGACGCCGAGGCGCAGGTCTGGGTGACGCTCACCGACTTCATCGCGCCCGATGACAGCGTGATCGATCCGCTGATCGAGGAGGACTCGGCCGCCTACGCCGCCGAGAACAACATCGAGCCGCGCTGCAACGAGAGCTGACGACATCCCCGGCGGCGGCGCCCGCGTCGCCGCCGGGACTTCGAGTATTTTGGGAAAGATGAAGGGGCGAAGATGCTCGACCAGCCGGAAGAGACCCATGGCGACGGCGTCGCGCCCGAGCTGAAGGACCGCGAGGTCCTGCTCTCGGTCAACAATATCGAGGTGATCTACAACCACGTGATCCTCGTGCTGAAGGGCGTGTCTCTGGCGGTGCCGAAGGGCGGGATCACCGCGCTTCTGGGCGGCAACGGCGCCGGCAAGACGACGACGCTGAAGGCGATCTCGAACCTTCTGAAATCCGAGCGCGGCGAGGTGACCAAGGGGTCGATCCTCTACCGCGGCGAGCGGGTGCAGCACCTGTCGCCGTCCGACCTGGTCGAACGCGGCGTGATCCAGGTGATGGAGGGGCGGCACTGCTTCGAGCACCTGACGGTCGAGGAGAACCTGCTGACCGGGTCCTATACCCGCAAGGACCGGGCGGCGATCGCCGACGATCTCGACCTTGTCTATTCGTATTTTCCGCGGCTGAAGGAACGCCGCAAGAGCCAGGCTGGCTATACCTCGGGCGGAGAGCAGCAGATGTGCGCGATCGGCCGCGCCCTGATGTCCCGGCCCGAGACGATCCTGCTGGACGAGCCCTCGATGGGCCTGGCCCCGCAGCTGGTCGAGGAGATCTTCGGCATCGTGAAGTCGCTGAACGAGAACGAGGGCGTGAGCTTTCTTCTGGCCGAGCAGAACACCAACGTGGCGCTGCGTTTCGCGCATTACGGCTACATCCTGGAATCGGGCCGCGTGGTGATGGACGGGCCGGCCAAGGCGCTGCGCGAGAATGCCGATGTGAAGGAATTCTACCTCGGCATGTCCGACGAGGGCCGCAAGAGCTTCCGCGACGTGCGCAGCTACCGCCGCCGGAAACGCTGGCTGGCGTGATGGGGGCCGTCGACGATATCTCCGGTCTCGTCGACCTGATGACCCGGGCGGTCCGCGCCGCCGGCACGCGGGACGATCCCTGCGCCCCGGGCGATGCCGCCCGGCTGGCCGCCGCGCTCGAGGCGCTGCGGTTCGGCGCGGCGGGTCCGCTGCCGGTGCTGCGCGCCATGGCCGAGGGCGGGCCGATCACCGAGCGGATGCGCGCCGGGATCTTCCACATCAACCCCGCCGGACCCGAGGCCGACGCCGCGCTGCGCCGGCTGGTCGAGAGCTATGCCGAACGCGAGGCCCTGACGCCGGCCGAGCGCCAGCGGCTGCGGGCGGTCGCGGAGATCCGCACCGGGCTGCGGTGGGACATCTCGCAGATCACCGACCGCGCGGTGAACATGGGCGTCCCCTACGACCCGGCGGAGGTGGCGCTGCTCGTCCGGCGGATCGAGGCGCTGAACGCCGCCATCATCGAGCTTGAATCGAAACTTCGCGAACGAACGGAAATCCGATGAACGTGCCTGTCGCCCATTTCGACGATCTCGAAACCCGCAGCGCCGCGGCGCGGGCGGAGGATATCGCCCATGCGCTGCCGGCCCAGATCGAGCGGGCGCGCGCGCTGAAGGGCTATGCCGGGACGCTGGACGGCGTCGCGGCGGGCGCGGTGACCGACCGCGCCGCGCTGGCCGCGCTGCCGGTGCTGCGGAAATCCGCGATCGGGAGGGCGCAGGCGGGCGATCCGCCCTTCGGCGGCTACGCGGCCCGGCCAGCGCATGACTTCGCGCATATCTTCCAGAGCCCCGGCCCGATCTACGAGCCGGGCGACGTGAGCCGCGACTGGTGGCGCATCGGGCGGTTCCTGAGCGCGGTCGGCATCGGGCGCGGCGATATCGTGCAGAACTGCTTCGGCTATCACCTGACGCCCGCCGGCATGATCTTCGAAAGCGGGGCGCGCGCCGTCGGCGCAGCCGTCCTGCCCGCCGGCGTCGGCCAGACCGAGCTTCAGGTCCGGGCGGCGGCCGATGTCGGCTCGACCGCCTATGCCGGGACGCCGGATTACCTGAAGGTGATCCTCGACAAGGCGGCCGAGATGGGCGTGAGCCTGAAGATCACCAAGGCGGCCGTGGGCGGCGGGGCGCTGTTCCCGTCGCTGCGCGCGGAATACGCCGACCGGGGCATCCTGTGCCTGCAGAATTACGCGACGGCGGACCTCGGCAACATCGCCTACGAGTCCGAGGCGCAGGAGGGGATGATCGTCGACGAGGGCGTGATCGTGGAGATCGTGCGCCCGGGCACCGGCGATCCGGTCGCCGATGGCGAGGTCGGCGAGGTCGTGGTGACGACGCTGAACCCGGACTACCCGCTGATCCGCTTCGCCACCGGCGATCTGTCCGCCGTGATGCCGGGCGAAAGCCCCTGCGGCCGGACCAACATGCGGATCAAGGGCTGGATGGGCCGGGCCGACCAGACCACGAAGATCAAGGGCATGTTCGTGCGGCCCGAGCAGGTCGCCGATTTTGTCGCCCGGCATCCCGAGATCGGGCGCGCCCGCGTCGTTGCCACGCGCGAGGGCGAGATGGACGCGATGGTGGTGCAGGTCGAGGCGCAGGGCGCGGACGAAGCGCGGCTGTCGGCCAGCGTGGCCGAGGTGCTGAAGCTGAAAGGCCGGATCGAGATCGTGGCGCCGGGCAGCCTGCCGAACGACGGCAAGGTGATCGACGACCAGCGGTCCTACGGCTGATCCCGGCCGGGCGGCAAAATCGCGCTGGCGGCTGAAGGCGGGGCCGTTAGACTGGCGCCCATGTCCGCCCCCGTCGCCGAGATCCTGCTCCGGTCCGAAGCCGAAACGGCGGCGCTCGCGCGTCGGGTGGGGGCGGCCGTGCGGCCGGGCGACGTGCTGCTTCTGTCGGGCGACCTGGGCGCGGGCAAGACGGCCTTTGCGCGGGCGCTGATCCAGTCCCTGCAGGCGGAACATGGCGCGGCGGAGGAGGTGCCCTCGCCGACCTACACGCTGGTCCAGTCCTACCGCGCGGGCGATCTGGAGATCCTGCACGCCGATCTCTACCGACTGAGCGATCCGGACGAGGTGACGGAACTGGGGCTGGAGGCCGAGGGGGCGCTGGTGCTGGTCGAATGGCCGGAGCGGGCGGAGGGGCTGTTCGGGCCGGACGCGGTGCATCTGCATTTTGCGATGGGCGAGGGCGATCTGCGGACGCTGACCCTGAGTGGCGGGGCGGCGGCGCGCCGGCTTGCCCCGGTGATGGCGGCATGAGCGTGGAGGGATTCCTTGCCGCCGGCGGCTGGAACCGGGCCGCGCGCGAGCCGCTGGCCGGCGACGCCTCCGGTCGGCGCTACACCCGGCTGCGGCAGGGCGCGATGCGGGCCATCCTGATGGAGGCGCCGCCCGATCAGCCACTGGCCCCGCCATCGGAGGGCCGGGCGTTCGGGGCCTTCGTCGCGGTGGCGGACTGGCTGCGGGGGCTCGGCCTGTCGGCGCCGGAGATCCGGGCGGCGGATGCGGGCGCGGGGCTGATGCTGATGGAGGATCTGGGCGAGGGGCTGTTCGCGCGTCTGGCGGAGGACAAGGCGCGGGAGGCGGAGCTCTACGAGGCGGCGGCGGGCGTGACGGTCCGGCTGGCCGCCGAGGCGCCGCCGCGGGTCGTGACCGGGCGGCTGACGCCGGAGGCGATGGTGGCGATGATCGCGCCGGCCTTCGACGAGATTCCGGGCGATGCCGGCGGCTTGCGGGCGGAGGCCGGGGCGGCGCTGATGCCTGCATTCGCCGCTGCGGCGGAGGGGCCGGAGGCCGTGGCGCTGCGGGACTATCATGCCGGCAACCTCGTCTGGATGCCGCAGCGCGACGGGCTGGCGCGCGTCGGGCTGCTCGATTTCCAGGACGCGATGCGGGCGCCGGCGGGCTATGACCTGGCCTCGCTGCTGGACGATCCGCGCCGGGACGTGCCGGACGCGCTGCGCGCGCGGCTGATCGCGGAGGTTGCGGTGGCGACGGGCGATGACGGGCTGGCGCGGCGGGTGGATCTGCTGTCCTGGCAGCGGAACCTGCGCATCCTCGGCATCTTCCGCCGCGTCGCGCGGGAGCGCGGGCGGCCGGCCTATCTCGACTTCCTGCCGCGCACCGGGCGGCTGATCGCGGCGGCGGCGGAGCGGCTGGAGGACCGGGCTTTGTCCGGCCTCACGCGTGACATCCTCGCCGCGCACGGGCTGAGCGGGGTGACGGCATGAGCCTGCCCTGCATGATCCTCGCCGCCGGGTTCGGGACGCGGATGCGGCCGCTGACCGACGAGATGCCGAAACCGCTGATCGAGGTCGCGGGGCGGGCGCTGATCGACCACGCGCTCGACATGGCCGAGGATGCGGGCGCGGGGCCCATCGCGGTGAACGGGCATTACCGGGCCGAGCAGATGGCGGCGCACCTGGCCGACGGGCGGGCGACGTTCCTGCGCGAAAGCCCCGAGATCCTCGGCTCGGGCGGCGGGGTGCGGAATGCGCTGCCGGTTCTGGGCGAAGGGCCGCTGGTCACCCTGAACGCCGACGCGATCTTCGCCGGGCCGAATCCGATCGACACGCTGATGGCTGCGTGGGACCCGGTGCGGATGAGCGGGCTTCTGTTGCTCGTGCCGTTGGAGAGGACCGTGGCGCGGCAGGGCGGCGGGGATTTCCGGCTGGATCGCGACGGGCGGATCGCCCCGGACGCGGAGGGCGCGGTCTATACCGGGGCACAGATCCTCGGGCGCGGGGTCGTGGCGCGCTGGCCGGAGGGTCCGTTCGAGATGCGCGAGATCTGGGAGGCGCTGATGGCAGAGGGGCGGCTCTATGGCTGCCTGCATCCGGGCTACTGGGCCGATGTCGGCCATCCGGCCGGGATCGCCGAGGCCGAGGCGATGCTGAAGGCCGCCGATGTTTGAGCCCGCCGACGCCCCGCGCGTCTTCGCCGTCCCGCTCGGCGTCGACTTCACCGCCGCGCTGATCGACGGCATCGACGCGCGGCTGACGGACGGCCCGCCCGAGGCGCTGGCGCGGGTCGAGATCATCGTGAACTCCGACCGGATGCGGCGGCGGCTGATGGCGCTTTATGGCCAGCGCGGGGCGTCGTTCCTGCCGCGCATCACGCCGGTCGCGGCGCTGTCGGCCCGGCCGGAGCTGAGCGTCCTGCCGCCCGCGATGTCGCCGCTGCGGCTGCGGCTCGAACTCGCGCGGCTGGTCGGCGCGCTGCTCGACCAGGAGCCGGGGCTGGCGCCGCGCCACGCGATCTACGACCTCGCCGACAGCCTGGCCGAGCTGATGGCCGAAATGCACGAAGAGGGCGTGGGGCCGGAGGCGCTGGCGGCGCTCGACATGGGCGACATGGCCCGCCACTGGGACCGTAACCGCCGCTTCGTGGAGATCGTCGCGGGGTATTTCGAGGCGTCGGACGGGCCGATGGCGCCCGAGGCGCGGGCCGCGGCGGGGATCGCGAAGCTGGCCGACCTCTGGGCCGCCGCGCCGCCGGAGCACCCGGTGATCGTCGCCGGTTCGACCGGCTCGCGCGGGACGACGGCGCGGCTGATGCGCGCGGTGGCCGGTCTGCCGCAAGGTGCGGTCGTTCTGCCGGGCCTCGACCGCGACATGGCGCCGGAGATCTGGGACGGGCTGATCGACGGCCGGCGCGGCGAGGGGCTGGCGGGCGAGGACCACCCGCAGTTCCGCAACGGCGCCTTCATCGCGGCGATGGGGATGCGGCCGGCCGAGGTGCCCGACTGGGCGACGATCCCGCCCGCCGCGCCGGACCGGAACCGCTGGATGTCGCTGGCGCTGCGCCCCGCGCCTGTCACCGACGCCTGGCTGGCCGAGGG
>WVSN01000020.1 GCA_015689705.1 Rhodobacterales bacterium HKCCE3408
CGGCGATCTCGGCGCGCTGCTCGGCGGCGGGGCGGCGGGCGGCGCGCTCGGCCAGCTTCTCGGCGGGCGCGGCAGCGCCGACAGCCCGGATTTCGGCAACCGGCTGAACCAGGCGCTCGCCACCGGGGACGAGCCCAAGACGCCGCCCACCGTCGAGGAGGAGGCCATCGCCGGGCTGATGATCCGCGCGATGATCATGGCGGCGAAATCCGACGGCCGGATCGACGCCGACGAACGCGCGAAGCTTCTCGGCAGCCTGAAGGGCGCCGACCCGGAGGAAATGGCCTTCATCGAGGAGGAACTGGCCCGCCCGGTCGATATCGACGCCTTCGCCGGCGCCGTGCCGGACGATCCCGGTCTCCGCCGGCAGGTCTATGCCACCGCGCTCATGGCGATCGATCTCGACAGCCGGGCCGAGGCGCAGTTCATGGCCGATCTGGCCGCCGCGCTGTCGATCCCGCCCGGCGATCTCGACCTGATCCACGGCAAGATGGGCGCCAATCCCTTCGCCTAGGCCGCTCCCGGGCGGCGCGGGTCTTTTCCCCGCCCCCCGGATCGCGTAACCCTGCCCCCGGACAGGCGGACGGGGCCGATGACCGAGACCATCGAGGAACGCTGCGAGGCGAAGGGGCTCAGGATGACCGAGCAGCGCCGCATCGTGGCGCAGGTGCTGGAACAGGCCTACGACCACCCCGACGTGGAGGAACTCCACGCCCGCGCCAGCGCCCGCGATCCGCGCATCTCGATCGCCACGGTCTACCGCACCGTGAAGCTCTTCGAGGAGGCCGGCATCATCGACAAGCTCGAATTCGGCGACGGCCGCGCCCGCTACGAGGATGCCGAGCGCGACCACCACGACCACCTGATCGACATGACGACCGGCGAGGTGATCGAGTTCGTCGACCCCGAGATCGAGGCGCTGCAGGAAAAGATCGCCGAAAAGCTTGGCTATTCCCTGAAAGGCCACCGGCTGGAACTCTACGGCGTCCGCCGCCGGGGCCAGCGGTCTTGAGCGCCCCGGACCGCCCGGCCGATCCCCTCCGCGGGATCGGGCTGATGGTGCTGGCCATGGCGCTCCTGTCCGTCACCGATCTCTCGATCAAGCAGGCCGCGAAGCTCCTGCCCATCGGTCAGGTCCAGCTCGGCCTCGCGCTCGGCGGCACGCTGCTGGTCTCGCTCTATGTCCGGGCCACCGGCGCGCGGCTGATGGACCGGCGCGCGCTGCATCCGATGGTCATCTGGCGCAATATCCTCGAACTCCTCGCCTCCATCGGCCTCGTCGTCGGCACGGCGCTCGTGCCGCTCTCGGTCTTCGCCGCGATCATGCAGACCGCGCCGCTGGTCGTGACGGTCGGCGCGGCATTCCTGCTGAAGGAACAGGTCGGCCTGCGCCGCTGGATGGCGGTCGCGGCGGGCATCGTGGGGATGCTGCTGGTGATCCGCCCCGGCACCTCCGACATCACCTGGGCCGCGCTCATCGCGGTCTTCGGCGTCGTCATGCTGGCGCTGCGCGATCTCGTCACCCGGCTCTCGCCCGCCGACATCCCGGCCACGGCGCTCTCGGCCTGGGGCTTCGCCGCGACCATCCCGGGCGGGCTCGTCATGCTCGCCATCACCGGCGACCGGCCCGTCTTCGACGCCGCCGGCTTCGCCTGGCTCGGCGTGATGATCGTCGTGACCTCGGTCGGCTATGTCGCGATCACGACCGCCATGCGCGTCGCGCCCGCGGCCATCGTCTCGCCCTTCCGCTACGCCCGGCTCGTCTTCACCATGGGCCTCGGCATCCTCGTCCTCGGCGAACGGCCCGACCCTCTGACGCTGCTCGGCGCAGCGATCATCTGCGCCGCCGGGCTCTACACCTTCTTCCGCGAACGCCAGCTCGCGCGCGCCAATGCCTTTCACCCGGCCCCGGCACGGGTTAATCCTTCCCCGACGGAACAGGGAGACGCTCCATGAGCACCATCATCGACATCCACGCCCGCGAGATCCTCGACAGCCGCGGCAACCCGACGGTCGAAGTCGACGTGACGCTCGAAGACGGAACCATGGGCCGCGCCGCCGTGCCCTCGGGCGCGTCCACCGGCGTGCACGAGGCGGTGGAACGCCGCGACGGCGACAAGTCCCGCTACATGGGCAAGGGCGTGCGCGACGCCGTCGCCGCCGTGAACGGCGAGATCGCCGAAGGCCTCGTCGGCTTCGACGCGACCGAACAGGAAGCCATCGACGCCGCGATGATCGAAATGGACGCCACCGCCAACAAGGGCCGGCTCGGCGCGAACGCCATCCTCGGCGTCAGCCTCGCCACCGCCCGCGCGGCGGCCGATTACACCACGCAGCCGCTCTACCGCTATGTCGGCGGCACCTCGGCCCGAGTCCTGCCGGTCCCGATGATGAACATCATCAACGGGGGCGAACACGCGGACAACCCGATCGACATCCAGGAATTCATGATCATGCCGGTCGCCGCGGACTCCATCGCCGAGGCCGTGCGCATGGGCTCCGAGATCTTCCACACGCTGAAGAAAGAGCTGTCCTCGGCGGGCCTGTCCACCGGCATCGGCGACGAGGGCGGCTTCGCCCCGAACCTGAACTCCACACGCGACGCGCTCGACTTCATTCTGAAGTCCATCGAGAAGGCCGGCTACACGCCGGGCGAGCAGGTCATGCTCGCGCTCGACTGCGCCTCGACCGAATACTTCAAGGACGGCAAGTATGTCCTTGCCGGCGAAGGCAAAACCCTCAGTCCCGAAGACAACGTCGCCTACCTCGAGGCGCTCGTCGGCGACTACCCGATCCTCAGTATCGAGGATGGCTGCGCCGAGGATGACTGGGACGGCTGGAAGCTTCTGACCGACACTCTGGGTGGCCGCGTCCAGCTCGTCGGCGACGATCTCTTCGTTACCAACCCCGAGCGCCTCCAGATGGGCATCGACCGGGGCGCGGGCAATTCGCTGCTGGTGAAGGTGAACCAGATCGGCACCCTGTCCGAGACCCTCGCCGCCGTCAGCCTCGCCCAGCGCCATTCGATGACCTGCGTCATGTCCCACCGCTCGGGCGAAACCGAGGACGCCACCATCGCCGACCTCGCCGTCGCAACGAATTGCGGACAGATCAAGACCGGCTCCCTCGCCCGCTCCGACCGGCTCGCGAAGTACAACCAGCTCATCCGGATCGAGGAGCAGTTGGGCGAGACGGCGATCTACGCGGGCACGTCGATCCTGAGGGGCTAGACCGGAGGGGTTCGCATGGTCGCGGCCAACCAGGCCCTCGCGCTCGCGGTCGAGCTGGCGCTGCTCCTGGCCGTGGGCCACGCCGCCTTCGTCCTGTCGGGCGGGACGGGTCCCCTGGCCGCCTGGACCGCAGCGGCCGCCGCGGTCGGTGTCGTCGCGATCCTCTGGGGCCGGTTCGCTGCACCGAAGTCGCGGACCCGGCTTGGCGGGACAGCCCTCCTCGCGTTCAAGATCGCGCTTTTCGCCGTCGGCGCGGCGGCCTTCGTCCTCGGCGGGTGGCCCGTCATCGCGGTCGTGTTCGCCCTCGCCGTCGCGATCCATCTTGTGCTGGCGACGCGGCTCGGGGCGCTCTGAGCATGGACCCGGCCCTCCGCTTCATCGCCCCCGAGACGCCGGACGACCTCGCCGCCTTCCGCCGCCTCAACTGGGAATATCGCGACCTCCTGCTCTCCCTCCCGCCCGAGGACGCCGCCGTCGTCACGCTCGCCTACCCGGAGGCGAAGTACCGTGCCGTCCTCGACGCGATCGAGACCGAGAACCGGCCGCCCCGGGGCATGATGCGCCTCGTGATGAAGGACGGCGCTCCGGTCGGCTGCGGCACGGTCCAGACCTTCGAACCCGGCACGGCCGAGATCAAGCGCGTCTACATCGCCGAGGCCGCGCGCGGCACCGGCGCGGGCCGCGCGCTGATGGAGCGGCTGATCGCCGACTGCCGGGATCTCGGCTTCCGCCGGATCGTCATGGACACTGGCCGCGTGCTGACCACCGCGCAGGCCCTCTACGACCGGCTCGGCTTCGTCCGTCGCGGCCCCTACCAGGACGTGCCGGAGATCGCCGAGGGCCGGCTGGTCTTCTACGAGATGGATCTCGGCTGACCGTTCCGACCCTGCGCGAATGCATGGTTAACGCGCGGAGCCAGCGTTTCATGTGCGCAGATCGCGTATGCCCGGAAAGGCATACCGTGAGGCATACCGGAATCAATACGACCGATCGGCAGGCGGTCCAGGCCACCGATGTCGATTTCGGACAATCCGGTTAACGTCGGCTCGCGGTCGCTGCACGGATCGCCGCCCCCCGATTGACCTCGCCGCATGGCCGTGCCGAGAGTGCGGCCATGGTCCTCATCCTGGCACTCGCCCTTCTCGCCCTCGGTCTCATCGGGGCCGCGCTTCTGGCGCAGCGCCTCGGCCTGACCGGACCGATGCGCATGGACACCAAACAAGCAGCCATGGCCGCCTGGCGCCGCCACGACCCGCACGGCCCCGCGCCCTCCGCGATCCATCTCTCGGCCGATGGCAGCGCCGCGCTCATCGTCCTGCCGCGCGGCACCGGGCTGGTCTGGGGGCGCGGCAGCTACAGCGCCGCCCGCGACCTCTCGGACGTGGCCGTCGAGACCCGGCCCGACGGCCTGCGCTTCCGCCTCCCCGGCCCGACCCCGCTCGACGTCCCGCTCGACCCGGATGCGCGCGACACATGGCTCGCCCGGATCGACGCGCGGACTTGACCCGGGCCGCGCCCCGGCGCTCCCTGTGACCATGACAGCCGACGAGATCATCGCCGCTCTGAACCTCGCCCCGCATCCCGAGGGCGGGCATTACCGCCAGACCTGGATCGCCGAGGCGGCCGAGGGCGAACGCACTGCCGGGACCTGCATCTATTTCCTGCTGCGACAGGGCGAGCGCAGCCACTGGCACCGCGTCGACGCGACCGAGATCTGGCACTACCACGCCGGCGCGCCGCTGATCCTGTCGCTCTCCGCGACCGAGGCCGGACCCGCCGACGACCACCTCCTGACGCCGGACCTGACGCAAGGCGCACCGCAGGTCATCGTGCCGGAAAACCACTGGCAATCCGCACGCTCCACGGGCGACTGGACGCTCGTCTCCTGCACCGTCTCGCCCGGCTTCCGGTTCGAAGGATTCACCCTGGCGCCGCCGGACTTCGACATCCCGCGCGGCCTCTGATCGCGCCCCGTCATCGCGCCCATCGCGGATTTCGATTTGCACCCGGCGCCGCGATCGGATGAAACGCGACCATGCCAGATCGCCCCGCCCCCCTCGCCGAAGACACGCCCGCCGGCTTCGGCTTCGCGGTCTCGGCCTATTTCATCTGGGGCGCGGTCCTGCCGCTCTACATGAAGGCGCTCGACCACATCCCGCCGACCGAGATCATCGCCCACCGCATCGTCTGGTCGGTGCCCGTGGCGGGCCTGATCCTCGTCGCGCTCCGCCGCACCGCGGACCTGCGGCAGGCGCTGACGGACATCCGCATGATCGCCATGGCGGCGGTCACGGCGGCGATGATCTCCATCAACTGGGGCGTCTATGTCTGGGCCATCGGCAATGACCGGGCGCTCGACACCGCGCTCGGCTACTACATCAATCCGCTCTTCTCGGTCGCGCTCGGCGCGATCGTCCTGCGCGAACGCCTCTCGCCGCTGCAATGGGCGGCAATCGCGCTGGCCACGCTCGCCGTCGCGATCCTGACCGTATCGGCGGGCGAGCTGCCTTGGGTCGCTATCGCGCTCTGCGTCTCGTTCGGGTTCTACGGCTACCTGCGCAAGACGCTGCCCATCGGCCCGAACCAGGGCTTCCTGCTCGAGGTCCTGATCCTGTCGCCTGCCGCGCTCGGCTACATCCTTTGGCTCGGGCCGCAGGGCCATTTCATCGGCACTGCATCCGACACCGCGCTTCTCGTCGGCTGCGGCGCGGTCACGGCGATCCCGCTCATCCTCTACGCCAACGGGGCCAAGGCGCTGAAGCTCTCGACCATCGGCATCCTGCAATACATCGCGCCGACGATGATCTTCCTCGTCGCGGTCTTCATATTCGGCGAGCCCTTCGGCCCGGCCCGCGCCGTGGCCTTCCCGCTGATCTGGGCGGCGCTCGGGCTCTACACGGTCGAACTGATGCGCGGCCGGCGCGCGGCGCGCACCTCCTAGGGGTCGGACCAGCGGCCGCCGCCAACCGGCGCGGCCACCCCCGTGGTGCCGGGGGCCGAGGTCGTCATCCCCCGCGCCACCCGCACGGCGAGATAGGCGAAGGCCTGCGCCTCCAGCGCGTCGCCATCGAGCCCCGCGGCCTCGACCGGCTCCACCGCGATCGGCAGGAGCGCGCCAAGCTCGGCCATCAGCGCCACGTTGTGCCGCCCGCCGCCGGTGACCAGCATCCGACCGGGACGCGCCGGCAGATGGTCCATCGCCGCGCCCACCGCGCCCGCCGAACAGGCCGCCAGCGTCGCCAGCGCGTCCGCGTCCGACAGTCCATCCATCGCCTCGACGAGATAGGGAAACGCGTTCCGGTCGAGCGATTTCGGCGGCACCTTCAGGAAATACCCGTCGCGCAGGAATTCGGCCACGCCGTCGCGGTCGGGCCGGCCCGACGCCGCCAGCGCGCCGCCCTCGTCCCGCTCGCCCAGTCCGCGCAGGCGACACAGGTCGTCCAGCGGCGCGTTCGCCGGCCCGGTGTCGAAGGCGATCAGCGCGCCCTCCGCGTCCGGCCCCGTTGCCCCGGAATCGGCCCAGGTGATATTGCCGACCCCGCCGAGGTTCAGGAAGGCCACCGGCTCCTCCGCGCCCATCCAGCGCGCCAGCGCCCAGTGATAGAACGGCGCCAGCGGCGCGCCCTGCCCGCCCAGGTTCATGTCCGAGGACCGGAAATCCCAGACGACCGGCAGGCCGAGCGCCGTCGCCAGCCGCCCGCCATCGCCGGCCTGGTGCGTCCGGAACCCGGCCGGATCATGCGCCAGCGTCTGGCCGTGAAACCCGAGGCAGGCGACATCGCGGATACCGGCCATCGCCTCGACATGCGCGGCCTCGACGACGGCCGCCGCCTCGGCGACGCCGTCCTCGCCCGGCCAGCGGCCCTGCGCGGCGCGCAGCACGGCCTTCTCGGCCTCGGAATACGGACGATAGGCGGTCTCGGCGAAGCCGGTCACCGCGACCCCGTCGGTTTCGATCACGGCGATATCCACGCCGTCCATCGACGTGCCGGACATCGCGCCCGCCACGCGCAGCGCGCCGCCGCTTCCTCCGTGTCCGCCCTTTCCCTTCACCGCGCCCCTCGCTATAGCCTGCGGCCACGAGACTGCACCGGGTGTCCCATGAGCTACCAGCCCAAATCGGAGTTCCTGCGCATCGCGCGCGAGCGGGGCTTCATCGCCGACTGCACCGACCTGCAGGCGCTGGACGAGCGCCTGATCGCGGGCGTCGTCCCGGCCTATATCGGCTATGACGCCACGGCGCAGTCGCTCCATGTCGGGCACCTGATGAACGTCATGCTGCTGCGCTGGCTGCAGAAGACCGGGCACAAGCCGATCACGCTGATGGGCGGCGGCACGACGAAGGTGGGCGATCCGTCGTTCCGCGCAGACGAACGACCGCTTCTTCAGGCCGCGCAGATCGACGCGAATATCGCCGGGATGCAGAAGGTCTTCGCCCGTTACCTCGATTACGGCGACGGCCCGACCGGCGCGCTGATGCTGAACAACGCCGAGTGGCTCGACGGGCTGAACTACCTCGATTTCCTGCGCGATATCGGGCGGCATTTCTCGGTCAACCGGATGCTGTCCTTCGAGTCGGTGAAATCCCGCCTCGACCGCGAACAGTCGCTGTCGTTCCTGGAGTTCAACTACATGATCCTCCAGGCCTACGACTTCCTGGAGCTGAACCGCCGATACGGCTGCCTGCTGCAGATGGGCGGATCGGACCAGTGGGGGAACATCGTCAACGGCATCGACCTGACGCGCCGTGTGCTGGACCACGAGATCTACGGCCTGACCACGCCGCTTCTGACGAAGTCCGACGGCACCAAGATGGGCAAGACGGCGAGCGGGGCGACCTGGCTCGATGGCGACCTGCTGTCGCCTTACGAGTTCTGGCAGTTCTGGCGCAACGTGCCCGACGCCGATGTGGGCCGGTTCATGAAGCTCTATACCGAGCTGCCGGTCGAGGAATGCGACCGTCTCGGCGCGCTCGGCGGGTCCGAGATCAACGAGGCCAAGATCACGCTCGCCAACGAGGTGACGGGGCTTCTGCACGGGGCCGAGGCGGCCGCGGCGGCGGAAGCCACGGCGCGCGAAGTGTTCGAGCGTGGCGGTGCGGGCGAGGATCTGCCCACGCTGGCGCTGTCGGCCGCCGAGATCGGCGACGGCATTTCGGTCGTCCAGCTCATCACCCGGGCCGGCCTTGCGAAGTCCGGCAAGGAGGCCAAGCGCCTGATCGCCGACAACGGCGCGCGCCTGAACGACGAGGCGATCACCGATGCCGGGCTGATGATCGGCGCGGGCGATCTGGCGCAGCCGATCAAGCTGAGTGCGGGACGGAAGCGGCACGCGCTGGTGACGCTGGCGGACTGAGGCGGGCTTAACCGGGAATTCACCATGGCCGGGTTATACACGCCCGGCCATGTTCGATTTCGCCCCGCCCCCGCCGGCAAGGATCATCCCCCTGCAGCAAAGCGCGCCGTTCAACCTCGCGCTTGCCCGACTGGGTGTCGATATCTGCCATCACGCCATGCCGGGCGGATCGGCGACGCTGCTTCTGCGCCGCGTCCGCGGCCTCGGCGCGGTCGGTCTGGTCAGCCGCGGCCCGGTCTGGTCCGACGGGCCGGAAAAGCGGCGTGTCGCCGGGCTCGCGCAGATGCGCCGCGCGCTCGGGCTGTCGCATCTCATCCTGAACCCCGAACACGAAGACGACGGGGCCGTGCTCGGCCGCGCGGGGTTCTTCCGCATCGGCCGGGCCGGCCGGGTCGCGATGCTGTCGCTCGACGGCGGGCCCGAGGCGTGGCTCGCGCGGATGGACGGCAAATGGCGCAACCGCCTGCGCCATGCCCGCCGGCAGGGCCTCGTGACCGAACGCCACGATTTCCTCCCCGATAAGGGGCATTGGCTGTTCGAAAAGGACAAGGCGCAACAACGCACCCGCCGTTACCGCACCCTACCCCACGAAATCCTCACCGAACTTTCCCGCAGCCAGCCGGGGGTGGGGCAGCTCTTTCTCGCCCGTCGCGACCGGGTGGTCGAGGCAGCGATGCTGTTCCTCTGCCACGGGGCGATGGCGACCTACCAGATCGGCTGGACCTCGCCGGGCGGCCGGTCCGCGTCGGCCCACAATCTCCTGATGTGGGAGGCGATGCAGGCGCTGGCGCTCCGCGGCCACCGGATGCTCGATCTCGGCGTGATCGATCCCGGGCGCACGCCCGGCATCGACCGGTTCAAGACCGGCGCGGGCGCGGCCGTCCAGACCCTCGGCGGCACGTGGATCGATTCTGGCCTCTCGGCCCCCATCCATGCCCTCCGCCGCCGCGCGGCCAAGTCCTGACGAAAGGTTAACGTGCCCTCAGCCCGCGACCGCCCGCAACGCCCGCGCCCGCGCCGGGGGGATCGCCCCGATCTCGAGCCCGGTGAAAACGTGCAGAGTGTTGAGGTCCCGGTCGACGACCGCATGATCCGACACCCACCCGCCCATCAGCAGGTAGGTCCGCAGCAGCGGCGGCATCGCGGTCATCGCCCGCCGCAGGTCGGGCTTGCGCCGCAGCCGGCTGGCGAAGCGGAAGACCCGCGGCGCCTTGACCCGCGGCAGCCAGCGCTTCGGCGCCAGGTGCCGGTCGCGCAGCAGCGCGAACGCATCCGCGTAGGCCTTGGCATCGGTTCCGTGGAACGAGGAACAGCCGAACAGCATCTCGACCCCTTCGGCATCCACGTAAGCGGTCATCGCCCCCCAGGCGAGGCGCAGGATATCGGGATCGACCAGCCCCGGCTCGATGCAGAAACGCCCCATCTCGACCATGGGCGCGGCGAAGTCGGACAGGGCCGACAGCTCGTAATACTGCGCCGAATAGCTCCGCGCGATCTCGGCCCCGCCGCTCAGGCGCAGCAGCCGGAAGCAGCAGACCAGCCGGCCGTCGCGGATATCCTCGATCAGGACGTGGGTGCAGATGTCGTCGAAAGCGTCAGCGTCGAGCCCCGCGCCCGCGCCCCGGAAGGCCCGGTAGCGCAACGCCTGCGCGGCGCGGAGATCGGCCGCGTCACGCGCCTCCCGCGCCCGGTAGCGTCCGCGCTGAAGCTCCTGCATCGCCTTCCCCCGTTCGCTCGCACGGGACACGACAGGGCCGGGCGACGGCCCTAGTTGCCGCCCGCGATGATGTTGCCGACATCCAGCCTGCCGAAATTGCGCAGGATCTGCGTCAGCACGGTCACTTCGCCGATGCCGCTGTCGGTGGTGCGCCGCGACAGCTGCACCATCTGCCCGTCCTCGAGCCCGAAGCGCTCGACGTTCCGCACCACGCCGTCGTCGTCGAAGGTGATCGCGACGATATCGCGCTCGATCACCTCGGGCGCCTGGTAGGCGAAATTGCGGACCCGGTAGGCGGCGTAGAACCACGCGTCTTCGCGGATGATCCCCGCAGCCGACGGCTGGCCAAGGGACAATTCGAGGCTTTCGCGCGTGTCGACGCCGGGCAGGATCGCCTCCAGCTCTTCCTCCTCGGGCACGAAACCGTGGTTCTGGAAGGTCGCCGAACAGGCCGCCAGCGCGAGCGCCGCGACAAGCGCGAGCCCCGTCCGCCGAACCGAAACCGTCCTGCCTGTCATGCCCATGCGTCTCCCCCGCGGCCCTTGCCACGGCCCTCGAACGTTTCTATCCGCTTACCGGGTTCACGGCCCTCTGACAAGCAACCGACCGGGATGCCCGATGATCGAGATCACGACTGAGTCCGCCGCGCGACGCCCCGTCGTCAGCCTGCAACAGGCCCGCCCGCTCGAGGTGACGGTTCTGCCCGACGCCGAGTGGCGCGCCGCACTGACCGAACGGCTTGGGCTTCTGGGGCTGAAGAAGGTGCGCCTGACGGCCGTGATCGAGCGGTCGGGCGACGACGTGCACCTGACCGGCACGCTCGGCGCGACCGTCACGCAGCCCTGCGTCGTTACGCTGGCCCCTGTCACGACGCGGATCGAGACCGAAATCGAACGCAGCTACCTCGCCGATTACGAGGAGCCGGAAGAGGACGAGGCCGAGATGCCGGAGGACGAGACGGTCGAACCGCTCGGCTCTCATGTCGATCTCGGCGCGGTCCTGTCCGAGGAACTCGCCCTTGCCCTGCCGCTCTATCCGCATGCCGAGGGCGTCGCGCCCGGCGCGGCCGATATCGCCGAGGATGACGCCGACGAGGACGAGGCCCCCTTCGCCGGTCTGAAGGCGCTGAAGGACAAGCTCGAAGGCGACGAGTGACGGCCGGGATTTCCTCTTGCGCGCCAAACGAATCCGAGTATGTTCCGGCGCTCACGCGCAAGGGTCGGCTCGATCCGGCCCACCGGGCCCGTGCCGCCCGCGCATCTGAACCAGATCGATCCGACAGACGGGGCCCCGGACGGCCCTTCTAACACCAGAGGTTGAGACATGGCTGTCCCCCAGAATCGCGTCACCCGGTCCCGCCGCAACATGCGCCGGTCCCACGACTCGCTGTCGGGTGCGAACCCGAATGAATGCGCGAACTGCGGCGAGCTGAAGCGCCCGCATCACGTGTGCCCCGCCTGCGGGCATTATGCCGACCGCGAAGTGATCGCCCAGGCCGACGAGATCGACCTCGACGACGACGCGGCCTGACCGGGCCGCGCGACCGGCCCGACGCGATGCCAGAAACGACAGCCCTCACCGGACGCGACGTGCCCGGCACGGTCGTGTCGGTCGACGCGATGGGCGGCGATCTGGGGCCGCAGGCCGTCATCGCCGGGCTCGCCATGGCGGCGAAGAAGAACGCGCAACTTCGCTTCATCGTTCATGGGGACCAGGCCGAGCTGGACAAGCTCGTCGCGCGCCGGCGTGAACTGTCGGGCCGCTGCGAGATCCGGCACGCCAGCGGTATCGTGCGGATGGAGGACAAGCCCTCCCACGTTCTGCGCAACGGCAAGGACACCTCGATGTGGTCGACGATCGAGGCGGTGCGCGACGGTGACGCCAACGTCGCCGTATCCTGCGGCAACACCGGTGCGCTGATGGCGATCTCGATGGTCCGGCTGCGGAAGATCGAGGGCGTGAACCGCCCCGCCATCGCCTGCCTCTGGCCGTCCCGCGCGCCGCAGGGCTTCAACGTGATGCTCGATTGCGGCGCCGATGTCCGGGCCGAGGCCCAGGATCTCCTGCAATATGCGCTGATGGGCGCGAGCTACGCGCGAAACGGGCTCGACCTGAAGCGCCCGCGTGTCGGCCTGCTGAATGTCGGCACCGAAGAGCACAAGGGCCGGTCCGAACTCAAGGTCGCCTCGGACCTGATCGCGCGCGTCGCGCCGGCGGCCGATTTCGAATACGTGGGCTTCGTCGAGGGCAGCGACCTGCCGTCCGACGGCGTCGACGTGGTCGTGACGGATGGCTTCACCGGAAACGTGGCGCTGAAGACCGGCGAGGGAACGGCGCGCATGATCCGCGATCTTCTGCGCGAGGCCTTCGCCTATTCCCCGCTCAGCCGGTTCGCCTCGCTTCTCGCCTTCACCTCGCTGCGCCGCCTGTCCAAGCGCATCGACACCCGCCGGGTCAATGGCGGCGTGTTCCTCGGACTGAATGGCACAGTCGTCAAATCGCACGGCTCGGCCGATCCGACCGGCGTCGCGGCAGCGATCAAGCTGGCCGCGCGGCTGTCGGCGGCGGGGTTCAGCCAGCGGCTGGCCAGCCGTATCGCCGATGCCGAGGCCGCCGCCGTCGCCGCGCTTCAGGCGCAGGAGGCCGGCAAGTGACGGTCCTGCGCGCAGTCCCGGTCGGGATCGGCCATTACCTCCCCCAACGGGTGGTGCCGAACGACTGGTTCGAAACCTTCCTCGACACGTCAGACGAATGGATCCGCTCGCGCTCAGGCATCGAACGGCGGCATTTCGCGTCCGAGGGCGAGACGACGTCCTCCATGGCCATCGCGGCCGCGCGCGCCGCGCTCGACATGGCCGGTCTGACGCCCGCCGATCTCGATGGCGTCATCCTCGCGACCTCGACCGCCGACCTCACCTTTCCCTCCGCCGCGACGATGGTTCAGGCGGGACTCGGGATGGATCGGGGCTTCGCCTTCGACGTGCAGGCGGTCTGCGCGGGCTTCATCTTCGCGCTGTCGACCGCGCAGGCCTATATCGCCAGCGGCCAGGCGCGCAGGCTTCTCGTCATCGGGGCCGAGACGTTCAGCCGGATCATGGACTGGGAAGACCGGTCGACCTGCGTGCTGTTCGGCGACGGCGCCGGCGCGCTCGTTCTCGAGGCGCAGGACCAGCCCGGCGAGCCGACCGATCGCGGCATCCTCGCCACCGATCTGCATTCCGACGGGCGCTTCCGCGACCTGCTTTATGTCGACGGCGGTGTCTCGACCCAGTCGACCGGCGTGCTGAAGATGGAGGGCCGCGAGGTTTTCCGCCACGCCGTGGAAAAGCTTGCCGAAACAGCGCATACCGCGCTGGAACGGTCGGGCAACCGGGCCGAGGACGTCGCCTGGATCGTGCCGCACCAGGCCAATCTCCGCATCATCACGCGCACCGCGCAGAAGATGGGGATCGACATGGACCGGGTCATCGTGACGGTGCAGGATCACGGCAATACCTCGGCCGCCTCGATCCCTCTGGCGCTGTCGGTCGGGGTCGAACGCGGGCAGATCAAGCGGGGCGATCTGCTGGTCGCCGAGGCCATCGGCGGAGGCCTTGCCTGGGGTTCGGTTGTACTGCGCTGGTAGGCGTCGATCCGCGCAATTCAACGCTTTCCCACAACCCGTTGCATTGACTTGAGAAACAGCATGCGCAACTCTGCCCGAAAATCAAGGGAGGTGCGCATGTCCGGAAAGACGCTGACCCGCATGGATCTGAGCGAGGCTGTCTTCCGCGAAGTCGGACTGTCGCGCAACGAAAGCGCCGCGCTGGTCGAACGGGTGCTGGAGCTGATGTCGGACTCCCTCGTGGAGAGCGGACAGGTGAAGATCTCGTCCTTCGGCACCTTCTCTGTGCGGTCGAAAAGCGCGCGCATGGGCCGGAACCCGAAGACGGGTGAGGAAGTGCCGATCCTGCCGCGCCGGGTTCTCACCTTCCGTCCAAGCCACCTGATGAAAGACCGGGTCGCCGAGGGCAACCGGAGGGGCTGAGGAGTGCCGAAATCGCCGCAGGCCTTCCGCACCATCCGCGAGGTGGCCGACTGGCTGGAAGTGGCCGCCCATGTCCTGCGCTTCTGGGAATCGAAGTTTCCGCAGATCAAGCCGGTGAAGCGTGCCGGCGGGCGGCGCTATTACCGCCCCGGCGACATGCAATTGGTCGGCGGAATCAAGGTCTTGCTGCATGATCAGGGCATGACGATCCGGGGCGTGCAGGACATGCTCCAGGCCCACGGAACTGCCCATGTCGCGGCCATGTCTCCGCCGCTCGACGGTCTCGACACCGTGTCGGAGGACGAGGACGAACTGGTGACCTGGGACCGCGAACTGACCGCCGAGACCGAGGCCGAGACCGAGGATGCCGAGCTGGTCTCGCCCGAGGCCTTCGCCGCCAGGCAGGCGCAGGAAGAGGCGGAGGACGAGACCGCGTCAGACACCGAGCCACAATTCGCGTTTGGCAGCGAGGCGGCCGAGCCGGAGCCCGAACCGGAGCCCGAACCGGAGCCTGAACCGGAGCCCGAACCCGAGCCGGAGGAGGAGCCGGAACCGGCCCCGGCCGCCGCCCGCATGCCCGAGCTCATGGCCGAATTCGCCACGCTTGCCCCCGCCATCGCCGCGCTGTCACCGGACGCGCGCCGCGGTCTCGAACCGGCGTTCGGCCGGCTTTCGGCACTGGCGCAGAGGATGCGCGCGGCCGCGTCCAGACCCGGGGCCTGACCCCTTGCACGCCAGCGCAAAATCGGTAGAAGGGCGGAGCGTCGGGCTATGGCGCAGCCTGGTAGCGCGTCCGTCTGGGGGACGGAAGGTCGCAGGTTCAAGTCCTGCTAGCCCGACCAATATCACCCGAAAGAGCTTCGCATGACCGCCCCGACGGGCGTCCTGCCCGATTCCGACCTGCGCGCCATGATCGACGCCGGGGCAATCGCCGCGGACCGGCCGGTGACCGACGACCAGGTCCAGCCCGCCAGTCTCGATCTCCGCCTCGGGACGCAGGCGATCCGCGTCCGGGCCTCGTTTCTTGCCGGGCGCGACCGGACGCTGGCCGAAAGGCTGTCGGAGTTCGAGATGCACCGGTTCGACCTCACTGAAGGCGCGGTGCTGGAGAAGGGCTGCGTCTACGTGGTGCCGCTGATGGAGCGGCTCGCCCTGCCCCGCGACGTCTCCGCCGTCGCCAACGCCAAGAGCTCGACCGGCCGGCTCGATCTCCTGACCCGGACGATCGCCGATGGCGGGACTGAATTCGACCGCGTGGCGCCGGGCTATTCCGGCCCGCTCTATGCCGAGATCTGCCCGCGCTCCTTCTCGGTCCTCGCCCGGACGGGAATGCGGCTCAACCAGATCCGCTTCCGCCGCGGCCATGCCACCCTCGACGACGCCGCGCTTGCCGCGCTCCATGCACAGGAGCCGCTGGTCGACCGGGACGCGGTCATCGATGGCGGGCTTGCCTTCTCGGTCGATCTGAAACCGACGGACGACACGCTCGTCGGCTACCGCGCGAAGCCGCATACCGGGCTGGTCGACCTGGACAGGATCGCCGGCCACAACCCTGCGGACTACTGGGAACAGGTTCATACCGATAACGGCCGGATCATCCTCGATCCCGGCGCATTCTACATCCTCGTCAGCCGGGAAGCCGTCACGATCCCGCCCGACCATGCCGCCGAGATGGCGCCCTACCTGGCCATGGTGGGCGAGTTCCGGGTGCACTACGCGGGCTTCTTCGATCCCGGCTTCGGCCATGCCTCGGCGGGCGGCCGCGGGGCGCGCGGCGTGCTCGAGGTGCGTTGCCACGAGGCGCCGTTCGCGCTTGAACACGGGCAGATCGTTGGCCGGCTGGTCTATGAGCGCATGGCGGCCCGGCCCGAGCGGCTCTACGGCGCCGGAATCGCCTCGAACTACCAGGGTCAGGGCCTGAAACTATCCAAGCATTTCAAGATGTAGCGGGGCGTTCTTCACCCGCGCAGCAGGCGCGAATAGTACATCAGCCCGTATTGCGTCAGTGCCTCGGACAGGGGCCGCCAGATCGACGAAAAGGCGACCGGGTCGAGCCCCGTCGCCTCGGCGATTTCCGCCAGGTTCCGGCGTCCGTCGATATGGGCGATGGCGCGCGCCGCCATGCCCGAGACCGGGATTTCGGCCGTCGCGCCGGAATGGCTGACCGGGATGACGCCGGTGCGTGAGGCCGCCTGGCTCAGCTTCGGGCCCGAGACGCCCTTCAGATGCGGCACCGCCTCGCGGTCGGCGCGGGCGAGCCGGCCCTCGGTGGATCGCGCGAGATAGACGATGTGGGTCTTGATGCCGCCGCCGAGCTTCTCGGCCAGTTCCATCCGCGTGACCGGGTCGAGATCGCGCAGAAGCCCGGCATCGCCGACGATCGGCAGCGGGTCGTAGAGATAGGCCTGGGGCTGACCGACGATGGTCAGGCCCGCCGCCTCGACCGTCTCGGCCAGCTGCCGGATGGAGAAAGCCCGGTCGCGGCTGTGCAGGAGCAGATCGTAGAAGCCCGCGTCGCTGGCGTGGTGATCGCCCAGATGCGGGTTGCGCTTGAACGGATGGCCGTCCGGCACCCGGCCCATGATCGACCGCGCCCGCTTCAGCCGGTCCTTCGGGCTGCCGCGCAGCAGCGTCGCGAAGGCCTCCTGAAGCGGATAGACACCGGACCGGCCGTAGGGCGCATAGACCATCAGGCCGATCCCGCCCTGCGCGCCCGCCGCCTTCGCGATGGCGTTCATGCCGGCCTGGGGGTCCTCGAGATGGTGCAGGACGCCGCAGCAATCGACATAGTCGAACGTACCGTGATCGGCGGCGTCGAGGATCGAGCCGGTGACGAAGGTGATATTCTCCAGCCCCCGCGCCTCGGCCCGGGCCTCGGCGATACCGCGGGCGGTCTTGCTCAGGTCGAGATAGGTGATCTCGTAGGGTTTGCCGGCGCTCGTCAGTACCTGCGCCATCTGGATCAGCGCGTCCCCCGTCCCGCCGCCGGCAATCAGCGCGCGGAACGGCTTCAGCCAGTCGCGCTTGCCGGCATAGAGGAAATGGTCGATCTCCAGCGGATGCGACGGAGAGCCGGTCACGAGCCGCTTGGCTTCGTCCGCCGGGTCCCGTTCCGGGTAGGGATAGGCCTCGTACTGGGCGGCCACCTCGTCCATCGCTCTCTCCGTTTTCGCGGCGGCCGATTCCGACCCGGCCATGGCGCGAACGGGCGCGATTCGCCCGAACCTCCCTGCCTACATGGGACAGCCATGCGCCCCGGAGGACCCCGCGTTGAATGAAGCCTATCGCATTCCGAACCGCAAGATCGACCCGACGAAGGGCGCGGTTCTTCCCGATGGCACGCTGAACGACAACGACCGCACGGAGATCGGACCCACGCCGCTGGCCTACGCGGAATGGGAAGCGGCGGGCCTGTTGCTGCCCGACCTGCCCGCGATGCGCCGCTTCCGGCTCGACCGGCTGCTGGCCGGGCTGCACCAGCGCGACTATGCCGGCGTGCTGATGTTCGATCCGCTCAACATCCGCTACGCGACCGACTCCACCAACATGCAGATCTGGAACAGTCACAACCCGTTCCGCGCCTGCCTGCTGACGGCGGACGGCTACATGGTGCTGTGGGATTTCAAGGCCTCGCCGATGCTGGCCGAACACAATCCGCTGGTGGCCGAGGTGCGCACCGGCGCCTCGATGTTCTATTTCGCGACCGGAGACCGGGGCACGATCGCCGCGTCGCGTTTCGCGGCCGAGATCGCGGAGCTTCTGGCCGCGCATGCCGGCACGAACCGGCGGCTTGCGGTCGACAAGATCATGCTGCACGGCGCCCACGCCCTTCAGGCCGCCGGGATCGCGGTGTTCGACGGCGAGGAGCTGACCGAGAAGGCCCGGTCGATCAAGGGCACCGACGAGATCCGGGCGATGCGCTGCGCCATGCTGGCCTGCGAGGCGGCGGTGGCGGAGATGGAGACGGCCTGCGAGCCGGGCCGGACCGAGGACGACATCTGGGCCGTGCTTCACGCCGAGAACATCCGCCGCGGCGGCGAGTGGATCGAGACGCGGCTCCTTGCGTCGGGGCCGCGGACCAATCCGTGGTTCCGGGAATGCGGCCCGCGCGTCGTGCAAGAGAACGAGATCGTCGCCTTCGACACCGATCTCGTCGGCAGCTATGGCATCTGCATCGACATCTCGCGCACCTGGTGGGTCGGCGACAGCGATCCGCGCCCGGACATGGTGGCGGCGATGCAGCACGCGCACGAGCATATCATGACGAACATGGAGCTGCTAAAGCCGGGCACGAGTTTCCGCGAGCTCACCTTCGGCGGTCACCAGCTGGACGAGGCCTACACCAAGGGCCGCTATTCCTGCCGGTTCCACGGCGTCGGGCTGTGCGACGAGTGGCCGCTGATCGCGCATCCGCAGGATTTCGAGGAGGGGGCGTTCGACTATGTCGTCGAGCCCGGCATGGTCTTCTGCGCCGAGGCGCTCGTGGGTGAGGACGGCGGCGATTTCTGCATCAAGCTCGAGGACCAGGTGCTGGTGACCGAGGACGGGTTCGAGAATCTGACGACCTATCCCTTCGACGCGCGGCTCATGGGGCACTGAGCCGGAGCGAGGGGCGCCGCCCCTCGCGCTCCCCGGAGTATTTGCGGAAAGATGAAGGCCGGATCGCGCGCAGGGTGCCTGTGCGCGGGGGCGCGATGACACCGCGACACGAGGGCGTGATATGGGTGTCAGGGCGGTTGCCGGGCGGCATCCGCGTCCACATCCTGATGTGATCCGCTTCCGGGAGACGAGCCCATGCCGACCGAACGCTTCACCTTTCCGGGCCATCACGGCCATGCACTCGCGGCGCGGCTCGACCTGCCCGAGGGCCCGCATCTGGCGACCGCGCTCATGGCGCACTGCTTCACCTGCGGCAAGGACATCCCCGCCGCACGGCGCATCTCCGCCCGGCTGTCGGCGATGGGGATCGCGGTGCTGCGGTTCGATTTCACCGGGCTCGGCCATTCCGAGGGCGAGTTCGAGAACACCTCGTTCACGTCCAATGTCGGCGACCTGATCGCTGCGGCCGAGGCGCTTTCGGCGCGCGGCATGGCGCCGTCGCTGCTGATCGGGCATTCGCTCGGCGGCGCGGCTGTCCTGCGCGCGGCCCGCCAAATCCCGAGCGTGAAGGCCGTCGCCACGATCGGCGCGCCGTTCGATCCAGGCCATGTGACGCACAATTTCGGCGATGCGCTCGAGACGATCGAACGCGACGGCGTGGGCGAGGTCATGCTCGGGCCGCGGAAGATCCGGATCGGCCGGGATTTCGTGGAGGATGTGCGCGCCGGCAATATCGCCGCCGACATCGCCGGGCTGAAGCGCGCGCTCCTGATCCTGCACGGGCCGCGCGACACGGTCGTCGGGATCGAGAACGCGACGCAGATCTTCCTTGCCGCGAAGCACCCGAAGAGCTTCGTGACGCTCGATGATGCCGACCACCTGGTGTCCCGCCCGGAGGATGCCGAATACGCGGCCGAGGTCATCGCAGCCTGGGCCGGGCGCTATCTCGACCTGCGCCCGCCCGCCCCGCCGCCGGGCGCGCCCGAGGGAATCACGCGGGTCTCCGAGGCCGATTCCGAAGGGTTCCTGCAGGATATCCAGTCGGGTCCCTTCCACCACGCCGTCGCCGACGAGCCGGAAAGCTACGGCGGCACGAACCGGGGCATGTCACCCTACCAGTTCGTCGCCGCAGGGCTCGGCGCCTGCACGTCGATGACGCTGCGGATGTATGCGCGCCGGAAGGGCTGGCCGCTGTCGCATGTCTCGGTCGATGTCAGCCACGATCGCGTCCATGCGCAGGACGCCGAGGCCACGAACGGGGCGCGCCCGCTGGATCAGTTCACGCGGGTCGTCACGCTGGAGGGCGACCTGGACGCCGAGCAACGCGACAAGCTGCTGGAGATCGCGGATAAATGCCCGGTTCACAGGACGTTGGAAGCCGGCGCTCACGTCGTCACGACGCTTGGGGAAGCGGCAGAAGCGGCGTCGACTTGATCTCCTCCATGGAGAGCAGCGCGGTCACGTTGTAGATCTTCACCTCGGAAATCAGCGCCTGGTAGAAGGCGTCATAAGCGCGGGCATTGGCCACGCGGACCTTCAGGATGTAGTCGATCTCGCCGGCGAGCCGGTGCGCCTCCTGCACTTCGGGCCGGGCCCGCAGGGCGGCGAGGAATTTCCGCTGCCATTCCGCCTCGTGTTCGGCCGTGCGGATCAGGACGAAGAAACAGGCCTCGAGACCGAGCGCCTCGGCATCGAGCAACACGGTCTGCTGGCCGATGATTCCAGCCTCCTTCATCTTGCGGATGCGGGTCCAGACCGGGGTCTTGGAGGATCCCACTTTCTTCGCGATTTCATCGAGCGACTGGCTCGCATCGGCCTGCATTTCCGCGAGGATCTTCCGGTCCAGCGCATCGATCTGAACACTCATTCCACGGCTCTCCATCTCAGCGGACAAACGGTCTTGGCCGGTGCATGAAACGGGACGTTTGTCCCTATTTGCAAGCCCCATCTGCTCTCTGACAGGAAAATGTTCTACATCGGAGGGGTAATCAGACGGGTTCGTTCGCCATGCAGCATTTTCCCATCTTCCTCGACACGGCCGGGCGCCGGATCGTCGTCTCGGGCGGCGGCGAGGCGGCCGTGGCGAAGCTGCGGCTGATCCTGAAGACCGAGGCCCGCGTCGAGGTCTATGCGCGCGAGATCGATCCGCAGATCGCCGACTGGGCCGCGGAGGGCAAGCTGACCCACTACGCCCGGCCGCTGAAGGGCGGCGATGCGCGCGGCGCGGCGCTGGTCTATGCCGCGGCCGAGGACGATGCCGAAGATGCGCGGGTGAAGGTCATCGCCACGCATGAAGGCGCGCTTTTCAACTGGGTCGACAATCTCGGCGAGAGCGCCTTCATCACGCCGGCCATGGTCGACCGCGATCCGGTCACCGTCGCGATCGGCACGGAAGGCGCGGCGCCCGTGCTCGCCCGCGCGATCAAGCGCGATCTCGAGGAGCGGCTTCCGGTGCATCTGGGCGCACTGGCCCGGATCGGGAAAGCCTTCCGCCATTCCGCCGACGCGCTGCCCTTCGGCCGCAAGCGCCGGGATTTCTGGGCCGACTACTACATGAAGGACGGCCCCGAGGCTTACGCCAAGGACGGCGAGGACGGCGCGCAGGCGGCGCTCGACGCGCTTCTCGCCCGGCATCTGGCCGAGGCGCCGAAGGAAGGCCGTGTGACCATCGTCGGCGCGGGTCCGGGCGATCCGGAGCTTCTGACGCTGAAGGCCCGTCGGGCGCTCGACGAGGCCGACGTCATCATCCACGACCGGCTGGTCAGCCCCGAGATCCTGGAACTCGCCCGCCGCGAGGCGCTGCTGATCGCCGCCGGCAAGGAGGGGTTCGGCCCCTCCGTCAGCCAGGACGAAATCTGCCGCCTGATGGTCGAACACGCCGCCACCGGGGCGCATGTGGTGCGTCTGAAGGGCGGCGATCCGGGGGTCTTCGGACGACTGGACGAGGAGCTGGACGCGCTGCAGGAGGCCGGCATCGGCTGGAGCGTCGTGCCCGGCATCACCGCCGCCTCGGCCGCCGTCGCCGCGCTCGGCCAATCGCTCACCAAGCGCGACCGCAATTCCGGCGTCCGGCTTCTGACCGGCCACGACATGAACGGCTTTGCCGAGCAGGACTGGCGCGGGCTGGCCCGCCCCGGCGAGGTCGCGGCGATCTACATGGCCAAGAAGGGCGCGCGGTTCATCCAGGGCCGCCTGATGATGCACGGGGCCGCACCCGACACCGAGGTCACAATCGTCGAGAATGCGTCCCGCGCCGACCAGCGAATCCTCGCCACGACGCTCGGCCGCCTCGCCGCCGATCTGGCCGAAGCCGCGCTGACCGGCCCCGCCCTTCTGCTCTACGGCCTCGGCCCGCGCCTGGCCGAAGCCGCCCTGCCCGCCCTTGCCCCCGCCCTAGCCGAGGAGCACGCCTGACATGCCCCGCCCGTTCACCCCGAAGGTCGTCACTGCCAACGCGCTTCTGGAAGGCGACGTCGTCTACCTGAAAGCCGATGACGGCTGGACTCGCCGCATCGAGGAAGCCGAGCTGATTGAGGACGAGGCCATCGCCGATATCCGCCTGCTCGATGCGCAGCGCCGCGGCTCGGAAGTCGTCGGCGCCTACCTCGCAGACGCGAAGGCCGGCCCGAACGGTCCCGAGCCGGTCCATTTCCGCGAGGCGTTCCGCACCCGCGGTCCGTCCAACTACAATCACGGCAAGCAGGAAGGGGCATAACCCCATGTATTCCTACACGGATTTCGACGAAGCCTTCGTCCGCGAACGGGTCGCGCAGTTCCGCGCCCAGGTCGAGCGCCGCATCGACGGCTCGCTGACCGAAGACGAGTTCAAGCCGCTGCGGCTGATGAACGGGCTGTACCTTCAGTTGCACGCCTACATGCTGCGCGTGGCGATCCCCTACGGCACGCTCAACGGCCGCCAGATGCGCCAGCTGGCCATGATCGCGCGGCGCTGGGACAAGGGCTACGGCCACTTCACGACGCGCCAGAACATCCAGTTCAACTGGCCCGAGCTGCGCGACGTGCCCGACATGCTCGACGCGTTGGCCGACGTGCAGATGCACGCCATCCAGACCTCGGGCAACACCATCCGCAACGTGACGGCCGACCACTTTGCGGGGGCCGCGGAGGACGAGGTCGCAGACCCTCGCCCCGTGGCCGAACTTATCCGGCAATGGTCGACCGACCATCCCGAATTCCAGTTCCTGCCGCGCAAGTTCAAGGTCGCGGTGACGGGCTCGCCGGACGACCGCGCCGTGACCGCGGCCCACGATATCGGGCTGCGGATCGTGCGGAATGAAGAAGGCCAGATCGGGTATCGCGTCCTCGTCGGCGGCGGCCTCGGCCGGACGCCGATGATCGGCAAGGTGCTGAACGACTTCGTGTCCGAGGCCGATTTGCTGCCCTATCTCGAGGCCATCGTCGCGGTCTACAACCTGCTCGGACGGCGGGACAACAAGTACAAGGCGCGGATCAAGATCACCGTCCACGAGAATGGGATCGAGGATATCGCCGCCCGCGTGGACGAAGAGTTCACGCGCCGGAAGTCGCTGTTCTCCGGCGTCGACCAAGAGATGTTGACCGCGATCCGCGCCCAGTTCGCCCCGCCCGCCTTCGAGGCACCGCAGACGGCGGCCTTCGATCTAGCCTTTGCCGAGAACCCCGTCTTCCGCAGTTTCGTCGACACCAACACCGCCGCGCACCGCGCGCCGGGCTACGCCATCGTGACCGTTTCGCTGAAGGCCCATGGCAAGACGCCGGGCGACGCAACGGCTGCGCAGATGGAGGTGCTTGCCGATCTCGCCGAGCGCTACGGCCATGACGAACTGCGCATCAGCCACGAGCAGAACGTGATCCTGCCGCACGTGGCCAAACGCCACCTGCCGGCAATCCATGCCGCACTTTCCACGGCAGGTCTTGCCACCGCGAATGTCGGCCTCGTCTCGGACATCATCGCCTGCCCCGGCATGGATTACTGCGCGCTCGCCACCGCCCGCTCGATCCCCGTGGCGCAGCAGATCGCGACGCGGTTCGACGAACTGAAGCTCGAGCACGATATCGGCGCGCTCAAGATCAAGATCTCGGGCTGCATCAATGCCTGCGGGCACCACCATGTCGGCCATATCGGCATCCTCGGCCTCGACCGCGCAGGGGTGGAGAATTACCAGATCACGCTCGGCGGCGACGGCGGCCCGGACGCGGTGATCGGCGAACGGACGGGTCCGGGCTTCGCCTACGACCAGATCGTCCCGGCGATCGAGCGGCTCGTCTACGCCTATCTCGACCTGCGCGAGGACCGCGAGGAGACATTCCTCGAGACATACCGCCGGCTCGGGATGGAGCCCTTCAAGGCCGCGCTTTACGAGGACGAGGAGGCCCGCGCCGATGCGGCCTGAACCTCGCTTCGCCCCGGTGGCCGAGAGGGTCGCGGCGCTGAACCAGCGCTACGCTCATCACGGCGCGACCGATGTCCTGCGCCATGCGTTGCAGGACCCGGATACGGGCCGGGTGACGCTCGTCTCGTCCTTCGGCTCCGAGTCGGTCGTGCTCCTGCACATGATCTCGGTGATGGACCCGGCAACGCCGGTTCTGTTCATCGACACCGAGATGCTGTTTCCGGAGACGCTCGACTACCAGCGTGAGGTCTCCGAAGCGCTCGGCCTGCGCGACGTACGAACGATCCGGGCGTCACAGACGGCGGTCGCGGCGCATGACCCGGACGGGCTTCTGCACAAGACCGACCCCGATGCCTGCTGCGATCTGCGGAAGACGCGGCCTCTGGACCACGCGCTCGCGCCCTTCGACGCCTGGATCACCGGACGGAAGCGGTTCCAGGGCGGACAGCGGATGGAGCTTCAGTTCTTCGAGGCCGAGGGCTCGGCGCGGATCAAGATCAATCCGCTCGCCCATTGGCGGCCCGAGGACGTGAACGACTACATGGTGAACAACCGCCTGCCCCGGCACCCGCTGGTGTCGCAGGGCTACCCCTCGATCGGCTGCGCGCCCTGCACGACCAAGGTCGCACCGGGCGAAGACCAGCGCGCAGGTCGCTGGCGCGGCACCGAGAAGGACGAATGCGGCATCCATTTCGTGGACGGGAAGATCGTGCGCGGCCCGCTGCGGCAGGCGTCGTGAGGCGGGGGCGCTGCCCCGTCGCCATCCGGGCTTGAACCGGTGGCGCCGCGGATGACGACCCCCGGAGTTTTTGGAAAGCAAAGAAGGACAGGCAAGATGGCTAGACCGGTGATCGTGACCGACGCGGGCTTCCGCGACGAGGACTGGACGCTCGGCTTCCGGGCCGTGGCCGACGGCATCGCCGAGCGGACCTGGGCTGTGGACCTGACCGACGAGGCCGATCTCGAGGCGATCGCGCCGCATCTGGGCCAGCTCCGGCTGATCCGCATCGCCTTCGGCAGCTTCGCCGACGGGCGCGGCTTCACGCTGGCCCGCCGGCTGCGCGCGATGGGCTATGCCGGCCGGCTGCGCGCGGTCGGGCATGTCCTGGCCGACCAGTACGCGATGGCCCGCCGCGCGGGGTTCGACGAGGTCGAGATCGACGAGGGCCTGGCTGCCCGCCAGCCCGAGCCGCATTGGCGCGCCCGTGCCGACTGGCGCGCGCATGACTACCAGGCCCGCCTGCGCGGCGCCGCCTGACCTTTTCCTGACCCAGATCAACGCATATGAAGAGGGACGGGGCTAAACGGCCCCGCACATGCCATGACCGAGCAGAGACCCGTGACCAACGACACAGCGACCAAGGTCGAGAAGGCGAAGCCCGCCCTCCCCGACGCCCAGACCGTCACCTTCGTGAAACACTGGACGGACCGGTTGTTCTCGTTCCGGGTGACCCGTCCGCCGTCGCTCCGGTTCCGGTCGGGCGAGTTCGTTATGATCGGGTTGATGGGCGATCCGGACCCGGCGACCGGCAAGCAGAAGCCGCTTCTGCGCGCCTATTCCATTGCCTCGCCGGCCTGGGACGACGAACTCGAATTCTACTCGATCAAGGTGCAGGACGGCCCGCTGACCTCGAAGCTTCAGCACATCCGGCCGGGCGACGAGATCATCCTGCGGCCGAAGCCGGTCGGCACGCTTGTCCATGACGCGCTGCTGCCGGGCAAACGGCTGTGGTTCTTCGCCACCGGCACGGGAATCGCACCTTTCGCCTCGCTCCTGCGAGACCCGCAGACTTACGAGGATTACGACGAGGTCATCCTGACCCATACCTGCCGCGAGGTCGGTGAACTGGCCTATGGCGCCGAGCTGATCGAGAACATCCGGTCCGACGAGTTGCTGGCCGAGCTGATCGGCGAGGGCTTCCACGAGAAGCTGCGCTACTACCCCACGACGACGCGCGAGGAGAGCCCGAAGATGGGCCGGATCACTGACCTCATGCGCTCGGGCGACGTGTTCCACGATCTCGGCGTGCCGGAGCTGACGCCCGAGACGAACCGCGCGATGGTCTGCGGCAATCTCGCCTTCAATCTCGAGATCAAGGACATGCTGGAAGGGTACGGCCTCGTCGAGGGCGCCAATTCCAACCCGCAGCATTACGTGGTCGAGAAGGCATTCCTGGACTGAGGGAACGGCCCGGCGGAGACCGCCGGGCCAGTTGTCAGGTCAGAGCCCGAAGGCGGCGCGGACCTGGCTGATGGCGAAGGTCGTCATAGCACCGTTATCGCCGGATTCCTCGATAAGCGTCGTCAGCGCATCCTTGCGGAACTGCGGCAGGTCGGACGCCTCGATCGCGGAGATGACGGCGTCGGCATCGTAGCCTTCGGTCGTCAGCAGCGTGTCGAGCGAGGGGCCTTCCTCAGTTGCGGCGGTTTCCGTCGCAGCTTCGGTCGTGGCCTCGTCCGCAGTGGCTTCGGCCGTCGCTTCGTCAGCCATATCGGCCGCGGCATCCGTCGCCTCGTCGGCCATGTCGGCGGCGGCGTCGGTCGCTTCTTCCGTCGCAGCGGCGGCGTCGTCTGCGGCTTCGGCAGCCTCTTCCGAGGCGGCGTTGAACACGTCGCCCACGGCATCGGTCGCCTCGTCGGCCATGTCGGTCGCTTCGGCGGCGGCGTCCTCGGCCGCGTCGCCGGCCGCAGCTGCGGCGTCATCGGCGGCGTCCATCGCGTCATCGGCCGCATCCGTGGCCGCTGCGGCCGCGTCTTCGGCTTCGGTCACGGCCTCGTCGGTCATCTCCTCGGCCGCATCCACCGCCTCTTCGACCGCGTCGTCAGCGGCCTCGACAGCCGCCTCGGCGGCGTCCGCGGCATCCTCGACGGCCTCCTCGACCGCTGATCCGGCCTCGTCCGTCGCGTCCTCGCCGGTGTCGAGCGCCTCTTCCATCGTCGCGCCCATGTCCTCGTCGGCCGGAGCGAACAAGAGCCAGCCGGCTCCGCCGACAACGGCGAGAGCGATAATGATCGCCAGAACTCTGCCCATGGTATCCCCCTGAATAGCCAAAAAACGTTCTGCGCCCGCAAATAGGGCCAAAGGCGTGGGACCACAACGGCAAAGGCGGCCGACAGGGAACCAACGGGCGGCGATTCGCCTTGAATGCCTGCGGGCGGACGGCTACCTTGCCGCCCTCTGAGACTTGGCTACAGAAGGAAACGAACCATAGCCCGCAGACCCCACAACGCGCCTCCGACGCGCGATACCGGCCCCCGGGTCAACGACCGCATCCGCGCCCCGGAAATCCGCCTGATCGGGGCGGAAGGCGAAAACATCGGCGTCGTCACGCCCGCGCGCGGGATGGAACTCGCCGAGCAGGCCGGACTTGATCTCGTGGAAATTTCGCCGAATGCCACACCGCCGGTGTGCAAGATCATGGATTTCGGCAAGTTCAAGTACGAGCAGCAGAAGCGCGAGAGCGAAGCGCGCAAGAAGCAGAAGACGATCGAGGTCAAGGAGGTGAAGCTGCGCCCCGGTACCGACGATCACGACTTCGAACGCAAGGTGAACGACGCGATCAAGTTCCTGGAGAAGGGCGACAAAGTGAAGGTCACCCTGCGTTTCCGGGGCCGCGAGATGGCGCACCAGAACCTCGGCCGCGACCAGCTTGAGCGGATCGCGGAGCGGGTCGAAGGCATCGGCAAGGTCGAGAACATGCCGAAGATGGAAGGCCGCCAGATGGTGATGATGATCGGCCCGGCCAAGTAGACCGCCAAGGATTACCCCGACCGGCCCCCGCTCACCATGGCGGGGGCTTTGTCGTTTCCGGGCCGGGAAATCTCGTATTCGGGCTGGCAGGCGGGCGGAGCGGCGTGCCAGATTGGCGGCACGTTCGGGGGGAGCCATGCCTGAGATAGGCGACAGCATTCTGACGGCCCTCGGCCTCATCGTCTCGGGCGATCCGGACCTGATCGAGATCGTTCTGCTCTCGCTTCGGGTCTCGCTGACCGCGGTGGCGCTGGCCGCAATGATCGGCGTGCCGCTCGGCGCGGCGCTCGCCGTGCTGCGCTTTCCGGGCCGCGGAGCGCTGGTGCTGCTGGTCAACGCGCTGATGGGCCTGCCGCCGGTGGTGGTCGGGCTGTTCGTCTATCTCTGCCTGTCGGCCACGGGCCCGTTCGGCGTCTTCGGGCTGCTCTACACGCCGGGGGCGATGATCATCGCGCAGACCATCCTCGTCGCCCCCATCATCGCCGCGCTGTCGCGCGCCACGCTGGCCGAGATGGCGGCCGAATACGACGACACGCTGCGCATGCTCGGCGCCTCCCCGACCGAGACGATCGCCACTCTGCTCTGGGATGCGCGGTTCGCGCTGGTCACAGCGCTTCTCGCCGGTCTCGGCCGCGCGCTGGCCGAAGTCGGCGCGGTGATGCTCGTCGGCGGCAATATCGACCACGTGACCCGAGTCATGACGACGGCGATCGCGCTGGAAACCTCGCGCGGGGCCCTGCCCATGGCGCTCGGGCTCGGGATGGTGCTGCTCCTGCTCACGCTGATCCTGAACGCCGCGGTGATCGGGCTGCGCGCCCGGTTCGAGGGGCCGGCCCATGCCTGAGCGCGGCCGCCGCATCATCCCCTTCCCGCTCCCGCCCGCGCTCGCCGCGACGGGGCTTCAGGTCGAGGGCATACGCCTCGAACGTGAAGGCAACGCCCTGCTCGACGGCACCGATCTCGCGCTCTCGCCGCATGGCATCAGCGCGCTGATGGGACCGAATGGCGCCGGCAAGACACTGCTGCTGCGGGTCATCGCCGGGCTGGAGACGCCGGAGGCCGGCGAAGTGCGGATGCCGGCGCATATGCGCGGCCGGGTCGGCCTCGTGTTCCAGCGCCCGGTTCTGCTGCGCCGCAGCCTGCGCGGCAACCTGACCCATGCCCTGCGCCTCGCCCGCGTGCCGCGGCAGGATCGCAACGACCGCCTGGCGGAGCTCCTGGAGCTCGGCCAGCTTGATCGCATCGCGGACCGGCCCGCGCGCCGGCTTTCGGGCGGTGAGGCGCAGCGTCTCGCGATCGTCCGGGCGCTGGCCCGGCGCCCGGCCCTGCTGCTCGTGGACGAGCCGACGGCACATCTCGACCCGCGCGGCGCACAGGCGGTCGAGGCTCTGCTTGGCCGGATCGCCCGCGACGGGACCAAGGTCGTCCTCGTCAGCCACGATACCGGGCAGGTCTCGCGCATCGCGGCCGAGGTTGCCTTCCTCCATCGCGGCCGCTGTCGCGAAGTCACCCCGATGCCCGCCTTTCTCTCCGCGCCGCAGAGCGCCGAGGCGCGGGCCTATCTCGAAGGGTCCATCCTGCTTTGAAACGTCTGCTGCTCGCGCTCTTTCTCGCCACGCCCGCCATGGCGCAGGACAATGTCGTCCTCGTCCAGTCGACCACGTCGACGCAGAATTCCGGTCTCTACGACGCGATCCTGCCGATCGCGGAGGAGGCGCTTGGCCTCGATATCCGCGTCGTCGCCGTGGGGACCGGCCAGGCGCTCCAGAACGCCGAACGCTGCGACGGCGACATGCTGATCGTCCATGCCCGCGACGCCGAGATCGCGTTCGTCGCGGCCGGCTTCGGGACCGAGCGGCAGGATCTGATGTACAACGACTTCGTCATCGTCGGTCCGGCCACCGACCCCGCCGGCATCGCCGACGCCCCGGACGCCGCGACGGCGCTCGGCGCGATCGCAGCCGCCGCGGCGCCCTTCGCCAGCCGGGGCGACGACAGCGGCACACACCGCAAGGAGCTGTCGCTGTGGGACGGCGTTGCCGACGTCGCCGCCGCTTCCGGAACCTGGTACCGCGAGACCGGGTCGGGCATGGGCGCGACGCTGAACGTCGCCGCCGGGATGGGCGCCTACACGCTGACCGACCGCGCGACATGGCTGGCCTTCGAGAACCGCGGCGACCTTGCGATCCTGTTCCAGGGCGACCCGGAGCTGTTCAACCAGTACGGCGTGATCCCGGTCGACCCGGAGCATTGCCCGAACGTGAACATCAACGGCGCGCAGGCCTTCACCGACTGGCTGGTCTCGGAGGCAGGTCAGCAGGCGATCGCCGACTACACGCTCGGCGGCGAGCAGCTGTTCTTCCCGAACGCGAACTAGATCGCGGGGCCCGGCCGTCACCGCACCGGGCGGGCCGGGTTTCCGACCACCGTCGCGCCGGCCGGAACGTCCCGCGTGACAACCGCACCCGCGCCCACGATCGCATTCTCGCCGATCGTGACGCCGCCGAGGATCACCGCCCGACCGCCGATCCAGGCGTTCGCGCCGATGCTGACGGGCCGCGCGATCTCGAGCCCCGCCGCCCGCCTGTCCGGCTCCACGGCGTGCTCGGCGCAGTAGATGTGCACCCCCGGCCCGATCAGCGTCCGCCGCCCGATCGTGACCGTTCCGGTATCGAGGATGCAGCCGAGGGCGTTGATATATGCGCCGGCGCCGAGGTGGATGTTCGTCCCGTAGGCGCAATGAAACGGCGCCTCGATCATCGCGCCGTCTCCGACCGATCCGAGCAGGGCGTGAAGCTCCCGCGCCATGGCGCCGCGTGCCCCGGGCGGCATGGTCGCATGGGCGTGGCAGGCCGCGCGAGCGCGGGCGCGCATCTCTTCGAGTTCGTCGTCGAGGCAGGAATACCAGTCCCCTGCCACCATCTTCTCGCGTTCGCTCGGCATCGACCGGCTCTCCGGAACGGGAAACGCCGGGGCCCTCCCCAGCCCCGGCGCCCCTGGTGGTGGTGCGGACCTCAGGCCGCGGCGTTGACCGCCCGACCGGTCAGGACCCCCACCAAATGCGCACGATACGCAGCCGGACCGTGCAGGTCCGAAATCATCCCGTCCGCAGACACCTTAAGGCCCTCGACCGCTTTCGCCGAGAAATCCTTCGACAGCGCCTCTTCGGCCTCGGTCCAGCGGAACACGCCGTCTTCCGACGCGCCCGTCACGGCCACGCGAACCCCGGATGCATACTTTGCAACGAACACCCCGACCAGTGCGAAACGCGAGGCCGGCTGGACGAACTTCTGGTAGTTCGCCTTCTCCGGGATCGGAAACCGGACCTCGGTAATGATCTCACCCTCGTCGAGCGCGGTGGCGAACATGCCCTGGAAGTAGTCGTCCGCCGCGATCTCGCGGGCATTGGTCTTGATCGTCGCCCCTGTGCCGAGCGCCGCGGCCGGGTAGCAGGCCGAGGGGTCGTTGTTGGCCAGCGACCCGCCCACGGTCCCTCGGTTCCGCACCGCCGGATCGCCGATCCGCGACGCCATGCCGGCCAGCGCCGGGAAGCTCTTCGCCGCTTCCTTGGCCACGACAGCGTGCGGCGTCGCCCCGCCGACGCAAAGCGCGTTGTCGTCCGACACGCAGACCCCCTGCATCTCCGCGATGCCCGACAGGCTCACAAGTACCGACGGCGCGGCAAGCCGCTGCTTCAGCGTCGGGATCAGCGTCTGGCCACCACCGAGCGCCTGCGCCTCCTCTGCCTTCAGCGCCTTCACTGCCTCGTCGATGCTGCCCGGCCTGGCGAATTCGAAGCTGTACATCTCGTCTCCTCCCGAAGGGTCCGGCCCTTCATCTTTCCCAAAATACTCCGGGGGTCCGGGGGCAGCGCCCCCGGCCCGCCCATGATCTCAGCCCTGCATCGCCGCCCAGACGCGGCTCGGCGTCAGCGGCATGTCGATATGGGTCACGTGGCTCATCCCACCACGCTGCAACGCATCGACCACTGCGTTCACCACCGCCGGCGGCGAACCGATCGCCCCCGCCTCGCCGCAGCCCTTCACCCCGAGCGGGTTGTGCGTGCATGGCGTCTGGCAGGAATGGTCGACCTGGTAGAACGGCAGATCGTCGGCCCGCGGCATCGCGTAGTCCATGTAGGACCCGGTCAGGATCTGGCCGGTCTCGTCGTAGCGGCAGTCTTCCAGCAGCGCCTGCCCGATGCCCTGGGCGATGCCGCCATGGACCTGCCCGTCGACGATCATCGGGTTGACGATATTGCCGAAATCGTCCGCCGCGGCGAAGCCCTTGATCTCGACCTTCCCGGTATCCGGATCGACCTCCACCTCACAGGCATAGGCGCCGGCGGGATAGGTGAAGTTGTTCGGATCGTAGAAGGCGGTCTCTTCCAGTCCTGGCTCGATCTCGGTGATCGGGTAGTTGTGCGGAACGTAAGCCGCGAGCGTCACGTCGCCCCAGGCCACCGACCGGTCCGTGCCCGCGACGGTGAACTGCCCGTCCTTGAGCTCGATATCGGTATCGGCGGCCTCGAGAAGGTGGGCCGCGATCTTCTTCGCCTTGGCGATGATCTTCTCGGTCGCCCGCACCATGGCCGAGCCGCCGACGGCGAGCGAGCGGGACCCGTAGGTGCCCATGCCCATCGGGGTGTTGGCCGTGTCACCATGGACGATCTCGACCATGTTCTCGTCGATGCCGATCATGTCGGCGACGACCTGGGCGAAGGAGGTTTCGTGCCCCTGCCCGTGGCTGTGCGACCCGGTCATCACGACAAGCCCGCCGGTCGCGTTCACCCGCACCGTCGCGCTTTCGTAGAGGCCGGCCCGGGCGCCCAACTGGCCGACCAGGGCTGAGGGCGCGATGCCGCAGGCCTCGATGTAGCAGTTGATCCCGAGCCCGCGGAGCTTGCCGCGAGACGCCGCCTCGGCGCGCCGCGCCTCGAAGCCCTCGCGGTCGATCATCTCCAGAAGCTTGTCCATCGTGGCGACGTAGTTGCCGGTGTCGTACTCGACGGCGACCGGGGTCGCGTAGGGGAAGCTGGTGATGAAGTTCTTCCGCCGGATCTCGACCGGATCCATGCCCATCTCGCGCGCCGCCTTGTCGATGACGCGCTCGAGCTGGTAGGTCGCTTCCGGCCGTCCCGCGCCGCGATAGGCGTCGACCGCGACGGTGTTCGTGAACACCGCCTTCACGTTCACCTGGATCGCCGGTGTCGTGTAGTTGCCGGCCATAAGCGTGCCGTGCAGATAGGTCGGCACGGAGGGCGCGAAGGTCGACAGGTATGCGCCCATATTGGCCATCGTATGGGTCCGGACACCGAGGAACTTGCCGTCGGCATCGAGCGCGAGTTCGATCTTGGTGACGTGGTCGCGGCCCTGCGCGTCCGTCATGAAGGCCTCGGACCGGCTCGCGGTCCATTTCACCGGCCGCTTCAGCTCCTTCGCGGCGAAGGTGCAGAACGCCTCTTCCGCGTAGTGGAAGATCTTGGATCCGAACCCACCGCCCACGTCAGGCGCGACGACGCGCAGCTTGTGCTCGGGGATGCCGAGCACGAACGCGCCCATCAGCAGCCGGATCACATGCGGGTTCTGCGACGTGGTGTAGAGCGTCGAGTCGCCCGCGGCGTCGTTGTAGTCGCCCACGGCCACCCGCGGCTCCATCGCGTTCGGCGCGAGGCGCTGGTTCACGAGATCCAGCGTGGTGACATGCGCGGCCCCCGAGAACGCCGCGTCGATCGCCGCGTCGTCCGATCCGAACACCCAGTCGTAGCAGAGGTTCGAGGTCAGCTCGTCATGCACCTTCGGCGCGCCGTCCTTCAGTGCGGCGGCCATGTCGATCTGCGGCGGAAGCTCGTCCAGCGTGACCTCGATCGCCTCGGCGGCAGTGCGGGCCTGCGCCGCGCTTTCGGCCACCACGGCGGCGATCGGATCGCCCACGTGCCGGACCTTGCCCTGCGCCAGCACCGGGTGCGGCGGCTCCTGCATGGGCTGGCCGTTGCGGTCGGTCACCTGCCAGCCGCAGGGCAGACCACCAACGCCCGAGAAATCGTCGCCGGTGAAGATCCGCACCACGCCCGGCATCGCGGCCGCGGCCGAGGTGTCGACCGAGACGATCTTCGCATGTGCCACGTCCGAACGCAGGAAATGCACGTAGGCCTGCCCGGCGAGGTTGATGTCGTCGGTGTACTTGCCTTTACCGGTCAGAAACCGGACGTCTTCACGGCGCTTCGAGGCTGCGCCGATGCCGCTGTCCTTGGGCATGAATTCCTCCCTGATGTCGCGCGGGGCGCCGGTGAATCCGGCACCTCTCGGTTATTTCTGGAACATGTCCCTCAATTGCTCGACGGTCGCTTCTGGCGTCTCGCCGTCGCCGGAGACGTGGCCGGTCGCGAAGGCGTTCCAGACGCCCCCGACTTCGACGCACATGACGTTCACGTCCGCTCCGATCGGCGGCAGGTCCCATCCCGAAACGGTCCAGCTGCCGCTCGAGACGAAGACCTCGGCGCCATAGGACCGGCCGTAGATTTCGAACACCGTCCGGGCCTGCGCCATGCAAGTGTCCCGGTCGGACACGCGGCCGAGATCGATCGAGGTGAAGTGATCCGCCGCAGCCGCTCCGGCCACGAGGGCCAGAAGGGTACCGCCGATCGCTCCCCGAAGGATCATTCGGCCGCCACCGCCGCGACGTCCTGGCCCGAGGCCGCCATCACCGCCTTGACGATGTTGTGATAGCCCGTGCAGCGGCAGATGTTGCCTTCGAGGTATTCGCGGATCTCGGCCTCGGTCGGCTTCGGGTTGTCCGCCAGCAGCGCCGCCGCCGACATCACCATGCCCGGCGTGCAGAAGCCGCACTGAAGCCCGTGATGGTCCTGGAACGCCTGCTGAACGGTGCCGAGCGAGCCGTCGGCATTGGCCATGCCCTCGATCGTTCTGACTTCAGCGCCTTCGAGTTCTAGCGCAAAGGCGGTGCAGGATTTCACTGCGCGGCCGTTCACGTGCACGACGCAGGCGCCGCACTGGCTGGTGTCGCAGCCGATATGCGTGCCGGTCAGGCGCAGCGTTTTGCGCAGGAAATCTGACAAGAGCGTGCGCCCTTCAACGTCGCCGGAAACGGACTTGCCGTTCACGGTCATCGTCACCTGGGTCATGTAGGTCCTCCCTTTCTTCGGGTGTCATCCAACCACGGAACGGGTCCGGGTCAAACAGAAATGTTCGCGACATTTTCTCGTTCCACCTTTCGGTTGATTCATCGTTGCCGACGCGTTATTCACCCATATGGTTGAACGAATTGAATCCGAGCCCCTGTCCCGCGTCCTGAAGGCCGCCAGCGATCCGACCCGCCGGGCGATCCTGACCTTCCTGGCGCAGAACGGACCGCAGCGGGTGACGGTGATCGCCGCGCAGTTCGACATGTCGCTCAACGCGATCTCCAAGCACATCAAGGTGCTCGAGACCGCCGGGCTCGTGTCGCGCCGCACCGAATGGCGGGAACACCTGATCGAGGTCGACATGGCCCCGCTCAACCGGGTCGAAGCCTGGTTCGCCGGGCTGAAATCGATCTGGGCGCTCCGGCTCGATGCGCTCGACCGACACCTCCAACAGAAGGCTGCCGACGATGACGACTGACACACAGGACCTGACCCTCGAGGTCACCCGCAGGATCGACGCCGCGCCCGAGGCGGTATTCGACGCCTGGCTCGACCCCGACATGCTGGCGAAATTCATGACACCGGCCGAGAACATGTCGGTGCCCGAAGCGAAAACCGACCCGGTCGAGGGCGGGCGCTTCCTCGTGTTGATGCGCGCAGGCGAAACCGATCTGCCGCACGAAGGGACCTATCTGACGATCGACCGGCCGCGCCGGCTGGTCTTCACCTGGGAAAGTCCCCATTCGCAGGCCGAGAACAGCACGGTGACGCTGACATTCGCACCCGACGGGAACGGAACGCTCGTGACGCTGCATCACGTCCGCTTCGTGTCGGAGGGCAGCCGCGACGGTCACAAGGCCGGGTGGACGGCGATCCTCGACGCGCTGGCCGAGGTGCTTTGAGATACCGGGCGGGGTGCGCCCCGCCCGGACTACTTCCGGCGCTCGCGCGGCTGCGGTCGCGTCGGAATCTCTTTCAGAAGCCCGCCGACGCCCATCCCCGCGATATCCGCGCCGGTGACCGGCACGCCGCAGAGCAGCCGCTCCAGCACCCAGTCGGCACCGTTCAGCGCGGGCGACCGGGCGCATCCGGGCAGGCCGATCACCGGGCGCTCTCCGAGCCGCCCGAGGAACAGCAGGTTGCCGGGATCGACCGGCATCCCGAAGCGTTCCAGCGATCCGCCCGCCGCCAGCAGGCCGCCCGGTCCGACATCGGTTTCGTCCGACGTGGCCGAACCGGTCAGGATGAGAACGAGCCCGGCATTCGATCCCGCGAGCGCTTCGGCCACGGCCCAGGCCTCATGCGGGACGTGGCGCACGCCGGTCAGCGCGACGCCGAGCGCGGCAAGCCGCCCCTCGACCGCGCGAACGCCTTTCGCGTCCTCGTCCGCGTCGTCCTCGACCTGCGTCACGATCAGCTCCGCCGCCTCGATGACCGGCCGCCGCAGCCGCAGCGCGCCCTCCGCCGCCGCCTCGGCCCGGTCAAGCGCCGCGCCGTCGACCGCGTAGGGAATGATCTTCACCGTGGCGACCATCGTGCCCTCGGCCACGCGCTGCCATTCCGGCAGGGTGGCAAGCGTGATGCCCGGATCGATCGCGTTGATGTGCCGGACAGCCTCGGCCGAGACCTCGAGCACGCCCGGCCCCGCCGCGCGCAGGTTCACCCGGCCGGTAAAGGGCGCCTCGACGACAAGCCCCGCGGCCTCCGGATCGGGCACCATCGCGGCGGCAAGGCGTGCGGCGGCCTCGTTCTCGCCCACGTCGCCGGGATCGAGCCGCGCGACGATGACCGGATCGTGCCCGGCCCCGCGCAGGGCAGCGATATCCTCGTCGTTCAGCACCCGGCCCTTGCGCAGCCGGCCGCCCGCGACCTGGTGGGAATGGGCGAGCACCGCGCCCGCGGCCTCGTCGAGCGGCACCGGGCCGAATTTCATGATCCGCGCAGCACGCCGGTGATCTCGGACAGGATCGAGATGGCGATCTCTCCCGGCCCGACGGCCCCGATCCGCAGCCCGATCGGCCCGTGGATATGGCCAAGCTCCTCCAGCGTGAACCCGGCCTCGGTCAGCCGCGCAATGCGCTTGGCGTGGGTGCGCGAGGAGCCGAGGCAGCCGAGATAGAAGATGTCCGATCGGAGGGCGGCCATGATCGCCGGATCGTCGAGCTTCGGGTCATGCGTCAGCGTGACGACGGCCGTGCGCGCATCAAGCCCGATCTCGGCCAGCGCCTCGTCGGGCCAGTCCTCGACGATGGTCTCGCCGGGGAAACGGGCGGCGGCGGCAAAGGCCGGGCGCGGATCGACGAGGATCGGGTCGTAGCCCGCGATCCGCGCCATCGGGATCAGCGCCTGGGCGATGTGGACCGCGCCGACGATGACCATCCGCAGCGGCGGGTTGTGGATGCCGGTATAGACCGAACCCTCCATCCCCGAGGCGTCGCGGCGGAACTTGTCGGCCATGCCGGGATCATCGGGACCGGACAGATGCCGGTCGGGTCCGGCGGTATCGACGACATAGGCGATGGGTTTGCGGGCCGCCCGGGCGGCGACGAGATCCTCGAGCAGTCCGGTGGGCATACCGCCCCGCCCGACGGGTTCGACGAACACCTTGATCGTGCCGCCGCAGGCCAGTCCGACGGCGAAGGCCTCGTCGTCCGAGACGCCGAATTCCAGAAGTTCGTGCTTGCCCGATGTGACGGCATCCATCGCCGCGACGACGACGGCGCCCTCGACGCAGCCGCCCGACACCGATCCGGCCATCTCGCCATCGCCGGCGATCGCAAGCTGGCTGCCGACCGGCCGCGGGGCCGATCCCCAGGTCTGCACGACGGTCGCCAGTGCCGCGCCTCTGCCCGCCCTGTGCCAGGCGAGCGCGCGTTCGGGCATGTTTTCGAAATCTTCGGCCATGGGGCCGACGTTACGCCCCACCAGCCTCGGGCACCAGTGCCTTCGCCACGTGGGGCGCGGCGATCAGGCGGTGCGGAAGACCAGGCTCACGCCGTTCAGGCAGTGCCGTTCGCCGGTCGGCTGCGGGCCATCGCCGAATATGTGCCCGAGGTGAGAGCCGCAGCGGCTGCAATGGCATTCGGTGCGCACGCGCAGAAGCCGGCGATCTTCCATCGTGCCGATGGCGGAACTGCGGATCGGGCGCCAGAAGGACGGCCAGCCGGTGCCGCTGTCGTACTTGTGTTCGGACGAATAGAGCGGCAGGTCGCAGCCCCGGCAGTAGAACGTGCCGGCGCGGCTTTCATGGTCGAGCGGGCTCGACCCGGCCGGCTCGGTGCCGCCCTCGCGCATCACGTGGTACTGCATGTCGGTCAGCATCGCGCGCCATTCCGCCTCGGTCCGTTCGACCTCGAACGGTCCTTCGGCGATGTCGGCCAGCACCCGATGTGCAAAGCCCATCATGACGGCGGTGCCCAGAAGAAAGTCGCGTCGGCGCATGGGTGCTCCCTCTTCGTTGCGTTCCATTACCCTAACAGTCCTCCTTGTTACGCGGATTCACCTTCCGGGCGGCAAATCTCACAATGCAGTGAAAAAAGGCAGGCGGCGCGTTCGGGGTGCAGGCTGCGCCGCCTGCCTTTCCCCCACCCTCAGACGCCGGGCAGAAGCACGGTGTCGATCACGTGGATGACGCCGTTCGACTGGTCGACATCGGCCACCGTGACCGTCGCGGTCCGGCCCTGTTCATCGGTCAGGGTAATGGTGCCGCCCGACATGCGCGCGGTCAGCGTGCAGCCGCCGACGGTCGGGACGGCGTGCGCACCGCCGTCATCGGCGATCATGCCGGCGATGGCGTCCGAGAACACCTCGGCTGCGACGACGTGGCAGGTCAGGATCTCGACCAGCCGGTCGCGGTTGCGCGGCTCGAGCAGCGCGGCGACCTGGTCCTGCGGCAGCGCCGCGAAGGCGTCGTCGGTCGGCGCGAAGACCGTGAACGGGCCCTCGGAGGTCAGCGTATCGACAAGCCCGGCTGCCTGAACGGCGGCGACGAGCGTCGTGTGGATCGGCGAGTTCACGGCGTTTTCCACGATGTTCATCTCGGCCATCATCGGCGCACCGCCGACGGTCGGATTGCCGCCATGGGCATCGGCGAAGGCGCCGGTGGCAGCAAGGCTCAACAGTCCGGCGAACGCGTATTTCAGTTGGGTCATGGGTATCCCTTTCGGTTCTTCGGTCAGGGGCCGGCCATGTGCCGGACCTCGGTCGAAGCCACGAAGGGGACGTCGGCAAAGTTTCAGAAGAATTTCGCGTTCTTCGTCTCGGCCTCAGCCGACGGTGACGATCTCGGCGGTGGCGAGCACTTCCGACGGGACGCCGTCCGGCGCGCCGCCTTCCGGTTCCAGCGAAACGGCGAAGACGCCGCCCTCGAAGGATTCGGTCAGCTCGGGCGGCAGTTCCGCCCACACGTCGCCGCGCACGCCGCGCGGCACCAGGCCGAGCGAAACCGGCGGGTTGTCGCCCGCGATCAGCCACATCTCGTAATCCCGGCCCTCGGGTGGCTCGACGAACTCGTCGCCCAGGATCAGGTGGAACACGCCGCCGCGGGTCGCGCCCACGCCGATCGCGACGAAGCTGTCGCTGTCGGCGATGTCGAAGCGGAAATCGGGGGTGACGGCCTGCTGCGGCCAGATGATGACGGCCAGCGCCAGGACGGCTGCCGCGAGACCGCCGAACAGGACGCCGCGCAGCGAGCCGAACCCGCTGACCCGGCGCTTGCTGTGCAGCGGGAACAGACGGTCCTCGATATCCTCGAAGGTCGTCGGGGGCGGCGCTTCCTCGGGCAGATCCTCGGTGAAGGCCGCTAGCCGCTCGGCCCAGAAGGCATAGGACGCGCGCAACGCAGGCTCGGTCGCCATGCGATCCTCGAACGCCCGCGCGGCCTCGGGCTCCAGCAGCCCCAGGGCGTATTCCGCGGCCAGCGCGTCGTCGTCTTCTGGTTCCGTCCCGGTCATTGCGACAGGCACTCTCTCAGTTTCAACAGGCTGCGGCGCAGCCATGTGCGGACCGTGTTCAGCGGCACGTCGGCCGCATCCGCAAGTTCCTTGTACGTGGCGCCGTCAAGATAACAGCGCCGCACCATTTCCGCCCGGCCGTCCTCGAGCGTGTCGAGGCAGGCCTGCAGCCGCGTCCGTTCCCCGGCCGCGACCGCCTGCGCTTCCGGACCCGGCCCGGGCTCGGGCAGGATCTCGGCCACGTCGAGCGGCGCGGTCGGCGCTTTCTGCGTCCGAAGCCGGTCGATCGCGTGGTTCCGCGCCACCGTGATCAGCCAGGTCATGGGCGACAGCCCGTTGGCCTGGTACTGCCCGGCGCGATGCCAGATCTTGATGTAGACCTCTTGCAGCGCATCCTCGGCCAGTGCCCGATCCTTCAAGATACGCAACGTGACGGAGAAGAGTTTCGCGGCGGTGGCATCATAGAGTGCCTCGAACGCCTTTCGGTCGCCCAGGGTCATCTGCGCCAGATGCTGCTCGATCTCGGCCCTGGTGGTCATTCCCGTCCTGCCAGCCCCCGTTTTCCGTACACTATCGCGGCCGCGCCGCGCCCGAAAGGCCCGATCTCGCCGTCCGGTTGTGCCCGGGGGCGGCGCGCCGGAACCGGCGGCCGTTGTCGCCCCGCCGCCTATTCCATCCGTTCCCCTTGCGACCACGCGCATTATGTTGCACCACCGGCACGACATTCGACACGGGGCGGAAATGGCCGACGGCACCATGGCAAGCGATCAGAAACCGACCGAAGAACTCTCCGTCCGGGAGACCTTTGGCATCGACAGCGACATGATGGTGAAGGGCTTCGCCGAAGCCACCGACCGCGTGCCCGCGCTCGACTCGACCTACAAGTTCGATCCCGACACGACGCTCGCCATCCTCGCCGGCTTCCGCAACAACCGCCGGGTGATGATCCAGGGCTATCACGGCACCGGCAAATCGACCCATATCGAACAGGTCGCCGCGCGGCTCAAATGGCCGACGGTGCGGGTCAACCTCGACAGCCACATCTCGCGGATCGACCTGATCGGGAAAGACGCGATCAAGCTGCGCGACGGCATGCAGGTGACAGAGTTCCACGAGGGCATCCTGCCCTGGGCGTTGCGCAACCCCGTCGCGATCGTGTTCGACGAATACGATGCCGGCCGGCCGGACGTGATGTTCGTGATCCAGCGGATTCTCGAGCATGACGGCAAGCTGACGCTGCTCGACCAGAACGAGATCATCACGCCGCATCCCTGCTTCCGCCTCTTCGCGACGGCGAACACGGTGGGCCTCGGCGACACGACGGGCCTCTATCACGGCGTGCAGCAGATCAACCAGGCACAGATGGACCGCTGGTCGCTCGTCGCGACGCTGAACTATCTCAGCCACGATGCAGAGACGAACATCGTTCTGGCGAAGGCGCCGCATTACAACACCGAGAAGGGCCGCCAGACCGTCAGCCAGATGGTGACCGTCGCCGATCTGACCCGGACCGCCTTCATGAACGGCGAGCTGTCGACGGTCATGTCGCCGCGCACGGTGATCAACTGGGCCGAGAACGCGGAAATCTTCCGCAATGTCGGCTACGCCTTCCGGCTCACCTTCCTCAACAAGTGCGACGAGCTCGAGCGCCAGACGGTCGCCGAGTTCTACCAGCGCTGCTTCGACGAGGAACTGCCGGAGAGTGCGGCGTCGATGAGCCTGGGATAAAAGCGTCGGGCGAGAAAAAAGTCGCCCGGCCGCCTGACTCACAATAATATCGTCTTTTCAATTCATTACACGACGATCTTCATGTGATCGCCGCGTCGCGGCGACATACAATTAACCTACTGTTTTCTCTTTGTTCACCAAAAATGAACGATGTGCCGTGCATGATGGACGCATGGCCATGGGCAATATTGCGCATATCCTTCCGGCCGCCCTGCTTGCGGCACTGATCTCGACAGGGGATGCCCCCGCCGGTTCCGCCGCCGATACGCCGGACGATCCGCTCCGCTTCTTCGCCACCTGCGCGGGCCGTCTGAATTCCGAGCTTTCCTACCAGTGGACGCTGTCCGACCCCGCCGCAGACCGGACGGAGGCGCTGCTTGACGCGACGGCCGACATCGTCGCCGCGCTGACGACCGAAGACCGTGCGGTGCAGGCCCGCGCCTGGTCGATCGAGGCGCGCGCGGCGCATGGGGCGCTCCTGTCGCGGGCCGTGTTCCAGGGCGATGCCTGGGCCGCAGACCGCGCGGCAACGCTCGTCACCGGTTGCGTGGCCTACATCCTCGGGCCGGACGCCGATCCCTGCGGGATCTCTCTCGCCGACCGGCTGATCCCGGCCTCGATCGCGGCGGATTGACCCCGGCCCCGCGCTCTGCAAGCTACACGCCATGCTCACGCCCTCACCCGCCGCCATCAAGGCCGCCGCCGATCGCATCGCGCCCCATATCCGCCGGACGCCCGTCATGGCCCTGCCGCCGGAGGTCTTCGGGCATCCGGTCCACTTCAAGCTCGAACACCTGCAGGTGACGGGCTCGTTCAAGGTTCGGGGCGCGTTCAACAACCTGCTCAGCCGCGAGGTGCCGCCGGGCGGCGTGGTTGCGGCCTCGGGCGGCAATCACGGCGCTGCCGTCGCCCATGCGGCGACCAAGCTCGGGCACAAGTCAGTGATCTTCGTGCCGAAGAGCATCGCCAAGGAAGAAAAGCTCCGCCGGATGCGCGACTTCGGCGGCGAGGTGGTCCTGCACGAAGGCACGGTCGCCGAATGCATGGCCGATTACGAAACCCACGCGACGGAAACCGGCGCGATCTCGGTCCATCCCTACGACACCGAATGGACGCTGGCCGGCCAGGGCACGCTGGCGCGGGAGATGGAGGCGCAGATCGAGGGGCTCGACACCGTGCTGGTCGCGGTCGGCGGCGGTGGCCTCATCGGCGGGATCGCGGCGTGGTTCGGCGACCGGGTCAACGTCGTCTCGGTCGAGACCGAGGGCACGAACACGCTGAACCGGTCGCTCGCCGAAGGGCCGGACATCGCGGTGCAGGCGACCGGCGTCTCCGCCGGATCGCTCGGCGGCCCGGCGCTCGGCAAACTGCCCTACGAAATTGCGACGTCGCGGATCGGGACAGCGCTCGTGCTGACCGATGCGGACGTCTACGACGCGGGAAAGCGGCTCTGGGAAGAGACGCGGATGGTGGTCGAGCCCGGCGGAGCGACCGCGCTCGCCGCACTGACCTCCGGGGCCTATACGCCGGAAAAGGACGAACGCGTCGCGGTGCTTCTTTGCGGCGGCAATGCTGAGCCCGACTGGTTCCTGAAGGGCTGATCCCCTACCCGCGCAGATCCGCCACGATCGGCCGGCGCATGGCGATGGCGGCGGGGCCGAGCGCGAGGATCAGGCTGGCCGAGAGGAACGCCGCGATCTGCTGCGCCTCGGTCCAGCCGAAACCGGTACCGAGCGCGATGCCGGTCCGCGCCGTCAGCATGGCCGAGATCGCCGCCGTCGCGCCGACCCCGATCAGCAGCCCGAGCGCGGCTCCGGCCAGCATGAGCACGGCGGCATAGCCCCAGATGACGGCGAAGATGAACCGCTCCGGCGCGCCGAGCGCGCGCAGGACGGCCATCCGGCGGGCGAACAGCCGCGCGAGGATCGCGAGCGCCGTCAGCACGCCGAGCGCGACGAGGATCTGCGTGACGACCGCCATGACCGACATCACCTGCCGCACGTCGCCCATCAGGGCATAGAGCTGCGCCAGCACGGTGCCGGGGAAGAACGCCATCGACTCGGACCGGGTGAATTCGTTCCGCAGCCCGTAGGTCGACCAGAGCTCGTCGGCGCGGACGATGATCGCGGGCGTGCCGGGGAAGTAGTCGGGGTCGAAGGGCGGGCCGATGACCTCGCCGTCCTCCGGCGCATGGCCGCGCGGCAGGACATGCGTCTCCCACACGCCCTCGACCGGGGTCAGGATGGCCCGGTCCCAGGGCGTGCCGGTGCGCGCCATGCGGCCGACGGCGACGAGGTGCTCGCCGTGGACATCCTCCTCGGCTGCCGGGCCGTGGCCGTGGGCCGGCGTGATCTCGTCGCCGAGGCCGAGCGGCACGTCGACGCCGAGCACGATCTCGCCCTCCGCCGCGAAGACCCGGCCCTCGGCCAGGCCGCCGGAGAGATGGTCGACGAAATCCGCCGTCGTGCCGACGATCCCGTGCCCCTGCCAGCTGTCGCCGTAGGCGAGCGGAGCTGCCATGGCGACGCGCTCATGGTTGGCGATCTCGTTATAGAGCGAGCCGTCCAGGAGCGGCGCGTCGACCGGCTGGAGGAACACGGTGGCCAGCAGCATCGTGACCTCGGAGCCCGGCGCAGTGATGACCAGATCGAACTTGTCGGCCGCCTGCGCCGTGCCCTGCCGGAGCCCGCGTTCCTGCGCGATGACCCCGACGCCGAGCCCGAGCGATACGCCGACGAGCAGCACGAACAGGAGGTTGGTACGCCAGTGCCGGACGAGCAGTGCCCGCGTCAGTTGCCCCGGCGCGTGGCCGGTCAGGATGGTCGCGGCGATCAGCACGACCGGCAGGATCAGCGCCGCGAAGACGCCCGCGTCCTGCGCCCAGACCGGCAGCGACAGCCAGAGATCACGCATGGGCGGCCTGCAGGACCGGTGTGCGGGGGACGATCCGGCCCTCGGCCATGTCGATCAGGCGGGGCAGACGGTCGTGGAAGGCCGGGTCGTGGCTGACCACGATGAGCGTCCGGCCGGTGCCCTCGCAGGCCGCCAGAAGATCGTCGATCAGCCGGTCGGCCATGGCGCGGTCGAGGCTCGCCGTCGGCTCGTCGGCGAGGATGACGGGCGGGTCCATGGCGAGCGCGCGGGCGACGGCGATGCGCTGACGCTCTCCGCCCGAGAAGCTGGCGACCCGGCGCGCACCGCCGCGGACCAGTCCGAAACGGTCGAGCAGTCCGGCGGCCCGGTCGCGGATCGGCGCGCGGCCCGCCGAAGGCCCGAATGAGGCCGCGATGGCAGCGTTTGCCGCAGGGGAGAGTTCCTCGAACAGCAGGTAGTCCTGGAAGACGAGCCCGAAGGTCGCCCGGCGGAAGGCCGTCCGGCGGCGCTCGGACAAGGCGGCGATGTCGGTCCCGCCCCAGTCGATCCGGCCCGTGACCGGCAGAAGCCCGGCGAGTGCATATAGCAGCGTGGACTTGCCCGCGCCGGACGGACCACGGATCACGACACGCTCGCCCGGCGCGATGTGCAGCGCGGGGACGTCGATCAGGCGCCGCCCGCCCTCGCCCGCGACGGTCAGGTCCGTGACCTCCAGCGCGGGTGCGGGCTCAGGCGCGGTCGTAGACGGCATCGATCAGGCGGACCCGGCTGAGGAACCCGAATTCGGGGTCGGTGTAGCTGCCGAGCTCGAGCCGGCCGTTGGCGACCAGGGGCACGTTGAACGGCTCCACGTCGAGCGTGCGCTGCGTGTAGACGGCGACGATGTCGGCGGGCCAGTCGGCCTCGCTTTCGCAGAACGGGCAGGTCGCCATGGGGCGGCGGGTCAGCACGAAGAAGGCGGCATCAGCGCGGAGCGGCGGGGCCATGAAGCCCTGCACGTCGATGCGCTGACCGGCCAGCCCTTCGGCGAGATCGGAAAAGCTCATGTCGCGGTTGTAAAGATCCCGCAGCATCACGGTACCGCCGTCGACGGCGCGGGCGATGCCCGGCGCGGCAAGGGCGGCGGCGGAGGCGGTCAGGAAGGTGCGTCGGTCGATGGTCATGGGAGGATGTCCTCGTCTCGTCGCGGGGCCGTCTGGGCGGTCATCCGAAGCGGTGAAACGGCCCGCAGCGTGGCGGGCCGTTCCGAAGTTTCCCCCGTCGGTCACTCGGCGTTGAACAGCGCGTGGTGCATGACGTGGAAGATCACGTTCTGCTCGATCGTACCGTCGAAGAGATGCGCCCAGGGTCCGATGGCGTAGACTGCGACATCCTCACCCGAATGGGTCTCGGACGACATCGGGATCAGCGCCTGCTGGAGGTAGTCGGCGTCGGTCACCATTTCCTCGGTCAGTTCCGGGCGCGAGCCGGCATATTCGTTCGAGTTCGAGCCCTCGACCGGGAGCAGGACGGAACCCGCGCCGTTGAGGTATCCGGCGACGGTGTAGGGCAGTCCGTCATCGCCGGTCAGCGGCTCGCCGTCATTCTCGATGCCGGTCTGGGACACGCCCATGCACAGGCCGAGGATGTTCGAGCCGCGGCCGCAATAGCCGTTGAAGGCGATGGCGTGCTCGTGGTCGGCGGTCACGATGATCAGCGTGTCCTCACGGCTCGTCATCTCGAGCGCCGTTTCAACCGCTTCGGCGAAGGCCGCGCCGTCGGTGACAGTGCGGAACAGGTTGCCGTCATGGTTGGCGTGATCGACCCGGCCGGCCTCGATCTCGAGGTAGAAGCCGGTCTCGTTGGTGCCGAGATACTCGATCGCGGCGGCCGTCATCTGGGCGAGCGACGGCTCGTCCGTGCGGTCGTATTCGTACAGCATGTGGCTGTTCTCGAAGAGCGCGAGGATCGGCGAGGAGCCGTCCAGGTTCAGGCCCTCGAAGGTCGCTTCGTCGCTGGCGAACTGGGCACCGAGACCGGTGGCCCGCTCGATCAGGTTCGAGTCGTCCGGACGCCGGCCGGCAAGGCCGCCCATCTCGACGCCTTCGGGCAGGAAGTAGCGGGCTCCGCCGCCCATGGCGAAGTCGATCGTGCCGGCTTCCATGGCGTTGATGAGCTGCGTCGCGATGTCGACGGAACCGTCGCAGCCTTCCGGAACGGCGTCTTCCCAGTTGCGGTTGGCGGTGTGGGCATAGACGGCCGCCGGGGTCGCGTGGGTGATCCGCGCGGTCGAAACGATGCCGACGGACATGCCGGCCTCGGTCGCCATCTCGGACATCAGCGTCAGTTCGTTGCCGGCCTCGGTCGTGCAATCGTCGTGGATCGCATCACCGCCGAGGTTGATCAGGTTGAAGCGCTGCTTCACGCCGGTGTTCATCGCGCCCGCTGTCGGGGCGGAATCGGGCGTCTGGGCGTTGATATTGTAGGTCTTGACCAGCGCGCTGTACCAGTCGGAGGTCTCGTAGGGCAGCACGAAATCCTCACCGAGACCGCCTTCCGCCTGGCCCATGTAGAGACGCGTGGCGTAGTTGGTGCCGACGCCGTTGCCGTCCGCGACCATCAGGATGACGTTGCGGGCGCGGTTGGTGTTCGCCTCGCGCGCCAGGATTTCCTGGATCGTGGTCTGGCCGGCGGTGAACCATTCGTCCTCGGCCTGCGCGATGTCCTGGGCCGGCACGGCGGTGCCAAGAGCGGTGGTCGACAGCGCCGCCAGCGCCATCGTTCGGATGGTGTGAGCCATGAATGTCTCCTCGGGGTTCCCTGTTCCTCAGCCGTCTTGGGCATGGGGCATCCACCGCATTCCCGACTGGACCGACTGCCCGACCTTGATGGCGGGTCTGTGCGACAGGTGCGTGCAGCTTTTGTGAAGTAATTGTAACCGCGCGGCGGGTGGCAGGGTGCGCGGAGAGCGAACGGGGCGAAAGTTTCGGTCGCCGCGCGGCTCGTCTCCGGGTTAGGCTGACCCATGGTCAGACCCGTTCTTCTCGCCGTATTCGCCGTGACCGCCACGCCGGTTGCCGCCGATCCGATGATCTGGCCCGCGGACGGAACCCCCGACCGGGAGGTCGCCTTCCACTGTGCGGCGGTGATGACGGCCCTGGGCGAGGCCTATGTCTTCGCCACCGAGCTTCTGGAGCGCGACGACCTGCCCCGGCCCGCCACCCTGCCCGCTCGGCTTCTGGATGCCGCCGGCGGTGAGACGCGGATCAGCGAGATCCTCGACACCGTGCTCGGGTGGCGGACCTACTGGGAAAGCATGGGCCGGACGAGCTTCTATGCCAGCATCTCGCAGGACGGGACACCCTATGTCGCCGATGAGGGCGAGATCCTCTACGAAAACGTCACGCGCTGCATCGCGCGCTTCGACCTCTAGACGTTCAGGCGGCCAGCAGATCCCGCAGGTCGGCGGGTCGCAGCGGCGCGTCGAACGCGAAGCCTGCCATCTGTCCCTTCGCCCAGACCACGCGGGCGGGCACGGTGCGGTCGGCAAAGCCGATCTCCACGCGCATCTCCGGCGCGAGGTCGGCCGCGACGATCAGCCGGGCGCCGCTGCAGGAGATGTCGAAGAACCGCGCCGGGGCGGGCGCGGAGCCGGGCACGGAGAGGACCGCGGGTCCGCTGTAGCTGAAGCGTTCCGCGCGGCGGCGGTTGCGGTGACGAAACGCGACCAGCGCCGCGACGGTCGCCCCGGCGAGCAGCAGCGGCAGGAGGATCGACGGGCGCAGGGCCGCGGCGCT
>WVSN01000021.1 GCA_015689705.1 Rhodobacterales bacterium HKCCE3408
CGGCGGCGGCGGCGCTGGATGCCGGCGTGGCGTGCCTGTGCCGGCCGGGGCAGCTGTCGGACGGGCAGGCCTTTCCCTCCGGCGCGGCGATCATGGGCACGCTTGGCCCCGGGCCGGTGCTGTCGGCCTTCGAGGGGACGCCACAGGCGGCGGCGGAATGAGCCGGGTTTGATCGAGCGCAAGGCGCGGCGGCGGAATCGGCGCCAAGGTGCGGCCCTGACCCAAGCGACAGGAGCCGCAGATGTCCCACACCCCGCACGAACTGGCCGAGGATTTCCCGAATGACGCCGAGCGCATCCAGGCGCTGAAGGCCGAGAACGCGCATTTCGCGCGGCTGGTCGACGAGTATCACCGGGTCAACCGGGCCGTGCACCGGGCCGAGACGGGCGTGGAGGCCTGCGCGCCGGAGGCCGAGGCCGAAATGCGGAAACAGCGGATGCGGCTGAAGGACGAGATCGCCGGGATGCTGGCGGGCGTCTAGCCCTCGACGCGGGTCTGGAAGCGGTCGAAGAACTCGTCGGCCATGCGGCGGGCGAAGCCGTCGATCAGCCGCGAGCCGAGCTGCGCGAGCTTGCCGCCCACGCTCGCCTGCACGTCGTAGGACAGTTCCGTGCCGCCATCCTCGGCATCGGCGAGCCGCACATCGGCCCCGCCCTTGGCGAAGCCGGCGACGCCGCCCTTGCCTTCGCCCGAGATGCGGTAGCTTTGCTCGGGGACGACGTCGGACAGCGTCACGGCGCCTTTGAAGGTCGCCTTCACCGGGCCGACCTTCTGCTTCACGACCGCTTCGAACCCGTCTTCGGGGTTGCCGGTCAGTTCCTCGCAGCCGGGGATGCAGTCCTTGAGCACGTCGGCGGAATTGAGCGCCGCCCAGACGGTCGCGCGGGGCGCCGCGATATGCCGGGTTGCCGAAAGTTCCATGGCCGTCCTCCCTGTCTTCAGGCCACCCTTCTATGGCGCGCGGGCCGCGTCAACGGGCGATCTCGTAGGGCAGCACGCCGCGGCTGTCGGGATCGATGACCAGCCGCCGTTCGAGCGGCGGGACCGAGCGCTGGTGGCAATGCGCGCGTTCGCAGATCCGACAGGAGATGCCGATCGGCTGGACCGCGCCCTCGGCCTCGAGATCCATGCCGTCGGCATAGACGAGCGCGCCCGCGTGCCGCGCCTCGCAGCCGAGCGAGATGGCGAAGCGGCGGGTCGGCGCGCCCCAGGCACCGCCGGGTTTCGACACGTCCCGGGCCAGGATGAAGTAGCGCACCCCGTCCGGCGTTTCGGCGAGCTGGCGCAGGAACCGGCCCGGCGTCTCGAAAGCCTGGTGCACGATCCAGAGCGGGCAGGCGCCGCCGTAGCGGGCGAACTGGAGCCGCGTGGCGGAGTGGCGCTTGGTGATCGTGCCGGCCTGGTCGACGCGGGTGAAGAAGAAGGGCACGCCCTTGGCGCCGGGCCGCTGGAGCGTCGAGAGCCGGTGGGCGACCTGTTCGATCGACGCGCCGAAGCGGCCGGCCAGCCGTTCGAGATCGTGCCGGGTTTCGGCCGCGGCCTCGGCGAAGCGGGTATAGGGCAGGAGCGCGGCCCCGGCGAAGTAGTTGGCGAGACCGGTGCGCGCGATGGCGCGCGCGGTGTCGGACTGGAACCGGGCGAGATCGAGCGTGGCGTCGAGCAGCCGCGCCTCGGCGATCAGCGCATACTGGTGGACGAGCTGGAAGCGCCGGGTCTCGGGCGGGGCCGAGGGGGAGAGCGAGAGGGTCTTGGCGGAGGCGTCGTAATGCCGGAGATCCGGGCCGCCGTCCTTCAGCGTGATGCCGCGGGAGGCAAGCGCGGAGGCCGCGGCCTCGGCCGCGTCGCCGGCGCGGCCGAGACGTTCGGCGGCGCGGTCGACGGCGTCGATGTAGTTGTCGCAGTAATGGAAGAAATCGCGGACCTCTTCCCACGGGCTCGGGCCCGCGGCCGTGCCCTCGCGCCCGAGCGCCTCGTCCAGCGAGGCGAGCCGTTCATGCGCGCCGCGATAGGCGCGGTGCAGTTCGAGGAAGGCGCGGGCCAGCGCCGGGGCGTTGGCGGCGGCCAAGCGCAGATCGGCGAGCGCCGGGGCGCCGTCGGTGAAGACCGGGTCGGCCAGCGCTTCGGACATGTCGGAGACGAGGCGTTCGGTATCGCCCGAGCCGAGTTCGGCCACGTCGTAGCCGAAATCGCGCGCCAGCCCGAGCACCACCGCGGTCGAGACCGGGCGGTTGTTGTTTTCCATCTGGTTGAGGTAGGGCAGCGACAGGCCGAGCCGCGCGGCGAAGGCCTTCTGCGTCAGGCCGAGGCGGGTCCGAAGCTCCCTGAGCTTGGCGCCGGCATAGATCTTGCGCGCGGTCATCTGTCCTCCGCCCTTTGCAAAGCCCGAGCGTCGCATTTGCAAAGGCGCGCGGCAAGACATCTCGACGCGGGCGGGCGGCGCGGCTAGTCTCCCCGGGCCAAGTCGAATGAGGGGGTGGCGATGGCCTATGACAGCGACAACGTCTTCGCGAAGATCCTGCGCGGCGATCTGCCGTCGGAGCGGATCTACGACGACGACTACACGGTTGCCTTCATGGACATCATGCCCCGCGCCGAGGGCCATGCGCTGATCATTCCGCGCACGGCGGCGCGCAACCTGCTGGACGCCTCGCCGGCGCAGCTGACCGCGTGCATGGCGGCGACGCAGAAGGTCGCGAAGGCCGCGCTGATCGCCTTCGAGGCGGGCGGCGTGACTCTGCAGCAGTTCAACGAGGCGCCCGGCGGGCAGGAGGTGTTCCACCTGCATTTCCACGTGCTGCCGCGCCACGAGGGCGTGCCGCTGCGGCCGCCGGGGAAGATGGAAGACCCGGCCGTCATCAAGGCCAATGCCGACAAGTACCGGGCGGTTCTGAAATCGATGTGAGGCGGTGGCTCAGGTCGCGACGACCTGTGCCGCACGGTTCATCGTGTAGACGATCGCGACGACGCCGAGGGTGGAGCTGACGAGCATCACCACCGTCAGCGGCAGGGCGCCCGTGCCGAGCGTGAGCAGGAAGCCCGCCGCCGCGGAGAGCGCCGCGCCGCCGCCGATCATGATCGCGCCGCCGAGGCCGGAGGCGGTGCCGGCGAGCTGCGGGCGGACCGAGACCATGCCCGACATCGCGTTCGGCAGGACCATGCCGTTGCCGAGGCCGACGAAGACCATGAAGCCGAAGAAGCCGAGCGGACTGTCGCCGGAGCCGAGGCTGACGAGAAGCGACAGGATCAGTCCGACGGTGGACAGCAGGCTGCCCCAGAGGATCATGCGGTTGATGCCGAGGCGGACCGAGAATTTCCCCGACAGCCCGTTTCCGAGCGCGTAGCCGAGCGCGGGCGCGCCGAAGAACAGGCCGAACTGGGATTCCGTCAGGCCGAAGACGTTGGAGGCGACGTAAGGCGCGCCGCCGAGATAGGCGAAGAAGGCGCCCGAGGCGAAGGCCGCGGCGAGCGTGTAGCCCCAGAACCGGCGGGCGGTCAGAAGCTCCGGGTAGTCGGAGAACTGGTCGCGGAAGCTGGTGGAGCGGCCCTGCGCCGTCTCGCCGAGATCGGCCCAGGTGAGCCAGAGCACGGCGAGGCCGAGGACGAAGAGGAGGACGAAGTTCGCCTGCCAGCCGAACGCCTCGCCCAGATTGCCGCCGATCACCGGGCCGATCATCGGGACGATGGCCATGCCCATGGTGACGTAGCCGATCATCGACGCGGCCTCGTTCTGGGGGACCATGTCGCGGACGACGGCGCGCGAAAGCACGAGGCCCGAGGCAATGGCCGCCTGCGCCATGCGGAAGCCGAGGAAGATCTCGATCGTGGGCGCGAAAATGCAGCCGACCGTGGCGGCGGCGAAGATCGCGATGGAGGCGAGCAGGACGGGCCGGCGGCCGTAGCGGTCCGAGATCGGCCCGAGGAAGATCTGCATGACCGCGTTCATCGCCAGATAGACCGAAACCGAGAGCTGCACGGTCCGGTATTCCGCGTCGAAATAGGCCGCCATGGACGGCAGCGACGGCAGGAACACGTTCATCGACAGGGCGCCGAGCCCGGTGATGACGATGAGCGTGAATATGTGCGGGGGCGTGGCCCGATCGAGGAACCGGACCGTGGGTCGCGTCGTCATGCAGGAGGGTTTAGGGCGGGGCCGGGGCCTTGTCCATGTGCGGAGACGCACAGATTTCCGGGAATTCGTCGGTTTGCGTATTTGCAGATTTGCCGATCTGGCTGCGAAGTATTTTGCAAATATGCCATATCGTTCTGGCCCCCTGCGCGCGGGCTCGGCTAGGCTGGCGCTGTCATCCGACGGGAGGAAGCGATGAAGGACATCCTGCAGGCGCTCGAGGCGCAGCGCGAGGAGGCGCGGCTTGGCGGCGGGGCGAAGCGGATCGAGGCGCAGCATTCCAAGGGCAAGCTGACCGCGCGCGAGCGGATCGAGCTCCTGCTCGACGAGGGCAGCTTCGAGGAATACGACATGTTCGTCACCCATCGCTGCACCGACTTCGGCATGGAAGAGAGCAAGCCGCGGGGTGACGGCGTGGTGACCGGCTGGGGCACAATCAACGGCCGCATGGTCTATGTGTTCAGCCAGGATTTCACCGTGCTCGGCGGATCGGTGTCCGAAACCCATGCCGCGAAGATCTGCAAGATCATGGACATGGCCTTGCAGAACGGCGCGCCGGTCATCGGGATCAACGACAGCGGCGGGGCGCGGATCCAGGAGGGGGTCAGTTCGCTTGCCGCCTATGGCGAGATCTTCGAGCGCAACATCGTCGCCTCGGGCGTGGTGCCGCAGATCAGCATGATCATGGGGCCGTGCGCGGGCGGCGCGGTCTATTCCCCGGCGATGACCGACTTCATCTTCATGGTGCAGGACTCGAGCTACATGTTCGTGACCGGCCCGGACGTGGTGAAGACGGTGACGAACGAGATCGTCACGGCCGAGGAACTGGGCGGGGCGTCCACGCATACGAAGAAAAGCTCGGTCGCCGATGCGGCCTTCGAGAACGACGTCGAGGCGTTGAGCGAGATCCGGCGGCTGTTCGACTTCCTGCCGCTGTCCAACCGCGACAAGGCGCCGGTGCGGCCGTTCTTCGACGATCCCGACCGGCTGGAGCCGTCGCTGGATACGCTCGTCCCGGACAACCCGAACACGCCCTACGACATGAAGGAGCTGATCCTGAAGGTCGCCGACGAGGGCGATTTCTACGAGCTTCAGGCCGATTTCGCGCGGAACATCATCACCGGCTTCATCCGGATCGAGGGCCAGACGGTCGGCGTGGTGGCGAACCAGCCGATGGTGCTGGCCGGCGTGCTGGACATCGATTCCAGCCGCAAGGCGGCGCGGTTTGTGCGGTTCTGCGATGCCTTCGAGATCCCGATCCTGACCTTCGTGGACGTGCCGGGTTTCCTGCCGGGGACCGCGCAGGAATACGGCGGCGTCATCAAGCACGGCGCGAAGCTGCTGTTCGCCTATGGCGAGGCGACGGTGCCGAAGGTCACGGTCATCACCCGGAAGGCCTATGGCGGGGCCTATGTCGTCATGAGCTCGAAGCACCTGGGCGGCGACGTGAACTATGCCTGGCCCACGGCCGAGGTCGCGGTGATGGGCGCCAAGGGCGCGGTCGAGATCCTCTACCGGTCGGAACTGGGCGATCCGGAGAAGATCGCGGCCCGCACCAAGGGCTACGAGGATGCCTTCGCCAACCCCTTCGTCGCGGCCGAGCGCGGCTTCATCGACGAGGTGATCCAGCCCCGATCAACGCGCCGGCGGGTGGCGCGGGCTTTCGCGATGCTGCGGCGCAAGAGGATCGAGCGGCCGTGGAAGAAGCACGACAACATCCCGCTGTGACCGTGACCGACATGGGGACGACGATGGGGACAACCCGGTGGACGGGAGCGACCGGCGGCTGTGAGTCTCGGCAGATTCGCACGGCGGGACAGGCGATTATTCGGCGTTCTGCCTGTGGATTTTTCGGCTATCCGCTTGATTTCGCCGACAACCCCGGCGCGGATTTTGAACCATTTTGGGAGTCCGGCGCGACAGAGTATCCTGACAACATTGCATTGCAGGAGGATTTGTCATGTCGATCCGAATGGTGGCCAGTCTCGGAGCGGTCGCGCTCGCACTTGCGGGGTGCGCTCAGCCGCAGCCCCAGGTCACGCGCGCGACGCCGCTCTACAGTAAGGCGGGCGAGGCACTCTGCGTCCCCGATGACCTCTACGATCCGAACCAGACCTACAACCGCCCGGTCTGCGAGGAGATCTGCCGCGAGGATCCGGTGGCCGGCGCCAATGTCGCGATCTGTCCGCCCTACTACGAGGACCGGCAGCGCGGTGGCGGTGGCGGCAACAATACCGGCGGACGCACTCCGCCGCCGAACCCGAACGCCCCGCGCGGAGCGGCAGCCGGACCGTAAACCGGCCCGCCTGAGAGACCGGGGCCCGCGATGCTGAAACATCGCGGGTTCCCTTCGCGTCTGCCGGGCACGGACTACCAGTTCACCATCCGGCGCGCCAACAAGGACGGCGCCACGCCGATCGTCCGGCGCGAGCGTCATGCCGACCGCCGCCCGGCCGACCGTCGCGCCGATGCGGGCTTCGTCGAGGCACTTTGGCTGGTCTTCGGAGAAGAGCCGTTCATGCGCGGCAATCTCGATGCCGGGCGCCTCTCATGGTTGATCGGCCGGGAGGTGATTCCCGCCGAGGACCCCTTCGACCCCGCCGATTACGATGCGCTCCTGCGGCTCCATCTGCCCGTTGCGCAGGCAAATTTCCCCGAAGCCTTTTCAGGTGAGGGCATCTGGCGCGAGGGATCGGCATGATTTCGCCCATCCCGGCAAATAATTGCCAATTGGTTAGGCTTTTGGAAAACTTTCCCTTGGGGGACACAAATGCCTGTGTCATAGTCTCGATACCGGCAACTGTCCCCAGCAGTTATCAGGCCGGCTTTGACAAGACGTGTTACCCTTCCCCTTCAGGGCGGATTGCCGCGACAACCGGCAGTCCGCCCTGCTTTATTCCGGATAGCGCAACCTGCGGGCGAACCGCCGCCGATAAGCGCGCAGGCTCTTCCGCCGGCCGGTTCGCCGGCGTAGATTGTCGCCATCGGGCAAATCTATCGAACGGGAAACACACGACATGCGGATCACCAAAACTCTGGGCCTCGTCGCCATCATGGCCCTCGGCCTGTCGGCCTGCGTCAATTCCGACCTCGAGCGCGCCGGGATCGGCGCGGCGGTCGGCGGCGTCGGCGCGGCGGCGCTTGGCGGCAATGCGGTCACCGGCGCGGTTGTCGGCGGTGCGGCCGGCGCGCTGTGCGACGACGTCAATCTCTGCTGACGACCTTAGCCGGTCTTCGGACCGGTCCATCGTCGAGAAATCGAAAACCGGCGCGGGCCTGGCCCCGCCGGTTTTTTCGTGTCTGAGGGCCGGGAACACGGCCGCCAAGGAGGGGACATGTTCAAGAAGATCCTGATCGCGAACCGGGGCGAGATCGCCTGCCGCGTCATCAAGACGGCGCGGCGCATGGGGATCGCCACCGTGGCGATCCATTCCGACGCGGACCGCAATGCGCTGCATGTCGCGATGGCCGACGAGGCGGTGCATATCGGGCCGAGCCCGGCCTCGGAAAGCTACATCGTCATCGACAAGGTGATGGACGCGATCCGGCAGACCGGCGCCGAGGCGGTGCATCCGGGCTATGGCTTCCTGTCGGAGAACAAGCTGTTCGCCGAGGCGCTGGAGAAGGAGGGCGTCGCCTTCATCGGCCCGCCGGCCAAGGCGATCGAGGCGATGGGCGACAAGATCACCTCGAAGAAGATCGCGGCCGAGGCCGGGGTCTCGACCGTGCCCGGCTACATGGGCCTGATCGCGGATGCCGACGAGGCGGTGAAGATCGCCGGGGAGATCGGCTACCCGGTGATGATCAAGGCCAGCGCCGGCGGCGGCGGCAAGGGGATGCGGATCGCCTGGAACGAACGCGAGGCGCGCGACGGGTTCCAGTCGTCGAAGAACGAGGCGAAGTCGAGCTTCGGGGACGACCGGATCTTTATCGAGAAGTTCGTCACGCAGCCGCGGCACATCGAGATCCAGGTGCTGGCCGACCAGCACGGGACGTGTCTGTACCTGGGCGAGCGCGAATGCTCGATCCAGCGGCGGAACCAGAAGGTGATCGAGGAGGCGCCGTCGCCGTTCCTTGATGAAGCGACGCGGAAGGCGATGGGCGAGCAGGCCTGCGCGCTGGCCGAAGCCGTGGGCTATACCAGCGCCGGCACGGTCGAGTTCATCGTCGACGGCGACCGGAACTTCTATTTCCTCGAGATGAACACGCGGCTTCAGGTCGAGCACCCGGTGACCGAGCTGATCACCGGCGTCGATCTGGTCGAGCAGATGATCCACGTTGCGGCCGGGGAAAAGCTGCCGATGGCGCAGAAAGACGTGACGCTGACCGGGTGGGCGATGGAAAGCCGGCTCTATGCCGAGGACCCGTACCGGAATTTCCTGCCGTCCATCGGGCGTCTGACGCGCTACCGCCCGCCGCAGGAGATTGCGGCCGGGCCGCTGGCGACGGCGGGCAAGTGGCACGAGGCGGACGCGCCGGACGGCGAGACGGCGGTGCGGAACGATACCGGCGTCTTCGAGGGCGGCGAGATCAGCATGTATTACGACCCTATGATCGCGAAGCTATGCACATGGGGAGAGGACCGCGCCACGGCGATCGAGGCGATGCGGGTCGCGCTCGACGGGTTCGAGGTGGAGGGGATCGGGCACAACCTGCCTTTCCTGTCGGCGGTGATGGACCACCCGAAATTCGCCGCGGGCGACATGACGACGGCCTTCATCGCCGAGGAATATCCCGATGGCTTCCAGGGCGCGACGCTGCCGCAGGACGAGCTGATGCGGATCGCCGCGGCGGCGGCGGCGATGCACCGGGTCGCCGAGATCCGTCGGACGCGGATTTCCGGGCGGCTCGGCAATCACGAACGCCGGGTCGGGCGTGACTGGGTGGTGACGCTGGCCGAGGAGACGGTCGCGCTGACGATCGATGCCGACCGCGAGGGTGCCGATGTGACGCTGCCCGACGGCGTGGTGCTCAGGGTCGAGAGCGACTGGCGCCCTGGCCAGCCGCTGGCCCGCCTGAGCGTCGGAGGCGCGCCGCTGGTGATGAAGGTCGGCAAGATCCCGGCCGGCTTCCGACTGCGCACGCGCGGGGCCGATCTGAAGGTCCGGATTCGCGCGCCGCGGGCCGCCGAACTGGCAGCGCGGATGCCGCAGAAGGAGCCGCCCGACACCTCGAAGCTGCTGCTCTGCCCGATGCCGGGGCTGATCGTGAAGATCGACGTGGCCGAGGGCGATGCGGTCGAGGAGGGTCAGGCGCTCTGCACGGTCGAGGCGATGAAGATGGAAAACATCCTGCGCGCCGAGCGGAAGGGCACGGTCGCCACGATCAAGGCGAGCCCGGGCGACAGCCTGGCGGTCGACGACGTCATCATGGAATTCGAGTGAGGCGGATGGTGCGATGACACCCGGCGGCGAAGGATTTCAGTGCAGCGTGGCGGTCCCGGCCGGGGCCTACCCGCCGTTCTGCATCTCTTCCTGCCGGAGTGCGAAATTGTCGATGGCGCGGATGATCTCGCGCACGTCGCGGGGCGAGGGGCGGCGGAAGCCGACGGACCCGTCCTTTTCCATCACCACGAGCGAGAAACCACGCGGCCTGAGCGCCTGCCGGATGGAGCTTCGGGCGGACGGATCGGTGTCGAAGATGATGACCACGTCACGCTCCAGCAGCGGTTCGGGCCGGTCGGCCAGAAGCGACATCTGTTCGCGGAACCGGGGATCGGCGGGCGTGTCGGCGAATACGACGATCGGCCGGGCGATCCACAGGAAGTCTTCCAGCGTGACCTCGGCCGCATCGCGCGGTGCGAGCGGATCCACGGCCTCGATCCCGGTCTCGGGCGCGGCTTCGCCGGAGGCCGCCACATCCTGCGCGGCGGCCGGGGCAACGGCCCAGAGCGCGGTCACGCAGGCGAAAATGGCAGTTTTCATCCGGGACATATCCTCTCCGTTCCGGTCAGATATAAGGCCCCGGCGGCGGATTGCGAAGGCTTTCCGCCCCGTTCCGCGGCGGTGTGGCCCGCGCCCGGTCAACATCATCTTCACCTTGTTCGGCGATGCCGGGATCAGACCGCTTCAATCCGGACCGATCCCGATGCAGATCACGCTTCATGTCGGCGCGCACCGCACGGCCTCGACCACCTTCCAGCACATGATGGCGGCAAGCCGGGGTCGGCTTACCGCGCGGGGGATCGGGTTCTGGGGGCCAAGGCGGATGCGGGGCGAGGGACAGTCCGGGTCGGACCACAGGGCGCTGGAGCGCGCGCTGGACGAAGCCGGGGCCGGTCATCTGCGCCAGCTGGTCATCAGCGAGGAGAACCTGCTTGGCTCGATGCGCGCCAATCTCAGGTCCGCCGTGCTGTATCCCGACGTGGCGATGCGGGCGCTGCGGGTCGCCCCGGCGCTTGGCGCCCGTGTCGGGCAGGTGGGCATCGCGATCCGGAGCTATCCGGCCTACTGGGCCTCGGCGCTGGCCTTCTCGATGACCCGTGGCGGCCCCGCGCCCGAGCCGGCGCTTTGCGAGGCTCTGGTCGCGCAGAGCCGGCGCTGGCGCGACGTGATCGAGGACATCGCGATGGTCTGGCCCGAGGCGCGGATCCGCGTCTGGACCTACGAGGGCATGGCCGCGCGGCCCGAGGCGGTGGCCGAAGCGCTTCTGGGCGCGGAGCTGCCGCGGCTGTCGGGCGCGCGGGACTGGCACAACGCGCAACCGACGCCGGCGATCCTGCGCCGGACGTTGCGCCATGCGGGCCGGTCGCCCGGGCTGATCCGCGAACGGGCGGACCGCTTCATGCCTTTCACCGATCCCGAACGGCGGTGGATGCAGACCGCCTATGCCGCGGACCTGGCCTGGCTGCGCGCCGGGGCGGGCCCCCGCATCGACTATATCGACGACCTGGGCGCGGACCCGGGCGCGACGAGAGGAAGAGGACGCGACAATGACGGAGCCGATCGAAAGATGGCGTGACCTGGCCCGGGCCGAGCTGAAGGGCCGCGACCCGGACGAACTGACCTGGGAGACGCTGGAGGGCATCCCGGTGCGCCCGGTCTATACCGGTGACGACCTGAAGGACCTCGGCCATCTCGACAGCCTGCCGGGCGAGGCGCCGTTCACCCGCGGGGTGAAGGCGACGATGTATGCCGGCCGGCCTTGGACGATCCGGCAATATGCCGGCTTCTCGACGGCGGAGGAGAGCAACGCCTTCTACCGCCGCAACCTCGCCGCCGGGCAGCAGGGCGTTTCGGTCGCCTTCGATCTGGCCACGCATCGCGGCTATGACAGCGACCATCCGCGCGTCGTGGGGGACGTTGGAAAGGCAGGCGTCGCGATCGACAGCGTCGAGGACATGAAGATCCTGTTCGACGGCATCCCGCTCGAACAGGTCAGTGTCTCGATGACGATGAACGGCGCGGTGATCCCGGTGCTGGCTAGCTTCATCGTCGCGGGCGAGGAGCAGGGCGTCGACCGGGCCAAGCTCTCGGGCACCATCCAGAACGACATCCTGAAGGAGTTCATGGTGCGGAACACCTACGTGTACCCGCCGGAGCCCTCGATGCGGATCGTCGCCGACATCATCGAATACACCGCGACCGAGATGCCGAAGTTCAACTCGATCTCCATCTCCGGCTACCACATGCAGGAAGCGGGCGCGAACCTCGTGCAGGAGCTTGCCTTCACGCTGGCCGACGGGCGGGAATACGTGCGCGCGGCGATCGACCGGGGCATGGATGTCGATAAGTTCGCCGGACGGCTAAGTTTCTTCTTCGCCATCGGGATGAACTTTTTCATGGAGGCGGCGAAGCTGCGCGCCGCGCGCCTGCTGTGGTCGCGGATCATGGACGAGTTCGAGCCGAAGAACCCGCGCTCGAAGATGCTGCGGACCCATTGCCAGACGAGCGGAGTGAGCCTGCAGGAGCAGGATCCCTACAACAACGTCATCCGCACCGCCTACGAGGCGATGAGTGCGGTGCTCGGCGGGACGCAGTCGCTGCACACCAATGCGCTCGACGAGGCGATCGCGTTGCCCACAGACTTCTCCGCACGCATTGCGCGCAATACGCAGTTGATCTTGCAGGAAGAAACCGGAGTTACCCACGTCGTCGATCCGCTGGCCGGGTCCTACTATGTGGAAAACCTGACGGCCGATCTGGCGAACAAGGCTTGGGAGCTGATCGAGGAGGTCGAGGCGATGGGCGGCATGACGAAGGCGGTCATGTCGGGCATGCCGAAACTGCGGATCGAGGAGACGGCGGCGCGGCGGCAGGCCCAGATCGACCGCGGCGACGAGGTGATCGTCGGCGTCAACAAGTACCGCAAGGACAAGGAAGACCCGATCGACATCCTGTCGATCGACAACGACGCGGTGCGCACGTCGCAGATCGCGCGGCTGGAGAAGATCCGCGCGACGCGGGACCAGGCCGCCTGCGACAGGGCACTGGCCGATCTCGAGGCCGCGGCTGCAGGCGACGGCAATCTCCTGGCGGCGGCGGTGGAGGCCGCGCGGGCAAGGGCATCTGTGGGAGAGATTTCGATGGCGATGGAGAAGGTGTTCGGCCGGCATCGGGCCGAGGTGAAGACGCTGGCTGGCGTCTACGGCGCGGCCTACGAAGGCGACGAAGGCTTCGCGGCGATCCAGAAGGACGTCGAGGCCTTCGCCGAGGCCGAAGGCCGGCGGCCGCGGATGCTGGTCGTGAAGATGGGCCAGGACGGCCACGACCGGGGCGCGAAGGTGATCGCAACGGCCTTCGCCGATATCGGCTTCGACGTGGATGTCGGGCCGCTGTTCCAGACCCCGGAGGAGGCGGCGCAGGACGCGATCGACAACGACGTGCATATCGTCGGGATCTCGTCGCAAGCCGCCGGTCACAAGACGCTTGCGCCAAAGCTGATCGAAGCGCTGAAGGCCGAGGGCGCCGAGGACATCATCGTGATCTGCGGCGGCGTGATCCCGCAGCAGGATTACGCCTTCCTCAAGGAGGCGGGTGTGAAGGCGATCTTCGGCCCCGGCACGAACATCCCCGAGGCGGCGCGGGACATCCTGGAGCTGGTGCGCGCGGCGCGGACCTGAGCGGCGAAAGGGGGCTCTGCCCCCCGCCTGCGGCTCCCCCCGGAGGTATTTCGGTAAGCAAAGACGGGCGGGGCGGGGCGTTGCGCCCGGACGCCCCGGGGGCTAGCGTCCGCGCGCGGACGGCAGGGGCAAACGGCATGAGCAAGCGCGGAACGATCCTTCTGGGCATGGGTGCGGGCGCGGTCTGGGCCGTGCTGGTGCCTGTCATCGGGCGCGCGATCCCGCTGCCGATCGGGTTCGTGCAGCCGGCGCTTCTGGGGGCGGCGTTCCCGCCCGGCCTGGTTCTTCTGGCGGTGATCGGGCGGCTGGCGCAGCGGCGCTTCTTCGACGACGGGCTGATCGACGGGGCGGCGCCGGCGTCGGGATCGGCCGCGGAGATCGACCAGCGGGTGCTGACCAACACCGTCGAGCAGGTCGTGCTGGCGCTGGCCATCTGGCCCTTCGCCGGGCTGACGCTCGGCCCCGGTGTGGTGCTGGTTCTCGGGCTCGGCTTCGCGGTGGCGCGCGTCCTGTTCTGGATCGGCTACCACCTGAGCCCGCCGCTGCGCGCGTTCGGATTCGCGGCCACCTTCTACCCGACGGTGGTGGTGGCCGCGGTCACGCTCTGGCTGTACTTCACCTGAGGCCGGTCATTCGGCCGGGGCGGGCTGCGGCTCCTCGTCCTCGACTGGCCGGCCGGCGAGCATCAGGGCGACATAGCCTAGGATGCCTGACAGGATCGAGCCGGTCAGCACGCCCAGGCGTACGTCGTTCGTCATCGCCGGATCGGAGAAGCTGAGCGAGCCGATGAAGAGCGACATGGTGAAGCCCACGCCCGCGAGACAGGCGACGCCGTAGATGTGCATCGCGGTCGCGCCGTGCGGCATCCGCGCGAGGCCGGTGCGGATCAGGAGCATGGTGACGCCGAAGACGCCGACCTGCTTGCCGATCAGGAGGCCGGCCGCGATGCCGAGCGGCAGCGGGCGCAGCACGTCGCCGATCGACATGCCCGAGAGCACCACGCCGGCATTGGCGAAGGCGAAGACCGGAAGGATGAAGAAGTTCACGTAGGGCGACAGGCCGTGTTCGATGGCGTGAAGCGGCGACTTGCCCCAGCGGTCCACGAGCGGGATGCAGAAGGCGGTGATGACGCCCGCGAGCGTGGCGTGCACGCCCGATTTCAGCACGAAGTACCACATGACCGCGCCGAGGATCAGCGTCGGCGCCATGCGGTGCGCCCCGGTCATGGCGCGGAACACCATGATAGCCAGCGGGACGAGTGCGAGGAACAGGTAATCGACCTTGAGCTCGGCGGTGTAGAACAGCGCGATGATCAGGATCGCGCCCAGGTCGTCGAGGATGGCCAGCGTCAGCAGGAAGACCTTCAGCGAGGTCGGCGCGCGCGAGCCGACGAGCGCGAGGATGCCGAGCGCGAAGGCGATGTCGGTCGCGGCCGGAATGGCCCAGCCGGACAGGTTTTCCGGGCTGTCGAGGTTGAAGAAGACGTAGACCAGCGCGGGCAGGGCCATGCCGCCGACCGCCGCGAGGCCCGGAAGCATCACGTCGCGCGGGTTCTTCAGCTTGCCTTCGAGCATCTCGGCCTTCAGTTCGAGGCCGATGAGGAAGAAGAAGATCGCCATGAGGCCGTCGTTGATCCACAGAATCAAAGGTTTCTGCAGACCTTCGCCGTTCCATAGCAGGGACACCTCGGCGTTGAGGATGCTTTCGTAGAACGGGGACAGCCCGGAATTGGCCACGATCATCGCGAGCAGCGCGGCGGCCATCAGAAGGACGCCTCCGCTGGCCTCGTGCTGGAACAGCCGTTCGATAGGCGTCTTCTTCACTGTCCGAATCCTCTGTTTGGTGTGTTGGGGAGGGATGTGGTAGCGGCTCCGCCTATGTCAACATGGACTTCTGTTTGGTTTTTCCTATCGTCTGTTTGGAAAATCCATGCGGGGTGGCGATGCTGAAGATCGAGGACGTCGAGGGGATCGGCCCGCTTTACGGGCCGGAGGCGGACGGGCCGGGTCCGGCCGTGGCGATCCTGCACGGATCGGAGGGGCCGGGGGCGGGCTGGTCGCACCGGTTCGCGGCCATCCTTGCGGCGCATGGGATGCGGGCGCTGCCCTTGGCATACGGCACCGGCGACGTCTGGGGCGCGGGCGAGATCCGCGAAGTCGACATCGCCGCGCTGGTCGAGCAGGGCGCACGGCTGAGGGGGCATCCGTCGATCACCACGCTCGATCTGTTCGGCTGGTCGCGGGGCGGAGAACTGGCAATGCATATGGCCGCCGTCGCGGGGGCAGAGCTGCCCTTCCGCCGCGTTGCCGCCCATGCGCCGGCCGATCATTGCGTGCCGGCCTTCGACATCGCGCGGATGCGCAGGGGTGAGCCAAGGCCCGAGGCGACGGCCGACGCCGGACGCGCCTGGGTCTGGGCCGGGCAGGACGACCGGCTGGTGCCGGGCCGGCCGATCGAGATCGAACGCTTCCCGCGCCCCGTCTTTCTGTCGGTCGGCGCCGCGGACGAGGTCTGGGACCATCGGATGACGCTGCGACTGGCCGACCGGCTGGCGACGGCGGGAAACCCGGCGGACCTCTTCGTCGTTGAAGGTCAGGGCCACGCCTATGACTTCGGCGTGGAGCCCGAACTCTGGCGCCGGCTCCTCGCCTTTTTCCGCGCGCCTTGAACCGCCGCGCCCGGTAAGGCATCTAGACGGGCAAGGAGACGCGATGGCCCTGCCGGTTCGACAGCAGCTGATCTACTGGGGCCTCGCCGCGGCGGGTTTCCTGCTCGTGCTCTGGGCGCTCGGCGACGTCATCCTGCCGTTCCTCGTGGCCATGGCGGTCGCCTATTTCCTCGATCCTATCGCCGACCGGCTGGAGAAGGCCGGCCTGTCACGGCTCTGGTCGACCATCGTGATCTGCCTGATCGCCGCGCTGGTCGTGGTGCTGACGCTTCTGGTGGTGATCCCACTCATGGTCTCGCAGCTCTCGGGGCTGGTTCAGGCGCTGCCCGAGATCGTGTCGAACGTGCAGAGTTTCCTGACCGAACGCTTTCCGGCGGCGATGGAGGAGGGCTCTCCGCTGCGCCGGTCGCTGGTGTCGATCGGCCAGTCGATTCAGGACCGCGGCGGCGAGGTCGTCTCGACACTGCTGAGCACCGCGTTCACGGTGGTGAACGTCGTCGTCTTCATCGTCGTTGTGCCGGTGGTGTCCTTCTACCTGCTGAAGGACTGGGACCGGCTGGTCGCCGAAATCGACAGCCTGCTGCCCCGCGACCACGCACCCACCGTCCGCCATCTCGCGCGCGAGATCGACAAGACGCTGGCGGGTTTCGTGCGGGGGCAGGGCACGGTCTGCCTGATCCTCGGCACGTTCTATGCGGTGGCACTCACGCTCATCGGGCTGAGCTTCGGGGTCGTGGTCGGCTTCATTGCCGGGCTTCTGACCTTCATCCCCTATCTGGGCGCGCTGATCGGCGGCGCGCTGGCGATGGGGCTGGCGCTGTTCCAGTTCTGGGGCGACTGGTGGTGGATCGTCGCGGTCTACGCGATCTTCCAGTTCGGCCAGTTCGTCGAAGGGAATTTCCTGACGCCGAACCTCGTCGGGTCGTCGGTCGGGCTGCACCCGGTCTGGCTGATCTTCGCGCTTTCGGCCTTCGGCGCGGTGTTCGGCTTCGTCGGCCTGCTGGTCGCGGTGCCGGTCGCGGCGATGATCGGCGTACTGACGCGCTACTTCGTCAGCCGCTACCGCGACAGCCTGCTTTATCGCGGGGTCGAGGGGCGCGGAGCGGAGTTGCCGGAGTCGCAGGACGATTCCGCCGAATGAGCCGCCAGCTGACCTTTGCACTGCCCGTCCGCGCAGCGATGGGGCGGGACGAATTTTTCGTTTCACCGGCCAATGCTGCCGCCGTCGCCGGGGTCGAGGCCTGGGCCGACTGGCCGGGGGCGAAGATGGTGCTGACCGGTGACGAGGGTGCGGGCAAGACGCATCTGGCCCATGTCTGGGCGGCGATGTCGGGCGCCGAGGTCATCGCGGCGAGCGATCTGTCGGGGCGCACCGGCGCACTGGTCGATGCCCCGGCACTTGCGGTCGAGGACGTGGACCGGATCGCAGGCGACGGCGCGGCCGAGGAGGCGCTGTTTCACCTGCACAATGCCATGGCCGCGCGGAACGCACCGCTTCTGTTGACCGGCCGGGCGCCGCCGGTGCGGTGGGGCCTGACCCTGCCGGATCTCGCAAGCCGGGTGGCGCAGGCGGGGCTGCTGCGGCTCGATCCGCCGGACGACCAGCTGCTGTCGGCGGTGATGCTGAAGCAGGCCGCCGACAGGGGGCTGAAGCTGTCGCCCTCGGTCCTGGGCTACATCCTGCCGCGGATGGGCCGGTCGTTCGCGGATGCCGCCGACATCATCGCGCGGCTCGACGCGCTGGCGCTGGCCGAGAAACGCCCGCCAACGCGCCGCATGGCCGAGGCTGTCCTTTCCTCCGGGCCCGCGTCATGATTGTCATGGACCCGATACAAACCGGACCTAAGCCGCGATCATGATCGAGCCGAACTTCCTGACCGACACCTACCCCGCGCCCGTGGAGCTGCCCGAGGACGAGCTTTCGGGCCCGCGCCGGTACTTCAACCGCGAGCTCAGCTGGCTCGGGTTCAACTGGCGTGTGCTGGAAGAGGCCGCGAACCCGCGCGTGCCGCTGCTGGAGCGGGTGCGCTTCGTGTCGATCTCGGCCGGCAATCTCGACGAGTTCTACACCGTGCGCGTCGCCGGCCTGCGCGGGCTGGTGCACGAGGGCAAGGTCTCGGTCTCCGACGACGGGCGCACGCCGGCCGAGCAGCTCAAGCTCATCAACGCCAATGCGCGCAGCCTGATGCTGGAGCAGCAGCAGGTCTGGCAGGGGCTGAAGAAGGAGCTCGAGGAGGCCAGCATCCACGTCGTCACGCGGTCGGGCGTGAGGGCCTCGGACCGGAAGTTTCTCGAGGATTTCTTTCTCGGGCAGGTCTTCCCGGTTCTGTCGCCGCTGGCCATCGACCCGGCGCATCCGTTCCCGTTCATCGCGAACGAGGGCTTTTCCCTGGCGCTGCAACTGAAGCGCGAGGCGGACGGGAACACGCTGCAGGCGCTCCTGCCGATCCCGCCGCAGATCGACCGCTTCGTCCGGCTGCCGTCCGAAGAGGGGACCGTGCGCTTCCTGCCGCTGGAGGAAGTGCTGTTGATGCATGTCGCGGCGCTGTTCCCGGGCTACCGGCTGACCGGGTCCTGTTCGTTCCGCATCCTTCGCGACAGCGATCTGGAAGTCGAGGAAGAGGCCGAGGATCTCGTGCGCGAGTTCGAGACCGCGCTGAAGCGCCGCCGCCGGGGCGAGGTCGTGCGGCTACAGATCAGCGTCGGCGCGCCCGAGGATCTGCGCGCCGAGATTATCGAGCAGCTCAAGGTTTCGGAAGAGGAAGTCGTCGAGGTGCGCGGCATGATCGGCCTCGTCCGGCTGAAAGAGCTGGTCGTCGACGAGCGTCCGGACCTGTTGTGGCCCCCGTTCAGCCCGCGCGTGCCGGAACGCGTGCAGGACCATGACGGCGACATGTTCGCGGCGATCCGGCAGAAGGACATGCTGCTGCATCATCCTTACGAGACCTTCGACATGGTCATCCGGTTCCTCGCGCAGGCCGCGCGGGATCCGAACGTGGTGGCGATCAAGCAGACGCTCTACCGGACGTCGTCGGAATCCCCGATCGTCGAGGCGCTGTGCGAGGCGGCCGAGAACGGAAAGATGGTCACCGCGCTTGTCGAGCTGAAGGCGCGCTTCGACGAGGCCGCCAACATCCGGCAGTCGCGCAAGCTCGAACGCTCGGGTGCGCATGTCATCTACGGCTTCCTGCAATACAAGACGCACGCCAAGATCTCGGCCGTGGTCCGGCGCGAAGGCGACCGGCTTGTGACCTACGCGCATTTCGGGACCGGGAATTACCATCCCATCACCGCTCGTATCTACACCGACCTGAGCCTGTTCACCTGCGAACCCGCACTCGGCCGGGACGCGACGAAGGTCTTCAACTATGTCGGCGGCTATGCCGAGCCCGAGGGGCTCGAGAACCTCGCCATCTCTCCTCTGACCCTGAAGCGGCGCATTCTCGACGGGCTGGAGCGGGAGGCCGACTTCGCCAGGGCCGGGAAGCCGGCGCAGGTCTGGGCGAAGATGAACGCCCTGATCGAAAGCGACGTGATCGACGCGCTCTACGCGGCCAGCCAGGCCGGCGTGAAGATCGACCTGGTGATCCGGGGTATCTGCGGGCTGCGCCCCGGCGTGAAGGGGCTGAGCGAGAATATCCGCGTGAAATCCATCGTCGGGCGGTTCCTCGAGCATTCGCGCATCGTCTGCTTCGGCAACGGCCACGGCCTGCCGTCGAAACAGGCGCGGGTCTACATGTCCTCGGCCGACTGGATGGGCCGCAACCTGAGCCGCCGGGTCGAGACGCTGGTCGAATGCACCAACCCGACGGTCAAGGCGCAGATCGTCGAGCAGATCATGGCGGCCAACCTCCGCGACGAGGCGCAGTCCTGGGTGCTGCAGCCGGACGGCACGTTCCTGCGTCCGGACCTGTCGGCCTACGAGAATCCGTTCAACTGCCACCGCTTCTTCATGGAGAACCCGTCGCTCTCCGGGCGGGGCACGGCGGGGGCCAAGGACGTCCCGGAACTGGCCCACAGCGTCGACTGATCGCCTTATGCGTGTGCCAGCGTTACGGATTCGCGCGCTGATTTCGGCGAATTCCCGCTAATCGACGTTTCGTCACGTCGGCCGGGAACTGCCCCTTGGGTCAGTTCGTTGCCAAATCAAGGGCTGAATGCACAGCCGCGGTTTCCATATCCGACCCCGTCAAACGACGCGAAAGGAGTGTTGGCATGCTTGGATGGGCAATCCTGTTTCTGATCGTGGCCATTGTGGCCGGGTTTCTCGGGTTTTCCGGTATCGCGGCCGCATCGGCCGGGATCGCGCAGATCATCTTCGTGATCTTCCTGGTGCTGTTTGTTGTTGCGATGCTGGTTCGTGCGTTGCGCGGCCGACCACCTATGTAAGAAGATAGACAGTCAAAGGAGGCTGACGTCATGGCTACCAACAAGGAACTCGAAGCCGAACTGGCCCAGGCCCGGCGGGATATCGACGCGCTGGCGTCGCTGGCCGCCGAGCGTACCGGGGCGCGTGTCAACGGCATCGCCCACGGGATCGAGGCCGCCATCGGGGATCTGTCCGCGGAAGCGCGGCAGGCCTTCGACAGCGCCCGGTCCGAAGGCGCGCGGGCCCGCCAGAAGGTTGAGGAGGAAGTGCGCTCGCATCCCTTCGCGACCGCAGGCATCGCCTTTGGCCTCGGCGCATTGCTGATGCTGCTTCTGTCCCGGCGCTGATGATCGGGCTGATCTCGCAGATCCTGCCGCGGCTGATCCCGCGTCAGGCAGGACGAAACGCGGGCCGGGCCATCGTGCTCGGCCTGCTCGTCGGCACGCTCGTCGCGATCGCGGCGGGCTTCGCGGTGGCGGCGATGTATATGGGGCTGATGCTCTACGTGATCCCGCCGCTGGCGGCGATCATCACCGCGGGGGTTCTTCTGTTTCTTGCATGCGCCATCATGCTTGGCGCGCACCTGGCCAGCCGACGCCGCCCGCCACCTGATCCCGATCCGGTCATCGTGGCCCTTGCCGGCTTCGCCGCAGGGCTTGCCGCCGGCCGGTCGGACCCGCCCGAGACATCACAGGACGATTGACCCTTCGCGCACGACCGTGCCAAGCAGAGACGGCGATGATGGGAGAGGCCGCGATCCTCGGACCCGGCGGGTCCGAAATGCACCCCGATTGGGGACCGTTCGGCGCGCCGCTCTTCGACGGACCGGATGCGCGGCGGCTTGCCCGCGTGGGCGTCATCGATATCGGTTCGAACTCGGTGCGGCTCGTGGTCTTCGACGGCGCCGCGCGCAGCCCCGCCTACTACTTCAATGAAAAGATCCTCTGCGGCCTCGGCGCCGGTTTCGCCGAAACCGGGCGGCTGAACCCCGAAGGCCGCGTTCGCGCGCTGAACGAACTGAAGCGCTTCGCGGCGCTCGCCCGCGGCATGAAGGTGTCGCCGCTTCTGACCGTCGCGACGGCCGCCGTGCGCGATGCCGAGGATGGCGACGAATTCCGCGCCGAGGTCGAACGGACGACCGGCCTGCGCATCTGGGTCGTCGAAGGATCGGAAGAGGCGCGACTTTCGGCGCAGGGCGTGCTTCTGGGCTGGCCCGGCGCGCAGGGCCTCGTCTGCGACATCGGCGGCTCGTCCATGGAACTGGCTGAGGTGCTCGGCGACGGCACGGTGGGCCGGGCCGAGACGTCGGATCTCGGGCCGCTCAAGCTGGCAGGGATCAAGGGTGGCAAGAAGGCCGTGCGTGCCCATATCGCCGACCGTGTCAGCGGGCTGGCCCAACGCTTCCCGACCCGGCCCGAGCGGCTGTTCCTCGTCGGCGGATCCTGGCGCGCCATTGCCCGGATCGACATGGAGCGACGCGGTTACCCGCTGAAGGTCCTGCACGAATACCGCATGACGCCCAAGGCGATCCTCGAGACGATCGCCTATATCGCCGAGAACGACATCGAGGATCTGCGCGCCCGGACCGGCACGTCGGATGCCCGGATGCGGCTCGTCCCGCTGGCCTCCGAAGTGCTGAAGCAGCTCGTCCGGTCGCTGCGCCCGCAGGAGGTCGCGATTTCGTCCTACGGGATCCGAGAGGGGCTGCTCTACGAACAGATGACCGCGGACCTGCGCCGGCGTGATCCGCTGATCGAGGCCGCGCGCCACGCCGAGGCGATGAACGCCCGGATGCCGGGCTTCGGCCGTGCGCTCTACAATTTCGTCGATCCGCTGTTCCCGCGTGCCCGGCCCGACAAGAAGCGCCTGATCCGTGCGGCCTGTCTTCTGCACGACGTCAGCTGGCGCGCGCATCCCGACTACCGGGCCGAAGTGTGCTTCGACAACGCCACGCGCGCGAACCTCGGCGGGCTGACCCATGCCGAGCGTGTCTTTCTCGGACTGGCGCTGCTGCACCGCTACAAGTCCTCGCGCAAGGGCACGAATTTCGAGCCGCTCCTGACGATCCTGACCGAGGCCGAGATCCGCGACGCCGAGATCCTGGGCCGGGCAATGCGCTTCGGCGCGATGTTCACGACCGAGACCCCGACCGATCACGGTGCGCTGAAGCTTTACCCCAAGCGCAAGGTGCTGGAACTGACGCTGAAGACCGACGAGGGCCGGGCGCTGTTCGGCGAGGTCACCGAGGCCCGTCTGAAGGCGCTCGCCGGGGCGATGGATTGTGGCTACGAGGTCAAGGGGCGGTAAGACCGCGATGGAGCGTCTGAGGCGTTGGGCGCGTCGGCTGAAGACAGAGGCTGTCGCGCTATGGCTCGCGGCGCGTGACCGTCGGACCCCCGTCGCCGCCCGGATCGTCGCCGCTGCGACGGCGGCCTATGCTCTCAGCCCGATCGACCTGATCCCGGACGTGATCCCCGTCCTCGGCTATCTCGACGACCTGCTGATCGTGCCGCTCGGGCTGATGGTCGCGATCCGGCTGGTGCCACCGCCTTTGATGGCCGAGTTCCGCCAGCGCGCGGCCGAGGTCGGCGCAGGGCGCGCGGGACGGATCGGCGCCGTGCTGGTGGTGCTGGCCTGGGCAGCAGCCGTCACCGTCGGCGCGGCGCTGCTGTGGCACCACGCCGGGTGCTGACGGGTTCGGCTAGTGCGCGGTCGCCACGATCAGCGAGGCCGGACTCGGCACGCGCCACGACGTGCCGTTCGCGAACCTGCTGCGGGTCTTCTCGGTCACGGCCTCCACGATCGCAGCGAGATTCTTCTCCGGCTGCATCTTCAGAAGCGTGCCGGCACGCGGCGCGCCACGCCGGAAGATGTTGGCGAGACGGTCGGGTTCGTCGAGGTCCCAGTAACACTCGACCTGGCGCTGTTCGTCGATCTCGAGGCCGGCATTTGCCAACAGCTCCCTCGCCATCTCCGCGTTTGCGAACTGGTGGAAGTTGGGACTGTCCGGCAGCTTCACCGTGGGGTCGCCGTGTTCCTGCACGCTGCCATAGAAGACCTGGAAGACGGGCGACACATCCGGCCCGCACCACGAGGTCATGACATACTGGCCGCCCGGTTTCAGGACGCGGCGGATCTCGTGCAGCGCCTTCGGCTGGTCGGGCACGTGCATCAGTCCGAAGCTGCAAACGACCGTATCGAAGCTGCCGTTCTCGAAGGGCAAGTCCTGCGCGTCGGCCTCGATGAATGTGCCGGTCGGGACGCGCCGGCGCGCGTGGCCGAGCATCTTTGGCGAGAAATCGACACCGACGACATCATGGCCGGCAGCCGCCAACGCCTCGGTGACATTCGCCTGCCCGCAGCACAGGTCGAGCACCTTGCCCCTTTTGCGGATGGCCGCGACGATCTCCGGTATGGCCATGTCGCTGGCGGCTGCGAACATGTCGACATAGCCCGACGAGATCGTGTCGTCGGTCCAGCCGTTCAGCTCCAGATCAGCGAATTCCTGAAACGTTTCCATGGTTCTGTCCCCCGTCTTGTCCGGGCAGACTAGCACGTTTCGCGCCCTGCGGGGACGTGCACCGGATTCCGGCCCGACACCGCCGCCCCGCCTTGCTGGCCTTGCCGCTTTCGCCTAGACCGTGCCGGATGACGTCGAGAGGAGCCCGCCCTGCATGCGCCTGACCCGCTATTTCCTGCCGGTCCTGAAGGAGACCCCGGCCGAGGCCCAGATCGCGAGCCACCGGCTGATGCTGCGTGCCGGCATGATCCGCCAGCAGGCCGCCGGCATCTATTCGTGGCTGCCGCTCGGCTACAAGGTTCTGCGCAATGTCGAGCGGATCGTCCACGAAGAGCAGCAGCGCGCGGGCCATATCCCGATCCTGATGCCGACGATCCAGCCGGCGGATCTCTGGCAGGAAAGCGGGCGATACAACGCCTACGGGCCCGAGATGCTGCGCATCCGCGACCGGCACGACCGTGACATGCTGTTCGGCCCGACGAACGAGGAGATGGTGACCGACATCTTCCGGGCCCATGTCAGCAGCTACAAGGATCTGCCGCTGACGCTCTACCACATCCAGTGGAAGTTCCGGGACGAGGTCCGGCCGCGCTTCGGCGTCATGCGCGGGCGCGAGTTCCTGATGAAGGACGGCTACAATTTCGACCTCACGCGTGAGGATGCGCTCCACGCCTATAACCGCCATCTCGTCAGCTATCTGCGCACCTACGAGCGGATGGGCCTTCAGGCGATCCCGATGCGCGCGGATTCCGGGCCGATCGGCGGCGACGACACGCATGAATTCCTGGTTTTGGCCGAGACCGGCGAGAGCGAGGTCTTCTACGACAGCGAGATCGCCGAGCTGCGCTTCGGCAACCGCGATATCGACTACGACAGCCACGAGGAATGCGCCGCCGTTCTGGCCGAGTTCACCTCGCGCTACGCCCGCACCGACGAGACCCATGACGAGGCGGTCTGGGCCGAGGTGCCCGAGGACCGCCGCCGCGTCGCACGCGGCATCGAGGTCGGCCAGATCTTCTATTTCGGCACGAAGTATTCCGAGCCGATGGGCGCGACCGTGCAGGGGCCGGACGGCTCGAAGGTGCCGGTCCACATGGGCTCGCACGGGATCGGGGTCAGCCGCCTCGTCGGCGCGCTGATCGAGGCGAACCACGACGACAAGGGCATCATCTGGCCCGAAGGCGTGACGCCGTTCCATGCGGGTATCGTCAACCTCCGGCAGGGCGACGCCGCGACCGATGCCGCCTGCGAGGCGCTCTATGCCGCGATGACCGCGAAGGGGCTCGAGCCGCTCTACGACGACACCGACGATCGCGCGGGCGCGAAATTCGCGACGATGGACCTGATCGGCCTGCCGTGGCGGGTGACGGTCGGGCCGCGCGGTCTGGAGAAGGGCGTCGTCGAACTCACCTCGCGCCGGACCGGCGAGAGCGAGGAGATGAGCCCCGAGGCGGCAGTGGACCGACTGGCGCAGATCTACGCCGGCATCTGAACCGTCGGGCGCCGATCCACGCCGGGATCCGGGGGCAGCGCTCAGTCGAACTGCACCGGCACGTTGTGCGACGTGTTGACCTTCAGTGTGAAGACATCCGGGCGGGCGTAATGTCCGGCCACGTCGAATGTGCGCCGGGCTTCGGAGATTTCCGACAGATCGATCTCTCCGTGAACCAGCCCGATCTTCTCGCGCGACGGGCCCGCGATCAGCCGTCCGCCCGGCGCGACGATCGAGGCGTTGCCCGGCATGAACCATTCGCCCCAGGCCGCCAGCAGCGACCGTCCGGGCATGTCTTCCGGCACGTCGTCGAAGCGCATGCAGGAGCAGACCCCGACCACCGCGCAGCCGCCCTCCTTGGCGATATGCTGCATCGAGTTGTGCCAGGACTCGCGAGGGTCGGCGGTCGGGGCGCAGTAAATCTCGACGTTCTGGGCATACATCGCCATGCGGGCCATCGGCATGTAATTCTCCCAGCACAGGAGCATTCCGACGCGCCCCACGGCGGTCTCCACCACCTTGAGGGTCGAACCGTCGCCGAAACCCCAGACCTGCCGTTCGGCGTTTGTGGGCATCAGCTTGCGGTGAATGTGCCGGATGGTTCCGTCGGCGTCGATGATCACACCCGTGTTGTAGAGCGTGCCGCCGGCCTTCTCCTGCACGCCGATCACCACGACCACGCCATGCTCGTTCGCCGCTTCCCGGATCGGCGCGATCGTATCCGCCGAGAGATCCACCGCGTTGTTCCACAGCCGCGCATAGATGGCAGAGAAGTCGGTGTCGTCGCTGTTCGACGGCGTAACCGCCCAGACGAAGTCGACATACCCGGGCAGCCACGCTTCGGGAAACACGACCAGCGAACTGCCCTTGGAGGCCGCCCGGCCGATGATCTCGGCTCCGCGTTCGAGCGACCCTTCGAGATCGTAATACACCGGCGGTTCATGGACGGCCGTGACCTTCATGGCTTGATCCCCCTGCAAGCTTCGGTGGTTGGCGAAGGCTAACATCCGCTTGCGTCTGAACAAACCCGCTCGGTCGCCGGGCGTTGGAACAGGTCGCTCCACAACAAAAAAGGCGGCCCGCCGGGGGCCGCCTTCTCTTTCGGGATCTTCCGCGATCAGGCCGACAGGCCGATATCGAGCACGTGGATCTCGTTGATCGGGTGCGTCTCGGCGCCCACCACGTTGCCGTTGTGGTGCCGGTAGTTCGACCGCCAGTAGGGCTGGATGATGAGCCCGTCGTCGATCATGAACTGCTCGATCCGGGCCATCACCTCGCGCCGGGCGTCGGCGTCCGCGATGGCCGAGGCTTCGGCCAGCAGGTCGTCGTATTCCTGGCTGGCGATCCCGGTCTCGTTCCAGGCCGCGCCGGACTTGTAGGCGAGCGTCAGGTTCTGCACGCCGAGCGGGCGGTGGCCCCAGTCGGTCGAGGAGAACGGGTAGTTCGCCCAGTCGTTCCAGAACGTGTTGCCCGGGTAGATCGTCCGGGTGACGTTGAACCCGGCCTCGCGAAGCTGCGCGGCGAGCGCGTCCGAGGTCGGCCGGCGCCAGCTGTCGTCGATGGAGATGAGCTCGTGCTCGAAATCCATCTGGCCGGCCTCTTCCATCAGCGCACGGGCGGCGTCGGGGTCGAAGACCGCCGGGCCGATATCCGCGTATTCCGGATGGATCGGGCAGACATGGTGGTTTTCGGCCACCGTGCCCTGGCCGTTATAGCCAAGCTCGAGCAGGACGTTGTTGTCGCAGGCCAGCGCCAGCGCCCGCCGCACCCGCACGTCGTCATACGGCGGGTTGTTGCGGTTGGTGCGCAGCACGAGCGTGTTGGCCGAGAGCGCCTCGGACACCGTCCAGCCAATCGCGTTGAAGATGTCGACATACTCACCCACGGTCTCGTAGGTCATGTCGATCTCGCCCGCTTCGGCCGAGGCGACGTAGGCGGCGGCATCCTGTCCGAGATCGATGAACTCGATCCGGTCGAGATAGGCGCCGGTGCCCCACCAGTTGGCATCCGGATTGCGTTCCAGCACGGCCTTCACGCCGACCTCGTATTCCACCATCCGGTAGGGACCTGTGCCGACCTGGTTGTCGGCCGGGTTGCCGGAGAAGCCGTTCGGCACGATGGCCGAGGCGTAGTCCGACACGGTCGGGATGATGGTGATGTCCGGCCGGCTGAGATTGAGCCGCACGGTCAGGTCGTCGACAATCTCGACCGCACCCTCGCGGATCGCGTCGCCGGCGTCGTTCTGCAGCGCGCTGACGCGGCTGGCCATGGAGTTGCCCTCCATCGACGCGTCGGCCCAGCGGGTGAAGTTGTAGGCGACATCGGCGGCGGTGAACGGCTCGCCGTTGTTCCAGGTCACGCCGGGACGGAGATGCAGGACGTACTCGGTCGCGTCCTCGTTCACTTCCCAGCTTTCGAGCAGCTTGCCCTCGAACGTCCCGTCGCGGTTGTACTGGACGAGATATTCCAGCCAGCCCCGGGCGACGTTGGCGACCTGCGGCCAGTCGAAGGTCGGTGGATCTTTCAGCGCACGGACGTCCTGCTGGATGCGCAGGGTGCCGCCGGACTGGATATGCGCATCAGCGCGGGCCGGCGTCGGCATGCCGATCAGCCCATACGCGCCGGCTGCCGTCACGCCGAGCGCGGTTGCGCGGGTCAGGAACTCCCGCCGCGACATGGTGCCATCGACGACCTCACGGGCATAGGCGATGGCCGCCGGGTGGGTGTTCTTCGCGGAATACATCATGTGATTTTGATCTCTCTGTTGGCTTCGGCAGGTTGTCCCGTTCTCCGTCTTTTGGAACCGTCCCCGAAGGCGGTCCGACTCGAAGCTTAACGCAGTCGTTCCGCAAAGCAACCAAACTTGTTTGACTGGTCAGTCAAGCGGTCACCACGTCGTGCCTTGCGGATGGCACCGCGGCACGCTAGGCGCGAGGCCATGACCAGATCGCCGGGGCCCTTTTCGTCGTTCGAGTTCCTGATCGCCTGGCGCTATCTGCGCGCCCGCCGGGCCGAAGGCGGCGTCAGCACGATGACCTGGATCAGCTTCATCGGCATCACGCTGGCGGTTCTCGCGCTGATCGCGACGCTCGCCGTGCGGTCCGGCTTCCGCTACGAATTCGTCGGCACGATCCTCGGCGCGAACCCGCATATCTCGGTCTCGGCCTCGCCCCGGATCGACGATGCCGGCAATATCGACCGGACTCTGACCGACTACGCGCAGGTTGCCGAAGACCTCTCGACCGTTCCGGGCGTGATCCATGCCGCGCCTGTGGTGCAGGGGCAGGTGCTGTCGACGGCGAACGGGCGCAACGCCTTCGCCGAGGTGATCGGCATCGAGACGTCCGACCTTCAGGACGTGCCGCTGGTGGCCGAGCCCGAGATGTCGCTCGGGGACCTGTCGCGGCTCGACGAGGGCGTGGCGATCGGCTCCGGCATCGCGCGCGAGCTTGGCTTGCGCCCGGGTGACTCGATCCGCCTGATCTCGCCCGACGGGGCGCGGACGCCCTTCGGCACCAGCCCGCGCGTCTCGGCCTACGAGGTCGTCTACATCTTCCAGGTCGGCCGCTACGACATCGACCGGACGCGGATCTACATGCCCTTCGCCGAAGCGCAGAGCTATTTCAACCGCGACGGCGTGGCCGATGCGGTCGAGGTGACGGTGGACGATCCCGAAGAGGTTGACCGCTACGCGCTGCCGCTTCTGCAGGCCACCGAAAGCGACATCACGCTTTGGACGTGGAAGGACAGCTCGGGGGCGTTCCTGACGGCGCTGCAGATGGAGGACAACATCATGTTCGTCATCCTCTCGGTCCTCGTCCTGATCGCGACCATGAACATCGTCTCGGGCCTCATCATGCTGGTGAAGAACAAGTCCCGCGACATCGGCATCCTGCGCACGATGGGGCTGAGTGAGGGGTCGATCCTGCGGGTGTTCTTCATCTGCGGCGCCTCCGTCGGCCTGGCCGGGACGGCGATGGGCGTGGCGCTCGGCTGCGCCTTCGCGATCTGGATCGACCCGATCTTCGCCTTCGTGAACTGGGTCGCCGGCGGCGGCGTCTGGGATCCGTCGATCCGGTTCATCAGCCAGTTGCCCGCGCGCCTCGAATGGGGCGACGTGATGTCGGCGGTCACCCTGTCGCTCGGCCTGTCGTTCCTCGTGACGATCTTCCCCGCCCGCCGCGCGGCGCGGATGAACCCGGTCGAGGCGCTGCGCTATGAGTGACCCGGTCCTGAGGCTCGAGGCGGTCGAGAAGCGCTACAATCGCGGCCGTCCGAACGAGATCGCGGTGCTGCGCGGGGCCTCGCTGACGGTCAGCCCGGGCGAGGTCGTCGCGCTGGTCGCCCCGTCAGGCGCCGGCAAGTCGACGCTTCTGCACATCGCGGGGCTTCTGGACACGCCCGATGCGGGCCGGGTGGAAATCGCTGGGCAGGACATGGGCCGGGCCAGTGACAATGCCCGCACGGCGGCGCGGCGCAGCCGGATCGGCTTCATCTACCAGTTTCACCACCTGCTGCCGGAATTCACCGCGGAAGAGAACATCGTCCTGCCGCAGCTCGCCAACGGCGTTCCGAAGGCCGAGGCCGAAGCCCATGCCCGCGATCTTCTGGGGCAGGTCGGCATTGCCGAGCGCGCCGGTCACCGGCCCGCGGCGATGTCGGGCGGCGAACAGCAGCGCGCCGCGTTCTGCCGGGCGCTGGCCAACAAACCGGCGCTTCTGCTGGCCGACGAGCCGACCGGAAACCTCGATCCGGCGACGTCCGACAGGGTGTTCGAGGCGCTCATGGCGCTTGTCCGGGGCAGGGGCCTTGCCGCGCTGATCGCGACGCACAACCTGGAGCTTGCCGGCCGGATGGACCGGGTCCTGCGGCTCGAGGCCGGCGTGCTGGTCTAGGCCGCGAGGAAGGTCTCGATCTCGTCGAGGACGCGGTCGCGGTAGACCGGCGCCTCCATCAGAACCTCGTGCTCGGCGCCGTCGAGGATGCGCAATTCGCCCTTCGGCCATTTTGCCATCCGCGCCTTCACCGCCGGGATCGAGACGATCTTTTCCGCCGAACCGAGGAAGGTCAGCGCGGGGATATCCGGCGCGGGCCGCGCCAGCAGGTCCGCCGTTTCCGACAGCGCCTCGTGCAGCCAGCCGATCGACGGACCGCCAAGGCCGAGTTCGGGGTATTTCTCGGTCTGGCGTTCCATGTAGTCGAACTGGTCGCGGTCCGAGGTCAGCCGGTTGCCGGCGAAGACCATCGGCTCCCACGGGCCGGTCGAGGGCGTGAACCGTTTCAGAATGCCCATCGGCCGGGCAACGTAGCCAAGTGCGCCTGACATGATCCGCTGCACCGGCGACATCGCGATGCCCCACATCGGCGCGGAGAAGACCGCGCGCTTGACCGGAAGCCCGTCATGCAGCGCCCGCAGCCCGATCGCACCGCCCATCGAATGGGCAAGCAGGAACCACGGCTTCGGCGGCGCCAGCCGGTCGAGCGCGGCGCGGAGCGCGGCGACATCCTGGCGGTACTCGGCGAAGCTGTGGACGTGGCCCATGTCGCGGCGGTGCGGCGGCCGGTCGGCCAGGCCCTGGCCGCGCCAGTCCACGGCCACCATCGCGTAGCCCCGCGCGGCGAGATCGACCGCCAGACGCCCGTATTTCTCGATGTATTCGGTGCGGCCCGGGAACATCAGGACGGTCGCCCGCGCGCCGGCCAACGGCCAGTATCCGATGCGGATGCGGGTGCCGTCGGCGCAGGTCAGCCAGTAGGCGGACCCGCCATCCGGCCCCTCCGCGACATCATCCAGCAGGGGCGCCTCGGTCAGGCAGACATCCGACGGAACCCGGGCGCCCACGGGATCAGCTCAGCGCCCCGCCCAGTTTCATCGCGGTGCCCATGTCGCCGTCGACCTTGAGCTTGCCGCCCATGAAGGCGGCGGTCGGGTTGAGCTCTCCGGAGAGGATGTCCTGGAATGTGTCGGCGTCGGCGGTCATCGTCACGTCGGCTTCTTCGTCGCCCGCGCGCACACCTGCGCCGTCGACCATGATCGTGCCTTCGCCCTCGATCACGAACTTGGCCGATCCGTCGAACCCGTCGATCTTCTCGCGCAGGGCGGCGACGGCGGCATCAACGATACTGGACATTGTCGAACTCCCGAAGATTTGACGCGGTCTGTGTCTGGAACGACCGCGAAAGGATGTTAAGGTCAGCCGCAACATGTTCGCTTTCCGCACCATTCTCAACTCTGTCGTTGCGGCATTGTTCGTCGCGGTCGCCGGTGCCGCTTCGGCGCAGACCGATGACCGCCTGACGGACCTGCTCGACCGCCTCGCCGATCCCGACACCCAGAACTGGGAGATCGTGGAACAGGAGATCATCCAGCGTTGGGCGATCTCGGGGTCCGCCACGGCCGACCTGCTTCTGTCGCTCGGCACCGCCGCGCTCGACGAGGGTGAAACCCAGGTGGCGATTTCGCACCTGACCGCGCTGGTCGATCATGCGCCGGAATTCGCCGAGGGCTGGAATGCGCGGGCCACCGCCTATTACCGCGCCGGCCTCTACGGCCCGGCGATCTACGACATACAGCATGTGCTCGCGCTCAATCCGAACCATTTCGGCGCGATGATCGGGCTCGGCATCATGCTCGAGGATATGGGCCGCTCGGAAGAGGCGCTCGAGGTCTTCCGGGCCGTCCACGCTATACATCCCCACCGCCCCGACGTAGAAGGGGCCATACAGCGGATCGAGCACTCGCTCGAGGGCCAGACGCTCTAGGATCCGCCGACGGCCGGCAACGATACGGGCAGACATGGCCACAGAGGCGCGGATCGCGGCCGTTCTCGGCCCGACCAACACGGGCAAAACCCACTACGCGATCGAGCGGATGCTCGCGCACCGCACCGGCGTCATCGGGCTGCCGCTCCGGCTTCTGGCGCGCGAGGTCTACGACCGCATCGTCGCGCTGCGCGGACCGTCCGTCGTGGCGCTCGTCACGGGTGAAGAGCGTATCGTCCCCGAGCGGGCGGCCTACTGGGTCTGCACGGTCGAGGCGATGCCGGTGGGGATCGGCTGCGACTTCCTCGCCATCGACGAAATCCAGCTCTGCGCCGACCCCGAACGCGGCCATGTCTTCACCGACCGGATGCTGAACGCGCGTGGCCTGCTGGAAACCCTGTTCCTCGGCTCTGACACGATGCGCGGCGCTATCGCCGCACTTGTCCCCAAGGTGCAGTTCCACCGGCAGGAGCGGTTCTCCGAACTTACCTACACGGGTTCGAAAAAGATTAGCCGGATGCCCTCCCGGTCGGCCATCGTCGGCTTCTCGGTCGAAAATGTCTATGCCATCGCCGAATTGCTGCGGCGCCAGAAGGGCGGGGCAGCGGTGGTCATGGGGGCGTTGTCCCCAAGGACGCGGAACGCGCAGGTCGAGCTTTACCAGTCGGGCGACGTCGATTTCCTCGTCGCCACGGACGCCATCGGCATGGGTCTGAACCTCGATATCCGGCACGTCGCGTTTTCCGGACTCCGGAAGTTCGACGGACGGCGGATGCGCGATCTCTGGCCGCATGAACTGGGCCAGATCGCGGGCCGCGCCGGCCGCCATACCGAACCGGGCACCTTCGGCGTGACCGGCGAGGCGAGCCCACTCTCCGAGCCGGTGATCGAGGCGATCACGACCCATCGCTTCGCCCCCGTCCGGCGGCTTCTCTGGCGCAACTCCGATCTCGATTTCGGTTCGGTCCCGCGGCTCGTCGCCAGCCTCGAGGCGCCGACCGACAACGAATGGCTCGGCCGGGCGCGCGAAGCCGACGACCTGATGGCGCTGAAGTCGATCTCGGACGCGCCCGGTATCGCCGAACGGATCGCCGGCCCGCCCGATATCCGGCTGCTGTGGGACGTCTGCCGCATCCCCGATTTCCGCGGCATCAGCCACGCCGAACACGCCAGCCTCCTGCGCCAGATCTTCGAGTTCCTGCACGATCTCGGACGGGTCCCGGACGACTGGCTCGCCCGGCAGGTGGCGCGCATAGATCGAACCGAAGGCGACCTCGATACGTTGTCCAAGCGACTGGCGTATATCCGGACGTGGACCTACGTCGCGCAACGCAAGGGGTGGGTCGACGATGAATCCCATTGGCGCGGGGCGACTCGTGCCGTAGAAGACCGCCTGTCCGATGCGGTGCACACCGCGCTGACCCACGCCTTCGTGGATCGCCGCACAAGCGTGCTGATGCGGAGGCTGAAGCAGAAGGAGAGCCTTGTGGCCGAGGTGACAGACAAGGGCGAGGTGACGGTCGAGGGCCAGTTCGTGGGCCGTCTCGAAGGCTTCCGGTTCCGCCAGGACCAGGCGGCCAGTCCCGACGAGGGCAAGACCCTGCGCCAGGCGGCGCTCGCCGCGCTGACGCCCGAGTTCCATCTGCGTGCCGACAGGTTCTACAACGCGCCCGACCCGGAATTCGACTTTACCGAGCAGGGCGGGCTGATGTGGGGCGACCAGGCTGTCGGCAAGCTCGTCGCCGGGCCGGACCCGCTGCGGCCGACTGCCGAGGCCTTCGTGGACGACGAGGCCGGGGCCGAGGTCGTCCAGAAGGTACAGCGCCGCCTCCAGCATTTCATCGACCGCAAGATCGCTGCCCTGTTCGAGCCTCTGCTCGCGATGCAGAAGGACGAGGAAGTCACCGGCCTCGCCCGTGGCTTCGCATTCCGGCTGGTCGAGTCGCTCGGGATCATCCCGCGGGCCGATGTCGCCACCGAGGTCAAGGATCTCGACCAGGACGCGCGCGGGCTGCTGCGCAAGCACGGCGTGCGGTTCGGCCAGTACACGATTTTCCTGCCGGCGCTGCTGAAGCCGGCGCCGACGCGGCTTCGGCTCGTGCTCTGGGGCCTTGCGTCGAACCTGCCGGAATTCCCCGAAAGCCCGCCTCCGGGCCTCGTGACCATCCCGGCCGACAGCGAAGCGCATGCGGGCTACTTCACGATGTCCGGCTACCGGCCCGCCGGGGCACGGGCGATCCGCATCGATATGCTGGAACGGCTCGCGGACATGCTGCGCCAGAAGGACAGCCGCGGCGGCTTCGAGGCCACGCCCGACATGCTGTCGATCACCGGCATGACGCTGGAGCAGTTCGCCGACCTGATGGAAGGTCTCGGCTACAAGTCCGAGCGGGGCGAGCGCGAGAAGGCGCGGACCCCGGTGGCTGAACCGGCCGCGACGCAGGCGCCCGAAACCATGGACGAGGAGACTGTGGGCGTCGCCCCGCCGCTCGGGCTGGATGGTGCGGACACGCCCCGGCCCGACGAGGTCCCCGGTGACATGCCGGACGAGACCGTGCCGGTCCCGCCCGAGGAATCGCCCGGCGACATGCCCGACGAGGCGCCCGGCATCCCCGACGAGACCCCGCCGGACATGCCCGACGAGATCGAGCCGACGAACGGTGCCGCCGTTGCGGCCGAACCAGAGACCGAGGTGTTCTACACCTTCACCTGGGCGCCCCGCCGCCGTCCGCGCGACCAGGGCCGTCCGCAGCAGCGCGAGGCCGAGGGCGGCCAGCAGCAGCGCCGGCGCGGCAAGGGCGGCAAGCCCAACGGCGGCAAGCCGCAGGGCGGGCAGAAGGGCAAGGGGCCGCGCAATGACGGGCCCAAGACCTACTCCGCGCGTCCCGACCGCAAGGACCGGATCGACCCGGACAACCCGTTCGCCCGCGCACTGGCGGGGCTGAAGGACAAGTCCTGACGGATCCCGGCTCCCGGCTGCGCCTCGACAAGTGGCTGTGGCAGGCGCGGTTCTTCAAGACGCGCAGTCTGGCCGCGCGGATGGTGACCGAGGGCAAGGTCCGGGTGAATTCCGACCGCGCCGCGAAAGCGGCCCATGCCGTCGGCCCGGGCGATGTGCTGACATTCCCGCAGGGCACCCGCATCCGCGTGGTCCGGATCGTCGCGCTCGGCACCCGCCGGGGGCCCGCGCCCGAGGCGCAGGCGCTCTACGACGATCTGACCCCGCCCGCCGAGCCCGCGCCCGACCGCGTCGGACCGCGCCCGACCAAGCGCGACCGCCGCGCGATCGATGCACTTCGCGACGGGCCGGATGACGCGGACTGAGCCCCTTGCATCGACCGGTCACGTCCCGTAGCTCTGCCCTGAAAGACCCGATGGATACCCGCCCATGACCTATGTCGTGACCGACAATTGCATCGCCTGCAAATACACCGACTGCGTCGAAGTCTGTCCCGTGGACTGCTTCTACGAGGGCGAGAACATGCTGGTCATCCATCCCGACGAATGCATCGATTGCGGCGTGTGCGAGCCCGAATGCCCCGCCGACGCGATCCGTCCGGACACCGAACCCGACATGGAAAAATGGGTCGAGTTCAACCGCAAGTATTCCGAGGCCTGGCCCGTCATCATCACCAAGAAGGATCCGCTGCCCGACGCCGATGAGATGGACGGCAAGGACGGCAAAATGGAGCTCTTCTCGGAAGCGCCGGGCGAGGGCGGCTGACCGATTCGGTGCGAGGCCCGTCCGGCGGACGCCGGTAACCCTGTCGCACCGCAGCAAAGCCCAACAATACTTAGACTTTTCCACGGTTCCGCAGCGGCCCGCTTTGAAGTCGACCGGAATCGTGCTATATATTCCGCTCAGGACGAACGTGTGAGTGTGCCCGGCAGGCCCATGGCCTGCTCCTGCTACGAAAACCCAAATCAAACACCCTCAGTGGAAAGCCAGCTTTCCGCCGGTGTTTTTTCGCCTGAGATTTCAGGCGCAATAAGGATGACGACACAGATGAGTAAAGCCCGGAAATCGCAGGACTTCAGCCCGAACGACTTTGTCGTGTATCCCGCTCATGGTGTCGGTCGCATCGTATCGATCGAGGAGCAGGAGATCGCTGGGCTCAAGCTCGAGCTGTTCGTGATTTCCTTCGACAAGGACAAGATGACGCTGCGCGTTCCGACCGCGAAAGCGGCCGAGGTCGGCATGCGTCCGCTGTCCAATCCCGATGTCGTCTCCAAGGCGCTCGACACGCTGAAGGGCAAGGCCCGGGTGAAGCGCGCCATGTGGTCGCGCCGTGCGCAGGAATACGAACAGAAGATCAATTCCGGCGACCTGATCTCGATCGCGGAGGTCGTGCGCGACCTGCACCGCGCCGACGATCAGCGCGAGCAGAGCTATTCCGAGCGGCAGCTTTACGAAGCCGCGCTCGAGCGTCTGACGCGCGAGCTTGCCGCCGTGAACGGCATGGACGAAGCGGGCGCGCTGGCCCGCGTCGACGAGGTGCTGATGGCCCGCGCGGCCTGATCTTCGCCTGTTATCGAATATCACGCCGCTGCGCCCCGACCGGGCGCGGCGGTTTTTGTTTTTCAAGACAATGACTTGTGCCGGTTCGCGAGGTTTCGCCGATGGGTGTCGCGGGCCTTGTGATTGAACGCATTCGGCGCATCTTGTGTCCCATCCCGGTCACGACTGAGTCGAAAGGAGACCTCACATGACCAAGACCATCGTTATCGCCGCCGCTCTGGCGACTTCGCTTCTCGCCGGTTGCCAGGTGACCCCGCAGGGCCAGGCCGGCCTCGCTGCCGCCGGCGGTGCCGCTGCCGGCCTTCTGGCCGCGCGTGCGCTTGACGCCAACCCGGAATGGACGCTCGCGGCGGGTCTCGCCGGTGCGGCCGGCGGCGCGGCGCTCTACCAGAACCAGCGCACCGGCCAGTGCGCCTATCCGCAGGGCAACGGTTACTACTCCGTCGCACCCTGCCCGTAAGCGATCAGACGGCGGCCGCGATCACGACCATCGCGGCCGCCTCTGCCAACTGGCAGCTGGCGCCGAGTATGTCGCCGGTCTGCCCGCCGATGCGCGCCTGCGCCATCCGCCCGATCCAGACCAGCGCCAGAGCCGCCAGCGCGGCCGCGCCGATCCCGCCGGGACAGAACACCGCCACCACCAGCCCGATGCCGACCGCGACCAGCGCGACACTTCGCGATGGCCGCCCGGTGATCTGCGCCAGCCCGTCCGGGCGCGCATGGGGCAAGGCGGCCATCAGCGCCGCCATCCCCGCCCGCGAAATCGCCGCGGCGGCAATCAGCGCCCAGACCGATCCGGCGGCCAGAAGCGCGGCGATGCAGCTCCAGCGCAGGATCAGCACAAGCCCGAGCGCCAGCACCCCGTAACTGCCGACCCGGCTGTCGCGCATGATCTCGAGCCGCCGCTCGCGCGTGGCGCCGCCGAACAGCCCGTCGGCGGTGTCGGCCAGCCCGTCTTCGTGCAATCCCCCGGTCAGCAGCACCATCGCCGCCAGCCCGAGCACCGCGGCAGGCCAGACCGGCAAGCCCAGATGCGCGGCAATCGCAGCGACGCCAGCCCCCACTGCGCCGACCAGCGCGCCGATCAGCGGCCAGGCCCAGGCCGCGGCGGCCATGCCGCCCGGTGCGGTCTCGACCGGCGGCACCGGGATGCGGGTCAGCAGCCCTGTTGCGCGGAAGAGATCGCGGGCAAGCTCGCGCGGGTCGCTCGCGTGCATCGGTGCGGCCTTTCTGTCCTGTTCCCTTGCGGCTCGGGCCGGTAAACACCAAGCGTCCCGCCACGGCAATCCGGAGAGCGCCCCATGTTCGACAGCTTCGACGCGATCCGCGACAGACTGCTCAATGCGCCCGGCCCGGACGAGGACGCGCGCGCCAGGGCGGCGACGCGGAATGCGACCCTCACGAAACCGCCCGGCGCGCTCGGCCGGCTCGAGGATCTGGCGCTGTGGTATGCTGGATGGCGCGGAGACCCGCGGCCCCGGATCACCGCGCCGCAGGTGCTCGTTTTTGCCGGCAATCACGGCGTCGCCGCGCGCGGTGTCAGTGCGTTCCCGCCGGACGTGACCGCCCAGATGGTCGCCAATTTCAAGGCCGGCGGGGCGGCGATCAACCAGCTCGTCGGGCTGGCCGGGGCGCGGCTCGACGTTATCGCGCTCGACCTCAACCGTCCGACGATGGATTTCACCACCGGCCCGGCCATGGCGGCGACCGACTGCCTCGCGGCCTTCGGCACCGGCTGGCAGGCCGTCGGCCACGGCGCCGACCTTCTGGTGACGGGCGAGATGGGGATCGGCAACACCACCTCCGCGGCGGCCATCGCCCATGCGCTTTACGGCGGGGCGGCGTCGGACTGGACCGGGCGGGGCACCGGGCTCGACGACGACGGACTGGCGCGCAAGGCGCAGGTCGTGGCCGAAGGGCTCGCCGCCAACCCCGATGCCGCGCGGGATCCCTTCGCCGCGCTGCGCTGTCTCGGCGGCCGCGAAATCGCGGCCATGGCCGGCGCCATCGCCCGCGCGCGCTGCCTCCGCATCCCGGTCCTGCTTGACGGGTTCATCGCCACGGCGGCCGCCGCGGTGCTGCACGAAGCCGTGCCCGGCGCGCTCGACCATGCGCAGGCGGGCCATGTCTCGGCAGAGGCCGCGCATGGCCGGCTTCTCGATCAGCTCGGCCTCGATCCGCTCCTGTCGCTCGGCCTCCGGCTTGGCGAGGGCACGGGCGCGGTGCTGGCGATCCAGGTGCTGAAGGGCGCGCTGGCCTGCCATTCGGGCATGGCCACGTTCGCCGAGGCCGGCGTGTCAGGAGGCTGAGCCGGTGCTCGCGCCGCGCCCGGCCGGCAGCCCGCCCGGCCGGCGCGCCTTGGTTCCCGACAGCGCGCCCGCATCGCCCCGCTTGCGCCGCCCGGCCGGTTCGTCGTCTGGCCCGGCGCCCGCGGCTTCGTCCAGCTGCGTGACCAGCGCGGTTTCGAGATTCGCGTTCAGCTCCCGCGCCCGGGCGAGGTAGGCGGGGTTCTTCTCGATCGGGACGTCCGGCTTCCACAGCTCGGCCAGCTCGCGCAGGTTCTGGCGGTCGTGATGGTAGAACGCCGTCTCCAGCTCGTGTGCCTCGTATTCGGTGAAGCCCATGTCCTCGAGCACGTAGCGCGCGGCGCGGAGCGAGCTGTCAAAGGTCTCGCGCACGATGTGGTCGGCGCCGGCATTGTAGAGCTCGTAGACATGCAGCCGGTCATGGGCGCGGGCGGTGATCAGGATATCGGGCCGCTCGCTACGGGCGTATTTAACCAGGCTGACCGCCGCCTTCCGGTCATCGACCGCGACGACGAGGATCTTCGCCTTGTCGAGACCGGCCGCGTGCAGCAGTTCCGACCGGGTCGGATCGCCGAAATAGGCCTTGAAACCGAATTCGCGCATCAGCCGGATCGTCGCCATGTCGCTGTCGAGGATCACGGTCTTCAGCCCCGACGCCTGCACCATCCGGTGCACCACCTGCCCGAAGCGCCCGATTCCGGCGATGATGATGGGCGCGGTCTGGTCGATCTTGTCGGCGGCGGGGGCCGCGTCCTGCGACTCCGTCGTGCGGGCCGAGATCATCTCGTAGAGGATGAACAGGACCGGCGTCAGCAGCATCGACAGCGCCACGGCCAGCAGCAGCCGCTCGCCGATGAAGACGGGCAGAACCTGCACCTGGTTGGCGAAGGAGATCAGCACGAAGCCGAATTCCCCGGCCTGCGCGAGGCCGAGGGTGAAGAGCCACAGGTTCCGCCCCCGCAGCCGCGCGACAAGGCCGATGGCGAAGAGGATGAGACCCTTGACCAGCATCAGCACGATCGTCGTGCCAAGCACCTCCGGCAGGTTGCGGCTGAGAAAGGCGATGTTGATGCCCGCGCCCACGGTGATGAAAAACAGCCCGAGCAGCAGGCCCTTGAAGGGCTCCACGTTCGCCTCGAGCTCGTGCTTGAATTCCGAGTTCGCCAGCACCACGCCGGCGATGAACGCGCCAAGCGCGGGCGACAGGCCGACAAGGATCATCACGTAGGCGATGCCGACCACGATCACGAGCGCGAAGGCGGTATACATCTCGCGCAGGCGGGCGAGGTGGACGAAGCGGAACAGGTAACCGAGCAGGTAGTGACCGACGGCGATCACGACGACGACGGCGGCGAAGGTGGCCAGCGCCTGACCCCATCCCGGCAGGCTGTCGAACAGCGCGCCGGTATGGTGCGGATCGTGCGCCGCGTCGGTCGGCCGGGCGATCGATCCGTCCTCGTTGGCCCGGATCGCGCCCGGAATCGCCAGAAGCGGCATCACGGTCAGCATCGGGATAACCGCGATATCCTGCGTCAGCAGGACCGAGAAGGCGGATCGTCCGCCCGAGGTCTGCATCAGCTTCTTCTCGGTCAGCGTCTGCAGCACGATGGCGGTCGATGACAGCGCAAGGATCATCCCCGCGGCCAGCGACACCTGCCAGGCATATCCGAGCCAGATCCCGATCGCCGCAAGCGCCCCGATAGACAGCAGGATCTGCGCCCCGCCAAGGCCGAGCAGGCGATGCCGCATCTCCCACAGCCCGCGCGGATCGAGCTCCAGCCCGATCAGGAACAGCATCATCACGACGCCGAACTCGGCGAAATGCTGGAGGTCCTGCGTCTCGGCCCCGACAAGCCCGAGCACCGGGCCGATCATGATCCCCGCGATCAGGTAGCCGAGCACCGAGCCGAGCCCGAGCCGGACCGACAGCGGCACCGCGATGACCATCGCGACGAGGTAGATCGTGGCCTGGAGAAGAAAGGACTCCACTTGGACCTCACACGGGCAGGGGGGCGTCTGGCTTCAACTGATCCATGACGATCTGCGACTGGACGCGCGACACCGCCGGATGGGGCAAGAGTACCCCGTGGATAAGGTCATGCAAGGCCCCGAGGTCCGAGCACCAGACGCGCAGGAGGTAATCCGCCTCGCCGGTCATGGTGAAGGCGGCGGTGATCGCCGGTTGGGCACGGACGAGCCGGTGGAAATCGGCCGCGCCTTTCGGATCGTGGGTCGCGAGGCTGACCTGCACGAAGGCCTGAACGGCGAGACCGAGCTTCTTCGGGTCGACCAGCGCGCGCGCCCCGGTGATCAGCCCGGCCGCCTCGAGCCGCTGGCGCCGCCGCCCGGCCTGGCTCGCCGACAGGTTCAGCGCCCGCCCGAGATCCTCGGCCGTCAGGTCGGCATCGTCCTGCAACGCGCGCAGAAGGCGGCGGTCGGTCTCGTCGATCATGCGGGAAGTCTGCATCATTCCGGCGGATTATGCAATTTTCAGGCGAATATCCTGCGGGTGATGCCAAAGATTGCGCAGATTCCGCGCGCGACTGGGCGTATCTTTAGGCCAATCCAGAACAATCGGAGGATTCCATGGGACCCTTCCCGCACGACGCCCCCCGCGCGACCATTTCGGACCAGAATCCCGCCGGCACCGACGGCTTCGAATTCGTCGAATTCGCCCATCCCGATCCGCAAGTCCTGCGCGATCTGTTCGACCGCATGGGCTATTCCCACGCCGCGACGCACAAGACCAAGGCGGTCGAGCTGTGGAAGCAGGGCGACATCACCTACGTCCTGAACGCCGAGCCCGGCAGCTTCGCCGCGAAGTTCGTCGAGGAGCACGGCCCCTGCGCGCCGTCGATGGCCTGGCGGGTCGTCGATGCGCAGCATGCCTACGACCACGCGGTGAAGATGGGAGCCGAGCCCTATGACGGCGACGACAAGACGGTCGACTGGCCGGCGATCAAGGGCATCGGCGGGTCGCTGATCTACTTCACCGACCAGTACTGGGACACCTCGCCCTATAACGAGGAGTTCGAGTGGCACTCGACCGCGCATCCAGACGGCGTCGGCTTCTTCTATCTCGACCACCTCACCCACAATGTCTTCAAGGGCAACATGGACACGTGGTTCCGGTTCTACGGCGACCTGTTCAAATTCAAGGAGATCCGGTTCTTCGACATCGAGGGCAAGTATACCGGGCTCTTCTCCCGCGCACTGACCTCGCCCTGCGGCCGCATCCGGATCCCGATCAACGAGGACCGGGGCGAGACCGGCCAGATCGTGAACTACCTCAAGAAATACAACGGCGAGGGCATCCAGCACATCGCCGTGGGCTCGAAGAACATCTACGACAGCGTCGACGCGATCGCCGCGCGCGGCGTGAAATTCATGCCCGGACCGCCGGACACCTATTACGAGCTTTCGAAAGAGCGGGTGCACGGCCACGAGGAGCCGATCGACCGGATGAAAAAGCACGGCATCCTGATCGACGGCGAAGGCGTGGTCGACGGCGGCGAGACCAAGATCCTGCTGCAGATCTTCTCCAAGACGGTGATCGGGCCGATCTTCTTCGAGTTCATCGAACGCAAGGGCGATGACGGCTTCGGCGAGGGCAACTTCAAGGCCCTGTTCGAGTCGATCGAGGCCGAGGAAATCGCCCAGGGTGAATACGGAGACGTGAAGGCGGCGGAATAGTCCGCAGGCGGCCCGTCCCGGATGGCGAACGCCCCCGCACCGGTCCGGTGCGGGGGCGTTGCCGTTCACGAGGGGAAGTCGGGGGATCGGGGCCGGGTCAGACGCGGTCGTCGACGATCACGTCGACGCTGCCGTCGGCCGCGGCGATCACCGCGATCACCTCGTCCGCGCTATGGCCATCGGCCTCGAGCGCCGCGACGAGTTCGGCGTTTCCCTGGACCTCGTCGCGGATGCTTTTCACCGTGTCGCCGGCATCGGCGATGGCCTGGTCGAGCGCCTCACCGTTGGACTGGCCCTGCGCATTCCGAAGTTCGGACACCGCGACGACCTCGATCTCGGTCGAGGCGTCGATCCCGGCGACATCGGTCGAGCCCTGCTGCCCGTTTCTGAGCGCCGAGACCACGCGGCCGACATTGACCCGGGTCGCGGCGTCGGCGCGCATCTCCGCGCCCTGTTCGGCGCTGCTTTCCAGCTGGAGCGTTTCGCCGGCATCGAGGCCCAGTTCGGTATCCAGGTTCTGCGCGAGGGCGGCACCCGAAAGGCCGGTGGCGAGAATGGCGGCGAGGCCGGTCGTCGTTTTGCGGAAGGACATGACATCCTCCTTTCCTTGGCTGTCCGGCCGCCACTCCGGCGACCGGTCGGACAGAGGTGGTGACACGACGGCCGCCTGCCAGCCCCGGACCCGGGGTCAGGCAGACCGTTCGGCCATGTCCGGCCGGTCGGGCGCAATGACGACAGCGGCGACCTGCCGGTTCCGCCGCTGCCGGGGCGACACGCCGTCACGTCCGCCGCGGGCCAGTCCGCGTTCCGACCGCGCTTGAATTCCGGCCCGGACGGGGGCCATTCTGACCCGCGAGGGAGGAGCCGCCATGAAACGATCCGAGGTGAACGCGCTGATCGACGAGGGCGCGGCCTTCATCCGCTCTCACGGCTTCGCCTTGCCGCCTTTCGCCCATTGGAGCCCGGAGGAGCTTCAGGCGCGCAAGACCGAGGCGAAGGCGGTGATCGACGGCCGCTGCGGCTGGGACGTGACGGATTACGGCGCGGGGCGCTACGACGAGATGGGGCTCTTTCTCTTCACGCTCCGAAACGGCCGGCTCGCCGATCTGAAGCGCGGCGGCGGCATGTGCTATGCCGAGAAGCTGCTGATCTCGAAACAGGACCAGCTCTCGCCGATGCACCGCCACTACCTGAAGGCCGAGGACATCATCAATCGCGGCGGGGCGACGCTCGCGATCGAGCTTTACGGATCGGCCCCGGACGGCTCCTGCGACGAGACGGCCGGCGGCACGGTTCTCTGCGACGGTATCGCCCGCACCTTCGCACCCGGCGAGGTGCTCCGCTTCGCCCCGGGCGAGAGCGTCACGCTGATGCCCGGCGACTGGCACGCCTTCTGGGGCGAAGGCGGCGACGTGCTGATCGGTGAGGTCTCGACCGTCAACGACGACGAGACCGACAACTGGTTCCGCGAACCGATCGGCCGCTTCTCGACTATCGAGGAGGATGTCGCGCCGGTGCACCTTCTCGTCTCGGATTACGCGCGCTGGCTGGCCTGAGAGGGGGCGCTGCCCCCGTCGCCTGACGGCGACTCCCCCGGAGGTATTTGGAAAGCAAAGAGGAGCAGGCGCTCACCCCGTCTTTGCTTGAGAACTACTCCCGCCGGAGGTGACGCGGCCGAGGCGGGCTCGAGGCCCGCCGAGGGCGCCCTTCAGAGCGCTCGCCAGCCGATATCGCGCCGGCAGAAGCCGCCGGGCCAGTCGATCCGGTCGACCATGGCGTAGGCCTCGTCCCGCGCGTCGGCCAGCGTGTCGCCGCGGGCGGTCACGTTCAGGACCCGGCCGCCCGCGGCGCGCCACTGGCCGCCCTCCCGCGCCGTGCCGGCATGGAAGGTCATGTGCCGGCTGTCTTCGGGCAGGCCGTCGAGCCCGCCGATCACGCTGCCCTTCTCGTAGGCGCCGGGATAGCCCTCGGCCGCCATCACGACCGTCATCGCGTGATCCTCGGCCCATGTAACCGCCATTTCCGACAGCCGCCCCTCGGCGCAGGCCAGCATCAGGTCGAGCGCCTGCGCGCCGAGCCGCATCATCAGGACCTGGCATTCCGGGTCGCCGAAGCGGACATTGTATTCCACGAGCCGCGCCTCGCCGTTCTCGATCATCAGCCCGGCATAGAGCACGCCGCGATAGGGCGTGCCGCGCCGGGCCATCTCGGCGATGGTCGGCTTCACGATCCGCTCGAGTGCTCCTTCGGCGACGGCGTCGGTCAGCACCGGGGCCGGGGAATAGGCGCCCATGCCGCCGGTATTGGGCCCGGTATCGCCTTCGCCCACCCGCTTGTGATCCTGCGCGGTGCCGATGGGCAGCACCGTCTCGCCGTCCGACAGGACGAAGAAGCTGGCTTCCTCGCCGGCCATGAACTCCTCGATCACGACACTCGCCCCGGCTGCGCCGAAGCCGCCGCCGAGCATGTCCTCGACCGCGATGATCGCGTGTTCCTCGGTTTCGGCTACGATCACGCCCTTGCCGGCGGCGAGCCCGTCGGCCTTCACGACGATGGGCGCGCCGGCCTTGTGGATGTAGTCCTTCGCCGCGTCCACGTCGGTGAACCGGGCCCAGGCCGCGGTCGGCGCGCCGGCCGCTTCGCAGATTTCCTTGGTGAAGGTCTTCGACGCCTCGAGCCGCGCGGCCGCGCCCGAGGGCCCGAAGGCGAGGATCTCGGCCGCGTCGAGCGCATCGACCACGCCGGCGGCCAGCGGCGCTTCGGGGCCCACGATGACGAAGTCGATCGCCTCCTCGGCGGCGAAATCCACCACCGCGCCCGGATCCTCGATATCGAGATTGGCGCAGGTCGCGATCTGCGCGATCCCGGCATTGCCCGGCGCCACGATCAGCTTGTCGCATTTGGGATTCTGCAGGACCGCCCAGGCCAGGCTGTGTTCCCGCCCGCCGCCGCCGAGGATGAGGATGTTCATGGGCCCGCCCGCACGCTGTTCCGCACGGTGGGTTCCTAGCGTCCGCATGACCCCTCGGCAACCGGGCCCGGACCGCGGAACCGGTGCCGGGGCGGACCCGTTGGGTCAGCAACGTCCACTCAACAGACAGGAGACCCAGACATGGCCCTTCTCGACAACAAGACGATCGCCGTTCTTGCCACCCACGGCTTCGAACAGTCCGAGCTGGAACGCCCGCTGCATGGCCTGCGCGAGGCCGGGGCGACGGTCCACGTCATCGCGCCGGAAGACGGCGAGATCCGCGGCTGGAGCGGCAATGACTGGGGCAATCCGGTCAAGGTCGACCGCACGCTTGGCGACGCCAAGGCCGACGACTACAACGCGCTCGTGCTGCCGGGCGGGCAGATCAACCCCGACCTTCTGCGCGTGAACGCCGATGCGCTGCATTTCATTCGCGAGTTCTACCGTAACGGCAAGGTGATCGCGGCCGTCTGCCACGCGCCCTGGCTGCTCGTGGAGACCGGGATCGCCGAGGGCCGGACGATGACCTCGTACCATTCGATCAAGACGGATGTCGCCAATGCCGGCGCAACCTGGGTCGACGAGGCGGTGGTCGCCGACAACGGCATCGTCACCAGCCGCAATCCGGGCGACCTCGACAAGTTCGTCGAGAAGATCATCGAGGAGGTCCGGGAAGGCCGCCACCAGCGCTCCGCCGCCTGACTGGCGCAGGGCAAACGGATCGGGCATGGTGCGCGCCATGTCCGATCTGATCGACGACGAAAGCCCCGCCGGCAACACGCCCGAGTTCACCGTTTCCGAGCTGTCCGGCTCGATCAAGCGGACGCTCGAGGGCGCCTATGGCCGCGTCCGGGTGCGGGGCGAGATCGGGCGGCTCAGCCGGCCCCGGTCCGGCCATCTCTACTATGACCTGAAGGACGACAAGAACGTCATCAACTGCACCACGTGGAAGGGGCAGGTGGCGGGTCTCGGCATGGAGCCCGAGGAAGGGCTGGAGGTGATCGTCACCGGCCGGCTCAGCACCTACGCGCCGCAATCGCGCTACAACCTCAATGTCGACACGATCGAGGTCGCCGGCGAGGGCGCGCTGATGGCGATGCTCGAGAAGCGGCGCAAGGCGCTGGCGGCCGAGGGGCTGTTCGACGAGGCGCGGAAGAAGGCCCTGCCGTTCCTGCCGGAAGTGATCGGCGTCGTTACATCGCCTTCGGGCGCGGTGATCCGCGACATCCTGCACCGGCTGCGCGACCGCTTCCCGCGCCGGGTCCTGATCTGGCCCGTCGCCGTGCAGGGCCAGAATTCCGCGCCCGAGGTGGCGCGCGCGATCCGGGGGTTCAATGCGCTGGCGCAGGGCGGGGCGATCCCGCGGCCCGATCTTCTGATCGTGGCGCGCGGCGGCGGCTCGCTGGAAGACCTCTGGGGCTTCAACGAGGAGATCGTGGTGCGCGCGGCGGCCGAGAGCGCGATCCCGCTGATCTCGGCCGTCGGGCACGAGACCGACACCACGCTGATCGACTTCGCCGTCGACCGCCGCGCGCCGACGCCGACGGCGGCGGCCGAGATGGCGGTGCCGGTCCGGCTCGACCTGCTGAACTGGGTCCGGTCGCAGGGCAATTACATGGGCAACGCGATGGCCTCGGCGCTGACCGCGCGGCGCCAGCGGCTCAGCGATATCGGACGGGGCCTGCCGCGGATCGAAAGCCTGCTCGATACCCCGCGCCAGAGGCTCGACCGGCTGTCGGAGAAACTCGGGCCTGCGCTGATCGCCGCGGTGCAGGTGCGCCGCCAGCAACTGGCCGACCGGGCCGCGCGGCTTGCGCCGGGGCTGGAGCGCGGGGTCTCGCGCCGGCGGGTGCGGCTGACCGAGAC
>WVSN01000022.1 GCA_015689705.1 Rhodobacterales bacterium HKCCE3408
CCCGGGCGCGGCGGCGCCGTCGGGATTGAGGATCCAGAACCTGTCGGCGCGGCTCTTGGCGGCGAGATGCGCGAGCCCGCGATTGACCCCGCCGGCAAAGCCCGAATTGAGCCCGGTTTCGATCAGCGTGAGGGCCGGCGCGGCGGCGGTGCAGTCGGGGCAGGGGGCACCTTCGCCCGCAAGCGTCACGGGCTTGGCGCAGGCGGAAAGCGGGAAGGGCATGTCGTCCGGTGCCGTGAAGGGCGCCGAGCCGTCGGCCCAGGCCCGGATCGCCGCACAGGTGCCGTCGGTCGATCCGTTATCGACCACCACTACGTCGAGCGCGACCGCATCGGCCTCCGCCATTAGGCTCTCGAGGTTCTCGAGGATCACGTCGGCGGCGTTGAAGGTCACCACCACGACGCCGAGGCGGGGGCGCGGCGCGGCGGCGCCTGTTTCGGGTTCGCTCATCTGGGTCCGGTCCTGATCGGCGGGGGCCTCGAAATCGGTCGGAAGGGCGGGGCGGGCACGAAGCTCCTCGCACGACTTTATGAGAGGATCATGGCACGGGACAGGCCCAGAAGCGGCGCTCAGGGTTGCGACGCGCGCGCCCCGATGCCGACCCAGGGGCTCGACGGCCGGAGCCGCCAGCCGTTCGGCCCGATATCCCCGCCCGACGCGACGTTGGCGAAATGCGCCCCGGCATAGGCCGGATCACCCGGGGTCCAGGACAAAAGCACGTTGCCGTCGAGCGAGGCGCCCGGCCCGTGCAGGATGCGGGTGGTGATGTTGCCCCGCACGCGGGCGTTGACGACCGCGTCGTCGAGCCGGATGCGCGGGAAGAACGAGGTGTTGCCGTCTGCTTTGATCGTCACCGCCGCCTGGTTCCACAAAAGCGTGTTGTCGGCGATCACCACGCCGTCGGCGGCGCCGACCCCGATCCCGTTGGCCGCGCCGGTATAGATCAGGTTGTCGGCGATCGTGAGGTTCCGGTAGACGTAGCCGGTATTGCCGCGGCTATATTCGGGATTGCCGATCCAGATCCCCTGCGCTGCCACCCCGTTCCCGGTATCGAGCACGTTACCTGTGATAGTGACGTCGCGGCTGACGATCTCGGCGTTGCGCGACCACATCTGAATGAAATCCGAATGGGTGAACTCGTTCGGCGTAGCCGAGAAATCGTGCATGTAGTTGTTGGCGATTAGCACGTCGATCACCCCGGCGAGCCGTATGCCGTCGCCCTGGATCGCGGTGATCTCGTTGCCAGTGACAGTAATCCCGGTGCTTTCCTGGAAAGTCAGACCCTGCTCGTGGCCTGCAATGTAGCAGCCGGTGACGGTAATGTCGCGCGAATGGCGCACCATCGACAGCCGCTCTCCGAGGACCGCGCCGGCGTCAGTTGGATCGAAGACGAGCGAGCCGTTTGAGGTGAAGACTACTCCGATGATCTCAATGCGCGAGGAGTTCACGATGTCCATGTCCCGCTGCGCCTCGGGCCGGGAAGCGCCGGTACTGTCGACATGCACGTTGGAGATCCGGAGATTGTCGATCCCATCGAGCACGATCCGGCTGACCGGAACTCGGTTGGCGGGATCGGCCGAGGTAACGTGGACCGGCCCGGCGCCACCGCCTGAGAGCGCGATCTCGCCCGCGGCAGGGAAGTCGGCGGCGAGCGCGATGGTGCCGCCCCCGGCCTGCGCCGAGAGTACGAGATAGGCGTCGGTCAGTGCGCCGGGCAAGCTCACCGTGACCGTTGGTCCGGACGGATCGGCAGAGAGGCCGGCGGCGGCCGGCAGGCCGGCCGTGCCGAGTGCCAAGAGGACGAGGAGGAGAAGCCGGCGCGCCATGACCATGGCTAATTTCCGCGGTATGTGATCAAACATCGCTGCCACGTTAGCAGATCCGGCGGCGCCTGACAGATCACGAAATCGCAAAGCCGAGCACGAGACGCCATGACCGACGAGACCCAGTCCGCGCCCCCAAAGAAGGCCCGCAAGCGTGGCCTCAACAAACTCGGCGGGCTGCGCAACCTTCTCGTCGAGGCCCGGCGCTTGGTGCTCACGCGGGTCTGGGGCATGGACATCCACCCCACCGCGCAGTTCTCGCTGTCGGCCAAGTTCGATCGGACCTTCCCGATCGGCGTGCATGTTGGCGAGAAATCCTACGTCGCCTTTGAGACGCGGATCCTAACCCATGACCGCACCCGTGGGCTCTATCTGCACACGCGGGTGGGAAAGAACTGCTTCATCGGCGGGCGGTCCCTGATCCTGCCGGGGGTCGAGATCGGCGACAATTGCGTCATCGGCGCGGGCTCGATCGTCACGAAATCGGTGCCGCCGCGCTGCATCGCCGCCGGCAACCCGGCCAAGGTCCTACGCGAGAATATCGAGGTCGGCGAATTCGGCCGCTTCCTCGAGGCCGACGAGACAGAATCGCGGCTGGCCGAGCAGGGACTGGCGTGATCGCCAAGCTCGCCGCTGCGGCGCTGGCGGCAGCGCTGGCGGCGGGAGCCCTCTGGGCGCTGCCGCTTCTTCGCGGCCCGGCCCCGGCCGAACTGGCGCCGCGTGATGTCCCGCCCGACCCGCATCCCCTTCCCGACAGGCCACTCCGGATCGCCGTGCTTGGCACCTCGCTCAGCCACAATGAGGTCTGGACCATACGTCTGGGAGAGGCGCTTTCGCCTTGTCTAGGCTCTGATCCAGAGATTCATGTTGCGGCCTTTCCCGGTGCCGACATCGCCAGCATCCGCGACACCGGCCTGATCGGGCCGATGGTCGCGACCGATCCCGACATCGTACTGATCGAATTCGCGGTGAACGACGCCGATCTCCGTGATGGACCCGGGCGGGCGGAAGCCGACCGGCTGACCCGTGCGCTGTTGGCCGAGCTTGGTGGCGCGTTGCCTGGGGCTTTGCGTGTGGAGATGACGATGAGTCCGGCGACGGGCCTGCGCGGGCTGCTGCGACCGTGGCTCGAAGGGCATTACGCCGATGCCGTGGCGCGGGCCGGGGCGGGAGCGTCGGATGGCGCGGTGGATCTCTACCGGCGCTGGCTGGCGCTGCCGCGCGGGTCGCGCGGGCTCGGTGACGGGCTCCACCCCGATCCAGAGGTGACAGCTGCAGTGATCGTCTCACCGCTGGCTGGTTACATTGCCGCTGCGTTTGGTCGGACGTGTTCGGCTAGGGGTTCCGGCAACTCATAGCGCCCAAGATCAAGTGAATGGGTTACGAGCCGGGCGAGTCGCCCGTTCGAGTCCATGTAGTGACCAGCATAGGCCTGTCTGACGTAATCGGTAACCGGTGTCCAGTTGCCGAACAGCGCCGGGAACGGCCCTCGCCGGAGCAGGTAGCCCGCCGTTCTGTAGAGCCCGCCCGGCGTGAAGCCCACTGACACGACTGGATTTGGGTTCACCACACTGTGTTGAATGTGGTTGATCCTGCGTAGCACAGGTACGGCATATTCGGGATAGCTCGCCCCTCGTACCTGTCGCGCTTCATCGCTTAGCCCAACCCAAGCGGCATTGCCTGCAAAGCGCGCTAACTCCGCGGTCACCGCTCTGGAATCGGCGGCAAGGCTTTCCTGTGGGAGAACAAATACGTTCTTTGCACCGAACAACTGCTGATATAGTGCTACTAGCCGGTCGAATTCGAAATGCGCCGGCTCAAATCCAAAAAAACCCGGCCAGTCGGTGCCACCGAAGAACTGATCGTAGCGCATGGTCCCGCCGCGTAGCAGATATTGCATGTAGACTGAGGGCAAAATCTTAAGCTGAGCGCGGATCGAGATTAGGATCTTCGCCCCGGGCGCGATCGCGTGTAGCCGTTCGGCATAGGTGTCAGACATCTGACCACCATAGAACGGATGGCCAGACAATATTTCGGAGGAGATTACGGCGACATGGCCGGCGGGGAGACCAGCTGTGCGCTCGGCAATAAGCTCCCGCATCGGCCTCGCTGAAAATAAAAGCCCGTGCGGTCGGACGATGCGCTCGTGTATCTCTTGATGGCTAGCCAGCATGCGGTAGCCATGTTGTGGCGTGAACAGATGCGTCTGCATCCAAGTCGTTGCGGTCTTGTGGTAACCAATATGGATGAGAGGCGCTTCGTTCATTACGTGTAACTAGCCTTACGATTGAGGATGGCGCAGACCGCGCAGACCGATATAGGCCCGCACATGCCCCATTTGCCACAGGGCGGCGCCGAACAGCACCACCACCGTGACAGTGGTTAGCCAACGCGGCAGGTGGGAGAGTGCCGGCACTGAGGGCGCAGCAGCATGGAGCGCGGCGGCGCTCAATACCACGGCAGTAGCAGCGAAAGCATTCCGCAGCGCGCCGAGCTTGACGCCGGCGCGCCATCGCACCAGCACGAGCGAGGCGATCACGCCAAGAACTTCGCCCGCCGTGGCGATCAGCACGACTAGCAGGAGGTCTCCTGTCACCGCCGCCGCCCACCATGCCAAGGGTAGCGAGGCGACGCGGAAGAGGTTCGCGGCCATCGCGTTGCCGGTCCGGCCGCGAGCGAGCGCGGTAACCGCGCTACCAGCCTTAAAAACGCGCATCGCGTGCAGGATCGCCAACCAGACCATTAGCGGAACGAGGGCGGCGTATTTTTCGCCAAGCGCAATCTCGACGAAGGGCTCACCCACAAGTACTACCGCTATCACAAGTAGAAGCCCGTTAACGAGGTTAGCCTCAATTGTCGTCCGCGCCATCGGTTGGAAGCGCGTATCATCGTCCTGCACAGCCGAGAGTTGCGGCAGGAAGAAGCTTTGCACACTCTTGGCCGCGACGATGGTCGGCGTGAGCGTTAGCGTGAAGCCCATTGCGAAGACAGCTAGGGCGGCGAGGCCGATCTCGCGCCCGACGATCATTTTCTCGCCGTTCATCACCAAGAAGAGGAGGATGTTGTTGATCAGGAGCGGCCAGCCGAACTGCATAGCCTGTGCGATTACCGCCCGGTCGAAGCGCAGTACATACCGTCGCCGCGCTGTCAGGTGGGTCATCACCATCTGCAGCCCGTTCTGCAGTATTAATGCCCATAGCATCACCCGGTAATCGCCGAAGGCAAGCCAAAGCGGCCAAACGGCGACCACCGAAATCAGCGTTGAGACGATCTGGCTGAGAACGTTTGGCAAGTAAATCATCTGACGGTAGAGCCGCCAGACATCCATGTGCATGAACCCACTGAACACAACCGAGATAGCCAACACCCGGTAAGCCCAGGTTGCTTCGGGCACGCCAAAGAACTGTGCAATCGGCCCGGCGCAGAAAAACAGTGCCGTCGCCGAGACGAACGAACGCAAGAGCTGGAAGCCCTGCAGCGCTGCTTGCCAGCGCTCAGCGTCACCCTCGCGCGCCTGCACGATCTGCTGCTGCAGGCCAAAGGCGGTGGCCAGTTCGATTAGCGAGGTGACAAGCGCAAAGGTCGCGGCGATGCCATAATCCTCGATCGAGATCAGCCGGGCTACGATAAGATTGCGGGCGAGGGACAGGAGCGCGGTTGCAAGGTTACCGGTCAGGATTAGCGCGGCGCGCCCGCCCAGGCCACGGCCCGACGGTCCGCCGGCCGCCGGAACGGGATCCTCAATACTCATCTTCCCCGTAGTACCCCGAGGCCTCGTCGTTGTGACGGCACTGGTTCAGGACCACGCCGAGCACGTTGGTCTGCTCGGCGATCTCCTTCTCGGCGGTGTCGATCTGGGCGACCGTGGTCTTGTCGGCCCGGGCCACGAGCATGGCGCAGTCGACATTGCTGAGGAAAGCGCGGGTGTCGTCGCCGACGAGCAGTGGCGGCAGGTCGAAGATCATCAGGTCGGGGCGGTAGCGCGCCTCGATCTCCTTCAGCCGCTCTTGGGTCTCGTTGCTGAGCATGTATTTGGTCGGGTCCGATGAGGGCCGGCGGGCCATCGAGATGGCGACGTTGTCGCGCACCCGGAGCGCCTGTTCGGCGAAGCTTGCCTCGCCGGTGAGCATCGTGGTCACGTCGCGCGCCGGCTCGGTCCCGAGCAGGGTAGCCATGGCCGGACGGCGCAGGTCGAGCTCGACCACGATCGCGCGCAGGTCGGGCTGGCGCGACAGGCCGAGCGCGAGATTGCATGCGGTGGTGGTCTTGCCGCAAGCCGAGGTTGGCGAGGTGATCGCCAGTCGGCGCCAGCCGTTCTTGCGCATCATCAGCAGCATCTTGGTGCGCAGCACATCGAAGGAAGTGGCCGCGGGGCCGGACTCGAAGGTCACTACGCGGTTGTGGATCAGAAGCTTGGGCTGCGGCTCGTAGGCGGGCAGGGCGGCCCAAAGCTCGGCCAGCGCCAGCGGCGCGGCGGCGCGGCCCGAGACCGGGCGCGGGCCGGCGGTGGCCCCGCCGCGTTGTTCGCGGGCTTTCTGAAGGGCATGCTGAAGCTTTTCCATGGGCAGGCTCCGGGGCGTCAGGCGATGCCGAGGCGATCGAGGATCCGCGCGGCCAGCTGGTCGAGCGGCAGGTAATACTGGTCGACCGCCCAGAGCGCCGCTGGTACCCCGGCAAGCACCACGAGCACCGCGGCCAGCCGCACCGTGCGGCGCAGGAACCGGCGGTTGGCGCTTTCGAGATAGGGCACGGTCGCGAGCGGCGTGATGCCGAGCGCACGCTCGATCTCGACCGGGCGGCGGACCGACCGGTTGAGCACTTCGAGCGCGAGGAAGAAAGTGGCGGCCAGCACGATCCCGGCGCCGATCCCGCCGGCGGCGATCAAGGGCCGGTTCGGGCTCGCCGGTGCACTTGGCACCACAGCAGGTTCAATCAGTGCCATGCGGCGGCCGCTGTCGCTGGTCTCGATCGTTTCCCCCATCCGCGCCTGGGCGAGGTTACGGCGGGCGCTGTCGTACTGTAGCTGGATGTTCTCATAGTCACGCTGAAGCTGTTGCAGTGCAATTCCGTTCAGCGGCGACTGGCCGATCGCCGCCTCGAGCCGGGTGATCTCGGCTTGGGTCTCGGTGATCAGCGCCTCGAGTTCCTCAAGCCGGCTGTCGATTGGAGCGAGTTGCAGCGCCAAGAGCGGGGGCAGCGCTTCGCCGTCCTCCTCGACCTCGGGCAGGGTCGGGGCCTGCGCCGCGATGCGGTCCTCGAGCTGCGTGATTCGACGCTGCACCTGGGTCACCTGTGGCGCTGTCTCCGAGAAGGTCAGCAGCAGCGTGGAAAGCTGGTTGCGCAGTTGCTGCAGTTCCTGCTCATCAGGGGTGAGTTGGCTTCCGCTCCCGCCGAGGCCGCGGCCCTCAGTCGAGTTGTAGACCTGGATGGTGCGGGCGCGCTGTTCCGTCAGCGAACGGCGTTCACGCTCTGCGCCGCCGAGCCGTTCCTGCAGCAGCGACAGTCGCGAAAGGCGGAATTCCTGATCCTCGGGAAGGGCGTCGGCGTTCTGGCGCTGGAATTCGGTGATCTGGGACGAGCGCTCGTCGAGCTCGGTGCCGAGCCGGTCTACCTGACGCTCGAAGAACTCCAGCGTCTGCGTCGCGGTGGTGCCGCGTCTTTCGGAATAGAGCGCGGTCAGCCGAGTGACATATTCGTTGACCACGTCGGCGGCGGTCTGGGCGGAATGGGTTCGGAAGCTGACCGCGATCGTGACTGGCGCGCCGCCTGTGCGGCGGTTGTCGCCGCCAGCGATCTCGATCGTAGTGGCCTGGCGCATCTGGTCTACGACGTCGTCGGGCGACATCAAGCGGATGTCTTCGAAGACCGACGTCTCGTTTGCGATCTCGAGCAGGTTCGGTCGTGTCATCAGGCTCTGCTCGAGGAAACGAGCCTCCTCAAGCGGATCGGTCGAGACTGTCGATTCGACCAGCACGTCCGAAACCTGCTGCGACTGCATCAGGAGCAGGGCCGAGGAGACGTAGGTGGTGGGCAGGCGCAGCGCCAGAACGAGGCCGATCACCGCGCAGATCAGGAAGAGCAGCAGCATGACCGGGGCACGCCGCATCAGCAGGCGGCCGTAGAAGCGGATTTCGGGGGTCATTCTGCGGCGTCCTTGTTCGGGGCGGAGGTGGTCAGGAAGATGCCGTCTCCGAGCACCTCCTCGACCGTGGCCGCCTCGACCTTCTTCTGGTCCGCGGTGACCGCGTAGACCATGGCGAAATCAGCGAGCTTGTTGATCAGGCGCGGCACCCCGCCGGACTGCCAGTAGATCAGTTCGATCGCGGCGTCGGAGAATTCCTGCCCGGTGCCGCCGGCATGTTTCAGGCGGTGGCGGATATAGGCCTCGGTCGCCTCGAGATCGAGCGCCGGGATGTGGTAGCTGGCCGAGACCCGCTGCGCGAACTGCCTCAGTTCGTAGCGGGTGATGAGATCGCGCAGCTCGGGCTGGCCGATGAGGATGAGCTGCAGAAGCTCGTCCTTGTTGGAATTGATGTTGGTCAGCATCCGGAGCTCCTCGAGCCCCTCGACCGACAGGTTCTGCGCCTCGTCGATGACCAGCAGCACGCGCCGGCCCTCGGAATACTGCTCGATCACGAAGTCCTGCAAGAGCTGGAACTTGTCGACGTACTCGGCGCCGCGCTCGGGCTCGAGGCCGAGCGCGTTCAGCACCCATTGCAGGAGCTCGCCGCGCGAGCCCTGGGCGTTCGAGATCAGACCGACCGTCGTGTCGTCGTCGAGATTGTAGAGAAGCCGCTGCAGGAGCGTCGTCTTGCCCGCCCCCACCTCGCCGGTGACTACGGTGATCGGCGCGCGAGTCATCACCCCGTATTCGAGTACGGCATAGGCCCGCTTGTGCGCCGTCGACCAGTACAGGAAATCGGGATCGGGCAGGAGCGTGAACGGTCGCTCGGTCAGCCCGAAATGCTGTGCAAAGAACTCAGAACCAGACATCATCGCTTTCCAGGCGAACAAGGGGGGCACGCCGATGCCCGCTTATACGCAGGATGGTCCTGCGATGCACGAGGCAAAGCTACACAATTCGTCGCGGTAGCGGAAACAGATGTCCCGCCGCGATTCGCGGTCTCCATCGGCGGTGTTCGCGTTTCGCGGACAAACTGCTCGCTTGCCGGGCACTGTGCCGCGGAAGCGGGCGCACCCTGCGCGGCGCGGACCGGGGTGGGTCGATGGAGCTGTCCGACGGGGCCGTCGCAAAGCACCAGATTTTCCTACCTTCACGCAAGTTTCACGGGAACCGGAGGCCACGGACGCGTGTTTTCGCGAGACATGACGCTGATTTCCCGCTAAGTAAATGAAGTGTAACTGGGGAAGTCATGAGTAACCGTCCCGCTCGGGACATCGTAATCTGGGGAACCGTCTGCTGCCGTCGCATTTCATCCGATCTTAGATACCGGATAGGCCGTGACGCTTTGTCGTGCCCGCATCGTCGGGCAGGGACCCCGTGGTAATAGTCTATGTCCGTCCTTCGGGACGGAAAGGTAAAGGTAACAGGGTTTTAGATGACTGTTGTCGCTCGCGAGCTCGCCAAGTCGCCGCATATTTCCGCGGCCGTCGAGGCTGACGCCGCGCCACGCCGCATCCGCCGGCCGGCGCTCTACCGTAACGGTTTGAAGCGCGCTCTCGACATCTTTCTAGTTCTCGCGGCCGCACCGGTTTGGCTGCCGGTGATCCTGATCGGCGCGCTGCTCGCCGCCTCCGATGGCCGCACCCCGTTCTACACCCAGACCCGCGTCGGCCGGAACGGCCGCACCTTCCGCCTGTGGAAGCTGCGCACCATGGTTCCGGACGCCGATACCCGGCTCGAGGCCCACTTGGCCGCGAACCCCAAGGCCCGCGCTGAATGGGACGCGCGCCAGAAGCTGAAGCACGATCCGCGCATCACCCGTTTCGGCCGCATCCTGCGCAAGACCTCGCTCGACGAGCTGCCGCAGCTTCTCAACGTGCTGAAGGGCGACATGAGCCTCGTCGGGCCGCGCCCGATGATGGTCTGCCAGCAGATGCTCTACCCGAGCCGCCGCTATTACGAGATGCGTCCCGGCCTGACCGGCCTGTGGCAGGTCTCGGCCCGCAACGACTGCACCTTCGCCGAGCGCGCGCGCTACGACAACCGCTACGCCGCGAGCATGTCGCTCGGGCTCGATATGCGGGTGCTGGCGCAGACCGTCGGCGTGGTGCTGCGCGGCACCGGCTACTGAGGCCGGACGAAGGTCCGGTCCGACGATGAACGAACCCGGGTGGCTGTCCCTGAAGGGGGCAGCTTTTTTTGCCCGCGCCGACGCGGAATGCTATCCCGGCACCGACGGTTCCGCGCCGTCGTGACCCGCCCGTCGTGAAGAGGACACGATGCTCCGCTCTCCCGCCCTGATCGCCGCCTGTCTCGCGCTCGCCCTCGTCGCCGGATGCCAGAGTTCGGAGGAGCGCGCCGAGTCCCATTACCAGTCCGCGCTGGCGCTTCTGGCCGAGGGCGATCTCGAGCGCGCGTCGATCGAATTCCGCAATGTCTTCCGTCTGAACGGCGCCCATGCCGAGGCCCGCGCCGCCTATGCCGCGGCGATCCGCGCCGCCGGCCGCCGGCAGGAGGCCTACAGCCAGTATCTCCGCCTCGCCGAGCAGCTGCCCGACGATCCCGAGACGCGCATCGCGCTGGCCGAGATGGCGATCGAGGCCGGGCAGTGGGACGAGGCCGGGCGCCATGGCCGCCGCGCGCTGGAACTCGCCCCGGACGATCCGCGGGTGCGCCCGATCGGGATCAGCCTCGATTACGTCGCCGCGGTCGATGCCGGCGACGCCCTGGCCCGCCGCGACGCCGCCGACGCCGCCCGCGCGCTGCTCGGGCAGGGCGCCGAAAGCCCGGTGCTGGACCGGCTGGTGATCGACAGCGCGCTGCGCGACGGCGACACCGACGCCGCGCTCGCCGCTGTCGACGCCGCGCTGGCCGGCACGCCCGACAACCGCACGCTGCACGAGCTCCGGCTCGCCATCCTGGCCGAGCGCGAGGATACCGGCGCGCTCGAGGCCGAACTGCGCGACATGATCGACCGGTTCCCCGAGGATTCGGCGCTGGTCGGCGGGCTGGTGCGTTTCTACGTCTCCCAGGACCGCACCGCCGAGGCGGCCGGGTTCCTACGCGACCGGATCGGCCCGGAGACCGAGCGTTCGCGGGATTACGCCATGGCACTGGTGCAGCTCGTGCTCGAGGCCGAGGGCCCCGAGGCGGCGCTGGCCGAGCTCGACCGGCTGTCCGAGACCGCCCCCGACGACCTGCTCTATGGCATGCTCAACGCCACGATCCGCTTCGACACCGGCGCCCGTGACGAGGCGATCGCCGCGCTGCAGGGCCTGATCGAGACCGCCCCGGACGGGTCCGAGCGCAACGACGCCCGGGTCACGCTGGCGCGGATGCTGACCCAGACCGGCAACCCGGTCGGCGCGCAGCGCCTGGTCGACGAGGTGCTGGCCGAGGACGCGACCCATATCGATGCGCTGAAGCTAAAGGCGGCGCGCCAGATCGAGACCGACGACACCGACGGCGCCGTCGCCACCCTGCGCACCGCGCTGGAGCAGGACCCGGAGGATGCCGGGGCGATGACGCTGATGGCGCAGGCCCATGACCGCAACGGCAATCCCGCCCTCGCGCGCGATTTCCTCGGGCTCGCCGTCGACGCTTCGGGCCACGCCCCCGACGAGACGCTGCGCTACGCCGCCTTCCTGATGTCCGAGGAGCGCTGGCTGCTGGCCGAGGAGACGCTGATCGACGCGCTCCGGCTGGCGCCGGGCAACCTCGCGCTGCTCGCCCGGCTCGGCGAGGTCTATGTCGCGACCGAGGACTGGCCGCGGGCCGAGCAGGTCGAACAGACGCTGACCGGGCTCGACACCGAGGATGCGACCCGCGCCGCCGCCGGCCTGGCCGCGGCGCGGCTGGCGGCGCAGGGCCGGACCGAGGATGCGGTCGCGGTGCTCGAGGAGCTGGCCGACTCGGCGGATGGCGACATCCCGGCCCGGATCGCGGTGGTGCGCGCGCGTCTCGCCGCCGGCGACGCCGACGCGGCCCGCAGCTACGCCGCCGACCTGCTGGCCGGAGATCCGGAAAACCCGGCGCTGATGCTGACCATGGGCCTCGCCGAGGCCGCCGCCGGCGACGTTTCCGCCGCCGCGGAGAGCTTCCGCCGCCTGACCGAGACCCATCCGACGCTGGAACGCGGCTGGATCGAGCTGATCCGGGCGCTGAACGCGCAGGGCGACACCGAGGCCGCGCAGGCCACGCTGGCCCGGGCGCTCGAGGCGCTGCCCGATGCCGCCAACCTGCTCTGGGCCGAGGCCGGATTCCAGGAGCGTGCCGGCAACATCGAGACCGCGATCGACATCTATGAACGTCTCTACGAGCGGATGCCGAATTCCGAGGTCGTGGCCAACAACCTCGCCAGCCTGATCGCGACCTGGCGCGAGGACGACGAGAATCTTGAGCGCGCCTACGGTATCGCCCGCCGGCTGCGCGGCACCGAGGTTCCGGCCTTCGCCGACACCTATGGCTGGATCGCCTTCCGCCGCGGCGATCTTGAGGAGGCCGAGAGCCATCTCGCGCTGGCCGCCAGCGGCCTGCCCGGCGACCCGATCGTACAGTACCATTACGCACGCGTTCTGGTGGCGACCGGGCAGGAAGACGCGGCGCTCGAGGCCTATCGCCGGGCCATCGACGCCGCTGCCCCGGGCGATTCGCGCCCGCAGATCGCCGAATCGCGGTCCGAGATCGCCCGGATCGAGGCCGCAACGGCCCAGAATCCGGGCACAGAAGCGGAGACGGGCGAATGATCCGCCAACTGCCATGCCCCCGGTGCCCGTCTGTAGCAATGAGGCGACAGCCAGCCCCCGGGGGAAAACGAATTTCGCCATGACCATTCCGTTCTGCCCGGTAAATGGTCATAACGCTGTCAAGGAGAGTGAGGTTAACCCATGAAATCCCTGGTCCTGGCCGTCATGGCCATCCTCTTCGCCGGAGCTGCCATCGCGCAGGATGGCTACCGTATCCGGTCCGGCGACGTGCTCGGCATCGAGGTGCTGCAGGATCCGTCGCTCAACCGCGAGGTCCTGGTGCTGCCCGACGGCAGTTTCAGCTTCCCCTTCGCCGGAACCGTGACTGCGGCCGGCCGCACCGTCAGTGACGTGCAGTCGACGCTGGCGCAGGGCATCTCGGGCAACTTCGCCTCGACGCCCAACGTCTTCGTCTCGGTGCGCACGCTGAACGATGCCGTCCCGGCAGTCTCCGGACCCGTCGCCGCGGCCACGATCGACGTGTTCTTCCTCGGCGAATTCGCCACGCCCGGCACCGCCGCACTGGCCCCGGGAACGACCTTCCTGCAGGCGATCGCCGCCTCGGGCGGGTTCACCAACTTTGCCGCACAACGCCGTATCCAGCTGCGCCGGACCGATCCGGCCACCGGCCGGCAGAACGTCACCACGATCGACTTCCGCGCGATCCAGAACGGGGCGGAGCTGAGCCATGACGTCACGCTGGCCGATGGCGACATCATCCTCGCCCCGGAGCGCCGCCTGTTCGAGTGAGGCCATGACTGAAGCCCCCCCCCGCAAGGGACGATCCGCCCGGCGCCCTGCCGTGGCAGGGGGCGTCCTCCCCGTGATGGCCCTGGCCGGCGCCGCTGTCGCGGTGTCCGGCGCCGGGCCGGCACAGGCCCAGACCGGGCCCGGCGGGCTTCTGGGCGGCCTGACCGCGTCCGCGGATCTGGGCTTCACGCTGAACTACAACGCTGATGACGGCGCGACGATGACGACCGACCTGATCTTCGGTCTGTCGAGCGTGACCCGCACCCAGTCGCTGGAGATCACCTTCGGCGGCGAACTCGAACTCGGCGACGAGGTCGGCACCGACGGCGAGAGCTACGAGCTCCGCCCCGAGGCCGGCATCGACTACGTTTTCAACAACGGCGCGACCGAACTGTCCTTCTCGGGCGCTTTCTCGACCACGCCGGTCAACGGCGCCTTCGACGACGACGGCATCGACACCACTGCGCTGATCGAGGATGACGGCACGCGCCAGCGGACCGACATCGCCGTGGGGATCGCGGTCGGGCTCGACCGGGCGGTCGGGGCCAATCTCGATTACGCGCTGCGCCAGACCGACTATATCGACACGATCGATCCCGACCTGAACGACCGCCAGACCGAATCCGTCTCGGGCGGGCTGCGCCTGACGGCGAGCCGCACCCTGACCTTCGGCATCGGCGCGAGCTGGACCGAGGTCGACGAGGATGACGCGGTCAACACCGTGGAGCAGACTCGGGCGGTCGTGCTCAGCGCCGACTGGCAGCCGACCCCGATCATCGGCGTCGGGGCCGAGCTGTCCTTCACCGAGGTCGAGACCGAGATCGACTCGATGGGCGGCCGGGTGGCGACGGTCGAGGACGGCCTCGGCGGCACGCTCGCGGTGTCCTTCGACCAGCGCAACGGCTTCTATTTCGTCTCTCTCGGACGCCGGATCACCTCGGCCGGGCCGCTCGACACGCTCGAGGCCGGCCGGTCGCTGACGCTGCCCGGCGGCGCGGCGGTGGAACTGAGCATCGGCGTGGCCGATTTCGACAGCGGCGAGACCGAGGTCATCGGCGCGGCCCGCTACACCCGGCCCACCCGCGACGGCGAGATCGCCTTCGACCTCGTGCGCGAGGCCGACGTCTCCACCAGCGACGGCGAGATCCTGCGGACCATCGTCACCGCCGGCTACACCCACGAGATCACCGCGATCTCCACGATTTCCTTCGAGGCCGGCTATACCAGCATCGACGAGGTCGTGACCGGGACCGAGACCAGCTCGCAGGATTACGGCCTGACCTATTCGCGCCTGATGGGCGGCGACTGGGCGTTGTCGGCCGGGGTGACCTACGGCATCGACAGCTCCACCAGCACCGCCGACCGGACCGACAGCGAGGCCTTCCTGACCCTGTCCCGGCGGTTCTCCTGGCGGCCGTGAGGCTCCCGAAATGAGTCGATGCCCGTGGCGCGAGCGGGTATAACGTTGGCGTTTCAGGCGGACCCGCGCGTCCGCGCTGCCGTTTTTCGTACCAGGTGCCGCCCGTGACCCTCTCCCGTACCGACGACAGCCGCCGCAGCCGCTCCGTCTCCGCCGCCTTCGCCGGACGCCGGCTCGACCCGGCCGGGTTCGGGCTGTTCCTGCTTCTGGTCCTTGTCGCGCTGCCGGTCTTTTGGATGGGCTTCGCCTCGCTCGCCCGGGCCTGGTCGACCCCGGAATACAGCCACGGGCCGCTGATTCCGCTGATCTCGCTCTACCTGTTCCTGCGCGAGCTGCGCCGCACCCCGCGCGCCGATCCGGACGAACCGGCCCGGCGCTGGCCCGGCCTTCTGGTGATGGCCGTGGCGCTGGTCGTGGCGGTTCTCGGCAACGTGGTGCGCATCCCCGACATCGTCACCTACGGCTTCATCGTCTGGGTCGGCGGCGTGGTGCTGACAATCTTCGGCTGGCACCGCGGCATCCGCCACCAGCTGCCGGTGATCCACCTCGTCTTCATGCTGCCGCTGCCGCAGTTCCTGTACTGGCAGCTGACCACCTTCCTGCAGGGCGTGTCGTCCGAGCTCGGGGTCTGGTTCGTGCGGCTGGCCGGCGTACCGGTCTTCCTCGAGGGCAACATCATCGATCTCGGCGTGCTGCAGCTGCAGGTCGCCGAGGCCTGTTCGGGGCTGCGCTACCTGTTCCCGATCCTCAGCTTTTCCTACCTCTTCGCGATCCTCTACCGCGGCCCGGTCTGGCACAAGGCGCTGCTGCTGCTGATGGCCGCGCCGCTGACGGTGTTCATGAACGCCTTCCGGATCGGCGTGATCGGCGTGATGGTGAACCGCTACGGCCTGTCCTGGGCCGAGGGCTTCACCCATTTCTTCGAAGGATGGGTGATCTTCCTGGCCTGCGTCGCGATCCTGTTCCTCGTCGCCGTGACGCTGCAGCGGCTGACGCCGAACCCGCTCTCCCTGTCCGAGGCGATCGACCTCGACACCCAGGGGCTCGGCCGGATCGCTACCCGCATCGTCGAACTGCCGGCCCGCACCGCGATGGCGGGCGCGGTGGCGCTGACCGCGGCGCTGTCGGTCACGGTCGCGCTGCTGCAGCCGCCGGTGGCCGCGCCGCTCGACCGCGACCCGTTCCTGCTGTTCCCGCGCAATATCGGCGCGTGGTCGGGCACCCACAGCCAGCTCACTCCGGAGGTCGAGCGCACGCTCGGCGCCGACGACTACATCAACGCCTCCTACCTCGCCGCCGCGGGCACCGGGCTGCGCACGCAGGTGCATTTCTTCTCGGCCTTCTACGAGACCCAGACCGAGGGATCGGGCATCCACTCGCCCGAAGTCTGCCTGCCGGCCGGCGGGTGGGAGATCTTCTCGCTCGACCCCTACACGGTCAGCTTCCCCGACACGCCCTATGGCAGCTTCGAGGTCAACCGCGCGATCATCCAGAACGGGCGCGCGCAGCAGGTGGTCTATTACTGGTTCGAACAGCGCGGGCTGCGGCTGACCAACGATTTCGTCGCCAAGCTGACAGTGGTCTGGGATTCGCTGCGCTACGGCCGGACCGACGGCGCGCTGGTGCGCTTCGTCTCGCCGATCGAGCCGGGCGAGACCGCCGAGGACGCCGATGCCCGCATCCAGGACCTGATGCGCGAGGTGCTGCCGCGCCTGCCGCGCTTCGTGCCGCTGATGGACCGCGAGAGCGGGCGCACCGGCCCGGCCTGAGGCCGGCCGGCTTGCCGCGCGCGCGCTCCGCGCCCATCGTGACCGCATGACCGACGCCCGCCCGCCCCGCGCCGACAGGCCGTTCCCCAAGCTCGGCCCCTGGGCACGGACGATGATCCTGGGGCTGATCGCGATCTCCACGCTGATCGAACTCGGGCTCTGGGGCAGCGATCTCGGTCTCTGGGGACCGCCGCGGCTCAGGCAGACCGTCTATGAATGGGCCGGGTTCTGGCCCGGGCTCCTGCATGGCTGGACACCGAACTTTCCCGGCCAGCCGGTGGCGATGTTCCTGACCTACGGCTTTCTGCATGGCGGGCCAGTGCACCTGCTGGTCAACATGGTCACGCTCTGGTCGCTCGGCGGGGCGGTGGCGGCGCGGATCAAGGCGCGCGGGCTGCTCGCGCTCTATCTCGGCTCGGTGCTTGGCGGGGCGGCGGGCTACGGGCTTCTGGCGCAGACGGTGCAGCCGATGGTCGGCGCCTCGGGCGGGCTGTTCGGGCTGGCCGGCGGGCTGCTCGCCTGGGCCTATATCGACCGCTACAGCCTGCGGGCCAGGCTCTGGCCGGTGGCGCGGGTGGCGCTCCTGCTCGTGGCGATGAACGTGGCAATGTACTGGGCGCTCGACGGCCAACTCGCTTGGCAGACCCATCTCGGCGGCTTCCTGACCGGATGGATCCTTGCCATCCTTCTTGACCCAATGCCTCGCAGAACGTTGGTCCGGCGTGGTTAGTCTAGGGGGAGCGCAGTGTAATAGCAGCTTCTTCTGCACACACTCAATAAAGGCTAGCGCTCGATTCGCGCCGGACCGACTGCCCATCCTTCATCCACTAATGAATAGTCATCAGAGCTTACGCCTCGGCTAGCTCCTGGGAATAATGTTTGCGCAGCGTCTTGGGATCGATGCCCAGGTGCCGCGCGATCCGCTCATTTGTCCAGCCGGCCGCCTTAAGAACGGTCACAAGCTGTTGATTTTCGGCGGTTTTCTCATGTTCCGGCCGGCCCCAATGGGCGGTGGCCATGTCCGCGGGATCGCCCAGGAGGTCGCGCGGGCGCTCGTCGTCTGGGAAATCCTGGGTCATGGGGAGAAAAAAAACCTCCGAATGTGGGGAGGGGCGGGTTTGGCCGCCCGCGCCCCTGGACTTTTGCCCCACCCCCTCCTGGTGGCGGATGCGCAACAGATGCCGCCAGGGGCGGCCGATCGAGCCTTGGGGCGCGCCAGGCCGGGGATGCAGCCGGGCCTGGCGCGCGCTACGGGCTCACCACCTGGCGGCAGCTGCCCGATCCTCGGCCTGTTTCGTGGTGTCGTGGCACCGCTTGCAAAGGGCCTGCAGGTTGGCCTCATCCCAGAACAGGGCGAGGTTTCCCTTGTGCGGCGTGATGTGGTCCACCACCGGGCTGGATGGCTCGGGGTGCTGGCCGGTCAGCATGGTGGCGCAGATGCGGCACGCCCACCCATCCCTGGCCAGGATGCGGGCTCGCATCCCGGTTTCAGGATCGCGCCACCGCTTGGTGGCATAGAGCCGGCGCAGGTTGGTATCGGCCTGGGCGGTGCGCATCGCGTCCCTGGCCCGCTCGGCCTCCTGGCGCGAAGCGTGGCCGACACGGGGCGGCGGTGACTGCAGCCGCCTGGGCGGGGCCTTCAATCGGGCCATGGCTGGCCCTCGCTCGGTTGTGGAAAGGGAAGGGCCCGCGGTCATCCCGCGGGCCCCTGGGCGTAGATCGCCACCTTGGGCACGTTCTATCGTGCAGAGGTCGCATCCCTGTCAAGCGGTCTCTTGTTCCACCGGCCGAGGCCCATGCCCTCGGCCACGTCATCCAGGCCCGCCAGCACCGCCTCCACCAGGCGCCGGCGGGTCAGCGTATGGGGCACCCATCCATGGCTGCGCAGGACAGTCTCGCACGATTGGCCGTGACAACAGATCGCCACCATGGCCGGAAAGAGCCTTATTTCCTGCAGCGGGCCGGTCTGGCGCCGCACCTTGACCGCGAGGCGAGGCCGGGGCTTGGGCTGGCCAGGAGCGGCCCGCAGGGGCCAGCCATTGGCCAGGGCTTCCATCCGGCGCATCCGTTCAACGTGCTTCACCTTCGTGGTGGCGCCGCCGTCCGATGGCTCGGATTTTGTGACGGTTCCGGCCAGGTCCACGCCCTTGACCGATCCCAGGCGCTCGGCGGTATCGGCCAGGAGGATGGCGGCCCGCCGGCGCGGGTCTGCCGGGTCCAGGGCCTCGAGGATGCGGGGCAGGGTGCGGCGGCCTGTCTTGAAGCCCAGGGGCGTCACACGGGCCCGTTTGCGGTCCAGGCCAATCTCATCGATCACGACAAGTTTGACCGCCGCGCCGGCGATGCTCGAGGGCGGCCGGGCGCCCTCGCCCTGGCCCAGGTGGCCCTGGCGGCGCTGGCCGGCGGCCTTGATGATTTCGGCATTGACGCGCGCCAGGTAGGTTGCGGCAGCGGCCTGGCCGCTGATCAGGTGAGGCTTTCCCATCGGTCCCTCCATCTTGTGGTGGTCCCACTATAGCACCCCATCATGTTGATCTATGCAGTGCAGTTTTTTCCCAAAAGTGCACTTTAAGTGCAGATTTAAGTGCAGATTTAGGGCCCAAAATAGAGGCTAAGTGCCTGTTATCGCTGGATAACGTGTCAGGACAGTGCAGAAGTGCAGTTTTTTCTCACGTTACATATAACGCAATCAATCCCGCGCCCCTCACCCCATTACTCATATATATATAACCTCGCCAAAATCTGCACTTCTGCACTTTCGGCCATTTTCGCCCTCTATCTCGCTGAAATCGTTATTCTTTCCGCAGTGCCATAATCTGCACTTTTCAGTGCAGCAGTGCAGATTTGGGGCCCGATCATGTGATTGAGGGGTGCGGGGAGTGGGGCGCGGGGCGCATGAGCCGGCCGCGCCTGGGCGCTGCCAGGACGGGGCAGGGCTCGAGGAAGGGGTGGGATCGTCTATTGCGGCCGGCCTGGACGGAGTTGGGTAGATCCGGTGGTGTCAGCCGGCAATAAGTCCCATCGATTCCAGCTTTAATAGCACCTGTTGAGCGCAGTAATCGACTTCCATGCCCTCTGTATCGACGACCAACTCGGCATTCTCGGGCACTTCGTATGGGTCCGAGACTCCAGTGAATTCCTTGATCTTTCCCTCGCGCGCGAGCTTGTAGAGCCCCTTGCGGTCGCGGCGTTCGCATTCCTCAAGGCTGGTCGCTACATGGACCTCCACAAAGGCGCCGAAATCCTCGACCATCTCGCGCACGGCGCGGCGGGTCGCGGTGTAGGGCGCGATTGGCGCGCAGATTGCGATTCCGCCATTCTTGGTGATCTCGGAGGCGACGTAGCCAATGCGGCGGATGTTGATGTCGCGGTGCTCCTTGGAGAAGCCAAGCTCGGAGCTGAGATGCTTCCGCACGACGTCGCCGTCCAGAAGCGTCACCGGCCGGCCGCCCATTTCCATCAGCTTGACCATGAGCGCGTTGGCGATTGTCGACTTGCCCGAGCCCGACAACCCGGTGAAGAATACCGTGAAGCCCTGCTTGGCCCGCGGCGGGCGGGTGCGGCGCAGTTCGGCCACGACCTCAGGGAAGGAGAACCATTCGGGGATCTCGAGCCCCTCAGCGAGGCGGCGGCGCAGCTCGGTACCCGAGATGTTGAGGACGGTCGCGCCAGCCTCGACCTCGTCGGCCGGCTCGTACTGGGCGCGCTCCTGCACGTAGACCATGTGCTTGAAGTCGACCATCTCGATGCCGATCTCATCGGCGTATTTCGCGAACAGCTCCTGCGCGTCGTAGGGGCCGTAGAAATCCTCGCCCTGGCTGTTCTTGCCCGGGCCGGCATGGTCGCGGCCAACGATCATGTGCGTACAGCCGTGGTTCTTCCGGATGAGCCCGTGCCAGACGGCCTCGCGGGGCCCTGCCATGCGCATGGCTAGGTTCAGAAGGCTCATATGTGTCGTTGCGGCCGGGTACTTGTCCAGAACCGCCTCGTAGCAGCGCACGCGGGTGAAATGATCGACGTCGCCCGGCTTCGTCATGCCGACGACGGGATGGATCAGTAGGTTAGCCTGCGCCTCCTTGGCGGCGCGGAAGGTCAGTTCTTGGTGCGCGCGGTGGAGCGGGTTGCGGGTCTGGAACGCCACAACCCGGCGCCACCCGAGCTTGCGGAAATAGGCGCGCAGCTCGTTCGGCGTGTCGCGGCGGGCGCGGAAATCGTAATGCGTGGGTGGAGTGATCCCGGTGATCGGGCCGCCGAGATAGACCGGACCGGCCGTGTTGTGCAGGTAGTTCACCGACGGATGGGCCAGATCGTCGGCGCCGAAGACGGCCTCGGCCTCCGTCTTCTTGTCCGGCGTCCACTTGTCGGTGACGCTGAGAATGGCGAGGATCACGCCTTCCGGATCGCGCAGCGCGATGTCCTGGCCTTCCTCGATGCCCTTGGCGAATGCCTCCGACACGTCGAGCGTGACCGGGATCGGCCAGAGCGACCCGTCGGCAAGCCGCATGTCCGAGACGACGCCATCGTAATCGTCCCGACCGAGAAAGCCCTTCAGGGGCGCGAAGCCGCCGTTCATCAGAAGCTCTAGGTCACAGACCTGGCGGGCGGTCATGTCCCAAGACGGCAGGTCCGCCGCTTCCATCTTCAGCTTCTGCGCGCTCTCGTAGGAGACATAGAGCTCGGGGACGGGGGCGAGAGGCTGGAGAGGCATGGCGTGTCCGTTACTGAAACATCTTGGAAAACAGGGCCCCGGGACCGGGAACATCGCCGGCTCTCTATCGTCTGTTCGGCGCGGCGATCAAGGCGAATGCGCAGCCCGTCCGACAATCCCGGTGCCGAGCGGCGGATTGTTGCTGCGATGCAGAAAACCAAGCCGCGATTAGATAATTATTAACATAATTCAGATTGTCAGAGATCTTCACTGGTGATCTGCTGGCCGGCCGGGACTATGCTACCGGTATCGTTCTGGCTTGCGTTTTTTGGGGGAAGCGCATGAATATTTTATTCGCAACTAATTCATATCTTTACGCAACCGTCGGCGGTGAGTGGAACGTCGAGCGACAGTTCGAGCAGCTGGCGCTTGAGGGCGGGCACACGATCACGCCGGTCTACTCGCGACTCGGCGGCGGCACCGTCCAGGATCACTGGGAAGACGATTTCCGTGTCACTGCCCGAGGCGAGCTCGCGACCGGCGCGTACGACCTCTTCGTTATCAACGGAAGCAGCGCCACCGACGGGGGGTTCGAGACCTATCTCAGCCTCTTCGTCGATTACGCAGCGGGCTTCAGCACCGAGACGCTCCTGCTCGGCACTTGGCCAGGGGACTGGCAGATCAGCCTGTCAGATCCCGACTCCCAGATTGACATGGAGGAGGCGATCTACCGGGCCGCCGCAATTGCCAACGAAATAGGCTATGTTCCGGTCCCGCCAGCCTACCGCGAGCTCTATCTGGCGTTAGCAGACCTTTATAGCGACACCCGGGACGGCGAGCTAGTCGAGGACCTGCTGACCGCCGATCGGGGCCATGGCACGCATCTGGGTAACTACCTCGCCGCGACGATGCTCTACGCGACGATCTTCGGCGAGGCGCCGCCCGATACCTGGCGGCCAACCGGCGTCAGCGCCGCCGACGCCGCGCTCGTGCGCCAGATCGCCTGGGCGGTGACGCAGAGCGACGGCATCCCGATCGACGGGACCCCCCCCCCGCCGCCGGCCAATGCCGACCCGGTCCTGACCATCGCCGCGGCGATCACTGTGGCCGAGAGCGAGACCGCCGTCGCAACCGCGACCGCGACCGATGCCGACGGCGATCCGCTGACTTTCGCGATCACCGGCGGGGCGGATGCGGGGCTCTTCGGCATCGACGCCACCACGGGCGCGATCAGCTTTCTCAGCCCTCCCGATTACGAGGCCCCGGCCGACCAAGGCGGAAACAACGTCTACAACCTGCGCGTTGCGGTCTCCGACGGCCAAGGCGGCAGCGACAACCAGCTCGTCGCCGTAACGGTGACCGACGTGCCGGAAAACGGCGCGCCGCCGGCCGCCGATGACGCCGGCGCCGCCGGGACCGAGGACAGCCCGATCGCCGGCACGCTGACCGGCAGCGACCCCGAAGGCGGTACCCTGATCTTCACGCTCGCCGCCGGTCCGACGCATGGGGAAGTCTCTGTTCAGCCGAATGGAGCCTATCTCTACACACCCGCCGACGACTTCTTCGGCAGCGACAGCTTCGACTTCCTGGTCGAGGATCCCGACGGCAACAGCGATACCGGGACGATCTCGCTCACCGTCGCGCCGCTCCCCGACGACCCGGTCCTGTCGGCGCCCGCGGCATTCGATGTGCTCGAGGACACCACCGCCGTCGCCACCATCGCGGCGAGCGATCCCGACGGCGACACGCTCAGTTTCGCCATCACCGGGGGTGCGGATGCCGCGCTCTTCGGGATCAATGCGACGACCGGCGCGCTCCGCTTCCTCAGCCCGCCCGATTTCGAGAACCCGACCGACCAGGGCGGGAACAACGTCTACGACGTCGTGTTCGAGGTCTCCGACGGCACCGGGCGGATCGCGAGCCAGGCGCTAGCCGTCACCGTGACGGACGGGCCCGAGGGGCCGCAGCCCGGAACCTTCTCGGGCCGGTTCTTCGACGACCAGAACGGCAACGACCTCGAGGATCCAGGCGAGCCCGGCATCGGGGGCCAGGCTGTGCTGCTCTATCGCGGCACGACCCAGGTCGACAGCACCGTGACCGCGGCCGATGGCAGCTACGCCTTCACCGGGCTCGGCACGGGCTGGTATTCGGCCGTCTTCGTGCCGCCAGCGGGCGCGGAATTCGTCGCTTACAACGCAGGAAACGACGACAGCATCGACAGCGACGTGCGCCAGATCACGGCCGAGGGCGGGCAGACCGTCCGTGTCCGGCTCGACGGCACAAATTTCGCCGCCAACATGGATGCCGGGGTGACCGGCACCGTGTCGCCGGGGCCGAACACCGACCCGGTCCTGACCGGACCCGCCGCCTTTGACGTGCCCGAGGACACCACCGCCGTCGCCACCGTCGCGGCGAACGATGCCGAAGGCGATCCGCTCAGCTACGCCATTGCCGGTGGTACCGATGCTGCGCTTTTCGGGATCAACGCCACTACGGGCGCACTTGCCTTCCTCAGCCCGCCCGATTTCGAAAACCCGGCCGACCAGGGCGGGAACAACGTCTACGACGTCACCGTCGCGGTCTCCGACGGGCGCGGCGGCAGCAACAGCCTGGCGCTTGCCGTCACCGTCACCGACGGCCCCGAGGCACCCCCGCCCCCGCCGGGTCCGCCGCCGGGCTCGATCAGCGGCCGGTTCTTCTCGGACCTGAACGGCAACGGGATCGACGATGCCGACGACGCGCCGGTCGCGGGCCAGACCGTGCTAATCTATCGCGGCGCGACGCAGGTCGGCAGCACGGTAACGGAGGATGACGGAAGCTACCTCTTCACCAATCTCGAGGCCGGCTGGTACGCCGCTGTCTTCGTGCCACCGGCCGGTGCCGGCTTCGTCGACCGCGACCAGGGCAACGACGACACGATCGACAGTGATGTCCGGACGGTCACGGCCGAGGGCGGGCAGACCAAGCGCCAGTATCTCGACGATGGCGGCACGATCGCCGATCTCGACGCCGGACTCGACGGCTGGCTGCTGACCTGAGGGCGCGAGCGTTCAGCCGGTGATGCGCGCCCGCAGCGCGTCTACCCGTTCGGCCAGGAGATCCGCGTTGCCGCGGGTCTCCACGTTCAGCCGCAGGAGCGGCTCGGTATTCGACATGCGCAGGTTGAAGCGCCAGTCGGCGAATTCCATCGACAGCCCGTCGAGATGGTCGACGACCAGCGCCGCCGGCGTGAACTCCGCCTCGATCGCGGCCATGATTCCCGCCGCACCCTCGACGCGGAAATTGATCTCGCCCGAGGACGGGTGCCGCGCGCGCATCTCGCCCACCATGTCCGCCAGGCTGCGCCCTGCCCCGGCCATCGCCTTCAGCACCAGAAGCCACGGGATCATCCCGCTGTCGCAGCACATGAAGTCGCGGAAATAGTGATGCGCCGACATCTCGCCGCCATAGGCCGCGCCCGTTTCGCGCATCCGCGCCTTCACCAGCGCATGGCCGGTGCGCGAGACGACGGGCTCGCCACCCATCTCCCGCACGGTGCGGATCGTGTTCCAGGCCACGCGCGGGTCGTGGACGATCTTAGCCCCCGGCTCGCCCTCCAGCACGGCCCGGGCCAGCAGCGCGACCATGTATTCGCCGGGGATGAAGCCGCCGGCCCCGTCGAAGAAGAAGCAGCGGTCGAAATCGCCGTCCCAAGCGAGACCCAGATCGGCGCCGGTCTCGCGCACCCGGTCCGCCGTGACCGGCTGGTTCTCGGGCAGAAGCGGGTTCGGGATGCCGTTCGGAAAGCCTGCATCGGGCTCGTGGTGCAGCCGGATCGCCTCGATCGGCGCACCCGGGGCCTGCAGCGCGTCGAGGATCGCGTCGAAGGTCGGACCGGCGCAGCCGTTCCCGGCATTGGCCACCAGTCGGACCGGCGGCAGCGCGGCCGGATCGACGAAGGAGACGACGCGCTCGACATAGGCCTGGCGGGTATCGGTCGTCACGATCGTCCCACCGCCTGGTTTTGTCCCGAAACGGCCCGATAGGGTCTGGTGTTCAAGCGCGCGGAAGGCGGTGTCGGACAGCGGCGCGGCGCCCCGGCCGACCAGTTTCATGCCGTTGTAGTCGATCGGGTTGTGCGAGGCGGTGACCATCACACCCGCCACGGCATTCAGGTGATCGGTGGCGAAATAGACCTCCTCGGTCCCGCAGAGCCCGATATCGGCGACATCGACCCCGCCATCGGCGAGCCCCTCGTTCAGAGCCGCCTGCAGCCCGGGCGAGCTTTCGCGGATATCGCGCCCAGTGGCGACCCGCCCCGGCCCGGTCTCGGCCACCGCCCGGCCAAGCCGGTAGGCCAGGTCCGGCGTCAGCTCCTCGCCGACCCGGCCGCGGATGTCATAGGCCTTGAAGGCGCTCATGTCTTGCCCTCCCTCCGGCGCGGTCGCAGATGTCCTCGCGCCTCAGGCGCGGTCGTAGATATCCTCGTAGCGGACGATGTCGTCCTCGCCCAGATAGGCGCCGGTCTGCACCTCGATCAGGTACATCGGCAGCTTGCCGGGATTGGCCATCCGGTGCACCGCGCCGAGCGGGATGTAGACGCTCTCGTTCTCGGTCAGGAGCTTGATCTCCTCGCCCACCGTCACCTCAGCGGTGCCGGCCACGACGATCCAGTGCTCCGAGCGGTGATGGTGGCTCTGCAGGCTCAGCACGCCGCCCGGCTTGACCATGATCCGCTTCACTTGGAACCGGCTCCCGAGGCAGAGCGTCTCGTACCAGCCCCAGGGCCGGTGGAAGCGGGGATAATCGTCGGCCTGCGCCACGCCGGCCTTGCGCAGCGTGTCGACCACGCGCTTCACGTCCTGCGCCCGCTCCTTCGGGGCTACCAGCACCGCGTCGCGCATCGCGACCGCGATCATGCCGTCGAGCCCGAGCCCGACCAGCTGCATGCCGCCATCCTCGGAATGGAGATAGCTGTCGTGGCAGTCGATCGCGGTGACCGCACCATGGGCCACGACACCGTCACTGTCCGCGCCCGAAACCTGCCACAGCGCATCCCACGCACCGAGATCGGACCAGCCGCAATCGAGCGGCACCGCCATGACCGGCGCGGCCTTCTCCATCACCGCGTAGTCGAACGAGATCGCCTGCGCCCCGCCATAGGCCGTGCCGTCGAGCCGGAAGAAGCCGAGATCGGTCTTTCCGCCCGCGATCGCGGCGCGGCAGGGCGGCACCAGGTCCGGGGCATGGGCCTCGAAGGCGGCGACGACATCGGCGGCGCGGAACAGGAACAGGCCCGCGTTCCACAGATAGGTGCCGGCGGCGAGGAAGCTTTCGGCGGTGGCGAGGTCGGGCTTCTCGCGGAAGCTCTTCAACTGCACCGCGCCGCCGTCCGGCGCGGCCGACAGTTCGAGATAGCCATAGCCGGTCTCGGGCCGGTCGGGCGTCACGCCAAAGGTAACGAGCGCCCCCTGCCCCGCCGCCTCGGCGCCCTGCGCGACCGCGGCGAGAAACGCCTCGGTATCGCCGATCACGTGGTCGGAGGGAGCGACCAGCATGATCGCCTCGGGGTCGTCCTCCATCAGCATCAGCGCCGCGGTCAGCACTGCCGGCGCGGTGTCCCGGCCCACCGGCTCGATCACGACGCGCGCATCCGACAGCCCGATCTCGCCGGCCTGGTCGGTGGCCATGAAGCGGAATTCCTCGGCCGTCATGATCAGCGGCGCGGCGAAGCCCTTGCTGGAAAACCGTCGCAACGTGGCCTTGTAGAGACTTTCCTCGCCGACCAGCGGCACGAACTGCTTCGGATAGGCCTTGCGCGAGGCCGGCCAGAGGCGGGTGCCGGAGCCGCCGCAGAGGATGACGGGGTGGATCATGGCCAGTTCTCCCGGTTTTCGGAAACAGTAAGCCTAGGGTACAAGTAAAAGATGGCCGAACGTGGACAATCCCGGGACGGGCGACACCGGCCGAAAGTCATTTTTCCGCGACGCGGGTATAGGCGGCAATCAGGGTGTCGACCTGGTGGTCCCAGGACAGTTCGGTCTCGACCCGGGCGCGCCCGATCCGGCCCATCTCGGCCCGGCGCGCGGGATCGTCGAGCAGCCCGGCGATCAGTTCGGCCATGTGGCCAGTATCGTTCGCGCGGGCATAAAGTGAAGCGTTTTCAGCAGAATAGCGTCCCTCGGTCACGTCGAACTGCACGATCGGCTTCGCGAAGGCCATGTATTCGAGGATCTTGTTCATGGTCGACTTGTCGTTCATCGGGTTCACCCGGTCGGGGTTCACGCAGACATCCGACGAGGACAGGACCGAGAAGAGATCGGCATCCGGCGCGCGGCCGGTGAAGGTGACGTGCTTCTGCAGCCCCAGATCGGCGGCCAGGCGCTCCAGGTCGTCGAGCGCGGGGCCGCCGCCGACCAGCACGAACTGCGCGTCGTAGCCGCGGTCGAAGACCAGATCGCGCGCCGACTGGAGCAGGAGATCGAGCCCCTCCTGGTCGCCCATCACGCCGACATAGCCGACGAGATGCTTCCGCCCGTTGCGCCATTTCGGATCGGGCGCCATCCGGGTCAGCCGAGTGAGATCCGGGCCCGAGCGGACGACGAAGATGTCCTCGCCCGCCTTGCCGCCGCGGGTCATCGCGATCTCGCGGTAGCTCCGGTTGGTCGAGATCACCACGTCGGCGGTGCGGAAGTTCAGCCGCTCGAACAGCACCATGAGCTTCCAGAAGAACCCCCGGCGCCCGAACTTGGCCTCGTAGAGCTCGGGATTGATGTCGTGATGGTCGAAGATGTAGCGCTTGCGCCCGAACAGCTTGAACGGCCAGGCGACGAGGAAGATCAGGTCGGGCGGATTGCAGCCCTGGATCGTGTCGAATCCGCGGGTTCGGGCCACTTTCAGCGCCAGCCGCATCTCGTGCCAGAGCGCCGCGCCGTATTCCAGCAGGTAGCCGGCCGCGCCCTTGGCGTCGAGCGGCAGGGGATGGCGGTGGATATGCACCCCGTCGAGGAATTCGTATTCCGCCTCGTAGCCCTTGCCGGTCGGGCAGATCACGCTGACCTCGGCCCCGGCCGCCGTCAGCGTGCGGCATTCGTGCCAGACGCGCCGGTCGAAGGGCAGCGGCAGGTTCTCGACGATGATCAGGATGCGCCGGCCGGCCAGCGGCCGCGCGGCGCGCACCGCATCCATCCGCGGCGTGGCGAAATCGCTGCCCGACGCGGCGTTCATCGCAGGCTCCCCAGGTCGCGGATCTCGGCGCCGGTCAGGTCGAGCGCCTTGGCGGTCGCGTTGTTCACGATCACCCGGTCGTAGCCGCCGGCCTCGGCGTGGTCCTTCGTGACCAGCAGCTGCTCGAGCTCGGGCAGCTGGCTGTAGGCGTAGCCGAGATTGGCGCCGACCAGCATGTCGGCCCGGATCGCGGGATCAAAGATCTCGAGCCGGAAGCCCGCGGTCAGAAGCTTGCGGGCCAGGTCCACGTTCGGGCTCTCGCGCAGATCGTCGGTGCCGGCCTTGAAGGCGAGCCCCGCCATCAGCACCCGCGCCCCGGGCGCGAGCCCCTCGACGGCGTATTCGAACAGCCGGTGCTTGTGCGCCTCGTTCGAGCGCAGGAGGCTGTCGACCAGCGGCAGGTTGGCCCCGGTATCGGCGCCGATATGGGCCAGCGCGCGCACGTCCTTGGGCAGGCAGGAGCCGCCGAAGGCGCCGCCCGGCCGGGTGTAGTAGGGCGAGATGTTCAGCTTGGTGTCGGAGACGAAGATCTTGTGCACCTGGCTGGCCGAGACTCCGAGCGCGAGGCAGGTGCGGCCGATCTCGTTGGCGAAGGCGACCTTGACCGCGTGCCAGGTGTTGTCGACGAACTTGGTGATCTCGGCCTCGCGGAAGCCGACATGGAAGACCTGCGCCTCGATGCCCTCGTGCAGCGCCTCCATGGCCGCGCTCGAGCGGCCGTCGGCGGTGCCGATGACGATCTTGGGCGGCTCGAAGTAATCCTTCACCGCGCTGCCCTCGCGCAGGAATTCGGGATTGTAGACGATCTCGACCGGGGCGTCGGGCCCGAGGATCGAGGCGAAGATCGGCTGCACCAGCCCCTCGCAGGTGCCGGGCCGGAAGGTCGAGCGGTAGGCGACGGTGAGCGGGGCGCCCTGCCCTGCCCCCTTCAGCGCCTGCGCGATCTGCCGGGTGACGTCGGCGACATAGCCCATGTTGTGGCCGCCGTCGGTGGCCGAGGGCGTGCCGACGCAGACGATGGCGAGCGTGGCGCCGTCGAGCGCGTCGCCGATCTCGGTGCGGGCGGAGATGCGGCCCTGGGCCAGCCCCTCGGCCAGCATGTCCGCGACCTGCGGTTCGACGATCGGGGTCTTGCCGGCATTGATCTCGTCGACCTTGCGGCGGCTGACGTCGACGCCGACGACCTCGTGGCCCTGCGAGGCGATGCAGCATGCGGCGGTGAAGCCGACATAGCCGAGGCCGAAGATCACAACCTTCATACTCGTACCTCTACTACTCAAGCCCGGGCGGCGTGGCACATCGACATGGACATTTCAACATTCCTGACGTGCAAGGCCCCCGCATCTGCAGGGGCCCGTTTACCGGTTCGGGAAAGTCAGGCCATCATGAGAAGATCGTCGACGATTTCATCCTCGACCAGGGCGGCGTCCGCAGTGTCGGCTTCAGTCGCCGTAGATAGGATCGCGTGGAACAGGCCAGCATTGACGTCGACCCCGACCGATTCTGCGTCGGGCCCGAACCAGATGTTGTCGACGACCGCCTCAACCCCGTCGCCCCAGTTCGACCCAACGGTAAAGCCGTGATAGCCGCCTGAACCGGTCTGGCCGGAGGCGGCGACACTGTCGACCACCTGTCCGTCGATTTCCATCGTCAGACGCCCGGCCTCACTGTCGTAGCCGATGGCTATTGCGTGGTTGTCGGTATCCGTGATGCCAACGTCGCCGCTGTTCACCCGGAACATGCCGTCTGAGGTCTCAAGCTGGAAGGTGACTGAGCGGTCCTCCTCGATCAACGCCTCGAAGGTGCGCGGGAAATGCACGAAACGGCCGCTGTCGGTCGGATCGAGCAGCGCGATGTCGAGCCGCAGGCCGAACCCGTCGAGTTCTGTGGTCTGGTCATTGCCACGGTGGTGCAGGCTCAGCACTTCACCCTCGCCGATGCGGTAGCCGGTACCGGTATCGCTGGCGGTCAGGTTAGCCTCATCGGCGATCTTCATCCGGCTGTCAAATTGCGATAAGTCCTCGACACCACTTTCGAAGTCGATCGCGAAGAAGGCAGTCTGCGGATCAATTGGAACTTCAGGATCGAGGATCGAGCCGTCGCTCGGCGGCAGCACGGGGGAGCTGATGTCGTTGTCAGGCTCATCGGGCGCGGGCACGTAGGTTTCGCCGACGCCCAGGGCGAGATCGACCCCGGCATCCTTGGGATCGGTGCCGAAGTAGATGTCGTCGACCACCGCGTCCACGTCATTACCCCAGATTGAGCCGACAGTCAGTCCGTGGAAGGCGCCGTCGCCGGTCGTTCCACTAGCCTCAACCTTGCCGACTATCTCGCCGTCGATCGACATCGACAGCAAACCAGCATTGCTGTCGTAGCCGACGGCGAAGCTGTGCGTGTTCAGATCGTCGAGGGTGACGTCACCACTGGTGACCTCGAAGGTGCCCTGATCGGTGGTCAGCGAGAAGACGATCGTGCCGTCACGCGCGATCGAGGCCTCGAAGGAGCGCGGGAAGTGCAGGAAGCGGCCGCTGTCGGTCGGGTCGAGCAGGCGAATGTCCATCTCGAAGCCGAAGCTGGACAGGCTGTGGATCTGCTCGTTGCCGACATCCATCCGCAGGAAGTTGCCGCTACCAATTCGGTAACCGTAGTCCTCGCCATCGGCGACGACGAAGCGGTTGTCGGCGTCGCGGAAAGTGCTGTCGTAGCTCGATAGATCGTCGACTACGCGGCCGTTGAAGTCGACAGCGAGCAATGTCTCGGGATTGTCCACGTCGACAATACCTGCATCGGGCTCGGGTGTCGGCTCCGGGGTGGGTTTGGGTGCCGGTGCCGGTTCCGGGGTGGGTTCGGGATCGACGACAACATCGACAACCGTGTCCACCGGCACCTCGACGGTGCCACCAGTCCAGTCCCCTGCACCGCCAGGCTGCGAGACGCTTGCACCTTTTCCGACGAGCGGGCTCGAATCCAAGAGTTGGTAGCCTTCTGGCCCGATCGCGCCACCATCGGCAACGTTGACAAAGTGATTGTCGACGTAGCTCGAGTCGCTGGATGAGCGATAGCTCAACTCGTAGTTGCCCGACACCTCACCAATGCCGTTGAAGACCAGCTTCGAAGTGATGTTGTCGGTGATCGTAGCGTTGGTAACCTGGTCGCCGATGACGATGCGCGGCTCGTAGGAAGTGTTGCCGCTCGCCTTCACCACGTAGGCGTCAGAATTGTAGAGTACCGTATTGTTTTCGATGGTGATGTTGGTACCCGATCCGATCCGGATACCGTTCGAGGAGGCGGTGTAGATCAAGTTGTCGCTGACCGTGACGTCCTGATAGTTCTGGCCGGTCGCCTGCACGCTGTTCGGCATACCGAAATAGATGCCCTGCACCGAGGATCCGTCGCCGGTGTCGAAGACGTTGCCGACGATAGTAATGTCGCGCATCACTTCGGTCGTCGAGGTTGGCCAAAGCTGGACGAAGTCGGCGTGGTTGACCTCGTTGGTGGTACCCGAGAAGTCATGGAAATAGTTGTCTGCCACCATGATGTGGCTGGTGTCGACGAAGCGTAGCGCATCGCCCTGCATCGCGTAGAGCTCGTTGCCGACGACATCGACGTTGTCGCAGTCACGGAAGGTCAGGCCCATCGAGTAGCCCGATCCCTCGATCCCGCTGATGGCAACATCACTGCTATCTTGGATCATGCCCAGGCGCTCGCCGAGGACCGCGTTGGGGTCGTTGGGATCGTAGAACTCAGTCCCGGTCGAGGTGAAGGTGACGTCGCTGATCTCGATCCGGCTGCTGTAGTCGATATCGATATCCTGTAGATAATCGTCCCGGCTGACGCCCGTGCTGTCGACATGGACGCCCGACACCTTCACGTTGTCGACGTCGTCGAACGCAATTCGGCTGATCTGCACCGGGTCGTCGGTATTGACTGACGTGATGTGCACGGGCTGCGACCCGCCCCCGGTCAGGTTGATTTCCGCCCGTGACGGATAATCGTCCGACAGCAGGATGGTCCCTCCACCCGATGTCGTGGACAATGTTGCATATGCCTGCTGAAGTTCGGCAGCTGTGGACACAATCACCACGGGTGATCCGTCCACAATGGTTCCAAATGGCATGATCCGCTCGCTCTTGGTGTTTCCGATCCCGTCCCACAACGGGGCTACTGTTGCCATTGGAAGTCCGGACAAAGGCGGAGGTTTGGCGGAACTCGGCTGAAAAGGGGCGATCAGTGGCGAGACCTTGCCTGAATTATGTCAATAACCAGCCAATGTGCTGAAATCCGCTGATCAATTTCGGAAACAATTACAAAGATGGCGAACTATTTCCGATCTCGAAACGACCGATAACCCTGGGTCGTCCGGAGGTGGCTGATTCGGAAACAAGGCTCCGGAGGACCGGAAATTGTTCACCGCTTCTCCGGCGGCCGGGAGCGTCCGGAGACGGACCGGGAAAGCACCCCCAGGGACCGGGATCAGTGCGGCGAGTAGCCGAACTTGCGCAACACTGGACCGAGTTGCGCCTCGATGTAATCAAGGTGATCGGGGGACAATTCCTCGCGCCATTGTTCCTTCCGGCCCGAGCGGATGTGCTGGTGTTTTGCGCGCACAGCATCCTTGGCCCGGCCAGTGCGCCGCTTGGCCTCGAACAGCCGCATCAGGTCGACGCCGATTCCGGCCTGTTCGGCGGGTACGCCGAGATGGGCGAAGATGTCGTGGTAGAGCTGATCGCGCCCCTCGCCCATCAGGTCCTCGTAGGAGACCTCGAGGATGTCGGGGTCTTCCATGTTCCAGGCCTCAAGCTGCTCGCGGTAAAAGAAGGTAAAGTGGTCGATCTCCATGAACAACCCACTGCGGGTGTCAACGGTGTTCAGCTTCTGCTGATAGGACCGGCCGGCCTCGTCGGGCCGATGCGCCCAGGTCTCGTTGGTCCACTTATGGTAGTGGTAGCCCGACACAATCATGTCGCGCGGATCGCGCATAAGGTGGATGCCGCGATAGGGCGCGAGCGAAGTAAGCTCCATTTTCGAGTGGTTCGACAGGAATAGCTGCGTGCCCTCCGGCGGCTGCTCAAGACTAATCTTTCGGAAATTCATCCGCCCCGCGTAGGCAAAGAAGCGCAGCACCGCATTGAAGTAGGTCGTCATCGCCTTGTGGTGGGTGCCGATCCAGAGCATCGGAGCATCGGCCGGCCGCGGCTCCGCGCGGGCGCGGACCGAGCGTAGCTTCGGCAGCATGCTCCAGAACATCGGGTCGGTGACGAGTCCCTTGTTCTTGGCTAGGAAGACCGGCAGCTGCTTGCGGTACATCGCTGCCTTCGAGACGGTCACCGGCGGCCCGAACCCGGCCTCCGTCATCACCTCGGTTCGTCCCCGTGACGGATCCCAACGCGTTCCAGCCTCGACCATAGACACTCTCCGAACCGACAACAAATTTCCGGGAAGCCGGCCCCCGACGATATGCACGGTCGGGCGGCTGTGGTAGGTCGCATCGCACCTTAACAGGACGAGGGTTCGTGACAAGTCAGGTCGACCAGAACGGCGGGTCCGCAGGGCACCGGGACGGGACGGTGTCGGCGGTTCGTGCGGCGCTGTCGCGGCCGGTCGTGCTGGCGCTGTTTGTGCTCTGTGCGACACAGCCCTACGGGCTGGAACTGGGGCCCCTGCTCATCGGCCCCTATCGGCTCGTGCTCTTGTTCGTCGGACCAATCCTGATGATCCAGTGGCTCGCGGGTCGGTTCGGCCGGCTCCTCCTCCCTGACCTGCTCGTGCTCGGGCACTCAATTTGGGTCCTCGTCTCGTTGGTCGCCAACGGCGATACCGGCCGGCTGGTAGAATGGGGCGGGGCGCAGTTCATCGACACGTTCTTCGCCTATCTGCTAGGACGCGCTGCTATCCGAAACCGGCAGGATTTCTACTTCTTCACACGCGTTCTGCTTTGGACATTGCTGTTTCTGTTGCCCTTCGCCATCCTCGAGAGCACGCAAGGGATCGTTATTCTGATCAGGATCGCAGAAGCGCTGCCCATGGTGGATCCGTTCAGTGTCGTGACCCTGAACTATCCACCGCGGCTTGGACTTCTGCGGGCGCAGGTAGGCTCGGCCCACCCAATTCTCTACGGCGTGTTCTGCTCCATGGGGTTCTCCTTCGGGCTTCTGGGCCTGTCCCAGGCACCTGACAAACCCGGCTTCGGCAAGCGGCTTTTGCTGACTGCGGGGAGCTATCTCGGTACTTTCTTCTCGCTCTCCTCGGGCGCCTATGTCGCCGTCGCTGTCCAGGGCGCGATGATGCTCTGGGACTGGGTGCTCCGGACCTGGGACAGGCGCTGGTACGCGTTCGCCTGGGGCGCCGTGCTGTTCTACGCTCTGGTCGCAGTGGTCTCCGAACGCCCTCCGGCACTGACTTTGGCACGCATGGTTGCATTCAGCGCATCCACGGCCTGGAATCGCTACATGATATGGCAGTTCGGAACAGCCGAGGTTATGCGCCACCCGATCTTCGGGATGGGCTTGTTTAGCGACGGCTGGCAGCGGTCAGCCTGGATGTCATCGTCGATCGATAACCAGTGGCTGCTTCTAGCCATGCGCTCCGGCCTCGTCGGCGTGGGCCTGCTGCTCGGGGCTTATGCCTACATCATCTACCGGCTGATCCAACGCGACTTCTCGCGCAGTCCCGAGATTAACGCCATTCGGAAGTCGATGATCTTCACCTTCATAGCGCTATTCCTTGCCTATGGTACGGTCGCCTCCTGGCACATCCAGTGGTCACTTCTTTTGGTGCTGATGGGCGGCGCGATTTGGATCTTCGACGAGGACGAGGACGATGCCGGGCCCGAGACGCCTGAGGGAGTGAGTGGGAGCGGCCATCGCCATTCCCGCCGGCCCGACCCGTCCGAGAGCCATGAGGGGCAGTCCACCGGCTCCCGCTACAGTCGCTTTCCAATCAGGCCGCGGAGAGGGCGGCCACCCGATTGAACCTCAGATGCCCCGGCCTGCCGCCTGCGCCAGCATCCAAGCCATGCGCTGCAGCCGCAGCCGCACAAGCGTTCCGGCCCCGCGCCACTTCTCCCGCCCCGACAACGCCGGGTGGCCTAGGACTCGCGGCAGGTGGGCGAGTATACTGGCCGGCATCAGGACCGCCTTCGCCGCCCATTGCGCCCGGCCCGCCGCCCCCTGCCCTTCGAGCCCGAACCCCTCCTCGGTCATGCGCCGCCATTTCTTGCGCAACGCCGGCCAGTCGCCCCGCGTCGGGTGCGCGACTGCGAGCGCATCGTCGTAGACCAGGCGATAGCCCTTCGCCACGGCGCGGCGGCACCAGTCGACATCCTCGGACATGCCCACGATCATCGGCCCGACATCGGCGAAGGTCGCGCGCGCGGTGACGAGGTTGGCGGTCACAGAGAAGCCCTTGCGCTCGATATAGCCACGCTGGTCGAAGGCGAAGACGGTCTCGAATGCCTCGGTACCGGTGCGCGGGCCCGGGGTCTCGTCGAAGACGTCGATGCGCCCGCCGGTGACGGTCCCCGGATCGCCTGCGGCCAGAACCCGCACGCGGTTTAGCCAGCCCTCCGAGGGCACGCAGTCGGCGTCGAGGAAGGCGAGCCAAGGCGCGGCGGTCACCTCCGCCCCCTTGTTGCGCGCCGCCGCCGCGCCGCGCTCGGGCTGCGTCACCAGCCGGATGGCGGGAAACGCCTCGGCAAGGCCGGCCAGCCCGCCCGGGGTGGCGTTGTCGGCCACCACCACCTCGACGCCCGTGAGATCCTGCGCGGTCAGCGCCGCGAGGCAGCGCCGGAGCCGCGCGAGATCGTCGTAGTGCGGGATGATGACGGCGATCGCGGGGGTGCCGTCCCCGCCGCCCGGTTGCGGCGCCATGTCTAGCCGTAGCGCCGCTTCAGGAAGCTCTCGATCTCCTCGAGCAGCGCGCCGTCGACGCCCGGCCCGGTCAGGGTGATCCCGCTCCGCGACCGCGCCATGCGGATACCCGGCACCACTTCGGGCGCGCTGCGGCCCGGTTTCGGCTCGCCCGGCTTCGGCCGGGTCGCGGCGCGGGCCAGCGCCGTCTGCTCGGCCGCGGCATCGGGCGCGGCGGCCAGCATCAGCGCGGCGCGGATATCGCCGGCCCGGCCCTCGGCGATGGCCTGGGCCAGCTTCAGCCCGAGCCGCTCGCCGATCGCGGCGGGATAGGCGAGATGGCTGTCGAGCTCCTCGTAGAGCGTCACGAAGCTCGCGATCTTCGACCGCTTGGCCTTGGAGGCCGAGGCGAAGAGCGTGCGGATCGCGGCGGCGGTGTCGGGGAAGACGCCGGCCTCGCTCGCCCTCGCGGCCACACGCGCGCGTTCGTAATGCGACAGCCCGACGCGGATCTCGTTCTCCTCGACCATGGCGAGATAGGCCTCGCCGGCGCTGTCGGGGCGGCGGAGCAGGGCGAGCACGGACCCGAACCGCTCCTCGCCGGTCTCGTCCCGCAGCTGGCCGAGCGCGGTCAGTCGCCGCCAGCCGGAAATGAGGCCGTAGCGCCCGTCGCCGAGATCGGTGACCTCGACCGGGACCTGCTGGCCGCGCGCCGCGATCGAGGCCTTGAGCGCGGCAAGTTCGTCATCCGCCGCCGCGATCCGGTCGCGGATCAGGTGCCCGGCCTCGACCGCGTCGAGCGGCAGGGCGACGATCATCCGGCCCTCGGCGCGGGCGCGGGTCAGCTCTCCCGTCACCTCGTCGAGCGCCGAGCGGGCCGAGGCCGCGCCGGCAAGATCGGCGATCGGCGCGCGGGCCGGGCGGGCAGGGGAGGTGTCGGGCGTGGCCCCGGTCTCTGCCCCGAGCGCGGTGACCGGGCTCAGGCGTCTGCGTTTGGCCATGGGCTGCCCTCTTGGTTTCGCGCGCGAAACGTCATCATTCCGCCGCCGCCGTGCCGGCTTGGGTCTCGCGGTGCCAGATGCCGAGGAGAAGCCGCTTGAACGCGGCATAGGTCTCGTCGAACGTGGCCCGTCCGCGGGCATAGGTGTCGCGGTTGAAGTCGCGGTAATCGGCCTCGTAGATGCCGTGCACCTGCTCGCCCGCCTGCCCGATCAGCGCGGTGAAATCCTGCCGGTAGGGGCTGAGCGTGCGGCCCAGATAGGCCTGGATCAGCGCCGCCATCTCGGCCTGCTGGCCGCTGTCGTAGCGGGTGACGACGGCGCGCACCGCGTCCCATTCGAAGGCCAGTTCCGGCCTCCCGAGGGCGCGGGCGGCCATGTTCTCCCCCTCCTCGATCGAGGCGAAGGTCTGGTGCAGCATGTCGAAGAAGCGGCCCGTGGAATCGAACTCGAGGAACGAGGCGCCGAGCGGCACGAGCAGGATGTCGGCCGCGGCGAGCCCGTTGATGGTGAGATAGCCGAGGGCAGGGGGGGTATCGAGGAAGACCAGGTCGTAGGCGTCGAGGATCCCGTCGGCGGCCAGCGTCTCGCCGAGCGCGTCCCAGAGCTTCCAGCCGCGCGCGGCCATGCGCCAGACCGGGACCTGGAATTCGGACCAGTAGAGATTGAGCTGCGCGCCGATCAGGTCGATGTTGGGCCAGTGGGTCGTCTGGATCACGTCCGCGGCCCGGATATTGAGCGCCTCGGACAGCGTCTCGTCGAGCGGTTGCGGCGCCTCGCCCCGGTCGATCCGGCGCTGGTTCTCGGCCCTCAGATGCAGCGCGTAATGGCGCGCCAGAAGCGGGAAGACCGTCTGCCATTCATCCTCGACCCTGCCGCCGAAGATCGAGGTCATGGACCCTTGCGAATCCAGGTCCACGACCAGCACCCGGTAGCCGTCGAGCGCGGCCGACATCGCCAGATGCGCCGCCGTCGAGGTCTTGCCGACCCCGCCCTTGAAGTTGGCCACCGCCACCATCTTGGCCGGGGCGCCTGCGGGGCGGTAGGGCAGGTATTCCTTCGCCTTCGAGCCCTCGGCCCCGAAATGGGCGCGCAGCTTCAGCACCTCGTCGAGGGTGAACCATTTCGCGCCGCCGTCGCTTTCGGTGATGCCCTGCGGCAGGTCGGGGTTCTGGCGCAGCACGCGGCGGAAATGCGCGGGTGCGACCGGGATCAGGTATTTCGTGATCTCCCAGGTCGAGAACCGGCGCAGCACCTTCCGCCCGCCCTCCTCGAGCCCGCGCGAGGCCAGATCGGCCCGGCCCCGGGCGCAGGCCTCGGCGATGCCGGCGAAGGTCTCGGACCCTGCGGGCGCGCCCAGATCGGCCGCCGCCCGGCCGGGATCGATATGGAAATACGGGGGGAGGTCGTCACTGCTCATCGGACCCTCGTGTATCGTGTTTTGACCAAGGTACGCCAAAACACGTCACATGGGAAGAAGCTTAGAACATGAGCGATTTTTCTATGTAAATCAACGGCTTAATATTCAGCACGCGGGCGGGATCCGGGCCGGGCCGATCCGTGCGTCGTTATTTTTTCCGTTATTTATTTTGTTACGGGATCAATCCTGATCCGGCAAGTCGTTGAGCCTGCGCGGGAATTTCCGTGCCGTGGGGCAGGGGGCGATTCCGATCCCCCGAACGGGCGACTCCGCAACCACGGGCGCGCGACTCCGAAACCACGCCGGCCGCTTGCCGGAATCGCCTGTGGACAATATCGTCTGGTGTCAATGAAACCCCGAAGCCGGCCTTGCGGCCGGACCAGACCCAAAACGGGAACGACGGGGAACGGAGGCGAGCAGGCCCCATGGCAGGACCGATCACAGCGGCCGCGACCGGCGATTTCTTCGTCTGCGACATCCTGGGCGCGATTCCGAAACACGACATCGCCTCGATGGAGCACCCGGTCTTCTCGCTGTCGACCCGGCCCGACCGGCGGGTGCTGGAATACGAGCATCGCGGCACCATTGTCACCATCACCCCGAGCGTGAAGGGGCGGGCGACGATCTTCGACGCCGACATCCTGATCTTCTGCATCAGCCAGCTCATGGCGGCGCTGAACGCGGGCCGGCCGACCTCGCGCCGGCTGACGCTGACCGCGCATGACCTGCTGCTGGCCACCGGGCGGGAGACGAGCGGCGACGGCTACCGCCGGCTGCGTGACGCCTTCGAGCGGCTGGCCGGGACGCGGATCACGACGAACATCACCACCGGCCCGAAGGACGACCCGGTCGAGACCACCACCGGCTTCGGCCTGATCGAGACGTGGGAGATCGTGCGGCGGACCCGTGCGGGGCGCATGGTCAGCGTGTCGGTCACACTGTCGGACTGGCTCTATCGCGCGGTGCTGGCGAAATCCGTCCTGACCCTCAGCCGGGCCTATTTCGGGCTGCGCAAGCCGCTCGAGCGGCGGCTCTACGAACTGGCGCGGAAGCATTGCGGCACGCAGCCCTCGTGGCGCGTCTCGGTCAAGGTCCTGCACGTCAAGTCAGGCTCGACCTCGCCGGTTCGGGTCTTCCGCGCCATGCTGCGCGAGATCATCCGCGCCGATACGCTGCCCGATTACCGGCTCGAGGAGGAGCCCGGCGATCTCGTCCGCGTCACCCCGCGCGCGGCGGTGATCGAACCGGGCGAGGGGCCGGTCCTGAGCGCCGCCGTCCTGGAGCAGGCCCGCGCGCTGATGCCGGGATCGGATGTCTACGCGCTCGAGGCGCGCTGGCGGGCGTTCTGGGCCGAGACCGGGCGGCCGCGGCTGCGCTCGCCCGACAAGGCGTTCCTGGGATGGGTGCGGAGCCAGATCGGCTGAGGCTGTGGCGCAGCGGGCCGGACCAATACCGCTTCCGTTTCGTGGCCGCCGTTGACATCAATAGGCCAATATCGTTCTTCACAGGCTTGGGGGACTTGAAAAACTTTTAAGAGTCAGGACTTCCATGCCGATCATCCGCGCTGGCGCTCAACTGATTTACTACGCCCATGTGCCAAAATGCGGCGGCTCCTCCGTCGAACGATATCTGACGGATCGGTTTGGTCCGATCGCCTTCGTTGATACTCGCCACCATTCGCTCCGGCCAGAGCGGCGCTGGTCCCGCTCCTCACCTCAGCATATCGACTTGGTCTCGTTCGAGCGACTGTTTCCAAGGGGTTTTTTCGACGCGAGTTTTGCTATCGTTCGGCATCCGGTGGCGCGGCTGGTCTCGGCTTACCATTTCCAGCTCGAGGTCGAGCGTTCAACGCCGGCCGCCTTCAGTTTCTCCGATTGGCTGGATATGATTCCTGAAACGTTGGCTGAGATACCCTTCGCCTACGACAACCACATCCTGCCGATGACTCAGATCGTTCCCGAAGGTGCTCGGGTTTTCCATATCGAGCACGGTGTTGACGCGATCATACCTTGGTTTGACGAGCTCACCGGCGTCGTGTGCGGACCGCGTGCGATGCGTCGAGTGAATGAGCATAAAGGCCGCGGCGGCGCCAAGGAGAAACCGTCGGCAACTGACATCGCACGCATCGCAGAGATTTACGCCGAGGATTTCGAGCGCTTCGGCTACACGCCGGACGACCGCACGCCGACCGCCCCCGCGCCCTTCCTGCCTCCCGATTTCATCGCGGCCCGAGATGCCGAGCTCGCCCAGGACGCCAGGCCACTGCGCTGGTTGAAGGGTCGGCTCGTCCGCAACATGGATCGCTAGGGCAGGGGCGGTTTCGCGCGCGAAACTCGTGGCGCAGTCTCAGCTGTTAGCGCGGGATCGGCCGGGCCGAGGGGCGCTTGCGGCTCAGCACCTCGGCCATGCGCACGTCATCGGACTTGCGGCTGATCGTGGTGCGGTGGGCGATCGTCCCGTCGGGCTCCACGTCGCGGTCGTGGATGCGGAAGACGAGGGTCTCGTCGGGCTCGCAATTCGCGAAGTAGAGCACGTCCTTGGCCACCGTCGAATGCTCCATCAGGAAGCCCTTGCCCTCGGCTTTCTCGAGACAGAGATCGACTACCGTCGGATAGGCCGCGAAGTAGAGCAGGCCGACGCCGTTGATGTCGTGCGGCGGCAGGATCTCGTAATCGCATTCGAAGCTGTGCGCCCCGGCCTCCGCGGCGCGGCGCTCGCGGTACTCGATGCCGAAATTGGGGAAGGCGTCGTAGGGCGCCACGGCATCGGGATCGGGCAGGACCGGGGTACCCTTCATCAGCGAGGTGTTGTTGCCGCGCTCGCCGTACTTGGCAAAGGTCGACATGGTCCGGGCATCCGCCCGCGCCGCATCCACGCCGGTGCCGCCGGTCACGGTATGCTCGCCGAAATAGAAGCTCGCGCCGTGCCGCCCGAGCCGCGAGGCGATCTCCATCGGCGTGTTCTCGGAGAAGCCGCGCAGCGTGCTGTCCACGTCGAGCCGGATGCGCGTGAAGGTGGCGTAGAGCCGGGCGCCGGTATCGTCGGAGATAGCCGAGGAGGGCTGGCGCAGGAAGGCGCAGATCATCGCCCAGTGGATGTCGCCGAGCTCTTTGAAGAGCCAGCTCTCGGACAGGCCCGACAGCGCCATCTGCGGCATGTCAAGCGGGCGGCGGCGGAGGCTGGTGCCATCGGTGCCGACCCGGACCGAGACGGCGGACGGATCGGTGGCGGAGGGCTCGGGACTGGGCATGGCGGGGGCCTGCGTGGTTCGGGCGGCGGAAGACGTGGCGACGGGCGCGGGCGCGGCGCCGGCGAAGACGGGCAGGGCGGCAAGCTCGGAGAGCGAGCCCGCGCCGGCCCAGTCGGCATCGCTGATCCGCACGCCCATCCCGGTCTCGAGCGCGGCGCGCAGCGTGATGAGATCGAAACTGTCGAGCCGGGTGCTCTCGATCGGGGCGGTGATCTCGGCCTCGGTCAGGGCGGGAAACTCGCGCCGGACGAGCGCGAGGACGGTCGGATCGGGCGCGCCGGTGCCCCGCGCTGCGGTGCCGAGCTTCGAGCGGTCGATGCGCTGGCCGACCGCCTGCACGGTCGCGGGCGCCACCACGGCCCCCGGCGCGACCTCGCCGCGGACGACCGCGCCCGCGCCGATCACCGCGCCGTCGCCGATCCGCGCCCCGGGTAGGATCACCGCGCCGAAGCCGAGCCAGACATCCTCGCCCACGATCACGTCGGCCTCGTCCATCGCCTGGTCGTTGATCGGGCTGCCGTCGTTGAAGCGGTAATTGGCCGCCGTGATCATCACGTGCGGCGCGACGAGCGTATGCGCGCCGATCACGATCCGCCCCGTGGACGGCCCGGCCCAGAGATGCACCCGCGCCCCGATCGAGGCTTTCGGTCCGATCTCGATCCGCTCGGGGTTCGAGAACAGCGCATTGGGGCTGATCGCGGCACCGGCGCCGACCGAGGCGAGCCGCCGGCGCGGCTGGACATGCGAGTAGTTGTAGTAGTTCAGGAGCCGGAAGGCATGGGCGAAGGCGCGCGGATCGAGGGTCGATCCGACAAGGCGCAGGGCGCGGGAGAGCGGCCCCTTGCGGGACTTATGGGCGGGCTGCGACGGGGTCGTCATGGCGGGGGCGGAGATCCTCGGGTTGAATGGGGCGAAGGCGAGCGCGCGGGCCGCCGGGGCGAGCCGGTCGCGCACCGCCGCGGGCGGTGGCCGGTCGAGCGCGCCGGCGAGCATCGCGCGCGCCTCGGCGCCATAACCCTGCACGACGTATTGCGCCGACTTCAGCCCGGTATAGACCAGCGCCGAGAGCCACGCGCCGGGCAGGTGCCGGCGGACGAAGCGCATCCGGCCGCGATGCTTGAAATACTGCGAAAACGGCCCGGCGACGCGATCGAGCGTGGGCGAGCCGATGGCGGTGCCGGCGCGGTGGTAGACGATCCCGCCGGGGCAATAGGCGTACGGCAGGCCAGCGGGCCTGCGGAAGGCCCAGTCGACCTCCTCGTAATAGAGGAAGTAATCCTCCGGCATCGGCCCGGCGGCGTCGTAGAAGGCGCGGCTCGCCACCATCGAGGCGCCGGTGATAAAATCCATCGCGGCAGGGTCGGGGGCGGGGGTCGCGGCATGGCTCGCGCCCAGATGGACGTTGCCGGTGACGCCGGTCCGGCGGTTCACCGTGCCGCCGTCGATCTGGATCGTGTCGGGGGCATGGGTGTAGATCACCCGCCCGCCCATCAGCGCGAAGGGCCCGGGATCGGCGCTGGCGAAGGCGAGCGCCGCCCCGGGCGCGGCGGCGCCGTCGGGATTGAGGATCCAGAACCTGTCGGCGCGGCTC
>WVSN01000023.1 GCA_015689705.1 Rhodobacterales bacterium HKCCE3408
GGGCGGCACGCCCGCGCCGTCGCCCGTGCCGCTGCCGGCCGGCCTGCCGCTTCTGGTCGCGGCCCTCGCCGCGCTTGGTGCGCTGGTCCGCCGGCGCGCCTGACGCTCAGGAAAACAGCCCGGCGCAGGCCGGGGCCTGCGGCTGGTCCGGATACTCGGTCTTCAGGCCGGTGGGATCGACCTCGGAGAAGGGCAGGGTGACGAACGGCACTTCGCCCGACATCAGGTCGTAGGGGTCGCCGTCGCGCAGCCCGCCCTCGACGAGATCGGCGATCAGCCCGGGATAGGTGAAACAGAAGGTCTCACCATCCTCACCGGTGAAGCTGCCGGGCTCATAGACATAGCACAGCTCGGCCACGCCGTCGGTCATCTGGCCGACCTCCCAGGTGCCCAGGATCACGTCGTCCTGCCCCGGGAACCAGAGAAACGCCCGCCCGTCCGGGGCGGTGTATTCGATCTGCGTGCCGATCCCGGGCGAGTAGAACTGGGCGGTCCGCCCGCACAGAAGGTCATAGACCGCTGCCGGATCCTGCGCTGCGGCCGGACAGGCGGAAAGGCAAAAGGCGAGGACAAGTCCGCGCGTCGCGTTCATGGGGAACTCTCGGTCTGGCATCCTTGAACCGCTTCTTTCACGAAGAGCGGTCCGGGGTCCAGCGGTGGTGTTCGCGCCGGACGCCCGGCGCGGACACAACTGCGTCAGACGAGCACGCTGCCCTTGGCGTCGATCACGCCCTGCGTCTCCGCCTCGCCCAGGAGCATCTCGTTATGCGCCTTGCCGGACGGGATCATCGGGAAGCAGTTCTCGTGCTTCTCGACGAGGCAGTCGAAGATGACCGGACCGTCGTGGTTCAGCATCTCCATGATCGCATCGTCGAGATCGGCGGGATCGGAGCACAGGATGCCCTTCGCGCCGAAGGCTTCGGCAAGCTTCACGAAATCGGGCAGGGCCTCGGACCACGAATGGCTGTAGCGCTCGCCGTGCAGCAGTTCCTGCCACTGGCGCACCATGCCGAGGCGTTCGTTGTTCAGGATGAACTGCTTCACGGGCAGGCGGAACTGCACCGCCGTCCCCATCTCCTGCATGTTCATCAGCCACGAAGCCTCGCCCGCGACGTTGATAACGAGCGCATCGGGATGCGCGATCTGCACGCCGATCGAGGCCGGGAAGCCATAGCCCATCGTCCCGAGCCCGCCAGAGGTCATCCAGCGGTTCGGCGCATCGAAGCCGAGATACTGGGCCGCCCACATCTGGTGCTGGCCGACCTCGGTGCAGATGTACCGCTTGGGATGGTCCCTGGTCAGCGCCTCGAGCCGCTGCAGCGCGTGCTGCGGCTTGATGGTCTTCTCGCTCGGCGTGAACTTCAGGCAGTCGACCGTCTTCCACTGCTCGATCTGCGACCACCATTTCTGCAGGCCCGACTTGTTCGTCTTCCGGCCGCGCGATTTCCAGATGCGCAGCAGATCTTCGAGCACATGCGCCACGTCGCCCACGATCGGGAAATCCGCGTGGATGACCTTGTTGATCGAGGACGGGTCGATATCGATGTGCGCCTTCAGGCTGCCCGGAGAGAAATCGGCGATGCGCCCGGTGATCCGGTCGTCGAAACGGGCGCCGATGTTGATCATCAGGTCGCAGCCATGCATGGCGAGGTTGGCCTCGTAGAGCCCGTGCATACCGAGCATCCCGAGCCAGTTCTTTCCCGAGGCCGGGTAGCAGCCGAGGCCCATTAGCGTCGAGGTGATCGGAAACCCCGTGGAATCAACCAGTTCGCGCAGAAGCTGCGTCGCCGCGTCGCCCGAGTTCACCACGCCGCCGCCGGTGTAGAAGATCGGGCGTTCAGCCTGCTCGATCGCCTCGACCAGCGCCGTGATCGTCTCGATATTGCCCTTCACCTTCGGCTGGTAATGGCTCTTGACCGCTTTCGGCCCGACATAGCCGCCGGTGGCGAACTGGACGTCCTTGGGAATGTCGACCAGCACCGGGCCGGGGCGGCCGGCGGTGGCGATGTGAAAGGCCTCGTGGATCGTCTGGCCGAGCTGGTCGGTCTCTTTCACCAGCCAGTTCATCTTGGTGCAGGGCCGGGTGATCCCGACGGTGTCGGCCTCCTGGAACGCGTCCGAGCCGATCATGAAGGTCGGGACCTGTCCGGTCAGCACGACGATCGGGATCGAGTCCATCAGCGCGTCGGTCAGCCCGGTGACGGCGTTCGTGGCGCCGGGGCCCGACGTCACGAGCACGACGCCCGGTTTCCCGGTCGAGCGGGCATAGCCCTCGGCGGCGTGAACCGCGCCCTGTTCGTGGCGGACGAGGATGTGGCGGATCGCGTTTTGCTGGAAGATCTCGTCGTAGATCGGAAGCACGGCGCCGCCCGGATAGCCGAATACGACATCGACGCCCTGATCCTTCAGGGCTTCGACCACCATTTTCGCGCCGGTCATCTGGGCCGTCATCGCGTCTTTCCTTTTCTTCCTTCGGGTGCCGCGCGGGCACAAAAAAGCCCCCGGTGATGAGACGGGGGCGCATGGGGTGTTGGAATGGTTGCCGTTACCGACCCATGCGCATCAAGCCTACAAGTACGAGAAGAGCGTTCATCGCCGCCTCTGCCGTCACAACCGACGCCATCCTTAGGAGCCGGATTCGGGGCCGTCAACCTCGAATCCGCGATGGATTGTGTCGGCTCGCCGCAACCTGCCGCAATAATCGGTCCGCCGTAGCGGCGGCTGAGAAACTTTCGTATGCAACCGAATTTGCATGGTTCGCGGGAGTTCCGGATGTCTGAATCGCCCTTTGGTTGTGGGGCGAAGCGGTGCCGCGCGGGAAGCAGAGGCAATTCGACAGCGTCGCCCGCATGTTAGCGAAAACCTATTTGCCCTCTGCGCCGCAATCGGTAACGTGTCGCGCACGACCACATGAAGAAGACCGTCGGACCCACCGGCGGGTCCATGAATCGGGAGGATACCGTATGGATCGTCGTTCTTTCCTGAGAACGTCTGCACTCGGCGGCGCAGCCGCAACCACGACCGCACTCGCCGCTCCGGTGTACGCGCAAGGCAACCGCACTCTGACCCTCGTCACCTCGGTGCCGGACGGTTTCGCGATCTTCGATGACGCGGCACAGCTCGCCGCCGACCGGATCACCGCCGCAACCGACGGCCAGCTCACCATCGAGAAGTACCCGGCCGGTGCGCTCGTCGGCGCCTTCGAAGTGTTCGACGCCGTGTCCTCGGGACAGGCCGACATCTACCACTCGGCGGAATACTACTTCCTCAACCAGCACCCGGGCTTCGCCTTCTTCACTGCCGTGCCCTTCGGCATGACCGGCGTCGAGCTTCTGGCCTGGTACTACCACCAGGGCGGCATGGCGCTGCACCACGAGCTCGCCGGCCTGTTCAACCTCAAGCCGTTCCTCTGCGGCAACACGGGCATGCAGCCGGGCGGCTGGTTCAACTCCGAGATCACCTCGGCCGAGGACCTGCAGGGCCTTCGCTTCCGGATGCCGGGCCAGGGTGGCCAGGTGCTCGGGCGTCTTGGCGCATCGGTCCAGAACATTCCCGGCGGCGAGATCTACCAGGCACTGTCCTCGGGCCAGATCGACGGCGCGGAATGGATCGGTCCCTTCGCCGACGAGCGCATGGGCTTCCAGGAGGTTACCTCGATCTACTACACCTCCGGCTTCCACGAGCCGGGCTCGGCGCTCGCGCTGTCGTTCAACCTCGACGTCTGGGAATCGTTCACACCGGCGCAGAAGACGATCATCGAGTCGGTCTGCGAGTCCGTGCACTCGAACAACCTGGGCCTGTCCTGGGCCGAGAACGGCGCGGCACTCCGCCGTCTCCAGCAGGAAGGCATCCAGGTCCGCGAGTTCCCCGACGACGTGTGGGACGCCTTCGGCCGCGCTTCGGTCGAGGTCCGCGAGGAGAACATGGGCGACCCGATCTACGCCGAGATCGCCAACAGCTACTTCGAGTCGATGGCTTCGACCTCGGCCTGGTGGCAGATCGGCGACGGCGAATACATCCGTCAGCGTAACCGCGTGAACGCGGCCTGATCTTCGGATCCTGAACACGGGCCCGCCCGGCTGCAGCGCCGGGCGGGCCTCACTCGGCGATATGCCGGCGGTCCGGGGGCCGCCATCGGGGAGGCAGGGACATGGACTTCATCCTTTGGGTGCTGCAGAACATCGCGCTGTCGCCCTATCGTCTTGGGCTGACCATCGCCAATCCGCAGGACTGGCTGTTCTGGGAGAACCGCGAGGCGCTTGCCCGGTTCATCTACTACGGCGGGTCGGTCGAATTCTTCTTCGTCGTCTTCACGACGTTCCTCATCATCACGATCCTCGGCATGGTCTGGCGCCGCCAGATCCTCTGGGCCGGGGTCCGCACGCTCGAAGGCGTGGCCAACACGGTCGGTCGCATCGCCTCGTGGGCGGGTCTTCTGATGGTGCTTCAGCAGGTCATGATCGTCTTCCTGCAGCGGGTGTTCCGGGTCCCGGACATCTCGCTCGGGCCGCTCGGCACCGCCTTCACGCAGGACCTGTCGTGGTGGGCGGAGGAGCTGAAGCTCTACAACGCTGCCGTCGTCTGCCTGTGCGTCAGCTACACCTTCGTGCAGGGCGGCCATGTCCGCGTCGACCTCGTTTATGCCGGCGTGAAGTACCGCACCAAGCGCGTCATCGACATGTTCGGCTGCCTGTTCTTCATGATGCCGGTCATCACGCTGACCTACCTCTATGCCTGGTTCTTCATGTGGCGGCACCTCGTCGTGCCGAACCCGTCGGCCTCGACCGACCTGGAGCGGATGATCGCGACCAGCCGCGTGATGCGCTGGAACGTGGAAACGATCGGCTTCAGCCCGAACGGCTTCAACGCGTACTTCATCTTCAAGGTCCTGATCGTGATCTACTGCGTACTCGTCTTCCTGCAGGCGGTCGCCTTCTTCTGGCGCTCGTACTGCGAATGGATCGAAGGCGAGGAGGCCGAAGGCAGGTATCTCGACAAGGATAGCATGGGCGACGAGTCCGAGGACCTGGCCCACGAGCTGCATTCCGGCTCGACCTGACACAACAAGAACCGGCGACCGGGGACAACAAGGGAACGTAACGCATGCCATTCGGGTTGGACGGGGTCGAGGTCGGTCTGCTGATCGTATTCCTGACCCTCTTCGCGGCGATCATGACGGGCTTTCCCGTGGCCTTCGCCATCGGCGGCGCCGGGATCATCTCATTCGGCATCATCGCCGTGCTCGACACCTCGGGGATCCTGATCCACCAGGCGATCGACACAGCGTCGGCCGAATACAGGGAACTCGTGAACAGTGGGGTGGCCCGAGACGCCATATCCATATTCCGATACCCCGAATTGCCACGCGTGGCCGAACCGCTCTTCCCCGGCGGCACCGAAGCCATGCCCGGGTGGGAACTTGCGCTCGACCGCAACCTGTCCTTCATCGTCAACCGGATGAATGAACGCGTCATCGCCGGCCAGTCGATCGAGACGCTGCTGGCCGTGCTGATGTTCGTGATGATGGGCATCGTGCTCGAACGCTCGAAGATCGCCGACGATCTGCTGACCACGATGGCCCGCGTCTTCGGCCCCCTGCCAGGCGGTCTCGCCGTGTCGATCGTGATCGTGGGCGCGTTCCTCGCCGCGTCGACCGGCATCGTTGGCGCCACTGTGGTCACGATGGGCCTGCTGGCGCTGCCGACCATGCTGCGCAACGGCTATTCGTCCGAGCTTGCGACGGGCGTCATCGCGGCCTCGGGGACCCTCGGCCAGATCATTCCGCCGTCGATCGTGATCGTTCTGCTCGGCACGCTCGTGGGCGACCTTTACGCCACCGGGCAGGAGACGCGCGCGCAGCTTGCCGGCTGTTCGGACGCGCTGACCTATCTGGGCGAGCCGGCCGTGCTTTCGGTCGGGACGCTGTTCCAGGCCGCGATCCTGCCGGGTCTGTTCCTGGCGTTCCTCTATGGCGCCTATGCCTTTGGTTTCGCACTCCTGAACCCGTCCAAGGCGCCGCCGGTGTCGTTCGGCGACAGCTCGTCCGAGGCCGTGACACGCGGCGAGGCGCTGACCTGGTATCTTGCCGCGCCGCTTGGCCTGATCCTTCTTGTCGCCATCGGCTTCTCGACCGGCATGGTCGGCAGCCAGTCGCTGACCGCCGCGCTGAACGCCGACCAGAGTACGGCCGGCAGCTCCACCCTGCGCACGAACGTCTCGCCGGCCTGTCAGGAGGCGATGATCGAACTTCATGGCCAGGACGCGTGGGACGAGGCCGTTGCCGCGCGCGAGGCCGGTGCGGTCGCGGCGCAGGAAGAAGCGCCGGCCGAAGAGGATGACGGCGCCGAAATGACGGAAGAAGAGCGCGCCGCCGCCGAGCGGGCCATCGCGCTTGGCGCCATCCCCCCGATCAGCGCCGGCTTCGCCGTCATGATGACGCTGCTCGGGCTTGTCCTGATCCTCGCGCGCGGGGTGTCGCCCTCGTCGAACCCCGTGCCGCTCATCATCGGCGGGATCGGCATCGCGCTCGGCGTGATCTTCGATGTCGCGTTCATCACGCCGCTGACCAGTCCGGGCACTGCCTGGCTGATCCTCGCCATCCCGGTCCTGATTGCCCTCTGGGCCTCGCGGACGGCGATGGCGCGGCTGGCGCAGAACGAGCTTCTGCGCGTGGTCTTCCCGCCGCTCGTCCTGATCGTCGCGGTGCTCGGCTCGATCCTCGGCGGCATCACCAACCCGACCCCGGCCGCCGCGCTCGGCGCGGCCGGCGCCATCATGCTCGCGGCCTATCGCAAGCTGAAGGAGGAGGACGGTCTGTCGAAGATCGTGATCTGGGCGTCCTTCGCGCTGGTGATCATGATCATGGTCGGCGTCAACTTCGACCTGCGCATCACGCGCGAGGTCGTGCCGTTCCAGGACTGGGTCGCGTGGCTGATCGCGCAGATCGCCTACCACTTCGCGTTCTTCGGGCTGCTCTACTCCTGCTACGTGCTGTTCCGCACCAACATCCTGTCGCCGGTCATCCGTGAGACGGCGAAGGTCACGTCGATGGTCTTCACCATCCTGATCGGCTCGCAGCTTCTGAACCTCGTGCTGATCTCGTTCGGCGGAGAGCACTACATCCAGCAGTTCCTCCGCGCCTTCGACAACGAACTCGCGGTGTTCCTGCTGGTGATGCTGATCCTCTTCGTGCTCGGCTTCGTGCTCGACTTCCTCGAGATCATCTACATCGTCGTGCCCATCGTCGGCCCCGTCATCTACGGCGGCACGCTCGACCCGAAATGGGTGACGATCATGATCGCGATCAACCTGCAGACCAGCTTCCTGACGCCGCCCTTCGGTTTCGCGCTGTTCTATCTCAGGGGCGTCGCGCCACCGGAGGTCACCACCGGCCACATCTATCGCGGCATCGTGCCCTTCGTGCTGATCCAGGTGCTCGGGCTTGCCATCCTGTGGCTGTTCCCGTCCATCGTGACGATCGTGCCGGACCTGCTGCCCAACTAGGGCGGCAGGTGCGGAACGCGGCCGGTCGCGCCGGGGGCGTCAGCCCTTGGCGTCAGCGGGCCGGAGGTCGGGAAGGGTGATCTGGGCGACCTGCTGCGCGATCGGATCGACCGACAGCGGATGCGTCGAGTTCGAGAAAGCCGACGGATCCTCGAGCCGCTGCCAGTTTCCGCCGGCATAGACCTCGAGCGCCGGGAAGCGCGCCTTGTAGCCCATCTTGTCCGAACCCGGCACCCAGTAGCCGAGATAGACATACGGCAGACCGCGCTCACGCGCGATCTCGACGTGGTCGAGGATCACGTAGGAGCCGAGCGACTGCTTCGGCAGGTCAGGCCGGAAGAACGAATAGACCAGGCTCAGCCCGTCATCGAGCACGTCGGTCAGGCAGACAGCCGTCAGGTCGTTGTCGCCTTCGGGCGAGCCATCGCGATACTCGATCACCCGGCTGCGCACCGGGGTCTCCTCGATCATCGCGGCGAATTCGAACACGTCCATGTCGGCCATTCCGCCATCGGCGTGCCGGTTGTCGAGGTAGCGGCGGAACAGCGCGTACTGCTCCTCGGTCGCCCAGGGGCTGCGCGCCTCGCGCGTCATGTGCGCGTTGCGGCGGGCCACCCGGCGCAGGCTTTTCGTCGGTTCAAAATCGGCGACGCGGATCCGGGCCGAGAGGCAGGCGGCACAATCGGCGCACGACGGGCGGTACAGCACGTTCTGCGACCGCCGGAAGCCCTGCTTGGACAGGGCGTCGTTCAGTTTGTCGGCTTGGTCGCCCTGCAGCGCGGTGAACAGCTTCCGCTCACGCCGGCCGTCGAGATACGGACAGGCCTGGGGCGCCGTGACGTAGAATTGCGGCGCGATCGGAAGGGTATGGCGCATGGTCTCCGCAGATGGTCTGCTATTCGCGTTGGACCAAAGCCTGCATCAGCCGCTCCGGTCAGACAATACATTTTTAGAGAACTGGTTGACGGGCGAAAGGATGCTCAAAACGTGGTCCGCCCGGGGTCATCCCGGGCGGTTGATCGCGGCGGTTCCGAGGATCATGTCGGTCAAACCCTGGCCCCGGGCACCAGTCGCCATCATCAGCACCGAAACGAGCTGCAGCGGGAAGATCGCGGAGCTGACGAGGTAGCCGAGCGTGTGCAGCATCGCCTCCTGCGAATCCAGTCGCAGACCCGCGCCGTTCCGGATCTCGATCGCCATCAGGCGCATCCCCGGCGTGGCCGAGCGGTTCGTCAGTCCGATCCAGCGGTAGAAGAACGAGATCACGAACAGGGTGGGCACGAAGAACAGCCACAGAAGCCCGATGGTCAGCAGCCCGAGGATCAGCGTGATGGCGATCACGACGATGGTGTCGAACAGCCAGGCCAGCAGCCGCTTGAACGGCACGCCGGAATAGAACTCGGCCTGATGGATCGGGTCGGGCAGGGTACGCGTCATGGTCATGGACATGGGATAATCCGGACGAGAAGAAAAGGGGGCGGCCCCGGGTGATGCCGGGGCCGCTTTGGGCCGGGGGAGGGGGGTCAGGCCCAGGCCGTGCTGTCGTCGCCCGAGCTCGCTTCGGCGGCGCGGCGCTGGCGGGCGCGGTCCTCGAGGAACTCGTCGAACTCGCGCTTGTCCTTGGCTTCGCGCAGGCGCTTCAGGAATTCCTCGAAGGCGTGCTGCTCATCCTCGAGCCGGCGCAGGGTTTCGGCCTTGTAGGCGTCGAAGGCGGTGTTGCCCGACGACCGGAAGGCGTGGCCGTGAGCGCGGTAATGGTTGCGGGCGTGGCCGCAGCTGCCGTTGAACATCCGTTTGCTCCAGATCATGTAGGCCAGGAAGGCGAGGCCGATCGGCCAGAAGAGAATGAAGCCCAGGATCATCGCCACGATCCAGGCGGCCTTGCCGCGGGCGTCGAGCCAGGCTTCGGCGCGGGAAAACCAGCCCTGTGCCTCGGCCAGTGCGGGCGCTCGGGCGGGGGCGTCGGTGGTGCTCATGTCAATCGTCTCCGTGAAGGTGTATGTGAATGTTAATCACATTAACGCATATGGAGGAGAGTATCGGGCGCGGCAAGGGGGGCGGACGAAAAAAGTGAATCTAGTTCACATGGTGTTTTGAAGCAGGCGTTAAATAACATTATCATTATATAAGGAATCTGCTATATAACGGCCCATGTCCCGTATCGACCTCGCCTTCTCCGCCCTCTCCGACCCGACCCGCCGCGTCATCCTCGCCCGGCTCGCGGAAGGGGAGGCGCAGGTTGCGGCGCTCGCCGACATGGCCGGCATCAGCCAGCCCGCCGTCTCGCGCCATCTGAAGGTGCTGGAAGAGGCGGGACTGATCGGCACCCGCATCGCCGGCACGTCCCGCCCGCGCCGCCTGCGCCCGGAGGGGCTGGTGGACGTCCGGACATGGCTCGAACAGATGCAGGCGGTGTTCGAGGAGAATTACCGCCGCCTCGACGCGCTTCTCGCCGAATTGCCCGAAACACCCACACCCTCACCAGAGGACTGACGCCATGCCCCTGCCTGCGAAAGTATCCATCGAAGGCGATGCGACCGTCGTCGTCACACGCGACTTCGATGCGCCGCGTGCGGCCGTCTGGCGCGCCCATTCCGAGCCCGCGCTTCTGAAACGCTGGCTCCTCGGCCCGCCGGGATGGGAGATGCATGTCTGCGAGATGGATTTCCGCCCGGGCGGCTCCTACCGCTGGCGCTGGCGCAACGTGGATGCCGGGGTAGAGTTCGGTTTCGACGGTGAAGTCCTCGCGCTCGACCCGCCGGCCCGGATGGAGGAACGTCAGACCTACATCCCCGGCACCGTCGGCGGCGAGATGGGCACCTGCGACAACGTCCTGACGCTGACCGAAATCGATGGTGGCACCCGCCTTGTCACGCGCATTTCCTATGCCGACCGCGCGACGATGGAGGCCGCGATGGCGACCGGCATGACGGACGGGATGGAGATGAGCTACGCGCTGCTTGATGGGGTGCTGGCGGACGGGGACGCCTGACACGTTCCGGTCGACAGCTCGGAGCAGGCAGCGGAATGGCGGAGGGCGTCGCCTAGCCCAGGCAGATCATCAACGACACAACGACCACAACGATCGGGACGAACACGACTGCCTGAACGATCCCAAGTCGCCGTCTGAAGGCTCGGTCGTTCAGCTTCATGACGTAGAAGCCGGGCATTGCCGACCCCTGGCCGGTCAGGAACATCATCGTCGGCGAGAGTGGTTTACGTCCGAGCTGCGCGCGAAATTCCGTGTATTCCGACGGGTCAACCAGCAGGCCAAAATACGCGATGACGTTGAAGATCATCCAGATCACCAGCCAGAGACATAGCATCGCGAGGCCGACGAAGAGGAAGTAGGTCGCCAAAACTACCCCCGCCCGCGCTTCTCGAACCTCGGCAGCATGGCGCTGAAATCCCGGCCCTTGCCGTCTTCCGCCTCGACGAAGGTCTCGTAAAGCTTCATCGCCGCCTGTCCCATCGGCGTGTCGGCATCCGCCGCCTCGGCCGCGGCCTGGCTGAGCCGGAGGTCCTTCAGCATCAGGTCGGCCGCGAAGCCCGGCTTGTAGTCGTTGTCGGCGGGCGATTTCGGCCCGATGCCGGGCGCGGGGCAATAGGCGTTCATGGTCCAGGAATAGCCCGACGAGGTCGAGACCACGTCGAACATCGCCTGCCGCGACAGGCCGAGCTTGTCGGCCAGCGCGAAGGCCTCACAGGTCGCGATCATCGTGACGCCGAGGATCATGTTGTTGCAGATCTTCGCCGCCTGACCGTTCCCGGCCGGGCCGCAATGGACGGCCTTCTGGCCCATGATGTCGAAGAGCGTCTTCACCCGCTCGAACGCCGCATCCGTTCCGCCAACCATGAAGGTCAGCGTCCCCGCGGCGGCCCCGCCGACCCCGCCCGAGACGGGAGCGTCGAGAAAGCCGATTCCCCGTGCCTCGGCCATCGCGGCCACGTCGCGGGCGGCCTGCACTTCGACGGTCGAGCAATCGACGAGGATGGTGCCCTCGGCCATGGCCGGCAGGATCTCCTCGGCCACCTGCCGCAGGATGGCGCCGTTCGGCAGCATGGTGATGACGATCTCGGCCGACGCGGCGGCCTCTGTCGCCGTCGCGGCCCGGGATACACCTTCGGGCGGCGCGGCCACGACGTCGAATCCTGTCACCTCGTGCCCCGCAGCGGCGAGGTTGGCGGCCATGGGCGCGCCCATGTTGCCCAGTCCGATGAAGCCGATATGCATGTCCCCTCCCGTCAGTCGAATGTCAGCGCGTCCCGGCCGAGCGGCAACAGCATGCGCGTCACGTCGATCTCGGGCAAGGCGTCGATACTGTCGTGCTTCCAGTGCGGGTTGCGGTCCTTGTCGATGATCGCGGCGCGGATCCCTTCGAGGAAATCGCCATGCTCCATCGCGCGCGAGGTGAAGCGGTATTCCTGACCGAGCGCGTGTTCGATGTCGTCGACGGACGCGCGCGCACGCCGGACCAGCTCGACCGCCGCGGCCATCGACAGGGGTGAATTCTTCGCCATCGCCGCGCGGGTCTCCGAGGCGAAGTCGCCCTCGTCGTGCTTCAGCGCGTTCCAGATGTCGCGCAGGGTCGCGCCAGCGAAGAACCGGGCGATCGCGTCCATCTTTCCTTCCAGCGGCGCGTCCGGGGCAGGGCGGGCGGCCCGGTCGATCGCGCCCCAGTCCCCGGTTTCGATCAGCTCCGCCTTCAGCTTCGGCCAGTCGTCCTCGGGCAGGTAATAGTCGGCGAAGCCGGCGAAGATCGCGTCGCCCGGGCCCATCCGCGCCGAGGTCACGCCGATATATTCGCCAAGCCGCCCCGGCGCGCGGCCCAGGATCAGCGACCCGCCGACGTCCGGTATGAGGCCGATCCCGCATTCCGGCATCGCGATCTTCGAGCTGTCGCCGACGATCCGGTGCGACCCGTGGCAGCCGACGCCGACGCCGCCGCCCATGGTGAAGCCCTGCAGGAAACTGACAACCGGTTTCGGAAAGCCGAACATCCGCGCGTTCATCCGGTATTCGTCGGCCCAGAAGGTCTGGCCGTAGGCGTAGTCACCGGCCTTGCCTGTCGCGTAAAGCTCGGCGATGTCGCCGCCCGCGCAGAACGCCTTGTCGCCGGCCGCGTCGATCATCAGAAGCGCGACCCGGTCATCCCCGGCCCAGTCCTTCAGCGCGGCATCGATCGCCATGCACATGTCGTAGGTCAGCGCGTTCAGTGCGGACGGGCGGTTCAGCGTGATCCGCCCGGCGCGGCCCTCGATCCGGATGTCGATATCGCTCATGCCGGGGCCGCCACCATGTCGCGGGCAACGATCATGCGCATGATCTCGTTCGTTCCCTCGAGGATCTGGTGCACGCGCAGGTCGCGCACGATCTTCTCGATCCCGTAATCGGCCAGGTAGCCGTAGCCGCCATGAAGCTGCAGGCACTGGTCGGCGATCCGGCTGCCGGCCTCGGTGCAGAACTTCTTGGCCATGGCGCAGGCCTGTGTCGCGTCCGGAGCGCCGGTGTCGAGCTTCCACGCCGCCTGCCGCAGGAACACCCGCGCGGCCTCGAGCTCGATCTTCATGTCGGCCAGCCGGAATTGCAGCGCCTGGAACTGGTCGATCGACTTTCCGAAAGCCTTTCGTTCGGCCATGTAGGACAGCGTCGCGTCCAGCGCGGCCTGCGCCCCGCCGAGCGAACAGGCCGCGATGTTCAGCCGCCCGCCGTCGAGACCCTTCATCGCGTAGCGGAAACCGTGGCCCTCTTCGCCGAGTAGGTTCTCCGGCGGGGCGAGGGCCGCGTCGAGCTGCACCTGCCGGGTCGGCTGCGCGCGCCAGCCCATCTTGTCCTCGAGCCCGCCGAAGCTGAGCCCCTCGGTCCCGTCCTCGACCAGAATGGCGCTGATGCCTTTCGGCCCCTCGCCGCCGGTGCGGCACATGACGACATAAGCGTCGGCATACCCGCCGCCCGAGATGAAGGCCTTCGTACCGGTCAGCCGCCAGCCCTCGTTCGTGCGCTCAGCCTTCGTCTTCAGCGCCGCCGCGTCCGATCCCGAACCCGGCTCGGTCAGGCAATAGGCGAGGAAGGTCTCCATCGTCAGAGCCTTCGGAAGGATGCGCGCCTTCAGCTCCTCGGTGCCCCAGGACGCGATCATCCAGGCGCACATGTTGTGGATCGACAGGAACGCCGAGACGGTCGGGCAGGCTTCCGCCAGGGCCTCGAAAACGAGGGTAGCGTCCAGCCGGTTCAGCCCGGAGCCCCCCAGTTCCTCGGGCACGTAGAGCCCGCCGAAGCCCAGTTCGGCCAGCTTTCCCCACAGCTCTTTCGGGATGTCGCCCGACCGCTCCCATTCCGCAGCATGGGGGGCGATCTCGGCCGCGCCGAAGCTGCGCGCCATGTCGAGAATCGCCTCGTGCTCCTCGCTCAATGCGAAATCCATCGGCTCCTCCCCGAGCGGAATTGAACGCTTGTTTAGTTAACCGGCGCCGGTTCGGGTCGCAAGCGAAAGGGGGTTACGGGAAACGAACAGTGCCGTTTTCTCAGCTTGTCCGATTATCGGACTCCATTGTGTTTGCGGCATTAATGTGGCATTAATCCTAGCTACATCTGGGGGAGTATCTTCAGGTTAACGAGTACGCCTGGGAGGGCGATATGAGACTGTCTTCGACGATTAAGGCGGCAGCCGTGGCCGCCCTTTTTGCCCTTGGGGGCACCGCGGCATCAGCAGTCACACTACAATTCGGTGAAAGTGCCACCTCGTCCAACTCGCCGCCAACCGGCGCGTCGGGCACGGTGGAAATGACCTTTTCGGATATCGGCGCCGGCCTGGTCGAGCTGTCGATGCTGATCACGAACACGACCGGCGACACCATCTTCGGCGCGGGCGCAACCGCTTCGAAGCTGACCGGCGTCGGTTTCGACCTGTTGAGCGGCGTGAGCTACGTTGCCGGCTCCTTCTCCGGAGGGACCTATCTCGACACGTTGATCATCAACGCCGCACTGCCGCCGTTCGGGATTTTCGACATCGGGGTCGCGGACAACGGCAACTTCCTCGGCGGCAATGCGAACGGTGCCCTGCCCCAGGGGCTGTCGGACACGGTAACGATGCGGCTCTCCAGCTCGCTGCTGGCCGCCGATCTCGATGCCGCCTTCGCGTCCGGCTTCACGTCCGGGGATCTCGCGGCATCCCTGCGTTTCCAGCAGGTCAACGCCGGCGAAGGCAGCGACAAGCTGACCGACCCGACGGTGGACATGTCGCCGGTTCCGATCCCGGCGGCGGGCTTCCTACTGGTGGCCGGTCTCGGCGGTCTTGCCGTGCTGCGCCGTCGCGCAGCGGCCTGACGCCACGACCAACGCGTTTGACGGGCGCCGGCAACGGCGCCCGTTTTCTTTCGCCTAAAGGTCGGCGTGGAATTCGTCGATGAGGCTCTCGACGACAGCCCGCATTGCAGTATCGCGATCCTGGCCGGCGAGCTCGGACGCCGCGAAGACGCCCCGCTGCCGCTCCGCGCTGGTGCCGCCTTCGACGATGTCGCGCAGGCCGTGCAGCTCTGCTGTGCAGCCTAGCGCCTCGGCATCGCCCTCGAGCATCCCGATCAGCTCCTCGACGAGATCGGCCATCGGCACGATCTCGCGCCGGCCGAAATCGATCAGGCCTTCGCGGCAGCCGTAGCGCTGCGCCCGCCAGCGGTTTTCCTGGATCAGGAACCGGTCATAGAGGCGCCAGCGCTGGTTCGACTCCTTCAGCCGCAACAGCATCCGCGTCAGGCACTGGATCGTCGCGGCCAGGGTCAGCGTGTGTTCCAGCCTCGGCTGCACATCGCAGATCCGGGTTTCCAGCGTCGGGAAGGCGTGGCTCGGGCGCAGGTCCCACCAGATCTTCGAGCTGTCCTCGATCACGCCCAGATCGGTCAGGATGCCGACCGTGCGCTCGTATTCCTGCCAGCTCTCCATCGATGGCGGCAGCCCGGTCCGCGGCAGGTTGTCGAAGACCGTCAGCCGGTAGCTCGCCAGCCCGGTATCCTGCGCCTGCCAGTAGGGCGACGAGGTCGACAGCGCGAGAAGATGGGGCAGGAAGTAGCTCATCTGGCCCATCAGATCGGTCCGCAGCTCGTCTCCGCTGAGACCGACATGGACGTGAAAGCCGCAGATCAGCATCCGCCGCGCCACCCCGCCAAGATCCCGCGCCAGATCGTTGTACCGCGCCTTGTCGGTGTGCTGCTGGTCCTTCCAGTCCGCGAAGGGATGGCAACTGACGGCGATGGGGGTGAGACCGAATTTCTCCGCCTGCTCGGACACGGTGCTGCGCAGCCAGCGCAGCTCGTCCCGGGCGCTGGCGATGTCCGGCATGACCCGGGTGCCGATCTCGATCTGGCATTGCAGGAATTCGGGGCTGACCTGTTTGTCGAGCTCCGCCCGGCAGGCTTCCATCAGGTCCGGCGGCGCTTCGGCCAGCGCCAGGCTGTCGCGGTCGACGAGGAGGTATTCCTCCTCGATGCCAAGCGTCAGCGGCTCGTCGGGCGTGGCCATCGCGCGTTCTCCCCGTTTGGTTCGGAAGGGAAGCAAGACCGGCCGCGCGGTGCAAGACGAAACCGGCCAAGGTGGCGGGCCGCGATTCTCTGCGGCGCAGCAAAGGGCTGATGTCAGAAAGGTAAGAATGTCGGGACGATCCCCGCGAAACTCACCCGAATGTTTCCGAATTGAAACCGACTTGACTTCGTAAGCGCTTGATAATCCGTCGCGGAGGTCAGGTTTTCCTTACGTTAGCGCAAATAGGGCAGAATTGTGTTGAAAATCGGCCAAATTTTGCTCATCCTTGAAAGCGTTCGTTAATTGCGCCGTCTGCTGGGGACGCGCCGGTAAGTGGTAAGTTTGATGCGGATCGGGCCCCACCCGGTCCGCATCTTCTTTAGGGGCAGGGCGTCCGGACCGCTGCGGACCCGCCCCCGCGCCACTTACTCCATCAGCGGAATCGTGAACTCGCCGCCTTCCTTGATGCCGGACGGCCAGCGTGCGGTCACCGTCTTGGTCCGGGTGTAGAACCGGAAGGCGTCGGGACCGTGCTGGTTCAGATCGCCGAAGGCCGATTTCTTCCAGCCACCGAACGTGTGATAGGCCAGCGGCACCGGGATCGGCACGTTGACGCCCACCATCCCGATATTGATGCGGTTGGCGAAGTCGCGCGCGGTGTCGCCGTCGCGGGTGAAGATCGCGGTGCCGTTGCCGTATTCGTGGTCCATGGCCAGGCTCAGCGCTTCCTCGTAGCTTTGCGCGCGCACCGTCGACAGGACCGGGCCGAAGATCTCCTTCTTGTAGATCTCCATGTCCTTCGTGACCTTGTCGAACAGGTGCGGGCCGACGAAGAACCCGTCCTCGTAGCCCTGGAGCGAGAAGCCGCGACCGTCGACGACAAGCTCCGCGCCTGCGTCCACGCCCGACTGCACCAGCCGTTCGATATTGGCCTTGGCGGCCGCAGTCACGACCGGGCCGTAGTCGACGTCATTGCCCGCCGTGTAGGGGCCGACCTTCAACTTCTCGATCTTCGGCACGAGCTTCTCGATCAGGCGGTCCGCGGTCTCGTCGCCGACCGGCACCGCGACCGAGATCGCCATGCAGCGCTCGCCCGCAGCACCATAGCCCGCGCCGACAAGCGCATCAGCCGCCTGGTCCATGTCGGCGTCGGGCATGACGATCATGTGGTTCTTCGCACCGCCGAAGCACTGCACGCGCTTGCCGTTCGCACAGCCGCGTTCGTAGATGTACTGCGCGATCGGGGTCGATCCGACGAAGCCCACCGCGCCGATGCCCGGGTGGTCGAGAATGGCGTCGACCGCCTCCTTGTCGCCGTTGACGACCTGCAGGATGTTGTCCGGCAGCCCGGCCTCCTGCAGCAGTTCGGCCAGCATCAGCGGCACCGACGGGTCGCGCTCGGACGGCTTCAGGATGAAGGCGTTGCCACAGGCGATGGCGGGCGCGAGCTTCCACATCGGGATCATCGCGGGGAAGTTGAACGGTGTGATCCCGGCGGCCACGCCGATCGGCTGGCGCATGGAATACATGTCGATGCCGGGGCCGGCGCTGTCGGTGTATTCGCCCTTCAGCAGATGCGGCGCGCCGATGCAGAACTCGACGACCTCGAGGCCGCGCACCACGTCGCCCTTGGCGTCGGGAATGGTCTTGCCGTGCTCGCGGGACAGAGCTTCGGCCAGCTTGTCCATGTCACGGTTGAGAAGGTCGACGAACTTCATCAGCACGCGCGCCCGGCGCTGCGGGTTCGTCGCGCCCCAGGCCACCTGCGCCTTCGCGGCCGCCTGCACCGCGGCGTCGAGCTCCGCCGCGCTCGCCAGCGCGACCTTCGCCTGCACCTCGCCCGTCGCCGGGTTGTAGACATCCGCCGTACGGCCGGATCTGCCCGCCACGCGCTTGCCGCCGATCCAGTGCCCGATCTCTTCCATCGCGTCCTCCATCGCTTGTCGGCTGCGACCCTATCCGCGCCCGCGGCCGTGCGGAAGGGGCGTTCGGCCGCGGCTCCGGGGGCAGGGCGCACGGGAAATCCTTGACAGGTGGGACCGCGCCAGAAACGCTGGTCGGACGAGGGGTCGGATCAGAGGAGGACCGGGATGCTCGTGCAGCAGATCCTGAAGGAAAAGTCCGATGACGGCGTGGTGACGATCGGGCCGGACAGCTCGGTCTCCGCGGCGGTGGAGACGTTGTCGTCCCGGCGCATCGGCGCGATCGTCGTCTCGCGCGACGGCAAGCGGGTCGACGGCATCCTGTCGGAGCGCGACATCGTGCGCGCCCTCGGCAAGTCCGGCGCGAGCTGCCTGTCGGAGAAGGTCAGCGCGCTGATGACGGACAAGATCGTCTCCTGCACCCGGACCGAAACCTCGGACGAGGTGCTGGCCAAGATGACCGCGGGCCGGTTCCGGCACATGCCGGTGCTCGAGGGCGACGAGATGATCGGTCTCATCTCCATCGGCGACGTCGTGAAGGCGCGGCTGTCGGAGCTGGCGATGGAGAAGGACGCGCTCGAGGGGATGATCAAGGGCTTCTAGCCGGTCCGGCCGCGGAGCGGACGGCAAACGCTCCGGTGGAGCGTTTGTGGCTGGAAGGCGCGGAGCGCCGGGATTGCCCTTCATTTGACGCGCGTGCTCCGGCGACAATGGCGCCGCGATCCCACCGCGCGGCAAACGTTCCTCGCAACCATCCCCGCCTCCCGGGGGTTGCAACCCCGTCTGCAATATTGTTGCGTGACCCTGCAGGTGGCGAGGGAGGCTTCCATGCGCATCGGGCTCTACCCCGGCACGTTCGACCCGATCACGCTCGGGCATATCGACATCGTGAAACGGGCCTGCCAGCTCGTTGACCGCCTGGTGATCGGCGTCGCCATCAACCGCGACAAGGGACCGCTCTTCACCCTCGAGGAGCGCGTCGCCATGGTCGAAGCAGAATGCGGCGCGCTGGCGCGCGAAGCCGGCTGCGAGATCACGGCGCATCCCTTCGAGAACCTGCTGATCGACTGCGCCCGCGACGTGGGCGCCAAGGTCATCATCCGCGGCCTGCGCGCCGTTGCGGATTTCGAGTACGAGTTCCAGATGGTCGGCATGAACCGCAAGCTCGACGACACGATCGATACCGTCTTCCTCATGGCCGAGGCCGATCACCAGTCGATCGCGTCGAAGCTGGTGAAGGAAATCGCGCGGCTCGGCGGCGACGTCTCCCATTTCGTGACCCCGTCGGTGGAACGGGCGCTCGCGGAAAAGTTGAGACGCTGAGCTTTCGCTTGCCCACGCGACCGGCTAGGGTCCGGCGCGACCGAAGCGAAGGGGGCCCAGAATGGCCGACATCAAAGATCCCGAGAATACCGTCCTGATCGAGCTGAAGGATGGCACCGTCACGATCGAGCTTCTGCCTGACGTGGCACCGCAGCACGTGGCCCGCATGAAGGAACTGGCGCGCGAGGGTGCCTATGACGGCGTCGTTTTCCACCGCGTGATCGAGGGCTTCATGGCCCAGACCGGCGACGTGGAGAACGGCAATGCCGACAAGGGCATGAACATCCGCATGGCCGGCACCGGCGGCTCGGACAAGCCCGACCTCCCGGCCGAATTCTCGCGCCTGCCGCACGATCGCGGCACGCTCGGCGCGGCGCGGTCCTCGAACCCGAACTCGGCCAACAGCCAGTTCTTCATCAACTTCTCCGACAACCATTTCCTGAACGGCCAGTACACCGTCTACGGCCGCGTCATCTCGGGGATGGAGCATGTCGACAAGATCGCGCGCGGCGAGCCGCCGTCGAGCCCGGACAAGATGATCAGCGTGAAGGTCGCGTCCGATGCGTAACCTCGTCCTGGCGCTTTGCGTCATCGCAGGTCCGGCCTGCGCGACGGGACTGGAGATCGACGTGGCCGGCGAAGCCGAGGGCACGATCGTCATCGACCTGTTCGAGGAGGTCGCGCCGCAGCATGTCGCGCGCATCACGGAGCTTGCCGCCTCGGGCGCGTATGACAACGTCGTGTTCCACCGCGTCATCGACGGCTTCATGGCGCAGACCGGCGACGTGGAATACGGCGTGCTCGGCATGGACATGCGCTATGCCGGGCGTGGCGCTTCCGCCGGGCCGGACCTTCCGGCCGAGTTTTCCGACATCCCCTATACCCGCGGGATCGTCGGCATGGCCCGCGCGCAGGACCCCGACAGCGCCAATTCGCAGTTCTTCATCATGTTCGCCGACGCGCCGTCGCTGACCGGGGCCTACACGGTCGTCGGGCGCGTGGTGGACGGCATGGATGTGGTCGACGCGATCAAGCGTGGCCGTGGCCCGAACGGATCGGTCATCGGAGAGCCGGACCGCATGGTCGCGCTCCGCGTGCTCGAGGAGGACCCCGAGCCCGCGCCGGAGGAACCGGCCACCGAATAGTCTCGTGGCCGGGGGCTCTGCCCCCCGGACCCCCCAGAGTATTTCGGGAAAGATGAAGGGGCATCGGCTGCCGCTTGACGGCGCACCTGCGCCCGCATAGCTCCGCGCCATGGCCCGCCCACCACTTCTCCAGCTTTCCGGCGTCTCGCTCGGCATCGGGCAGGATCCGCTGTTCCGCGACCTCGACCTGGTGATTCAGCCGGGCGACCGGCTGGCGCTGGTCGGGCGGAACGGGGCGGGCAAGTCGACGCTGATGCGGGTGCTTGCGGGGCTCGTCGCGCCCGATACCGGCGGCCGCGTGCTGTCGCCCGGGACCGGTGTCGCCTACTTGGAACAGGACCCGGATTTCGGCCCTTACGAGACGCTTCATGATTTCGCCACGGCGGGTCTCGAGGCGTCCGAGCACTGGCGCGCCGAGGCCGCGGCCGAGGGCCTGTCGCTCGACCTGTCGATCCCGGCTGCCGCCGCCTCGGGCGGCGAGAAGCGGCGCGCGGCGCTCGCCCGGGCGCTGTCGGCGGAGGCCGATCTTCTGCTTCTGGACGAGCCGACCAACCATCTCGATATCGCGGCGATCGAGTGGCTCCAGCAGGAGCTGTCCGAGACGCGCTCGGCCTTCGTCCTGATCTCGCACGACCGCGCCTTCCTGACCGCGCTGTCGCGGGGGACGCTCTGGATCGACCGGGGGCAGGTGCGCCGGCTCGACCGCGGCTTCGACCGCTTCGAGGACTGGCGCGACAAGACCTGGGAGGAAGAGGACCTCGCCCGCCACAAGCTCGACCGCAAGATCAAGGCAGAGGCGCGATGGGCGGTCGAGGGCATCTCGGCGCGCCGCAAGCGGAACATGGGCCGGGTGCGGGCGTTGCAGGACCTGCGCGCCGAACGGGCGGCGCAGATCCGGCGGCAGGGCGCGGCCGATCTTCAGCTCGAATCCGGGCCGCAATCGGGCCGCCGGGTGATCGAGGCGCGCGGGATCTCGAAATCCTATGACAGCCGCGCGATCCTGAAGCCCTTCGACCTGCGCATCCTGCGCGGCGACCGGGTGGCCGTCGTCGGGCCGAACGGCGTTGGCAAGACGACGCTTCTGAAGCTGCTGACCGGGGAGATCGCGCCCGATACCGGGACGGTCGAGCATGGCACGAAGCTTGCCGTCGCCGTCTTCGACCAGACCCGCGCCGCGCTCGACCCCGATGCAACGCTGTGGGACAGCCTGACGACCGACCCGGAGATGTCCGTCAGCGGCCAGTCCGACCAGGTCATGGTGCGCGGCCAGCCGCGGCACGTGGTGGGCTATCTCAAGGATTTCCTGTTCGACGAGAGCCAGGCCCGCGCGCCGGTCCGTTCCCTGTCTGGTGGCGAAAAGGCGCGGCTGCTGCTCGCGCGGATCATGGCGCGCGAGACGAACCTGCTGGTGCTCGACGAGCCGACGAACGATCTCGATATCGAGACGCTCGACCTGTTGCAGGACGTGCTCGGCAGCTATCCGGGCACCGTCATCCTCGTCAGCCACGACCGGGATTTCATCGACCGGGTGGCGACGACGACCGTGGCGATGGAGGGCGAGGGCCGGGCCACGGTCTATGCCGGCGGCTGGTCGGATTACCGGGCGCAGCGGGGCGAGACGCCCGGCCGCCGGCCGGAGCCGAAGCCCGACCCGCAGCCGAAGCCGAAGCCCGAACCGATGCCGAAACCGGCGCCGAAGCCGGGGCTCAGCTTCACCGACCGGCACCGGCTCGACGCGCTGCCGGCCGAGATCGACCGGCTGACAGCGGAGATCGGCAAGCTGGAGCAGCTGCTGTCGGACCCCGATCTGTTCACCCGCGAGCCGGTGAAGTTCCGCAAGGCGACCGAGGCGCTGAGCGAGCGCGCGGCGCGGCTCGAGGCGGCCGAGGAAGAGTGGCTGGTCCTGGCGGAAAGGGCCGAAGGCTAGGCCGTCAGCCGCGCGGCGCGAACTGCGTCAGGGCGACGCCGACGGCCATCACGAGGATCCCCGCGATGCGGAGCGGCGACAGGCTTGTCGCGGTGGCGCCGAACAGGCCGAAATGGTCGATCGCTGCGGCCGAGACGAGCTGGCCGAGGAGCACGAAGAAGACCGCGTTCCCGACGCCGAAGGCCGGGGCGATATAGGTCACGGCCAGGACGTAGAAGGCCACGAACAGCCCGGCGATGAACAGATGTTTCGGTTGCGCGCCAAGGGTTTGGAGCGCGGCGGTGCCGCCTGTGATAAGCATCGCGACAAGCGTGGCGGACAGCGCCACGAGGAACAGGACGAAGGCTGCGGCGGCGGGCGAGCCGATATTCGCGCCGAGCCGGGCGTTGAGCGCGGCCAGAAGCGGGATGCCGACGCCGGAGAGCAGCATGATGATCGCGTGATGGGGCATCAGGAGCATATTCCTCGGAGTTCGGCGCCGTCCCAGGGCAGCAGGATGTCGCGGCCGTCGAGGCCCGCAAGTGTCTGGGAAATGGGCATATAATCGGACAGGAGCGCGCGGAGGCGGGCAGTGCGGGCGCCGCGCGGGTCGAGGGCGCGGCAGCAGACGTATTCCTCGACCAGACTGGCCTGCTGTTCGTAGCCGTAGTCGAGGAAGGCCGCTTCGGCGTCGCCGTCGAAAAGGTAAGGATCCTCGGTAGTTAGATGCTCGCGGGCGGCGCGGAGGGGGTGGTAGTTGGTGAGGTCGCGGTTTTGCCATTGCCAGACGTGGGTCATTTCGTGGGCGAAGAACATCGCGGCCACGAGATTCACCGCGTCGTCGGGCCTATCTACATAATCTTCAAGGAAAAATCCCTCGCTCGTATGCAGGTGCTGGAAGAGCGAGACGCCGGCGGTCGAGGCGCTGATCGTGGGGCCGTCGGGCGGGGGCAGGATGCGCTCGCGGCAGGTGGTGCGCGGGCGGGCGGGATAGGTCACCTCGCGCAGCCCGACGAGCGGATTCTCGACGATGCGCACCGGCCCCGGATCGAAGCCATCCCCTTGAAGTCCCTGCATGAATTGCCGTTCGGCCTGGGTCAGCGGACGGCCGCAGGCGGCAAGCGACACGAGCGCGAGAAGGACGAGATACCGGCGGATCATGGCGCGACCCTAGGGGCGTTTCCGGGCCTTGGGGAGACCAAAAACGCGGCCGAAAAACCGGTTTGTTGATTACGCGTGGGTTTCGGTATGCCTACCGGTCATCATTCAAGCTTCAAGTATCCCGGCCCGCGTTAACCCGGCAGTAACATCGTGGCGGTGGCCTGGGCGACGGGCCTGCCGTCCGCGCCCGACATCTCGGCCCGGGCGAAGGCGACCGACCGGCCGGCCCGGACGATCGTCGCGCGGCAGGCGATCAGCCCGGTGCCGGGCCGCAGGAACTGGGTGTCGAGATTGGTCGTCGCCGCCGCGACGAATTCGCCCCGGTGGGCGGCGAGCGCGAGGACCATCGAGGTGTCGGCCATCGCGGCCAGCGCCTGTCCGCAGACGATCCCGCCGACGCGCGACAGCGCCGGCGTGACCTCCATCGTCGTGACCGCGCCATCCGGCCCGACTTCGGTGACGGTCATCCCGAGATCGTGGATCCAGGGGGCGAAGTATTCCGCGAGCGCGGCCTGAAGGTCGTCGGGCGTCATGGGCGAGAGGCTAGGCGGGCGGCGCGGCCCGGGGAAGGGGAAATCGCGCGGCTTGATCCCGATCAAGGCGCGGCCCGCCCGCCGGGCGCAGACTGGGCCCGATCGAGGAGGAAAGCCGATGCGGATCGTGACGCTTGCCCTGGCCGCCTGCCTCGCCCTTCCGGCCGCCGCGCAGGATGCGGGCGAGGGGCGGGAGCTGTTCCAGACCTATTGCACCGCGTGCCACGGCATCGGCGGGCGCGGGGACGGGCGCATGGCGCCGATCCTGACCGTGCTGCCGCCGGACCTGACGGGTCTGGCCGCGCGCAATGGCGGCGACTTCCCGGTCTTCGCCGTGGCCCGCCAGATCGACGGCCGCGACCCGATGCTGGCCCATGGCGGCGACATGCCGATCTTCGGGCGCTGGTTCGAGGGCGAGGCGACGGTGGCGATGCAGGCGCCGTCGGGCCAGCCGATCCTGCTGAGCCGGCCGATCGCGGACGTGATCGCATACCTGGAAGGGATACAGGAATGAGAGCGGTCCTGATCCTCGCGCTCGCCCTCGCCAGCCCGGCCGCCGCGCAGGACGCGTCGCGCGGGGAACGGCTGTTCGCGGAAAACTGCGTGGTCTGCCACGGCGCGGAGGGGCGCGGTGGCGGGCCGATGGCCGAGATCCTGACCGTGGCCCCGCCCGACCTGAGGGCCATCGCCGCCCGGCGGGGCGGCGCCTTCCCGGAGATCGAGATCGCCCGGATCATCGACGGGCGCGACCCGATCCTGTCGCATGGCGGCGACATGCCGATCTTCGGCCGGGTCTTCGGCGGCTACGACACGCTGATGCGGGAGGAGGGGGTGGGCACGCTTCTGACGGCGGACGAGGTCGTGGACCTGGTGATGTATCTGGAGGGGGTGCAGGACTGACCCGCACCCCCCGCCGCTCTCAGTGGCCCGGAGGCGAGTAGGACGCGGCGATCTTGCCGGCCTTGGCCGCGACCTTCTCGAACTCTTCGGGCGTCCAGGCGCGGATGGTCTGCAGGTTGCTGGCCACGCCCGAGGCGGCGATGACCATGTTCACGGCCATCCCGTCGGTTCCGTCCGGCATTTCGCAGATCGTCAGCACGTCGTGCGAGCCGGTCGTCATGTACATGTCCTTGAGCTTGCCGCCCGCCGCCTCGACGATCTTGGCGATGGCCGCGCGGCGCCCCTTGGCGCCACCCATGAGCGCCTTGATCCCGGCTTCGGTGTAGTTCGCGGTGACGATGAATGTCGGCATGGTAGTCTCTCCCCTCGCTTTGATGCTGCTCGGGGTGGCTCCGGACCGGTGAACCTGTCTCGACGGGGGTCTTCGGCGGGCCTCGCGTGACGCGGAGTTTAGCAGAAATTCGGGGGGGTTGGGGGGATATTTGTGGGGGTGGGGCGCCAGACCATGTCCGGCCGCCGGTCTCCTCACGACGGAGGTTTGCGCCCGCCCTGGGGGCGGGTCGGGCGCAAACCGGATCGCAGGCGATCCGGTGGGTTCAACGACATTGAGAAGAACTATTTCGTCTATTCCACAGTTTTTAGTTCTGGCTCAATGACCCTCCGTTCCGCCGCATCGATTTTTGCCGGTAATGCGTAAGAATATGTGAAAAACAAGTCGCAGAAATCACGAGCTGCGACGCAATCAATTTCTGTTGGATCATCATCTTCTTCGTGAAGCGTGTTGTTGCCAAAAATTCTGACCTGATCCAGCAATTTAATGAGCGCTGGCGGGAGTAACCCATCCCTCTCCAATTTCCTAATTCGCGAATTAAGTGTCCCCTCACCCCCGGGAAAAAGGCCCTTCACAGCTCGTTCTATCGCCTTGCGATAGCAAGAACCTGCCGCGCTATAAAGACCCGATTGAAAGGCCTGTTCGGCTTCCCTTAGGGGGCGTTCAACGTTTTCAGGAATTGCTTGAGCTATCCTAGGTTCGCTTCTGCTCGGCCACCAATTTTCAACAGCGTATCGCTCATCAATAGCGCCTGAGCTAGCGTACTTTGACGGCTGCAATGGGTTCGCATTCCCAACCTTTTCATTAGCGTCTAGCAGCTTTACTAGAATAATTCCTTTACACGCTCCACACTCACAAATGCAAAACCAGACAGCCCTTTCAACATTTGATGGGTACTCGCGTACTATCGAAAACGCTGCTGAGTTTGCCGGACAATTTGGGCAATCGATTATAACTTGAGCCATTCAAAAAATTCCTTCTCAAACGTCCAGTTCCTCCACGAACCTCGCATTCTCCTGGATATACTGGAACCGCAGCTCGGGCTTCTTGCCCATGAGCCGCTCCACCAGGTCGCCGGTCTCGCCCGGTTCCTCGTCGACGATGCTCACCTTGATGAGCTTGCGCGTCGCGGGGTCCATCGTGGTGTCCTTGAGGTCCTTGGCGTCCATCTCGCCCAGGCCCTTGAAGCGGGAGACGTCGATCTTTCCCTTTCCGCCCAGACCCTTGGCCAGCCACGCATCGCGCTCGACCTGGTCGAGGCAGTAGACGCGGCGCGCCCCCTGCGTCAGCCGGTAGAGCGGCGGGCAGGCGAGGTAGAGGTGGCCTCGGTCGATGAGCGGGCGCATCTGGGTGAAGAAGAACGTCATCAGGAGCGAGGCGATATGGGCGCCGTCGACATCGGCGTCGGTCATGATGATGACCTTGTCGTAGCGCAGGTCCTCGATGTTGAACTTCGTGCCCATGGAGACGCCGAGCGCCTGGCAGAGATCGGAGATTTCCGCGTTCTGGCCGAGCTTGGCGGAGGCCGCACCGAGGACGTTCAGGATCTTGCCGCGGAGGGGCAGGAGGGCCTGGGTCTTGCGGTCGCGCGCCATCTTGGCCGAGCCGCCGGCGCTGTCGCCCTCGACGATGAAGATCTCGGTCCCCTCGCGCGTGGCGGTGGAGCAGTCGACGAGCTTGCCGGGGAGGCGGAGCTTCTTGGTCGCGGATTTGCGCTGCGTCTCCTTCTCGGCGCGGCGGCGGAGGCGCTCCTCGGCGCGGAGGATGAGGAAGTCGAGGATGGCGCCGGCGGACTTGTTGTCGTTGCCGAGCCAGGTGTCGAAACGGTCGCGGACGGCGGCCTCGACCATGCGGGCGGCTTCGGTCGTGGCGAGGCGGTCCTTGGTCTGGCCGACGAATTCGGGCTCGGCGATGAAGCAGGAGACGAGGGCGCAGCCGCCGGTGAGCAGGTCCTCGCGCGTGATGTTGGCGGCCTTGCGGGCGTTCGTGAGCTCGCCATAGGCGCGGAGGCCCTTGAGGATGGCGGCCCAGAAGCCCTGTTCGTGCGTGCCGCCCTCGGGCGTGGGGACGGTGTTGCAGTAGGACTGGATGAAGCCGTCGCGGGAGGGCGTCCAGTTGACCGCCCATTCGACCGAGCCGGGGACGCCGAAGCGGTCCTGGAACTCGACCTTCCCGGCGAAGGGCTGGTCGGCATAGGTGGCGGCGGGGCCGAGGGTTTCCTTGAGGTAGTCGGACAGGCCACCGGGGAAGTGGAACACGGCCTCGGCCGGGGTCTCGCCGTCGTCGATCTCGGACTTCCAGCGGATTTCGACGCCCGAGAAGAGGTACGCCTTGGAACGCACCATCTTGAGCAGGCGCGCGGGGCGGAAGCGGTGATGGCCGAATATCTCCTCGTCGGCGTGGAAGGTGACGGTCGTGCCCTTTCGGTTCGGCGCGGCGCCGACGCGCTCGACCGGGCCGAGCGGCAGCCCGCGCGAGAAGGACTGGCGGTAGAGTTCGCGGTTGCGGGCGACCTCGACGGTCAGGCTGTCAGACAGCGCGTTGACGACCGAGGCGCCGACGCCGTGCAGGCCGCCGGAGGTCTGGTAGGCCTTGCCGGAGAACTTGCCGCCCGCGTGCAGCGTGCAGAGGATCACCTCGAGCGCGGATTTGCCGGGGAACTTCGGGTGTTCATCGACCGGCATCCCGCGGCCGTTGTCGCGGATGGTGACGGAATGGTCCGCCAGAAGCTCGACCTCGATCCGGCTGGCATGGCCGGCCACGGCCTCGTCCATGGCGTTGTCGAGGATCTCGGCCACGAGATGATGCAGCGCCCGTTCGTCGGTGCCGCCGATATACATGCCGGGGCGTTTGCGGACCGGTTCCAGCCCTTCGAGAACCTCGATCGAGGAGGCATCGTAGCCCTGTTGGTCGGTCCCGCCGGAGAGGAGATCGTCGGCCATGGCGCTGCTCTATCTTGTGTTTGGTGGCCCGCATCTTGGCAGGTTTGGGGCCTGCGCGAAAGGGGCGGATCGGCCGGATCGGGCGTCCGGCCGGCCCTCAGGCGTGCGCGGCGGCGGCGCCGGCGTGGCGGATGATGAAGTGGTCGCAGGCGACAAGGATCAGGAGGCTGACCACGGCAGTTCCGAGCAGCGGCACCTGAAGCGTCGAGAGGGACCCGAGCCGGTCGCCCGCGTCCAGCGCCTGAGCGACACCAAGCGTGCCGAGGAAATTGTGAAACAGGATCGTGCCGTAGATATCGCGGGAGACGAGGAAATAGACGCTGGTCACGAGGCCGATCCCGGTCAGGAAGGCGACCATCGGCAGGGTGTCGAAGGGCGGGCTGTGGGCGAAATGGTAGAGGCCGAAGGCGACGCTGGAGACCAGGGCCGCCACGACGAGCACGAAAAACGCGGGGCCGTCCGCAGTGGCGCGGATCACGCCCGCCAGCAGCGCCCAACAGACCAGAACCTCCGCCGCCGAGACGACGAAGACCTGCGCATAGGCGTTCAGGATCACCACCGGATCGGTCGTCGGCGGATCGAGCAGGAGGTACAGGCCAAGCCCGAGACCGAGGCCGATCACGACGGATAGAAGCGTCCGGGGCAGGGGCGCGAACCCCGCGAGGCGGTACCGCGCGGTCGCCCCGCCGAGGATGTAGCGCAGGGCAATTGCCGCGCCGACGATCCCGATGCCGACATTGGCCACGAGCGTGTAGGTCAGCCGGTCGGCGATGGCGTCGGGCCGGAGCAGCGTTTCGATGCGCCCTTCCAGCAGCCAGGTCGCCGCGACCCAGACAAGAAACACCAGTATTCCGTAACTTATCGACTGCGCCCCGGTTCTCATGGCTCACCCCTCCGGCCCGGAATGGTCCGTCACACGGGTCTGGCTAGCAGAAAGCCTGCGGGCGCGCGTTGATCGAGGACAAGATCCCACGCGGCGCGAGACCCCGACGATTTCGTGCGGATTTCGGACGGTCTTCCTGCGTGACGGCCGGCGGGACGGCATACCGGGATCACGACAACCGATCAGATCCCTTCACACCGAGGACCGCACCCATGACCCGCACTTTCATCGCTGCCGCCATCGCCACGCTCGTCGCCGCACCGGCGCTGGCCGATCAGTACGTCGCCCAGATCCCGGCCCCGTTCAACGGCGCCAACCCCGCCCTTCTCGAAACGCTGAAGGTCGTCGAGATCGACAGCTTCACCATGAACGGCGCGCATTACATCGTCATCGACGCGCCGGACGAGGGCTATGTCGAGGCGTATTTCTTCGCCAACAGCATCAGGCCCATCGCGATCCAGGCGCTGGAAGCGGACTGGACCGCGCCCGGGCTGTCGAGCCTGACGCTCGAGCAGCGGCTGCTGTTCATGAGCCCGTTCCCCTGCGACTATTGCCTGAGCTGAGGCAGGGCACGGGCGGACCGGCCGGAGCGGCTTCCCAGACGGAGCCGCTCTGGTATCATTTCCGGGGAGCCACACCATGCACGACACCGACCGGGATGCGCTTCTGCTGGGAACCTGCACGTTCGAGCCGGGCACGCTGACCCTGCGCGACGCGGCCGGGGTGATCCTGCCGGTCCGGGCGCAGTCGCTGCGCGTGCTGGCCGCGCTGGCCCGGTCGCGAGGGCAGGTCGTGTCGCGCGACAGCCTCGTCGACGAGGTCTGGCACGGCATCGCGGTGACCGATGACAGCCTCGTGCAGTGCATCAAGGACATACGGGCGGCCATCGGCGACGGCGAGCGCCGGATCGTGCGCACGGTGATCGGGCAGGGTTATGCGCTGTCGGCCCGCACCGCGGGCGAGACTGCCGGCACGCCGCCGAAGATCTTCATCGAGCGGTTCGGCGTCGGGCCGGAATCGCCGGTCGCGGAGGAGCTGCGCGAAGCGCTGTTCGAGGAGCTGATCGTGCGGTTTTCACCGCGCGTCGGCATCACCATCGTCACCGATCCCGAGCTGAGGCAGACGGCGGATTACGTGATCTCGGGCCGCGCGTCGGCCCGCGGTGACCGGGCGCGGCTGTTCGTGCGCATCTCGCGCGCCAGCGGTGGCGAGATCCATGCCGGGGCGGAGGAGGCCGACGGCGAGGAGATCTGGGACCTGCCGGCGCGCGCGGCCGACAAGATCGCCGCGCAATTGCGCATCCGGATGCTGATGAGCGACGGCGAGCCGCATGTCTCGCGCGACAATGCCGAGCTGTCCCCGCAGGAGCTGATGGCCAAGGCGACCTGGCACATGTCGCGGTTCCGGCGTGAGAACTGGTACGCCGCGACCGAGGCGCTGCGTCTGGCCGCGGAGCGCGCGCCGGACAACCCGATCGCCATTGCGATGCTGGCCTCGATGCATACGCAGATGATCCTGCATGTCCCGTTTTCGGAACTGCCGGGGGATGTCGACCGGGCGATGGCGCTGGCCGAGCGCGCGGTGGAGCTGGGCCAGTCGATCGACTACGTGCTCCGCACGCGCGCGACGCTGAGGCTCTGGCGGCTGGGCGACCATGCCGGCGCCCGGCTGGACTGCGCACGGGCGCTGGAGATCAACCCGGTCTTTCACCTCACGCATCTGACCATCGCGGCGAGCGAAGTGCTGTCGGGGGAGTACGATGCCGGGACGCAGCGGCTGCAGGAAATGATGCGCCGGGCGCCGGTCGATTCGCAGAACCCGTTCTATTTCGCCCTGATCGCGCTGTCGGAATGTCTCGCCGGTCGGATGGACACCGCGCTTGCGGCCGCGCGCGAGGGCAGCGACCGGTTTCCGAACGGGCCGTGGAACGCGCTGGTCTATGCCGCCGTGGCCGCGGACGAGCCGTCGGTCACCGGATCGCCCGAGTTCCGGCGGCGCATCGGGCTGATCGACCTGCCGGTCACCCATTTCCAGGACATGCCGTTCACCGACCCGGCGGCGGCCGCATGGCTCGTCGAACGCGCGCGGCGGGCCGGGGTCGGGACGGAGGACGGGCCGGCGCGGGTGGCGGTCAGACCACCGGGCAGCTGACCGTCAGCGAATGCGGTGCGCCTTCGGAGCGCGAGAAGAACTCGGTCGCGCCGGCGGCGTTCGGGTCGATGTCGAAGCGGCCGCGGATCGACTGGCGGTTGTCGCACAGGATGCGCGCGGCCTCGATGCAATCGTCGCGCAGATCGCACCAGAGCCCCAGGCCCGGGCTGCCGTCGACCAGAGAGACGCGGACATAGCCCGCCGGCGGAAGCTGGCTGAGCGGCGGCAGGCTCGGGCCGCTGGGCTGGGCCGGGGGCGGCGGCGCGGTGGTGATGAGCGGGACGCATCCGGCGAGCAGCAGCGCCGGGAGAAGACGGAGGGGTCGGACCATCGGCGGCCACCTTTCATGACTGTTTCCCCGACTTTGGCGCGAAGCGGGGCCCGGGCGCAAGGTTGCCCCGGCGGCGGCCATCCGCACGCGGGATCACGCCGCCCGACGAAAAAGCGCCGCAGCGGGGCTGCGGCGCAAGTCGGGTGTCATGACGACAAGGGAAAGTTCAGTTCGACGCCGCGTAGTACTGGCTGTCCGTGCCGAAATACGTCTCGATCACGTCGGCATCGACGATGTTGCGCTGATAGGCGACCGAGGCCACGGCGTAGAGTTCGGTCAGTTCCGCTTCGGTGATGGTGCCTTCGTTCATCTTGTATATTCCATCCTCGAGCGTATCGAGAATGTCGGCGTTCATCATGTTGTTGGCGGAATTGAACAGCGTTTCTGCCTGCTCTTCGGTCAGCATGCCCGCATCGTAGAGCGGGTCGAAATGGGTCGAGGTGAACTCCACGAACGAGTCGGAGATGTTCTGGCTGCGAAGCTGCGCCTCCATGTCGGAGGTCAGCACGCGCTGGCCGGCCCGGATCACGTCCGTGGCCGCGATCGACATGGCGACCGCAGCCGCCGACAGCACGACATAATCGACGCTGATCGCGCCGCGTTCGTTCGCTTTGAAGAATGGAATGAACCTGAGCATGTCGTACCGCTTTACCTGAAAATCCGAGGGTCAATGTGATCGAGCTTTTGGGCGACAATATGGCGGCCATTGTCCCTTCGTCCGAACAATCGATTGCGGCTCGTTCAACAATGCCGCGGGTTGGCAAGCCGGGGGGCCGGGCCTAAAGGGGCCGCATGGTCTCGCTCGTGCCCCATCTCCGCGCCACCGCCGCGCTCGCGCTGCCGCTGATCGGCAGTCACATGGCGCAGCAGGCGATCATCATCACCGACACGGTGATGACGGGCTGGTACGGCGTCGAGGCGCTGGCCGCGGTGACGCTCGGTTCGATGATCTACTTCGTCATCTTCATCGTCGGGTCGGGATTCGCCTTCGCGGTCATGCCGATGGTCGCCGCCGCCGCCTCGGCCGAGGATACCCGCCAGGTCCGCCGGGTGACGCGGATGGGCCTGTGGATCTCGATTCTCGCCGGGCTGGCGATGCTGCCGGTCTTCTGGTTCTCCGGCCCGATCCTGACCGCGCTCGGCCAGCAGCCGCTGCTCGCGGCGGAGGCGCAGGGCTACCTGCGGATCGTCGGCTTCGCCCTCGGCCTGTCGCTGATGATCATGGTGCTGAAAAGCCATCTCGCCGCGCTGGAGCACACCCAGATCGTGCTCTGGGCGACGGTAGCCGGGGCGGTGCTGAACGCGGGCCTGAACTGGGTGCTGATCTTCGGGCGGTTCGGCCTGCCCGAGATGGGCATCCGCGGTGCGGCGGTGGCCTCGCTCGGGACCTATTCGCTGATGTTCGCGATTCTCGCCGTCTATGCCGCGCGGGCGCGCGCGATGCGGCCCTACACGCTGTTCGCGCGCATCTGGCGGCCCGACTGGGAGGCCTTCGGGCAGGTCTTCCGGCTCGGCTGGCCGATCGGCCTGACCCACTTGGCCGAAAGCGGGCTGTTCACCGCGTCGGGGCTGATGATGGGCTGGCTCGGGACGGTGCCGCTGGCCGCGCACGGCGTCGCGGTGCAGATCGCCTCGGTCACCTTCATGGTCCATGTCGGGCTGAGTTCGGCGGCCACGGTCCGGACCGGCCGGGCCTGGGGCCGGGCGGATCTGCAGGGGCTCCGCCTCGGCGCCGCCGCCGCGCTGATCCTGTCGGGCGCGATGGTGCTTCTGACCGTCGCAGCATTCCTCGGCCTGCCCGGGCCGCTCATCAGCCTCTTTCTCGACCCGGCCGACCCGGCCCGGCCGGACATCCTGGCCATCGGCACCGGGCTTCTGGCCGTCGCGGCCCTGTTCCAGCTGGCCGATGCGGCGCAGGTGATGGCGCTCGGGCTTCTGCGCGGGGTGCAGGACACGCGCGTGCCGATGTTCTACGCCATCCTCAGCTACTGGGCGCTCGGCATCCCGGCCAGCTACCTGCTCGGCTTCCCGCTCGGGCTCGGCGGTCCGGGCATCTGGCTCGGCCTCGTCATCGGGCTGGCCGTTGCCGCCATCCTGATGATGACCCGCTTCTGGCAGCGGCATGCCGGGATCGCGGGCGCGCCGGCGACCTGACCCCTTCATCTTTCCGAAAATCCTCCGGGGGTGCAGGGGGCTGGCCCCCTGCTGCCCGCCGTGGACGCCCGCGTCTCAGCCGAGTTTTCCGAGCACCCGCGCCCAGGACCGGATGCCCTTGTGATAGCTTTCGAGGTCGTATTTCTCGTTCGGGCTGTGGATCGCGTCGCTGTCCTTGGCAAAGCCCGCCAGCACCGAATCCATCCCGAGGATCGACTTGAAATACCCCGCCACCGGGATCGAACCGCCGGCGCCGATATAGACCGCCTCCTGGCCCCATTCGTCCGACAGCGCCTCTCGCGTCGCGGCGAAGGCGGGGTGGCCGGTGTCGAAGGACGAGGCCGGACCGGCTCCGTGGGGGTGGAACTCGACCTTGCAATCGGCCGGCACCTGCGCGGTGACCCAGGCGCGGAAGCTCTCGCGCAGCTTCAGCGGGTCCTGGTTGGCGACAAGGCGGAAGCTGACCTTGGAGGTGCATTTCGACGGCAGGACCGTCTTGAAGCCCGCGCCGGCATAGCCGCCGGAGATCCCGTTGATCTCGGCCGTCGGCCGCGACCAGTTGAGCTCGAGCGGGGTGCGCCCCTTCTCCCCCGCGAGATCCTTGAGTCCGACCGAACCGAGGAACTCCTCGACCGAGAAATCGAGCGAGGCCCAGTCGGCCAGCAGCTCTTCCGACGGTTCCTCGACATCGTCGTAGAAGCCGGGCACCTGCACCCGGCCGTTCTCGTCGTGCAGGCCGCCGAGGATCTTCGTCATCACCCGGTTGGGGTTCATCGCCATGCCGCCGTAATGGCCGGAATGGAGGTCGATCCGGGGGCCGGTGATGGTGATCTCCTCGCCCAGAAGGCCGCGCAGCCGGGTCGTGATCGCCGGCACCCGGTCGGCGAACAGCCCGGTGTCACAGATCAGCGCGATATCGGCGGTCAGCTCCTGGGCGTTCTCCTCGAGGAACGGGATCAGCGACGGCGAGCCCGATTCCTCCTCGCCCTCGAGGAAGATCGTGATGCGCGCGGGCACCGCGCCGGTCTCGGCCTTCCAGGCCCGCACCGCCTCGATGAAGGTCATCAGCTGGCCCTTGTCGTCCGAGGCGCCGCGCGCGCGGATCACCTTGACGCCGTCGACCTCCTGCAGTTCGGGCTCGAAGGGCGGGGTGTCCCACAGATCCAGCGGGTCGACCGGCTGCACGTCGTAATGGCCGTAGAACAGCACGTGCGGACCGTCACCCGCGCCGTGCGCCACGACCATCGGCCGGCCGGGGGTGGGGCGGACGGCGGCGTCGAAGCCCAGGTCCTCGAGCTCTCCGGCCAGCCATTCCGCGGCCTCGCGGCAATCGGCGGCATGGGCGGGATCGGTCGAGATCGAGGGAATCCGCAGAAGCGTCATCAGCCGCTCGACCGAGCGGTCGAGATCGGTGTCGATACGGGCGAGGACGGCGTCGAGGCTCATGTGGGGCTCCCTGTCTCTGGCGGCATGATTTCGCGGATGTGAACACTACCGGCCGGCGCAGCGCTGTCCAGCGGTTGAGGGCGCCCCGGGCTTGCGCTACCTCAGCCGCCACAAGGCAAGAGCGGGAGGATCATCCATGCGCGCATTCATCGGCATCATTCTGGCCGCCGGGCTGACCGCCCCGGCGCTGGCGCAGGACCTGCCCGGACGGCGCGAGGCGCTGCGGATGGTCTTCGAGGGCGACGCGCCGGTCGAAAGCGTGGTCTTTCCCGACGACAGCCTGAACCCGGCGGAACTGCAGCTTCTGTCCAATGCGGTGTCCCAGGGCCTGATGCCCGAGATGCGCTATTACGGCGCCATCGCCATTGCGCCCGACCGCGGGCTGGCCGATCCGCAGACGACGACGGCGGTGGGCAATTTCCACGATGCCGACAGCGCGTCGGCCGCAGCGCTGGCGCGTTGCAACGATGCCCGGGACGAGGACGAGGCGGAGTGCGTGCTGGTGCTCGTGGTCCGGCCGGCCGGCTGGAGCGCGGGCGCGCCGCTGCAACTGTCTTCGGGCGCGGCCGAGGCGCTGCGCCGCGACTTCCGCGGCGGACGGCCGCGCTATTTCGCCATCTCGCCCGCCTCGGGCCAGTTCGGCATGGGCGGAAGCGAGTCCGCGGCCAATGCCGATTGCGGCTACGAGGATTGTCGCGTGGTGGTCGCCGAGGACTGATCCGGCCCACCAGGGCGCCGCCGATTGACGTGGATCAATGGCAGGGGCGCGGCGATTTGTAACTTGGCTGCATGGGCCGGGATGGTTATGTGCACCCCACGGGTCGTTTGACCCTTTGCCAGCTGCCTCCCGGGCCATGCTCGTCCGGACTTGGAGACCGCCAGTGAACTACGACGCCGCGCTTGAGACCGCCATCGGACGCCTCCACGACGAGGGGCGCTACCGGACTTTCATCGAGATCGAGCGCAAGATGGGCGAATTTCCCCGGGCCGTCTGGACGCGCGCGGATGGCAGCAAGCGCGACATCACCGTCTGGTGCGGCAACGATTACCTGGGCATGGGCCAGCACCCGGTCGTGCTTGAGGCGATGCACGAAGCGCTGGAGGTGAGCGGCGCGGGATCGGGCGGGACGCGCAACATCTCGGGCACCACGGTCTGGCACAAGCGGCTTGAGGCCGAGCTGGCCGATCTGCACGGCACCGAGGCGGCGCTTCTGTTCACCTCCGCCTACATCGCGAACGACGCCACACTGTCGACGCTGCCGAAGCTGTTTCCCGGCCTCATCATCTATTCCGACGCGCTGAACCATGCCTCGATGATTGAGGGTATCCGCCGCAACGGCGGGGCCAAGCGCGTCTTCCGGCACAACGATATCAGTCACTTGCGCGAACTTCTTGAAGCCGACGACCCGGCCGCGCCGAAGCTGATCGCGTTCGAGAGCGTCTATTCGATGGACGGCGATTTCGGACCCATCGCCGAGATCTGCGACCTCGCCGAGGAATTCGGCGCGCTGACCTATCTTGACGAGGTGCACGCGGTCGGCATGTACGGCCCGCGCGGCGGCGGTGTCGCCGAGCGTGACGGGCTGACGCACCGGATCGACATTATCAACGGCACGCTCGGCAAGGCGTTCGGCGTGCATGGCGGCTACATCGCCACATCCGCGAAAATGTGCGACGCGATAAGGTCTTACGCGCCGGGCTTCATCTTCACCACATCGCTTCCGCCGGTCGTGGCGGCGGGCGCTGCGGCCTCGATCCGGCACCTCAAGGGCGACCAGGCGCTGCGCGACCTGCACCAGGAACGTGCGACAGCGCTGAAGCTGCGTCTGCGCGGGCTGGGCCTGCCGATCATCGACCACGGCTCTCATATCGTGCCGGTGATCGTCGGCGATCCCAAGCACACCAAGCTGATTTCGGACATGCTGCTGGAAGATCACGGCATCTACGTGCAGCCGATCAACTATCCGACGGTGCCGCGCGGGACCGAGCGTCTGCGCTTCACCCCGTCGCCCGTGCACACTCCGCGCGATCTGGATGCATTGGTGCGTGCAATGGATACGCTCTGGAGCCATTGCGCGCTGAATCGCGCCGAATTGGCAGGCTGAGCCCTTTCGGCTGGTGCATCGCCCCCGGCAAACATGCTAATAACCTCCTAACGCGGTGACCGGGAATCGCCGGTATCGGGGAAGACGCTGCCGCTGCGCGCTCCGGGGGGACGCGCAAGCTGCTCATACAAAATGGTTTTGGGGCAGGGCCGGATGGGCCGATCGGACGGTCATACAGAGGCGCAGGGTTTTCCTTACGAGGAATATGATTCCCTCGACGTGCCCCTCGGAGACATTCTGCGGGGCGAGCGCGCAACTGCGGGCAAATCGCTTCTGGACGTGGAGCGCGATCTCAAGATCAAGGCCACCTACATAGCGGCGATCGAGAACAGCGATCTCGATGCCTTTGCCAGCCGCGGCTTCATCGCCGGCTACGTCCGCTCCTACGCCCGGTATCTCGGCCTCGACCCCGAATGGACCTACAGCCGCTTCGCCCGCGAAAGCGGCTTCACCGGCGTCCACGGCTTTTCGGCACAACAGGCCGCGGCGGCGCGGCGGAGTTTCGGCGAGGCACCCCGGCGGGTCGATCCGAACGACGTGATCGTCGCCTCGCGGGTCAGCTTCGCCCCCGCGCGGGAAAAGCTCTTTGACCGGATCGAACCCGGCGCGCTCGGCTCCATCGCGGTGCTGGCGGCGGTCGTTCTTGGCATCGGCTACGGCGCCTGGGCCATCCTGCACGACATCCAGCGGCTGCAATTCGCGCCAGTGGACGAGGCCCCGTCGACCTATGCGGAGTTCGACCCGGTGCCTGCCGGCCCGGGCTTCGGCCCGCCCGACATCGCCGCCGTGACGCCCGGCACCCCGGGGGCGCGCGACGACGGCTTCGACCCGATCTACCGGCCGCAGGCGCTGGACGTGCCCGTGCTCACCCCGCGTGACGAGCCGATCGCCGCGCTCGACCCCGACCGCGTCGGCACGCTGGTCGCGCCCGAGACGGTCGCGCCGGTCGTCGAGGAGGCCGCGGCGACCGAGGTGGCCGAAGCGCTGGACGACGAGGCCGACGTTCAGGTGACCGCGACCAGCGAAAACGAAGTGACGCTTGTCGCGCTATGCCCGTCCTGGATCCGCATCCGGACGCCGTCGGGCACCGTCGTGTTCGAGGGCACGCTGGACGGCGGCGAGACCTTCGCGCTGTCGGCGGCGGAAGAGCCTCCGGTCCTGCGCACCGGCAACGCCGGCGGCATCTACTTCATGGTCGACGGCCAGCCGATGGGCCCGGCCGGCGAAAGTGGCGCGATCACCGACAACGTGGCCCTGTCGGCCGAGGCCATCGCGCAGAATTACGGCCCGATGGACCGGAACCTGTCGCCCGAGACCGTGCAGTTCGTGGAGCTCGCCATGGCCGGCGAGGATATCGCGCCGGTCCTCTGCCAGTAACGTCGCACCCGGGTTGCCGGAGCGCCCGCGCAGGCATAGCCTGTAGCCGACACGCATCCGCGAGACCGACATGACGCACAATCCGATCCGCCCCTGGCGCAACATCGACCGCCGCAAGTCGCGGCAGATCATGGTCGGGTCCGTGCCCGTGGGCGGAGACGCTCCGATTTCCGTCCAGACGATGACGAACACGCCGACGACCGACGTGAAGGCGACGGTCGAACAGATCCTGCGCTGCGCCGATGCGGGCGCGGATATCGTCCGGGTTTCGGTCCCGGACGAGGCCAGTTCGAAGGCGCTGCGCGAGATCGTGCGCGAGGTGCCGGTGCCGATCGTGGCGGACATCCATTTCCATTACAAACGCGGGATCGAGGCCGCCGAGGCGGGCGCGGCCTGCCTGCGCATCAATCCCGGCAATATCGGCAAGCCCGAGCGCGTGCGCGAGGTGATCCAGGCGGCGCGGGACCACGGCTGTTCCATGCGGATCGGGGTCAATGCCGGCAGTCTCGAGAAGCACCTGCTGGAGAAATACGGCGAGCCGTGCCCCGAGGCGATGATCGAAAGCGGGCTCGACCATATCCGCATCCTCGAGGACAACGATTTCCACGAATACAAGATCAGCGTGAAGGCGTCCGACGTGTTCCTCGCCGCGGCCGCCTACCAGGGCCTGGCCGAGGCAACGGATGCGCCGCTCCATCTCGGGATCACCGAGGCCGGCGGCTTCGTCGGCGGCACGATCAAGAGCGCCATCGGCCTTGGCAACCTGCTGTGGATGGGGATCGGCGATACGCTGCGGGTCAGCCTGTCCGCCGATCCGGTCGAGGAGGTGAAGGTCGGCTTCGAGATCCTGAAGGCGCTCGGCCTGCGCCACCGGGGCGTCAACATCATCTCCTGCCCGTCCTGCGCGCGGCAGGGCTTCGACGTCATCAAGACGGTCGAGATCCTCGAAAAGCGGCTGGAGCACATCAAGACGCCGATGAGCCTGTCGATCATCGGCTGCGTGGTGAACGGGCCGGGCGAAGCATTGATGACCGATGTCGGCTTTACCGGCGGCGGCGCAGGCAACGGCATGGTCTACCTCGCCGGGAAGCAATCGCACCGGATGAGCAACGAGCAGATGGTCGACCACATCGTGGAGCAGGTCGAGAAGAAGGCCGCCGAGATCGAAGCCGTCCGTGCGGCCGAGCCGACCGCCGCGGAATGAAGAACGGGCGGCCCGGTTGAGGCCGCCCGCCAGTTCGATCCGAAACCTGCACGGGGGACAGTCGGCAGACTTCAGGACTGCGACCCGCCGCCTGAAACCCCGGGGCCGGGGGCGCGCCATCGGGGGTGGACGCGAGCGGGCCGGGCGAGGCAGGCGATCCGGCAGCGGGCCACCTGTGAGGCGCATCTTGCCGACCGCGATGACAAAGGCATGACATCCGCAGCCAATTCCGGGCGTTTCCTGTGGACAGCTGCGGCGGCTACTCGGCAGCCAGACGCCCGCCGGCGGCCTGCGCGAGGGCCCGGGCGACGGAGCCGTGGCCGGCGGTGACCCGGCCGGCGGACAGGGTCGCGGCGACATGGCCGGTCGCGGCCTCGACGATGACGAGATCCGCCCGGCGGCCGGGTTCGATCTCGCCCCGGTCTGTTAGCCCCATGATCGCAGCGGGCCTGGCCGAGACCAGCGCCCAGGCGGTTTCCAGCGGCATGAGATCGCGGGCCTGAAGCGCGAGGACCGCGCGCAGAACCGAGGAGGGCGAATTGCCCGAGACCAGCGCGTCGATCAGCCCGTCGGCGACCCAGGACTGGTGGCGGGCGCTGTCGATCACCTGCGCGGCGTCGAGCAGCACGGGATCGCCCATGCCGGCCGCTGCCGCTGCGGCGCTTCGCGTGCGCGGAGCGTCGGCCATGCGCGCGCCGATCATCCGGTAATATTCGCGCTCTTCGGCGTCCTTGTCGGCGGTCGAGGAATAGCCGATGCCGGCCGCGTCGCATGTCTCGGCCAGCCGGCAGACATTGCGCGTGACGCAGGGAGCGGCGGCCTGCGCCTCGGCGATGGCGGCGTCGAGATTGCGCACCGGGACGCCCAGGGCGCGGGCATGGGCCGCGCGGGCGGCGGGGCCCTGGTCGGCGATGTCGATCAGCAGCGCGAGGAGCGGCACGAGCGAGAGATGCGCGATCCCGCCGGCACGCAGGACCGCGATGAGACGGTCGGTCGTGTCGGTCAGATGGGTGTCGGCCTCGATCCGGGCGGCGATATCGACGGGCGAGGGGCCGCGTCCGGCGATGGCGGCGATCACCGCCTCGGCCATTGCGGGTGTCGCGCAGGCATCGGCGCGGGTCCAGCCTGCCGAGATCCAGGCGGTGGTGATGCCGTGCCGGGCGAGGCTGGCGAGACCGTCCGCGACCGCGCCCGCCACGTCCGCGGGCTTCGGTCGCGACGGCAGATGCGCCCGCCAGGCCGAGGATCGCAGGTCGACGATGCCCGGCAGAACGAGATGGCCGGCCACGTCGATCTCGGTCCCGCCGGTCCCTCCGATCAGGCCGCCCGTCAGAGACAACGGCTCCGGATCGAAGCTGCCGGCGCGCAAGACCGCGCCTCCGCTCAGGCGGAGGGTCTGAGGCCCGTCATGCATCGGGAACCCGCTCTAATCCTCGTTTTGATCGAATGTAGGCAGGCTTCGTATCGACCGTATGACATGGCCCGGGCGGCGTTGCGCCCGGCCCGCGCGCGGCGTAGCCTCCCCGGACGACGACGACCGAGAAGGGGAAGACGGCGATGGCGGATCTGGTGGACCTGCCCCGGAATGACAGCGGAATCGAGACAGCGCTTGGCATCCTCGCGCAGCGCTTCGGGCCGCAATTCGACCGCGGCGCGGCGATGCGCGAGCAGCACGGGCACACCACGACCTGGCTCCGGAATCAGAAGCCCGACGCCGTGGTTTTCCCCCACTCGACCGGGGAGGTGCAGGAGATCGTGCGGATCTGCTCGGCCCATCACGTGCCGATCATCCCGTTCGGCACCGGCACCTCGCTCGAGGGCCATGTGAACGCGCCGGCGGGCGGTGTTTCGGTCGATCTGAGCCAGATGAACCGCATCCTCGAGGTGCATGCGCAGGACATGGACGCGGTGATCGAGCCCGGGGTGACGCGCAAGGCGCTGAACACCCATCTGCGCGATACCGGGCTGTTCTTTCCCGTCGATCCAGGCGCCGACGCCTCGCTCGGCGGCATGGCCTCGACGCGGGCCTCGGGGACGAACGCGGTGCGGTACGGCACGATGCGGGACAACGTGCTTGGGCTGAAGGCGGTGCTGGCGTCGGGCGAAGTGCTGACGACCGGGGGCCGGGCGCGGAAAAGCTCGGCCGGATACGACCTGACCCGGCTGTTCGTCGGGGCGGAGGGCACGCTCGGCCTCATCACCGAACTGACGGTGAAGCTTGCCGGGATCCCCGAGGCGATGTCGGCCGCGACCTGTTCCTTCCCGACGACCGATGCCGCCTGCCGGGCCGTCATCATGACGATCCAGTACGGTCTGCCGGTCGCCCGGATCGAGCTTCTGGATGCGATGAGCGTCCATGCCGCCAACGCCTATTCGAAGCTCGACCTGCCGGAACAGCCGCTTCTGCTGCTGGAATTCCACGGCTCGGCGAGCAGCGTGGCGGAGCAAGCCGAGACCTTCGGCGAAATCGCCGCGGAGTTCGGCGGGTCAGGCTTCGAGATGGCCACCCGCGAAGAGGACCGGCTGCGGCTCTGGCAGGCGCGGCACGATCTCTACTGGGCCTGTCTTGCGCTGAAGCCCGAGGGGGCCGGCCTGTCCACGGATGTCTGCGTGCCTGTCTCGCGCCTGGCCGAGGCCGTGGTCCGGGGGCAGGAAAAGGCCGAGGAGCTTGGCCTGACCGCGCCGGTGGCGGGCCATGTTGGCGATGGAAATTTCCACATGCTTCCGCTGATCGATGCCTCCGACCCGAAGGAACGCGCGAAGGTGGACGAACTGAGCGCCTTCCTCGCCGAGCTTGCCATTTCGCTTGGCGGGACCTGCACGGGCGAACACGGGATCGGGCAGGGCAAGGCGCGCTATCTCGAAGCCGAGCTCGGCCCCGCGGCGGTCACCGCGATGGCCGGGATCAAGGCGGCGCTCGACCCCGACAACATCATGAACCCCGGAAAGATCGGGCTGCCGGCGTGAAGACACCGGCAGAGCGGACACTGGCCCACCCCGAGCCGCATCTCTCGGGCCGGGCGGGCTGGCTCAGGGCGGCTGTCCTGGGCGCGAATGACGGTATCCTGTCGGTCGCCGCGCTGATCGTCGGCGTGGCTGCGGGCGGCGCCGACCGGCTGGATATCCTGCTGGCCGGGATTGCCGGCACGGTGGCGGGTGCGCTGTCGATGGCGGCGGGCGAATACGTCTCGGTCTCGAGCCAGGCCGACGTGGAAGCAGCCGACATCGCCCGCGAAAAGGCGGAGCTGGAGCGGAATCCGCAGGCCGAACTGGACGAGCTTGCCGCGATCTACCGGTACCGCGGCCTGTCGCCTGGACTGGCACAGAAGGTGGCGGAAGAACTGAGCGCCAAGGACGCGCTCGGCGCGCATCTGCGGGACGAGATCGGGCTGACCGACCTTGCCCCGCCGCAGCCGGTTCAGGCGGCGATCGTGTCGGCGACGACCTTCGCCGCCGGCGCGGCCGGCCCGCTTCTCGTGGCCTCCGTGGTGCCGGCGGGCGGGCTTCAGATCTCGGTCGGCGTGGCGACCATCGCGGCGCTCGTGGCGCTCGGCGCGCTC
>WVSN01000024.1 GCA_015689705.1 Rhodobacterales bacterium HKCCE3408
GCGGCCGGAGCGGCAGCGGCCGCGGCGCGCGGCGCGGGTTTTGCGGTGGCCGTGGTGGCGGCTCCGTTGGCCGGCGGCAGCTCACGGCAGAAGACGACAGCGAAGACGACACCGAGCACGGCGGCGATCACGAGCCCGGCAAAGATGCCCTGCAACAGCGTCCAGCTACCGACCGCGATCAGTGCCGCAGCCGCCAGGACACCGACCAGACCGGCGATCAGCCATGTCGTAGCCGCGCAGCCCAGCGTTCCCGAGTTCGAATTCATCTGATATCCCTCCCGTTTTCCGCCCCTTCCGGACTTGGGCACATTCTTGCATCAGCAAGCGGCCCTTGGGAAGCCTCAGCCTGCTGCCAGCTCCTTGGCCTGTGTCACCCAGTCATCACGCTCGATCCGGCCCTTGAATTTAAGCCTTGCATCGACCCACGCGATCTCGGCGGGACCCCAGGCGGCGATCTGGCGATAGTGCCAGAAGCCCATTTCGTTCAGCATCGTCTCGAGCTTCGGACCGACGCCGCTGATCTTCTTCAGATCGTCGCGGGTGCCCTCGGGCGAGTCCAGTCGTTCGGGCTCGGCTTCGGCGACCGAGGCCTGCGGCCGGCCCTTGGTGGTTGCCGCCGCTTCCTGCTTCATCGTGCCGGTATTGTCGGCCGGCCGCCGGGCCGAGGGCTTCGGCCCCGGCGCGCCGCCGGCTGCCGGCGCACCGCCCGGGTTCAGCCCGTCCGACCGCTCCGGAGCCGGTCCGCCCGACTGGCGGCCCCAGTTCGCCTTCAGCGGTACCTCGGTTCCGTCGATCCGCTTCAGCGTGTCGCCGATATCGACGGCGAGGCGGGCGGATATGTTCAGCTCGTCGCGCCCCTTCTCGTAATCGGTGAGCGAGGTGAGGCCGGATTCCGGTTCGGACGCGTAGCGGCCGTTCTGCGGGCCCGGCACCGGGACCTCGCCCTTGGCCATCCGGTCAAGGAGGCCCTCCAGCTTCTCCGCCGTCAGGTCCTCGTAATAATCCTTGCCGATCTGCGCCATCGGGGCGTTAGCGCAGGCGCCGAGGCACTCGACCTCCTCCCACGAGAACTTGCCGTCGACCGAAAGCTGATGCGCCCGCGGCGCGATCCTTTTCTTGCAGACCTCGACCAGATCCTCCGCACCGCAGATCATGCAGGACGTCGTGCCGCAGATCTGAACATGCGCGACCGAACCGACCGGCTGCAGCTGGAACATGAAGTAGAAGGTGGCGACTTCGAGCGCCCGGATATGGGCCATGCCGAGCATGTCCGCGACCGCCTCGATCGCCGGCCGGGTCAGCCAGCCTTCCTGCTCCTGCGCCCGCCACAGAAGCGGGATGATCGCGCTGGCCTGCCGACCTTCGGGGTATTTCGTGATCTGAGCCTCGGCCCAGGCCTGGTTCTCGGGCGTGAAGGCGAAGCTGTCGGGCTGGTCGGGATAGAGGCGGCGAAGCATGGCGGGGTCCGTTTAGCTGCGTTGCCTTTTGCTGCCAGATCGGCGGCGGAGTGTCCATGCGGCGGTTATGTCGCGGTGGCTCGTGGCCCGGCGAAAAGCACCGTCGGGTATTCCCCGGCCGATGGCAGGGACTTCATGGGCGACGACGGAAGGTCACCTTTTTCTCTACCGGTCCACTTCCCCGAACACGATATCGAGGCTGCCGAGGATGGCGGACACGTCCGCGAGCTGGTGGCCGGTGCAGATGTAGTCCATCGCCTGCAGATGCGGGAAGCCCGGCGCCCTGAGCTTGGCGCGGTACGGCTTGTTCGTGCCATCGGCGACCAGATACACCCCGAACTCGCCCTTCGGCGCCTCGACCGCGGCATAGACCTCGCCCTCGGGGACGTGGAAGCCCTCGGTGTAGAGCTTGAAGTGGTGGATCAGCGCTTCCATCGAGGTCTTCATCTCGGTCCGCGGCGGCGGTGAGATCTTGCCCCGGTGCATAATCGACCCCTGCCCTTCCGGCTCGCGGAGTTTCTTGCAGGCCTGGCGCATGATCTCCACGCTCTCGCGCATCTCGGCCATACGGCAGAGATAGCGGTCGTAGCAGTCACCGTTCTTGCCGACGGGAATCTGGAAATCGAACTCGTCGTAAAGCTCGTAGGGCTGCGCACGGCGCAGGTCCCAGGCCAGGCCCGAACCGCGCACCATCACGCCCGAAAACGCCCAGTCCTGGATGTCTTCCTCGGTCACCACGCCGATATCGACGTTCCTCTGCTTGAAGATCCGGTTCTCCGTCAGGAGGTTGTCGATGTCTTCGAGCACCTTGAGGAACGGGTCGCACCAGGCCTCGATATCGTCGATCAGGGCCGGCGGCAGGTCCTGATGGACGCCGCCGGGTCGGAAATAGGCGGCGTGGAGCCGCGCCCCGCAGGCGCGCTCGTAGAACACCATCAGCTTCTCGCGCTCCTCGAAGCCCCATAGCGGCGGGGTGAGCGCGCCGACATCCATCGCCTGCGTGGTGACGTTGAGAAGGTGGTTCAGGATGCGGCCGATCTCGCAGTAGAGTACGCGGATCAGGCTTGCCCGGCGCGGCACCGGCGTGCCGGTCAGCTTCTCGATCACGAGGCACCAGGCATGTTCCTGGTTCATCGTGCCGACGTAATCCAGCCGGTCGAAATAGGGCAGATTCTGGAGATAGGTCCGGCTCTCCATCAGCTTCTCGGTGCCGCGGTGCAGGAGCCCGATATGCGGGTCGCAGCGTTCGACGATCTCGCCGTCAAGCTCGAGCACGAGGCGCAGCACGCCGTGCGCAGCCGGGTGCTGCGGGCCGAAGTTGATGTTGAAGTTGCGGATCTTCTGCTCGCCGGTTTCGAAATCGGTCGAGCCGTCGTCGTATTTCGCCCCGTCCATCATGTCGCCTCCGCAAGCGCCGGTCCGTCGAGGGTCCGGAACACCTTGGTGATGAGTTTCCAGTCGCCGCCGATCTTCACGAAGCCGAGGTGGTCCTCGAACCGTCGCGGCGGCACGTCGACCCACAGATGCACACGCGCGATCTCGCCGCCGGCCACGTCGATGCCCAGGATTTCGTAGGACGGATCACCGGCAAACGGCGCACGGCCCGAAACGCGGGCAAGGTAGGCCGCCTTGTCCCAGAACTGCACGCCACCGACGCCGTCGGCCGCGGTCATCAGGAACCGCTCGTGGCACATGTCCTCGAAGATGGCGGCCTGTGCGTGGTGAATGCCTTCGCAATAGGCAACGGCCAGCGCGCGAACGGCGGCCTCGTCCGGGGTCAGTTGGCCGTCCTTCATTTCTGCGCCTCCGCCTTCTCATCGCCCGGCAGCACGTATTCCGCGCCCTCCCACGGGCTCATGAAATCGAACTGGCGGTATTCCTGGGTCAGCTTCACCGGCTCGTAGACGACGCGTTTGAGTGCCTCGTCGTAGCGCACCTCGGTATAACCCGTGGTCGGGAAGTCCTTGCGGAGGGGATGCCCGCGGAAGCCGTAATCGGTCAGGATGCGACGCAGGTCGCCGTGGCCCGAGAAGAAGATGCCGAACATGTCGAACACTTCGCGCTCGTACCAGTCGGCGGCCGGGAAGATGCCGGTGATCGAGGGCACGATCTCGTCCGCGCGCACCTGCGCTTTCACCCGGATCCGATGGTTCCGGTACATCGACAGCAGATGCCAGACGAGGTCGAAGCGCTTCTCGCGCTGCGGATAGTCAACCGCCGTGATGTCGATCAGCGTCGAGAACCGTGTCGTGCGGTCGGCGCGAAGGAACTCGAAGACCCGCGGCGCGTCGGCGGCTGCGATCTCGACCGTCAGTTCTCCGAAGGCGATGCTGTGGCCCGCCAGCATGTCGGGCTGTTTCTCGGCCAGGTGGTCGGCCAGTTCCTGGAGCGATGCGTCGGACATGGGACCTCAGCGCGTGATGGTGCCGGTGCGGCGGATCTTCCGCTGCAATTGCAGGATGCCGTAGAGCAGCGCCTCGGCGGTCGGCGGGCAGCCCGGCACGTAAAGATCGACGGGCACGATCCGGTCGCAGCCCCGCACGACGGAATAGCTGTAGTGGTAGTAGCCGCCGCCATTGGCGCAGGAGCCCATGGAGATGACGTAACGCGGTTCGGGCATCTGATCGTAGACCTTGCGCAGGGCCGGGGCCATCTTGTTCGTCAGCGTGCCGGCCACGATCATCAGATCCGACTGGCGCGGCGAAGCGCGCGGCGCGGTCCCGAAGCGTTCGAGGTCGTAACGCGGCATCGAGGTCTGCATCATCTCGACGGCGCAGCAGGCGAGCCCGAACGTCATCCAGTGCAGCGAGCCCGTGCGGGCCCAGTTGATGATGTCCTCGGTCGAGGTCAGCAGGAATCCCTTGTCCTGCAATTCGGCATTCAGGTCCTGGGTCGCGACCTCGCGGTCGGCGCCGGCGGAATAAGGATTGGTGGCGACGGTCATGGCGTCTGGCTCCGATCTGTCGGCCTTCGCCTTCCGACTTATAGCCGCGCCGGGGGCGGGTCAACGCGACAACCCCGCAAACGGGCGGGTTTGTCTCAGGCCAGGAGGTGGTCCCGGACGGCCGCAAGATGCGCGTCGGAGGCCTCTTCCTGACCGGCTGCACGCAGTGCACGGGCGATGGCGATGCCCCCGGCCAGCGCCGACAGAACGAAAGCCGCGCGCGCCCGGTCGCCCGTCAGGCGCTCCAGCGCGTCGATATTGGCCTCAAGGCCGTCGGCGAAAGCCCGGGCGACGGCCTCGGGGTGCCGGTGCATTTCCGCGCCCATCGCGCCCACAGGACAGCCCCAGGGGAAATGGTCCCGGTGATCGGCGGCGAGATAGGCCTCGACATAGCCCCTCAGCCCGCCCTCCTCCGGCAGCCTGTCGAGCAGCGCGAGAATGGGCGCGAACCCGGCCCCGACAGCCTCGGCCGCCAGCGTCTCCTTGTCGCCGAAATGCCGGAACAGCGCGCCCTGCGTCAGCCCGGCAGCCGCGGCGACGCCCGCTGTCGACAGCCCGTCATAGCCGTTCTCGCGCAAACTCCGGTCCGCGGCCCAGATCATCGCCTGCCGGTTCTCCTTCGCCTGCTCTTTCGTGACCTTGACCAAATCCGCCTCCGTGTTATGATAGTACTCACTATCAAAAAACGACCGGCCCGTCAAACACCCCTGTCTGAAAGGAAAATCTCGATGGACCTCGCGCAATCCCGGCCCCGCACGCCGGCCTGGTTCATGATCGCAGCCGGTCTCGGCCTCCTGTGGTCGCTCTACGGCATCTATCAGTATCTCAACACGGTCGGCGCGGATCCGGCCGCTTTCGAAGCCGCCGGTATGACACCGGATCAGGCTGCGCTGATGGCGGGCCTGCCCGCCTGGATGGCGGCGGTCTTCGCGATCGGTGTCTTCGGCGGAACGATCGGCGCGATCGGGCTGTTGCTGAAGGCGTCCTGGGCGCGGCCGTTTCTCCTCGCCTCACTCGCCGGCTACATCCTGCTGTGGATCGGCGATCTGCTGAAAGGCGTCTTCGCCGCAATGGGCGCGCCGCAGATCATCATCCTGACCTTCGTCGTGGCAGTGGCCGCAGGGCTCGCCTGGCTGGACATGACGGCCCGGCGTCGTGGCATGATCGGCTGAACCGGACGGCGCGGCCGGCTGAGTGCCCGGCCGCGTCCTTTAGACCCGGTAGAGCCGCACCGGCGGCTTCGGAGCGCGGGCAATGAGCCCCCGCGCTTCGTGGTCAAGCTGCACGGCCTTCAGCCACCAGCCCGCCTTCGCCCCGCCGGGAAACAGCTCCGGATCGAGGTCTGGAAGCAGCGCCGCCTTCGCATCGGCCACCGTCATGCCGGGCGCCTCTGTCGGCAATACGGCCATCAGCGCAGACCGCATCGCCTCGAACTTCGCGGCATTCACCCGCCAGGGCGCACCCTCGCGCGTCAGGATTTCTATGGTGTCGTCAGCGGCCACGGGACGGGATCACTCCCATTCCAGCGCGCCCTTCTTCCATTCATAGGCGAAGCCGACCGTCAGCACGCCGAGGAAGATCATCATCGACCAGAAGGCGACCATCGAGCCTTCCGGGAAGGCGACGGCCCAGGGGAAGAGGAACGCCACTTCGAGGTCGAAAATGATGAACAGGATCGAGACGAGGTAGAACCGCACATCGAACTTCATCCGCGCGTCGTCGAAGGCGTTGAAGCCGCATTCATAGGCCGAGACCTTTTCGGGGTCCGGATTGCGCACCGCGATCACGACCGCCGCGAGGATCAGGACCAGCCCGAGCCCGATGGCGAGCGCGAGGAAGATCAGGATCGGGGCGTATTCGGAAAGAAGAACGTCCAAGGTGCACTCTCCGTTGTCTGTGTCCCCGGTCTACCCCCGCGCCCCCGGGCGGTCAACGCCGGGGGCTGCGGCAACGCCGCGCGTCAGGCCTTCGCCTCGGCCACCAGCTGATCCTTCAGCAATCGCCGCAGGATTTTGCCCGAGGCCGATTTCGGGATCGCCTCGACCATGCGGAATTCGGCCGGGTGCTTGTAATGGGCAAGACAGCTCTGGCAATGCGCAAGCAGCGCCGCGTCGCTCAGATCCGCGCCGGCCGCGGCTACGACGAAGGCGACGGGCAGCTCTCCCGCTTCTTCGTCGGGCCGGCCAACCACGGCCGCATCGGCGACGCCCGCATGGCTCGTCAGCGCCGCTTCGACCTCAGCCGGAGCGACCTGGAAGCCTTTGTATTTGATGAGTTCCTTCAGCCGGTCGCGGATGAACATGAAGCCGTCGGCATCGATCACGGCCAGATCGCCGGTGCGAAGCCAGCCATCCTCGACCAGCGTGGCGGCGGTCGCCTCCGCGTTGTTGAGGTAGCCCTTCATCACCTGCGGCCCCTTGACCCACAGCTCGCCCTCCTCGTCAGGGCCGAGATCCTTGCCGGTCTCGGGATCGACGATCCGGCAGAAGGTGCCCGGCAACGCCTGGCCCGACGATCCGTGCCGTTCGACATCCGGCCAGGTCGAATGGCTCACCGGACTCAGCTCGGTCATGCCGTAGCCCTGGATCGACCGCCCGCCGGTCCGCTCGCCCACCGCCGTCTCGACCTCCGGCCCGAGCGGCGCAGCCCCCGAGAAGATGACCTTGACCGAGCTGGTGTCGTATTGGTCCACCAGCGGATGCTTGGCGAGCGCGAGCGCCACCGGCGGCACGATGTAAAGCCGTGTCGCCTTGTGATCCTGGATCAGTCGCAGGAACAGCTCGAGGTCGAAGCGCGGCATGGTCACCAGCCGGCCATGCGCCGCGAGGAACATGTTCATCAGCACGGTCATGCCGTAGATGTGGAAGAACGGCAGGAAGGCGACGGCCGTCTCCCCGTCGTCAAGCGCGGTCGGCACCAACAGCTGCTCGACATTCGTCACCATGTTCCGGTGGGTCAGCATCACGCCCTTGGGCCGGCCCGTCGTGCCGGAGGAATAGGGCAACACGACCACGAATTCGTCGAGGTCGACCGGCGCCTGTGCCGCCAGAGGCTCGCCCATCAGCTCGGTGTAGCTGTCTTCGCCGATCACGATCAGCTTCGTGACACCCGTTCCCTGCATCGCTTCTTTCGCGACCTCGGTGAAGGCGGGGATCGTGATGAGGGCGGTGGCGCCGGAATCGATCAGCTGATGATTGATCTCGGGCGCCGTGTAGGTCGGGTTGATCGTAGTGATCGTCCCGCCGGCATAGGCGATGCCGTGGAAGGCGACGGCATAATCGGGAATGTTCGGCGCGAGGATCGCGATGGTCTTGCCCGGCGCGAGACCCGCTGCGGACAGTCCCCCGGCAAAGCGCCGGATCCGGTCCACGAGATCGCCCGCCGTCATCACCGCGCCCGACGGCCCGTCGATCAGAGCAGCATCGTCCGGCCGGTCTTCCAGCCCTTCGAACAGGCGTTCGGTGATGGAGAGATCCCGCAGCGCGATGTCGCGCTGGCGCGGTTCGAATATAGCCATGTCGTCCTCCCGTGGGTGCCGGTCGAGCCTCCGCGGCCGGCGCTGGTCAGGCTAGCACGGGCGCGGGCGAAAGCAACGCCACAGGGCTCAGGCCCAGGGGGCCCGTTCCTTCGCGAAGAACGCCGCGATCCCGGCCTTCGCCTCTTCGGTTTCCCACCGGTCAGCCAGCGCCTCGATGCTCATCGCCACCTGCTCTGCGTCCGCCGGCGCCGAAAGCCGCGCGACGAGCCGCTTGGCATCGGCAACCGCGCCCGGGGCGCAGGCCAGATAGGGCGTGATCTCGGCCTCCACCGCGTCCTCGAACGCGTCCTGCGGGACGGCGCGCGCGATCAGACCGAGCCGCACCGCCTCCTCCGCGCCGAACATCCGGCCCGACATGAAGACCTGGCGCGCCCGCGCCCCGCCCATGCGCGCCACGACGTATGGCCCTATGGTCGCCGGTATGATGCCGAGCTTCGTCTCGGTCAGGGCGAATTTCGCGCTGTCGACGGCAACCGCCACGTCGCAGACCGAGATCATGCCGACCCCGCCGCCGAACGCGTTTCCCGACACCGCGCCGATCAGCGGTTTCGGCAGCCGGTCGAGCACGCCGAGCATGGCGGCGAGCTTTGTGGCCTCGGCCATCCGGGTCGCACGGTCGGCCGCCATCTGATCCTGCATCCAGCCAAGATCGCCGCCGGCGCAGAAGGTTCGTCCGTCGGCCCGCAGAACCACGACGCGGACGGCCGGATCGGCGCCCAATCTCTCGGCGGCCGCCGCCAGTTCGGCGATCATCGCCGCGTCCATCGCGTTGTGCTTCTCCGGCCGGGCGAGCGTCAGGTTCGCCACCCCGCGCGCATCGGTCTCGATCCTCGTCACCGCCATCCGCGTTCCTCCAGTTCCGTCACGATCCGTGCCGCGATCGCGTCGGGCAGAGCGCTCTTGCCCGTGCCGGGTAACCCCGCGAGACAGACCATCCAGGCCACGTCATCCGTCCCGCAGCGTCCGCGCGACTTCGGTCGCCGCGCCGAGGACGGACACGTCGAGTCCGGTCTCGAAACCCCGGGCGGCCAGGTGCACGGCCAGCTCCTCGGTCGCCACGTTGCCCTTCGCCCCCGGCGCATACGGGCACCCCCCCAGTCCGCCGACCGACGCATCGAAAACGCGCAGCCCGCGGTCGAGCGAGACGTCCACGTTGTCGAGCGCGCGGCCGCTCGTGTCGTGGAAATGCCCGGCGAGCCGGTCGGCCGGTAACTCCTCCAGCACGGCGGCCAGCATCGCGTCCACCCGTTCGGGCCGGCCCCGGCCGATCGTGTCGCCAAGCGAGACTTCGTAGCATCCCAGGTCGCGCAGCGCGGCCACCACGCGCGCCACAGCATCGGGCGCGACCGGCCCGTCATAGGGGCAGTCGGTGACGCACGAGACATATCCCCGCATCGGCAGGTCCGCCGCCTTGGCCGCCGCCGCGACAGGCTCGAACCGGGCGAGGCTTTCGTCGATTGTCGCGTTGATATTGGCGCGGCTGAAGCCTTCCGACGCACTGGCGAAGATCGCGATCTCGTCGGCTTTCGCATCAACCGCGCGCTCGAAGCCGATCATGTTGGGCGTCAGCGCGGCGTAGGACACGCCCGGCCGGCGCGCGATCCCGGCCAGAACCTCCGCGCCATCGGCCATCTGCGGTACCCAGCGCGGGCTGACGAAGCTCGCCACTTCGATCCGCCGGTAGCCCGCGCGCGACAGCAGGTCGATCAGCGCGATCTTGCTCTGCGTCGGGATCATCTGCGGCTCGTTCTGCAGCCCGTCGCGCGGGCCGACCTCGAAGATCTCGACGGAATGGGATGTCACACCGGCCACGGGTCGTAGAACTCCTTGCGGTAGAGCCGGTCCTCTCCGGCGGGCAGGCTGGCCCTGAACCCGGGGCGGTCGGTGATCCGCGCATACCAGGCGGCCAGATCGTCGTGAGCCTCCAGCCTTGCGAAGTGGCAGGCCATGTAGATCGCCTGGCCCACAGCGATGTCGGCAGCCGAAAAACCTGTGTCGAGCAGGTAGTCGCGCCCTTCGAGCCGCCCCTCGACCGCGTCGTAACATTTTCCGAGGCGGGCGGCTTCGAGCTTCATGACGATGGGAGAGCGCATGTGATCCTCGCGCAGTGCGATATGCTGCTGCGTCAGAGCTGCGGAATGCTGGCTGATCGTCTCGGCGAAATGGATCCAGGTCAGCCAGGCCGCCCGTTCCGGATCGCCCGGCGGCCGACCGAGACCGGTCTCGGGAAACCGCTCGCAGAGGATCTCGATCAGCGCACCGCTCTCGAAGTGGCGGTCGCCGTCAAGCTCCAGCGCCGGCACCCGGCCAGCCGGGTTGAGCGCGAGGTACTGCGCCGAACGCAGCGTCTTGTCGAACGGCCAGACATGCACGTCGAAGTCGACGCCCATCTCGTTCAAGAGCCACAGGATCCGCATCGAACGGCTTTCCGGCACGTGGTGCAGCGTGATCATGGGGCGTCCTCCTCCAGCGCGATCAGGGCCATCCCGGCCTCGACCTGCGTGCCCGCCGCGGCAAGCACTTCGGCCACGATCCCGTCGCGGCCCGCGCGCAGCGTATGTTCCATCTTCATCGCCTCGAGGATTGCCAGCCGGTCGCCGGCCGACACCATGTCGCCCGCCTTGACGAAGACCGCCTTCACCAGCCCCGGCATCGGTGCCTCGATCCGGCCCGCGGCCGCGGCGGCCCCGGCAACGGCCAGCGGGTCGTGCAGCGTGAAATGATAGTTGTTGCACCAGAAGACCGAGACGCCGGCCGCGTGCCGCACCACCTCAGCCGCAACAGGCACGCCGTCGATCCGCCAGCCCGCCTCGCGCGTCACCTCGTGCACCGCGTCGCCCACCGTCACGCGATAGCGCCCAGGACCGAGCGGCTCGACCGGGACATCGAGCATCTCGTCATGATAGCCGAACCGCGCCGTCTGCCGCAGTGGCGCCCAGAGGTGGAAGCCCTGCAACCGCTCCGCCCGGTCGAGCCCGAGCACTCCGAGGGCGGCCAGCGCCCGCGTCCGGCTGCACGCCACCGGCTCGTCGGCCAGCGCCGCCAGGTCCCGGTCGATCAGCCCGGTATCGACATCGCCCGCTGCAAACCCCTCGTGTTGCGTCAGCTTGCGCAGGAAGGCGAGGTTCGTGACCGATCCGGCAACCTGCGTGTCTTCAAGCGCCCGCGTCAGCTTTGCCAGCGCCACGTCGCGCGTGGCCCCATGGGTAATGATCTTCGCAATCATCGGGTCGTAGAACGGGCTGATCGTGTCGCCGGGCCGGACGCCGGTATCGGCCCGCGCAGCTTCGGGGAAATGCAGGTGCGCCAGCGTGCCCGTCGCCGGCAGGAACCCCTTCGGCACGTCCTCGGCATAAAGCCGCGCCTCGAAGGCGTGGCCGGTAATTTTCAGATCCTCCTGCCGCGCCGGCAGCGCCTCACCCGCCGCAACGCGCAGCTGCCATTCGACCAGATCGACGCCGGTGATCGCCTCGGTCACCGGATGCTCGACCTGCAGCCGCGTGTTCATCTCCATGAAATAGAACCGGTCGGGCCGCAGACCTTCGGAGGCATCGACGATGAACTCCACCGTCCCCGCCCCGCGATAGCCGATCGCCTCGGCCGCGCGCACCGCCGCGGCCCCCATCTCGGCCCGCATCCCGGGCGTCATGCCGGGCGCGGGCGCCTCCTCGATCACCTTCTGGTGCCGCCGCTGAAGCGAACAGTCCCGTTCGAAAAGATGCACCGCGCGGGTCCCGTCGCCGAAGACCTGCACCTCGATGTGGCGCGGCTTCTCGACGAATTTCTCGATCAGCACGGCGTCATTGCCGAACGCCGTCGCCGCCTCGCCACGGGCGGAGGCCAGTGCCTCGGCGAAGTCGTCGGCGGCCATGACCTTACGCATCCCCTTGCCGCCACCGCCGGCCACCGCCTTGATCAGGACCGGGTAGCCGATCGCATCCGCCGCCCCGGCCAGGTGCTCGGGATCCTGGTTGGCGCCGTGATAGCCCGGCACGACCGGCACGCCGGCCGTCTCCATCAGCGCCTTGGCAGCGTCCTTCAGCCCCATCGCGCGGATCGCGTCGGCCGACGGGCCGATGAAGACCAGCCCCGCCACCTCCACGGCCTCGACGAAATCCGGGTTCTCCGAGAGGAAGCCATAGCCCGGATGGATCGCCTCCGCGCCCGTCTCCTGCGCCGCGGCGATGATCGCCTCGCCGCGCAGGTAGCTCTCCGCCGGCCGCGGACCGCCGATCCGGACGGCCGTATCCGCCATCGCGACATGCATCGCCGTCGCGTCCGCATCGGAATAGACCGCGACCGTGCCGACACCCATCGCGCGGGCCGTGCGGATCACGCGGACGGCAATCTCGCCCCGGTTGGCGATCAGGATCCTGCGAAACATGGCGACCCTCCTGTCAGCCGCACCAGAACCGGCGGATTACCCCCCGATCCGCCATCATGCACGTCGTCGAAGATGTAACGGTCGGCCAGCAACTCCGCCGGCGCCAGCGCCCGTTCGACCTTCGTGGCCGCGCCCTCGTCCCCGGACCAGCAGGAAAACAGGAGCGCTTCGGGATCCAGTGCGACGGCCGCTGCCGCGATCTCCCTCAGCCTGGCATAGGCCCCGCGCCGCGCGCCCGCCTCCGGGTCGTCAGCCGCCTCCGGATCCTCCCACGGCAGCGCCCGGTCGAGGAAGATGCAAGAGCAGTTCCACCCCGTGGGCACCCGGTCGCAGATGACGGCCACATGTGCCTTGTCCGCCAGCGCGGTCGGCACCGTCCCGACCCGCGGGTCCAGCCCGATCGCACCGATGGCCACGTCCGAGAACCCGGCCACCGGCGCATCCGTCCCGAGATAGACGCTCAGGCACATGCGCGTTCCCCCGTCATGCCAGGTCCTCCACCAGCCGGAACCGCTGGCAGACCAGCTCCATCTCCGGATCCCACCCCCCATTGCGCTCGAAATACCGCCGGTGGCCCGCCTGCCATCCGGCCAGGTCGTCGTCCTCGCCTTCCGACAGCGCGAAATCCGCGTCGACATCGCAGAACCGCCGCACCGTCACCTCCGTCAGCTCAATCACGACAGCCGGCTTCCCGTCCCAGTCGAGGATCACGTCGCACCGGCCCGCCACCGGCATCGGCCAGCCCTCGGCCTCGTATTGCCGGAGCGAACCGCAGGTCGCGGTCTTTGTCCCCGCCCGCACCAGCGCCAGCAATTCGTCACTGAGCTCCCGGTTGTCGCCGAAGCTGAACGAGTCTGCGCCGGGATAGCGCGTCAGCAGGTCATCGAGGGAAACCGCCATGTCCTTCATCTTTCTCCAAATACTCCTGCAACGCCGATACCGGGCGTCACATCCGGAAGACCCCGAACCGGGTCTCCTCGATGGGTGCGTTCAGGGCCGCCGACAGCGACAGGAACAGCACCTCGCGGGTCTTCCGGGGGTCCACCACCCCGTCGTCCCAGAGTCGCGCGCTGGCGTAGAGCGGATGCGACTGCCGCTCGAACATCTCGATCGTCGGGCGCTTGAATTCGGCCTCTTCCTCGGCGCTCCAGTCCTCGCCCGCCCGCTCCATCGCGTCGCGCTTCACGGTCGCGAGCACGCCGGCAGCCTGCGGCCCGCCCATCACGCTGATCCGCGAATTGGGCCAGGTCCAGAGGAAGCGCGGCGAATAGGCCCGGCCCGCCATGCCGTAATTGCCCGCCCCGAAGGACCCGCCGACCAGCATCGTGATCTTCGGCACCGAGGTCGTCGCGACCGCGGTCACCATCTTCGCGCCGTGCCGCGCGATCCCCTCGTTCTCGTATTTCCGCCCGACCATGAAGCCGGTGATGTTCTGCAGGAAGATCAGAGGGATGCGCCGCTGGCTGCACAATTCCACGAAATGCGCCGCCTTCTGTGCGCTCTCCGAGAACAGGACGCCGTTATTCGCCACGATGCCGACCGGGCAGCCCATGACATGGGCGAACCCGGTCACGATGGTCTCGCCGAAACGCGGCTTGAACTCGTCGAGGCGCGAGCCGTCCACCACGCGGGCGATCACCTCGCGGATGTCGTAGGGCGTCGACAGGCTCGGCGGCACCACGTCGAGGATCTCGTCGGGGTCGTAGGCCGGATCCTCCGGCGTCTGCCAGAGCACGCTGTCGGGCTTCGACCCGTTGAGCGAGCGCACCGCCCGCCGCGCCAGCGCCAGCGCATGGGCATCGTCCTCGGCGAGGTAATCGGCCACGCCGGACAGCCGCGTATGCACGTCGCCGCCGCCCAGGTCCTCCGCGCTCACCACCTCGCCCGTCGCCGCCTTCACCAGCGGCGGGCCGGCGAGGAAGATCGTCCCCTGGTCCTTCACGATGATCGTGACGTCCGACATGGCCGGCACGTAGGCCCCGCCGGCGGTACAGCTTCCCATCACCACGGCGATCTGCGCGATGCCCTTCGCGCTCATCTGCGCCTGGTTGTAGAAAATCCGGCCGAAATGGTCGCGGTCGGGAAAGACCTCATCCTGGTTCGGCAGGTTCGCCCCACCGCTATCCACAAGATATACACACGGCAGTCCACAGGCCTCGGCGATCTCCTGCGCCCGCAAGTGCTTCTTCACGGTGACCGGGTAATAGGTCCCGCCCTTCACGGTCGCGTCGTTGCAGACGACCATGACCTCGCGCCCCTCGACCCGGCCGACGCCGGCAATGACGCCGGCACAGGGCGCGTCGCCGCGATACATTCCGTGGCCGGCCGTTGCGCCGACCTCAAGGAAGGGACTCCCTGGATCGAGCAGGTTCGCCACCCGCTCCCGCGGCAGCATCTTGCCCCGCGCAACATGCCGCTCCCGCGCCCGCTCGCCGCCGCCCGCGGCTGCCGCCGCAGCGGCCTCCGCGATCTCCTGAAGCGCCGCCAGATGCGCCGCCCGGTTCGCCCGCGCCTCTTCGGATCCCGGCAGGAACCCCGATTGCAGCTTCATCGCCGTCTCTCCATCATCACGACCGCATCATCCCCTCTCCGGCCGCATCATCGGCTGCGGCGCGGGCGGCTCTCCGACCCAGCCCGCCTCGACCGCCGGCCCGACCGCGCCGAGCATCCGGGCGAGCTTCCAGGCCGAGACCGCGCCCGCCAGTGCCGCGCCCGATTGCTGCGCCTCGCACCACGCCGTCCAGAGCCGTTCGGCCCCGTCGCAATCCGGCCCGGCGCTGCCGCCATGGGCCAGCGCGTAGAGTTGCGGATAAAGCGCGTCCGACCAGATACCATCCCGCCCCGCGACGTCGCCGGGCTCGGGCAGTGCCGCCAGCACCTCCGCGCGCATAGCGTCCTCTTCAGCGGCGAGCGCGTTCTGACAGGGCACCCGGTCTTCCATCAGGTCGCAGGTGACGATCCGGGCATTGCCGCAGACGATCACCCGGTCCTGCCGCAGCAGGTCGATCTCGACCCGGCTGATCGGCAGGTCGACGCGCGAAGCTTCGGCTTCGAACCGGGCGATCACGCGCGCCATGCAGGTCCCGAACTGCGACGGATCCTCGGCTGCCGCGGGTCCCGCAAGAAGGGACAGAAGGACAAGCGCGAGAAGCCTCATTCCGCGCCCCGCAGGTAGGATTCGAGGTGCAGCGTCTGCTCGGCCGTCGTGGTCAGAAGGCAGGCCGCCTCGGCCGGGCCGCCGCCGGTCCCGCCGCCCCACTGGCTGCGCTCATGCGCGCATTTCGCGTCGCGGAACGGGATCCAGACGCGCTGCATCTCGCGCAGCGCCTCAGCCATCGAGGGCGGCGCGTAAGTCGTCCCGTCATACTCCGCGTCGTCGGCCTCGTGCTGCGCCATAAGCCGCCCGTAAACCGCGTTCAGCCGCGCGTCCCAGTATTCGTACTCGGCCCAGGTGCAGGCCCCCATGCCGACGGTCGAATAGCCGCCTTCGGTATCTTCGATGCAGGCATCGGCCGACATGCCCGCGCATTGCAGAAGCGGCCCGCCGGCCGCCCCAGCGGCGGACAGGCAGGCCTCGGTCGCGTCGGGGCTGAACACAAGCTCCTGCGCCGAGGCGGGAGCAGCCAGCGCGAGGCCGAAGATGACGGCAAAGCCCCTCATCCGCCCCAGCTCCATTGCAGCCGTTCGAGCTCCAGCGCGCGGGTCGCGTTCACCTGCAGCCGGCAGCTTCCGGCGATCGGCCCGCGGATCGTCCCGCCAAGGAACGGCGCGACCTCGAAATTGCAGACCCGGTCGCGATAGGCGCGCCAGAGTGCCTGCATCTCGGTGAGCATCGGCACCGTCGCCGGAACGATCAGCCCGTTCCCGGCATCCGTCCCGGCATATTGCGCATCGAACTCCGCCGCTGCAGCTTGCAGCTCGGCATAGACCGTGTCGATCCGCCCCTGCCAGAAGTCCACCTCGCCCGCGTTGCAGGCGATGATGTCGAGCGTCGTCTCGTTCGGCAGCGCCGCGCGGCAGGACGCGGCCGCAGCGCCGATGCAGGTCGCGGGCTCAGCGTCGCTGGCAAGGCACGCCTCGACCGGAGCATCCGAATAGGGCGGCTCCTGCGCCGAAGCCGGCGCGGCCAACAGCATAAAAAGCGCCAGCGCCCTCACGCCCGGTACTCCGGGTTTTCATAGTCGAACCGGCAGCCGGCCTTCCACGCGGTGCGGTCGTTGCCTTCGTTCGGATATCCCCCGGCCGCCTTCAGCATCCGCGCGAGATGCATTAGGTTCCACGTCATGATCGTCGTGTTCCGCTGCGTGAAGTCGTTGTCGAAGCCGATCTTTCCGCCATGCCCGTCGTCGTCGCCGTAGGACGGCCCCGGACCTGCCTCGCCGATCCAGCCGCAATCGGCCTGCGGCGGAATCGTGTAGCCCAGATGCCCGAGCGCGTAGCAGATCGTCATCGCGGCGTGCTTGATCCCGTCCTCGTTGCCGGTGACGACGCAGCCCCCGACCTTGCCGTAGAAGATCGACTGGCCGTGGTCGTTCAACATGCCAGACATCCCGTAAAGCCGCTCGATCAGCACGCGGCAGACGGAGCTTTCCTCACCGAGCCAGAGCGGCGTGCCGACGACCAGGATCTCGGCCGCCTGCACCTTCTCCCACAGCTTCGGCCAGTCGTCCCGGCTCCAGCCGTGCTCGGTCATGTCGGGATAGACGCCGGGCGGCACCTCATGGCTCAGCATATGGACATGCTCGACCGCGACACCCTGCTTTTCCATGATGTCCGACGAGGCCCGGAGCAGCAGCCGCGTATGGCTCTCCGTCGGCTCGCGCTTCAGCGACGTGTTCACGAACAGCGCCTTGAGGTCAGAGAAATCGGTCATGTCGAAAGCTCCCGGGAAATGAAATTCCCGTCCAGCATCGCAGCCCGTGGCGCTCCCGGATACCCCTTCATGCGCCGTCCTCCGCGACCTCGACCGGCCGTCCGTCGCGGCCGAGCGGATAGGCGAAGCGCCCGGCCTCGCCGTCGCAATAGACCGTGATCCAGGCCGGCGGCGGCCCCGGCCGGGCGAGGCAGTCGGTCATCTCGCCGCCCGTTTCGGCCACGTAATCCCGCGCAACCGCCGCGATCGCCTCGGTCTCCGTCGGCGGCAGGCTGGCCCGGCCCCAGAACAGCCCGCCGACCACCGCCGCGGCGCCAAGCGCGATCAGAAGCGCGGTATCGGGCCGGAGGCGCATCGCTCAGCCCATCGCCGCCATCAGTTCGCGCCCGACCAGCATCCGCCGGATCTCCGACGTGCCGGCGCCGATCTCCATCAGCTTCGCGTCGCGGAAGATACGGCTGACGGGCGTCTCGTTCATGAAGCCCATGCCGCCCATTGCCTGCACCGCCTGGTGCGCGACTTTCATCGCTTCCTCAGAGGCATAGAGCACGCAGGCCGCCGCGTCCTGGCGGGTGACCTCGCCCCGGTCGCAGGCCTTCGCGACCTCGTAGACATAAGCTCGCGCCGAATTCATCGCCGTATACATGTCGGCGATCTTGCCCTGCATCAGCTGGAATTCCCCGATGGATTTCCCGAACTGCTTGCGCTCCTTCAGGTACGGCATGACCTCGTCGAGACAGGCGGCCATGATGCCCGTCCCGATCCCCGACAGCACCACGCGCTCGTAATCGAGGCCCGACATCAGGACGGCGACGCCCCGCCCCTCCTGCCCGAGCACGTTCTCGAACGGCACTTCGACATCCTCGAAGATCAGCTCGGCCGTGTTCGATCCCCGCATGCCGAGCTTGTCGAAATGGGGGCTCGTGCTGAACCCCGTCATCGACTTCTCGATCAGGAAGGCGGTGATCCCCTTCGATCCGGCCTCGGGGTCCGTCTTGGCATAAACCACCAGCGTGTCAGCGTCCGGCCCGTTGGTGATCCAGAACTTCGTGCCGTTCAGCCGGTAATGGTCGTTCCGCTTCTCGGCCCGCAGCTTCATCGACACGACGTCCGATCCCGCGCCGGCCTCGGACATTGCCAGGGCGCCGACATGCTCCCCGCTGACAAGACCCGGCAGGTATTTCGCCTTCTGCTCCGCCGTGCCGTTCAGCTTGATCTGGTTCACGCAGAGGTTCGAATGGGCGCCATACGACAAGGAAACACTGGCCGAGGCGCGGGCGATCTCCTCGACCGCGACGACGTGGGCCAGATAGCCCATCCCCGCCCCGCCGTATTCCTCGTCGACGGTAATGCCGAGAAGCCCGAGCTCACCCATTTCGGGCCAGAGCTCGGGCGGGAAGGCGTTCGTGCGATCGATCTCTCCGGCGATCGGCTTCACCCGATCCTGCGCCCAGCGGTGCACGACGTCGCGCAGCGCCTCGATGTCCTCGCCGAGGTCGAATCGCATGGAGCCTGCGAACATGCTCCCCTCCCTTAATTGAACGCCTGTTCAATTAATAGCGCGAAGCGGGTGCGGAGTCAAAGCGGATCAGGCGTCTTGTCGTCACTGGCCGCGCCCGAGGCCCAGAGCCAGCCGTGCAGGATCTCACAGGCAGCGTCCGCGAACATCTCCATATCTTCGTAGTCACTTTCGTCTAGGTAAAGTTCGTCTAAGCTGTTGGTAATAATCGCGGTAGACGTCCCGACCTTCAGTGCGAAAGCGTTGATATTGCTATGCTTCGCCCCGGATGCGTGGGCGACGATATTGTTCCGCTGGTACCGTGTTCGCTCAAGGAGCCCGTCTATCGACTCTTTGGTGCAATCGAGGGCTGTTGCAGTTTCCGCGATCAACCTGCTACGAAGATCAGTCAATCGATCGTCGTCATTGGATGCCATTTCCGGACCTTTCTTCCCGAAGGGTCCGAACACCCGCATTACGGCCATCACAGCACTTTCCTGCAGCGCCAAGGCCAGGATTGGAGTTTGTGTATCGTCATCTGGTAACTGTTTGACGAGGTGGAGGCGTTCGCCTGCGTCGCCCAACGCCTTGTGCCACCAGAAAAGCCTGTTCCGCACGTCCGGCGTCATGCCGCGTCCATCACCTCTTCCCGGATGATCGAGGCAATCAGCCGGCAATCGTCCTCGGAGAAGGTCAGCGGCAGCCGCATGTCCAGAAGCTGCGCGAGGATGGCGTCGGTCTTCGGCAGGCGTTGCGCCGGGGCGTAGCGCCAGCTGTCATAGCGCGAGGTGAAGGCGACGGGCACCTCCGCGCCGAACCATTTCAGCTCCACGCCCCGGGCTTTGCAATTTGTGATCACAGTCTGGATCTTTTCCGGCCGGGCCTGCGGCATCAGCACCTGGATCGAGGATCCGACGATCTGCTCCTTCGGGTCGCGCTCGATCACTTTCAGCCCCGGCGTGTTGCGCAGCGACTCTTCGGTGACACGATAAAGCCGGTTCCAGCGCTCGACTTGGCGCGGCAGGTCGGCCAGTTGCGGACGCAGGATCGCGGCCCTCAGATTGTCCATCCGGCCCGAGATGTTCGGCGTCACATACTTGACCTTTTCGAACACTTCGACGGGCGGTCTCGCCTTGTGCCGGGGATAAAGCATATAACTTCCCGACAGGATAATGGCCCGCGCCATCAGCTCGTCATCGTCGGAAACGACGAAACCGCCCTCGCCGGAATTGATGTGCTTGTAGGTCTGGGTCGAGTAACAGGCGACGATCCCGTGCCGCCCGGATGGCACGCCATCCCAGCCGCCGCCCATCGTGTGGGCGCAATCCTCAATCACCGCGACGCCAGCGTGATCACAAATCTGCATCAGCGCGTCCATATCGCAGATATGGCCGCGCATATGGCTCAGCAACAGGACTTTCGAACCGCTCTGTTCCGCCTTGGCGGCGAGATCGTCGAGGTCGATCGTCAGCGCCTCGGTGGTCTCCACGAAGACCGGCTCCGCGCCCACGCTCGCGATCGCGCCCGGCACCGGGGCCAGCGTGAACCCGTTCGACAGGACTTTGTCGCCCGCCTTCACGCCCACGGCGCGCAACGCGCAGCCCATCGCGTAGCCGCCGGATGCCACGGCCAGCGCGTATTTCGCCCCCGTGAACGCGGCGAATTCCTCTTCCAGCAGCGCCACTTCGCCGGTCTCGCCCTCGGCGAGGTTGTAGCGGTGCAGCCGCCCGTGCCCGAGAACGGCGAGCGCGGCCTCGATCCCGGCCTCGGGGATCGGCTCCTGCTGCGTGAAATTGCCCTTGAAGCTGCGTTTCATGGCCGGACGATGCGCAGGAGACGCGGGAAGGTCAATCGCCGGCCGCGCCGATCAGCCGCGACACAGCCGCCGACAGGCCGTCGAAATGGTCGATGACGGCGTCGGCCGGGATCGGCCCGGCGGGTCCGAAGCCGACAAGGACGAAGGGCACACCCGCGGCGGCCGCGGTCAGGCGGTCGGTCTCGGTATCGCCGACCAGCAGCGACCGCGAAACCTCGCCTCCCGCGCCGGCCACGGCCGCGCGGTAGGTGGCCGGGTCGGGCTTGCGGACCGGCAGCGTGTCGGCCCCGATCAGCGCGGCGAACCGGTCGCGCAGGTCCAGCCGCGCCAGCAGCGTCTCGGCCAACCCCTCGGGCTTGTTGGTGCAGATTGCCGTCCGGTAGCCCGCCGCGCGCAATGCATCCACAGCCTCGACCGCGCCGGGATAAAGCCGCGTATGCACGTCGATCGCGTCGCCATAGGCCTCGAGCAACACCGGGTAGCCCCGCGCGATCAGCGCCTCGGCCTCCTCGCCCGTCCGCCCGAGCCGGACCATCGCCTCGGCCAGCATCGCCCGTCCGCCGCGGAAGGACAGCGCATCGTCCGCCCCACGCACGATCTGCGGCGTCAGGCCGATTGCCTCGAGCGCGGCATTCGCGGCCACGATCAGGTCGCCCGATGTATCGGCCAGCGTTCCGTCCAGATCGAAAACGACCGTTCCCATCCCCGCCCCCGGCGGTTTTCCGCCATGCGTTGAAACCATCAGAAAGGCGATTTGACCGCCCGCGCGCTTGCGCGGCGGGGTCGCATGGCTCTAGAGGAACGGCAAGGAAAAACGATGAGCGGTGCGGCTTCATGCCCGACAATCCCCTGGCGATCGTGATCCTGGCTGCCGGCAAGGGCACCCGGATGGACAGCGACATGGCCAAGGTGCTTCACCCGCTCGGGCAGGCGCCGATGCTCTGGCATGTCCTCGACACCGCCATGGCGCTCGAGCCCGCGCGGATCGTGGTCGTCGTCGGACATGACGCCGATGCGGTGGCTGCAGCGGCCGAGGAGCATTGCCCGGCGGTCGAGATCGTCCGCCAGGACGAGCAGCTCGGCACCGGCCACGCCGTCCGCACGGCGGGCCCCACCCTCGACGGGTTCGAGGGCCGCGTGATGGTCCTCTACGGCGACACCCCTTTCGTCGCGCCCGAAACGCTCGAGGCGATGCGCGACAGCACTGCCGACGTCGCGATCCTCGGCTTCGAGGCCGCCGAACCGGGCCGCTACGGCCGCCTCATCCTCGACGGCGAGGCTGTGGACAGGATTGTGGAGGCCAAGGACGCATCCCCTGAAGAGCTCGCCATAACCCTCTGCAATTCCGGCGTCGTCTCCGCGCCCGGCCCTCTCCTCTTCGATCTGCTTTCGGCTGTGGGCAACGACAATGCGGCCGGGGAATACTACCTCACCGACATCGTCGGCCTCGCGCGCGGCCGCGGCCTCTCCACCGCCGCCGTGATCTGCCCCGAAGACGAGACCCGCGGCATCAATTCACCGGCCGAACTCGCCGCCGCCGAGGCCGTCTTCCAGGCCCGCACCCGCGCGCGTCTGGTCGCCGACGGCGTGACGATGCTGGCCCCCGACACCGTCCATTTCGCCTTCGACACCCATGTCGGCCGCGGCGCCGTGCTCGAGCCCTACCTCGTCTTCGGCCCCGGCGTGACGGTCGAGACCGGAGCGACGATCCGCGCCTTCAGCCATCTCGAAGGCGCGCATGTCTCGCAGGGCGCCATCGTCGGCCCTTATGCCCGCCTCCGCCCCGGCGCGGAACTGGCCGAGGATGCCCGGATCGGCAATTTCGTCGAGGTGAAGGCCGCCGAGATCGGCGCCGGCGCGAAGGTGAACCACCTCAGCTATATCGGCGACGCCACGATCGGCGCCGGCACCAATGTCGGCGCGGGAACCGTCACCTGCAACTACGACGGGGTGATGAAACACCGGACCGAGATCGGCGAACGCGCCTTCATCGGCTCCAACACCATGCTCGTGGCCCCGGTCCGGATCGGCGACGAGGCATTGACCGCGTCGGGGTCCGTCATCACCGAGGACGTGCCCGACGGCGCGCTGGCCGTGGCCCGCGGGCGCCAGGTGAACAAGCCGGGTCTCGCCCGGCGGCTGATGGCGCGCCTGCGCGACATCAAGGCGGGAAAGGGCTGACCCATGTGCGGTATCGTCGGTGTGCTCGGCAATCACGAGGCGTCCCCGATCCTGCTCGAGGCGCTGAAGCGGCTCGAATACCGCGGCTATGACAGCGCCGGGATCGCGACCGTCCAGGACGGTGTGCTCGACCGACGGCGCGCGGTCGGCAAGCTCGTGAACCTGTCCGACCTCCTCGTCCACGACCCGCTGCCCGGCAAGTCCGGGATCGGCCACACCCGGTGGGCCACCCACGGCACGCCGACCGTGGCCAACGCGCATCCGCACCGCGCCGGCCGCGTCGCCGTCGTCCATAACGGCATCATCGAGAATTTCCGCGAGATCCGTGCACTGCTCTCCGGGACGGAGTTCGAATCCGAAACCGATACCGAGACCGTCGCCCGGCTCTGCGAAAGCCACATGGCCCGCGGCCTCCCCCCGCGCGAGGCGGCGGTCGAGACGCTGAAATCCCTCCGCGGCGCCTTCGCCCTCGCCTTCCTCTTCGACGGGGAACCCGATCTCATCGTCGTCGCCCGCCGCGGCTCGCCGCTGGCCATCGGCTACGGCGACGGCGAGATGTTCGTGGGCTCCGACGCGCTCGCGCTCGGCCCAATGACCAACCGCATCACCTATCTCGAGGAGGGCGACCACGCCTTCGTCACCCGCGCCGGGGCCGAGATTTTCGACGCCGAGGGACGCCGCGCCAACCGCGAAATCCGCGAGATTGCCGGCGGCGCCATGGTCGCCGACAAGGGCGGCCACCGCCATTACATGGCCAAGGAGATCTTCGAACAGCCCACTGTGCTGGCCGAATGCCTGCATCATTACGCGCCCGGCGACCGCGTCGAGATCCCGGGCGGCACCTTCGATTTCAGCGAGACCGACCGGGTGATCCTCGTCGCCTGCGGCACCGCGCATTATGCCTGCCTTGTCGCGAAATACTGGTTCGAACAGCTCGCCGGTCTGCCCTGCGACGTCGATATCGCGAGCGAGTTCCGCTACCGCGAGCCCCCGGTCTCGGACCGCTCCACCGCCATCTTCGTGAGCCAGTCGGGCGAAACGGCGGACACGCTCGCGGCACTCCGCTACGCACGGAACAAGGCCGCGCATATCCTGTCCGTCGTCAACGTCGCCGAAAGCTCGATCGCGCGCGAAAGCGACCTCGCCCTGCCGATCCATGCCGGCGTCGAGATCGGCGTGGCCTCGACCAAGGCCTTCGTCTGCCAGCTCGGCGCGCTGGCCAATCTCGCCATTCTCGCCGCGCGCCAGAAGGGCCGGATCGACGCTGCGCGCGAGGCCGAGCTTCTCGCCACGCTCCGCCGTCTGCCCGCGCTGGTGAACCAGGCGCTCGCGCTCGAAGACGCGATCCACCGCCATACCGGCGATCTCAGCCGCGCCCGCACGGTCCTGTTCCTCGGCCGCGGCGCGATGTTCCCGATGGCGATGGAAGGCGCGCTGAAGCTGAAGGAAATCAGCTATATCCATGCCGAGGGCTATGCCAGCGGCGAGCTGAAGCACGGGCCCATCGCGCTCGTCGACAAGTCCGTGCCCGTCGTCGTGCTCGCGCCCAAGGACGCGCTGTTCGACAAGACCGTCTCGAACATGCAGGAGGTGATGACGCGCGAGGGCCGCATCTGGCTCGTGACCGATGCCGCCGGCGCGGCCGAGGCCGAAGACGGCGCCTGGCAGGTCCTCACCATGCCCGAGGTCGACCCGGTCTTCGCGCCCATTCTCTATGCTGTGCCGGCGCAGCTGATCGCGTACCATACCGCCGTTCACAAGGGCACCGATGTCGACCAGCCCCGGAACCTCGCGAAATCCGTCACCGTGGAATAGGCCGATGTCCAAGCAGTTCACCGCCCTCGAAGACGCCCACACCGCTTTCATCGCCGCGCAGCACATGTTCTTCGTCGCCACCGCCGCGCCCGAGGGCCGGGTGAACCTCTCGCCCAAGGGCATGGACTCGCTCCGCGTCCTCGGGCCGAACCGGATCGCATGGCTGAACATCACCGGCTCGGGGAACGAGACCGCGGGCCACCTGCTGGAAAGCCCGCGCATGACCCTGATGTGGTGCTCGTTCGAGACGCGGCCGCTGATCCTGCGCGCCTACGGCACCGCCCGCACGATCCATCCGCGCGACGCCGACTGGGCCGGGATGTCCGCGCTCTTCCCGCCGCACCGCTCCGCGCGGCAGATCTTCGAGATGGACATCGACCTCGTCCAGACCTCCTGCGGCTACGCGGTGCCCTTCATGGATTATGCGGGCGAACGGCCGACGATGCAGCACTGGGTCGATCAGAGGGACGACGACGCCTTCCCGGTCTACTGGGCGGAGAAGAACGCGGTCACGCTCGACGGCAAGCCGACCGGCACGCCGGGGTGACGCCCGAAGCCGCGCTCGACGCCCTGCGCGCGCATGCCGACCCGGACCGCGCGGCGCAGATGCGCGCCTACCACAAGGCCGACCGCGACTATCTCGGCCTGTCCAATGCCGTGACCGGCGCGCTCGCCGACGAGTGGCGCAAATCCTCCGATCCCGACACGCTCGCCGCGCTGGCCCGCGGCCTCTGGGCCTCCGACGTCTTCGAGGCCCGCATCGCGGCCGGAAAGCTCTTCATCCAGGCCCGCATCCGCCCCGACGACGACTGGGCCTGGGAGGTGATCGAAGACTTCGTCCCCGATTTCGACAGCTGGGCCATCGCCGACGCCGTCGCGCAATCGGGCCAGAAGCGCCTCGTCCAGAAGCCCGCCCGCCTCGACATACTGGACGCCTGGGTCGGCTCCGACCACCTCTGGACCCGCCGCGCCGCGCTGACCTTCACGTTGCTCTTCGCCCGCTCCCGCCATCCCGGCCCCGACGAACGCGCCGCCCGCGCCCGCGTCCTCGGCTGGTGCGAAACCCTCGCCCTGGACCGCGAATGGTTCCTGCAGAAAGCCGTCGCCTGGTGGCTCCGCGATCTCTCGAAACGCGACCCGGAGACCGTCGCCGCCTTTCTCGCCGGCCCCGGCATGGCGCTGAAGCCCTGGGCGCGCAAGGAAGCCGCCCGCCACCTGCCCTGACCCTTCATCTTTCCCCAAATACTCAGGCCGAAGGCATCGCGCGCCAGCGCGATCCCGCAACGCCTCCCCTTGCCACCCCCCGCGCGCGGCCCTATGACCCGCCGCAATTCTCGGGGGACAGATGCCCGTTCTGGTGATGAAATTCGGCGGCACGTCCGTCGCCACGCTCGACCGGATCCGCCGCGCCGCCAAGCGCGTCGGCCGCGAGGTGGCGAACGGCTACGACGTCATCGTCATCGTCTCGGCCATGGCGGGCGAGACGAACAAGCTCGTCGGCTTCGTCTCCGAAACCTCGCCCTTCTTCGACGCCCGCGAATACGACGCGGTGGTCTCCTCGGGCGAGAACGTGACCGCCGGCCTGATGGCGCTGACGCTGCAGGAAATGGATATCCCCGCACGGTCCTGGCAGGGCTGGCAGGTGCCCCTGCGCACCACCGACGCCCATGCCGCCGCGCGGATCGAGGAAATCCCGACCGCCAATATCAACGCCAAATTCGCCGAAGGCATGAAGGTCGCCGTCGTCGCGGGCTTCCAGGGCATCGGGCCGGACAACCGGATCACCACGCTCGGCCGCGGCGGCTCGGACACCACCGCCGTCGCCTTCGCCGCCGCCTTTGGGGCCGAGCGCTGCGACATCTACACCGATGTCGACGGCGTCTACACCACCGACCCGCGCATCTGCGGCAAGGCCCGCAAGCTGGAAAAGATCGCCTTCGAGGAGATGCTGGAGCTTGCCTCGCTCGGCGCCAAGGTGCTGCAGACCCGCTCGGTCGAACTCGCCATGCGCTACAAGGTGCGCCTGCGCGTGCTCTCCAGCTTCGAGGACAACAACGAGACCGCAGGCACGCTCGTCTGCGACGAGGAGGACATCGTGGAACAGAATGCCGTGGCCGGCGTGGCCTATTCCCGCGACGAGGCCAAGATGACGCTCATCTCCGTCGCCGACCGCCCGGGCATCGCCGCGGCGATCTTCGGACCGCTGGCCGAGGCCGGCGTGAACGTCGACATGATCGTCCAGAACATCTCCGAGGAAGGCCGCACCGACATGACCTTCTCCTGCCCCGTCGACCACGTGAAGCGGGCGCAGCGGGCGATGGAGGAGGCCGCCGCGGCGGGCCACATCAACTACAAGGAACTGATCGCCGACACCGATGTCTGCAAGGTCTCGATCGTCGGCATCGGGATGCGCAGCCATGCCGGCGTCGCGGCGAAGATGTTCGGCTCGCTCCGCGACGAGGGGATCAACATCAAGGTCATCACCACCTCCGAAATCAAGGTCTCCGTGCTGATCGACCGGAAATACATGGAACTCGCCGTGCAGGCGCTGCACGACGCCTTCGGGCTCGACCGCGCCCCGGCCTGAGCGCCCGCGCCTGCGGCCTTTTGCACCCGGGCCACTGGTCGAATCGTGCTAGCCTCCTCGCCGGACAAGGCAATCGGAGGATCGTCCATGACATTCAGGCTCGCGCTGCCCCTGGCCCTGCTTCTTGCGACGGCGAATACCGCGTCCGCGCAGCAGGAAAACCGCGTCCAGTTCGAACGCGGCTCGACCGGGGCCGAGATCCAGGGATCCGTCACCGGCAACGACTATGTCGACTACATCCTCGGCGCCGGACAGGGCCAGCTGATGACCGTGCTGCTGAGCTCCGGCAGCGCCAGCGCGAATTTCAACATCCTCCCGCCGGGCTCGGACAATGTTGCGATCTTCATCGGCTCGAACGAAGGCACCTACGCTGCCGAGGTCCTGCCCGAAGGCGGCGATTACCGCGTCCGCGTCTACCTGATGGGCAACGCCGCCGATACCGGCCAGACCGTTCCCTTCGATCTCTCCGTGTCGATCACGGCCGCCGACGGCGCCAGCGGCACGATCACCGGCGTCCCGAACGAGGCCGAACAGGCCTGCCTTCAGGCCGTGACCGCCGAGACCAACAACCCCGAGGTCGTCCTCCTCGACAGCGAATTCTCCGAAGCCGGAACCCGCGTGATCGTCGGCGTCGGCCCCGACCAGGCACCGTGGGAATGCATCGCCTACCGCGACGGCTCGACCGCGGGCGTCATGTCGCTGACCGACGAGGGCAGCCTCTAGCGCACCGGGTCGACCTCGACCCGGATGACGAAATCGTCGAAATCGCTGTCGATGCCGGCGCCGTCGCCCCGGTCGTCGACGGCGATGTAGAAGGTCGTCACCTCCGCCTCCGGCGCGCCGGCCGCGAAGACGGCGAAGGCCGGGCTGCCCGGCCGGATCACCGCGCCATTCGCGCCGGTGAACGACAGCAGCATGTCGACCGGCCCCTCGGGGAAGATCCCGACCAGCCGGCTGTTCCGTCGCAAGGTCAGTGCGCCGCGGGCAAATCCGAAATCCCGGTCCTCGGTCAGCTCGCCCAGTCCGGTGACGGCGAAGCGGTTGGCATTCCCGCTTTCGGCGGCGATGGCGGTGAAGGTGACCCGCGCCGGGGCTGTCAGGGTGATCGACGCGCCGCGCAGAAGCGTCGGTGGCAGACTGTCTGCAAAGTCGTTTCCCGCCGGCACCGGCACAGGCTCGCCGGTGATCCGCGCGCTCTGGGACAGGGCCGGTCCTGCCAGCGCCGCGATCGCGACGGCCAGTGCCGGGATCGTCCGCCTCATTGCCGTGTCGTCCGTGTCATCCGGGGACCGACGATGCGGCGACGTCCGGCGCGGGTCAACCCGGGGCGCCTAATTCCGCCGTTTCGCTTGCTCCGGCGATGTGGTCTATCATGGGGCCAAGCTGCTGGAACGGCGGGACAGGGATGGCCGAAAGCACCGAGAGCGAGAGCCGCAAGCTTCTGTCGCGCCTTCAGGCGACGATGGCCGACGGCGGCGCCGGACAGGAACGGCTTGACCGCATCACGCACCTGATCGCCGACAGCATGGGAACCGAGGTCTGCTCGATCTACCTGCTGCGCGATCCCGACACGCTCGAACTCTGTGCCACCGAGGGCCTCGCGCCCGAGGCCGTCCACGTCACGCGGATGCGGCTCGGCGAAGGTCTGGTGGGCCGCGTCGCCCGCCGCGCGCGGGCGATCAACACCGCCAACGCGCCGTCCGAACGCGGCTTCCGCTACATGCCGGAAACCGGCGAGGAACGGTATTCGTCCTTCCTCGGCGTACCGATCCAGCGCCTCGGCGAACGGCTCGGCGTGCTCGTCGTGCAGTCCAAGGAGGAACGCCAGTTCTCCGACGACGAGGTGTACGCGCTCGAGGTCGTGGCCATGGTGCTGGCCGAAATGACCGAGCTCGGCGCCTTCACCGGCGAGGGCGAGGCGATGTCGGCCCGCCACAAGAACCCGGTCATGTTCCGCGGTGTCGTCGGTCAGGAGGGCACGGCGATGGGCCGGGTCTACCTGCACGAACCGCGCGTCGTCGTCACCCGCCCGATCTCCGACGACCCGGAGGTCGAGGTCGAGCGGCTGCAGAAGGCCGTGGACGAGCTGCGGGTCTCCGTCGACCAGATGCTGTCGCATGTCGCACCGGGCAGCGGCGAACAGGTGCAGGTGCTCGAAGCCTACCGGATGTTCGCCAATTCCCGCGGCTGGATGCGCCGCATGGAAGAGGACATCGCCCGCGGCCTTTCGGCCGAAGCGGCGGTGGAAAAGGAACAGTCGGCCGCGCGCGCCCGGATGGAAACGGTGCCCGACGCCTACCTGCGCGAACGGCTTCAGGATCTCGACGACCTGTCGAACCGGCTCCTGCGGCTGCTGACGGGTCAGGGTCAGGACACAGGCGCCGAAATGCCTGACGACCCGGTCCTCGTCGCCCGCAACATCGGCCCCGGCGAGCTGCTCGATTACGGCCGCAAGCTGAAGGGTGTCGTACTCGAGGAAGGCTCGGTCGGCTCGCACGCCGCCATCGTCGCCCGCGCGCTCGCCATCCCATTGGTCATCAACGCCGCGCGCATCACGCAGGAGGCGCTGAACGGCGACCTGGTGCTGATCGACGGCGACCAGGGCATCGTCCATCTCCGCCCCGAGGAGACGGTGAAGACCGCCTTCCGCGACAAGATCGCGATGCAGGCCGCCGCGCAGGAACGCTACGCCTCGATCCGCGACAAGCCGGCCGAAACCCGCGACGGGCAGGTGATCTCGCTGACGATGAACGCGGGGCTCATGGCCGACCTGCCCTCGTTGCCCTCCTCGGGCGCCGAGGGCGTCGGCCTGTTCCGGACCGAATTGCAGTTCCTGACCCGCGCGCAGGTCCCGCGCCGGGGCGAACTGGCGGCGCTCTATTCCCGCGTCATGGACGCCGCGGGCGGCAAGCGCGTCGTGTTCCGCACGCTCGACATCGGCTCCGACAAGGTCCTGCCCTACATGAAGCCGACGGACGAGCCGAACCCCGCCCTCGGCTGGCGCGCGATCCGCGTAGGGCTGGACAAGCCGGGCGTCATGCGGATGCAGCTTCAGGCGCTGATCCGGGCGGCGAACGGGCGGCCGCTGACCATCATGTTCCCGATGGTCGCGCAGCTCGACGAGTTCACCGATGCCCGCGACCATCTCCTGCGCGAGATGGACCGCGAAGCCGCGCTCGGCCACAAGCTGCCCGAGAAGCTCGAAATCGGCGCCATGCTGGAAACCCCCAGCCTCGCCTTCGCGCCGCGCAAGTTCTTCGAACTGGCCGATTTCGTCTCGATCGGCGGCAACGACCTGAAGCAGTTCTTCTTCGCCGCCGACCGCGAGAACGAGCGCGTGCGCCGCCGCTACGACACGCTCAATGTCTCGTTCCTGACCTTCATCGAACAGATCGTGCACCGCTGCGCCGATGCCGATACCCCGCTCAGCTTCTGCGGCGAGGATGCCGGCCGCCCGATCGAAGCGCTCTGCTTCGCCGCGATGGGCCTGCGCTCGCTGTCGATGCGGCCGGCCTCCATCGGCCCGGTGAAAAGCCTGCTCCTGCGCTCGGACCTGCGCGAAGTGCGCAAGGTCATCAACGCCGCACGGGCGGAAGGCACCCAGTCGGTGCGTCCCGCCGTGACCGACTGGCTGCGCCAGCAGACCTGACCGTCGCGCTCAAAGCTCGATCAGCTCGCCCCGGCGGTCGTAGCAGTCGAACCGCCTGATCTCGACGCCGCCGGCCGTGCGGCAATCGTCGATCAGCTGGTGGAACGCGCCTTCCTCGCCGTCCGGCACATAGGCCGGGGCCGGCGGGTAGACCGGGTACTCGATCGCGTCCGCGGGGTCGAAATCCGGCCCGCCACCGCTGCCGCCGCCGCGGTTCGACGGCCCTTCCGAGGCCGGCTGCTCGGTCGGATCGGCGCCGCCGGAACTGCGGCTGCCGAAAGCCTCGGCCGACTGCGCCGACAGGGTGAGAGCAAGGGCGAGGCCGAGCAGCGCGCGCGCTGCGATGGCCATGGGTGCGGTCGTGGTCATGGGTCGATCCTCCGTGGCTCGTTTCCTGCGGGGTGTCCGCGCGTTCTGACCGGTGGGTCGGATCGCGCCGCCATGGGGTTCAATCCCGGCCCCGCGCCGGACGCAAAGCGGGCCGGAGGACCCCAGTCCATCCGGCCCGCGATGATCCGAAGCGCCTGGCCTCAGAGCATGAGGCGATTGCCCTCGCGGTCGAAGCACTCGCCGGCGCGGATCAGGTAGCCGCCGGCATCGCGGCAATCGTCGACGAATTGCTCGAAGGCGCCGCCCTCGTCGTCACCGCCGCCGCCACCGCAGCACGCGATATCGAACGCCGCCACGGAGCTCGCCGCCGAACCGGCCAGAAGAAGTGCGGTCATCGCAACCATCAGGCTCTTGGAAAAACTGAACGTCGTCATGGTATTGGGTCCTTTGTCAAAATTTGTTCTCGCAACACGTTGGATCGTGTCTTGCAGCAATCAGTCGGGCCGGCGTCGTCGCGGGTTCAAACGTCGGCCCGGCACCGGGTCAGTAGTGCAGCGCGTTGCCGTCGCGGTCGAAGCAGGCCACGCCGGACAGGATCGCGCCGCCGGCCTGCAGGCAGGCCACGAGACGGGAGCGCGGGCTTTGGCCGTCGCCATCCGCCGGGGCGTCGTGATCGTGGTTCGGGAAGGCCTCGAGCTGCGGCGAGCCGCCGCCCAATTCCTCCATCGGGCCGGCATCGAACTGGCCGTATTCGCCGTCGACGACCTCGGTCATGTGCTCTTGCTGCTGGGTGGCCTCGGGGCCGGTCGTCGTCATGGGGCCATGGCCGCCAAGGCCGGCCCCGACCTGCGCCAGCGCCGGCGCGGCGGCAAGAAGGGTCGCCGCGACAAGGGCGGCTTGTGTAAATGTGCGGAGGGTCTGCATGGAATGACCTTTCGAGATATGCTGTTTGAAATGCGGTCGGGCGTGCATCGATGCGTCGCCCGGCCGCCTCCCCCGGTTCAAACGCGCCGTTCGCCTTGACCTCGGCCGCCATATCCAGCCATCTGGCCTGCACCAGCACCGGAGCGCGGTCCATGATCCAGCCAGCCATCACCGGCGCGGGGCTCTTCACGCCCACGCAGGTCATCACCAACGACGAACTCGTCGCCGCGTTCAACGCCTATGCCGATCTCTGGAACGCCGAACATGCCGACGAAATCGCCGCCGGCACGGTCGAGGCGAAGGGGCATTCCTCGTCCGAATTCATCGTCCAGGCCTCCGGGATCGAACAGCGCTACGTGCTCGACAAGACCGGCGTCCTCGATCCCGAGGTGATGCATCCCTGGCTGCGCGAACGCTCGGACGACGAGCTTGGTCAGATGGCCGAGATGGCCGTCACCGCCTGCAGGATGGCGCTGGACCAGGCCGGCCGCCAGGCGTCCGAGGTCGACGCGGTGATCTGCGCCGCCTCGAACCACGAACGCGCCTACCCCGCCGTCGCGATCGAAATCCAGCAGGCGCTTGGCTGCGGCGGGTTCGGCTTCGACATGAACGTCGCCTGCTCCTCCGCCACCTTCGGCATCCAGGCCGCCGCCGACATGATCCGGTCAGGCAGCATCCGCCGCGCCCTCGTCGTGAACCCCGAAATCTGCTCGGCCCATCTCGAATGGCGCGACCGCGATTGCCACTTCATCTTCGGCGATGTCTGTACCGCCGTCCTGCTCGAACCCGAGGAGGAGGCGAAGGGCCCGCATTTCCGCGTCCTCTCGACCCGCTGCGCGACGCAATTCTCGAACAACATCCGCAACAACAACGGCTTTCTCCGCCGGACCCGGAAGGGCCACATGGAGGACCGGCGCGACATGCAGTTCATGCAGAACGGCCGGAAGGTGTTCAAGGAAGTGCTCCCGCTCGTCGTCAGCCATATCGAAGGGCACATGGACGAGGCCGGGCAGGACCCGACCGCGCTCCGCCGGCTCTGGCTGCACCAGGCCAACAAGACCATGAACGACTATATCGGGCGGAAGGTACTCGGCCGCGTGCCCGACCCCGAGGAACAGCCGAACATCCTGCAGGATTACGCGAACACCTCCTCGGCGGGCTCGATCATCGCCTTCGCGAAGCACTCCGACGATCTGCAACCGGGCGACCGCGGGCTCATCTGCTCGTTCGGCGCGGGCTATTCCGTCGGATCGGTCCTGGTGGAGCGCGCCTAGCCCGCGGCGTGGGCCTCGAGGTTCATCTTCATGTCGATCAGGACGCGCTGGATCTCCAGCGTCTCGCGCAGAAGCCGCTTGGCCTCGTTGACCGAGATCACGCCGTCCTCGATCGACTGGTGATACTCCGCCATCAGCATTGCGAAGCGCTGGCTCAAGGCGATCACGTCGGCATTGACCCCGCCGGATCTCGGTGTGTTCGGGCGTTTGGGGTCATGGCTCAGCGTCACGCCGCGGATATCGGCCAGCGCCGTCGTGACGTGCGGGAACCCCGCCGCAGCTTCTAAGGCCACCACCGTGTCGATCGGCATGAACCGGTCGGCATGTTCGCTCGCATCCGAGAAATACCGCCCGAGCGTCGCCTTGGACTTGCCCGAGAGTTCGCAGGCAGCGGCGAAGCCGACATCCTTCACCAGCGCCTCGGTATGCTTCTTGAGATAGGATCCGACCTTGTCCGTCACGCCGCCTCCGTCCTCCCCGGGGAAACCGGCCCCGGTTTTCCCATGAAAGGGCGCGGATCGCCATCCCATATCCATGATGTCACCGACCAAGACAGGTGACGCGTCACGAGTTGCGGTCAATTCCGTCCGGCCGCGTCGGGTAACCCGCCGCCGACTGGGGCGGCGGGCGCCCCGCGGGGGCGCGCATCCGGCACATCCCGTCCTCCCCCATATTGCCGGTGCCGCGCCCCTTGCGGCGGGCGCGTTCCTGGGGCAGTCAACCGGGCCATGGCGAAGCTCTATTTCCACTACTCGACGATGAATGCCGGCAAGTCGACGCTGCTTCTGCAGGCGTCGTACAACTACGTCGAGCGCGGGATGCAGACCTACCTGATGACCGCGACCTTCGACGACCGTGCCGGGACCGGGAAAATCGGCAGCCGCATCGGCATCTCGGCCGAGGCGGATACCTATACCGACCACGACGATCTCTACGGCATGATCGCCGCGCGCCTCGCCGCCGGCCCCTGCGCCTGCGTCCTGATCGACGAGGCGCAATGGCTGACCAAGGCGCAGGTCTGGCAGCTGGCCCGCGCGGTCGACGATCTCGACGTGCCGGTGATGTGCTACGGCCTTCGCGTCGATTTCCGGGGAGAGCTGTTCCCCGGCTCCGCCGCGCTTCTCGCGCTGGCCGACGAAATGCGCGAGGTCCGAACGATCTGCCATTGCGGGAAGAAGGCGACCATGGTCATCCGCGTCGACGCGACCGGAACGGCGCTGACCGAGGGCGCGCAGATCGAGGTCGGCGGGAACGACCGCTACGTGTCGCTCTGCCGCCGCCACTGGCGCGAAGCGGTGGGCGATTGCACGCCCGAATGAGCTATTCAGAAATGAATGGCTGATCCGCGTTTCGGCGGGTCTGCCCTAAAGAAGTTGAATAGCTTAACGGTGTCTTACCGGTCAGACCGGGTTCGGAAGGTCCCGGCCCTCGGCGAAGGCAATGGCATTTTCAAGCGCCATCATCCCCATCGCCTCGCGCACTTCGAGCGTCGAGGTGCCGAGATGCGGCAGCAGCGTGACATGCTCCATCGCGATCAGTTCGGCGGGCACTTTCGGCTCGAATTCGTACACGTCGAGCCCCGCCCCGGCGAATCTTTTCGCCTGGAGCGCGTCGATCAGAGCCGCCTCGTCGATCACGTCGCCACGCGCGATGTTCACCAGAATGGCGTGCGATTGCAGGGACTTGAGCGCCTCCGCATCAATCATGTGATGCGTCTCGGGCGTCGCCGGCACGGCCATGACGACGATATCCGCCTCCGCCAGCGCGTCCTTCATCTCGCGCCGCTCAACCGGGAAGCCCGGATCCTTGTCCGACCGCGCGGTGTAGAGGATCCGGCAGTCGAAGCCGAGGTGGCAGCGCCGCGCGATGGCCTGCCCGATCCGCCCCATGCCGATGATCGCCACCGTCTTGCCGGTGACGTGCAACCCCAGCATCTGCGTCGGCGCCCAGCCGCCCCATTCTCCTTTACGAACAATACGTTCGCCCTCGCCCGCCCGGCGGGCGGTCATCAGGATCAGCGTCATCGCGATATCCGCCGTGGCGTCCGTCACCGCGCCCGGCGTGTTGGTCACGGCGACGCCCTTCGCGCGAGCGGCGGCGACGTCTATGTGGTTGTAACCCACGCCGAAATTCGCCAGCAACTTGCAACGCGGAGTTTCGACACCCTCGAACGCCGGCGCCCGGAACGCGTCGCCGAGCGTCGGGATAATGACGTCCTGTTCGCCCAGCGCGGCCCTGCATTCCTCGACGCTCATCGGCGCATCGAGATCCCGCGTCGACAGCTCGAACCGCTCCGCCGCCGCTGCCATCACCCTGTCCGGCAGGGCCCGGGAAATCAGAAGCCGCATCAGTTCATCCTCGCGCCGTTGGGAACCTGCTTGTCGGGGCCGATCAGCACCACCGCGCCCGCCTCGTCGAAGAGGCCGAGGACCAGCGCCTCGGACATGAACGGCCCGATCTGGCGCGGCGGGAAATTCACGACGCCAAGCACCTGCCGCCCGATCAGTTCCTCCGGCGCATAGTGGACAGTGATCTGGGCCGAGCTCTTCTTCTCGCCGATCTCCGGCCCGTAATCGACCCAGAGCTTCAGCGCGGGTTTCCGCGCCTCGGGAAAGGGTTCGGCCTTCGTGACAGTGCCGACACGGATATCGACCTTCATGAAATCGTCGAAGGAAATCATACGTCTAACCCTTGAGTTCGCGGGACCGGGCGGCCGCGGCCGCGACGGTCCGGGCAATCAGCGGTTTCAGCCCGGAGCCTTCGTCCATCAGCACCTCGAGACCCGCCTGCGTCGTGCCGTTGGGCGAGGTGACATTGATCCGAAGCTGCTCCGCCGTCTCGCCGGACTCGAGCGCGAGCGCCCCTGCCCCGGCCACGGTCGCGACGGCAAGTTCGGTCGCCATGTCCGCGGGCAGCCCCTCGGCCACGCCGGCCGCCGTCATCGCCTCGATCATGTGGAACACATAGGCCGGCCCGCTCCCGGACAGCCCAGTGACCGCGTCGATCTGGTCCTCGGTCTCCAGCCGCACGACCTGCCCCACGGCGGACAGAAGCGCCTCGGCCAGATCGAGATGGCCGGCATCGACAGCGTCGTTCCCGATGATCGCACTGATCCCGCGCCCGATCGCGGCCGGCGTGTTCGGCATCGCCCGCACGATCGGCGTAGCCGGCCCGAAGCTTGCGCCCAGACGGTCGAGCGTGGTGCCCGCCGCGACCGATACGACCAGCGTCCCTCCTCCGCCGAGCGATGCGGCCGACGGCAACGCTGCATCCATGACCTGCGGTTTGACGGCGACGACGAGCGCCCCGGGCGCCTCGGGCAATTCGCCGCCGATGCGGACGCCGGTGCTTTTCAGCCAGTCGGAAGGATGCGGCTCCAGCACGGTGACAGCGTCGGGCGACAGCCCGCGCGCCAGCCATCCCGCCAGCATGGCCGATCCCATCTTGCCGCAGCCAAGGATCACCAGGCCGCGGCGGTCAAGTTCCGAGAATTCCATCGCTCCCCCGCGTTTGCGGGGGCGAGGTTAGGCGCGGCCGTAGCCTTCCGCAATGGCGACCTGCATCGCCGCTTCGGGGCTGCGATTGCCCCAGCAGGCAAGCTGGAAGGCCGGGTAGTAACGCTCGGCCGCGAGCACGGCGGTTTCGACCATGCAGGCGATCTGCGAGGACGAGGCGAGCTGTTCGCCGGCCAGCACGAGACCGTAGCGATAGACCATCAGCTTCTGCTCGTGCCAGTAGCTGAACGCGCCGGCCCAACAGCGGTCATTCACGAGGTTCAGGATCTCGTAGAGCGCGGGCATGGAGGTCGAGGGCGGCTCCATGTCGAAGGTGCAGATCATCCGCAGCGTCTCGTCGTAGCCCGACCAGGCGAGCGTGACCGAATAGGTCCGCCATTGGCCTTCGATCGCCATGGCGATCTGGTCGTCGGCAACGCGGTCGAAATCCCAGTCGTGATGGGTCGCCAGCGTCTCGACGATGTCGATCGGGTGAAGCTCGTCGGACTCGAAGAACTGCTCGGAAAGTGACATTGCCCAGGCCTCTTGTTTTGGCAGCCTCGGTGGGGCCTGGTTTTTCCAACCATGACGCCCACTAGAAGCTGGGTGTCTTTACCATGGATCGCCGGACGAACAGGCAACCCACACCAGATATGGTGCGCGAGCCACTGGCAGGAGTAAAGTGAAATATTGTGGAAAAGCTTACGCCCCGGCCGTCACCGGGGCGTATCCACAGAAAACCGGCGCTTATCCCCCGAGGGACCGCGAAGATGTCATCGAAACGTTACGGAGGGTCAGCTCTTGCCGGCTTCGAGCGCGTCGAGCCGGGCCTTCAGCGCGGCGTTTTCCTCGCGCGCTTTCTGCGCCATGGCACGCACCGCCTCGAACTCCTCGCGCGTGACGAAATCGCGGTCGGCGAGCCAGCGGTCGATCATCGACTTCACCGCCGTCTCGGCCTCGTCCTTCGCGCCCTGCGCGACGCCCATGGCGTTCGTCATGAGCTGCGAGATGTCTTCCATGATCCGGTTGCGGGTCTGCATGCGCGGGCCTCCTGTGCGTTGCCCGAAGATATGGCGGCAACCGCCGCCGGCATCAAGGTTGACGCCCGCACGGCCCCGGCCTAGCAGGAGCGCGACAGGAGCGGAGAGCGATGCAGGCGGCCCTCGACTTCCCCCAGATCTCGCCGGAACTGATCCGGATCGGCAGCTTCGCCATCCGCTGGTACGCGCTGGCCTATATCGTCGGCATCCTGATCGGATGGCGTCTTGTCGTGGCGCTGCTGCGGCGCCCCGCGCTCTGGCCCCGCGCCACCGCGCCGATGACGCCGGACGAGCTCGAACGGCTGCTGACCTGGATCATCCTCGGCGTCATCCTCGGCGGGCGACTGGGTTACGTCCTGGTTTACTGGCCGGACGATCAGCCGCTTACGCTCGGCGCCGCGCTGCGCCTGTGGGAGGGCGGAATGGCCTTCCATGGCGGGCTGATGGGTGTGGTCGTGGCGATCGTCGGGTTCTGCTGGATCAACCGGCTGCCGACGCTCTCGGTGGGCGATGCGGTAGCCATCGCAACCACGCCGGGGCTGTTGCTTGGCCGGATCGCGAATTTCATCAACGGAGAGCTCTGGGGCCGGCCGTCCGACGCGCCCTGGGCGGTGATCTTTCCCGGATCTCTGGCGCAGGCCTGCCCGGGTCCGGTCGGTCTGGTGGAGCGGGGCGGTGAAATCCTCTGTGCCCGTCATCCGTCGCAGCTTTACGAAAGCGCGCTGGAGGGGCTGGTGCTCGGGACCGTGCTCCTGATCCTCGCGACGTGGTTGGGCTGGCTGAAGCGGCCCGGGCTGATCTTCGGCACGTTCCTCTTGGGCTACGGGATCGCCCGGGTCGTGGTCGAGATGTTCCGCCAGGCCGATCCGCAGTTCATCACGCCGGACAATCCGTGGGGCTATGTCGTGCATTTCGGCGATACGGGGCTGACGCAGGGGCAGGTCCTGTCACTGCCGATGGTGGCGGTCGGGCTTCTGCTGATCGCGATCGCCCTTCTCCGCCGCCGCGCATGACGCCGCTGGCCGAGATCCTGATCCGCCAGATCGCGCGCGACGGGCCGATTTCGGTGGCGGACTACATGGCCGCCTGCCTGCACCACCCGCAGCACGGCTATTACGCGACGCGCGACCCGCTCGGCGCGGCGGGCGATTTCATCACCGCGCCCGAGATCAGCCAGATGTTCGGAGAACTGATGGGACTGGCGCTGGCGCAGGCCTGGATCGATCAGGGTGCACCGAACCGGGCCGTACTGGCCGAGCTCGGGCCGGGGCGCGGCACGCTGATGGCCGACGTCCTGCGCGCGACGGCGCGTGTGCCGGGGTTCCACGAGGCCATGCAGCTCTGCCTGGTGGAAAGCTCGCCAGTCCTTCGGGCGGCTCAGGCGGACCGGCTCGGGTCTTTCGATCCCGTCTTCGTCGATCAGGCGGGCGATCTGCCGGACGGGCCGCTGTTCCTGCTGGCCAACGAATTCTTCGACGCCCTGCCCGTCCGCCAGTTCCAGCGCGGCGCGGCGCAGTGGCACGAGCGGATGATCGGACTCGGGGACGGGCGGCTTGTCTGGGGCCTGTCGCCGGAGAAGCCCGTCGCTGCGCTGGACGCGCGGCTGGCCGACACCGTGCCCGGGCAGATCGTCGAGACCTGCGCGCCGGCCGAGGCGATCGCATCGGAAATCGGGCGGCGCATCGCGACATTCGGCGGCGCGGCGATCATCGTCGACTACGGCGACAGCGTCAGTATCGGCGACACGTTCCAGGCTGTCGCGGGGCACGCCTATGCCGATCCGCTGGCCGCGCCCGGCGCCGCCGACCTGACCGCGCATGTCGCCTTCGCGCCCCTGATCGCGGCCGCTGCACCGGCCGACGGCCACGGACCTGTGCCGCAGGGCGTCGTTCTCGAACGGCTCGGGATCGCCGCGCGGGCCGACGCACTCGCCGCCCGGTTGGGCGGCGCGGACCTTTCCGCCCACCTCGCCGCTCACAGGCGGTTGACGCACCCCGATGAAATGGGAAACCTGTTCAAGGTAATCGGTCTCACGCCCACCGGCGCCCCGGCGCCCCCCGGACTGGAACCCGCCTGAGCCATGTCGATCACGACGCTCAAGCTCGACTCTGTGACATCCGATCTCCTCGGCGGGACGGTGCATGGATTCTTCGGCCGCCGCGGAGGCGCGTCTTCCGGCGTGTTCGAAGGGCTGAACTGCGGACCGGGCTCGTCGGACCAGTCCGAGATCGTGGCGCTGAACCGCGCCCGCGTGGCCGAGGACCTTGGGGTCAGCCCTGACCGGCTGGTCACCGCGCACCAGACCCATTCCGCCCGCGCGATGATCATCGACGCGCCGCTGCCCAAGCCGCTGCCGAAGGTGGACGCGCTGGTGACGCGGACACCGGGCCTTGCCGTCGCGGTGCTGACCGCCGATTGCCAGCCCGTCCTGATGGCCGACCGCGAGGCCGGCGTGGTCGCCGCGGTCCATGCCGGCTGGCGCGGGGCGCTCGACGGGGTGCTGGAGGCGGCGGTCGAGACGATGGAGGAAGCCGGAGCGGATCGCGCGCGCATCCGGGCCGCCATCGGCCCGTCGATCAGCCAGAGCGCCTACGAGGTCGGCGAGGATTTCTTCGAGCGGTTCATGGACGACGACGCGGAAAATCACCGGTTCTTCGTCAACGGCGTGCCCGGCAAATACCAGTTCGACCTGCCCGCCTACGGGCTCGCGCGGCTGCGCGCGGCCGGCGTGGCCGAGGCGTTCTGGACGCGCCACTGCACCTATTCCGATCCCGGCCGGTTCTACTCGTTCCGCCGCGCCACCCACGCGGCCGAGGCCGATTACGGCCGGCAGATCGCCGCCATCCGCCTCGCCGACCCCGCGTAGCAGGAAACCCACAGCCTGTGGGTTGTGTGGATAAACAGGCGTGGCCCCGCCACGAAAATGCCATATTGTCTGAACATCGTTTCCCAAAGCGCTGAAAAGTCGCGGAAAATTTTTGGGGGTTTGGACAGTGCCGAAGGCAATCGATTTACGCGACATTAGCGCGGCCGCGCGAAAAGAGCGGCAACGCGCCGGCGATCCGGGTCAGGTCGGGAAACGGCCGGAGGAGCCCGAGACGGGAAGCCGTCCGAAGCGGTCGCGGCGCTGGCTGGATCAGGTCCTGGCAGAAAGCCGGGATGCAAAGATCACGATGCCCTGGACGCGCCCCGCGTTCGAGGCGGACGAAACCGGGGACAGCACCGGCTGAGGGACCATCTCTCATCTCTCCATGCTTGCGGGGGCGCGGCCAGAACGGCCGCGCCTTTCGCGTTTCACAGAAGATCGATCCTGGTCTCCAGTCCTTCCAGAAGCGGCCCGAGTTCGTCCTCGAACTGCTGCCACCCGGCGACGGAACTGCGATAGATCGGCTGGCGGACCTGGGCGAAGCTGAGGGTCTGGACCCGGCGATCCGCCTTGTGCGGCGCAAGGCAGGCGTCCTCCCACGGCAGACCGGCGGCAGCGACGATTTCCGGGATGCGCGTTTCGGGATGTGCGGTCAGCGCCTCGTAGTCCACGACATGCATCCGGCCGGGCATGAGTTCCTCCCACGCGGCGATCAGCGCGTCGTGCAGCCGGATGTACCGGCCGATCTCGTAAAGGCTGGTCGAGAAGCGGTGCGTGCCGTCCGGAAACATGTTGCGATAGGCCGAAAGTCCGACATCGCGTGGGTCGCGCTTCAGGACGAGGATGGGCGCTGACGGCAGGGCGTGGGCGATGAACCCGATCCGGGTGAACGTCCCGATGGCCTTGTCCGTGAACAGCCCGTCGGTTCCCGCCCGGCGACGTCCGGCGGACAGGTAGCGCCGGCCGGCTTCGGCGAACTCGGCAGGATCGGGAACGATGCCGTTTTCCAACCCCTCGAGCGCAAGCCCGAGCGCTTCGGCCATGAACGCCATCTCGCCGCCCGCGGTGACCTGCGAATGGGCGGCGAGCACGGTCTCAACAAGCGTCGTGCCGGAGCGCGGCAGGCCGGTGACGAAGATCGCGCCACCTGTCTCCCCCTCAGGCGCACGGCCGGACAGGTGAGTGCGGAAGGCGGCAAGCTGTGCGCGCGCCCGGGTCAGTGCGGCGTCGAAATCGAACGGGAACGCGCTGGCCTGCAGCCGGTTCGCCTCGTGCAGGTGCCTGAACACCTCGTCGGTTCGGCCGACATCGCCAAGCGCCTTGGCGAGCGCGAAGTGAAGCCGCCACTTTCTCGGCGGCGGCAGGTCCGACCGGGTCGCGGCCGCTTCCATCTTCGCGAGCATCGGGTCATCGGCGCTCATCTTCCCGCCGGCGGCATAGGCGCGGTAGGCCTCGCCGTCGGCCGGGTCCATCTGGGCCGCGCGGCGCAGATCGGCACGGGCGGCGTCGAACCGCCCGAGGCTCTGCTGCATCTGTCCGCGCTGGCCGACGAGAATGGCGGCTTTGGGATATTTCGAGATGGCCGCCTCGAGTACCTCGAGCGCAGCTTCGGTCTCGTTCTCGGAATTCAGCCGGGCGGAGAGCTCGATCGTCGCGGCGATGGGGTCCGCGCCCTCGGCAATGGCGCGGGCGGTGGCCTTGCGCGCCGGCCCGGGGCGCCGCAGGCGGGCCTCGACCGTCGCCAGAAGCGTCCAGAGCGCCTTGTCGCCCTTGCGGACGGAGGCCAGCACCGCGGCGGCGTCCTCTGCCCGGCAGGAGTCGAGGAAAAGCTGCGCCAGCGGCTGGCGGGCGGCCTCCGCGCCGGCATCGAGCGTGCGGCGCAGGATCGGCT
>WVSN01000025.1 GCA_015689705.1 Rhodobacterales bacterium HKCCE3408
CCGCCGCCCCTGCTGCGGCCCCCGCCGCCGCGCCTTCTCCGGCACCGGCTACCGCTCCCGCCGCTGCCACGGGTGAGGGCACCCGCCCCGCCGCCCTCGACGGACCGCGCGGCGGTTCGGCCGACGACCTGAAGAAGATCAAGGGTGTCGGGCCCAAGCTCGAGAAACTTCTGAACACGCTCGGCTTCTATCATTTCGACCAGATCGCCGCCTGGACGGCCGACGAGGTCGCGTGGGTCGATCAGAACCTCGAAGGCTTCAAGGGCCGCGTCAGCCGCGACGACTGGGTCGCGCAGGCGAAGCTTTTGGCCGCAGGGGGCGAGACCGAATTTTCCAAGAAAGTCGACAAGGGCGATGTATACTAAGCCCCGGGAGGCTTAGACACGCAGTCGACAAGGAGCAATAGATGAGCTTCGCAGAACAGATGTGGCTGGGCGCCACCGCCGCGCAGCGGAACGCCCAGTACGTGATGAACTACAGCGCCGCCTTCTACGGGACCGCCGCGATCCAGATGTGGAAAATGGGGGTCGAGGCGCCCATGGCCTTCTGGCAGGCGATGGCGCGCGCCGACAGTACGCCCGCGCTACCGGCACCCACGCCCGCCGCAAACGGAGCCCGCAGGCCGGCCGCCCCGACTCTCGAGGTGGTCGAAGCCGCGCCGGAGTCCGCGTCTGCCGGCCCGAGCACGCATCTTCTGGATGCGCCGCGCGGCGGCACTGCTGACGACCTGACCGTCCTGTCGGGTGTCGGCGCGAAGCTCGCAACCGCCCTGAACGAATTCGGTATCTACCATTTCGACCAGATCGCTTCGCTGGATGAGGCCGGCATCGACTGGCTGAACGACCAGCAGCCCGGGTTCAAGGCGCTGGCCAAGCGCTTCGACCTCGTCGGTCAGGCCAAGGCGCAGCTGGGCTGAGGCCCCGCCGCGGGGCCGGGCGCCGGTGGCGCTCGACCTCCCGGCGTCCCGCGTTCCGACCGGCGATTTCCCCGTGACCGATCCAACCCGAGACGCCCGCAAGCTGGCGCGTCGCGCCCGGCGCGCCGCCGTCATCATGGCTGTCAGCATGATGGGATGGGTCGCGGCGAATTTTGCCGGGGCGCGGCTTGGCTGGCCGGCCTACCTGTCCTTCGCCACCGATATCGCCGCGATCTGCGGCCTGCTCTGGGCGCTGTGGGTCACCTTCGAGATATGGCGCGATGGCCGCCGCAACGACGTGCCGCCGGACGACTGAACGAGACGGATTGTCCTCTGGCCAAAGCGGGCCAGTTGGTCCAGAACTGCGCAGGAACGCTGGGAGTTTGCCATGCTGTCCGACAAAGACCGGATCTTCACGAACATCTACGGAATGCACGAGCGCACGCTGGCCGGCGCCAGGAAGCGCGGCCACTGGGACGGGACCAAGGATCTGGTCGGGCTCGGGCGGGACAAGATCGTGGAGATCATGAAGGCCTCGGGCCTGCGCGGGCGCGGCGGCGCGGGTTTCCCGACCGGCCTCAAATGGTCCTTCATGCCGAAGGAAACCGACGGCCGTCCCTCCTACCTCGTGGTGAACGCCGACGAATCCGAACCGGGTACCTGCAAGGACCGGGAAATCATGCGGAACGACCCGCATACCCTGATCGAGGGCTGCCTGATCGCGTCCTTCGCGATGGGCGCGCATGTCAGCTACATCTACATCCGCGGCGAATACATCCGGGAGCGCGAGGCGCTGCAGGCCGCGATCGACGAAGCCTATGATGCCGGTCTTCTCGGCAAGAACGCCGCCGGGTCGGGTTGGGACTTCGATCTCTATCTCCACCATGGCGCGGGCGCCTATATCTGCGGTGAGGAAACCGCGCTTCTGGAAAGCCTCGAGGGCAAGAAGGGCATGCCGCGGATGAAGCCGCCGTTCCCGGCCGGGGCGGGGCTGTACGGTTGCCCGACGACAGTGAACAACGTCGAGTCCATCGCGGTGGTGCCGACGATCCTGCGGCGCGGCGCGGAATGGTTCGCGGGCTTCGGCCGGGCGAACAACGCCGGCACCAAGCTTTTCGCGATCTCGGGCCATGTGAACAATCCCTGCGTCGTCGAGGAGGAGATGAGCATCCCCTTCGACGAGCTGATCGAGCGGCATTGCGGCGGCGTGCGTGGCGGGTGGGACAACCTCAAGGCGGTGATCCCGGGCGGATCGTCCGTCCGTTGCCTGCCCGGTCACGTCATGCGTGACGGTGCCATCATGGATTTCGACTGGCTGCGCGAGCGCAATTCAGGTCTCGGCACAGCGGCGGTCATCGTGATGGACAAGTCGACCGACATCATCAAGGCGATCTGGCGGCTGTCGAAGTTCTACAAGCACGAAAGCTGCGGCCAGTGCACGCCCTGCCGCGAGGGCACGGGCTGGATGATGCGCGTCATGGACCGCCTCGTGAAAGGCGAGGCCGATCCGGCCGAGATCGACATGCTCTACGACGTGACCAAACAGGTCGAGGGCCACACTATCTGCGCGCTCGGCGATGCCGCGGCCTGGCCGATCCAGGGTCTGATCCACCATTTCCGCGACGAGATCGAGGCGCGGATCGCCGACAAGCGCAAAGGCGCGGTGGCGGCGGAGTAACCGGGATGTGCTTCGCCGATATCGACCACAAGACCCTGATGCGCGAGACCGAAGAGCGTCTGGCGCGTCATGCGGCCCGTCGGCGCGTCGAATGGCACCTTCTGCCCGCCCTGCGGCGACTGGTGTCGCGGATCGCGCGGCGTCCTGCCAGACAATCGACGGTGACCGTTCCCGCGGAGTGAGTCGCTCGGCTGACTGACAGACGGGTCTCCGCCGTAAAACAGGCGGACCGCGCCTCTTTTCCGTGCACAACCTGACCGCGAGTCGGCACACCGTCGCATGCAATCGGCGGTCGATGTTGCACTCAGCACACAGTATGGCGGTTCGGCGCTTGTGGATGGCTGATATGCGCGGGAATTTGCCCGTTTTCGCGGGCGGTTTCGGGCCCGCTGGCGCGCCGGGTGACGCAGGGATATCTCCGCCTCACCCCTCCCCATTGTCCAGTTCGGGATGCTCTCAATGGACACCACGGTCACGATCATGGTGATTTCGATCTACGCAGGCGCCGTCTTCGCGCCGCTGGCGGTTTTCGTTGCTGCCCGGCGCACCGGCCATGGTCCGCTCTGGCAGGGCGCGGCGCTCGGATGTGCGGCGGTCATCTGGCTCATTCTCATTCTCGGCTTCGCGCAGCAATTCCTCGAGCTGACCTTCTTCGCCGACCTCCTCGACCGGATCGCCTTCCTCGGCGTCGTGGCACTGGCCGTGCTGTCCTGCCTCGGTTTCATGATCGCCGTGCGCCGCTGGCCGGGCGAGACCGGCGACTGGGACGATCTCGACGGCCGCCCGCAGGAGCCGCGCCGCCGGATTTCGCCGACGGTCCGGCACGAGATGACCTGACGCACCGTCCGCGCCCGTCAGCGGGCGACGGACCGCGTGATATTGCATAACAGGGGTGCTGCGCCCCATCTGCCGCCAGACGACGACCCCGAGCATGTCAACCAGAGGCAGATCATGTCCCGACTTCCCCTCAACCTCGCGCTCGGCGCGCTGGCCCTGACGGGCTTTGCCGTGCTGACGACCCTGGGTGGTGGCGCCCGCGCGGACCGCTACGACGCCCTGCGCGCCGACCCGGTGATCGAAAACGGCCTGCTGATCGCGGCCATCGGCACCTATTTCGACGAACACTGTCCGAGCTTCGAGCTGCGCGAAGGCAGGGCGCGGTCGGCGGCGTTCAATCTGGGGATGCGGGCGCTCGGCATGGGCTACAGCCCGTCCGAGATCGAGGCCTATATCGACAGCGAGGACGAGAAGGCACGGGTGCTTGCCCGGGCCGAGGCATGGTTCCAGCAACAGGGCGCGGATCCCGACGTGTCGGAGGAAGTTTGCCAGGTCGCCCGCGACGAAATCGCAGGGGATACCACCATTGGCAGACTGATCCGGGAGCGTTAGAACACCGGGGACCGATGCAGGTGCGGCAAGACCGGCGCCTGCCAGCCAGGAGGCACCGGACCCCATGAGCGACCTGAGGAAAATCGTCATCGACGGCCGCGAGGTCGAGGTCGACCCCGCCCTCACCCTGATCCAGGCCTGCGAGCAGGCCGGGATCGAAATCCCGCGGTTCTGCTACCACGAACGCCTTTCGATCGCGGGCAATTGCCGCATGTGCCTCGTCGAGGTCGTCGGCGGCCCGCCGAAGCCCGCGGCCTCCTGCGCGATGCAGGTGCGCGACCTCCGGCCCGGCCCGGAAGGCCAGCCGCCGGTGGTCAAGACCAACTCGCCGATGGTCAAGAAGGCGCGCGAGGGGGTGATGGAGTTCCTGCTCATCAACCACCCGCTCGACTGCCCGATCTGCGACCAGGGCGGCGAATGCGACCTGCAGGACCAGGCGATGGCCTACGGCGTCGATTTCTCGCGCTACCGCGAACCGAAGCGCGCGGTGGACAACATGGATCTCGGCCCGCTTGTCGGCACGCACATGACGCGCTGCATCTCCTGCACGCGCTGCGTCCGCTTCATCACCGAGGTCGCGGGGATGCCCGAACTCGGCCAGACCGGCCGGGGCGAGGATGCGGAAATCACAGCCTATCTCGGCCAGACGCTGGAAAGCGAGATGCAGGGCAACATCGTCGATCTCTGCCCGGTCGGCGCGCTGACTTCGAAGCCCTACGCCTTCACGGCCCGCCCGTGGGAGCTGACGAAGACTGAATCCATCGACGTGATGGACGCGCTCGGCTCGAACATCCGGATCGACACGAAGGGCCGGCAGGTCATGCGCATCCTTCCGCGCAACCATGACGGCGTGAACGAGGAGTGGTTGTCGGACAAGTCCCGCTATGTCTGGGACGGCCTGCGCCGCCAGCGCCTCGACAAGCCCTACATCCGGGAAGGCGGCAAGCTGCGCCCCGCCTCGTGGGACGAGGCGCTGAGTTTGGCCGCGCAGAAAATGCAGTCGGCCACGAAGATCGCCGGACTGGTCGGCGATCTCGCCCCGGTCGAGGCGGCTTTCGCGCTGAAAGGTCTCGTGGACTCGAAGGGCGGGGTCGTCGAATGCCGGACCGATGGCGCGAAGCTGCCCGCCGGCAACCGCGCCGCCTATGCGGGCACCGCAGCGATCGAGGATATCGACAGCGCCGGTGGCATTCTTCTGATCGGCACCAACCCGCGCGCCGAGGCGCCTGTGCTCAATTCCCGCATCCGCAAGGCCTGGCTGCGCGGTGCGATCGTCGGGCTCATCGGCGAACCGGTCGATCTGACCTACGACTACCACCATTTTGGCACCGACCGCGCCGCGCTCGAAGCTCATCTGAAGACGGCGAAAGAGGCGCCGGCCGACGACCGGCCCGGCCTCGTGATCGTCGGGCAGGGGGCCATCCGCGGCGATGACGGCGCGGCGGTTCTGGGCCACGCCATGGCCATCGCCGAAGCCAGGGGCGCGGGTCTCCTGATCCTGCACGCCGCGGCCTCGCGCGTCGGCGCGATGGATATCGGCGCCGTGACCGAGGGTGGAATCGAGGCTGCGCTGGATGGCGCAGATGTCGTCTACAACCTCGGTGCGGACGAGATGGACGTGCCCGATGGCGCCTTCGTCATCTATCAGGGCGCGCATGGCGACCGGGGCGCGCACCGCGCCGACGTTGTCCTGCCCGGCGCCGCCTGGACTGAAGAGCCGGGGCTGTTCGTCAATACCGAGGGCCGCCCGCAGCTTGCCTTCCGCGCCGGCTTCCCGCCGGGCGAGGCGCGCGAGAACTGGGCGATCCTGCGCGCGCTGTCGGCCCGCATCGGCGAGACGCTGCCATATGACAGCCTCGACCAGCTGCGCCGCGCGCTCGTCGAGGCCGTGCCGCACCTCGGGCTGATCGACGAGGTCCCGGAGAATTCCGGCCCCGCGCTGGAGCCGGGCAAGCTCGGGCAGGGCGATTTCGCAAGTTGGGTGACCGACCACTTCCTGACCAATCCGGTCGCCCGGTCGAGCCCGCTGATGGCCGAGCTGTCGCGTGCCGCCCGGTCGCGCTCCGAGGACCGCATCGCCGCGGAATAACCGCGACATGACCGCACAAACTCGCGTTCTCCCTCTGGCCAAGGGCGGGGGAATGCGGTTTACAACGGGGTTGTGAGCCGGATCGCCACCTTGGACCGACGCCACCGGTAAGGGGAGCCATGGACATCTCTTTCTTCGACTCGCCCCTGGGGCTCGCGCTGATCATCATCGCTCAATGCGGGATGGTGATCACGTTCGTGATGGTGTCGCTGCTTTTCCTCGTCTACGGCGACCGGAAGATCTGGGCGGCGGTCCAGATGCGCCGCGGCCCGAACGTTGTGGGCGTCTTCGGCCTGCTTCAGACGGTGGCCGACGCGCTGAAATACGTGGTGAAGGAGGTCGTGATCCCCGCCGGTGCGGACCGGGCGGTGTTCCTCATGGCCCCGATGGCGAGCTTCGTTCTGGCGATGATCGCCTGGGCCGTGATCCCGTTCAACGACCGGTGGGTGCTGGCGGACCTGAACGTCGCGATCCTCTACGTCCTCGCGATCTCCTCGCTCGAGGTCTACGGCGTCATCATGGGCGGATGGGCGTCGAATTCGAAATACCCGTTCCTTGGCTCGCTCCGCTCGGCCGCGCAGATGATCTCCTACGAGGTCTCGATCGGCTTCATCATCATCGGCGTGATCCTGTCCACGGGCTCGCTTAACTTCGGCCAGATCGTCGCCGCGCAGGACACCGGCTACGGGCTCTTCGGCTGGTACTGGCTGCCGCACCTGCCGATGGTGTTCCTGTTCTTCATCTCGTGCCTGGCCGAGACCAATCGCCCGCCCTTCGACCTGCCCGAAGCCGAGTCCGAACTCGTCGCCGGCTACCAGGTCGAATATTCCTCGACGCCGTTCCTGCTGTTCATGGCAGGCGAATACATCGCCATCTTCCTGATGTGCGCGCTGACCTCGCTGCTGTTTTTCGGCGGCTGGCTGTCGCCGATCCCGGGCCTGCCCGACGGGGCGCTCTGGATGGTCGGCAAGATGGCGTTCTTCTTCTTCCTCTTCGCGATGGTGAAAGCCATCGTCCCGCGCTACCGCTACGACCAGCTGATGCGGCTTGGCTGGAAGGTGTTCCTGCCGATGTCGCTCGCATGGGTCGTGATCGTCGCGTTCCTCGCCAAGTTCGAGGTGCTCGGCGGCTTCTGGGCGCGGTGGACCATCGGAGGCTGACATGACCCAGATCGACTGGACCCGCGCGACCAAGTATTTCCTCCTGCAGGACATGTGGACCGGCATGAAGCTCGGTCTGAAGTACTTCTTCGCGCCCAAGGCGACCGTGAACTACCCGCACGAGAAGGGGCCGCTCAGCCCCCGTTTCCGCGGGGAACACGCGCTCCGCCGCTATCCCAACGGCGAGGAACGCTGCATCGCCTGCAAGCTCTGCGAAGCGATCTGCCCGGCCCAGGCCATCACCATCGACGCCGAACCGCGCGAGGACGGCAGCCGCCGCACCACGCGCTACGACATCGACATGACGAAGTGCATCTATTGCGGCTTCTGCCAGGAGGCCTGCCCGGTCGACGCCATCGTCGAGGGCCCGAACTTCGAGTTCGCCACCGAGACGCGGGAGGAGCTGTTCTACGACAAGCAGAAGCTTCTCGAGAACGGCGACCGGTGGGAGGCCGAGATCGCGCGGAACCTCGAACTGGACGCGCCGTACAGATGAGCGAGAACGACAATCCCTTCGCCGCGCTCTTCGCGCAGACCCAGACCATGATGCAGGACTGGGTCAAGGCGGTGAACCCGGCGATGGCCAACTTCACGCCGCAGGGCTTCGACAAGATGTGGCCGACGGTCCCGTCCGAGATGCTCGAGGCGTTCTGGGGCAAGCAGTTCAATCCCGAGGGTCTCGACGCCAAGACGCGGCTTTTGCTGACCCTGCAGGGCCTTACGATCCAGGGCGCGCTGGCCGAGCCGCAGATCCGGCTGACCGTGCGCCACGCGATCGAAGCGGGCGCGACGAAGCAGGAGGTCGCCGAGGCGATCGGCATGGCCGCCGTTTTCGGCGGCGTCCCGGCGATGAACAAGGCGATGGAACTGGCCCGCGAGGCCATCGACGGAGCGGACTGATGGGCATTGCGGATTTCACCTTCTACGTCTTCGCGCTGGTGGTCATCGCGGCGGGCTTCTTCACCGTCGTCTCGCGCAACCCGGTCCATTCGGTCCTGTGGCTGATCCTGGCCTTCCTGACCTCGGCCGGGCTGTTCGTCCTGATGGGGGCAGAGTTCGTCGCGATGCTGCTCATCATCGTCTACGTGGGCGCGGTCGCGGTGCTGTTCCTGTTCGTCGTGATGATGCTCGACGTCGATTTCGCCGAGCTTAAGGCCGAGATGGCGCGTTACGTGCCGCTCGCGGGCCTGATCGGCCTCGTCCTCCTGATGCAGCTCGGCCTCGCCTACGGGACCTGGGTCACCGGCGAGGGGGTCGAACTGCTGGACGCGCCGCAAGGCACGCCCGAGGGCGCGGCGCACAATACCGCCGCGCTCGGCGCGCTGATCTACGACCGCTACTGGCTCCTGTTCCAGATGGCCGGCCTGATCCTGCTCGTCGCCATGGTCGGCGCCATCCTCCTGACGCTCCGCCACCGCACGGACATCAAGCGCCAGGATGTGCTCGCGCAGCTCTACCGCGATCCGAAGAAGGCCATGGAGCTGAAGGACGTGAAATCGGGGCAGGGGCTGTGAGATACGCCGCCGCGCTCCTCCTCGCGCTGGCCGCTCCGGCCAATGCGCTGACCCCGCCCGCCTGCGAGTGGGTGCAGTCCGAGCTGCGGATGGGGGAATGGGGCGTGGATAACGGGACCGGGCCGCAGGTCTGGCCGACCGTGGTCGGCCGGGATTTCGTGCGCTGGACGATCGAGGAGGTCAGCCTCGCGGCGCGGCCTCTCTACATCGGGCTCCAGCACTGCCCGACGGGGCAGGAGATCCTGATCGGGCTCAACCCCGCGAACCCCGAGGCGCAGATCGCGCGCTTCGACGAGATGATGACGGACGATACCGGCTACACCCTGCGCCAGATCGGCGGAGAGATGGCGACGCTCGGCGCCTCTGCCCGGGTCATGCGGAACGAACTGGGCCGCTGCGCCTGCGACTTCGCCTTGCCGGAGGGCGGCGAATGAGGCGGGCGATTCCGAGAACGGCGGCGACGGCGCTCGCCCTGTCTCTCACGGTGGTGCCGGCCGTGGTGCAGGCAGCGGAACTCGCGCGCTGCGATCGCATGCATTCGCATCACGCGGGCGAGAGAGATACCCGAGACTACGGTGGAGGTGTCATCTCCTATGTCCGTTGGGGGTCGTTCCCAGGCGACAGCTTGATGGTATCGACCGCATTAGTCATCGTTTCGTGTCGTGCCGGCCAGTCGCTCTCGGTCGGACTCTATGGAAACGACAATGAAATCATCGATCCGCCGGACTACGATGTGAGCGACGCCGTCTTGGCGCGGTTCGACGAGATCCTCGTCGCACCGGAGCCTTATTCGCTGGCAGATATCTCGGTAGAAATGACGCGGATCAGCCCGAACGTTCAGTTTACGCCGGACGTTCAAACCCAACCCTGCGGATGTGCCGTCGCATATCCGTTCGCGGGACCTTTTGACCAGCAATTCGACCGCAGAGAACTGCGCTGAACGACGACAATCGGGGATCACCCCGGAGGGACTGGAAGATGATAGGACTGGAACATTACCTGACCGTTTCTGCGGTGCTGTTCGTGATCGGCATCTTCGGCCTGTTCCTCAACCGCAAGAACGTCATCATCATCCTGATGTCGATCGAGCTCATGCTGCTCGCGGTGAACATCAATCTCGTGGCGTTCTCGGCCTATCTCGGCGATCTCACCGGCCAGGTCTTCACGCTGTTCGTGCTGACCGTCGCCGCGGCGGAGGCGGCCATCGGGCTTGCCATCCTCGTCTGTTTCTTCCGCACCCGCGGCACGATCGACGTCGAAGACGTCTCGAACATGAAGGGCTGAGAGAGACATGGAAACCATCCTCCTCTTCGCCCCTCTCGTCGGTGCCATCCTCTGCGGCTTCGGCTGGCGCGTGCTCGGGGAACAGGCGGCGCAGGCAACCGCCACGGGCCTGCTGTTCCTGTCCTGCCTGCTGTCCTGGATCGTCTTCCTGTCCTTCGACGGCGAGCTGCGGGTCATCGACCTTTTCACCTGGATCGCGTCGGGTTCGCTCGACACGTCCTGGCAGATCCGGATCGACCGGCTGACGGCCGTGATGCTGATCGTCATCACCACGGTTTCGGCGCTCGTGCACCTGTATTCGTTCGGCTACATGGCGCATGACGACAACTTCAGGGAGGGCGAGTCCTACCGGCCGCGCTTCTTCGCCTACCTGTCGTTCTTCACCTTCGCCATGCTGATGCTGGTGACGGCGGACAACCTGCTGCAGCTCTTCTTCGGGTGGGAGGGCGTCGGCGTCGCTTCCTACCTCCTGATCGGCTTCTATTACCGCAAGCCGTCCGCGGGCGCGGCCGCGATGAAAGCCTTCATCGTCAACCGGGTCGGCGACTTCGGCTTCCTCCTAGGCATCTTCGCGATGTTCTGGATGCTCGACTCGATCAATTTCGACGTCATTCTCGCCGCCGGACCGGAGCTGGCCGACATGACCTTCCCCTTCCTCGGGTGGGAAGTGAACGCGGCAAATGCGATCGGCGTGATGCTGTTCATCGGCGCGATGGGGAAATCGGCGCAGCTCTTCCTGCACACCTGGCTGCCGGACGCGATGGAAGGCCCGACGCCGGTCTCCGCCCTCATCCACGCGGCCACCATGGTCACGGCGGGCGTCTTCCTTGTCTGCCGGATGTCGCCGATCCTGGAATACGCGCCCTTCGCGGGCAACATGGTCATCATCATCGGCGCGGCGACGGCGTTCTTCGCGGCGACGGTCGGCCTCGTGCAGAACGACATTAAGCGCGTGATCGCCTATTCGACCTGCTCGCAGCTCGGCTACATGTTCGTGGCTGCCGGCGTGGGCGTCTATTCGGTCGCGATGTTCCACCTGTTCACGCACGCCTTCTTCAAGGCGATGCTGTTCCTCGGCGCCGGCTCGGTCATCCACGCGATGCATCACGAGCAGGACATGCGGAACTATGGCGGCCTGCGGAAGAAGATCCCGCTGACATTCTGGGCGATGATGATCGGGACGCTTGCCATCACGGGTGTCGGCATCCCGCTCACCCATATCGGCTTCGCCGGCTTCCTGTCGAAGGACGCCGTGATCGAAAGCGCCTTCGCGTTCGGCGGCGGGCTTGGCGCCTATGCCTTCTGGGCGCTGGTGATCGCGGCCATGTTTACCAGCTTCTATTCATGGCGGCTGATGTTCCTGACATTCTACGGCGAGCCGCGGGGCAGCAAGCACACCCACGAACACGCCCATGAAAGCCCGTGGACGATGCTGGCGCCGCTCGGCGTTCTGGCGCTCGGCGCGGCCTTCTCCGGGATGATCTGGTACAACTCCTTCTTCGGCCATACCGACCAGGTGGCGCGGTTCTTCGGCGTCGAATACGCCGAGGCCGGGGAGCATTCGGAAGAAGCTGCCGGCGAAGAGACCGCCGCCGCCGGAGAGAGCCATGGCGAGGAGACCGCGGTCGCCGAAGACAGCCACGGCGAAGACGCCGCCGCCGCGGGAGAGGGCGAGCATGCCGCCGGTGAGGCCGGTCATGGCGAGGGCCATTACGTCTTCACCAGCCCGCCGGGCGAAGGTGCGATCCATGCCGGTCCCGACAACGACGTGATGAACGCCGCGCACGAGGTTCCGTCCTGGGTCAAGGTCGCGCCCTTCTTGGCGATGCTTGCCGGCTTTATCGTCAGCTTCCTGTTCTACATCGTGAACCCCGCGCTGCCGAAGGCCTGGGCCGAGGCGTTCCGGCCCGGCTACCAGTTCCTGCTGAACAAGTGGTATTTCGACGAGATCTACGACGCGATCTTTGTCCGTCCGGCCCGCGCAATCGGGCGGTTCTTCTGGAAACAGGGCGACGGGGCGGTGATCGACGGCGGCATCAACGGCCTCGCGCTCGGGATCGTGCCGTTCTTCACGAAGCAACTGGTGCGGCTCCAGTCGGGCTACATCTTCACCTACGCCTTCATGATGGTGATCGGGATCGTCGTTCTCGTCACCTGGTTCGCGCTTCGGGGGTAAGGCGTCATGGACAACATCCTTTCCATCGTCACCTTCCTGCCCGCCATCGCGGCCATCTTCATGGGCGTGCTGAAAGGCGACGATCCGGCCGCGCAGCGCAACGCGAAGTGGCTGGCGCTGGCCGCGACCTCGGCGACGTTCCTCGTCTCGCTCGCGATCCTGTTCCAGTTCGATCCCAACGACACCGGCTTCCAGATGGTCGAGGAGAGCGAATGGCTCTTCGGCCTCAGCTACCGCGTCGGCGTCGACGGGATCAGCGTGCTCTTCGTGATGCTGACGACCTTCCTCATGCCGCTCGTCGTGGCGGCCTGCTGGAACGTCACGCATCGCGTCAAGGAATACATGATGGCGCTCCTGATCCTCGAGACGCTGATGCTCGGGGTGTTCGTGGCGCTGGACCTCGTCCTGTTCTACCTGTTCTTCGAAGGCGGCCTGATCCCGATGTTCCTGATCATCGGCATCTGGGGCGGTAAGGATCGCATCTACGCGGCCTTCAAGTTCTTCCTCTACACCTTTCTCGGCTCGGTCCTGATGCTGGTCGCGATGGTGGCGATGTATATCGACGCCGGCACGTCCTGCATCGGCGGCTGCGAGGTGTCGCTGCTGACCCACCAGTTCGGCGCCGGCACGCTGGACATCGCCGGCGTCCAGGTGGTCGGCGGGATGCAGACGCTCCTGTTCCTGGCCTTCTTCGCGAGCTTCGCGGTGAAGATGCCGATGTGGCCCGTCCATACCTGGCTGCCGGACGCGCACGTGCAGGCCCCGACGGCGGGCTCGGTCGTGCTGGCCGCGATCCTTCTAAAGATGGGCGGCTACGGCTTCCTGCGCTTCTCGCTGCCGATGTTCCCCGTCGCCTCCGACCTGCTGGCCGAGTTCGTGATGATCCTGTCGGTCATCGCCATCATCTACACGAGCCTCGTGGCGATGATGCAGGAGGACATGAAGAAGCTCATCGCCTATTCGTCCGTCGCCCACATGGGCTACGTGACCATGGGCATCTTCGCGGCCAACCAGCAGGGCATCGACGGCGCGATCTTCCAGATGCTCAGCCACGGCTTCGTCTCGGGCGCGCTCTTCCTCTGCGTCGGCGTGATCTACGACCGGATGCACACCCGTGACATCGACGCATATGGCGGGCTCGTCGTGCGGATGCCGGCCTATGCGGCGGTCTTCATGCTGTTCACCATGGCCAATGTCGGCCTGCCCGGCACCTCGGGCTTCGTCGGTGAATTCCTGACGCTGATCGGCATCTTCAAGGTCAACACCTGGATCGGCGTCCTGGCCGCGACCGGCGTGATCCTGTCGGCCTGCTACGCGCTCTGGCTCTACCGCCGGGTCGTTTTCGGCGACCTGATCAAGGAAAGCCTGAAATCCATCACCGACATGACGACACGTGAGCGGGCGATATTCGCGCCGCTGATCGCGATGACGATCCTTCTGGGCGTCTACCCGAGCCTGGTGACCGACGCGATCGGCCCGTCCGTCGAGGCGCTGATCGGGCGATACGAGGTGGCGGTCGAAAGCTTCGTCCCCGACACCGCCGTGGCCGCGGCCGAAGAGTGAGGGCAGAAACATGATCTCAACCGATCTCTCGATCATCGCCCCCGAAATCCTGCTGGCGGTCTTCGCCATGGCCGGGCTGGTCGGCGCGGTCTATTCGGGCCGGGACGCGCTCTCGCAACTTCTGACCTGGGCCGCCGCGCTGCTCTTCGTCGCCGCGGCGCTCTATATCGGCCTCACCGGGGAAGGCACGCACACGGCCTTCGGTGGCATCTTCGTCGATGACGCGTTCTCGCGCTTTGCCAAGGTCGCCGTCCTGCTGTCAGCCGCAGCCGTCCTGATCATCAGCCAGGATTACCTGTCCCGATCCGACCTGCTCAGGTTCGAATATCCGATCCTCGTCACGCTCGCCGTGATCGGCATGATGGTCATGGTCTCCGCGGGCGACCTGATGACGCTTTACATGGGGCTCGAGCTGCAATCGCTCGCGCTTTACGTCGTCGCCGCGCTGCGCCGGGACAACGCACGCTCGACCGAGGCGGGCCTGAAATACTTCGTGCTCGGCGCGCTGTCGTCCGGTCTTCTGCTCTACGGCGCATCGCTGACCTACGGCTATGCCGGCACGACCGAGTTCGCCGGCATCATCGAAGCGGCGGGCGCCGACGCCTCGATCGGCCTGATCTTCGGCCTCGTCTTCCTCTGCGCCGGGTTCGCCTTCAAGGTCTCGGCCGCGCCGTTCCACATGTGGACCCCGGACGTCTACGAAGGCTCGCCCACACCGGTCACGGCGCTGTTCGCGACCGCGCCGAAGGTCGCGGCGATGGCGCTTTTCGCGCGCGTCGTGCATGACGCCTTCGGCGGCGTGGTCGGCGACTGGCAGCAGATCCTCGCCTTCCTCGCCGTGGTCTCGATGTTCCTCGGCGCGATCGCCGCGATCGGCCAGCGCGACATCAAGCGGCTGATGGCCTATTCCTCGATCTCCCACATGGGCTACGCGCTGATGGGCCTGTCGGCGGGCACCGCGCAGGGCGTGGAATCCATGCTCGTCTACATGGCGATCTACGTGGTCATGAATATCGGCACCTTCGCCTTCATCCTGTCGATGTCGCGCGACGGCCGGCACGTCACCGAGATCGACGCCCTGAACGGCTTCGCGACGAAAGAGCCTCTGAAGGCGCTCGCAATCCTCTGCCTGATGTTCTCGCTGGCCGGTGTGCCGCCACTTCTCGGCTTCTTCGGGAAGTACGCCGTCCTGCTCGCGGCCGTCGATGCCGGGCTCGGCTGGCTCGCCGTGGCGGGCGTGGTCGCCTCGGTGATCGGCGCGTTCTATTACCTGCGCATCGTCTACTACATGTATTTCGGCGAAGAGACCGAGGGCCTCGACGGCCGCATGACGACGTTGCCCTGGCTCGGGCTCGTGGCGTCGGCCGTCATCATGCTGGTCGGGATCGTGAACCTCTTCGGGATCGAAGGGCTCGCCGAGGCTGCCGCGGCGACCCTTGTCCGCTGAACCGGACGCGCCGGGCGGGGATGATGCCCCGCCCTGGCCCGACGGGATCGATTACGTCCGGCTCGATACGGTCGACAGCACGATGGACGAGGCTGCGCGCCGGCCCGTCCCGGATCGTCCGACCTGGATCTCCGCCACGCTCCAGACGAAGGCGCGCGGCCGCAGTGGCAAGGCCTGGGCGATGGAGACCGGCAACTTCGCCGCAACGCGCCTGTCTGCCGCTGACCGGCCGCCGTCCGAACTCGCGCTCTATTCCTTCATCGCCGCCGTCGCGCTGCGCGACACCCTGTCGGTCTGGGTGCCGCGCGACCGGCTGAGCCTGAAATGGCCGAACGACGTGTTGATCGACGGTCGCAAGGTCGCGGGCATTCTGCTGGAATCGAGCGGATCCGGCACGGCCGCGCGCCTCGCCGTCGGGATCGGCATCAATGTCGCCTCCGCCCCGCCGCGGGACAGCCTGCCCGAGGGCGCGCTCGAGCCGGTAGCGCTCGGCGAGGTCGCGCGGACGGATGCGCCCATGCCGCTCCGCCCCGACTGGATCCTGTGGCACCTGTCCGAGGATTTCGAGCGGTGGCGCCGTATGTGGACGGAGCACGGCTTCGACGCGATCCGCCGGCTCTGGCTCCACGGCGCGGCGGGCCTCGGCGGCCCGATCCGGGTGCGCCTGCCGAAGGAGACGCTGACCGGCACCTTCGAAACGTTGGACGATGACGGCTGCCTTGTTCTAGGAACGCCCGAGGGGCCGCGCCGCATCGCCGCTGGCGACGTGTTCCTCGGCTGAAGGGGAGGGGAGACATGCTGCTCTGCATCGATTGCGGCAACACCAACACCGTTTTCGCCGTCTGGGACGGAACCAAGTTCCTCTGCACGCTGCGGACCTCGACCGAACATCAGCGGACCGCCGACCAGTATTACGTCTGGCTCTCGACCCTGATGGAGCATCACCGGATCCCGATGGATATCTCCGAGGTCATCATCTCCTCGACCGTCCCGCGGGTCGTGTTCAACCTCCGCGTCCTGTGCGACCGCTACTTCGGCACGCGCCCCCTCGTCGTCGGAAAGCCGGAATGCCTGCTGCCCGCCGCGCCCCGGGTCGACCAGGGCACGGCGGTCGGTCCCGACCGTCTGGTGAACACCGCCGGCGCCTTCGACCGGCATGGCGGCGATCTGATCGTCGTCGATTTCGGCACCGCCACCACCTTCGACGTCGTCGCCCATGACGGGGCCTATGTCGGCGGGGTCATCGCGCCCGGCGTGAACCTCAGCCTCGAGGCGCTGCACCACGCCGCCGCCGCGCTGCCGCATGTCGACGTCACCAAGCCGCAGGCGGTCATCGGCACCAACACGGTGGCCTGCATGCAATCGGGGATCTTCTGGGGCTATGTCGGCCTCGTCCGGGGCATCTGCGACCGGATACGCGGCGAATGGGACCGTCCCATGCGCATTCTCGGCACCGGGGGCCTCGCGCCGTTGTTCTCGCAGGGGGATGTGTTATTTGACCTGATCGAGGACGACCTCACCATGCACGGCCTGACCGTGATCCACGACTTCAACAAGGAACACGGCACCTCATGACGGATGCGGCACGGCTGATCTATCTCCCTCTCGGCGGCGCGGGGGAGATCGGGATGAATTGTTACGTCTACGGCTACGGGCCGCGGGACGACGAACGGTTCATTCTCGTCGATATCGGCGTGAGCTTCCCCGACATGGACGGCCAGCCCGGCGTCGACGTGATCCTGCCTGACGTGGCCTGGCTCGAGGCGCGGGCCGACCGGCTGGACGGTATCTTCATCACCCATGCGCACGAGGACCACGTGGGCGCGCTCGGCCATCTCTGGTCGAAGCTGCGCTGCCCGGTCTTCTGCCGCCCCTTCACCGCGATCCACGCCGCCCGCAAGCTCGAGGAGGCGGGACAGGACCCCGATGCCATCATCCGGGTCTGCCAGCCCTGGCCCGAAACCGCAGAGGCCGGGCCGTTCAAGGTGGGGTTCGCCCCGATCAGCCACTCGATCCCCGAAGCCTCCGGCCTCGTCATCGATACGCCGGCCGGTCGCGTCGTCCATTCCGGCGACTTCAAGATCGACCTCATGCCCATCGTGGGCGAACCATTCGACGAGCCGATGTGGCGCGACATCGGCGATGCCGGTGTACTCGCGCTGATCTGTGACTCCACCAACGTGTTTTCCGGCCATCCCGGCCGCTCCGAAAGCCAGCTCGCCGAGCCGATCGGCCAGCTTGTGGCCAGCGCGAAGGGCATGGTCGTCGCCACGACCTTTGCCTCGAACGTCGCGCGGCTGAAGACGCTGGCAGAGGCGGGGAAGGCCAACGGACGCACCATCTGCCTTCTCGGCCGCGCGATGAAGCGGATGGTCGCCGCGGCGGTCGAGGCCGGCGTCCTGACCGACTTCCCGCCCGTGGTCACGCCTGAGGAAGCGACCGACATCCCGCGCGAGAACCTCATGCTGCTCGTGACCGGCAGCCAGGGCGAACGCCGCGCCGCGTCCGCCGCGCTCAGCCGCGGCTCTTATCTCGGGCACGAGCTGAAGAAGGGCGACACGTTCCTTTTCTCGTCCAAGACCATCCCCGGCAACGAGGTTCCGGTCGCGCGCATCCACAACGCGCTGGCCGAGCAGGGCGTCGACGTCGTGGATGCCGAGCAGGGGTTCTACCACGTCTCCGGCCATGCCAACCGCCCGGATCTCGAGCGTGTTCACGACATGCTGCGCCCGAAGATCCTCGTTCCGAACCACGGCGAATACCGCCACCTGCAGCGCCACGCGTCGATCGGAGAAGAGAAGGGGATGCTCGGCATCCTCGCACCGAACGGCACCATGGTCGCGCTGTCGGGCAACCAGCCTGGTCCTGTCGACCATATCGAGGTGGGCCGCGTCTATCTGGACGGGACGGCCCTCGTGGGCGCCTTCGACGGGGTGATCCGCGACCGGATGAAACTCGCGCTGAACGGGCTGGTCATCGTCGCGCTGGTGGTCGACGAAGATGAAAGCGTGCTCGAGGACAGTTGGGTCTCGCTGCGCGGTCTGCCCGAAGTCACCGGTGACGGGGCCGATCTGGCCGAGCTCATCGAGGACGAGATCGCCGAGATCCTCCCGCGCCTCGACGCCCGCACGGTCGAAAGCGACGACAAGCTCGACGAAGTCGTGACCCGCGCCGCCCGCCAGGTCTGCCAGGCCGAGATCGGCAAGCGGCCGGAGGTGACGGTGATGGTAAGCCGGTTGATGGCCTGATGCACCCGCACTATGGCGACATTCTCGACCGCATTCCCGAGCCGCCGGCTTGGTTCGATGAGTCAGCCGTTCCGCGCTGGATCGCGTTTTCACCCTACGCGATCGTCAACATCTACAGCAGCGAATGCGCCTTGCTTCGGATCGAATGTCGGGGCTGCCGGACGGGATTCGATGCCGCAGTCTCGGAGCTGTCCCATCGAGACGAGCTGTGGAGGTGGGAGATCGGGACAGACAGTCGATCAGGCGAGCCGGCTCCGATCCCTCGCAAGGTCAGGGCACTGGCCGATCTCATCCGTTCGGGGGAGCTGCGATATGGTGATCCACCAAATACGCGGTGTTGCGGAGCCGGTCCTACGATGACCGCGATCGTCTTGGCCGTAACGGAATATTGGTACAAGCCGACGCTTCGCGGCGAAGGTGTCAAGAACGGGCGAGTCGTCGACAAGGATGCGACGAGGTGGCGCCGAGATCCGTCGCTCGAGATCAGTTTCGAACGAAAGCGCCCGGTAATGCCCGATCGGTCGGGCGGTAACCGTGACGTGGTAAGGATCCGTCGGAAACCCAGGTTCGACGACGGATCCTGAGCAGAACACTCACGCCGCGCTGTTCTCCGTCTCGCTTTCGGTCTCGTCCGCATCCGACGCCGCGGGACCGCCGCGGCGCTCGTCGAAACTCAGCGCGATGAAGTCGGGCAGGTGATCGCCCATCCCGACCGTCCGGTTGCCGCCGCGGTCGCCGCCCCGGCGGCCCCGGTCGCGGCCCGAGTCGCGATTGTTGTCCCGGTTGCTGTCGCGCCCGCTGTCCCGGCTGCTCTCCGGCTTGGCCGCGGGCTTCGGCGCCTCGGCCTGAGGCTCCGCCGGCTCCTCGGTCCGCTCGCGGCCTTTGCTGCTGCTGCTGCGACGGCTGCGGCTGCGCTTGGGCTTTTCCTCCGCCTCGGCCTCGTCGGCCTGCGGTTCGGGCGTGCCAGTCGGGCTTTCGATCCGCGGGATCGGCCCCTCGATCAGCTTCTCGATCTCGTCGAGAAACTTCTCGTCGCGCTTGGCGCAGATCGTCAGCGCCGTCCCGGTCTTGCCGGCCCGGCCCGTGCGTCCGATCCGGTGGACGTAATCCTCGGCATGGCTCGGCACGTCGAAGTTGAACACGTGGCTCACGTTCGGGATGTCCAGCCCGCGCGCGGCGACGTCGGAGGCGATCAGGAACGTCACCGACCCGTCGCGGAACCCGTCGAGCGTCCGCATCCGCTGGCTCTGGTCCAGATCGCCGTGGATCGGCGCGGCATTCAGCCCGTGCTTCTTCATCGACTTCGCGAGGATGTCGACGTCGACCTTGCGGTTGCAGAAGATGATCGCGTTGCGGCAGGCCTCGCCCTCACGCTCGATCAGCGCGCGCAGCAGGTCACGCTTTTCCTTCGCCTCGGTCTCGCGGTCGCGGCGCGAGGCGCGGAACATCACGACACCCTGCGTGATCGTCTCGGATGCCGTGGCCTGGCGCGCGACCTCGATCTTCGCCGGGTTGGCGAGGAAGGTGTTCGTCAGCCGCTCGATCTCGGACGGCATGGTGGCCGAGAAAAACAGCGTCTGGCGGGTGAACGGCGTCAGGCTGAAGATCTTCTCGATATCCGGAATGAAGCCCATGTCGAGCATCCGGTCGGCCTCGTCGACGACCATGATCTTCACGTCCGACAGGATCAGCTTGCCGCGCTCGAAATGGTCCAGCAGCCGGCCCGGCGTAGCGATCAGAACGTCGACGCCCTTGTCGATCAGGGCGTCCTGCTCCTTGAAGCTGACGCCGCCGATCAGCAGCGCCTTGGTCAGCTTCACGTGCTTGGAATAGATGTCGAAATTCTCGGCCACCTGCGCGGCGAGTTCCCGCGTCGGGCACAGAACGAGGCTGCGCGGCATCCGAGCCCGGGCACGTCCGCGCGCCAGTGCGGTGATCATCGGCAGCGTGAAGCTGGCCGTCTTGCCGGTGCCGGTCTGCGCGATGCCGAGAACGTCACGGCCTTTCAGCGCTTCGGGGATGGCGCCCGCCTGGATCGGTGTGGGGGTTTCGTAGCCGGCCTCTTCGATGGCCTTGAGGACCTTGGGATTAAGGTCGAGATCGCTGAATTTTGTCATGCGTTTCCAAGCTGCGGGCCGTAGCCCGGGGAGAATGGAGCGCATGGAACCGTCGCGCTCCGCGGTTCGAGGGTGGGCGGATCCCGTCCCTCGATGGGCGCACATAGAGCAAATGCGCTGCTGCGTCAAATCCCCACCAGTCACGCAACATTAATGAATTTCGCACACAGGTCATGTGGACAAAACGGAAATATGGCTTACCATACTCAAAATGAGAAAAATAGCACTCGCCCTCGGCCTGTCGGTCTCGATATGCAGCATGGCTGCGGCGGACCCCGGCATTCTGACCGTCCGCACCGGGCTGACCGGCGCCTATTCGGCGGAGCGGGTCGTTTCCGATCATCCGCATCACACCATCATGGCCGAAGCGCGCATCCTGTCGCGCGGGCCGTATGAGGCCTACCTGGTCGAGCTTGGCCACATGCGTGACGGCGTCCATCGGCCGCTGCGCATGAACCGGGCCGTTTCGGCCGGCCGCGTGCTCGATTTCCAGCCCATAGGCCGGGTCGAGGATTTCTGCACCGGCGGCGGCACCTGCCACGGCTGGCGTGTCGGCGCCATCTTCCTCAGCCGCGAGGCGTTCCAGCGTGCGGCGGGGCAGGGCATGACCGTGCAGGTCTACGGCCCCGACGGCACGTTCGAGCTGGCCCTGCCGCGCGAGCTGTTCTCCGAAGCCTGGAACGAGGCAAGCTGGCTGTCCTGAGGCGGTCGCCTCAGATCATCAGCTCTTTCGTCGCGCTCAGGCTGATGTCGGGATAGTCCCGCTCCACGCGGTCGATATCCCATTGCAATCTCGTCAGATAAACCGGGTCTCCGTCATTGTCGGTCGCCATGTGCTGCTTGTTGGCCTGCGCGAAGGCGTCGATCTTGTCCTTCGGCCCGTGGACCCACCGGGCGCTGGTGAACTGGCTCGCCTCGAAGCGGACCGGCAGGCCGTATTCCAGTTCGATCCGGCTCGCCAGCACCTCGAATTGCAGCGCGCCGACCACGCCGACGATGAAGCCCGATCCGATCTGCGGTTTGAACACCTTGGCCGCGCCTTCCTCGGCGAACTGCATCAGCGCCTTGTCGAGGTGCTTGGCCTTCAGCGGATCGCCCGCGCGGCAGGACTGGAGGAGTTCCGGCGCGAAACTCGGGATGCCCGTGAAGCGCAGCGCTTCGCCCTCGGTCAGCGCGTCGCCGATCCGCAACTGTCCATGATTGGGGATGCCGATGATGTCGCCGGCCCACGCCTCTTCGGCCAGTTCGCGGTCCGAAGCGAGGAACAGGACCGGCGCCGAGATCGTCATCGGCTTCTTCGACCGGACATGCGTCAGTTTCATGCCACGCTCGAAATGACCGGACGCAAGCCGCACAAAGGCGACCCGATCGCGGTGTTTCGGGTCCATGTTCGCCTGCACCTTGAATACGAAGCCGGCCACCTTGCCCTCTTCGGGCGCCACCTGGCGCGGCTCCGCGGTTTGTACCTGGGGCTCGGGGCCGTAGGTCGCGATGCCGTCCATGAGTTCCTTCACGCCGAAGGAATTGATCGCCGAGCCGAACCAGATCGGTGTCAGAGAGCCCTCGGCGAAAGCCCTGGCGTCCATCGGCGGCAGCAGTTCGCGCGCCATTTCGACCTCTTCGCGGAGCGTCTCGAGCAGCGCGGCCGGCACGTGGGTGGCAAGCTTCGGGTCGTCCAGCCCTTCCATCTTCACGCTCTCCGACACCTTGTTCCGGTCGGCGCGGTCCATCAGTTCCAGCCGGTCGCGCAGCAGGTCGTAGCAGCCGAGGAAGTCGCGGCCCTGCCCGATGGGCCAAGAGGCCGGCGTAACGTCGATGGCGAGGTTTTCCTGGATTTCGTCAATGATTTCGAACGTATCCCGGCTTTCCCGGTCCATCTTGTTGCAAAAAGTCAAGATGGGCAGGTCGCGCAGCCGGCAGACCTCGAACAGTTTGCGGGTCTGGCTCTCGACCCCCTTGGCGCCGTCGATGACCATGATCGCCGCGTCCACGGCAGTCAGCGTCCTGTAGGTGTCCTCGGAGAAATCCGAGTGGCCCGGCGTGTCCACGAGGTTGAAGCGGTGCCCGGCATAGTCGAACGACATGGCCGAGGCACTGACCGAGATCCCCCGGTCCTTCTCCATCTGCATGAAGTCCGACCGCGTCCGCCGCGCCTCGCCCTTGGCGCGCACCTGGCCGGCCATCTGGATCGCGCCGCCGAACAGCAGGAACTTCTCGGTCAGAGTCGTCTTGCCCGCATCGGGATGCGAGATGATCGCGAAGGTCCGCCGGCGGGCGATCTCCGGTGGCAGCGGCGGGCGGTTGTCGAGCAGCGTATCGGGCATGGCCGCGATATAGACGCGCGCCGGGGCCGGCGCAATCGAGGCCCGCAGCCTCAGTCGATGCAGCCGAAATCGAAGGAGCCGGGGATCCAGTGGCCCTCAGCGTCGTTCTGCCAGAAGACGAACCAGTTTCCGTCGCCGCAGATGTTCACCATCCACGGGATCGAATAGCCTTCCTGCTCCAGGACGGCCGCGTCGGGCCGGTGCAGACCGCCAATCGACGAGGCATCGACGCGGTTCGACGGGCGCGGGGCGAACTGGACACCGGCGAAGCCGCCGGATTGCTGTGCCAGAACACGATCGGACACATCGCCGTCGTCGTTGCCGGAGCTGCCGCGGCGATCGGCGGCGGCCGGGAGGGCGAGCAGTGTCGCGACAAGCGTCGCGGCGCAGAGGGACTGGATGGTCATGGACGTCAGGCTCCTTGAGGTGTCGCCGCTTTCGGTGGCGCTGGTCTTGCCTGTCTGTCGTCCCGGACCGGGCCCGGGTTCAAAGACCGCTGCGGACTGGCTGCCCGCGCCGAGGGCTGCTATGCGAACGCTGTCTAAGCGGAGGAACAGGATGGATCTGGGAATTTCCGGCAAGCGCGCGCTCGTCTGCGCGGCGTCCAAGGGGCTCGGCCGGGGCTGCGCCGAGAAGCTGGCCGAGGCCGGCTGCACGATCGTGATGAACGCCCGGGGCGCCGGCGCGCTCGAGGCCGCAGCGGCGGAGATCCGCGATGCCTACGGCGTCGAGGTGGTGACCGTCGCCGCCGACGTGACGACCGAGGAGGGCCGCGCCGCCGTTCTGAAGGCTGCGGGCGAGGTCGACATCCTCGTGACCAATGCCGGCGGCCCGCCGCCGGGGCTCTGGAAGGACTGGACGCGGGACGATTTCATCGCCGCGCTCGATTCCAACATGCTGACCCCGATCGCGCTGATGACGGCGCTCGTGCCCGGCATGATGGACCGCGGATGGGGCCGGGTGGTCAACATCACCTCGCAATCGGTCAAGGCGCCGATCCCGATCCTCGGCCTGTCGAATTCCGCCCGGGCCGGCCTGACCGGCTACGTCGCCGGCACCGCCCGCCAGGTCGCCCGCCATGGCGTGACGATCAACAACCTGCTGCCCGGCAGCCACGCGACCGACCGGCGCGTCGCGCTCGACCGCGCCATCGCCGAGCGGCAGGGGATCAGTGTCGAGGAGGCGACGAAGTCCGTCTGGGCCGAAATTCCGGCCGGGCGCTACGGCACAGCCGAGGAATTCGGCGCGACCTGCGCCTTCCTGTGTTCGCAGTATGCCGGCTTCATCGTCGGCCAGAACGTTCTTCTCGACGGCGGCAACGTGAACGCGACGATCTGAGAAAATGCAGCCAAGTCAGGTCTGTGGCCGTCGATCTTCCTGTGGATGAGTCGGCGACTGCGGTCCGGCGGCCCCGTGCCGCTTGAAACCGCGGCCCGTCGCTGCTAGCTGCAATTCCTAGTAAATCCATCGGATTATCGCGCCCGCATGACCGCCCCCCGCCTCGCCGTCGAAAGCCTGTCCTGCCGCTTCGGCGCCCGCCGGGTGCTGAGCGACGTCAGCCTCGAACTGGCCGCGGGCGAAGTGCTGTGCCTGCTCGGCCCCTCGGGCTGCGGCAAGTCGACGACGCTGCGCGTGATCGCGGGGATCGAACGCCAGAGCGCCGGGCGCATCCTCGTCGACGGGCGCGAGGTCGGCGGACCCGATCTGCACCTGCCGCCCGAGTCGCGGCATATCGGCCTGATCTTCCAGGATTTCGCGCTGTTTCCTCATCTGACCGTGGCTGAGAATGTCGCTTTCGGGCTGAACGGCACCCGGGCGGAGAAGGCCGCGCGCGTCGAGGAACTGCTCGCGCGGGTCCATCTCGAGGGCTACGGCGACAAGTCTCCGCACATGCTGTCGGGCGGGGAACAGCAGCGCGTCGCGCTGGCCCGCGCGCTCGCGCCGCGCCCGCGCGTCATGCTGATGGACGAGCCCTTCTCGGGCCTCGACAACCGCCTGCGCGACGGCATCCGCGACGAAACGCTGCAGGTCCTGAAGGAGGAGGGCGCCGCCGTCCTGCTGGTCACGCACGAACCGGACGAGGCGATGCGCATGGCCGACCAGATCGCGCTGATGCGCGACGGCCATATCGTGCAGCAGGGCGCGCCCTACAACGTCTACAACGCCCCGGTGGACAAGGCCGCGGCGGCTTTCTTCAGCGATATCAACGTGATCGAAGGCGAAGTTCGCGGCGCGCTGACCGATACGGCCTTCGGCCAGTTCCTCGCGCCCGGTCATCCGGACGGAACGGCTGTGGATATCGTATTCCGTCCACAGCACGTGAAGCTCGATTTCGACCGAGAGGGCCGCGGCCCGCTGCCGACCCCCCAGGACGGTGTTCCGGCCCGCGGCATCGTCGAGCGGGCGCGCTTCATGGGGCACGAGAGCCTTGTCGAATTCCGTATGGATTTCAACGATCAGCGGCTGAAGGCGACAGTGCCGGCGGTGTTCCTGCCCAAGCCCGGCACGCCGCTGTGGCTGTCGGTCCGTCGAGACCGCTGTTTCGTCTTCGCCCGCCGGTCGCCCTTGTCCACGGACGGGAATCGCGCCAAAAAGGGGCGCTTTTGACGAAGGGGCTTTGAACCCCGATGCGGGCGCCATTACCTATGGACCCGGGAAACAGCCAGCGCCGGGACGGACCAGAGGTCCGCGGCGCTAAGGGAGAGTAGCATGCTCAACAACATCGGACTGCCGGGTCTCCTCCTGATCGCGGTCGTGGTCCTTGTCCTGTTCGGCCGCGGCAAGATCGCGAACCTCATGGGCGAGGTCGGCAAGGGCATCACCGCGTTCAAGCGCGGCGTGAAGGACGGCTCCGAGGAGATCGAGAACGCCTCGGCCGCTGACGGCGCCAATGCGCGCGACGTGACGCCCGAAGGCGAACGCCGCGACAACGCCTGATCGGCGACAGGCGCGCGAGGGCCCGGGATGCCTGACATCGGCTGGATGGAACTTCTGGTCATCGGGGTCGTGGCGCTCATCGTCGTCGGCCCCAAGGACCTGCCGCGCATGTTCCGCGCCTTTGGCCATTTCACCGGCCGGATGCGCGGCATGGCCAAGGAATTCTCGCGCGCCATGAACGAAGCCGCCGACGAGAGCGGCATGAACGAGCTTAGCCGCGACCTGCGCAACATGGCCAATCCGAAGAGGATGGGCCTCGACGCGGTCAACAAGGCCTTCGACGGGATCGACCCGACGAAATATCCCGAAGGCTCCGAAACCCGCAAACTCGCCGAAAAGCGCAAGGCCGAGCTCGAGAAGGCCAAGGCCACGGCCGAAGAGCATCGCCGCATCCGCGAGGAAAAGATGCGTGCCGCCAATCCGCCGGTCGCGAAGACCGCAGCGGAACCGGCGCCCGAGCCCGCAGCCGAACCGGTCCCCGCCGACACTGACAGCGACGCGCCGCCGCCCCGCACCGGGACGGCCGAATCGTGAGCAGGGACGACAAGATCGACGATAGCGCGGCCCCGCTCATCGAGCACCTCACGGAGCTTCGGACGCGGCTGATCCGGTCTGTGCTCGCCTTCGTGGTGGCCATGGTCATCGTGTTCATCTGGGCGCCGCAGATCCTCAGCTTCATCCAGCAGCCGCTTCTGGGCGTGCTGGCCGCACGCGGGCAATCGACGACGCTCTTCGCCATGTCCCCGCAGGAGGAATTCTTCACGCTGGTCCGGGTCTCGGTCATCGTGGGCTTCTTCGTGTCCTTCCCGGTGATCGCGCATCAGCTCTGGCGCTTCGTGGCGCCGGGTCTCTACCGGTCCGAACAGAACGCGATCCTGCCGTTCCTCGTGGCGACGCCCTTCCTGTTCACCGCCGGCGCGGCCTTCGCGCATTTCGTCGTGACGCCGCTGGCGATGAACTTCTTCATCGGCTTCGCCGACGTGGTGCCGCAGATCACCAGCATCGTGACCGGGGAAGAGGCGCCGCCGGTGACCGAGCAGACGACCGAGCTTCAGACTGCCTTCCTCGGCTCGATCAGCGCCTCGACCGACCTGGCGCTGAAGTTCATCTTCGCCTTCGGCCTCTGCTTCCAGCTTCCCGTCCTGCTGACGCTGCTCGGCAAGGCCGGTCTGGTCTCGGCCGAAGGGCTCGGGAACATGCGCAAATACGCGGTCGTCGGCATCCTGACGCTGGCCGCCATCGTCACCCCGCCCGACGTCATCACACAGATCATCCTCTTCACGGTGGTCTACGGACTCTACGAGATTTCCATCATCCTCGTGCGGATGGTCGAGCGTGGACGCGAGCAGCGCCTGCGCGAAGAAGGGCTGTATGACGAGGATCTCGAATCCGAGCTGCGCGAGGAGGCGAAAGGGCCGGGGGCCGGCGAGTGAGCCTGACCCCGGAGGAACGGATCGCTGCGGCGCTCGAACGCATCGCGCCGCCGCCGGCCGAAACGCCCGACTGGGCCGCGGCGCCGGCCTTCGTCTGGCACGCCAATCCCGACCGTCTCGTCCCCGTGCCGCGCGTTAACCGCGTCGAGATCGACCTGCTGGTCGGCATCGACCGTTCGCGCGACACCCTTCTCGACAACACCCGCCGCTTCGCCGCCGGGCTTCCGGCCAACAACGCATTGCTCTGGGGCGCGCGCGGGATGGGCAAATCCAGCCTCGTGAAGGCCGTGCACGCCACCGTCTCGGCCGAAACCTCGCTGACGCTGGTCGAGGTGCTGCGCGAGGACCTGCCCTCGATCGGGCGGCTTCTCACGCTGCTGCGCAATGCGCCGGTCCGGATCGTGCTGTTCTGCGACGATCTCTCGTTCAGCCATGATGACGAACACTACAAGTCGCTGAAAGCCGTGCTCGACGGCGGGGTCGAGGGGCGGCCGGACAATGTGCTGTTCTATGCCACGTCGAACCGGCGGCACCTGATGCCGCGCGACATGATCGAGAACGAACGCTCGACCGCGATCAGCCCGTCCGAAGCGACCGAGGAGAAGGTCTCGCTGTCGGATCGCTTCGGCCTCTGGCTCGGCTTCCATCCCTGTTCGCAGGACGACTACCTCGCCATGGTGCGCGGCTATTGCGATGCCTACGGGGTCGCGATTTCCGATGCCGAGCTGCGCGCCGAGGCGATCGAGTGGCAGGCCACGCGCGGCGCCCGGTCGGGCCGGGTCGCCTGGCAGTTCTTCACCGATCTCGCCGGACGGCGCGGGGTGTCGATCTAGCCCGCTTCGCGCGTCAGGCGGTGGATCATGGCGATGTCCGGATCGGCCGCGATTGCCTCCTCGCGCGCGGTCAGGCGCGCCTCGGCCGCCTCCATCACCTTCAGCGCACGGCGATCCATCAGCCGTGACCAGGCGCCCGGCACCGTCGCGATCGCCGCCATGATCGGCATCGGGTAGGGCAGGCGGGGCGCGGCATCGGCCTCGGGCGCGGTCAGCCGGTTGAAGGGCCGGCCGGGATGCAGGTGATGTTCCGAATGGTTCGGCGCGTTCAGCATCAGCAGCGACGAGAAGCCGCGCGGCGCGTTCCAGCTGTGATGCGCGCCCACCGACTCCACCCGGCCGTTCGGCAGGTTCAGCCGCTGCAGACCGTAATGCTGGACATAGTCGCTCAGGAGGATCTGCAAGTGGACCAGCGCGCAGAGCGCGAGAAACACGATCACGCCGAGCACACCGCCCATCGCCGCCACGACGACCAGCGTGAAGATCCCGCCAAGGCCCCAGAACCAGTACGGGTTCTCGAGCGCGAAGGGCGGCAGGTCCGACCGTTCCAGCTGCTCGGCCTCGGCCGCGAACCCGGCCTCGGCCGAGCCGCGCCAGGCGCGCGGGACGTAGGCCCAGAAGCTTTCGCCGGGTAGCGGGGTCGCCGGGTCCTTCGGCGTGCCGACATGGGCGTGGTGCACCATCCTGTGGGCCGAGACATGGTGGCCGAACAGGATCGAGGTGTAGACGATCGCCCCGAGCCGCCGCAGCCAGGCCGGGTTGCGGTGAATCAGCTCATGCGCGTTCGGGTGGCTGACCTGCCCCATGTAGGACGCGACGGCCAGGAACAGCGCCAGCTGCGCCCCGGCGCTCAGCCGCGCGTTGTCGAGGCCCATCAGGACGACCGGAATCAGCATCAGGTGCCCGATGGCCAGCCCCGCCGAGAGCCGTTCGGTCCATTCGCCCGCCTCTTCGGGCGCCGGCGGCTCCAGCACCGCGTCGCCGATGGCGGCAAGAACGGTCAGCCATAACAGGGCGAGAAGCGGGAAATACCCGCCGAAGAAGCTTCCGGCGACGATCAGCAGAAGCGGCACAACGGTGACGACGGCATAACGGGCAATGACCGGCATGGGATTCTCTGTCTGGCGCTGTGGCATGTCGGTGGTGTTCCCGTATACCCTGCCTGCGGATTGGGGCGAAACCATGTCGCATTCGACCCGCTTCCCGATGCATTGAACGCATATGAGGAAGACAGGCAACCGGGAGGAAACATGGCACCGGACGGCGGAAAGGGCGATGGTGGCAAGGGTGGCGTCTGGAAATCCGGGCGCGGACGCGGACGGAACGTCCCGAAGGGCCGCCAGTTCGAGGACGAGGCGCTGGCCGAGGTGCGGGCGCTTCTGGGCGACCGGCCGCGCCGGCGCGACCTGCTGATCGAGCATCTGCACCTGATCCAGGACGCCCACGGCCATCTGTCGGCGCGGCACCTGCGCGCGCTGGCCGAGGAGATGAACCTGCCGATGGCCGAGATCTGGGAAGTGGCCAGTTTCTACGCCCATTTCGACCTCGTGCGCGAAGACGAGACCCCGCCGCCGGCGCTGACGATCCGCGTCTGCGACTCGCTGTCCTGCGAACTTGCCGGGGCCGACGCGCTGGCGCAGGCGCTGGCCGACGGCCTCGATCCGGCCGAGATCCGCGTCGTCCGCGCGCCCTGCATGGGCCGCTGCGACACCGCGCCGGTGCTGGAGCTTGGCCACAACCACATCGACCATGCGACGCCGGCGAAGGTCGAGGCCGCCATCGCGGCCGGCGACACCCATCCGCATCTGCCCGATTACGAGGACCTCGCCGCCTATCGCGCCGGCGGCGGCTATGAGACGCTCAAGTCGCTCCGTGCGTCCGGCGACTGGGAAGCCGTGCAGGACAAGGTGCTCGCCTCGGGCCTCCGCGGTCTGGGCGGGGCGGGCTTCCCGTCCGGCAAGAAATGGGGCTTCGTGCGCGCCAATCCCGGCCCCCGCCTGATGGCCGTCAACGGTGACGAGGGCGAGCCCGGGACCTTCAAGGATCGCTACTACCTGGAGCGCAACCCGCACACCTTCCTCGAGGGGATGCTGATCGCCGCATGGGCCGTCGAGGCCGAGCGCGTCTACCTCTACATGCGCGACGAATACCCGGTGAGCATCGAGATTTTGCGGCGTGAAATCAAGGCTCTGGAAGACGAAGCTCTTGTGGATGAAGGCTTTATCGACCTGCGCCGCGGCGCCGGCGCCTATATCTGCGGTGAAGAAAGCGCGATGATCGAATCGATCGAGGGCAAGCGCGGTCTGCCGCGCCATCGCCCGCCCTACGTGGCGCAGGTCGGCATCTTCGACCGCCCGACCCTCGTCCACAATATCGAGACGCTCTACTGGGTCGCCCGCGTCTGTCGCGAGGGCCCGGAAGTACTGAGCGGCACCGAGAAGAACGGCCGCAAGGGCCTGCGCAGCTACTCGGTCTCGGGCCGCGTCGCGAAGCCGGGGGTCTACCTTCTGCCCGCCGGTTCCACGATCCGCGACGTGATCGACGCCGCCGGCGGCATGGCCGAGGGCCACGCCTTCAAGGCCTACCAGCCCGGCGGCCCGTCCTCCGGCCTGCTGCCGGCCTCGATCGACGACGTGCCGCTCGATTTCGACACGCTCCAGCCGCTCGGCTCGTTCATCGGCTCGGCCGCCGTGGTGGTCCTGTCGGACAAGGACAGCGCGAAGGCGGCGGCGCTCAACATGCTGAAATTCTTCGAGAAGGAAAGCTGCGGGCAATGCACGCCCTGCCGCGTCGGCTGTGAAAAGGCGGTGAAGCTGATGCAGGCCGAAAGGTGGGATCGCGGCCTACTCGAAGAACTCGCGCAGGCCATGGCGGACGCCTCGATCTGCGGGCTCGGTCAGGCCGCGCCGAACCCGATCCGGCTGACCATGACCCACTTCCCCGACGAAATCTGACCGCCGCCTGGGGGCCTTTCATCCGGGCGACGGACCAATTAAGTCGAGCGAAACAGGGAAATTGCCAATGTCCTTCTTTCGCAAGCTCCGCGACCGCATGTTCAAATCCTCCTCGAAGCTCGACGAGGGTCTGGAGGCGATTGTCGAGGAGGGCGGCGCGGTCGAGGAGACCGAGGCCGTCGACGAGGTGATCGAGGAAGCCGCCACCGCCACTGACGAGGTCCAGGAAGAGGCCGCCGCGCCCTTCGATGACCCGGTCGCCCCCGAACGCCCCGAACCGGCGCCCGAACGCCCGACCGACCGGCCCGCGCCGATGCCCGAGCCCGAGATCGCGCCGCAGCCGCGCCGCACCGGCCTCATGGGACGGCTCACGGGCCGTTCCGGCGAGCCGCGCCGGGCCCTCGATGACGCCATGCTCGAACAGCTCGAGGATCTGCTCATCACCGCCGATATGGGCGTCGACACTGCGACCCGCGTGACCGCCAACCTCGCCGAGGGGCATTTCGGCCGCCAGCTGTCCGTCCGCGAAATCAAGGACCTGCTGGCGCAGGAAATCACCCGCGTGATGGAGCCCGTCGCCCGGCCCCTGCCGCTCTATCCGAAGAAGCCGCAGGTCGTGCTCGTCGTCGGCGTCAACGGCTCGGGCAAGACCACGACGATCGGCAAGCTCGCGAGCCAGCTGAAGGCGGCGGGCAAGTCCGTCGTGATCGCCGCGGGCGACACGTTCCGGGCGGCGGCCGTCGAACAGCTGCAGATCTGGGGCGACCGCGCCGGCGTGCCGGTCATGACCGCGCCCGAGGGCGCCGATCCTGCCGCGCTGGCCTTCGACGCGATGACCAGGGCCGAGCGCGAGGGCGCCGATCTGCTGATGATCGACACCGCGGGCCGCCTCCAGAACCGCGCCGACCTGATGGAGGAACTGGCCAAGATCGTCCGCGTGATCCGCAAGAAGGACCCCGACGCGCCGCACAACACGCTTCTGGTGCTTGACGCGACGACCGGCCAGAACGCGCTGAGCCAGGTCGAGATTTTCCAGAAGATGGCCGACGTGACCGGCCTCGTGATGACGAAACTTGACGGCACGGCCAAGGGCGGCGTCCTTGTCGCGCTCGCGGACCGCTTCGGCCTGCCGATCCATGCCATCGGCGTGGGCGAGCAGATCGACGACCTCTCGCCCTTCGACCCCGAGGAGTTCGCCCGCGCCCTGACCGGGGCCGCCGAGTGATCGCGACCCGCGCCCGCGCGGCGCAGGTGGTCTCCGGCGACAGCGAACACGGACGGACGCTCTGACATGGGCGCCACGATTGTCGGGCTCGCCGGAACGCCGGCCGGCGCCACGCTCGCCACGGCCCTCGCGCTTCTCGCGGCTCTCCTCCACGCCGTCTTCGGCGCGCTGCAGAAAGGCCGGCACGACCCGCTGATGTCCCGCGGCGCCATAGACGCCGCCTATGGTCTGATGGCCGCGCCGGTGGCGCTGTTCGTCGTGCCCTGGCCCGAACCGCATATGTGGCCGATCTTCGCCGCCGCCTGGGTGATCCATACCGGCTACAAGCTGGCGACGCTGGCAAGTTACCGTCGCGGCGCCTTCACGGTCGTCTACCCGGTCATGCGCGGCACCGGGCCGCTCTTCGCCGTCATCGGCGCATGGCTCATCTTCGGCGAGGTGTTCCAGCCCCTGCAATGGGTCGGCGTCGCCGTTCTGCTGACCGGGCTCTACGGCCTTGCCGCCTACAACATGGTCCATGTCACGGTCGACCGCGACCGGCTCGTCCCCGCGCTCTGGCTCGCCGTCCTGACCGGGCTCTTCGTCGCCGCCTACACCACCTTCGACGCCTACGGCATCCGCGCCACGGCCGACCCGTTCACCTTCCTCGCCTGGTTCTTCATGATCGACGGCGTGGTCTTCCCGATCCTCGCCGCCCGCGCCTGGGTCCGGATGGAGAACCGCCCGACGCTCGGTCCGCTCACCGCCCGCGGTCTGATCGGCGGGCTCGTCGCCTTCGCCTCCTTCGGCTCGATCATGCTGGCCACCCGGCTCGACCAGGTCGGGCAGGCCGCGATCCTGCGCGAAACCTCGACCGTCTTCGCCGCGCTGATCGGCTGGCTCGTTCTGGGCGAGAGCGTCGGGCCGCGCCGGCTGACCCTCATGGGGTTGATCGCCGCGGGTGCGGTGATAGTTGAGGCGGCGGGATAGGAGAGACACATGGCCGACAGCCGCCCCATCGCCCCCTGGCTCAAATCCGCGCTGGAGCTCGGGCCGCCTATCCTGTTCTTCCTCGCCTATCTCAGGCTCGAGGACAGCGTCTGGACCATCGGCGGGCGGGAGTATTCGGGCTTCATCGTCGCCACGGTAATCTTCATCCCGATCCTGCTCGTCTCGATGGGTATCCTCTGGCGGCTGACCGGCAAGATCTCCCGCATCCAGGTCTTCACCGCGGTCATGGTGCTCTTCTTCGGCGGCCTCACCGTCTGGTTCAACGACGAGAGCTTCTTCAAGATGAAGACGACACTCGTCTACGGCTTCTTCGCCGTCGCGCTCGGCATCGGCCTGTTGCGCGGGCAAAGCTGGCTTCAGTTCCTGATGGGCGAAGTCCTGCAGATGGAGGACGAGGGCTGGATGATCCTGACCCGCCGGATCTGCGCCGCCTTCGCGCTCATGGCCGTCGCGAACGAGATCGTCTGGCGCACCCAGTCCGACCAGTTCTGGGTCACGTTCGAAACCTTCGGCCTGCCGGCCTTCCTGTTCGTCGTGTTCATGGCCCAGGCCCGCCTGATCGAGCGGTTCAGTCCCGACGACGAGGGGGAGGGCGGCGGGACGGGCGGCGCCTGACCTTCGCCTTCGCCTTGGCGTGGCCCTCGACCGCGGCCTCCAGCCCCAACTGGTCGGCCAGCACCTTCGGCTTCACCTCGACGGCCTCGCCCGGCTTCAGCTCGTTCAGCCGGAACGGCCCGTAGCTCACCCGGATCAGCCGGTTCACGTCGAACCCGATCTCGCTCATCGCGCGCCGGATCTCGCGGTTCTTGCCCTCGCGCAGACCGACCGTGACCCAGGCATTCGCGCCCTGCTGCCGGTCGAGCGTGATCTCCATCGGCTGGAACGTCTCGCCCTCGACCGTCACGCCCGCGCGCAGCGGCGCGAAATCGGCGTCCTGCGGCGTGCCTTTCATCCGGACGCGGTATTTCCGCAGCCAGCCCGTGCTCGGCAGTTCCAGCCGCCGCTTCAGCTCGCCGTCATTGGTCAGCAGAAGCAGCCCCTCGGACCCGATATCGAGCCGCCCGACGCTCATCACCCGCGGCATCCCCTCGGGCAGGTTGTCGAAGACCGTCGGCCGCCCCTTCTCGTCCTTCGCCGTGGTCACGAGGCCCGCCGGCTTGTGGTAGAGCCACAGCCGCGGCCGCTCCGGCTCGGCCACGGCCTTGCCGTCCACCGCGATCCTGTCGGCGGCGGTCACGTTCAGCGCCGGGCTGTCGATCACCGCGCCGTTCACGCTGACCCGCCCCTCCGCGATCATCCGCTCCGCCTCGCGGCGCGAGGCGATTCCGGCGCGGCTGAGCCGCTTGGCGATGCGTTCTGAGGGCGTGTCGGTCATGGCCGCGACATATCCGGTTGCAGGGCCGGGCGGAAGGGCGCGCCGCCGCCCTTTGCCTTTCGCGAAATCCGCCTAGCTCCCCGGACATGACCGCGCTGCCCGTCGAGAACGTCCAGGACTACCCCCGCCCGCCGGCCCTCCAGCCGGTGCCGCAGCGCCTGCTTGTGCGACTACGCGGGGAAACCGTGGCCGAAACGCGGAACGGCTACCGCGTGCTCGAAACCCACCACGCGCCGACCTATTACATCCCGCCCGAAGACGTGACGGCGCGGCTCGTCCCGGCGCAGGGCCGCAGCCTGTGCGAATGGAAGGGCGTCGCGCGCTATTTTGACGTCGTCTCCGGCGGCGCGACCGCCCGCCGCGCCGCCTGGGCCTATGACGACCCGACCCCCGACTTCCGCCCCATCGCGGGCCATCTCGCCTTCTATGCCGGCCTCATGGAGGCGTGCTTCGTCGGCGACGAACGGGTGATCCCGCAGCCCGGCGACTTCTACGGCGGATGGGTGACGGCAAACCTGACGGGCGTGCCGAAGGGCGCCCGCGGGACCGAGCACTGGTAACCGCCCGACACGAGGATCCCATGAGAGCTTTCCGCACCGTATTCCTGCTCCTGTCGGCCCTGGCGCTCGCGGCCTGCGCCGCGCGCCCCTCGCTCGACGACCCGCCGCTGTCCGACCGGGACCTGAACCTCGAGGAGTTCTTCGACGGCCACCTGACCGCCTATGGCCAGTTCCAGGACGTGCTCGGCAACGTCTCCCGCCGCTTCGTCGTCGACATCGAGGGCGACTGGAACGGCGAGCGCCTGCGTCTCGTCGAGGATTTCGTCTACGAGGACGGCTCGACCGAACAGCGCGTCTGGACCCTGACCAAGACCGGCCCCGAGACATGGCGGGGCACCGCGCCCGGCGTGATCGGCGTGGCGACCGGCGAGGAGCGGGGCGACGTGTTCAACTGGCAGTACACGATCGACCTGCCGGTCTCGGGCGGCGAGACCCTGCGCGTCGGCTTCGAAGACTGGCTCTGGCTCCAGACCGAAGACCGGCTGCTGAACCGCGCTTATATGAACCGCTTCGGCATCCCGATCGGCGAGGTCATCATCAGTTTCGAACGGCACTGACGCGCCGGGACCAGCGAAATTGACAAGCGCGCCGGCTTCCGCCCATGTCGCGGCCATGTCGTTCCGGTCCCATATGCCTCTCGCGCTCGAGGAAGCCCGCGCCGCCGCCGACCGCGGCGAGGTGCCCGTCGGCGCGGTCGTGGTGAAGGATGGCAAGGTGCTCGCCGCCGCCGGGAACCGCACGCTCGAACTGCACGACCCGACCGCCCATGCCGAGATGCTGGCGATCCGCGCCGCCTGCGCCGCGCTCGGCTCGGAACGGCTGACCGGCTGCGATCTCTGGGTGACGCTGGAACCGTGCCCGTCCTGCGCCGGCGCGATCTCGGCCGCGCGGCTGGCGCGGCTCTACTACGGCGCGCCGGATCCGAAATCCGGCGGCGTCGCGCAGGGGCCGCGGATATTCGATCACCCGCAGGCCCATCACGTGCCCGAAATCTATGCCGGGATCGAGGAGGAGGCCTGCGCCGCGCTGCTCAAGGACTTCTTCGCGACCCGCCGGGCCTGAGACGGGGCCGGCAGGCCGGGGCTCCGCCCCGGACCCCGGAGTATTTCGAAAGCAAAGAGGGGCGGCGTTTACGTCCTGTTAAGCCTGCTGCGCGAGACTTGCCCCGCGGTACAGGCTGGAGAGCCGATGACCGCAAGCGAAGACGGGATGCCTCCCGACCGATGCCGCGCAGGGACCGGCCGGGAGGCAGACCTGCCCGTCTTTGCTTCGCAAATACTCCCGCCGGAGGCGTCCGTCGCGGACGCAGGCGGGAGGCAGGAAAATCGCGCGCGGAGGGCCTGTAAGCCGGATTCTGTCCAGGGGTTGCCCCCTTGGATGACCATTCCTCTCGGCCATGGGTCGCCCCATGGCTCCAGCTGCCAACCCGGATCCCGGGGCTGAAGCGGCCCGTATGGGATCCCTATTCGGCATTGCTCCCGGTGGGGCTTGCCAGGCCGGTCCCGTTGCCGGTCCCGCGGTGGGCTCTTACCCCACCGTTTCACCCTTACCCCATTGACGGGGCAGTCTGTTTTCTGTGGCGCTTTCCGTCGGATCGCTCCGCCCGGGCGTTACCCGGCACCGTCGCTTCAGGGAGTCCGGACTTTCCTCGGAACCTTGCGGTTCCGCGGCCATCCGGCCCTCCGCGCCGGCCGGCCATAATGCGGAAGACGCGCCCGCGTCAAGTCGTGCTATGGTCCGGCGCATGGAGGACGCCGCCGACATCTACCACCAGCAGGAGCTCGGCCGCACGCTCGGCCGCGGCCACCGGCCCGCGCTCATCGTCGTCGATTTCGTCGAGGGCTTTCTCGATCCCGACATGTTCGGCGGCGGCAACATCCCCGAAGCACTGGAGGCGACGCTGCCGGTGCTCGAGGCCGCGCGCGGGGCGCAGATCCCGATCGTCTTCACCCGCATCGTCTATGCCGAGGACGGCTCGGACCGCTCGCTCTGGTGCCTGAAGGCGCCGCGGCTCGCCGACCTGACCGAAAGCGCACCCGCCAGCCAGCTCCGCCCCGAGCTTGACCGCCAGCCGGGTGAGCACGTCGTCCGCAAGCGCCACGCCTCGGCCTTCCTCGGCACCGACCTCGCCGCCTGGCTGACCGAGAGGCATTGCGACACGCTGCTCATCGCCGGCTGCACCACGTCGGGCTGCGTGCGCGGGACGGTCATGGACGGGATCGGGCACGGCTTCCGGCCGATGCTGCTGAGCGACTGCACCGGCGACCGAGCGACCGGCCCGCACGATGCCAACCTCTTCGACATGCAGCAGAAATACGCCGACCTGATGACCGGCGCGGATGCGATCAGGTGGCTGACCGGCTGGAACCGCGACGCCCCGCAAGATCCGCAATGAGCGCGCAGTCCCGCCCGTCGAGAGGCCCGGTCGCCCAGGGCCGGAACCGCAGGCGCACGGTCCTGAGCAGCAGGTCGTCGTCGACATCCGGATAGCCGAAGGCGCGCGCATCCGCCCGGAATGTCTCCCCGTCCACCTCCGTCTCGCCGTCCGCCGGCCAGACCGACAGGCCCTGCAGCGCCAACCGCCGCCAGTCGAACCGCCGGCCGGGGTCGATCTTCCGCCCCGGCGCCATGTCGGAATGGGCGATCACGCCCTCGGGCGGAATACGCCAGCGGTCGAGGATGCCGCCGAGCAGCGCCTCGAGCGCCGTCATCTGCGCTGCGGCGAAGGGCGAGGCGCCGTCATTGGCCAGTTCGATCCCGATCGAGCGGCTGTTCACGTCCCCGCGACCGTCCCACTCTCCCGCGCCCGCGTGCCAGGCCCGCATCTCCTCGTCGACAAGCGCGGTGACGCTGCCGCCCGCATCGATCAGGTAATGCGCCGACACCTCGCGCTCCGGATCGCAGAGCGCGCGCAGCGCCGACTCGGCGGTCGGCATGGCGGTGTAGTGCAGAACGACGAGTTCGGGCCGGAGCCCGTCCCGTCTCGGCCCGAAATTGGGCGAGCGCATCAGCCGCCGCGGGCGGCGCGGCGATAGATGTCCGGGTTCCAGTTGCAGGCATAGCCGTCCCCGTCCGGGTCCAGCGCCTGCCGGTCGCGCTGCGGCCCGCCGGCAGCGAGGAATGCCTGCTGCGCGAGGTCGTCGGACTGGTAGGACAGGCAGTTCGCCTCGTGCCGTCCGCGCCCGAACGGCGACCGGCGATAGACCTGCTGGCCGACCGGATTGGTCGTCGACAGCGCGTATTCGATGATATTCGGCCCGGTGTCGCGCGGCCGCTCGGGCAGGGCGGTTGGTGCCACCTCGACCCGCTGCTCCTGCATGCGCGCCAGCCGCTCGGCATCGGTCTCGATCGTCTCGCGCGCGGCGACGGCCTCGAAATCCTGCTCGTCGGAAATGCCGGCATGGCTCTCGGCCGGGGCGGCGGGGGCGGTCGCGGCGACCGGCGCCTGGGCCGTCGTCCCGGCCTCGGCCGCGGCAATGGCGGC
>WVSN01000026.1 GCA_015689705.1 Rhodobacterales bacterium HKCCE3408
CGCCGGATCGGCTCGGGCGGCTGCGCGCCGTCCTGCCCGGCGACGGTTCGGCCGCCGCCTCGGCCTGGGGCGGGCGGCTCTCGGCGCGCGTCATGGCGGAGGATCCGTCGAAGCTCCGCGACACGCTCGCCCGCGCAATCACAACACTGACCGGCCGCCCGCTGCCGCGGGTCTGGCCCACCTGACGACCGGAGAGAGAATGAACCTGACCCCGCGCGAGAAAGACAAGCTGCTGGTTTCCATGGCCGCGATGGTGGCGCGCAACCGGCTGCTTCGCGGCGTGAAGCTGAACCATCCCGAGGCGATCGCGCTGATCACCGATTTCGTGGTCGAGGGCGCGCGCGACGGCCGGTCCGTGGCCGACCTGATGGAGGCCGGCGCCCATGTCGTCGCGGCCGAGCAATGCATGGCCGGCGTGGCCGAGATGATCCACGACGTGCAGGTCGAGGCGACCTTCCCGGACGGCACCAAGCTCGTCACCGTTCACCATCCCATTCGATAGCGGAGGAGAGAGACATGTTCTGGAACCTGCTGTTCGGCATATTGGCCGGCTGGCTCACGCCCAAGGCCGAGCCGCATATCAAGGACGCGCTTGTGAAGATCGCGCAGCGCGACCTGCCTTTCGGCGAAACCGAGTACGATGTGCTCAGCCTGCTTGTCATGCTGATCCTGGCCTCGCTGCTTGTCGCGATCGTCGGCGGCGACTCCATGGCCTTCCTGCTTCTGATCGGCGCCTTCGCGGGCCTCTTCGGCAAGCAGATCGTGGGTCTCATCACGCTTCAGTCCGGCCGGGCCGAGAACCCCGGCACGGGCAAGCCCTATTCGGCTGATGGGGATGACGATGATACCCGGTGAAATCCTGACCGCCCCCGGCGAGATCACCCTGAACGAGGGGTCCGAGGCGATCCGGCTGACCGTCGCCAATACCGGCGACCGGCCGGTTCAGGTCGGCAGCCACTACCATTTCGCTGAAACCAATTCGGCGCTCGACTTCGACCGGGCGGCGGCGCGCGGCATGCGGCTCGACATCGCCGCGGGGACCGCCGTGCGCTTCGAACCGGGGCAGAGCCGCGACGTGCAGCTCGTGCCCTATGGCGGTGCGCGGAAGGTCTACGGCTTCAACCAGGACGTAATGGGCCCACTCTGACGGCAGCCTTTTTCCAGCAGGGAGACGAACGACGATGTGTGACGTGTGCGTAATGAACGCGGTGAAGGACAAGATGCTGTCGCGCCGCCAGATCTTCGCGGGCGGCGCGGCCCTGGCCGCCGGCGCGGCGCTGGTGCCGAGCCTGCCGAAGCCGGCGCGGGCCGAAGCCCATGGTGGCGGCGTCATCGACATGACCCACACGCTGTCGGCCGATTTCCCGACCTATTTCGGTGAGCCTCAGTTCGCAGCCGAGCAGCTTTTCAACTTCGCGGACAACGGCTTCAACCTGTTCAACCTTACGGTCAACGAACACACCGGCACCCATATCGATGCGCCGCTCCACTTCTCGGCCGACGGGACCTCGGTGGACGAACTGCCGGTCGAGAACCTCGTCGCGCCGCTCTGTGTCGTCGATATCACCGCCAAGGCCGAGGACAGCGCTGACGCGCAGGTCACGCCGGACGACCTGATGGCGTGGATTTCGGCCAATGGCGAGATCCCGGACGGGGCCTGCGTGGCGATGAACTCGGGTTGGGAAGCCAAGATCGGGTCGGACGCCTATCGCGGCTTCGACGGCAGTGCTCAGCATTATCCGGGCTTCCACGTCGAGGCGGTGCAGATGCTCCTCGAGCAGACGAACGCGGCGTCGATCGCCGTCGATACGCTGTCGCTCGATTACGGCGCATCGGCCGATTTCGCGACGCACTACACCTGGCTGCCGGCCGGCCGCTTCGGGATCGAGAACATCGCCGGTCTCGGACAGGTGCCGGTGGCGGGCGCGACAATCGTCATCGGCGCGCCGAAACATGCCGGTGGCACCGGCGGGCCCGCGCGTATCTTCGCCCTCGTCTGATGGCGACGGTCACGCTTCTGGACGACGACGCGCTCGGGCCGGAGGCCCGGGCCGTCTTCGACGACATCCGTGCGACGCGGGGCACGGACTACGTCAACAATTTCTGGCGGGCCATGGCGCATGATCCCGAGACGCTGCGCGCGGTCTGGGAAAGGCTGAAGACGGTCATGGCGCCCGGCGCGCTCGACCCGCTGACCAAGGAAATGATCTATGTCGCGGTCTCGGTCGCCAATGCCTGCAGCTACTGCATCCATTCCCACAGCGCCGCGGCGAAGGCGAAGGGGATGACACCGGAAATGCACGCCGAACTGGTCGCGGTGATCGGGATGGCGATGCAGACCAACGGCCTCGTGACGGCGCTCCAGGTGCCGGTCGACGACGCGTTCAAGGAATAGATCATTTCATCAATGAAAGGAGTTAATAGGAATGGCTCTCGTAAGAAAATTGGCCGAGAGGAGCTTTGATCGGCCAAATCTTCATAGAGAAGTTGAGGCAACTTACGCGGTGTTTGAGAAAGACGGAAAGAAGCTACTGCAAATTGATACATACGGACGTCCGGAACGCGAAATTCCGGGAAAAGTGAGCCAATCTCTTCAGTTCGATGATGTTTGCGCCCGTGAACTCCTCGAAATCCTCAATCGCGAATTCAGCTAGTATTAGGAGACCGCATGCCCACACAGATCGCCCGCACCACCTATGCCGACATGTACGGCCCGACGACCGGGGACCGGGTGCGGCTTGCCGATACCGATCTCATCATCGAGGTCGAGCGCGATCTGACGAGCTATGGCGAGGAGGTGAAGTTCGGCGGCGGCAAGGTGATCCGCGACGGCATGGGCCAGAGCCAGGCGACCCGCGCCGAAGGGGCTGTGGACACCGTCATCACCAACGCGCTGATCGTGGACCATTCCGGGATCTACAAGGCCGATGTCGGTCTGCGCGACGGACGTATCCACAAGATCGGCAAGGCGGGAAATCCGGATACGCAGAAGGGTGTGGATATCGTCATCGGCCCGGGAACCGAGGCGATTGCGGGCGAGGGCCGGATCCTGACCGCGGGCGGGTTCGACGCGCATATCCACTTCATCTGTCCACAGCAGATCGACGACGCGCTGCATTCCGGTGTCACCACGATGCTCGGCGGCGGGACCGGGCCGGCGCACGGGACACTGGCCACGACCTGCACACCGGGGCCATGGCATATCGGGCGGATGCTTCAGGCGATCGACGGTGTGCCTGTGAATATCGGCCTCAGCGGCAAGGGCAACGCGTCGCGTCCCGAGGCGCTGATCGAGATGGTCAATGCCGGCGCCTGTGCACTGAAGCTGCACGAGGACTGGGGCACCACACCCGGCGCCATCGACTGCTGTCTCGACGTGGCGGACAAGATGGATGTCCAGGTGATGATCCACACCGATACGCTCAACGAATCCGGGTTTGTGGAAAACACGCTGAACGCCATCAAGGGCCGGACCATCCACGCCTTCCACACCGAGGGGGCGGGCGGGGGGCACGCGCCCGACATCATGAAGGTCGTCGGCTTCGCCAATATCCTGCCGTCCTCGACCAACCCGACGATGCCCTACACGGTGAACACTCTGGAAGAGCATCTGGACATGCTCATGGTCTGCCATCACCTCGACAAGGCGATCCCCGAGGACGTGGCCTTCGCCGAAAGCCGCATCCGCAAGGAGACGATCGCCGCCGAGGATATCCTGCACGACATGGGCGCGTTCAGCGTCATGGCGTCGGACAGCCAGGCCATGGGGCGCGTCGGCGAAGTCATCATCCGGACCTGGCAGACAGCTGACAAGATGAAGAAGCAGCGTGGCCGGCTCTCGGACGAGACCGGGGACAACGACAATATCCGCGTCCGGCGCTACGTCGCGAAATACACGATCAACCCGGCCATCGTGCACGGGATGAGCCGCGAGATCGGTTCGGTCGAGGAGGGCAAGCGCGCCGATCTGTGCCTCTGGAGCCCGGCCTTCTTCGGCGTGAAGCCGGAAATGGTGCTGATCGGCGGGACCATCGCGATGGCGCAGATGGGCGACCCGAACGCTTCGATCCCGACGCCGCAGCCGGTCTATTCCCGGCCGATGTTCGGCGCCTTCGGCCGTTCGCTGGAAGCGTCCTCGGTGACCTTCGTCAGCGCCGCGGGCAAGGCGGCGGGGATCGGTGAGGCGCTTGGTCTTCGCAAAGAGACCGTGGCCGTTTCCAACACCCGGGATATCGGAAAGAAAGACATGATTCACAACAGCCTGACGCCCGAAGTTCATGTCGATCCGGAGACCTACGAGGTGCGGGCCAACGGCGAGATCCTGACCTGCGAGCCGGCCACGGAGCTGTCCCTGGCGCAGCGCTACTTCCTGTTCTGAGGCCGGGCCCTGCCGCCGCCATCGCCCACCGCCGGGCTTGCGCGCCGACCCCGTTCGGCCGCAATCTCGGCGCGGATCACCCGAGGGAGGGATTTCTCATGTTGCGCCTAGCCGGAACCACCGCACTCCTCGCCCTCTGGGCCGGAGCGGCCGCCGCCGATTGCCCGGTCTCGATGGCCGATTCCGCCGCCGGCCTCTATGTCGAGTTCGACGGCTACGTGGTGCGCTACGACCGCCGTCCCGACGGCACCGTCGAAGAGCTGGAATTTCCCGGCGGCGATGCGAGCGGTTTCCGCTACATCAGCCAGCACGGGATCTTCGTCCTGGAGTCGTGGGAATCGGTCAGCGGCCGGGTCATCGCGGGAACGCACGAGACCATCACCTACGCCACGCCGCTGCCGGCCACGATCACGCCCAACATGAGCTACGAGTCCGCAACGCACGTCTTCTATGGCGCCGACGCCCCGGTCGACGAGCCGGTCGCGATGACGACCGGCGCCGGCAGCACGATCGGGTTCGGCGACTGCTCGCTCAGCACCATCCCGGTCGAGATGCGCACCGGCCCGGTCGGCCAGCAGGATCTGTCGACCTTCACCTATTTCCCGCAACTGGGCTTTGCGGTGTTCACCGGAGGCGGGGCTGTGGGCGGACAGCAGGATTCGTTTCCGATCCTCAACATCTCGGCCGATCCGCCGGAACTGACGGAGGCCGCTGGTGGCACTGACCTGCTGCCGCCCCCGCCGCCCGCCGCGCCTCCCGCCGCGCCGCCGCCTGCGCAGCCGACGAAATGACCGACGCGATCGCGCACGAGATCGCCCGGGCCGGGGCCTGGGACGGGCCCGCAGCCGACCGGGTAGAGCTGGACTACGAGGGCCGGTTCCTGCGCCGCAAACGTCTGCGCACGACCTCGGGCGCCGAGCTGATGGTGGACCTTTCCGAGACCATTTCGCTCGATCCGGGTGATGCCCTGGTGACCACGACGGGCGCCTTCGTGGAGATCGTGGCCGCCGACGAGGCCCTGCTGCGGGTCACCGGCGACCTGCCGCGGCTGGCATGGCACATTGGCAATCGCCACACGCCCTGCCAGGTCGAGGCCGATCATCTCGTGATCCGGGCCGATCACGTGCTCGAAGCGATGCTGCGCGGGCTTGGCGCGGGGGTGGAGCCGGTGACGGGCACCTTCCGTCCCGAGGGCGGGGCCTATGGCCATGGGCGGACCCACGGCCATGCCCACTGACGGCGCGCTTCTGACGCTCAGCCAATGGCTGTCGCCGGCCTTTCCGGTCTCGGCCTACGCCTATTCGCACGGGCTCGAGGCCGCGGTGGCCTGTGGAGACGTCACGGATGCCGACAGCGCGCGGGACTGGATCGGAACGGTCGTCGCCGCCGGGTCGGGGCGGAACGACGCCATCCTGCTGTGTCTGGCGCTCCGGCAGGGCGAGACGGACGAGACTCTGGCCGACACCGCCCGTGCGCTCGCCGGATCGGCGGAGCGGTGGGAGGAGACGCGGGCGCAGGGTGCGGCCTTCGCGGCGACGTTGCGCGCCATGGGCCAGGCGGCGCCGCCAGACATGGCCTATCCGGTCGCGCTCGGCATCGCGGCGCGGTCGCTGGACCTACCGGCGAGTCTGGTCGCTGGGCTGTTCCTTCAGGCGTTTGTCGGCAATCTCGTTTCGGCCGCGATCCGGCTCGTGCCGCTCGGCCAGGCAGCCGGGCAGGGGATCCTGTCGGCGCTCCAGCCGGTCGTCAGCGCGACGGCGGAGGAGGCGTCAGCGGCTGACCTGTCCGATCTCGGCGGGGCGGCCTTCGGGGCAGACCTCGCGGCAATGCGGCACGAAACGCTGGACGTGCGGTTGTTCCGGACATGAATTGCGGCCCGCAACATGTTGAAAGAATGAGGAAATGACATGAAAAGCCCCAATGGCCCCCTGCGCGTCGGCATCGGCGGCCCGGTCGGCGCGGGCAAGACCACGCTGACCGAGAAGCTGTGCCGCGCACTGGCGGCAGAGTATTCCGTCGCGGTCATCACCAACGACATCTACACCGCCGAGGATGCCGAATACCTCCTGCGCGTGCAGGCGCTTCCGGCCGAGCGCATCCGCGGAGTCGAGACCGGCGGCTGCCCGCATACCGCGATCCGCGAAGACGCCTCGGTCAACCTCGCTGCCATTGCCGAGATGCGGGCGCGGCTGCCGGACCTCGACATCGTCCTGATCGAGTCGGGCGGCGACAACCTCGCCGCGACCTTCTCGCCCGAACTGGCCGACCTGACGATCTACGTGATCGACACGGCCGCCGGGCAGGACATTCCGCGCAAGAAGGGGCCGGGGGTGACGCGGTCGGATTTCCTCGTGGTGAACAAGTCCGATCTCGCCCCGCATGTGGGCGTCGATCCGGAGCTTCTTGCCTCGGACACCAGGGCGGCGCGCGGAGAACGTCCTTTCGTTCTGGCCGCGCTTCGCCATGACCGCGGTGTCGCGGAAGTCGTGGATTTCCTGAAGTCCGCCGGGGGGTTGTGAGGCGGCGCTACGCCGCCTCGGTCCGTCCGCGCAGCACTGACACCGCCCGGTCGAAGCGGCCATCGACCGCCAGCCGCGCGCCGTGCTCGGCCGCCATGAGCGCAAGCTTCGGATGCCCCATCTGGTCGGCCCGCGTCATCAGTGCGGCGATGTAGGGCAGGAAATTGCGACGCGCCGTGCGGGTGATCCGGGCGAACTCGGCCGGCCCGACCGGACCTTCGGCGGCGGCGGAGACAAGCTTCATCAGGGCGGAATTGACCGAGAGGAGCGCGCCGGTCGCCATGCCGCCGTGCCGGAGCTTCAGGCGCGAGACGTTGTTGCCCTGGAACAGGGCCGCATGGGCGGCGGACATCGGGTCGGTCGGATCGTAGACCAGCGTCACGCCCTCGGCCGCTTCGGACATGAACGGCGCGAAGCCGTAGCGGCTGCGGAAGTCGAGCCGCCAGGCGTTGCGGAAGCGCTGCTCGAACGGCGCGGCGTCGCGGTCCAGCGTGGCGACCGGGTTCACGGCGAGCACGTTGGCGCCGGGCGCGACGACCGAATAGGCCAGCGCGCCGTAGCCGCACATCGGCCCGACTCCCATGAACACGACGCGGTCGAAGCGTTCGAAGAAGTCGTTGTCGACCAGCGTGTCGAAGAATTCGTATAGCGAGCCGTCGCGAAACCAGCTCTGGCGCGAGGCCATGATGTTGAGCAGCGACCATTCCCATCGCTCGACCGCGCCGAAGCCCTGAGGCAGGCCGTCCGGGGATTTCTGCAGCACCCGTTCGGCCGTGTCGAAGGTCACCAGAAGCGTGTCGCCCTCATCGACATAGAGCGCGCTGTGGCGGTCCCCGATGCGTCGGAAAAACCCGTGATTGCGGCCGATTTCGGCCAGCCGCGCGAGGCGCGCGGCGCGCCCGAGTCGATGATTGGTCGCACTGCTGCGATTGCCGCCGTCATTCATCTTCGCCCCTACTCGTTCTGGTGGCCGCGCTCTCGGTGACCTGCGGGGACCGTAGCAAGGCCGATACTCATTAAGAATTTGTTCTTTTCGGCAAGTCCTGCTTAGGCGCGTCGGGGGCCCCGGAAAAGTGCAGGAAGGTGAACGGTCTGTTTCTGCCTGTCCCATCTCGCCCTTGACCCTTCCCGTCCCGCTTCGCCTTATGGGCGCCGGAGGGACCATGCAGACAATCGACGACGTTATCGCCCGGTTGGGCCAACAGGGCTATGTCTGCGGGCGCGCGCTCGGGACGGTGGTGTTCCTGGCGCTGAAGCTCGGCAAACCCCTGTTTCTCGAGGGTGAGGCCGGCACCGGAAAGACCGAGATCGCCAAGGCCATCGCCGCCGCGCTCGGCCGGCGGCTGATCCGGCTGCAATGCTACGAGGGGCTCGATGCGGCCTCGGCCGTCTACGAATGGAACTTCGCCGCGCAGATGGTCGCGATCCGCGCGGCCGAGGCCGAGCATACCGCCGACAAGGAGGTTCTGAAGGAAGAACTCTTTTCGGCCGACTACTTGATCGAGCGACCGCTTCTGCAGGCGATGCGCCCCGATCCGGCCGGCCCGCCGGTGCTGCTGATCGACGAGCTCGACCGGACGGACGAGCCGTTCGAGGCCTTCCTTCTCGAGGCGCTGAGCGATTTCCAGGTCACGATCCCCGAGCTTGGCACCATCCGCGCGCCCGAGCCGCCGATCGTCATCCTGACCTCGAACCGGACGCGCGAGGTGCATGATGCGCTGAAACGGCGCTGCCTCTATCACTGGGTCGACTACCCCGATATCGACCGCGAGATGGCGATCCTTCAGGCCCGCGTGCCTGAGGCGGCCGAACAGCTGTCGCGGCAGGTCGTGGGTTTCGTCCAGCGGCTTCGTACCGAGGACCTGTTCAAGCGGCCGGGCGTCGCCGAGACGATCGACTGGGCCAAGTGCCTGCTCGCGCTCGACGTCATCGACCTGAGCCCCGAGGTCATCGCCGACACGCTCGGCGCGATCCTGAAATACCAGGATGATATCCAGAAACTCGAAGGGTCAGAGGCCAAGCGTATCCTCGACGAGGTCCGGGCCGAAACGGCGGCCGGATGACCGGCGGAGACGCTCCGATCCCGATTGACAGACTTTCGGCCGAGGCGCCTAATTCTCCCGCGTTTTTCGCGGAGTACCCCCATGAGTCGCCTGTTTTCCGCCCCCGCCGCCGGCGTTCTGCTGGCCGTGGCGCTACTGTCTGCCGGCACCGCCGGCGCCTGCCCGAGCTACAACAACCCGACGGTGTTCGGCTCGGCCAATATCCAGGCCAACTTCCAGCCCGATCCCTACATCCGGAACGTCACCGCGGGCGGCACGACCGATCTCGCCGGCTGCACGCCCTTTCTCGGACCCGGCTTCGTGGTCAACCGGCCGGATTTCCGCTTCCAGTATTCCGGCACGTCGCCCACAGGCCGGCTGACCATCGCGCTTCAGGCGACGTCGAACGTGGACACGATCCTCGTCGTGAACGCACCGGATGGAAGCTGGTTCTACAACGACGACTACAACGGCTCGACCAACTCGGCGATCGTCTTCGTGAACCCGCTGCCGGGTCAGTACGACGTCTGGACGGGCAGCTACTACCTGTCGTCCAACAACCCCGCGCAGCTTATCATAACCGAGCTGGCCTATTGATCCCGGCGGGGGCGCGATGACGGAATACGCGCCCCTCGACCTTCCGGACGATCCGAAGCTGACGCGGAACATCACGCATTTCGCCCGCGCGCTCCGGGCCGCCGGCCTGCCGGCGGGGCCGGGGCGGGTGGCCGACGCGATCCGCGCTGTCGCCGCTGCGGGCTTCACCGAGCGCGAGGATTTCTTCTACACGCTGCGCGCCTGCTTCACGTCGCGGCCGGAACACCGGGCCGTCTTCGCGCAGCTCTTCCGGCTCTACTGGCGCGACCCGCGGTATCTCGAGCACATGATCTCGATGCTCAGCCCGGCGATCCGCGGCGTGGCCGAGGACCGGACAGCGGAGGCGGCTGAAAAACGCGCGGCCGAAGCGCTTCTGCAGGGTGTCGAACGCGAGGCGCCCGCCATCGGCGAAAGCGAGGAGAGCGAAACCGAGATCGAGATCGACGCACGGCTGACCATGTCGTCCGAGGAGCGGCTGCGGTCGCTCGACTTCGAACAGATGTCCGTGGCCGAGATGGCCGAGGCCAAGCGCATCCTCGCGCGGATGTCGCTGCCGGTTCCGCCGTTGAAGACCCGCCGCCGCATCGGCTCGGCGCACGGGCCCGAGATCGACGCAAGGCGTTCGCTGCGTCGCGCAATGCGCACCGGCGGCGAGATGCAGGCGCTGGCACGGCGGCAGCGGCGCACGCGATGGCCGGCGCTTGTCGCGCTCTGCGACATATCCGGGTCCATGTCCTCCTACAGCCGCGCCGTCCTGCATTTCCTGCACGCGGTGTCGAACCGGCACGGGCAGGGATGGGCGCAGGTTCACGGTTTCACCTTCGGCACCCGGCTGACGAATATCACCCGCCACCTGCGCGCCCGCGATGTCGATGCCGCGCTCGCGGCCGCCGGCGCCGAGGCCCAGGACTGGGAGGGCGGGACGCGGATCGGGTCGTGCCTGCACGAATTCAACCGCGACTGGGGGCGCCGGGTGCTCGGGCAGGGGGCGGTCGTTCTGCTCATCACGGACGGGCTTGACCGCGAGGATCCGGAGCGTCTGTCGAAGGAGATGGAACGCCTTCACCTGAGCTGCCGGCACCTCATCTGGGTCAACCCGCTGCTCAGGTGGGAGGGGTTCGCACCGAAAGCGGCGGGAATCCGCGCAATGATTCGCCACGTCGATTCGTTTCGCGCGGGGCACAACATTGCTTCGCTCGAAGCGCTCGCCTACGCGGTGTCGCGCCCCTACGATCCGGGCGAAAAGGCGCGGATGCTGGCGGCGATTTCCCGCTGACCGAAACGCATCCGGCTTGGCCGCGTTTGGAAATGTTCACAGATATCACCGGCCTGACCCGGAAAGGAGGAGGCTGACATGAAGAGCACGTTCCGTTCGACCACGGCCATCGTGGCAAGTATCGCGCTGTCGACCGCGGGAATTCCGCCCGCCGCGTTCGCCCAGGGAGGCGATTGCGTCGAAGAGGGCAGCGAAGGCGCCGTGCCCGGCGCAGCGCTCTGCGGCCCCGACGGCACCCCGCTGATCGACCCCGATACCGGCGAGCCGGTGACGGTCCCCGACCCCGAGGCTCCGGCCGCCGAAGCGCCGGCCGAGGCGCCGGCCGTTGAGGAAGCCCCTGCCGAAGAGCCGGCGGTTGAGGAGGCTCCGGCTGAAGAGCCCGCGGCGGAGGAAGTTCCGGCTGAAGAGCCCGCAGCGGAGGAAGCTCCGGCTGAAGAGCCTGCCGCCGAGGAAGCCCCGGCGGAAGATCCTGCCGCCGAGGAAGCCCCGGCGGAAGAGGCCGTGACGGAAGAGGCTCCGGCTGAACCCGCCGCGGAAGAGGCTCCGGCCGAGGAGCCGGCGGCGGAAGAGGCACCCGCGGAAGAGCCGGCTGCCGAGGAAGCGCCGGCGGAGGAACCCGCAGCCGAGACCCCGGCGGAAGAACCTGCCGCGGAGGAGGCTCCCGCTGAAGAACCCGCGGCCGAAGAAGCTCCGGCGGAAGAGCCTGCGGCCGAGGAGGCGCCTGCCGAAGAGCCCGCGGCCGAGGAGGCACCTGCCGAAGAGCCCGCGGCCGAAGACACCACGGTTGAAGAACCCGCCGCAGAAGAGGCCCCCGCCGAGGAGCCTGCGGCCGAAGAGGCCACCGCCGAGGAACCGGCAGCCGAGGAGGCACCCGCGGAAGAGGCGGTAGCTGAGGAAACTCCGGCTGAGGAGACCGTCGAGGAGGACACGCCTCCGCCGATGGCGCTGACCGAGGACCCGGAGGCCGAAGCCGATCTCGAGGTCACGACCGAAACCGTGACCGAAGAGACCGCGCGCTCCTCTGACGAGGATTTCGATGAGGCCGAGGCCGAAGCGTCGGCCGCCGCAGCCGCGACAGCGTCGGGCGGCGACGAGGACGAAGGCCTGTCGGATGTCGAGCGGGCGATCCTGCTCGGTGCCGGTGCGATCGCTGTCGGTGCGCTGCTCTCGGGCGGCCGCGAGGTCGTGTCGACCAACCCCGACCGGGTCGTGGTCGAGAACGATGACGGCAGTTACGACATCATCAAGGATGACAACGCGCTCCTGCGGCAGCCGGGGTCGGAGATCCAGACGGTGAACTTCGCCGACGGCTCGACCCGGTCGACCGTCACGCGCCCGGACGGGACGCAGATCGTAACGATCCGCGACCCGGAACTGCGCGTCGTCCGCCGGGTGCGGATCGACCCGGACGGAACCCAGACGCTCTTGATCGACGACAGCATGAGCTTCGCGCCGGTCGAGGTGTCCGAACTGCCCGATCCGCGGCCCGAGGCCACGGTAGAGGTGACGGACGAGGATGCGCTGCGCGCCGCGCTGCTCGAAGCGTCCTATTCCGACCGGGCCTTCTCGCTCTACCAGGTGCGGAACGTGCCGGCGGTGCGCCAGCTCGCCCCTGCGGTCAGTCTCGACAACATCACGTTCGAGACCGGCTCGGCCGCGATCGAACCGACCGAGGCGGAGCAGCTTCTCGAACTGGGTCTCCTGATCAACGACCTGGTCGACGAGAACCCGCGGGAGGTGTTCCTGATCGAGGGCCATACCGACGCGGTCGGCTCGGCTGCCTACAACCTGACCCTGTCGGACCGGCGCGCCGAAAGCGTGGCGCTGGCGCTGACTGAGTATTTCGGCGTCCCGCCGGAAAACCTGGTGGTTCAGGGCTACGGCGAGAGCCAGCTTCGCGTGCAGACGCAGGAGGCCGAACGCCAGAACCGGCGCGCGGTGGTCCGGCGGATCACCGACCTCCTGCGGGTCGCCTCGCGCTGACGGTCAGTTCCAGCAGCTGACCAGAACGGCCAGATCGGCGCCGTAGCGCGCCAGGGCCTCGCGTCCCATCGACGGGCGCGGGGCCGCCGCGGCCTCGGTCGGTGCGACCAGCCCCTGTTCCGACAGAATCCCGGCCAGCGTTTCGGACGAGACGGCGAAGCTGACGCCCGGGGGCAGGGCGCGCCCGTCCTCGGACTGCGGGATGGCCATGCCGATCACATTGCCGTCGAGATCCATGACCGGCCCGCCGGCCTCGGCCGGTTCGGTGTCGAGATCGAGCCGCCGCAGGCGCGTATCGCCATCAAGCCCGCTCAGCTCCGCCACCTGACCGAAATTCAGCGTCGCGGCCGGCAGGTCGCCCTCGTAGGGGAATCCGGCCAGCGCGATGTCCGACCGCAGCCGAAGCGGCCCGGTCGCGAAATCGGCATGGGCGGGCGGCGCGAGCGTTTCGGCCGGCCGCAGCACGGCGAGGCCGAGCGCATCGTCCCGGAACGCCAGTTCCGCCTCGTAGCGGTCGTCGATCAGGATGCGGGTGCACTGGCCGTCCACGACCTCGGCGCTGGTCATGACGATGCCGTTCGACGTAGCCCAGAAGCCGCTGCGGCTGATCTCCGGCGTCCGCACCTCGAGACCCGAGACCAGGTCGACACCCTGCATCGTCTCGTCGGAGATCGCGGCCGGATCGAGCACGCCCGGGATCGGCGTGAAGCTCTCCTGCATCATCGGCAGGACGCGCGCCATCTGGTCGTCGCGCTCCGGCGGCCAGATCAGCGTGAAGCCCTTGATCTGCCCGTCCTGAAGCCGCGCCTCGGTATGGCTGCGGATCGTCGCGCTGCGCCCGGTCAGAAGGAAGCTTTCGGCATCGCGCCTGCGTTCGCCCTGAAGCGGCACGATCTCGAGCGTCTGCATGATCTCGTAGAGCCCGCCAAGCGTGCGCGAGGTGCCTTCCTGGCTGATGAGCAGGATGCGCACGCCCGAGCCGTCAATTTCCTCGTAGCGGGCGAAGGGGTAGTCGTAGGCGTCGAACTCCACCATCGCCATCGGCATGTTCATCTCGATCCCGGCGCGGCTGTCGGTCACGACCCGCATACCGAGCGCGTTCAGCTCCGCGCGGTAGTCGTCGAGGAGTTCGGTGCGCTGGCGCGTCGTCAGGATGCCGGTCGCCTCGTAGCCTTTCGAGGCCTGCCAGGCCTGCATGGCGCCGCGGGTGCCGGGGCCGAAATCGCCGTCGATGGCGGCATTGTAGAAGCCGAACCACTGCATAGCGATCTGCAGCGTCTCGCGCTGCGTGGCGTCGAGCTGCGCCTCGGACTGCCGCGCCTCGGCCGGCGTCTCGTCCGGGGTCTGCGGCAGCGGCGTCGTCTGCGTCTGGGTCAGCGGCTGCTCCTCGATCTGCTCGGGCTCGGCGCCCGCAGGCCAGAATTGCTGGCCGTAGATCGGCCGGTTCTCGACATAGGCGTCGCGCGGGGCGAGCCCCTCGTTCAGAAGCCGCTGCAGGACGGCATTGGCCTCGTCGGCCGGATAGGGGCCAAGCGCGATGGCATACCAGCCCGTCGCCGGCAGGCGGAACCCGTTCACGTCCGAGACCAGCCGGGCATAGGCACGCGCACGGGATTCGGCTGTGGCGAGATCCGGATGTGCTTCCATCTGAACGAAGTTCTGGGCCTGGGCCGCCACCGGAGCCGGTGCGAGGCCTATCGCGAGGATGGCCACCAGGAGAGACTGAACCAGAAATTGTCGCATGCCACCTGACCTGAAGACTGGCCCCGAAGACGTGCCCGGGGCGGGCTTTAATCCGCGCCGGACCCTAGCAAAGCGACCGGCATTTGCATCCCGAAAGTGGGCAATTTTGCCCGATGTGGCGCAAGTGTTGCACCGATCGACCAGCGATTGACCCTTGCCGGGGGCGGCTTTAGGAAACCCGCGAACCAGCCGACGGAACGGGACATGGCCGAGAGAAGCGCCCCGCGCAGTTTCCAGGAGATCATCCTGCGCCTTCAGGCCTATTGGGCCGGGAAGGGCTGCGCGATGCTGCAGCCCTACGACATGGAGGTGGGCGCGGGAACCTTCCATCCGGCGACGACCATGCGCGCGCTCGGGCCGGTTCCGTGGTCGGCGGCCTATGTCCAGCCGTCGCGCCGTCCGACCGATGGACGCTATGGCGACAGCCCGAACCGCCTGCAGCACTACTACCAGTACCAGGTTCTCATCAAACCCTCGCCGCCGGATCTTCAGGCCCTCTATCTCGGCTCGCTCGAGGCGATCGGGATCGACATGGACCTGCACGATATCCGCTTCGTCGAGGACGACTGGGAAAGCCCGACGCTCGGCGCCTGGGGCCTCGGGTGGGAGGTCTGGTGCGACGGGATGGAAGTCAGCCAGTTCACCTATTTCCAGCAGGTCGGCGGGCATGACTGCCACCCGGTTTCGGGCGAGCTGACCTACGGGCTGGAGCGCCTGGCGATGTATGTGCTCGGCGTCGACCATGTCATGGAGATGCCGTTCAACGACCCGTCGGCGCAGATCCCGCTGAAATACGGCGACGTCTTCCGCGAGGCAGAGGCGCAGTATGCCCGCTTCAACTTCGACACTGCCGACACGGCCGTTCTGATGCGCCATTTCGAGGAGGCCGAGGCCGAGTGCCACGCGATCCTCGGCCATCCGGCGGACGACCCGAGAAGCGGGCGGCGCATCGTCATGGCGCTGCCGGCCTACGACCAGTGCATCAAGGCGAGCCATCTCTTCAACCTCCTCGACGCGCGCGGCGTCATCTCGGTGACCGAACGGCAGGCCTATATCGGCCGCGTCCGGGCGCTGGCGAAGGCCTGTGCCGACGCGTTCCTGCAGACCGAGGCCGGCGGCTGGACCGCGGCCGGGGCATGAGAAGCGGACAGATCTTGGGTATCGGCATCGTCCTTTCCGCCGCAGCGCTCGGCGCCGGGCTCTGGTACGCCCAGACGCGGGCCTACTACGTCGAAATCGACGCCGCCGCGCCGGCCGCCGAGATCTTCGTCACCCGGTTCGACGGCGGCGAGGAACCGCTGCTGGTCACCGGGTTCGAGGGGATCGACGCCGACACCTCGCCGCTGCGCTACCGGGCCTGCTTCGAGACGCCGATGAGCCTTGCCGCGATGACCGAGACCTATCTGCCCTATGGCGAGGCCGAGCCGCTGAACGCGCCCGGATGGTTCTCCTGCTTCGATTCCGGGGAACTGGCCGCGGCGCTCGACGAGGGATCGGCGCTGGCCTTTCTCGGGCAGCGCAACGAACCCTACGGCTTCGACCGCGTCGTGGCCGTCACCGCGGACGGGCAGGGTTATTCCTGGCCGCAGATCAATTTCTGCGGCGAGGCTGCCTTTGGCGGTGACCCTCTGCCTCCCGGCTGCCCGCCCGTGCCGCAAAGGACCGAGTGATGCCCGACCTTCTGCTCGAACTCTTCTCCGAGGAAATCCCCGCGCGCATGCAGGCGAAGGCGGCGGACGACCTGAAGAAGCTGGTCACCGACGGGCTGGTCGAGGCTGGGCTGACCTATGCCTCCGCCGGGGCCTTCGCCACGCCGCGCCGTCTTGCGCTGACGCTGGAGGGACTAAGCGCCGAGAGCCCGGACCAGACCGAGGAGCGGAAGGGGCCGCGTGTCGAGGCGCCGGAAAAGGCGCTGGAGGGCTTCCTGCGGTCGACCGGGCTGACGAAGGATCAGCTTCAGGTTCAGGACGACAAGAAGGGGCAGGTCTACGTCGCGACGATCCGAACCGCCGGACGTCCGGCGGCAGAAATCGTGGCCGAAATCGTGCCGCAGGTGATCCGCAGCTTTCCCTGGCCCAAGTCGATGCGGTGGGGCGCGGGGTCGCTCCGGTGGGTGCGCCCGCTCCATTCGATCCTCTGCATCCTGAGCGACGAGGCGGGCGCGACGGTCGTGCCGTTCGACATCGACGGCATCGCCGCGTGCGACAGGACCGAGGGCCACCGCTTCATGGCGCCGGGCCGGTTTTCCGTAACATCCTTCGATGATTACGCGGCGAAGCTGAAGCGCGCGAGCGTGGTCCTGTCGGCCGAGGACCGGGCCGAGACGATCTGGCATGACGCCACCAACCGCGCCTTCGCCGCGGGCCTGGAGGTGGTCGAGGACAAGGGGCTGCTGGCCGAGGTCGCGGGCCTCGTGGAATGGCCTGTCGTCCTGATGGGCCAGATCGGCGAGGACTTCCTCGATCTGCCGGGCGAGGTGCTTCAGACCTCGATGAAGGAGCACCAGAAGTTCTTTTCGGTGAAGAACCCGGACAGCGGCCGGATCGAAGGCTTCGTCACCGTTGCCAACCGCGAGACCGCCGATGGCGGCGAGACGATCCTGAAGGGCAACGCGAAGGTGCTGGCCGCGCGGCTGGCCGATGCGAAATTCTTCTGGGAAAACGACCTCGCCGTCGCGAAGGCGGGCATGGGCAAATGGCTCGACGCGCTCGGGCAGGTCACCTTCCACGCAAAGCTCGGCAGCCAGGCCGACCGGATCGAGCGGATCGTCGCGCTGGCCCGCGAGATCGCGCCTATGGTCGGCGCAGATGCCGGGGCGGCGGAGACGGCGGCACGCCTCGCCAAAGCGGACCTGAGCTCGGAGATGGTCTTCGAATTCCCGGAACTTCAGGGCGTTATGGGGCGGTATTACAGTGAGGCGGCAGGCCAACCGTCAGAGATCGCCGCTGTCGCCGAGGAACATTACCGTCCGCTCGGCCCGACCGACGCGGTGCCCGAGGCGCCCCTGTCCGTCGCCGTCGCGCTGGCCGACAAGATCGACATGCTGACGGGCTTCTGGTCCATCGACGAGAAGCCGACGGGCTCGAAGGACCCGTTCGCGCTCAGGCGCGCGGCGCTCGGGGTTATCCGGATCGTTCTCCGGAACGGCCTGCGCCTCCATCTGGACCGCATTTTCGATGCCCAGATCCTGCGCCACGAGATCGCGCCGCTGCATGACGACGAAGTATCCTTCCGCGACGCGATCCTGCGCGAGATTGCTCATCACGGGGTCTTCGGCGGTGCCGTGCGGGCGGTCATCGAACAGGCCGGCGGCACCGTGCCCGACTGGGTCGAGAAGATCACCGAGCATTCGCCCGACACGTCCGACGACCTCCTCGCGTTCTTCCACGACCGGCTGAAGGTTCACCTTCGCGAAGAGGGCATCCGCTACGACGTGATCGACGCCGTGATCGGCCTGCCAAACCGGGACGACCTGACGCTCGTCGTCGCCCGCGCCCGCGCGCTGCAGGATTTTCTCGCCACGCCGGACGCGGAGAACCTGGTCCTGGGCTTCAAGCGGGCCGCGAACATCCTCGCGCAGGCCGAAGCCGCGGACGGGGTCGAATACCGCTTCGGCGCGGATGCGAAATTCGCCGAGCACCCGGCCGAGGACGCGCTCTTCCGGGCACTCGACACGGCCCGGGCCGAAGTCGATCCCGCGCTCGCCACCGAGGATTTTGCTGCCGCCATGCGTGCAATGGCAACGCTTCGCGCACCGATCGACGCCTTCTTCGATGCGGTGCAGGTGAACACGGACAAGCAGGTCGTCCGCCGCAACCGGTTGAATCTGCTGCATGATATCACCGAGATCTGCGGTCGCATCGCCGATCTGGGGAAACTCGAGGGCTGACGGGGCGTCTCGGCCGGTTAACGCCAAATCGTCACGTCCCCTAGACAGGGCACGCACAGGTTGTATCCTTTGCTGCAGGTGCAAAGGATGCGCACATGCTGACCACCCCCGACTTTGCGGAGATCACGGCCGACGCGGATATTTCCAATGCCCGGCACGGCAACCGGGCGAAATGTCTGCAGCGGCTGGTGCGGCTGGAGCTTCCGGTTCCGCTGACGGTCGCGCTGTCGGCGGACACGGTGCGGTCGATCGCCAAGGGCAAGATGCCTGACATGGAGGCGCTGACGGGGATCTTCGGCAAGGGGTCGCTCCTGTCGGTCCGGTCCTCCAGCCAGATGCCCGACTGGGGCGGTCCGGGGACGATCCTGAACATCGGCATGACCGACGCCGTCGCCGAGGAGCTGGCCCGGACCCATGGCCGGGATGCGGCCGACGCGCTCTACATGAATTTCATCCGGACCTACGCGGTCGACGTTCTGCGGCTGGATGGCGACCTGTTCTCGGGGACGATGACGCCGCGTCTGGCCAAGACCTATTTCGAGGACGAGGCCGAGGAGCCGTTCCCGCAATCGATCGAAGCGCAGCTGACCGAAGTGCTTCGGTCGATGGCCCGCGCCTGGGAAGGCACGACCGCGCGGCTTCTCCGCCAGGCGCAGGGCGCACCCGAGGATGCCGGGCTCGGCCTCGTCGTGCAGCGCATGGCGCTTGGCATCGGGCAGGGGATTTCCGGCTCCGGCGTGGTGCAGTTCGTCTCTCCGGCGACCGGGGAGCCGCAGATTACCGGGCGCTACCTGCCGCAGGGGCAGGGGCGGGCGGCGCTGTCGGAGGACAAGGCCCAGTTCATCGAAAGTGACAATCGTGGCCCCGCGCTGGAGGACAGCGCGCCCGAGGCGGTCGCCGCGCTCCGCGAGGCGGGATCGCTCATGCGCCAGCGCCTGCGCGAGGAGATGCAGATCGAGTTCACGCTGATGAACGGCACGCTGCAGATCCTCGACGCGGTCAAATGCCCGCGCTCGGCCCGGGCCGAGGTCGCCATCGCCGTGGCGCTCGCCTCCGAGAAGATCATCCCGCGCGAAGAGGCGCTGACGCGCATCCCGCCGTTCACGCTCAACCAGATGCTGCACCGGCAGGTGAACCCCGAGGCCAAGCGCGACGTGCTGACCCGGGGCATTGCCGCTGCGCCGGGTGCCGCGACGGGGCGGATTGTGTTCTCGGCCGGAGCCGCGCAATCGGCTGCGGCGCAGGGCGAGTCCTGCATTCTCGTCCGGCGCGAGACGAGCCCCGAGGATATCCGCGGCATGCACGCCGCCCAGGCGATCCTGACCGAACGGGGCGGCATGACGAGCCACGCCGCGGTCATCGCCCGCGGTCTCGGTCTGCCCTGCGTGACCGGGGCGAGCCATCTCCAGCTCGACGCGCGGAAGAAAACGCTTACCGTGGCGGGCCGCAAAGTGTTCCACGAGGGCGAGATCATCACGGTCGACGGCTCCTCGGGCGAAGTTCTGGTCGGTGCGCCCGCCCTGATCGAGCCCGCGCTCGGCGGCGCATTCGCGACGCTTCTGCACTGGGCGGACGAGTTCCGCGACATCGGCATCCGCTGCAACGCCGACACCAAGGAGGATGTCGAGGCCGTGCGCGCCTTCGGCGTCGACGGGATCGGCCTCTGCCGGACCGAGCACATGTTCTTCGATCCGATCCGCCTGACGGTGATGCGCGAGATGATTTTCGCCGAAGGCCCAGAGGACCGGATCGCGGCGCTGAAACGGCTTCTGCCGATGCAGCGGGCCGATTTCACCGAGCTGTTCAAGCTGATGGAAGGCAAGCCGGTCTGCATCCGCCTGTTCGACCCGCCGCTGCACGAATTCCTGCCGGGCGACCGCGACGGCATCCGGGCGCTGGCCGAGGCGCTGGACCTGCCGGTCAGCCGAGTCGCCACCCGGATCGAGGCGCTGCAGGAGTTCAACCCGATGCTCGGGATGCGGGGCGTCCGGCTCGGCATCACGGTGCCCGAGATCTACGAGATGCAGGCCCGTGCGATCTTCGAGGCCACGGTGGCGGCGTCGAAGGGCCGCGACCCGGTCGTGCCCGAGATCATGATCCCGCTGGTCTCCGCCATGCGCGAGGTAGAGCTCGTGAAGGCCCGGATCGACGGCGTCGCCTCGGCGGTGAAGTCCGAAAGCAACGTCGATTTCGCCTATCGTCTCGGCGTGATGGTCGAGACCCCGCGCGCCGCCCTGCGCGCAGCCGAGATCGCGGAGCATTCGGCCTTCCTGTCCTTCGGGACGAACGACCTCACGCAGATGACCTACGGCCTGTCGCGCGACGATGCGGGCAGGTTCATGTCGGCCTACGTGACCCAGGGCGTGTTCCATGAGGACCCGTTCCACCGGCTCGATGTCGAAGGTGTGGGCGAACTCCTGAGGCTCGGCACCGAACGGGCGCGGGCCGCGAAGCCGGGTATCATCCTGTCGATCTGCGGGGAGCATGGCGGCCAGCCCGACACGATCGCCTTCGCCCGCGACGCGGGGCACGATTACGTCTCGTGCTCGCCCTACCGGGTGCCGGTCGCGAAACTCGCGGCGGCGCAACTCGCCGTAAAGGCTTCCATGGTCAAATCGGACTGACCCCGGCGCGCCGAGTCAGCTGATAATTCCATCCGCGTACTAGGTCTTGGGGTCCTGTCACGGGGCTTGACGAGATCATGGACCAATTTGGATGCCGCGGCTCCTCCGGCTATGCACTGCGGCGTGCCTGCCGTCTCAGGCACTTGTGGGGGATTTGTCGCGGCATGCGCTTTGGGGGCATCCGTCTTTTCGTTTTGTCGATCTCGGCCGGTGCGCTTCTGGGCGCAGCAGCGGCCGTCGCGCAGGTGACGGCCAGCTCCGCGACCGATCCGACCGGCGGCATCGACCAGCGGCTGACCGCGCTGATGGGCGCCGAACGCGGCGCCACCGCGACCCTGACCTACGACCAGATCATGCGGCTTGGCAGCAGTGTCGCGCCGTCCCGCCGCAACGGCGACATCGCTCTGCCAAGTGCCGGGGATCTGGACGCGCTGCCCGAAGCGACCGGAGAGGCCGACTGGAGCTGCCTGACCGAGGCGCTATATTTCGAGGCCCGCGGGGAAAGCGTTGCCGGCCAGTTCGCCGTGGCCGAGGTTGTCCTGAACCGCGTCGACAGCGAGGCTTATCCGAACTCGGTCTGCGGCGTGATCCGGCAGGGCGCCGGGCGACGCTTCGCCTGCCAGTTCACCTATTACTGCGACGGCCGCGCCGAAACGGTGACCGAGCCGGGCATCTACCGCCGTGTGGGACAGATCGCGCGGCTGATGCTCGACGGCTATCCGCGCCAGCTCACCGCCGGGGCCACGCATTACCACGCGAACTGGGTGCGTCCGCGATGGGCGCGGGTCTTTGCGCAGACGGCCGAGATCGGCGTGCACCTGTTCTATCGCCGGCCCTGACGTCGCCTACGCCACCTTCCGCGCCGCGTTTCGAACGGGCATCTCCCCGCTCCGCCTGCTAGGAAGGGCCGGGGAGGACGCCGCCATGACAGACGAAACCCGCCAGGCCTTCGCCCATCCGGCCGAACGCGCCAAGGCGACCGCAGGCACCGATCCGCTCGACCGGATCATGCTGCGCGACCACCTGCGCGAGGTTGAAATCGGCGCCTTCCAGTCCGAGCGTGGGGCGACGCAACGCGTGAAGTTCAACCTTGTCGTCGAGGTGCGGACGCCGGCTGATGCCGGATCGGACGATGTCGACCGCATCCTGAGCTACGACACGCTGGTCGAGGCGATCGACCAAGAACTCGCCGCCGAGCGGCTGAACCTGCTGGAGACGCTCGCTGCGCGCATCGCGGAACGTGTGCTCGCCCATCCGCTTGCGGCGCGGTGCTTCGTGCGGATCGAGAAGCTCGACCGGGGCCCGTATTCGCTCGGGGTCGAGATCGTGCGCTCGGCGCCCGAGAAACCGCGGCTGCGCCTGCTCGACGACGCGGCTCCGCATCCGGTGGTCGTCTTCCTGTCGAATGCCACGATCGCGCGCGATGACCTGTCCGATCTTCTCGACCGGCTCGAGGATGGCGGCGCGCCGGTGATCCTCTGCGTCGGGCCGTCCGACCTGCCGCGCCCGGACGCGGCGCATCCGCTGCCGCAGCGCCGGATCGATCTTCTGGCGATCGAGCAGAACGCCTGGGTCCTGGCCGCGCGGGACAGGCGCTGCGTCGTCGTCGACAGCCGGACTGAGCTCGACTGGGCGATGAAACACGGGAAGATCAGCGTCTGGGCCCCGTCGAAGCTGGTGCTCGACGCGACCGAGGGGCCGCGCGACACGGCGCCGGAGGCACTGGCGCTCTGGCTGGCCGAAGGCTTCGCCGCGCGCGAACTCGTGCTTTATGGCGGCACACCACCGGCCGAGGCTGGAATCCCCGTCAGGTCAGAGGACGAGGCGTAGCTCTCGCATGGGGCCGCCATGGACCCGGTGCAGGCCGTGGTCGCGGAAGCCCGCCTTCTCCATCACCCGGATCGAGGCGATGTTGGTCGGCCGCACGAGGCCGTAAAGCTCACCTGCGTCGAGCTCGTCGCGGGCATGATCGATGGCGGCGCGGACGAATTCGCTGGCCAGTCCCTGTCCCCACATCTCGGGCAGGAGGTGATAGGACAGGTTCAGCCCGTCGAAGCCCGGTTTCACCGTCAGCCCGCCCAGGCCGACGACCTGACCGGCATGGCTCAGCGCCCACCGGCCGAAGCCATGTTCAGTCCAATGCTCGATGTCGCGCTGAAGCTGACGCTCGGCCACGCTCGGGGCCAGGGGCGTCTTGTCGGGGCGATGGGCCACCGTCTCGGGCAGTCCGAAAAGCCAGGAATAAAAGGCTCCGTCGCATCCTGCGACGGGACGGCAGGACAGTCGATGCGTCCCGAACCTTGGCTGCGGCCGGACTGGGGGCGAAGCTTGCGCAGTCATGGCGACAGGGAATCACAGCGTGGCGCCGCGGCGCAAGCGCGAAACTCCGGGGGCGGCCGGTGCTGCGCTGCGGCACCGCGGGCGCGGACTTGCTCCCGACCGGTCGAGCCATTACGCCGCAGGCATGTCGACCTATGTCCGACCCATTCCGATGATCGGTCCGGCCTCGGCGGATGCTGCGTTGCGGCTTGCCGGCGGCTGGTGCCGCTTCTCGCATGTCGAGATTCTCGCACGCGGGGCAGACCCGCGAATCGTGCCCGTCGACGAGGCGCCGGCCGAATCGCTCGCCCGGCTGACCTCGCCGCGCGCGTCCTTCGCCGGGCTGTCGCTCGACCGGCCGCAGCTGATGGGGATCGTGAACGTCACGCCCGACAGCTTCTCGGATGGGGGCCGGCTCGCCGATGAGGCGGCCGCCATCGCCCATGCCCGCGCCCTGGCCGCCGACGGGGCCGACATCCTGGATATCGGCGGCGAGAGCACGCGCCCTGGCGCCGAGGAGATCCCCGCCGAGGTCGAGACTGCCCGCGTCGAGGCCACGATCGCCGCCCTCGCATCCGACGGCACGGGTCCGATCTCGATCGACACGCGGAAGGCGGGCGTGGCCCGTGCCGCGCTCGATGCCGGCGCGCAAATCATCAACGATGTCAGTGGTTTCCGGTTCGATCCCGCCATGGCGGGCCTGGCCGCGGACCGAGGCGCGCCGGTCGTTCTGATGCATTCGCAGGGCGACCCGCAGACCATGCAGGACGATCCTCATTATGAGAATCCTCTGCTGGACGTTTACGACGCGCTGGAGGCCGCCGTGGCCGGCGCGGAGGCCGCCGGAATCCCGCGCGACCGCATCCTGGTCGACCCCGGGATCGGCTTCGGCAAGCGCGACCCGCACAACCTCGCCATCCTTGGCCGGCTCAGCCTGTTCCACGCGCTCGGCTGCGGTGTGCTGCTCGGCGTCTCGCGCAAGGGCTTCATCGGACGCATTGCCGGTATCCCCGACGCGGCCGACCGGGATGCCGCGTCGGCGGCTGTCGGCCTATGGGCGCTCACTCAAGGGGTACAGGTTTTGCGCGTCCATGATATCGTCCACCATCGGCAAGGCATCGCGCTGTGGGACAAAATGGGCGCGACCGGTTTCGAGGAGGCGGGGACATGACGCGCAAGCTGTTCGGTACTGACGGTGTGCGGGGACAGGCGAATTCCCATCCGATGACGGCGGAACTGGCCCTTCGGCTCGGGGCGGCGGCGGGGCGCTACTTCCGCCGCGACGGCCGGGCCGGGCACCGTGTGGTCATCGGCAAGGACACGCGGCTGTCGGGCTACATGCTCGAGACGGCGCTGACCGCCGGCTTCACCTCAACGGGGATGAACGTGCTCCTGCTCGGGCCGGTGCCGACCCCTGCGGTTGGGCTGCTCACGACGTCGATGCGCGCCGATGTGGGCGTGATGATCTCGGCCAGCCACAACCCGGCGACCGACAACGGGATCAAGCTGTTCGGGCCGGACGGCTACAAGCTGTCCGACGAGGCCGAAGCCCAGATCGAGGCACTGATGGAAGGCGAGATCGAGCCGGCCCGTGCGCCCAATATCGGCCGCGCGAAACGGATCGACGACGGCCGGTTCCGCTATGTGGAACGTGTCAAATCGACTTTCCCGCATGGTCTGACCCTCGACGGTCTGAAGGTCGTGATCGACTGTGCGAACGGCGCCGCCTACCGGGCCGCACCCGAGGTGCTGTGGGAGCTTGGCGCCGAGGTCATTCCGGTCGGCGTCTCCCCCAACGGTCACAACATCAATGACGGCGTCGGCTCGACCGCGCCGGAGACGGCGGCCGAACGCATCCACGAGACCGGGGCCGATGTGGGCATCTGTCTCGACGGCGATGCCGACCGCGTGGTGCTGATCGACGAACACGGCGTTGTGGCCGACGGCGATCAGCTCATGGCGCTTTTCGCCAACCGGTGGGCCTCGGAAGGGCGGCTGAAGCAGCAGACGTTGGCGGCCACGGTCATGTCCAATCTCGGACTCGAGCGTTACCTGAACGAACGCGAGATCCGGTTGCACCGCACGCCGGTCGGCGACCGCTACGTGGTCGAGGCGATGCGGGCCAACGGACTCAATCTCGGCGGAGAGCAGTCGGGGCACATCGTGATGACCGACTACGCCACGACCGGGGACGGTCTGATCGCGGGCCTGCAATTCCTGGCCGAGATGGTGCGTACCAATCGCCCGGCCAGCGAACTCGCGCGCAGCTTCGAGAAGGTCCCGCAGCTCTTGCGCAACGTGCGTTACGGGATCGGCGCGGCCCCGCTCGAAAAGCCGGGCGTGCAGGCCGCCATCGCAGCGGCCGAGGCGCGGCTCGGGTCCAGCGGACGGCTTCTGATCCGGAAATCCGGGACCGAGCCGTTGATCCGCGTCATGGCCGAGGCCGAGGACGAGGACCTGATGACCGAGATCGTCAACGAGATCGTCGGGGCGGTCGAGGAAAGCGCCTGAGGTCGGGAAAACCCGACCCGCTCGATTACCGGCCGGCGGGCGGGCGGGCTACCACTAACCTCCGGTGACCTTGCGTCATAAATCTGTTACATTCCGTGTCGATTTCAGAGAACGACAAGGAATTTCCAATGATCTTCAATACGGTAGGGGATCTGGTCGAGTCGCGGGGTTTCCTGCACATAGCCCCCGACGCCACCATTTCCGACGCCTGCGCACTGCTCAACCGCGAGAATGTCGGCGCGCTCGGGGTCTGCGACGGCGGTCGGCTGGTCGGGATCATCAGTGAACGCGACGTGATCCGGAACTGGACCCGGGTGACCGGCAATGCCGAGGTGATCCGCGTCGCCGACATCATGACCCCCGATCCGCAGACGATCTCGCTGACCGACAGCCTGGCCGACGCGCTGTCACGGATGAAGCGGGGCGGCTTCCGGCACCTGCCGGTCATGCAGGATGGCCGGCCCGTCGCGATGATCTCGTTCCGGGACATCCCGACCGAATACCGGCTCATGCACGAGCGCTTCGCCGAAGCGCGGCAGGGCCCGGAGGCCATGGCGGCGCAGTAACCCCTCAGGCCCAGTCGGGCGGCGCGGTGCTTGGCTGGTAGGTGCCGAAGGTCCATTCCTGGCCTTCGGGATCGGTCACGCGATAGCGTTCGGTGCCCCACGACGTCCGTTCCGGCCCGTAGACCAGTGTCGCCCCGGCGGCCATGGCGCGGGCATGGTGCGCCGTGACATCCTCGACCACGACATAGATGCCGGGCGTGCCCCGCGCCAGATCGGCGGTTCCCATCAGGATCACGCCCTTTCCATAAGCCATCTCGGCATGGAGCAACGTTCCGTCCTCTTCGAACTGGCTCAGCACGGTCTTGAATCCGAACGCATTTTCAAGAAAAGCGATGGCGGCCTTTCCATCCTTGTAGCTCAGGTACGGCACGATTGTCGGTGTGTCGGCCATGGCGCTCTCCGCGATAATACCGGAAGCAAATCTAGACCGGTTTTCGTGACCGTCCCGTGTCAGACGCGGGCACCGGCGACATAGGTCGCCGCGACGGCCCGGTCGTCGCCCAACATGATCGTCGGGAAAATCGCCTCCCAGACATCCCCGGCCCGCGCCGCGCGCTGCGCGATCGCCGGCGTCGACGCGAGGTCGAGCACCACGAGATCGGCCATGGCCCCCGGGGCGAGACGGCCGATATCCGACGCCTTCAGCGCCTCTGCCGAGCCGGTCGTGGCGAGCCAGATCAGTTCCGACGGGTGCAGGGCGCGGCCACGAAGCTGCGCGATCTCGTAGGCTGCGGCCATCGTCCGCAACATCGAGAAGCTCGATCCGCCGCCGGTATCGGTCGCGAGTCCGACACGCATCCGCGATGCCAGCCCCATGTCGAACAGGCCCGAGCCGATGAAGGTGTTCGAGGTCGGGCAGTGGACCAGCGCCGCACCGACCTCGGCCAGGCGGTCGATTTCGCGCGGTTCGAGATGGATGGCGTGGCCGTAGAGGCCGTTCCCGCCGAGAAGCCCGTGCGCCTCGTAGGTGTCGAGATAGTCGCGCGCCTCGGGGAACAGGGATTTCACCCAGGCGATCTCATCGGTCTGCTCCGACAGGTGGGTCTGCATCAGGCAGTCCGGATACTCGGCCCAGAGCGCGCCGAGGACCGAAAGCTGCTCGGGCGTCGAGGTCGGCGAAAAGCGCGGTGTGATGACGTAGGAGGCGCGACCCCTGCCGTGCCAGCGGTCGAGCAGCGCCTTGCTGTCGTCATAGGCCGATTGCGCGGTATCGCGGAGACCGTCAGGCGCGTTGCGGTCCATGCAGGTCTTGCCGGCCCAGACCGCCATGCCGCGCGCGGCGGCGGCCTCGAAGACCGCATCGACGCTGCCGGGATGGATCGTGCAGTAGCTCGCCACGCTGGTCGTGCCGTTCGCAAGCAGGAGGTCGAGATAGCGCGCCGCGATCTCCGCCGCGTAATCCGGATCGCCGAACCGCATCTCCTCGGGGAAGGTGTAGCTGTTCAGCCAGTCGATCAGCCGCTTGCCCCAGGACGCGATGATCGCCGTCTGCGGATAATGCGCGTGGGCGTCGACGAAGCCCGGCAGGATCAGGTGCGACCCGTGGTCGTGGCGCGGCACGTCAGGATGTTTCGCGGTCAGGTCGGCGGCCGGTCCGATCTCGGCGATCCGTCCATCCCGCACCAGCACTGCGCCCGCGCTGTCATGGGCCAGTGCAGCCGGGCCGTCTGTCATCGGGTTGCCGCGTGTCTCCAGGATCTGGCCCGTCAGCAGCACCGTCTCACCCGTCATCGTCCGCAGCCCTTTTCTTGCGCCCCGCCGCCTGTCATACCCGCCGCGCGGGATTGATCACAGGTAGAATTCTCAACGGGGGCGCGCCCATGGCCGACGACGCCGAGCTCATCGAGGAGACGACCGAAGACAGGGATGCCTACGCGCTCGACGACGCGCTGTGGGACCGGCTTTACGCCGCGATGGAGACCGGCGACTCGGCGGCCATCGACGCGCTCATGGAGCCGCTGCACCCGGCCGACATCGCCGACCTTCTCGAACAGCTCTCGTCCGGGCAACGGGAACGGCTGATCGCGCTCTGGTCCGCCGGCATCGACGGCGAGGTGCTGTCCGAACTCGACTGGGGTCTGCGCGAGGAGATCATCGCGCTTCTGCCCGACGAGGCGCTGGCCGACGCCTTCCGCGAACTCGACAGCGACGACGTCGTCGACATTCTCGAGGATCTCGAGGACGACCAGCAGGAAGCGATCCTGTCCACGCTCGACGAGGCCGACCGGGCCGCCGTCGAGCAGGCGCTGAGCTACCCCGAGGATTCCGCCGGCCGCCTGATGCAGACCGAGGTCGTGCGCGCGCCGGATTTCTGGACGGTGGGCGAGATGATCGACCATCTCCGGTCGAACAAGAAGGGCCTGCCCGAACAGTTCTACCACGTCGTCCTGGTCGATCCGCGGATGAAGCCGGTGGGCTATGTCGCGCTCGGCCGTCTCCTCGGCTCGAAGCGGAAGACCAAGCTCGTCGACATCACTGAGGAAAGCTTCCGCCCGATCCCGGCGACGCAGCCCGAGCATGACGTCGCCTATGCGTTCAACCAGTATCACTTGATCTCGGCCCCAGTGGTCGACGACGATGGCCGCCTTGTCGGCATGATTACCATCGACGACGCGATGATCGTGCTGGACGAAGAGGCCGAGGAGGACCTTCTGCGTCTCGCCGGTGTGGGCGAGGAAAGCTCGATCTCGGACCGCGTGCTCGAGACCGTGCGCCAGCGCATCCCGTGGCTTGGCGTGAACCTCATCACCGCAATCCTCGCTTCGATGGTCATCGCGCAGTTCGAGGGCGCGATCGCTCAGATCGTGGCGCTGGCCGTGCTCATGCCCATCGTCGCGTCGATGGGCGGCAATGCCGGCACCCAGTCCCTGACGGTGGCCGTACGCGCCATCGCGACGAAGGACCTGACGCGGTCGAACCTGTTCCGGGTCGTCTGGCGGGAAGGGGCCGTCGGGTTCATCAACGGCATCGTCTTCGCGCTGGTGATGGGGATCGTCGGGCTGGTCTGGTTCGGATCGGCCGCCCTGGGCGGCGTGATCGCGACGGCGATGATCGTGAACCTGCTGATCGCCGGGCTGGCCGGCGTGCTGATCCCCGTGACGCTCGACCGGCTCGGCGTCGATCCGGCACTGGCCTCGGGCGCATTCGTGACGACGGTCACGGACGTGGTCGGCTTCTTCGCCTTCCTCGGCCTCGCGGTGATCGTGCTGCTTTAGCCGTTCGGCACTTCGAGCGTGATGTTGCGGCCGTTCTTCACGTACTGAAGCGTGCTCGGCCCGATGGCGGCGACCTGGCCGCCGTCGATCCGGTCGCCCACGCCGACCGTCACGAAGCGGCCGGAGGGCAGGCGGACCAGCGCGCGGCGGTCTGACGGTGTGCCGGAGACGCCGATCAGGTTCACCTCGCGCAGGTTGATCACGTTCTCCATCGTCGCCGACCGCGTGACGTTGGCACTTGACGGGATGTCGGGCTGGACCGTCTCGGGCGCCTCTGTCGGCCCGACGCTGGCCAGCGACGCGCCGGCGGCCGGACCGCGCGCGGCCTGTTCCTCGATGCTTGCGGGACGTTCTTCCGGCAGGGACGAGACTGCGACGGCTAGATCGCTTCCCTCCGGCGCGTTCGCGACGGCCGCCTGCGCGGCCTGAGCGGCCAGGGCGACTTCCTGTAGCGACTCGGGCCGGGAGCGCGGGCGGATATCGCGCAACTCGTCGAGCGTGAGACCGCCCAGGATCTGCCGTTCGCGCGTCTCTGACAGATCGCCCGGGCGCTGCGTGGGCAGGAACTCCCGGAGCGCCTCGTTGGTCACGTCCGGGACCGCGGCCTCGTCGGCCTCGTCGTCCTGCGGGATGTCGGCGAGTGCCGAGGCGACGGCATCGGCTACGGCGTTCTGCGCGGCGTCGGGGTCGGCTTCGGCGTCGGCGGTTTCAGCCGGTTCCGGGTCGGGGCCGGGGCGCTGGACGGCATCGACCGGCGGGCGGCCGGCGACGACGAAGGCGCCCTGCGGCGTCACCACGCCGTCGGGCGTGGCCGGCACGATCTCGATCGGCTCGGGCGGCAGGGTGGCGCCGAATTCGGGTGCGACCGGCGGCGGGCGCACGGCGCTTCTGCCAGGCAGGTTCGGCTCCCACAGGGCGACGGCGTCGCGTTCGCCCGTCGCCGGGTCAAGCGCGGCAAGCGTTATGTCGTCATGCACCTCGGGCACGAGGAATTCGTTGCCGGGTGTGGCCGGGGCGTCGGGCGGAAGCTGCCAGATGCCCGTCGCCTCGTATTCGGCCGCGACCTGTTCTGGCGTCGGCAGCGGGCGCGGCGGGACGACGTCGGCGATGTCGGGCTCGGGCAGATCGTCGTCGATCCCGGGAAGCTCTTCCTCGGGAACCTCCGGCGCGGGGACGGCGGCTGTCTCCACCGGGGCTTCGGGCGCGGGATCGGCGGTCTCCGCCGCCTCGGGCGCCGGGTCTTCCAGCTCGACCGGGGGCAGGGCGGCGATGGCCTCGTCCGCAGCTTCTTCGTCGGCGATATCGGGCACGGGCTGCGGCGCCTCGACCGTGTCGATCACCGGCGCCACGCGGCCGAACAGCTGTGCGATCCGGCTGTCGGGCAGGAACAGCGCCGACCAGACCGCAACGAGCGCGAGCAGCAGGGCGAAGACCAGCGTCAGAACCAGCGCCGTCCGGAGCGAGGGCCGGGCCGCGGAATCGGTGCGCCGCGCGAGCAGGCCGCTCGTCATCAGCGGGTCGTCCTCGGGCACCGGGCCGATCACCGGCCGGGTCGAGCGGCGGTTCGGCGTCAGATCGTCGAACGCCTCGTCGAGAGGTGTGTAGGCGGCCGCTGCCGGGGCACCGTCATCGGCCGGCACGTCGTCGTCGAGCCCGCGGTTCCGCCGCAGGCGCGCGGCGATGCCCGGCGGAAGTCCGGGCGGCAGATCGTCTTCCGGCGCGGGCGCCGGTTCAGCGCGGG
>WVSN01000027.1 GCA_015689705.1 Rhodobacterales bacterium HKCCE3408
CCGCCGCCGCGGCCGCCCGCGCTGCCGCCGAGGAGGCGCTTGGCCGCTGTCTTGCCATCGCGGGTCCGCCGGACGCGCGTCTGCCGGTCTCCGAAGACCTGCTTCAGGCCCAGATCGCCGCGACCGCCGAGGCCGCGCCGGACTGCCTTGCCGTGCTGGACGGGTTGCCGGACGCCGAGGCGGGCGACGCGCTCTACCATCTGGGCGTCTTCGCGCAGACAAGCGGAGAGCACGAGACGGCGATCGGCTATTACGAGCGCGCCGCCGAAGCCGGCGTGGCCGCGGCCGACAGCCGGCTCGGCGACTACTATTTCCTGAATATCGGCCGGATCGGTGCCGACGTTGAACGCGGGATCGCGTATTACCGCATCGCCGCCGAGGCCGGAGAGCCGGAAGCTGCGCGGGTTCTCGCGCTGGCCTATGCGCAGGGGCGGGGCGTGGACCGGAACATGCGCCGGGCGGTTTCGCTGCTCGAACAGGCGGCCGAGGCGGATTACCACTTCGCGCAATATATCCTCGGCCGCATCGTCCTGACCGGTGAGGGCCTTCAGGTCCGCGACCGGAGCCGGCTGAACATTCCCGATACCGAGCGCGGCCTCGCGTTGCTTCAGGCCGCCGCAGACCAGGGGAATGTTCAGGCCGCGACCCTGCTGACCGAAGTTTACAGCGGCGACATTGCCGGTCTGGCCCAGGACGACGCCGAGCGCTTCCGCCTGACCGAGGCCGCTGCCGAAACCGGCCTGCCCGAGGCGATCAACGCGCTCGGCTTCCTGTACGAACGCGGCATCGGCACGCTGCCCGACCCGCAGCGGGCCGCCGAATCCTACGCTCTCGCGCTGACCGAGGGCCTCGATATCGACGATCTGCGGGGCCAGGTCGACGGCGTCGTGCCGCCCTGGAACACCGAGACGGCCGTGGCGTTCCAGCAGATCCTGATCGACCGTGGGCTCTACCAGGGTCCGCTCGACGGGCTGGTCGGTGCCGGCACGATTGCCGCCGCGCGCGGGCTCGCCGCGAACTGAGGACAGTCATGGCGGCGTCACCGCGCCGCGCTACCTGTCACCCGACCGGAAGAGGAGAGCCCCCATGCCCCGCGCCGCCGCCCTTGCCCTTCTTGCGCTGCTGCCGTCAGGTGGCGCCATGGCCGAGAACCGGATCGACACGCAGCGCCCGGACGCGCCCGAACTGGCCGCCTACGGGTCCTACGCGGTGGGCGTGACCACCCGCGACTTCACCCACGAAGACCAGATCGACATGCTCGCCCTGTCGAACGACGCGCCGCTGCCCGACCCGCTGCCGCGCACCGATCGCGTGCTCGTGACCGAGATCTGGTACCCGGCGGCGGAGGGCGCGACGGGCGACACGGTACTGCACACCTTCCTGCGTAACGGCACGACCGAGATCGAGTTGCAGGGCAGGGCGATGCGCGACGCCGCGCCGTCGGATGCGGGCCCGTTTCCGCTCGTGATCGTCAGCCACGGCTATCCGGGCAACCGGTTCCTGCTGTCGCACCTGGCCGAGAACATCGCCTCGAAGGGCTATGTCGTGGCCTCAATCGACCATCAGGACAGCACCTATCGCGATCAGGCCGCTTTCGGCTCGACGCTCGTGAACCGGCCGTTCGACCAGATTTTCGTCCTCGACAGCATGGCCGCGCTCGGTGCGTCGGACGACCCGCTGGCGGGTCTGTTCGACGCCGACAATGCCGGGCTGATCGGGTACTCGATGGGCGCCTACGGGGCGGTCATCACGGCCGGTGGCGGGGTCACGCAAACCGCCGTCGACCTGCCATGGGGCGCGGCGCAGGGGCAACTCGCCGTGCATCTTGCCGGCTCGGACAGCCATGAGAGCCTGCCCGATCCGCGCATCCGCACGGCCGTCGCCATCGCGCCCTGGGGTCGGCAATACGATTTCTGGGACGCCGCGGGGCTGTCGGGGATCGATATCCCGATGCTCTTCGTCGCCGGATCGGCCGATGACGTGTCGGGCTACGAGGCCGGCACCCGGCAGATCTGGCAGGACGCGGGCGGCACGCGCCGCGCGCTTCTGACCTTCGAGAACGCCAATCACAATGCCGCCGCCCCGTTCCCCGCGCCCGAGGAAGGCTACGCCGTCGACCCGGCGCTCGGGTGGGCGCCGTTCGAGCATTATGCCGACGCGGTCTGGGACACGGCGCGGATGAACAACATCGCGCAGCATTTCGTGACCGCGTGGCTGGATCTCTACCTGAAAGGCGATGCGGGGATGGAGGATTACCTCGATCTCGTTCCGGTCGCGTCGGACGGCGTCTGGTCGGTCGGCGATGACGGGTCGCCGACCGAAGATCACACCTACTGGGAAGGCTTTCCGAACCGGTCCGCCGTCGGGCTGCGGTTCGAATGGCTGGAGCCGGGCGAGTAGATCAGCCCCGGCCGTGCGGCCGGTCCCAGTCGAGGACCGGGCCCGCAGGCACGATGCCGAGCGGGTTGCGCAGCTCGGACGGCGAGAAATAGCCTTGCTTGTAGATGTCGAAGCGGACCGTCCCGGCCACACCCGGCATCTGGTAGATCTCACGCGCATAGGCCCAGAGGTGCGGGTAGTCCATCAGCCGCCGGATGTTGCATTTGAAGGCGTAGTGATAGGCGACGTCGAAGCGCGCGAGCGTCGGGAACAGCCGCAGGTCGGCTTCGGTGAACCGGTCTCCGCAGAGCCAGCGATGGTCGGCAAGTGCCGCTTCGATCTCGTCGAGCGCGGCGAAGACCTCGGCGACGGCTGTGTCATAGGCCTCCTGCGTGCGGGCGAACCCGGCGCGATAGACCCCGTTGTTCACGTCGCGGTAAATGCGGGCGTTCCAGCCGTCGATCTCGTCCAGCAGGTCCCTGGGAGCCAGATCCGGCCCGTCGAACGCGTCGTTCAGCATCCGAACGATGTCCGCGCTTTCGTTCGACACGGCGCGGTTCGCGACCTTGTCCCACAGGACCGGGACCGTGACCCGCCCGGTATAGGGCTGCGCGTCTGCGGCGTAGACTTCGTGGAGAGCCGAGACGCCCATGAGCGGATCGGAAAATTCCCCGTCAGCGTCGAAGACCCATCCCTGATCGGTGCGGCGTGGCTTCGCGACGGACAGGCCGATCTCGTCGAGGCCCTTGAAATGCCGGGCGAGCAGCGACCTGTGCGCCCAGGGGCAGTTCCACGCGACGTAGAGGTGGTAGCGCCCGGCCTCGGCCGGGAAGCCCGATGAGCCGTTGCGCGTGATCCAGTTCCGGATCGTCGCCTTCTGACGCTTGAACGTGCCATCGTCGGCGCTGTCAGGCGGCGGGTCCTCGGCGCGGTAGATGCCGTCGATCATCAGGCCCATGGGTGGTTCCTCCGGCGGTCTGCGTCCGGCCGGGGCGAATTTCGCCCGGTCGGTATAGACGACCTTAACCAGCTTGGCTTCGAGACGCGATGTGCGGCTGCGCAGGCGCGGTATCGCAGTGGCGCAGGGCCCCGCGCCGATCACGAACCTGTGAGCGCGGCCTGCGGGCGAAGCCGCTAGCCTCCCGGTCATTGCCGTCAGGGAGATCCCGATTGACTCGCTATCACCCCGCGCTCGTCGCGCTGCACTGGATCATGGCGATCCTGATCTTCCTCGCCCTCTCGGCCGGAAAACTCGTGCTCGAGGACATGGACAACGCCGATCCGAACAAGGTTCTGGCGCTTGGCCCGCACATGACGATCGGCATTCTCCTCGGCGTGCTGGTGCTGGTCCGGCTGGCGATGCGGTTCGGTGCGGTGCGACCTGACCCGGCGACCGCGGGCAGCCCGCTGCTTGACCGGATCGGGGTCGTGACGCACTGGGCGCTTTATGCCCTGATCCTCGCGATGGTGCTGAGTGGCATGACCATGGCGCGGTCGGCGGGGCTGTTTCCCATCGTCTTCGGCGGATCGGGTGAGCCGCTGTCGGCGGATTTCGACGAAATCGCCGCGCGGGCGGTTCATGGCGCCGCCTCGACGCTTCTGCTGGCGCTGATCGCGCTGCATATCGCTGCGGCGCTGTATCACCAGTTCGTCCGGCGGGACGGTCTGATCGGGCGGATGTGGTTCGGCCGTCGCCGGACCTGATCCCGGTCAGACGGCCGGGCGCACCGCCGGGCCGGCCCGTTCCCCGGCGAGCCGGTCGAGCAGCGCCTCCGCCGTCATCGGGCGGCCGGTGAAGTAGCCCTGCAGCCGGTCGCATCCGAGCGCGCGCATGTAGGCGGCCTGCTCGGCTGTTTCGATGCCCTCGGCCGTCATCGCGATGCCGAGGCCCTGGGCCATCTCGGCGATGCCCCGGATCATTGCGGCGGCGCCCTGCACGGGCGACAGCGCGGCGGCGACGATGCGCCGGTCGATCTTGATGCGGTCCGGTCGGAACTTCAGCAGCGTCGTGAGCGAGGCGCGGCCCGAGCCGAAATCGTCGAATTCGATCCCGATGCCGATCTCGCGCAGGCGGTCGAGGGTCCAGGACAGGCTGTCATCGGCGTCGAAGTCGATGGTCTCCAGAAGCTCGAAGGCGATGGGGCAGGGGAAGGGGGCGAGGTCTTTCAGCGCGGCCGCGTCTTGCAGGACGGACAGCCGGTTGCGGCTGACATTGACCGACAGGCCGGGCAGGGGCGTTCCGGCCGTCGCCGCCGCGCGCGCGACCGACAGCGCCTGGTCGAGGATCATCTGGTCGAGGTCCGCCATCAGGCCGAGATCCTCGGCGATGGGCAGGAATGCCCCGGGCGCGAGAACGCCCTGGGTGGGGTGGTGCCAGCGCACCAGCGCCTCGGCCCCGGCGAAGGCGAAGTCCTCCGCGTCCACCTGCGGCTGAAAATGCACCCGTATTTCGCCCCGGGGCATGGCGTTCAGAAACTCCTCGGTCAGGGCGGCCTTCGCTTCGACCGCGCTGCGCAGTTCGGGCGTGAAGAGCGCCGACCGGTTGCGACCCGCCTTCTTCGCCTCGTAAAGCGCGATATCGGCGTCCTGCATCAGGCGCTGCACTTCTGCGGCAGGCCCGATCGAAATGCCGATCGAGGTGCCGAAATGCAGCTTCTTGCCCGACCACAGCACCGGGTGGCTGCAATCGGCGATGATCCTGTCCGCGATGCGGCTGACATCGGCCTCCATGTCGCGGTCTGGGTCCCCGGCCACCAGAATCGCGGCAAATTCGTCGCCGCCGACGCGCGCCACATAGTCGCCCGTCCGGATCGCGCCGCGCAGGATGTCGGCGACCTGCCGGAGCACGTGATCGCCCGCGGTGTGGCCGAAGACGTCGTTGATCGGCTTGAACCGATCGAGGTCGATATGGAGGATCGCCAGCGGCCGGTCGCCGCATTCGCGGTCGAGCCGCGTCCGCAGCGCAGTGTCCAGCCCGCGACGATTGCCGAGGCCGGTCAGCGCGTCGGTATTCGCGAGCTTGCCGATTTCGGCCATCGCGTCTGCAAGGGCCGCCGCCTTGGCCTGCAATTCCTGCTCCTGCCGTTTCAGGGCGGTGATGTCGGAGCGGAAGCCGACCGTGTCACCGGTTTCGGTACGCACCTCGTGCACCTTGAGGAAGCGGTTGCCGGGCAGTTCCTGGATCAGCGGGCCGCCGGGATCGCGGTGGTTTGCGAGCCGCCAGTGAAGCCAATCCTCTTCGCGCCCCTCGGCCTCGGGGTACTGGCCATTCGCCAGCCCCGCGCGCAGCACCTCCTCGAAGGTCTGGCCGATGGCGATACCGTCGCCGGTGGCCGAATAGATCGTGCGGTAGCGCGTGTTGCAGGCGACCAGCCGGTCGGTGGAATCGTACAGAACGAAGCCGTCCGGCAGGGCCTCGATCGCCGACCAGAGCCGTTCCCGCGCCTCGCGCACCTCGGCCTCGGCCGCCGACAGCCGGGTGCCGAGCGCGACGCGTTCACTGATGTCGGTAAAAAGCGAGATCCAGTAGCGCGGCGGCGCGTCGCCGCGGGGAACGGGCAGCAGTGTCAGCCGGATCCAGTAGGCGGTTCCGTCCGCCCGGTGGTTCTGCAGCGCGTGCCGGCATCCGTGCCCGTCCATGATGGCCCGTTCGAGCGCACCGATCGTCTCCGCCGACGTCTGCGGCCCGCCGAGGATGGCGGGCGACTGGCCGATCAGCCCGTCGCGCGCGTGGCCCGTCTGGCGGATGGCGGCATCGTTGCACCAGACGATCCGAAGCCCCGCGCCCGTGCCGTCCGTCCGTTCGGAGAGCAGCACGGCGTCCTCCGCGAAGGCCGACAGAAGCGAGATGAGCTGGTCGAGTTCCATCGCGCGGCATGTATCCCCGGACGCCCGGCACCCGTCGTGCCGCATCACACGCGCCGCGATATGCCCCACGGGCCTTTCGGATATCCTACCGCTGGACTGGGAATCTTCGGCGAATTGAGCGCATCGGCCGCCGGCGGGACCTGTTTCGCCAGCGGGGTGATCCACCGGGGATGACCCGCGCGTGCGCCGTGCTAGCTTGCTTTCTTGCACGGCGATACGATCCCGAAGACCAGTCTGCGAGGCGCCATGAAACCGATCGAAACCGACGACCTCACCATTCATTTCAACGGCCGGCGCTGCATTCACGCGCGGCGCTGCGTGCTCGGCCTTCCGGGGGTTTTCCTGCCCGATGCCGGGCGCGACTGGATCCAACCCGCCGGCGCCGATACCGAGGCGCTGGTCCGGGTGATCGATGCCTGCCCGTCCGGCGCGCTCAGCTACGAGCGCAAGGATGGCGGGGCCGAGGAAGCCGCACCCGAAGTCAATACCGTGACATTGTGGGAGAACGGCCCGATCGCGGTCCACGCGCCGATGACGATGCCCGACGGCTCGAACCGGATGCGCGCGGCGTTGTGCCGGTGCGGCCAGTCGAAGTCGAAGCCCTATTGCGACAATTCCCATCTGGATATGCGCTTTAAGGCGACCTCTGAGCCCGCGTCGGACCCCAACGCGCAGACGCCAGAGACCCGCGGAGGGCCGGTCTCGGTCGAGCCGCAGAAGAACGGGCCGATGAAGATCGCCGGCCCGATCGAGATCGTCACGCCCTCTGGCCGCCGCGTGGCGGTGAAGACCGAGGCCTGGCTCTGCCGCTGCGGCAGCTCGGCCAACAAGCCGTTCTGCGACGGAAGCCACAAGAAGATCGGCTTCGAGGCCGATTGAAGCCCCGCCCGGGCGCGCCTAGTGTCGCGCCGATGACGGGACAGGGAAGGCAGGCGACGGATTGGCGCGCGGTCGGGGCGCTTGCGGTTACGGCCGCGGCCGGGGCCGTTCTGGCAGTTCTGGCCGGGGTTCCGGCGCCCTTCCTGACAGGACCCGCCGCCTGCGTCTCGGTCGCGGCCATTGCCGGTCTGAAGGTACTGGTGCCGAACCGGCTGCGCGATCTCTGCTTCCTGCTGATCGGGGTCGGCATGGGCACCGGCCTGACGCCCGAGGCGCTCAATGCCGCGGCCCGCTGGCCGGTGCCGCTCGTTGCGCTCGCGCTCGCCATGGTCGTCCTGCTCGTGACCGGCGCGGCGCTTCTCAACCGCGGCTTTGGCTTCCCGCCGAAAAGCGCACTTCTGGCCGCGACGCCCGGACATCTGAGTTTCGTTCTCGCTATGGCGGAGTCCGTCGGCAGCGACGTGCCGCGCGTCGCCGTCCTGCAGGCCCTGCGGGTTCTCTATCTCACGCTTCTCGTGCCTGTCGCGGTGCGGCTCTGGACCGGCGAGGACCTGTCCACTCTGCCCGCGCCCACGTCCGTCATGGCGCCGCTGCCGCTCCTGCTGATCTGCTGCGCGGCGGCCGGACTCGGCACGCTCTTCCTGCGCTGGCGGCTTCCGGCGGCGATGCTTCTGGGCGGGATGTCGGTCTCGGCGCTGAGCCACGCGACCGGCCTCGTTGCCGGGGCGATGCCGCAAGCCGTGGCGATCCCGGCCTTCGTCCTGATGGGCGGGCTGATCGGAACGCGCTTTGTCGGTGTATCGCTCGGACTGCTCCGCTCCGCGGCGATCGCCTCGGCCGCGCTGACGACGCTGGCCATCGCAATCACGATCTTCGCGGCGCAGGTCGTGCACCTGCTCGTGGGACTGCCGCTCCTCGACCTGCTGATCGCCTTCGCCCCCGGCGGGCTCGAGACCATGGCGGCGCTGGCGCTCATGCTCGGCGCCGACCCCGCCTTCGTCGCGCTGCATCACCTCGCCCGGCTGGTCTTCCTGAGCTTCCTCGTGCCGCTGGCGATCGCCCGGCGCTGACCGGGGGCGGGCGCCGGGTCAGGCTGCGAGATCGATCCAGACCGGCACGTGGTCGGAGGGCTTCTCCCGCCCGCGCACGTCCCGGTCGATCCCCACGGCTTCCAGCCGGTCGGCGGCCTGCGGGCTGAGGAGCAGGTGGTCGATGCGGATGCCGTCGTTCCGGTCCCACGCGCCAGCCTGGTAATCCCAGAACGAATAATGCCCCGGTCCCCGAACCTTGGCGCGGAAGGCCTCGGTATAGCCGAGATGCAGGATGCGCCGGAACGCGGCGCGGCTGTCGGGCATGGCAAGCGCGTCCTTGACCCAGGCCTCGGGGCGGGCGGCGTCCTCGTCCTGCGGGATGACGTTGTAATCGCCGGCCAGCACGACGGGCATTTCCGTCTCCAGCAGCGCCGCGGCATGGGCCTTCATCCGCGCCATCCAGTCGAGCTTGTAGTCGTATTTCGGCCCCGGCGCGGGGTTGCCGTTGGGCAGGTAGAGCCCCGCGATCCGCACTGCCACGTCGCCGGCCACCGTCGCCTCGATCCAGCGCGCCTGGTCGTCGCTGTCGTCGCCGGGCAGGCCGCGGCTCACATCCTCGAGCGGGAACTTCGACAGGATCGCGACGCCATTGAAGCCCTTCTGGCCGTGGGTCTCGAGGTTGTAGCCGCGGTCCTCGACGATCTCGCGCGGGACGCCTTCATCGACGGATTTCAGCTCCTGCAACACGGCCACGTCCGGCTTCGCCTCATCGAGCCAGTCCGCCAGCGCCTGCGCCCGCGCCTTGATCCCGTTGATGTTGAATGTCGCGATGCGCATCCGCGGCCTCCCGTTGCACGGCGATATGTCGCGTCCGGTCGCTTTGCCCTTTGGCACAGCGCCATTCGCTCCTACCCTTGTGACTGAATGCGGCAATCAGACGGGGATGTCATGCTCAATTTCCTCTTCGGGCGGAAGCCGAACGGCGGCAAGGTCGAGACGCAGCGCCAGACCTTCGAACGGCTGGTGGGCGAGCTGAACGCGGCGATCGACCGGCTGTCGGAGAAGCCCAGGATCACCATCGACCCGGCCACCGGCCATGTCCTGCCGGAGACGCCGGAGCAGTTTCCGGACGAGGCGCTTGCCCTGCCGCGGCCCGAGGCGAAGACCGAAGCGCCCGCCGAAGATGCCGCTGCCGGTGAAGAAGAAAAGGCCGCCGCGCCGTCAGACGACCGCGAGGCGCCGCAGCCCAAGGTGCTGCCGGGCACCCCGGTGCCGAAGCCGCCGAAACCGGGGCACAGCGCCTAGAGCGGGATCACATCGAGAAGGACGTGCCGCAGCCACAGCTGGATGTCGCGTTCGGGTTCTCGATCGTGAACCGAGCGCCGATCAGCTCTTCGGTGAAGTCGATCACGGCATCGGCGAGGAAGGGCAGGGACACGCTGTCGACCACGACCTTCTGCCCGCTGCCTTCGAGGACCAGATCGTCCTCGGACGGATCGTCCAGCCGGATGTCGTACTGGAAGCCCGAGCAGCCGCCACCCTCGACCGCGACGCGCAGCGCTTTCGGCTCACCCGCGTCGGCATTGATCTCGGCCAGGCGCGCGAAGGCGCGGTCGGTTACTTTCGGGGGTACGGTCAGTTGCATTCGGCTTTGTCCCAAGGGTCGCATCCGTCTGGCTCGCAATATATGAAGGGCTCGGGGCGTCAGCAAGGCAGGGCAGGCGATGCGCGCGATCTACGGAAGCGATCCGGCGAAGACCCGCGGCCGACGCGTGGCCGAGGAGGAGAGCACCTTCCGCTCGCCCTATCAGCGTGACCGGGACCGGATCATCCATTCCTCCGCCTTCCGGCGGCTGAAGCACAAGACGCAGGTCTTCGTGGAGCACGAGGGCGACTACTTCCGCACGCGGCTGACCCATACGCTGGAGGTCGCGCAGGTGGCGCGCACCATCGCCGGTGTCCTCGGGCTCGACTTCGACCTGACCGAGACGCTGGCGCTGGCCCACGATCTCGGCCATCCGCCGTTCGGCCATACCGGCGAAGACGCGCTGTCCGAGATGATGGCGCCCCATGGCGGCTTCGATCACAACGCGCAGGCGCTTCGGATCGTCACGCATCTCGAACGCCACTACGCCGATTTCGACGGGCTGAACCTGACCTGGGAAAGCCTGGAAGGGCTGGCCAAGCACAACGGCCCGGTCACGGGTGACTTGCCCTGGGCGCTGGCGGAGTGCAACGCGGCGTGGGATCTGGAACTCGACACCCATGCCAGCGCCGAAGCGCAGGTCGCCGCCGTGTCCGACGACGTGGCCTACAACCACCACGACCTGCATGACGGGCTTCGGGCCGAGCTGTTCTCGACCGACGACCTCGCCGAGCTGCCGATCCTGTCCGACTGTTTCGCCGATGTCGACCGACGCTATCCCGGGCTCAACTATTATCGCCGCCGCCACGAGGCGCTCCGCCGCTTCTTCGGGATCCTGGTCGAGGACGTGATCGCGGTGGCGCGCCGGAACCTGGCCGAGATCGACCCGAAGGACACGACCGACATCCGCATGGCCGGGCGCCCGGTCATCCGATTTTCGGCCGGGCTGTGGAGCGATCTGAAGGTGATCCGCCGCTTCCTGTTCGAACGCATGTACCGCGCGCCGTCGGTCGTGCGGATGCGGGCGGAGGTGACGGAGGTCGTGCGCGATCTCTTCCCGTTCTACCTCGCACATCCCGAATACCTGCCGAAGCAATGGCGGAAGGATGTCGAGGAGGTCGAGAGCGAGACCGGCCTCGCCCGGCTGGTGTCGGACTACATCGCCGGGATGACCGACCGTTTCGCGCTCGACTGTCACCGGAAATTCATCGAGGAAGCCGAGAGATGACCCCATTCAAGAACGCCGCCGCGCTGGCCGCGCTGCTTGCCGCCGCGCCCGCTGCCGCCGATGTGCCGCCGGGACGCTACGACGCCGATCCGGGTACCGATATCGCCTGCACGCAGTATTCGAACGGTGCCGTCGACGTGACGCCGGACTCGCTCGGCTACTACGAATCCTCCTGCTCGCTGAGCGATCCCGTCGATGTCCGCGGCATGGACGGCGCGACGCTGTACGATGCGCAATGCACGGGCGAGGGGCAGAGCTGGACGACGCGGGTGATGCTGATGCCCGGGCTCGAGGAGGACAGCATCGTGATCGTGCTGCCGGGCTACGCGACGACCTACGGCCTGTGCAAGTGACGGTCGGCCAAGCCACCCGCTTGACGCTCTGAGGTGCAGCGCGTAACCCGCGCAGGCATCGACAGGGCCTGAAAATGAACCTCTTCACAGACATCCACGCGGTCGTTCTCGCGGCACTCGACGCGCTCGAATCCGAGGGCGTGCTGCCCGCGGGGCTCGACCGCGGCAACGTGGCGGTCGAGCCGCCGCGCGACGCCGCCCATGGCGACATGGCGACGAATGCCGCGATGGTGCTGGCCAAACCCGCCGGGATGAAGCCGCGCGACATCGCGGACGCGCTCGCGGTCAGGCTGCAGGCCGATCCGCGGATCGAGACCGCCGAGGTCGCCGGCCCGGGCTTCATCAACCTGCGGTTGTCGGCCGAGACGTGGCGGGGCGTGATCCGGACCGCGCTTCAGGCCGGCACCGGGTTCGGCGCCTCGGATCTGGGGCAGGGGCGGAAGGTCAACGTCGAGTATGTCTCCGCCAACCCGACCGGGCCGCTCCATGTCGGGCACGTCCGGGGCGCGGTCTTCGGCGATGCGCTCGCCTCGCTGCTCGCCTTCACTGGCCATGACGTGACGCGGGAATACTACATCAATGACGGCGGGGCGCAGGTCGACGTGCTCGCGCGGTCGGTCTACCTGCGCTACCTCGAGGCGCACGGCCAGGAGGTCGCGTTCGAGGACGGGACCTACCCGGCCGACTACCTCGTGCCTGTGGGCGAGGCGCTGAAGGCAAAGGTCGGCGACGCCTTCGTCGGCAAGGGCGAGCAGGTGTGGCTGTCCGAGGTCCGCGACTTCGCGACAGACGCGATGATGGCGCTGATCCGCGAGGACCTGAAGCTTCTCGGGATCGAGATGGATGTCTTCTTCTCCGAGAAGTCGCTCTACGGCACCGGGCGGATCGAAGCCGCGATCGCCGATCTCGACGGCAAGGGCCTGATCTACAAGGGCGTGCTGGAGCCGCCGAAGGGCAAGACGCCCGAGGATTGGGAGCCGCGCGAGCAGACGCTGTTCAAGTCGACCGAATATGGCGACGATGTCGACCGGCCGATCATGAAGTCGGACGGGTCCTGGACCTATTTCGCCCCGGACATCGCCTATCACTACGACAAGATCACCCGCGGCTTCGACGAGCTGATCGACGTCTTCGGCGCCGATCACGGCGGCTACGTCAAGCGGATGAAGGCCGCCGTCGCCGCCCTGTCGCAGAACCGCGTGCCGGTCGACATCAAGCTCGCGCAGCTCGTGAAGCTCTGGAAGAAGGGCCAGCCCTTCAAGATGTCGAAGCGGGCCGGAACCTTCGTCACGCTGGCCGATCTCGTCGGCGAAGTCGGGCCGGACGTGACCCGCTTCATCATGCTGACGCGGAAGAACGACGCGCCGCTCGACTTCGACGTCGACAAGGTGACCGAGCAGTCCAAGGATAACCCGGTTTTCTACGTGCAATACGCCCATGCCCGGATCAGCTCGGTCCTGCGCAAGGCCGCCGAGCTTGGCATCGCGCCCGATGCCGGCGATCTGTCGGCCATCGCCGATCCGGCCGAGTTCGCGCTGCTCGCCAAGCTCGCGGAATGGCCGCGCCTCGTGGAGATCGCGGCCCGCACCCACGAGCCGCACCGCATCGCGTTCTACCTCTACGACCTCGCCTCCGAGTTCCACGCGCTCTGGAACAAGGGCAACGCCGAGCCCGCCTTGCGCTTCCTCCAGGAAGACGACCGTGGCGCAAGTGCCGCAAAACTTTCGATGATTCAGGCGGTTTCCGTTGTCATTTCAGCCGGTCTTGGTATCCTTGGGGTAACTCCGGCGGAAAAAATGTAATCACACGCGCCGGGGATCGAGCAGGCAAACGCCCCGGCAAGCGGTGACACGGGCCCCAAGCCCGGCATCCGGATTCCGGGGCCATTGAGGGCAGGTCATGGCAGATTTTGCGTATTCGCAGGCGGATATGGATACCGCCGAGGAATTCCCGGCAGGCCGCGTGCAGGCATTCATCCAGGCGGTCGGCGGCGTCGTTTCTCTGGTTCTGATCGCCGGTCTCGTGATCTGGGGCTGGCAGCTTCTTGTCCGCGACGTCTCGGGCGTGCCGGTCGTCGCCGCGCTGGAAGGGCCGATGCGGATCGAGCCGGAAGACCGTGGCGGGATTGAACGCGACCACCAGGGCCTGTCGGTCAACCGCATCTCCGAAGGCCGCGAGGCCGCGCCCGCAGCGGACCGGATCGTCCTCGCCCCGCCGCCGGTCGATCTTGCCGAAACGCCGCCGCCGCCGCGCGCCACCGCCGCCGCCCCGGCGGAGGCCCCCGCGCCGGCAGAGATGGCGATGGCTGACCCGGCCGACGAGGTTGCGGCGCCGTTGACCCGGCCGGAAGACGAGGCGACAGAAGAAGTCGCCGCCGCGCCGCGCCCCGATCCGGCCGCAGCGCCCACGCCCGAAGCGGCGTCGGAAGCCACGCTCGCCCTGATCGACCAGCTGATGGAAGAGGAGGCCGCTATTGCCGCCGCGCCGGATATCGACGTCATTTCCCGCTCGATCAGCGGCGTCCGGACGTCGCGCGTGCCGCCGGCCCGGCCCGCGGCGCTCGAACTGGCTGCTGTGCGCCAGACCAGCGCCAGCCAGCCCGTCGCGACCCCGGTCGAGATCGATGCGTCCAGCCTGCCGGTCGGCACCCGGCTCGTGCAGCTTGGCGCGTTCGACGACCCCGACACCGCGCGGCAGGAATGGATCCGGCTGGCCGAAGCCTATCCGGACTATTTCGACGGCCGCAGCCGGATCGTGCAGCAGGCCACCTCGGGCGGACGGGAGTTCTACCGCCTGCGCGCGCATGGCTTCGACGACCTGATGGACGCCCGCCGCTTCTGCACCGCGCTTCTGGCCGACGGGACGGATTGCATATCGGTCACCGTGCGCTAGTTGGCTCGGGGCCATGACGCCCTCCGCCGCGATACTGGCCCCCGCAGGCCCGGTCCTGACGCCCGACGAGGACGCGTTCTTCGCCTCGGCCCGGCCATGGGGCTTCATCCTGTTCGCCCGGAACATCGAGGACCCGGTGCAGCTTCGCCGGCTGACCGACAGCCTGCGCGGATCGCTCGGCCGCGATGCGCCGATCCTGATCGACCAGGAGGGCGGGCGGGTGCAGCGGATGCGGTCGCCTTACTGGCGGCTCTGGCGCCCGCCGCTCGACCAGATGGCGGCGGCCGGTCCGGCGGCGGCCGCGCGGACGATGTGGCTCCGGTCGCGGCTCATCGCGCATGAGCTTCGCGAGGTCGGGATCGACGCCAATTGCGCGCCGCTGGCCGATGTCGCGCGCGAGACGACGCATCCCTTCCTGAGAAACCGCACTTACGGCACCGATCCGACCACGGTCATCGGCGCGGCCCGTGCCGTGGCCGAGGGGCTGCTGGCGGGCGGCGTCCTGCCCGTGGTCAAGCACATGCCCGGTCACGGTGCGTCGGAGGTCGACAGCCATGACGATCTGCCGGTCGTCCGCCGCCCGCGTGAAGAACTCGACGCCGTCGACTTCGCCCCGTTCCGGGCGCTCAGCGATCTGCCGATGGGCATGACCGGCCATCTCGTCTACCCGGCGATCGAGGACGGGCCGCCGGCGACCGGATCGGCACGGCTGATCCGCCTGATCCGCGAAGAGATCGGCTTTGGCGGGCTCCTGATGACCGACGACATCTCGATGGGCGCGATGCCGGGCACGATGGCCGAGCGCAGCGCGGCCGCCATCGCCGCAGGTTGCGACCTCGTTCTGCACTGCAACGGGCGCATGCCCGAGATGGAAGAGGTGGTTGCAGCGGCCGGCCAGATGACGCCCCAGGCGCGGCTGCGCAGCGACGCGGCGCTCGCCCGCCGTCACACGCCCGACCCGCTTGACATCGAGGCCGCCGAGGCCGAACTTGCCGGCCTTCTGGCAGGCAAGGTCTATGACGACGAACCCTCCTGACGCAGCGAATGCGAATGACGGCGACTGGGGCGCGATCCATGACCGGCGGGCCTCCGAGGCGCTGATCCTCGACATCGACGGCTTCGAGGGGCCGCTCGATCTGCTGCTGACGCTTGGCCGGACCCAGAAGGTCGATCTCAAGCGCATCTCGATCCAGCAACTGGCCGAGCAGTATCTCGGCTTCGTCGAGCAGGCGCGGAAGCTGCGGATCGAACTGGCCGCCGACTATCTCGTCATGGCGGCCTGGCTCGCTTTCCTGAAGTCGCGCCTGCTGCTGCCGCCGGATCCGGCGGACGAAGGGCCGTCGGGCGAGGAACTGGCCGCGCATCTGGCGTTTCAGCTGGAGCGGCTGGCGGCAATGCGCGAGGCGGCGGCGAAGATCATGGCGCGCGACCGGATCGGCCAGGACCGCTTCGTCCGCGGCATTCCGGAGGATCTGACCACCGCGAAACGGATCACCTATTCCGCCAGCCTGATCGAGCTGATGCAGGCCTATGCCCGCATCCGCACCCGCGACGATTTCCGGCCCTACGTCATGGACCGCGAGGACGTGTTCACGCTCGAGGAGGCGCTCGAGGGGATGCGCGGGCTCATCGGCTATGCCGGGGACTGGACGACGCTGGAAAGCTACATCCCCGAGGGCTGGCGCGGCACGCCGCAGCGCCGCCGGGCCGCGACCGCCGCGACATTCGCCGCAGCGCTCGAACTGGTGAAATCCGGCCGGGCCGAGCTGCGCCAGTCCGAAACCTTCGCCCCCATCACGTTACGACGCCGGGACGACCGCACATGACCGATCAGTCCGACGACCCGAGCCTGTTCCGCGCCCCGCCGCTGGCCGAGCAGGAGCGCATGGTGGAGGCGATGCTCTTCGCCTCGGCCGAGCCGCTGACCACGCGCGAGATGGAGGCGCGGATGCCGCACGGCTCCGACGCCGCGGAGGCGATGGTGCTTCTGCGCAAGCGCTATGAGGGCCGCGGCGTGCAGGTCGTGCGCGTGGGCGAGGCCTGGGCGATCCGCACTGCGGCGGATCTCGGCTTCCTGATGAGCCGCGAGCAGGTCGAGACGCGCCGGCTGAGCCGCGCCGCCGTCGAGACACTGGCCATCATCGCCTATCACCAGCCGGTGACGCGCGCCGAGATCGAGGAGATCCGCGGCGTCAGCGTCTCGCGCGGGACGATCGACCAGCTGATCGAGCAGGGTTGGGTCCGGTTCGGACGCCGCAAGATGACGCCGGGCCGTCCGGTGACGTTCGTGGTGACCGAGGAGTTCCTCGACCATTTCGGGCTGGAGACCACGCGCGACCTGCCGGGGCTGAAGGAACTGCGCGAAGCGGGGCTTCTGGAGAACCGGCCGCTCGAAGGTGCGGTCCGTGTCGTGGGCGAGGACGACGAAGACGGCGAGGCGCCGCCGCCCGAAGACCAGGAAGACATGTTCGAGGACTGACGCCTACTTGCCGACCGGCCCGTCTTCGGGCGGGAAGATGCGGTCGCTGAATTCGGTCAGCAGGAATTCCCAGTCGCGAAACGCGGTCCGGAACGCTTCCCGCGTGACGCCACCGGCGAAATTCACGTTCATCGCCAGCATGATACTGCCCTCGGGCACGCGGTAGGCGGCTGCGAAGCGGTAGTCGTAGTTCCAGTCGTTGATGAATTCGAGCGTCGCGTCAGGCGCGTCGAAACTGGCCCGGAACTGGGCCGAACCGCAGGCCACGTCGCCAGGCGCGCAATCGTAGAGCAGAATGTCGAAGTTGAGCCCGTTGAGCGTGCCGAGCACCGCCGGAAGCTGATCCCCCACGGCCGGCTCGACCCGCTCGACATAAGCGAAGCCGCGCGTGAATTCGGCGACCGAGGCGAGCGAGGTGTCGATGAAGTCCTGCGCGGCGGCGGGCGCGGCGGCGAGAATGGCGAGGCAGGCGAAAAGGGCGCGGTGCGGCATGGACCCGTCATCCGAAGTGAAGCAATTCCGCGAAGCTTCGCCGCCGCGCCGCCGCCCGGTCAAGTCCCGGCCGCCCGGACGGGTCCGGACCGTGGCGATTCCGATCTGCAACGATAGGTCGAAAAGCAGGCCGCCGCGCGGGGTTGGGCAGGGAACTTCATGTGGATACCTGCTATGCTGCCGTCCGGGCAGCAAAAGGGAAACATCCCATGGACCGCATCCTGAACATGATCCTCCGCCAGGTCGTCCGGCGGCTTACCACGCGCGGCAGCGACCGGCCGGCCGGCCGCGCGAAACCCGGCAATGCGCCGGATGGCGGCCGCACCACGCGCGAGGCGATGCGCGTCCTGCGCCGCGTCAGCCGGTTCTGAGCGGAACGAAAAAGGGCGCCCAGTCGGGACGCCCTTCGATGTCGTGAGGCCGCGTCTCAGCAGCTGTAGTACATCTTGTACTCGACCGGGTGCGGGGTGTGTTCGAAGGCGTAGACCTCTTCCCACTTCAGCGCCGCGTAGCCTTCCAGCTGGTCCTCGGTGAAGACACCGCCGGCGAGGAGGAAGTCCTTGTCCTTCTCCAGCTCCTCGAGCGCCTCGCGCAGCGATGCGCAGACGGTCGGGATGCCGGCGAGTTCCTCGGGCGGCAGGTCGTAGAGGTCCTTGTCCGAGGGATCGCCCGGATGGATCTTGTTGGCGATGCCGTCGATGCCGGCCATCAGCAGCGCGGCGAAGGCGAGATACGGGTTCGCCGACGGGTCGGGGAAGCGTGCCTCGACGCGCTTGGCCTTCGGGCTGTCGGTCCACGGGATCCGCACGCAGCCCGAACGGTTCCGGGCCGAGTAGGCGCGCAGAACCGGGGCCTCGAAGCCCGGGATCAGGCGCTTGTAGCTGTTGGTGCCCGGGTTGGTGAAGGCGTTCAGCGCCTTGGCGTGCTTCAGGATGCCGCCGATGAAGTACAGCGCCTCATCCGACAGGTCGGCATACTTGTCGCCCGCGAAGAGCGGCTTGCCGTCCTTCCAGATCGACATGTTGACGTGCATCCCCGTGCCGTTGTCGCCGGCGATCGGCTTCGGCATGAAGGTTGCCGTCTTGCCGTAGGCATGGGCGACGTTGTGGATGACGTACTTGTACTTCTGCAGCTCGTCGGCCTGCTTGGTCAGCGAGTTGAAGATCAGGCCAAGCTCGTGCTGGCACGACGCCACCTCGTGGTGGTGCTTGTCGACCTTCATGCCGATCCGCTTCATGGTCGACAGCATCTCGGAGCGGAGATCCATCGCGGCGTCGGTCGGGTTGACCGGGAAATAGCCGCCCTTCACGCCGGGCCGGTGGCCCATGTTGCCCATCTCGTACTCGGTGTCCGAGTTCCAGGCGGCATCCTGGGCGTCGACCTCGTAGGAGACCTTGTTCATCGAGACCGAGAACCGGACGTCGTCGAACAGGAAGAATTCGGCCTCGGGGCCGAAGAAGGCGGTGTCGCCGATCCCGGTCTGCTTGAGATAGGCCTCGGCCAGCAGCGCCGTGCCGCGCGGGTCGCGGTTATACGGCTCGCCGGTGTCGGGCTCGACCACGGTGCAGTGAATGCACATGGTCTTCTCGGCGTAAAACGGGTCGATATAGGCGCTTTCGGTGTCGGGCATCAGTTTCATGTCCGATGCTTCGATCCCCTTCCAGCCCGCGATCGACGAGCCGTCGAACATGAAGCCCTCGTCGAGGAAATCCTCGTCGACCTGGTCGGCCAGCACGGTGACGTGCTGCAGCTTGCCGCGCGGGTCGGTGAAGCGGATGTCGACGTATTCGACATCCTCGTCCTTGATCGTACCGAGTACGCTTTCCTTGCTCATTCGTAACGTTCCCTTGTCTTCCCTGGGTTCCTGTCGGTGCTCCGGCGCGCGGAAATCGCGGCCTAGAGCGCTTCTTCGCCGGTCTCGCCTGTACGGATGCGGATCGCCGTTTCGACGGTCGAGACGAAAATCTTGCCGTCGCCGATCTTGTCGGTCTTGGCGGCCGCGATGATGGCGTCGCAGGCGGCGTCGACCTGGTCGTCGGCCAGAACGACCTCGACCTTAACCTTCGGCAGGAAATCGACGACATACTCCGCGCCGCGGTAGAGTTCGGTGTGCCCCTTCTGCCGCCCGAAGCCCTTCACCTCGGTGACGCTCAGGCCCTGGATACCGATCTCCTGAAGCGCCTCCTTGACCTCGTCCAGCTTGAAGGGCTTGATGATCGCTTCGATCTTTTTCATGGCCCCGACTCCCTTCCGCCCTCTATTGCCGCCCCGTGACAGCATTTTGCGTGTCCGTGGTCCATGCGATAGCCTGACGGGCACCGGGGCCTCCGGGGAAATCCGGGGGTCCCGGTCGGAAAATGGGCGACATGCGCGAGAATTGGGCAGTTTGCGAAAACAGGGGCGCGAGGCCGTGACGGAGCTTCTGACGGCGGCGCAGATGAAGGCGATCGAGCAGGCGGCGATCGACAGCGGCGCGGTCACCGGGCTCGAGCTGATGGAGCGCGCCGGGCGTGGCGTCGTCGACGCGATCTTTGCCGAATGGCCCGATTTGCAGGCCGCGCCGCACAAGGCCGTGGTGCTGTGCGGGCCGGGGAACAATGGCGGCGACGGCTTCGTCGTGGCGCGGCTGCTGAAGCAGTGGGGGTGGGAGGTCGCGGTCTTTCTTTATGGCGATCCGGACAAGCTCCCGCCGGATGCAAAGACGAATTACGCGCGGTGGACGGAGATGGGGGAGGTGGCCCCGTTCGGCCGGGGCCCCGTAATCCAGAACGACACAGTCGTCATCGACGCGCTGTTCGGGATCGGCCAGAACCGGCCACTTCCCGAGGCGATAGCAGCGACGGCAGCTCACGCGGCGATCATGACGGGGATCGGGCAGGCGAGACTGGTGGCGGTCGATGTCCCGTCCGGACTCGACAGTGACAGCGGCCGGGCGATCGGGGAGAGCCGGTTCTTCGCAGACCTGACAGTGACGTTTCACACCATGAAACCCGGACACGTGCTGGCGGACGGCCCCGCTGCCTGCGGCTCGGTCGCGACCGTCGATATCGGGCTCCGCCCGGAGCCGGACGGGGACGCGGCGCGTCTGGTCACGGCGGCAGGCCCGGTCGGGAAAGGTGGAACCGCGCACAAGTACGACCACGGCCACGCGCTGATCCTCTCGGGCGGGATGGGACGCTCCGGCGCCGCGCGGCTGTCCGCCCGCGCGGCGCTCCGGATCGGCGCGGGCCTCGTGACGGTCGCCGCCCCCGGCTCGGCGATGATGGAATGCGCCTGCCAGCTTACCGCGATCATGCTGCGGCCATGCGACGACGCCGCTGATCTCACGACACTCCTCGAGGATACCCGCCTCAACGCCCTCTGCCTCGGGCCCGGCCTCGGGGCCGAGCGCGCCCGGGATCTCGTGCCGGCGGCGCTCGGGGCCGGGCGGGCCGTCGTGCTCGATGCCGATGCTCTCACGGCCTACGCGGACGCGCCCGATGCGCTGTTCGACCTGCTGCACGACAAGTGCGTCCTGACCCCGCATATGGGCGAATTCGCCCGGCTCTTCCCGGATATCGCCGACAAGCTGTCGGGTCCGGCTGAGACCGGCCCAGCCTTTTCCAAGGTCGACGCGGCGCGCGAGGCGGCGGCGCGGGCGGGGTGCACGGTCCTCCTGAAAGGGGCGGATACAGTCATAGCCGAGCCGGGCGGACGGGCGGCCATCAGCGCCGCCCTATATGATCGTGCTGCACCGTGGCTCGCGACGGCCGGGGCAGGGGACGTGCTCGCCGGCATGATCGCCGGGCTGCTCGCCCGCGGCTTCGATCCGATGAGCGCCGCGGAATCCGCCGCCTGGCTTCATGTCGAGGCGGCGCTCCGCTTCGGTCCCGGGCTCATCGCCGAGGACCTGCCCGAGATGCTGCCCGCCGTCCTCTCCGCGCTGGCGCAGGACTGAAATCGAGGCGGCCTCGAGGCCGCAATGGCGATCCCGGCACGACGGCACGAAATTCGGAAACAACGCGTTCGCGATCCATGACCGGTCGCTTCGGGGCGGATTTTCGGGCGTTTTTTCGCAACACTCCGGCTCTGTTTTGCTGCCTGCCCCGGCCGGGACGCCTCAGCGTCAATTTTTTGCCAAGGTTCTGCTGATTAACTCGGGCCATGGAAAATCGGACTGACAATATGACTGCCAGCGACGATACAGACCGGGATCTCGTTCCCTGCACCGAACCCTGCCCTTCCTGCGAGGAAGAGTCGCGCGGCGCTGCGCCGGCGGTCTCGGCTTTCCTGATCCTGTCGGCCCCCGTGGGGCTCGCGATCTGGTACTGGATCATCTCCACCTTGGCAGGCCTCTTCTAGCCCTGTAAGACCCCGCCGCAATGCGGGTGTGGCGGAACTGGTAGACGCACCAGATTTAGGTTCTGGCGCCGCAAGGCGTGGGGGTTCAAGTCCCTCCACCCGCACCAATCTCAGACAGCGAAGTGTTTCGCCCGGGCCGCGCTTGTAGCGAGCCCACAGTGCCTGTTGGGCGATTCCGCCTTCGAAAGTGGTCTAGCGCGCGGAACGCGTGTGACGTGTCGCGCGGCAGCCGCCCGAATCTATTTTCTCGGCGCCAGGCGGCTCGAACGCCAGAGTTGAAGTATTCCGTTCAATAAGGGCGGGCGACGGACGAGCGCTCGAGGAGCGACCGGTCATCCAGGTGTGCCCGGACCGGCTGCCAGGTTTCGACGGGGAAACTGCCAGCGCTCGCATGGGCCGCGATGAGCGAAGCCTCCTACGGCTCGGGGGTCCCCCTGGATGGCTCCCGTCCCGATCAGGGCACGTTGAACACGCGCTGAATCGAATCCTTGCCACATCGCCTCAACCCATGGTCGAGTGACGTTGGGTTTTAAAATTCAGATTAACTGAGCCGACGGGGAATTATCGCAATGTGCCTTACATGCTGCCAAAGCATTGAATCCGGTGTCGAAACCATCGATCCCTGCCTGTGTGGCTCCCCTAAAACCATGGCTGCCTTCGCCCGGCTCGAGGCCGATCTGAACCGCCGGTCCTTTCTCGGCGGCTCGGCGGCGGTTCTCGGCATGTTCGCCGGCTTCGGCCTCGCCCCGCGTGAACTGCGCGCCCAGACGCCGGGCCGGCCGAAGCTTCTGACCAACCTGCGCTTCTTCGACGGCACCACCCTGTCGATGCAGACCGGCCGGGACATCCTGGTCGAGGGCGGCATCATCACCGCGCTGCCGGCGGCCGGAACCGGACCTGAGGACGCCGACGTGATCGATTGCGGCGGCCGAGCCGTCACCCCGGGCCTGATCGACTGTCACTGGCACGCGACGCTGGTCAGCGTCAGCCAGATCGTCGCCCTGACCCAGGACATCGCCTTCGTCCACCTCGTCGCGGGGCAGGAGGCGGGGGCCACCCTTATGCGCGGCTTCACCACGGTGCGCGATACCGGCGGCCCCGCCTTCGGGCTGAAAATGGCCATCGACCGCGGGGTCGTGACCGGGCCGCGGATCTTCCCGTCGGGCGCGATGATCTCTCAGACCTCCGGCCATGGCGATTTCCGCCTGCTGAACTCGCTTCCGCGCATGCCCGGTGATCCGGCGGATTACACCGAACGCACCGGCGTCGCGGCCATCGCCGACGGGCCGGACGACGTGCTGCGCCGGACCCGCGAACAGCTCATGCGGGGGGCGAGCCAGATCAAGATCATGGCCGGGGGCGGGGTCTCGTCGCTCTACGACCCGCTCGATACCGCGCAGTTCCTGCTCGAGGAAATGGATGTCGCCGTCCGCGCCGCCGCCGACTGGGGCACCTATGTCTGCGCCCATGTCTACACGCCGGAAGGCATACAACGGTCACTGCGCGCGGGCGTGAAGTCGATCGAACACGGCCAGCTCGCCGATACCGAAACGATCCGGATGATGCGCGAGGAGGGGGCGTGGTGGTCGATCCAGCCGTTCCTGGCCGACGAGGACGCCAACCCCCGGACCGACCCGATCCAGCGCGCCAAGCAGCTTGAAGTGGCCGAGGGCACGGTTCGGGCGTTCGAGGAGGGCCGCGCCGAAGGCGTGAACATGGCCTTCGGCACCGACATCCTGATGAATCCCGGCGGCTCGGCCAGCCAGGGCCGGCAGCTGTCCAAGCTGACGCGCTTCATGTCGCCGCTCGAGGCGCTGAAGATGGCGACCGGCGATGCGGGCGAGCTTCTGGCGCTGTCGGGGCCGCGCGACCCGTATCTCGGCCGTCTCGGCGTCATCGCCGAAGGCGCGCACGCCGACCTTCTCGCCTGGGATGGCGATCCGGAAACCGATCTCGACTTCCTCGGCGACCCGGCCAGCAACCTGCGCCTCGTCATGAAGGGCGGGCGCGTCTTCAAGGAGCAGCTCTGATGTTCAGCACGTTTGGCGGAAAGATCCGCGCCGTCGTCGCCGCAGCCGCTCTCGGCTGCGCCACCGCCTTCGGACCGACAGGCGCAGAAGCGCAGGACTGGTCCGGCCAGGTCACGCTGTACGGGTGGGCCGCCGGGGTCGCGGGCGATTTCACCCCGACAACGGGTGCCCCGACGCTCTCTTTCGACAAGTCGTTCTCGGAGGTGCTCGAGGATCTCGACGGGGCTTTCTTCGCGACTGGTCTGGCCCGGCGGGGCGATTTCGTCCTGTTCGGCGATCTGACCTACAGCGCGACGTCGCGGGCGGGCCTGCTGCCGGGCGGTATTCCGGCCTCCGGCGAAGTGACGATCAGCTCGCTCACGCTGGCGGCCGGGCGGCGGTTCGATACCGGCGGCGGGTCCACGATCGACGTGCTCGGCGGCCTGCGCGGCTGGCGGCTCGACGGGCTCGTCTCCGTCCCGGCGGTCGGGGTGAGCCTTGCGCCCGAACAGAGTTTCGTCGATCCGATCATCGCCGTGCGCGGCAACGCCCCGCTATCCGATCGCTGGTCGCTTCTCGGCTATATCGATGTCGGCGGCTTCGGCGTCGGGTCCGACCTGACCTGGCAGGCGGCGGTCACGGCGAACTACCAGGCGACCGACAATCTCTATCTCTCGGTCGGCTATCGCCACCTGTTCCTCGACTACGAGGATGGCGGCACCGTCTTCGAGGGCAGCATGACCGGCCCGCTTCTCGGGCTGACCTGGCGGTTCTGACCGGAGGGGCCGAGCGATGAAAAGCCTTGTCCGTGTTGTCTCTGCTATCACCGCGTTTGCCTGCGCCGTGCCGGTGATGGCCCAGGATGAGCCCTTCGTCGGCGCCCATGGCGCGACCGTCCCCGGGAGCTACGCCGGAGCCTTCGATGGCCGCGACTGGCATCTCGACCTCTGGCCCGACCAGGCCTTTCACCTGCGCCTGACGCCGGCAGATGGCGGCACGGCCGAGGCCTTCGCCGGGCGCTGGCACGCGGATGGCCGCAGCCTGTTCCTCGATCTTGGCGCCCGGACCGAGGTGCTCGAGGTGCGCAATTCCGGTCGGTTGCGACCCGACAGCGCGCCCGAGGATGCCGGCGGCGACCTCGTCGGCGAGGGTCCGTTCGACCCGGCGGCGATCAGCCTGCCGGTCTCGGGGATGTTCACCTACCTCGCGGACGCGGCGATCTTCACCCATTGCGCGACGGACCACAGCTATCCCGTCGTTCAGGAGGGCGCCTACCTGGAGCTGGAGACGGCCTATCTGGCCGACCAGATGGCACCGGGTGAACCGCTCTTCGTCACGCTGGACGCGACCATCGAGACGCGGGAGCAGATGGAGGGGCCGGACCGCCTGTCCGTCGTCGTCGACGGCTTCGGCGCGACATGGCCCGGCGAGGAGTGCGGCCGGGCGATGGCCGCGCCCGGTCTCGACGGCACGGTCTGGCGGATCCGAAAGATCGGGGACACGATTGTCGACTGGTCGCCTCCGGCGTCCGAGCCGTTTCTGACGATCGATGCGGCGGAGGGCCGGTTCAGTGCCTCCGTCGGGTGCAACAGGATGCTCGGTGGCGTCACGGTCACCGGTGACGGCCTGTCTTTCGGCCCTGCCGCCAGCACGATGATGGCCTGTCCCGACGATCTCGCCGCCCTCGAGGCGCAGATCGTCGCGGCGCTGCCGGCCGTCACTGACCATGCGATCGGCGGGCGGACGCTGCGGCTTCTCGATGCAGGCGGCGGGACGGTCGCCGAGTTCGAGGCCGTCTACCTGCCGTGAGGCGGCACAAGATGTGACCGTCCGACGGCAGGCCCGCCGGGGCAGGACATTTCAGCGGCCGGGACGCGGATCACCAGGCTCGCCGCCCTCCCGCTTCGACGGGTGGGCCCACTGAAAAGCCCATAGACCCTGCACTACGCCGAACGGCTTCCCCGGGCGGGTCGCACCGGCTCGATCGGACGCGCCGCGCGCACTTCGACCAGCCCTGCAGGCACGCCCGTTCAGTCGGACTTACGTCCCTTGGCACTCTTGCCCGCCAACGCGTCGGTCCCCGTTTCGAGGTTCGCGCCGATGGCCTCGCCGATGCGGGTCAGCGTCGGAAGCTGCACCGCCATGCCGAGGATCGCGTCGACCGCCTGGCCCACCGGGTCGGTCCGGCTGCTGCCGTCGCCAGTGCCCGAGCCGCCAAGACCGCTCACGTGGTTGATCGAGATGCCGCTGATCTTCTCGGCCGGCTTCACGATCTCGCGCACGATGCCGGGGGCCGCCGCCAGCCGCGCCTTTTCCAGCTCCAGCGCCACGATTGCGTCCGACCGGGCGTTCTCCGCCTCGATCCGGGCGCGCTCGGCCTCGGCCTCGGCGAGCCTCACCGCCTTCATTGCCGCGGCCTCCTCGCGGCGCGCATCGGCGATGTCCTTCGCGGTGCTCTTCTGGTTCGCCGCTGCGATCCGCGACCGGAGCGCCGCATCCTCGGCCTCCTGCTCGGCGCGGATCAGCGCGACCTTCATCGACCGTTCGGCCTCGGCCAGCGCGCGTGCGGTCTTCACCGCTTCGGCGGCCGATGCGGCCTCGGCCCGCGCGATGTCCGCCTCGACCTGCGCGCGGCTCTCCTCGACGTTCTTGGCGGCAAGCTGGATCAGCCGGTCCTGCTCGGCGATCTCGAGCGAGGAGGCCTGCGCGATCTGGGCGCGCCGAAGCGCCTCCTCGCGGGCGAGGTCAGCGGCCTCGATCTCGCGTTCCATCTCGATCCGGGCCTGTGCCGCGGCGCGCTCACCCTCGGCCTTGCGGCGGGCGACCTCGGCGATCTGGGCGGCCATCAGCCCCTCGATCTCCTGCACCTGCGCGATCTCGGCGCGGCGCTCCTCCAGATCGAGCTCGAGCTTGCGCTTGGACGCATCGATCGCCGCGCGGCGCAGGCTGACCTCGCTCTCGCTCTCGATCTGGGCACGCTCCTTGCGCGACTTGGCGATCACCTCGGCGAGCTTCCGCATACCCACCGCGTTGAACGCGTTGTTCTCGTCGAGCGCCGAGAACGGCGTCTGGTCGAGCGCGGTCAGCGACACGCTGTCGAGCTGCAGCCCGTAGCGCGCCAGCGTGCCTTCGAGCGCGTCTCTCACCTCGGCCACGAATTGCGCCCGGTTCTCGTGCAGCTCGTCCATCGTCATCCGCGCGGCGACGGCGCGGAGCGCGTCGATCATCATCCCGTCGATCAGCTCCTTCAGCTGGTCGGGCTGGAACACCCGCCGGCCAAGCGTCTGGGCGGCGCGGGTGATGGCCTCGGCCTCGGGTTTCACCGAGGCGTAGAATTCCGCGCCCACGTCGACCCGCATCCGGTCCTTCGTGATCAGCGAGGCATCGCCCGCCCGGGCCACGTCCATGCGGATCGTCTGCATGTTCACCCGCGTGATCTCGTGGAAATAGGGGATCGCCAGCGTGCCGCCGTCGATGATGACCTTTCGGCCGCCGATCCCGGTCTTGACCAGCGCGACCTCGTTCGTGGCGCGTTCGTAGAACCAGGCGGCAAGCGCAATGAGCGCCGCCGCGATGACGAGCAGGAGAATGATCCAGGCCAGGGCAGACATGTGAGCCTCCTCAGTCGGTTAGCCCGTGCGTGGCGCACAGGTGGTTGGACGACATGCCGCCGTCGGTGGGAATGTTGGTGCCGCGAATCCACGCGGACTGGTCGGACAGGAGGAACGCGATGACAGGCGCGATGTCCTCGGGCGTGCCATTGCGGTCCATGATCCGCGTGACGTCGTCCATGCGCGGGCCGAGCGTCTCCATGAACTCCGGCAGGATCGGCGTTTCGACCGGGCCGGGACTGACCGCGTTCATCCGGATGCCCCGGTCGCGCCAGGTCCACCGGTTCTGCATGGTCCAGGCGATCAGCGCCTCCTTCGAGAAGTCGTAGCTGCGCCCGCGCTCGTTCGTGATCCCGAAGCGCTCCATGAAGGCCCCGGGCGCGTCCATGTCGACATGCTCGGACGCCCGGATCGCGTCGACCGATTTCGCCCACCGCAGCCCGGCGAGCGAGGCGAGGTTCACGATCGACGCGCCGTCGGCCATCTTCGGGATCAGGCCGAGGGTCAGGCGCTTCAGCCCGAAGAGATTGACCTTCAGCACCATCTCGGCCGGGTGGGTCGGGGCGATGCCCGCGATATTCGCAAGCCCGTCGATCCCGTCCGGCAACACCTCGACCAGCGCGTCGATCGTGGCCGCGTCGGACAGGTCGGCGCGGTAGAACTCCTCGACGTGGTCGAAGCTCTTGGTCACGTCGACGCCGAGCACGGTCGCGCCGTATTTCGTGCACAGCCGCGCGGTCTCCTTCCCGATGCCCGAGGCGGAGCCCGTCACGACGATGGTCTTGCCCGTCAGCACCTCAGAACCCCGGGGGATAGTGCCGGCCGCCACGCTCCAGCGTGATCCAGCGCAGTTCCGTGAACGCCTCGAGCGACCAGCGCCCGCCGTAGCGGCCGACGCCCGAGGCCTTCACACCACCGAACGGCACCACCGGCTCGTCGTTGATGTTCTGGTCGTTGACGTGGACCATGCCCGTTTCCAGCAGCCCCGCCATCCGCAGCGCGCGCTGTTCGTCGGCAGTCCAGATCGCCGCGGTCAGCCCGTATTCCGTGTCGTTGTTCAGTGCGATGGCCTCGGCCTCGGTCCGGAACGAGCTGACGGCGACGACGGGCCCGAAGGTCTCGTCGTTCCAGATGTTCATGGACGAGGTCACGTTCGTCAGCACCGTCGGCTCGACGAAATTGTCCCAGTAGCGCCCGCCATGGGCGACGGTCGCACCCTTGGCCTTGGCGTCTTCGATCAGCGCGGCGACCCGCTTGGCCTGCCGCGTGTTCACGAGCGGGCCGATATGGTTGCCCTTGTCGCTCACCGGCCCGGTCCGCAGTTTCGCGGCGCGGTCGATGAACTTCTGCATGAAGGGCTGGTAGACCGATTCATGGACCAGCAGCTTCTCGGTCGACATGCAGACCTGGCCCTGGTGCATGAAGCAGCCGAAATTCGCGGCCTGCGCCGCCTTGTCCAGATCGGCATCCTCGAGAACGATCATCGAGTCCTTGCCGCCAAGCTCGACGCAGCACTTCTTCAGATGCGCGCCGCACTTGGCCGCGATGTGCCGGCCGACGGCGGTCGATCCGGTGAACGAGATCGCCTTGACCAGCGGGTGCTCGATCAGCTCGTCGCCGACCTCCGACACGCTCTCGCGCGAGCAGGTGACCACGTTGAAAACGCCCGGCGGCACGCCGGCCTCTTCCAGCACCTCGGCATGGTAGAGCCCGCCGGAATAGGGCGTGTCCTCGGACGGTTTCAGGACGACCGCGTTGCCGGCGGCAAGCGCGGCGGCATAGCCGCGCGAGGTCAGGATGCCCGGCATGTTCCAGGGCGAGATGACGCCGACGACGCCCACGGGCACGCGCATCGCCATCGACACCTTGTGATCGGCCGAAGGCAGAACCTCGCCGACCGACTGGTAGCAGAGCGCGGCGGCGGTGCGGAAAATGCCGGCGACGAAGCCCGCCTCGAACACGCCCTTGCCGTACCAGCCGCCGCCCTCGTGCATGACGGCGTGGATGAATTCTTCCTTCCGGCGCTCCCAGACCTCGGCGACCTTCAGAAGCGTCTGCGCGCGCTGGTCGAAGGTCAGCGCGGCCCAGGCCGGGTAGGCGGCATGGGCGGCCTCGATGGCGCGGGTCATGTCGCTGCGGCTGGCATCCGGCATGTCGGCGTAAAGCGAATTGTCGGACGGGTTCAGGTCCGGGAAGGTCCGGGCGGCGGGCACCCATTTGCCGCCGATAAAGAGGCCTTTCGGGGTGCGTTTCAGCGGAGCGTCGAGCATCGGGATGTCTCCTCAGTCACGATCGAATTCGGTGGAGCCGGGGCGTCGGCGATAGACCTCGACCCGCGGCGCCCGGTAGACCTCGACGGTCGCGGGGCGGGGGCGTGGTGTCGGGGCCTCGGCGACGGGGGCCGGCGTCGGGGCGGGGTGTGGCATCGGGCGTTCGGCCTGC
>WVSN01000028.1 GCA_015689705.1 Rhodobacterales bacterium HKCCE3408
CAACGGCCGCCGCCCTGCTGCCTCCAGTGCCGGGATCGCGCGGAAATAGGCGGCGAGCCCCCCGGCCCAGGCCGCATCGCGGATGACGGGCTCGGCCCCCTCGTCGGCGCCCAGCGCGCGGGCCGCGACCCAGGCCAGGTGCCCCGCCGTCCTGACGAGATAGATGTCGAAGGCGGTATCGTCCTCGAACGGTTCGGTCCCGATATCCCGCCGCCGTGCTTCGATCAGCGCGTCGAGGATCTGCGTCGCCCGCGCATCGAGAAAGCCGAGCTCCTCGGCCACCTCGTGCGCCCGCGGCTCGCGCCCCGCACCGATCTCCTCCAGCGTGTCGCGCCAGAATTGCAGCCGCATCTCGGCGATCATCGGCTCGGCCGTGACCCAGGGCGCGCGGGCGACCTCGATGTTGAACGCATAGAGCGGGAAGAGCACGCGGCGCGCTTCGACCGGCGCGGTCATCGCCGCCCGGAACCGCTCGGGATCGGCGCGCTGGACGATATCGGCGCAGGCCTGAAGGCTCATGCCGGGCGCACCACGGACAGGAGATAGCCGAAGTCGCGCCGGTGCGTCCGCCAGATCCGCGCCTCTTCCGCCGCCTCGTCCAGCACGGCGGCAAGCTCCGCGTCCGCGCCCGGCCGCAGCGCCGCGATCCGCCGCTCCATCGGCCCGAAATAGCCCTCCCACGCGGCGTCCGACAGCACCCGCGTGGCGACCGTCTCCCACCCGGCTTCGGCCACCCGCCCGGCGATCCCGTCCGCATCCGTCATCGCCGCGTAGCCGGCCCAGAAGGCCTGCGCCTCGGGCGCGGGGTCGTCGGTCAGCCAGACGGCTTCGGAAAAGGCGACATGCCCGCCCGGAGCCAGCGCCGGGGCCCAGGCCCGCAGCGCGGCCCGGAGGCCGACGAAATAGGCCGCGCCGGCGCACCACAGGAAATCGAACGGGCCGAGCGCCGCCGGGTCCGGCAGGTCGTCGGCGGCATCGGCCACCAGCCGCCCCTGCATCACCGTCACGCGCGGATCGCTCTCGAACCGGGCCGCCGCGTCATCGACGAAGGGTGCGTGCAGGTCGAACCCCACGACCCGCGCGTGCGGCGCCGCGAACAGCAAAGCCGGGATATCCGCGCCCGGCCCGCAGGCCGCGTCGCAGATCGCCGCGTCGGGCCGCAGCCCCGCGACCTCCGCCGCCCAGGACACGTCGCCCCGCTCCCCCGGCCCTTCCCGCGGCAAGTCGCGGTGGAGGAGGAAGAAGGCCTTGTGGGTCATGCCGGCGCCACGCCGTCCCGGACCAGTTTCCAGGTGATCCCGTCGAGCAGCGCCTCGAAGCTCGCGTCGATGATGTTGGGCGAGACGCCGACCGTCGCCCAGCGCCGGCCCTTCTCGTCCTCGTAATCGATCGTCACGCGGGTCACGGCCTCGGTCCCGCCCTCGGTGATCCGCACCTTGAAGTCGACCAGCCGGATGTCCTCGATATCCGACTGGTAGGGCCCGAGATCCTTGCCGAGCGCCTTCCAGAGCGCGTTGACGGGACCGCGGTCATTGCCGAATTCGTCGGTGTTCTCGCTGACCGACAGCATCTTCTGATCGCCCACCTGCACCACCACGACCGCCTCGGAATGGGTGGCGAAGCGCCCGCCCCCGTTGCGGCGGCGGTCGACGGTGACACGGTAGCGCTCGACCTCGAAGAAATGCGGCAGTTGCCCCAGCGCGCGGCGTGCCAGAAGCTCGAACGAGCCTTGCGCGGTGTCGTAGGAATAGCCCTCGGCCTCGCGCGCCTTCACCTCGTCGAGGATGCCCGGCAGCGCGGGGTTGTCGCGCTCGACCTCGAGACCGGCTTCTGCCAGACGCTGACGCAGGTTCGACTGCCCGGCCTGGTTCGACATCGGCACGATGCGCGTATTGCCGACGAGCGCCGGGTCGACATGTTCGTAGGTCGTCGGGTCCTTGATGATCGCGCTGGCGTGCAGCCCCGCCTTGTGCGCGAAGGCCGAGCCGCCGACATACGGCGCCTGCCGGTGCGGCACGCGGTTCAGGATATCGTCCAGCATCCGCGAAATCCGCGTCAGCCCCTGCAACGCCTCGAGGCTGACGCCGGTCTCGAACCGGCTCGCCCACGGCTCCTTCAGCAGCAGCGTCGGGATCAGCGTGGTGAGGTTCGCATTGCCGCAGCGCTCACCCAGGCCGTTCAGCGTGCCCTGGATCTGGCGCGCGCCAGCCTCGACCGCGGCAAGGCTGCCCGCGACCGCCGTTTCGGTGTCGTTATGCGTGTGGATGCCGAGCTTCTCTCCCGGCACGCCGGCCGCGATCACTTCGCTCACGATGCGCCCGATCTCGCCCGGCAGCGTGCCGCCGTTCGTATCGCACAGCACCACCCACCGCGCGCCGTTGTCGAGCGCGGCCTTCAGGCAGGACAGCGCATAGTCCGGGTCAGCGTTGTAGCCGTCGAAGAAATGCTCCGCGTCGAACAGCGCCTCGCGCCCTTCGGCCACGAGATGCGCGAAGGATTTCGCGATGTTCTCGAGGTTCTCCTCGAGCGTGATGCCAAGCGCCTTCTCGACATGGAAGACATGCGTCTTGCCGACCAGACAGACGGACTTGGTCCCGGCGTTCATCACCGCGGCCAGCACCTCGTCATTTTCGGCGGAGCGGCCGGCGCGCTTGGTCATGCCGAAGGCGGTCATCTTCGCGCGGGTCTCGGGCGCCTCTTCGAAGAAGGCGCTGTCGGTCGGGTTCGCGCCGGGCCAGCCGCCCTCGATATAGTCGAGGCCGAGCGTGTCGAGCGCGCGGGCGATGCGCTGCTTTTCCGGCGTGGAGAACTGCACGCCCTGGGTCTGCTGCCCGTCGCGCAGCGTGGTATCATAGAGAGTGAGGCGGGTTTTCCCGGTCATTTCAGCGCCTCCAGCTTGGCGGCGTCGAAGTCGGGCAGAAGCTCCGCCTCCGGTCCGCCCGCGCCCGCCTTCAGCCGGACGCCGGCTGCTTCGACCCGGCCTTTCAGATCGTCGGCGGCGGCGAAGTCCTTCGCCGCGCGGAGGCCCTGCCAACGCTCCATCAGGCCCTTCAGAACGGCCTGATCCGGCGTTGCACCGGCCAGCGAGACTGTCCGGCTGCGGAACCACTCGACCTCCTCGGCCTCGGGGAAGCCGAGCAGTCGCATCGCCGCCTTGAGCGGCCGGGCGCCGAGCTTGTCCATCTCGGTCAGCGCCAGATGCGTGTTCAGATCGTCGGCCAGCGCGGCTTCGACCACCGCGGGGACCTGGTCCGACGCCTCGACCCCGTCGGTCTTGCGGAACCAGCGCGCCAGCCGCGACTCGGCCTCGGCCCGCTTCTTCGCGGTCCAGTCCATCGGCTTGGAATAATGCGTCGACAGCATCACGAAACGGATCACCTCGCCCGGCACGCCCTGGTCGAGCAGGTCCCGCACGGTGAAGAAGTTGCCGAGCGATTTCGACATCTTCTTCCCCTCGACCTGGAGCATCTCGTTATGCATCCAGATCCGTGCGAAGGCGTGACCCATGCAGGCCGACTGCGCGATCTCGTTCTCGTGGTGCGGGAATTGCAGGTCGATGCCGCCGCCATGGATGTCGAAGGCCTCGCCCAGAAGCTCCGCCGCCATGGCCGAGCATTCGATATGCCAGCCCGGCCGGCCGCGGCCCCAGGGGCTGTCCCATCCCGGCAGCTCGTCGTCCGACGGCTTCCACAGGACGAAGTCCATCGGGTCTTCCTTGTAGGGCGCGACCTCGACCCGGGCGCCGGCGAGCATGTCCTCGACCGACCGGCCCGACAGCGCGCCGTAGTCGGAATAGGATTTCACCCGGAACAGCACGTGGCCCTCCGCCTCGTAGGCGTGGCCCTTCGCGATCAGCCCCTCGATCATCGCGATCATCGGCGCGATGTAGCCCGTCGCCCGCGGCTCGCGGTCGGGCGGCAGCACGCCGAGCGCGGCCATGTCCTCGTGATACCACCGGATCGTCTCGTCGGCGCGGTCGGCGATCAGCTCCTCGAGCGTGCCGTCCGCCCCCGCCGCGCGGCGCCGCTGCGCCTCGGCGTTGATCTTGTCGTCGACGTCGGTGATGTTCCGCACATAGGTGACGTTCCCGGCCCCGTAGACGTGGCGGAGCAGCCGGTTCAGCACGTCGAAGACGACCGCCGGGCGGGCATTGCCGAGGTGCGCGCGGTCATAGACCGTGGGCCCGCAGACATACATGCCGACCTTGCCGGGGATGACGGTGGGCTCGAGCGGTTCCACCTTCCGCGTCTTCGTGTTTCTCAGCCGTATCTGGACCATGGCCCAAGCCTTTCACATGCGCGACCGCGCCGGCGGGCCTATCAGCTTCGTTCTGTCGTGGAAACACGCAATGAAGACGACCCGCCTGACGATGTCAGCCGGTAATGCAGATGCCCCGAATGGTGCGTTGCGTCGTCATGGAACAGGCCCATACCGCGTTTCGGCGACGCGATCAATCTCGGCGTACCGTGGTGCACACAGGACGCTTGCAAATTCGTTGTCTCTGTCTAGTGTTTCGCCATGTCTGCGGAGTTCGCCGATCGCATATGCCGATCCCTACCGGGCGCCGTTGCCGAACGCCCGTTCGGCCCCGATATGCTCGTCTGGACCGTGGGAGGCCGGATGTTCGCCGCCTATACCGAAGGCGGCAAGGGCATCTCTGTCACTTGCGGCGACGGCCCGACGGCGCAGCGGCTGGTACAGCAGAAACGCGCAGAATCAGCCCCCTATCTCAAGCGCGGCGGATGGGTCCTGTTCCCCTGGATGACGACGCCGCAGGACGAGCTGCGCGACTGGATCGAGGCGAGCTACTCCAGGGTCCGCGCCGGCCTGTCGGCCGAGGCCGAGGTCTCTCTGCCGGTCCGCGCCAACCAGACCATGCACTGACACTTGCCGCCGCGCGCGGGCCGTGATTTGAGCCTGTCCATGCGGGCATCGGCACGGATTCTGGGCCTCAACGGCGGCGGCAGCGACGGGTGGGATCTCTACCGGCGCGCGAAAGCCATGATCGCCGCCGGCGAGCCGGTGCTGGAGCTGACCATCGGCGAGCACGACATCCGCACCGATCCGCGAATCCTCGACGCGATGGACGCCGCCGCGCGGGCCGGTCACACCGGCTATGCGCCGGTGCCGGGCTCGGGCCGGCTGCGCGACGCCATCGCCGCCCGGATCGAGCGGATGACGGGCGTGCCGACAACGCGCGACAATGTCGTGGTAACGGCCGGCGGACAGGCCGCGCTTCTGGCCGCCCATATCGCGTGCTGCGAGCCGGGCGACACCGCGCTGACGATCGACCCGTATTACGCCACCTATCCCGGCACGATCCGCGCCGCCTCCTGCGTGCCGCGCGCCGTGCCGGCCCGGCCCGAGGACGGGTTCCAGCCGCGCGCCGAGGCGGTGGACGCGGCGGCGGAGGGCGCGAAGAGCCTCCTGCTCAACACGCCCAACAATCCGACCGGCGCGGTCTATTCCGAGGCGACGCTGACCGGAATCGGCGAGGTCGCGCGCGCCCGCGATCTCTGGCTGATCTCGGACGAGGTCTATGACGCGCAGGTCTGGCAGGGCCGGCATCTCAGCCCGCGCGGCCTGCCCGGACTCGCCGAGCGCACGCTGGTCATCGGATCGCTGTCCAAGAGCCACGCCATGACCGGCTCGCGGCTTGGCTGGATCGTCGGGCCGGAGGAGATGGTCGCGGCGATCGCCGATCTCAGCACCAACACCAATTACGGCATCCCCGGCTTCATCCAGGAGGCGGGCGTCTTCGCCCTCGGCCTCGGGCCGGACTTCGAGGCGGAGATCGCCGCGCCCTTCGCGCGGCGGCGGGCGCTGTTCCTTGAGATGCTGCGCCGGACGCAGGTGCTGCGGCCGGTCCCGGCCGACGGCGCGATGTACGTGATGCTTGATGTCTCGGGCACCGGGCGCGACGGCGAGGCCTTCGCCAACGGCCTGCTGGACGCCGAGCGGATCGCGGTCATGCCGGGGGCAAGCTTCGGCGCGGCGGCGGCGAACCACGTGCGCGTCGCGCTAACCCTGCCCGACCCGGCCTTCGAGGAGGCCGCGCGCCGTCTCATCGCCTATGCGACGGGGCTGGCGGCCTGACGCAAAACGGGGCGCCCGGGTTGCCCCGGACGCCCCGTCCGTCTGTCCCGTGAGCGAGATCAGAAGCGGTAGGACACGCGCGCGGTCGCGGTGGTGACATCCACGTCCACGCCGGTGCCGTCGAAATCGTCGAACTGGTGGTAGGTGACGTCGCCGCCGACCACCCAGTTGTTGCCCATGTCGTAGGCGACACCCGCGCCGGCGAGCCAGCCGGTGTCTTCCTGCTCGACGCCGCCGATCGTCGCGCCGGCATAGGCACCGCCGAGGGCACCGTAGGCCAGCACGCCGTTGCCGAAGTCGTAGCCGGCGCGCAGACGGGCGCGGGCGACGTCGTCGATTGTGCCGGCGCCGCCGTCAAGTTCGATATCGGAGGTGTCGTAGTCCACCTCGGCACCCAGGACGACATTGCCGAAGTCCCAGTTGTAGCCGGCATGGACACCGCCGAGGACGCCGTCGCCGTCGACATTGGCCGCGCCGTCGGTGTTCACGTCACCGAAGCCGAGCTGGCCACCGACATAGAAGCCGGTCCAGTCGTAGGACGGTGAAACCGGAGCCGGGGCCACGGTGACCGGCATTTCGGGCGCCGGGGCGTTCATGCCGCCGGCCATCGCCGGGGCGGCCAGCCCGAGGGCGGCGGCGGAGCTGAGGATCAGTGCTCGCATAGGGATCTCTCCATTGGTTTGCGTTTCGCTCACGCGCGAGACGTGTGGGCGAACGCGGGAGACTTAAAGCCCGTGCGGAGGGTTACGCCGAGTCACCCGGCCACGGGCCGCCGACCCGGCGCGGGAGCGTCGGCAAGGCTTAGCCGAAGGCCGCGGCCTCACGCGCAAGTGACGTGATCCGGCCCCAGTCACCGCTTGAAACGGCATCCTTGGGCGCCACCCAGGACCCTCCGGCGCAGACCACGTTTGGCAGCGACAGGTAGTCCATCGCGTTCTTCGGGCTGACCCCGCCGGTGGGGCAGAAGCGCATCTGCGGGATCGGCGCGCCGAGCGCCTTGAGCGCGGGCGCGCCGCCCGAGGTCTCGGCCGGGAAGAACTTGGCCAGCGTGAAGCCGTGATCGAGCAGGCCCATGACCTCGGTCGCGGTGGCCGAGCCCGGCAGAAGCGGCAGCCCGACCTCGGCGCAGGCATGGATCAGCCGGTCGGTCGCGCCGGGCGAGACGCCGAAGCGCGCCCCGGCCTCGACCGCGGCCTCGACATCGGCGGGCGTGAGCAGCGTGCCCGCGCCGACCACCCCGCCCTCGACCGCGGCCATCTCGCGGATCGCGTCGAGCGCGGCGGGGGTTCTCAGCGTGACCTCGAGCATCGGCAGCCCGCCGGCGACGAGCGCCTCGGCCAGCGGACGGGCCGTAGCGACGTCGTCGACCACGAGCACCGGCACGATCGGCGCCAGCTGGCAGAATTCGAGCGCGGCGTCGGACATCTCGGAAGGCGTCATGGCGATTTCCTCGGCTTCATTGCGGCGGCGGATCGCCCGGACCCGGGACGCCTCCGGCGGGAGTATTTTGGGAAAGATGAAGGGTTCAGACAACCACTCCCGCGCCGGCGGTGGCGGGGCCGGCGGTTTGCCGGAAGACCTCGAAGAGCTCGCGCCCGATGCCGTGGGAATTGCCCGAGAGATCGGGCGTGGCGGCGGGGCGGTCTGCGACGCCCTCGGTCAGCACGTCGAGCGTGCCCTTCTGCGCATCGACCCGGACGATGTCGCCGTCCTTGAGTTTCGCGATCAGCCCGCCGTCGAGCGCCTCGGGCGCGACATGGATGGCCGAGGGCACCTTGCCGGAGGCGCCGGACATGCGCCCGTCGGTCACCAGCGCCACCTTGTGCCCGCGCGCCTGGACGACCGACAGGATCGGGGTCAGCGAGTGCAGTTCGGGCATCCCGTTGGCTTTCGGGCCCTGGAAGCGGACGACGACGACCACGTCGCGGTTGAGCTCACCCGCCCGGAAGGCGGCCTTCACCGCCTCCTGGTCGTGGAAGACGGCGCAGGGCGCCTCGATCACGTGGCGCTCCGGCTCGACCGCCGAGACCTTCATGATGCCGAGGCCGAGATTGCCGGAAAGTTCCGCCAGGCCGCCTGTCTTCTGGAACGGGTCGGAGGCCGGGCGCAGGATCTTGTCGTTCTGCGTCTCCTTCGGGCCCGCGCGCCAGGCGAAGCCGTCGGGGCCGAGCATCGGCTCCTGCGTGTAATGGCTGAGCCCGTCGCCCGCGACCGTCTGCACGTCCTCGTGCAGGAGGCCCGCGTCGAGCAGCTCGCCGATCATGTATTGCAGCCCGCCCGCGGCGTGGAAGTGGTTCACGTCCGCAAGCCCGTTCGGGTAGACCCGCGCCATCAGCGGCACGGCGGCCGAGACCTCGGCGAAGTCGGAGCATTCTATGCGGATGCCGGCGGCGCGCGCCATGGCGACGAGGTGGATGACGAGGTTCGTTGAGCCGCCCGTGGCCATCAGCCCGGCGATGCCGTTCACGAAGGCCTTTTCGTCCAGGATGTCGCAGACCGGGCGGTATTCGTTGCCGAGCGCGGTGATCTGGGAGGCGCGTTCGGCGGCGGCCTCGGTCAGCGCGTCGCGGAGCGGCGTGCCGGGATTGACGAAGGAGGCGCCCGGCATGTGCAGGCCCATGAACTCCATCAGCATCTGGTTCGAATTGGCCGTGCCGTAGAAGGTGCAGGTGCCGGGGCCGTGATAGGAGGCCATCTCGGCCTCCATCAGCTTGTCGCGGCCGACTTCGCCGGCGGCGAACTGGTTGCGGACCTTCGATTTCTCGTCGTTCGGCAGGCCGGAGGTCATCGGACCGGCCGGAATGAAGATGCCCGGCAGGTAGCCGAAAGTGGCCGCGGCGATGACGAGACCCGGGACGATCTTGTCGCAGACGCCGAGATAGACCGCGGCGTCGAAGGTGTTGTGGCTCAGGGCCACCCCGGTCGCCAGCGCGATCACGTCGCGGGAGAAGAGCGACAGCTCCATCCCCACCTGCCCCTGCGTGACGCCGTCGCACATCGCCGGGACGCCGCCCGCGACCTGCGCCGTCGCGCCGGCGCGGCGGGCGGCGGCCTTGATCCGGTCGGGATAGTCCTTGAACGGCTGATGCGCGCTCAGCATGTCGTTGTAGGCGGTGACGATCCCGATATTGGGCGCGCGCGCCTCGACCAGGGAGTCCTTGTCCCCTTCCATCGCGGCATAGGCATGGGCCTGGTTGCCGCAGGACAGGTGCGCGCGGCGCGGGCCGTCCTCGGCGGCGCGGCGCATCCGGTCGAGATAGGTCGCGCGGCTGTCGCGCGAGCGCTCCTCGATCTTCGCGGTCACGGCTTCGATACGGGCGTCGAGCGGCATGGGTCCCCTCCTTTGGTCGCTCCGGGGCACGTTATAGTCTGATAGCGCTAACGGTGCCACCGATTTCAGGATCGCGCGGAATAAGTGAACCTTTGCCGAGGCGGGCGCGACGGACGGGTATCCAAGGAGGATAAGCCATGCCCGCCGACGACATCCAGTACGACGCCCCGGCCGAGGACGACGCCACCGACTTCGCCGCACCCGACGCGGTCGAGCTGATCGACAGCGACTGGGACCGGTTCGACATCGAGGACGCCATCCGGTTCTGAGACCGGCTCAGCGCTCCGCCCGGATCGCCACGGCCTCCCACGGCCGGAAGACCGGCGCCGGACCGAGCGCGCCGTCATGGGCGCCATGGGTCGAGATCAGCGGCTCGCCCGTGACCTGAAGCTCGCCGGGCAGATCGACGGTGATCTCCTCGCCCGACAGGTTCGCCACCACGATCAGCCGCGCATCGCCGAGCGTGCGGGTATAGGCGAAGATATCCGGATCTTCTACAAGATGGGGCGTGTAACGCCCGTGCCGGACCAGCGCATCGTCGCGGCGCAGGCCGACCAGCCGCCGGTAATGGGCGAAGACGCCATCCCCGGTGGCGCGGTCGGCGGCGACGTTGATCGAAGTGTAGTTCGGGTTCAGCTCCAGCCACGGCGTGCCGGTGGTGAAGCCCGCCCCCGGCCCCCCGTCCCACTGCATCGGCGTGCGGGCATTGTCGCGGCCATTGGCATTGGCCCCGGCGATGAAATCGGCCTCGGACACGCCGCGCGCCATCTGGTCGGCGTAATGGCCGAGCGTCTCGATATCGCGATACTGCCCGATCGAGGTGAAGGCGGCGTTGGTCATGCCGATCTCTTCGCCCTGGTAGATGAAGGGCGTGCCTTTCATCAGGTGCAGGACGGTCGCGATCGCCTTGGCCGAGTCGACGCGGTAGACCGTATCGTCGCCGTAGCGCGACAGGTGGCGCGGCAGGTCGTGGTTGGACAGGAAGAGCGAGTTCCAGCCATCGCCGGACAGCGCGATCTGCCAGCGGTTGAAGACGCGCTTCAGCGCCACGAGATCGACCGGCCGCGGCGCCCATTTGCCGAGCACCGGGTCCCATCCCTCGACCACGTGATTGAACTGGAACACCATGTCGAGCTCGTCCCGGTCGCGCCCGCAATAGAGCTGCGCGGTCTCGGTCGAGACCGACCAGGACTCGCCGATCGTGACGATGTCGCGCCCGGCGATGACCTCGCGGTGCATCTCCTGCAGGTGCTGGTGCAGGGTCGGGCCTTCCTCGTAGATGCGCGCGTCGACGTCCTTGCCGATCAGGCTGATGACATCCATCCGGAAGCCGCCGATGCCGCGGTCGAGCCACCAGCGCATCATGTCCCAGATCTCGGCCCGGAGGGCGGGATTGTCCCAGTTGAGATCGGGCTGGCCGGCGGAGAAATGGCCGTAATAGTAGCGCCCGATCTCGGGCACCCAGTGCCAGGCCGGGCCGCCGAAACAGGCCATCGCGTCGTCCGGCGGGCCGCCATCGGGGCCCGGGTCGCGCCAGATGTAGAAATCGTGGAACGCGCTGGTGCGGTCGGCGCGGGCGGCGCGGAACCAGGCGTGGTGGTCGGAGGAGTGATTGACGACCAGGTCCATCACGATGCGGATGCCGCGGGCATCGGCCTCGGCCACCAGCCGGTCGAAATCCTCCAGCGTGCCGAATTCGGGCGCGATTGCGCGGTAATCGGCGATGTCGTAGCCGTTGTCGGCCATCGGCGAGGCGTAGACCGGCGACAGCCAGACGAAGCCCACGCCGAGATCGGCGAGATGGTCGAGCCGGGAGACGATGCCGGGGATGTCCCCCACCCCGTCGCCGTTCGAGTCGGCGAAGCTGCGGGGGTAGATCTGGTATCCCGTGGCCTTGTGCCACCAGCGCTCGGTTACCTGTGCCGGGTCGTAGGGCATGGTCGTCTCCAGGTCGTCGTCTGCTCGTCGTCGCGTCGTGGCGCGGGGCCGCATTTTGGCGCGGCCCCGGCTGTCGTTACTGGATCGAGGACCAGCGGTCCTGCACGGCGGCCGCGACATCCTCGGCCGGGGTGCCGGTCGTGTAGTCGACCATCGCCGACCAGAAGGCGTCGGTTCCGATCTCGCCCGGCATCAGGTCCGATCCGTCGAAGCGGAACACCGTAGCGCCGGTCAGGATCTCGCCAAGCGCGCGCTGCGTCTCCGAGGGATAGGCATCGGGGTTGGCCTGCAGGTGCGGGGTCAGGAACTGGCCCTGGCTGATCGCCATTTCATGCGCGAAGGGCGTTTGCAGGAAGGCGATGAAGGCATGGGCGATGGGCGTGTCGTTCATCACCGTCACCAGCCCGCCCGAGCCCAGGATCGGGCGGCCGAGATCGGCGCTTTCGAAGGGCGGGAAGTAGAAGAAATCCGCATCCACGCCGACCTCGATCCCCTCGGGGAAGAAGTTCGGGATGAAGCTGGCCTGCCGGTGCATGTAGCAGGCCGGCGGGAAGTCGAAGAGACCGTCGGGGCTGTCGCGGAAATCCTCGGTCGCGACGCCTTCGGGCCCGCCCGGCGTGTAGTCGGGGTTGAGCGCGAACTGACCGTAGGCCTCGATCGCGGCGACGACGCGTGGGTCGTCGAACGGGATCTCGTTGGTCACCCACTGGTCGTAGACCTCGGGCGGCTGCGTGCGCAGCATCATGTCCTCGACCCAGTCGGTCGCGGGCCAGCCGGTCGCGGCGCCCGAGCCGAGCCCGATGCACCACGGCGTGCCGCCATCCTCGACGATCTGGTCGGAGAGCGCGATCAGCTCTTCCATCGTCTCGGGGATGTCGTAGCCCATCTCGTCGAAGGCCTCGGGCGAGTACCAGACGAGCGATTTCACGTCGGTGCCGAAGAACATGCCGTAGGTGTGCTCCTCGCCGTCGGGGCCCGGGAAGGTCGCGAGATCGGCCCAGGACGGGCCGGCGGCGAAGGCTTCCTCGTACCAGGCGGCGGTCTCGGGGCCGAGCGCCACGACGTTGCCCTGCGCGGCGAGATCCTGCGCCAGGCCCGGCTGCGGGAACATGGCGATGTCGGGGGTGGTGCCGGCCTGCACGCCGATCACGATGTCCTGCTCAAAACTGTCGGAGCCCGACAGCTCGACCGCCGCGCCGGTCGCCGCGGTGAAATAGGCGAAGACGCGTTCCAGCTTGTCTTTGTCCTCGCCCGTCGACGCGCCGGAGATGACGAGCGTCTGTCCGGTGAAGTCGTATTCGTCGGCGAAGGCCTGGTAGGCGTCCCACGAGAACGGGCCCGTGCCCGGCTCGTGCAGAAGATCCTGCGCGGTGGCCGCGCCGGCGATGAGGCACAGCGCCAGCGCGCTGCCGCCCATCAATGCGTGAATCCGTCCAGTCGTCATGTCGATCCTCCCTTCGTGCTCCGTTTGGCCTTCCGAAACGTTTCGGAAACGTCGCGGACAGGTAAGGCCGATCGCCTGATTCGGTCAAGCCGAAACGTTTCGGATCACGCGCCGGCAGGCCCCGCGACGGAACCGCCCTCGATGAAGTCCGGGCGTTCGAGCGTCTGGAAGTCTCCCGCATTTCCGCCTTCGATGACACCGACAAGTGCATCGGCCAGCGGCCGCCACGCGGTGCCGAGGGTCGAGCGGGAGACGGTGACCGGCGGGATGAAGGCGTCGGCCGGCGTGCGCTGGAGCCCGTCGTCATGGGCGACCACGGAGACGTCTGCGGGAACCGACAGCCCGCGCTCGGCCAGCCCGGCATAGATCCCGGCGGCGAGCATGGTGTTGCCCGCGACGATCCCGGTCGGATGCGGGCCCGGCCCGTCGAACAGCGTGGCGACGGCCGCCCTGCCCCGGCTTTCGACCATCGCCCCGGGCAGGATGATGGCCGCCGACGGGTCGATCCCGGCGCGCGAGAGCGCGGTCAAAAAGCCTTCGTGCCGTTCTCGGGCGAAGGCGGTATGCGCCGGGCCGTCGACGAGCGCGAGGCGGCGGTGCCCGGCCTCGATCAGCCGCCCGGCGAGCCGCTCGGCAAGACCGCGATTGTCGATGTCAAAATAGGGATAGGTGGCGCCGGCAGTGTCGCGGCCATGCACGACGAAGGGCACGTTCATGCCGGTCAGAAGCGCCACGCGCGGATCGCCCGGCACCGGGTTCACGAGGACGAAGCCGTCGATCAGCCCCGAGCCGCAGAGCTTCCGATGGGTGGCGACGGCGTCGTCGTCGCCGGTCATGACGTGCAGGACGAACTGCATGCCCCGGCGCGAGAATTCGGCCGACAGCCCGATGACGCCGGCGAGCAGCACCTCGGGCACTTCCTGTTCCTCGTCGGCGGTGACGACCATGGCGACGATGCCGGACCGCCCCGATTTCAGCATCCGGGCAGAGATGTTGGCGGCGTAGCCGAGCCGTTCGGCGGCTTCGGCCACGCGCTCCTTCGTCGCCTCGGACACGTCGTCATGCCCGTTCAGCGCCCGGCTGACCTGGGTGACCGACAGGCCGAGCTCGCGGCTGAGATCCTTCAGGGTCGGCATTCTTCCCTCTTGCTTTTTCGTCCCACCTTTGGCACCAAACCGTAATCCGAAACGTTTCGGAAAGCAAGGAGACGGGCCGATGGCGCAAGATTGGTGGAAGGGTGTCGTGATCTACCAGATCTATCCGCGATCGTTCCAGGACGATGACGGCGACGGCATGGGCGACCTGAAGGGAATCACCCGCCGCCTGCCCCATGTCGCGGACCTGGGCGCCGAGGCGATCTGGCTGTCGCCGGTCTTCACCTCGCCCATGGCCGACATGGGCTACGACGTGTCCGATTACCGCGACATCGACCCGACCTTCGGCACGCTGGCGGAATTCGACGCCCTCGTCGCCCGCGCCCACCAGTTGGGCCTGAAGGTGATCATCGACCAGGTGCTGTCGCATTCCTCGGACCGGCACCCGTTCTTCCAGGAGAGCCGTCTGACGCGCGACAATCCGAAGGCCGACTGGTACGTCTGGGCCGACGCCAAACCCGAAGGCTCACCGCCGAACAACTGGCAGGCGATCTTCGGCGGGCCGGCCTGGTCGTGGGACGTGCGGCGGCGGCAGTATTACTACCACCAGTTCCTGCCGCAGCAGCCCGATCTCAACTTCCACAACCCGGAGGTGCGGGCCTGGGCGCTGGAGACGCTGGATTTCTGGCTCGACCGGGGCGTCGACGGCTTCCGGCTGGATGCGATGAACCACCTGTTCCACGACGCGCAGCTGCGCGACAACCCGCCCGACATCCGGCCGAAGAGCGGGCCGGACTACAAGCCGTTCGAGATGCAATACCCGATCCACTCGAAGAACCGGCCCGAGACGGTCGCCTTCACCGAGGTGATGCGGGCGCATGTCGAGAAGCGCGGGCCGATCGCGCTGCTCGCGGAACTGGGCGGCGACCACCACACCTCGGAGCAACTGACCGAATACACCGCGCCGGGGCGGCTGCACCTGGCCTACACGAACGACCTGATGACGCCGGCCTTCAGCGCCGCGAAGGTGCGGCGGTCGGTCGAGGGCGTGGCGCAGGGCAATCCCTGCTGGTCCTTCTCGAACCACGACGTGCCGCGCCATGTCGGGCGCTGGTCCGGCCACGCGGTCGATCAGGACAGCTTCGCGAAGCTGACGGCGACGCTGCTTCTGACGCTGCCGGGCGCGGTCAGCCTGTACCAGGGCGAGGAACTGGGGCTGACGAATACCGAGCTGAGCTACGAGGAACTGGTCGATCCCGAGGGGCTGACCTTCTGGCCGGACAATCCGGGCCGCGATGGCTGCCGGACGCCGATGCCCTGGGAGAACGGCGCGGTCCATGGCGGGTTCTCGATGGCCGAAACGACCTGGCTGCCGCTGCGGCGCGACCACGCCGCGCGCGCGGTCGACGTGCAGGCGGGCGACCCGGACAGCGTGCTGGAGCACTACCGGGCGGTGCTGGCCTATCGCCGCAAGTCGGAGGCGCTCCGGACCGGCGGGACGGAATTCCTCGACACCGGGGAACCGGCGCTGGCCTTCCGGCGCGGCGGCACGCATCTGTGCGCCTTCAATCTCGGGACGGAGCCGGTGACGATCGACACCGGCAGCCCCGCCAAGGCGGAGATCGCCTCGGACGGGGTGGAGGTCGCGGGGACCACCGTCACCCTGCCGGGCAACGGGTTCCTGATCGCGGTCTAGTGCGGCTGCACGCCGGGCAGGAACACGCCCTCGTGCCGGTGGTGCAGGCTGATCCCGTCGAGGAAGACGTGGACCTTTTCGGGGCTCGCGGTCAGCTTCACGTCGCGCCCGCGCAAGTCCTGGTGGATACCTGACAGCTTGCCGATGATCTGCTGCGAGTCGGGGCTGTCCTTCTTGAAGTAGAGCAGCGTCACCTCGCCGAGCGCCTCGGTGATCTCGACCGTGCCGTGATAGGCGAAATTCTCGCCGTCGGTTTCGGACATATCCTCGGGGCGGATGCCGACCTGCACCTTCGCGCCCTCGTCGCCCGGCTGGCTCGGATAGTGCGACTGGATCGTGCCGCCGCCCTTGGCGAGCTTCAGCGTCGTGGTCTGCCCGGTCGACACGATCTCTCCGTCGAGGAGGTTCATGGCGGGCGAGCCGATGAACTGCGCGACGAAGGTCGAGTTCGGCTTTTCGTAGAGATCGAGCGGCGCGCCGACCTGGGCGATGCCGCCGCCGGCCAGCACGACGATGCGGCTTGCCAGCGTCATCGCCTCGACCTGGTCGTGGGTGACGTAGATCATGGTCGAGTCCGGCATCTGCTCTTTCAGCTGCGCGATCTCGATCCGGGTGGCGACGCGGAGGGCGGCGTCGAGGTTCGAGAGCGGCTCGTCGAAGAGATAGACCTTGGGGTCGCGGACGATTGACCGGCCGATGGCGACACGCTGCCGCTGGCCGCCCGAAAGCGCCTTGGGCAGGCGGTCGAGGAAGTTGGTCAGCTGAAGCTTGTCGGCCGCCGCCTTCACGCGCTGGTCGATCTCGTCCTTCGACTTGCCGGCGATCTTCAGCGCGAAGGCCATGTTGTCGCGCACCGTCATGTGCGGATAGAGCGCGTAGGACTGGAACACCATCGCGATCCCGCGTTCGGACGGGGGCACGTCGTTGACCACCATCCCGTCAATTTCGAGCGTGCCGCCGGTGATCTTCTCCAGCCCCGCGATCATCCGCAGAAGCGTGGACTTGCCGCAGCCAGAGGGCCCGACGAAGACCACGAGTTCACCCTGCTGGATGTCGAGGTCGATGTCCGAAAGGACCCTGACGGTCCCGCCATAGACTTTCTCGACGTCCTTCAGTTTCAGATTGGCCATGTCTCCCTCCCGTTAGCTCGTGCCGGCATCGGCGCCGAAATAGGCCTGGTACGGCGGCAGAGTGATTTTCGTGTCGGTGACCGTCGCCGTGAACGGCGCGCCCTTGTCCTGCCGCCAGTCGCCAGGCGGAAGTTCGAGCGGCACGCCCATATTCGTCATGTTGAAGGCGCAGAGAACCCTCTGATTTTCGTGCGCCCGGATGAAGTACAGCGTTCCGTCGCCCGCATGGACGAGCTCGAACGTGCCCTTCAGCAGCGCGGGGTAGGATTTCCGGAACCGCACCATCGACTTGTAGAAGGCGAGCGTGGAATCGGGCGCCGCGTTCTGGTTCGCCACGGCGCGGCTGAGATGCTCGACCGCCATCGGCAGCCACGGTTTCACGTCCGAGAAGCCGCCGTTCTGGTTGTCGGAGATCCAGGGCAGCGGGGTCCGGCAGCCGTCGCGGCCGCGGAACTTGGGCCAGAAGCGCCGGCCGTAGGGATCCTGCAGGTCCTCGTAGGCGACATAGGCCTCGGTCAGGCCGAGTTCCTCGCCCTGGTAGAGACAGATCGTGCCGCGCAGCGACAGGAGCAGCCCGGCATAGAGCCGCCGCGCCTCCTCGCCGAGGTTCCAGCGGCTGGCATGGCGGACGACGTCGTGGTTCGAAAAGGCCCAACAGGCCCAGGAATCCGGCGCCTCGCGGTCGAAGCGGGTCATGACCTCGCCGACGCGTTCGGGCGTGGGGAAGGCGTTCGACAGGAAGTCGAAGCCGTAGCACATATGCAGGAGGTGATCGCCCTCGGTGTAGTCGCGCTGCACCTCGAGCCCGCGCTGGCTTTCGCCGACCTCGCCCACCGAGGTGATCGCCGGGAATTCGTCCATCACCGCGCGCAGGCGGCGCAGGAAGTCGAGATTTTCGGGCTGCGTCTTGTCGTGGATATGGTCCTGGAAATTGTACGGGTTGACCGAGGGCGCGGTGGAATCATTCTGCTCTTCGGCCGGCAGCGGCGGGTTGTCGCGAAGCTGCTTGTCGTGGACGTAGAAGTTGACCGTGTCCAGCCGGAAGCCGTCGACGCCGCGTTCCAGCCAGTACCGCGCGATGTCCAGAAGCTGGTCCTGCACCTCGGGGCAGTGAAAGTTCAGGTCCGGCTGCGTGGTCAGGAAGTTGTGCATGAAATACTGCATGCGCTCGCCTTCCCATTCCCAGGCCGAGCCGCCGAAGATGCTGAGCCAGTTGTTCGGCGGCGTGCCATCGGGCTTGGGATCGGCCCAGACGTACCAGTCGGCCTTGGGATTGTCGCGGCTCGACCGGCTTTCCTTGAACCACGGATGATCGGCCGAGGTGTGGCTGAGCACGAGGTCGATCACGACGCGCAGACCCAGTTCGTGCGCCCGAGAGATCAGGGCGTCGAAATCGCCGAGCGTGCCGAACATCGGGTCGACGTCGCGGTAGTCGGAGACGTCGTAGCCGAAATCGCGCATGGGCGAACGGAAGAAGGGCGAGATCCAGATCGCGTCGACGCCCAGTTCGGCCACGTAGGGCAGCCGGTGGATGATGCCCGCCAGGTCCCCGATCCCGTCATGGTTCGAGTCCTGGAAGCTGCGGGGGTAGATCTGGTAGATCACCGCCCCCCGCCACCAGTCCGGATCGGGTGCGAGAACGTTCATGTTCTCCGGCTGCTGCATGAGGTTCATGCGGCCGCCCTTACTTGACCGATCCGGCCAGAAGGCCGCGCACGAGGTAGCGCTGCATCGTGAAGAACACGATCAGTGGCACCGCGATCGACACGAAGGCCGCCGCCGCGAGGATGCCCCAGTCGCCGCCGCGCGATCCGAGCAGGTCGTCGGCGATGCGCACGGTCATGACCCAGGATTCGTCCGAGGACGGCAGGAACACCTTGGCCACGAGCAGGTCGTTCCACGTCCAGAGGAACTGGAAGATCGCGAAGGAGGCGAGCGCCGGGAAGGACAGCGGCAGGATGATCCGGGTGAAGATCTGGAAGTCCGTCGCGCCGTCGACCTTGGCCGACTCGATGATGTCGCGCGGCAGGCCGACCATGTAGTTTCGCAGCAGGTAGACCGCGAGTGGCAGACCGAAGCCGGTATGCGCGAGCCAGATGCCGAGGAAGCTCTGCCCGATGCCGATCTGCTGGTGCAGCTTCAACAGCGGCACGAGCGCGAGCTGGAGTGGCACGACCAGAAGCCCCACCACCGCCGCGATCAGGAGCCCCCTGCCCGGGAAATCCATCCAGGCCAGCGCGTAGGCCGCGAAGGCGGCGATCAGGATCGGGATGATGGTGGCCGGGATCGTCACCGTCAGCGTGTTGATGAAGGCCTGCCCCATCCCGTCGCCGCCGAGAACGGTATCGTAGTTCTGGAGATCGAAATCGGGTGGCGTTTCGGCCAGGAAGTATATGCGCGGGAAGCCCTCCGCCTCCGGGTCCTCCTCGGTCGAGAAGGTGAAGGTGCCGTCGGAATTGATGATGACCGTGCCGCCGTCGCGGTTTTCGACCTCTTCGCCGGCCTGGAACTGGCCCGGCTCGCGGCCGGTCAGGCCGAAGGCCGAGATCGGCGGGCGGCTGTTGGTGAAGCTCGAGGCGACCTCGGAGGCTTCGTAGACGTTGCCGGTGATGACGTAGAGATCGCCCTGTTGGGTCACGTCGCCCTCGGCTCGCGCGCGGAAGGCCTGTTCCACCGGGAACGGGCTTTCCCACCAGGCCGAGGCCGAGATCTGGTCGCGGTCCCGGAAGGACGAGACCAGAAGCCCGACGGTCGGGATGATCCAGATCAGCACGAGCAGAACGACCGTGATGTTCACGGCCCAGCTGAGCGAGGATTTCTGTCCGGCGATATTGTCCATTGTCCCTCTCCCCCGCGCTCAGCGCATCTCGGCCCGGGCCTGCCGGATATTCCAGATCAGGACCGGCATGACCGCGATCATGATGACGAAGGCCACAGCGGTGGCGATGCCGTCATCGCGGAACATGAAGTTCATCATGTAGGATGGCAGGATCTCGGTCCCGAAATTGCCCCCCGTCATGGCGTAAACGATGTCGAAGACCTTGAGCACGAGCAGCGTGATCGTGGTCCAGACGACGACGATGGTGGGCATGATCTGCGGCACCATGATCTTGAAGAAGACCTGGAACGGGTTGGCGCCGTCGATGATCGCGGCCTCGATCGTCTCTTCCGGCACGCCGCGCAGGGCGGCCGAGAGGATGACCATGGCGAAGCCCGTCTGGATCCAGATCAGGATGACCATGAGGAAGAAGTTGTTCCAGAACGGCACCTGGAGCGGGTCCAGCGGCTCGCCCCCGAGGCCGACGCGGATCGCGTTGATGATGCCGATGTCCGGATCGTTGGCGTAGACGAATTTCCAGATCAGCGAGGCGCCGACGAAGGAGATCGCCATCGGCATGAAGATGATCGACTTGGCAATGTTGCCCCACCGCAGCCGGTCGGTCAGCTGCGCGATGACGAGGCCGAGGAACGTGGTGACCGCGGGCACGAAGAGCACCCAGAGGACGTTGTTGAGGAAGGCCGTGCGGAAGGCCTCGTCCCCGGCCAGCGTCACGTAGTTGCCGATGCCGATGAAATCGTTGCCCGAGCGGTTGTAGAGCGAGCGGAAGAAGGAGCCGAAGACCGGGTAGACGAGGTAGAGCCCGAGGGCGAACATCGCCGGGAACAGGAACAGCCAGGGCCGGACCATGTTGGCGCGGTTGATGTTCTGGCCGGCATTCTTGCCCTTCGCGGGGAAGATGAAGCGGTCGAGAACGAAATTCGCGCCGTAGAAATAACCGATGCAACCGCCGACGCCGATTACGATGGTGATGAGACCCTGGACGATCGGGTTCATTGGCGCTCCTCCCTTGCGCACGAGACGCCGGGCGGCGCCTGTCGGTTGGCCCGGCCCGCGCTGATGCGGGCCGGGCCGTGTCCGTGGTCAGGCCGGGGCCGACCTCAGCGGATCGCGTCCCAGCGTTCCTGGATCGCCGCGGCGACCGCATTGGCGTCCGCGCCGCCGACATAGTCGACCATGCCGGTCCAGAACGCGCCCGCGCCGATCTCCGCCGGCATCAGGTCAGACGCGTCGAAGCGGAACGTGGTGGCGTTCAGCAGGATGTCGTTCATCTGCCGGATCGTCGGATCGCCGAAGAGATCGGAGTTCACGCCGGTATGGGGCGTGAGGAAGCCCGACTGGGCCATCCAGATTTCGTGCGCGATCGGCGTCTGCAGCCAGTCGATGAAGCCGCGGGTCGCCTCGCTGTCCTCGGTGATCGAGAACATCGTGCCGGCGCCGAGCACCGGGCTGCCGAGATCCTCGCTCTCGAAGGCCGGGAAGTAGAAGAAGTCCGCATCCGCGTCTTCGGGGAAGAAGGTCGGGATGAAGGACGCCTGACGGTGCATGTAGCACTCCGGCGGGAAGGAGAAGAGACCGGCCGGGCTGTCGCGGAAGTCGGTCGTGGCGACCGACTCGGCGCCTCCGTTCACCCATTCGTCGTTGCGGGCGAAGGTGCCGAAGGTCTCGATGGCGTTCACCACGCGCTCGTCGGTGAACGGGATCTCGTTCGACACCCACTGGTCGTACACCTCGGGCGACTGCGTGCGCAGCATGATGTCCTCGACCCAGTCGGTCGCGGGCCAGCCGGTCGCGGCGCCGGACCCGAGCCCGATGCACCACGGCGTGCCGCCGTCATCGACGATCTGCTGGCTGAGCGCGAGCAGGTCTTCCATCGTTTCGGGAATGTCGTAGCCGGCTTCGTCGAAGGCCTCGGGCGAGTACCAGACGAGCGATTTCACGTCGACTTTGTAGAAGAAGCCGTAGAGCGACTCGGACCCGTCGGGACCGGCAGCGGTGGCCAGCGCGACCCAGGACGGGCCTGCGGCGTAGTTCTCGGCGATCCAGTCGGCCGTATCCTGCTCCATCGGCGCGAGTTCACCCTGCGCGGCGAGGTCGGTCATCAGGCCGGGCTGCGGGAAGACCGCGATGTTCGGCGGGCTGTCGGCCGAGGTGGCGATGACGATGTCCTGCTCGAAGCTGTCCGAGCCGGAATATTCGACGGTGGCGCCGGTGGCCTCCTCGAAATAGGCCGTCATCGACTCCATCAGGTCGGCGTCGAGACCGGTCCAGGGGCCGGTGATCGTCACCGTCTGACCGGAATAGTCATGACTGTCGGCGAATGCCTGGTAACTGTCCCAGTTGAAGTCACCTTCGCCGATCGGGAACATCAGGTCCTGTGCCGATGCCCCGCCGGCCGTCAGCGCGAAAATGGCGGCGCTGAGGTAAAGGTTGCGTCTCATGTCGTCCTCCCATGTTTGAGGCGAAACTTCGCATCATATCGTTGCAACACGCAAGGGCCTACAGATTGGCCCAAAGCGCTTTGGACATGGGCGCACGGTTCCGTATCGCAGGCGGGAAGTCAATGCGGTATCGCGGAACCCGCCTTTTTCAACGGGTTACTTCGCAGGTGCAGCATTTTTTCTGCGGCTGCGACTTTGACTTGCGCCCGCGGCTTCGCCTAGGCTCGGGGCCGAATTCGAAGCGCTTTGAGCCCGCATTGCCTATGAACCTGAAGGAACTGGCCGCCTCGCTGAACCTGTCGCCGACGACGGTCAGCCGGGCGCTCAACGGCTATCCGGAGGTCCGGGCCGAGACCCGTGCGCGGGTGCTGGAGGCGGCGGAGGCGGCGAACTACCGGCCGAACAGCCGCGCGCGGCGGCTGGCGATGGGCCGGTCGATGGCGATCGGCCATGTCATTTCGCTGTCGGAAGAGGCGCAGATGATCAACCCGATCTTCGCCGATTTCCTGGCCGGCGCGGGCGAGGTCTATGCCCGCGAAGGCTACGACCTGGTGCTGTCGATCGTGCCGCAGGACCAGGAGGCGGCGGCCTACCGCCAGCTCGCGGCGTCCGGCTCTGTCGACGGGCTGATGATCCAGGCCCCGCGCTGCCAGGAGCCGCGCCTGCCGCTTCTGAAGGAGCTCGGCCTGCCTTTCATCGTCCACGGCCGGACCGATACCGCGTCGGATCACCCATGGCTCGACATCGCCAACCGGAGCGCCTTCAAGCAGGCGACGAACTTCCTGCTCGATCTCGGCCACCGGCGCATTGCGCTGGTCAACGGGCTGGAGCAGTTCGACTACGCCGCCCGCCGCCGCCGCGGCTATCTGGAGGCGCTGGAGGCGCGCGGCATCGCGCCCGACCCGGCGATCATGCGCGGCGCCGAGATGACCGAGAGCTACGGCTATGCCAGCGCGGCCGAGTTCCTCGACAGCGACGACCCGCCGACGGCGTTCCTTGCCTCGTCGATCCTGCCGGCCATCGGCATCCGCCGCGCGGCGGGCGAGCGCGGGCTGCGACTGGGGCGCGACGTGTCGGTGATCGCGCATGACGACGTGCTGTCCTATCTCTACAACGACGGCGACGGGCCGGCCTTCACCGCCACCCGGTCCCCCATCCGCAAGGCCGGTCAGCGCTGTGCCGAGCTTCTGATCGCGCAGATCGGCGCGCCGGGTGGTGCGCCCGTTCAGGAATTGTGGCAGGTGGAGCTGACCGTCGGCCGTACCACCGGGCCCTGCCCCGCAACCTGAAAGACGCATTCCATGCAGTTCACCCGCGACGATTTCCCCGAAGGCTTCCAGTTCGGGACGGCGACCTCGGCCTACCAGATCGAGGGCCATGCGCAGGGCGGCGCGGGCCCGACGCACTGGGACAGCTTCGCCGCGACGCCGGGCAACGTGGTCCGGGCGGAAAACGGCGATCTGGCCTGCGATCACCTGCACCGGATGGACGAAGACCTCGACCTGGTCGCGGGACTCGGCGCCGACGTCTACCGATTCTCGACCTCCTGGGCGCGGGTCCTGCCCGAAGGGCGCGGCACGCCGAACGCCGAAGGGCTCGATTTCTACGACCGGCTGGTCGACGGGCTGCTGGCGCGCGGGGTGAAACCGGCGGCGACGCTCTATCACTGGGAACTGCCGCAGCCGCTGTCGGACCTGGGCGGGTGGCGAAACCCGGACATGGGCGACTGGTTCGCCGAGTTCACCGAAACCGTCATGTCGCGCATCGGTGACCGGGTCTGGTCGGCCGCGCCGATCAACGAGCCGTGGTGCGTGTCCTGGCTGAGCCATTTCGACGGCCACCACGCGCCCGGCCTGCGCGACATCCGCGCGACGGCCCGCGCGATGCATCACCTGCTGGTCGCCCATGGCCGGTCGATCGAGGTGATGCGGGGCCTCGGGATGGGCAACCTCGGCGCGGTCTGCAACATGGAATGGTCGACGCCCGCCGATGACAGCGCCGAGAGCTCCGCAGCCGCGCGGACCTACGACGCGATCTATAACCGCTTCTTCGTCTCGGGCCTGTTCCGCGGCGAATACCCCGAAGAGGTGATGGCGGGGCTGGAGCCGCACATGCCGCAGGGCTGGCAGGACGATTTCGCGACGATCACGCAGCCGCTCGACTGGCTCGGGGTGAATTACTACACCCGCAAGCTCATCGCCCATAAGGACGGGCCGTGGCCGAACTATCGCGAGGTCGAGGGGTCGCTGCCGAAAACCCAGATGGGGTGGGAGATCTACCCGCAGGGCCTGCACGATTTCCTCGTCCGCACGGCGCGGGAATATTCCGGCGACCTGCCGATCTACGTCACTGAAAGCGGCATGGCGAACCCCGACGAGGTGGGCCAGCCGGACACCGCGCGGATCGACTACATCGCGGCGCATCTGGAGGCCTGCCGCAAGGCGATTGCCGACGGGGTGCCGCTGAACGGCTATTTCGTCTGGTCGCTGATGGACAATTACGAATGGTCCTTCGGCTACGAGAAGCGCTTCGGCCTTGTCCATGTGGACTTCGAAACCTTGGCAAGAACGCCAAAAGCATCCTATCACGCGCTGGCGGAGTGGTGGCGCGGCTGACGCGCCGCCCGAACGGAGGGTTTCATGTCAGACCGCTCGCTCGTCGCGGATATCGGCGGGACCAACACGCGGGTGGCGCTGGCCACCGGAACGCAGGTCGATGCGGGATCGGTGCGGCGCTACGCCAATGCGGACCATTCCGGCATCGCCGAGGTCATCCGCACATACCTGTCCGACAGCGGAACCGATCGCGACAGCATCACCGGCGTCTGCGTCGCCGCGGCGGGGCCGGTGCATGACGGCGTCGCCACGCTGACCAACCTGAACTGGCGGGTCGACCGCGAGGTCCTGGGCGAGGCGCTGACCGCCGAACGGGTCGCGGTGCTGAACGATCTTCAGGCGCAGGGCCACGCGGTCGGTTACCTGGCCGCCGACAAGCTGATCGAGGTTCTGCCCAACCCCGAGGCCGGGGCCCATGCCGCCAAGCTGGTCGTTGGCGTCGGCACGGGTTTCAACGCCGCCCCGGTCTACGACACCGCCGCGGGCCGCTTCGTGCCGCCCTCGGAATGCGGGCATGTCACGCTGCCCGATATCGGCGGCGCGCACAGCGCCAAGGTGATCGCGGCCCTCCGGGCCGAGCACGAGGTCGCATCGGTCGAGGAGGCGCTGTCGGGCCGCGGGATCGGGCAGGTCCATGCCGCGCTGCACGGCGAGAAGATCCCGGCGGCCAAGATCATGAGCGCGCTGGAAGCGGGCGATCCGAAGGCCGAGGCGACGGTGGCGCTGGCCATCCGCTATCTCGGCACGGTGCTCGGGGATCTGGCGCTGATCCACCTGCCCTTCGGCGGCATCTTCCTGATCGGCGGCGTGGCGCGGTCGCTCGGGCCGTATTTCGACCGGTTCGGGCTGGCCGAGGCGATGCACGACAAGGGCCGGTTCCGGTCCTTCGTCGAGCAATTCGGCGTGTCGATCGTGACGGACGATTACGCCGCGCTGACCGGCTGCGCCTCGCACCTGTCGCACCAGCTCTAGAAGCCGCTTTCCTTCACCGCCTGCATCGCGACGTGGGTCGAGGTGTGCGCGACATGCGGCAGCGACGAGAGCGTTTCGCCGAGGATGCGGCGGTATTCGGCGATGTCGCTCGTGCGGACCTTCAGGAGATAGTCGAAAGCGCCGGCGATCAAGTGGCATTGCTCGATCTCGGGCACGGCGGCGACGGCGGAATTGAAGGCCGTCAGTGCGGCCTCGCGCGTGTCCGACAGCCGGACCTCGACGAAGGCGACGTGGTCGCGGCCAAGCCGCGCCGGGTCGAGTACCGCGCGGTAGCCCTGGATATAGCCCTCGGTCTCGAGACGTTTCAGCCGCACCTGGGTCGGGCTTTTCGACAGGCCGACGGCGCGGGCTAGGTCTGTGACGGGAAGACGCCCCTGCCCCGCCAGCACGTGAAGTATGCGGCGGTCGAACGCGTCGAGTTCGGGGGCGCCAAACGCCATGTGGCCTGAGTTCTCCATGAAGAACGGGAATATCACCTTTCAGGCCGCCAAGGAAAGGAAACCTTCCCGCAACCAATCGGATATCATCGATCAGTTTCTTCCGAGGTGCATCATGACCCGCCCCGACCCCCTCCGCGCCCGTATCGCCGATCTTCACGACATCCCCGAAACCGAGGCGCTGACCGCGCTGCTCGACCGCGCAGCACCTGACCGGGCGACGCGCGAGCGCGCCGTCACACGCGGCGCGCGGCTGGTGCGAGAGATGCGCGCGGACAGCCATCCCGGGCTGATGGAGGTGTTCCTGGCCGAATACGGGCTGTCGACGCGCGAGGGCATCGCGCTCATGTGCCTGGCCGAAGCGCTGCTGCGGGTGCCGGACGAGGACACGGTCGACGCGCTGATTGAGGACAAGATCGCGCCGTCCGAATGGTCGAGCCATCTCGGCCGCTCCTCCTCGCCGCTGGTCAACGCCTCGACCTGGGCGCTGATGCTGACCGGCCGTGTGCTGCAAGACGGCGAGGGCATGGCGCATGTGCTGCGCGGCGCGCTCCGCCGCCTGGGCGAGCCGGTCATCCGCGCCGCCGTGAGCCGCGCGATGAAGGAGATGGGACGCCAGTTCGTCCTGGGCGAGACCATCGCGGCGGCGACCGCGCGGGCGTCCAAGATGGAAGCCAGGGGCTATACCTATTCCTACGACATGTTGGGCGAGGCCGCGCTGACCGAGGCGGATGCGGCGCATTTCCTCGACGCCTATTCCGATGCGATCGCGAAGCTCGCACCGCTGGCGAAATCGACGGACGTGCGCGCCAATCCCGGCATCTCGATCAAGCTGTCGGCGCTGCATCCGCGTTACGAGGAAGTGCAGCGGCATCGCCTGCCCGAGCTGATCGAGCGCGTGCGCATCCTCGCCCGGGCCGCGCGGGCGGCGAACATGGGGTTGAACATCGACGCGGAAGAAGCTGAACGGCTTGAACTTTCGCTCGACGTGATCGAGACGGTGCTGGCCGATCCGGAACTGGCCGGATGGGACGGGTTCGGCGTCGTCGTGCAGGGCTACGGCAAGTGCTGCCCGGCCCTGATCGACTGGCTGGCGGATCTCGCCCGCCGGCATGACCGGCGGATCATGGTGCGGCTGGTCAAGGGCGCCTACTGGGACCGAGAGGTGAAGCGCGCGCAGGTCGAGGGGCTGCCGGGCTTCCCGGTCTGGACCCGCAAGGCCGCGACCGACGCCGCCTATCTCTGCTGCGCCCGGCTGCTTCTGAACGAGACGGACCGGATCTATCCGCAATTCGCGACCCACAACGCGCATACGATCGCCGCGATCCTCGAGATGGGCGCGGATCGCGAGAGCTTCGAGTTCCAGCGGCTGCACGGCATGGGCGAGGCGCTGCACGACATCGTCCGCAAGTCCGAGGGCACGCGGCACCGGATCTACGCGCCGGTGGGCGCGCATCGCGACCTGCTGGCCTATCTCGTGCGGCGGCTGCTGGAGAACGGGGCGAATTCGTCCTTCGTGAACCAGGTGCTGGACGAGAAGGTGCCGGCGGAGACCGTCGCCGCCGACCCGTTCGAGGCACTGGAGGGCGCGGGCGCGAACCGGGCGGTGACGCCGCCGCCGCAGCTTTTCGCGCCGCGGGTCAATTCGCGCGGATGGGACCTGCAGGACCGGGCCGACCTCGCCCGGGCCGAGGCCGCGCGCGCGCCGTTCGAAGCGACGGTGTGGCGGCCCGAGACCGGCTTTTCCGGGCCGGTGCGCGAGATCCGCAATCCGGCGCATCCGGACGAGATCGTGGGCGCGATCACCGAGGCCGGCGAGACGGACGTCGCTGCCGCGCTCGACGCCGCCCGCCTCTGGGACGCGCCGCAGGCCGAACGGGCGCGTATCCTGCGCCACGCCGCCGATCTCTACGAGGAGAACCACGGCGAGATCTTCGCGATCCTGGCGCGTGAGGCCGGCAAGACGCTGACCGATGCGGTGGCCGAGCTGCGCGAAGCGGTCGATTTCCTGCGCTACTACGCCGATGAAAGCGAAAAACTGACCGACCCGGCGGTGGGGCTGTTCACCTGCATCTCGCCCTGGAACTTTCCACTGGCGATTTACACCGGTCAGATCGCGGCCGCGCTGGCCGCCGGCAATGGCGTGCTGGCAAAACCCGCCGAGGCGACGCCGCTGATCGCGCATCTGGGCGCGCGGCTGATGCACGAGGCGGGCGTGCCGGGGACCGCGCTGCAGCTGCTGCCGGGCGCAGGATCGGTCGTGGGTGCCGCGCTGACCTCGGATCCGCGCATCTGCGGGGTCTGCTTCACCGGCTCGACCGCGACGGCGCAGGCGATCCACCGGGCGATGGCGGACAACCTCGACCCATCCGCGCCGCTGATCGCCGAGACGGGCGGGCTGAACGCGATGGTCGTCGACTCGACCGCGCTGCCGGAACAGGCGGTGCGGGATATCGTGAACTCGGCGTTCCGGTCGACCGGGCAGCGCTGTTCGGCGCTGCGGATGCTGTATCTGCAGGAGGATATCGCGGAGCCGTTCCTGAAGATGCTGGCCGGCGCGATGGACGAGCTGATCGTCGGCGATCCGCTGGAGCGGCAGACGGATATCGGACCGGTCATCTCGGCCGAGGCAAAGGACGGCATCGCGGAGCACGTGGCGGCGGCCGAGCGCGAGGGCCGTGTTCTGAAGACCACCGCCACGCCCGGGACGCCCTGTTTCCTGCCCGGCACGCTGATCGATCTGCCCGGCGGCATCGCGGCACTGGAGCGCGAGGTGTTCGGCCCTGTCGCCCATGTCGCGACCTACAAGGCCGGGGAGCTCGACGCCGTGATCGACGCGATCAACGCGCGCGGCTACGGGCTGACCTTCGGGATGCACAGCCGGATTGACGACCGGGTGGCGCAGGTGACGGACCGGATCCGGGCCGGCAATGCCTATGTGAACCGCAACCAGATCGGCGCGATCGTGGGCTCGCAGCCCTTCGGCGGCGAGGGGCTGTCGGGGACCGGACCGAAGGCCGGCGGGCCGCATTACCTGCCGCGCTTCACCGCGCCCGCCCGCGGCACCGGCGGAACGGCGGACGGAACAGCGCCGCGCGATCTGTCGAAGGCGCTCGCCGCCCTGCCCGCGCCGTCCGAGGCGCCGCTTTCCGAGACGGTCCTGCCCGGGCCGACGGGCGAGTCGAACCGGCTGACCACCCACC
>WVSN01000029.1 GCA_015689705.1 Rhodobacterales bacterium HKCCE3408
CGCCCGAGCCGATCCGGCGCGCCCGGGGCCAGCAGGTGCAGGGCCGCGACGGCGCGCGCATGTCCCAGACCGGCAGTGCCGGGGCGGACAAGATCCTCCGGCCCCATCCGCAGCGCTTCGATCAGTTCCGGCTTGCCGTCCCGGCGCACCTCGCGCCGGTCGGTCAGGCGCAGGCGCGCCACCCGTTCGCCCATGGCGACCCGCCCGAAGACGAGGCTGTCCACGATCAGAAGTTCCGCATCGCCCGACAGCTCGGCCCGCGTCTCGCGGTGAAGCGCCGACCCGTCGAACAGGATCGTCTCCTGCGGCAGCCAGTGCAGCTCGGCTCCGGCGCCGACGGTCAGCCGGACGTCGATCCGCCCGGTCTCCCCGGCGTCGGCGCGATAGGCGCGCTCGGGCGTCTGGGTCGTCGCGACGGCACTGCCATCGGGAAGGTCCACGGCCATCGACAGCCGGTCGCCCCCCGTCACCCCGCCCGCGGTGTTGAGAAACACGATCTCGGGCCAGCGCCCGTGCATCCGGGGCAGCATCGCCTTCGCCGCGCCCTGCTGGCGCAGCCGGACGAGCCGGCCGCGTGACAACGCCACCGCGGCCTCTCCCGCCGCGCGCTGACGGCGCGCACCCTCTGCCCCGAGATCGAACATGCTGCCGAAAGCCTAGGCGCCCGCCGCGCGATTAGGCAAGCATCTGGGCAGGCAGTGGCGGGCGCGCGCGGGGCATTGCCCAAGAATCGGGCATGGCTCTTGCCGGAGGGGCAACCGGGGTGTAGCCCGACGCCATGACCACGCGCCTGACGATCCGCCGCCCCGACGACTGGCACCTGCACCTGCGCGACGGTGCCGTGCTGCGGGCTGTCCTGCCGGAAACCGCCCGCGACTTCGCCCGCGCCATCGTCATGCCGAACCTCGTGCCTCCGGTGGTGACCGCGAAGGATGCCGCCGCCTATCGCGACCGGATCGTCGCGGCCCTGCCCGAGGGCGCGGAATTCACGCCGATGATGACGCTCTACCTGACCGAGGCGACCGATCCGGCCGACGTGGCCGCAGCCTTCGCGGATGGTCTGATCCATGCCGTCAAGCTCTACCCGGCCGGCGCCACGACGAACTCGGCCTCGGGCGTGCGGGACCTGGCCAATGTCCGCCCGGTGCTCGAGAAGATGGCCCAGATCGGCCTGACCCTCTGTATCCACGGCGAGGTGACCGACCCGGAGGTCGATATCTTCGATCGCGAAGCGGCGTTCATCGACCGGGTGCTCGCCCCGCTCCGGAATGACCTGCCCGAACTTCCCGTGACGCTGGAACATGTCACCACGGCCGATGGCGTGGCCTTCGTCTCGGAAGCGCCAGGCAGGATCGCCGGTACGATCACTACGCATCACCTGATGATCACCCGGAACCATCTCCTCGTCGGAGGCATCCGGCCGCACTATTATTGTCTGCCGGTGGCGAAGCGCAGCCGGCACCGCGACGCACTGCGGGCCGCGGCGACCTCGGGCAATCCGCGTTTCTTCCTCGGCACCGACAGCGCGCCGCATGTCGACGCGCTGAAGGAGACCGCCTGTGGCTGCGCCGGATGTTTCACCGCGACCGTCACGATGTCCTGCCTGGCCCATGTCTTCGAGGAGGAGGACGCGCTCGACCGGCTCGAGGGCTTCGCCTCTCTCCACGGGCCTGCGCATTACGGGCTGGAGCCGAACGACGCCACGATCACGCTGGAAAAACGCGCCGATCCCGTCACTTACCCCGCGAAGATCGAGACCGGCGATGGACCTGTCACCGTCTTCGATCCGGGCGTGCCGCTGCATTGGGAGGTCACGGCGTGACCGCCCGGCCGGACCTTCCGGCCTGATTGGCGCCGCACCATGGTCGCCGTCCCGTTTGAAACCTTCCTCAGCATCGCAGACGCCATCGCGGGCGAATTCGGCAACGACTTCCTCCTCCGCCTGACCGAGGCATTGTCGACCCATCTCGACGCGAGCTTCGTTTCCATAACCATCGGCGAAGGGGATCCGGCGACCCATGCGCGGGCGCTGTGCGCGCTTCAGGGCCGGGCCGATGCCGGACCGGTGCACTACGCGCTGAACGGGACGCCGTGCGAACGGGTCTACCAGGGCGAAACGCTGGTCGTGCCCTGCGATCTTGCCGACCGGTATCCCGACGAGGCGCCCGATGCGGGCTATATCGGCCTTCCGATCCATGGCGATACCGGACAGGTCATCGGGCATATCGCGATTTTCACCCGCGACGAGATCCGAGAGCCGGACGTGGTGATGGCCACGCTCCGCATCTTCGCGCAGCGTGCCGAGCTGGAAGTCCGCCGGATGTCCCACGAGGCAGAGCGCGAGGCATTGATCGGCGATCTGACCGACATGGCCGGACGGCTTCAGCGCGGCTATGCGCAGCTTCGCGAGGAGAATGCCGCGAAGTCCCGGCTTCTGGGACTGATCGCGCATGATCTGCGCAGCCCGCTTGCCGCGGTGATGAGCCAGGCGGAACTCGGGCTTACCCGCGCGACGCGACACGATACCGCCCGGGCCGCGACGTCCTTCGAGAAGATCCTGGCCGGAACCGACCGGATGTCCGGCCTGATCGCCGCCACGCTGGAGCGCGCGCGGGCCGAGGGCGAGGCCATGGCGATCCGGCCCGTGGCGGCGGATGTCCACCGGCTTGCGCGGCTCGCGGTCGAGGCGAACCGCCCCGATGCCGGCCGGAAGGAGATTGCGCTCCGGCTCGACCGGCCGCGCGGCGATGCCTCGGCCGAGATCGACGACACGCTGATCGTGTCCGCCATAGACAATCTCGTCAGTAACGCGATCAAGTACACCCATCCCGGCGGCGAGGTCCGGGTCGGCGTGACGCCCGGGGACGATCTGGTTTCGATCACGGTCGCCGATACCGGCCAGGGCCTCAACGCAGACGATCTGGACCGCGCCTTCGGGCGCTTCCAGGTTCTTTCGGCCCGGCCGACCGGCGGCGAAAGCTCGACCGGGCTCGGACTCGCCAATGTCCGCGACATCGCGCAGGCCCATGGCGGCCGGGTCGAGGCGGAAAGCGACGGGCCCGGCCGTGGCTCCCTCTTCCGCCTGATCCTGCCGCGCCGTCCCGTGGCTTGATCTCGGCCGCCCGCGCGGGCAAACCGGCGGGACAATTCCCGCGACCGGAGCGCCGCCGATGATCCCCTCCTCCTATCCCTCGCCCGAGATCATGGCGCAGATGACCGCGCGCATGCTGCTGGACATCCGAGCCGTCCACTTCAACGCGACCGAGCCCTTCACCCACGCCTCGGGCAAGCGCGCACCGACCTATATCGACTGCCGCAAGCTGATTTCCTACCCGCGCATCCGGTCGAACCTGATGGATTTCCTGACCTGCACGGTGATGCGCAACGCCGGGCCCGAAGCGTTCGACAACATCGCCGGCGGCGAGACCGCAGGCATCCCTTTCGCCGCCTTCGTGGCCGAGCGGATGGCGCTGCCGATGACCTATGTCCGCAAGAAGCCGAAGGGCTACGGCCGCGACGCCCAGATCGAGGGGCTAATGCAGGAGGGCGACCGCGTGCTTCTGGTCGAGGACCTGACGACTGATGGCGGTTCGAAGCTGAAATTCGTCGACGCGATCCGGGCGACCGGCGCGACCTGCGCCCATACCGCCGTGATCTTCTACTACGGCATATTCGAGCAGACGATTCCAACGCTCGCCGCGCACGGCGTCACGCTGCACCACCTCTGCACCTGGGCCGATGTCGTGGCCGAAGCCCGTCGTGGAGGCGACTTCGACGAGGCGACACTCGTGGAAGTTGAACGATTCCTCGGCGATCCGGACGGCTGGACGGCCCCGGCCTGACGCTACCGGGATGTTGCCGCTGGAAATTCCCCGATATTGACAAATCGGCCCCCTCGGCCCCAATATCCTGTGATCGAAACCCCGGATTCCATCCACAGGATATCCAGATTGAATCGCACATGGGCGCTGGCGTAAGGACGCTCAGGCCAAAGCGACAAAAAGAACGAGGGGGCGGTCTTGAACACCATTGCCATCAAGGCGACTCCGGCCGAGTCCGGGGACGAACAGGTATTGCCGCACAACATCGAGGCCGAGCAGCAGCTGCTCGGCGCGATCCTGTCCGCGAACCACGTCATGGACCGGATCGACGAGGTGCAGCTGAAGAAGAAGCACTTCTACGACCCCGTCCACGGTGACATCTACGAAAAGGCCGCCGCCCATATCGCGGATGGCCGCCAGACCGACGCGACGACGCTGAAGACCGCGATGGCCGACCATCCGGGTCTGTCCGCGCTCGGCGGCGCGGAATACCTCCTGCGGCTGCAACTGAACGCCGTCGCGACGACCGCCGCGCGCGACTACGCCCGGCTGATCCACGATCTCGCCGTCCGGCGCGAGCTGATCGATCTCGGGCGCCGGGTCTCGGACCGGGCGCAGGCGCTGCGCGAGGACATCCCGCCCGACGACCAGATCGTCACGGCCGAGGCCGAGCTGTTCCAGCTGGCCGAGCAGGGCACGGCGCAGCGCGGCTTCACGCCGTTCCTCACCGCGCTCCGCGAGGCGGTCGAGGTGGCGGACGCCGCCGTCAACCGGTCAGGCAAGCTGGCCGGTCTGTCCACCGGGCTCGTCGATCTCGACAAGATGCTCGGCGGGCTCCACAACTCCGACCTTCTGATCCTCGCCGGGCGTCCGTCGATGGGGAAGACCTCGCTGGCCACCAACATCGCCTTCAACGTCGCGAAAAGCTACAAACGCGGGTCCGAGCCGGGCACCGCGGCCGATGGCGGCGTCGTAGGCTTTTTCAGCCTCGAGATGTCGGCGGCACAGCTGGCGCAGCGGATTCTCTCCGAAGCCGCCGAGATCCCGTCCGAACTGATCCGCAAGGGCGAGCTGACGGCCACCGAATTCAAACGCTACATCAACGCGGCGCAGGCGCTCGAGACCTGTCCGCTGTATATCGACGACACGCCGGCGCTGCCGATCAGCCAGCTCGCCGCCCGCGCGCGACGGCTGAAGCGCGCGCCGCAGGGTCTCCAGCTCATCATCATCGACTATCTCCAGCTCGTGAAGCCGGTCTCGGCCAAGGACAGCCGGGTGAACGAGGTCTCGGAGATCACCCAGGGCCTCAAGGCCATCGCGAAGGAGCTGAACGTGCCGGTGATCGCGCTGTCGCAGCTTTCGCGCCAGGTCGAAAGCCGCGAGGACAAGCGCCCGCAACTGTCGGACCTTCGCGAGTCCGGCTCGATCGAGCAGGACGCCGACGTCGTGATGTTCGTCTACCGGGGCGAGTACTACAAGGAACGCGAGAAGCCCGGCGAGGACAACCTCGAGGCGATGGCCAAGTGGCAGCAGGACATGGAGACGCTGCACGGCAAGGCCGAAGTCATCATCGGCAAGCAGCGTCACGGGCCCGTCGGTAATGTCGAGCTCAGCTTCGACGGCCGCTTCACCCGGTTCGGCAACCTTGTGAAGCCGTGGCAGGCGGCGGGTGAACTGACCTGATGGCTTGACGCGCGGCGGCCGACGTCGGACGAAAGACCCATGGCCGGCGGCATCCTCGATATCGACCTCTCCGCGCTCGCCCGGAACTGGCGGGCGCTGGCGAAAGCTTCCGGCTCGGCCGAGGCCGGCGCTGTCGTGAAGGCCGACGCCTACGGGCTTGGAATGGATCGGGTCGCGCCGGTTCTGGCCGCGGCGGGCGCGCGCCGCTTCTTCGTCGCCATCGCCGAGGAGGGCCGGCGTCTGCGGTCGGTCCTCGGGCCGGGGCCGGAGATTGCCGTCTTCTCGGGTCACATGGCCGGCGATTCCGACGCGATCCGCGATGCGGCCCTGATCCCGATGCTGAATTCGCCCGAGCAGCTTCGCCGCCATCGCGAGGCGCTGCCGGGTGCCCCTTACGGTGTCCAACTCGACACGGGTATGAGCCGGCTCGGGGTCGCGCCGGCCGATTGGCCAGAAATGCGCAAAGCGGCCGAAACAGCCGTTCTGGTGATGAGCCATCTGGCCTGCTCGGACGAGCCGGATAACCCGCGCAACGCCGAACAACTGAAGCAATTCAGGCAGATGACGGACGGCCTTGATGTGCCGAAGTCGTTTTCCGCGACCGGCGGCATCCTCCTCGGCGCCGATTACCATTTCGACGTCACCCGCCCCGGCATCGGCTTGTACGGCGGCGCGCCCTACGCGGATGCCGAGCCGGTCGTGACCCTGTCGCTCCCGCTCATCCAGACGCGGGAGCTCGCCCCCGGCGACTGGGTCGGCTACGGCGCGAGCTTCGTTGCCGACCGCCCGACGCGGATCGCCACGGTTTCGGGCGGCTATGCCGACGGTCTTTTGCGCGCGATGACCGGGCGTGGCGTCCTCTGGCACGGCGACACGCCCTGCCCGCTCGCCGGCCGCGTCTCGATGGACCTGATGGGCGTTGACGTCACCGACGTGCCGGAGCCGCCGGAGCACCTCGAGATCCTCGGGCGGCGCCAGGGCGTCGACATGCTGGCCGACGCGGCGGGCACGATCGGCTACGAGATTCTCACCTCGCTCGGCCCCCGCTACGCGCGCCGCTACCACGGCGGCTAGGCGATGCCGCGCGCGCTCATCCTCGCCAATCTCGCCCTGCTGATCGTGTTCCCGCTGTCGTGGTTCGCGCCCATCATGCGGGCGGGGCTGCTGCCGCTCTTCGGCCTCGACGAGATCTCGATCCTCTCGGGCATCGCGGCGCTGTGGGAAGACGCCCCCGCGCTGTCCGTCCTCGTCGCGCTGCTCGCGCTCGCCGCCCCGATGGCCAAGACCCTCGCGCTCTTCGCGATCCATATGGGCCGGTTGTCGTCCCGGTGGCTGCCCGCCGTCACCACGCTCGGCAAGCTCGCCATGGCCGACATCTTCCTCGTCGCGGTCTACATCACCGTGGCGCGCGGCCTGGCCATCGGCCGGATCGAGACCGCCTGGGGTCTCTGGCTGTTCACGGCGGCCGTCCTTGCCTCCTATGCCGTCAGCCTGGCCACCGACCGGCTGGCCAAGGCGGGCCGGCTCGGCTAGGCCGGGCGCATGGATTTCGCTCCGCTCCTGACCCTTCTGATCGTCGCCTTCGGCAGCCACGCCGCGCTGTCGGGGATAAGCTGGCTCCGACACTTCGCCGCCCAACCGCCCGCCGGGCGGGCCGGCATGGCTGTCGCTCTCGGCCGGCGCATCATACCGGCCGTGACCCTGGGCGCCGTGGTCATCATCGTCGGCGAGGTCGCGGATGTCTCCGGCCACATCCTCGGCGGCACCGTCATCATCGTCGCGGGGCTGGCCTGGGCGCTGCTGAAGGGTCTCGACGACATCGGGCACTGGTCCCGCAGCGGCGCGGCGATCCGGATCCTGGTCGCCCTCGTGCTCACCGGTTTCGCCTTCTGGCGGCTCACGATGAGCGGCTGAGCGCGCGCCCGCTTTCCTCTGCCGCCGCGCTCGGATAAGTCCGTCGCCATGGCAAAGGCCGTCACCGTTTTCACCTGCACCGCCTGCGGCGCCGTCCACAAGAAATGGGCCGGGCAATGCGATGCCTGCGGCGAATGGAACACCATCGTCGAAGAGGCGCCGCTGTCCTCCGGCCCCGGCAAGACCGCCCTTGGCGCCGCGAAAGGCCGCGGCATGGCGCTGTCCGATCTCGCCAGCGCCGAACCCGAGCCGCCGCGCCGGTCCTCGGGCCTCGCCGAGCTGGACCGTGTGCTCGGCGGCGGTCTCGTCCCGGCGTCGGCCACGCTCGTCGGCGGGGATCCCGGCATCGGCAAGTCGACGCTGCTGCTGCAGGCGGCAGCGAGCTTCGCGGCCCAGGGCGCAAAGGTCGTCTACATCTCGGGCGAGGAAGCGACGGCGCAGGTCCGGCTGCGCGCGAACCGCCTCGGCCTCGGCGAAGCGCGTGTGAAACTCGCGGCCGAAACCGGACTGCGCGACATCCTGACCACGCTCGACGCCGAGCGGCCCGACCTCGCCATCATCGATTCGATCCAGACGATATGGCTCGACACGATCGAGGCCGCGCCGGGCTCGGTCAGCCAGGTCCGCGGCGCAGCGCAGGAGCTCGTGACCTTCGCGAAGCGGCGGGGCGTCGCGGTCATGCTGGTCGGCCACGTGACCAAGGAAGGCCAGATCGCCGGCCCCCGCGTCGTCGAGCACATGGTCGACACCGTGCTCTATTTCGAGGGCGAGCGCGGGCACCAGTTCCGCATCCTGCGCTCGGTCAAGAACCGCTTCGGACCGGCCGACGAGATCGGGGTGTTCGAGATGACGGGCGCGGGCCTCGCCGAAGTCCCGAACCCCTCCGCCCTTTTCCTGTCCGGCCGTGACGCGCCGGCACCCGGCTCCGTCGTCTTCGCGGGGATCGAGGGCACGCGGCCGGTTCTGGTGGAAATTCAGGCGCTTGTGGCGCCTTCTTCACTTAGCCAGCCACGCCGCGCGGTGGTCGGATGGGATGGCGGGCGGCTGGCCATGATCCTCGCCGTGCTCGAAGCGCGCGTCGGCATCACGTTCCAGGGCTTCGACGTCTATCTGAATATCGCCGGCGGCATGCGGATCACCGAACCGGCCGCCGATCTCGCCGTGGCCGGCGCGCTCCTCTCCGCCCGTGAAGATGCCGCATTGCCGCCACATTGTGTGCTTTTCGGAGAACTATCGCTGTCCGGGGCGCTTCGTCCCGTCACGCAGGCGGAAAACAGGTTGAAAGAGGCCCGGAAACTTGGTTTTTCCTCGGCCATCGTGGCGGAAGGCTGCAAGACCGGCGATGGGGCAGGTCTGGACTTGCAGGAAATGCCCGACATCGCGCGCTTCGTGGGCGAGGTGTTCGGGGCCGCGTGAGTAGGCAGGAGACCGTAGAGCACATGGAAGGTTTCACCATTATCGACGGGATCGTCGCGGCGGTCATCCTCGTCTCAGCCGTCCTCGCCTATACCCGCGGCTTCGTCCGCGAGCTTCTCGCCATCGGTGGCTGGATCGTCGCCGCGATCGTCGCCTTCCTCTTCGCCGCCGACGCGCAACCGCTGATCCGGGAAATTCCCTATGTCGGCGACTTCATCGGTGAGAGCTGCGAACTTGGCATCATCGCCGCCTTCGCGGTCATCTTTGTCGCCGCCCTCGTCGTCGTCTCGCTGTTCACGCCGATGTTCTCGGGCGCCATCCAGCGCAGCCGGGTCGGCGGCGTGGATGCGGGCCTCGGGTTCCTGTTCGGCGTGGCCCGCGGCGTCCTCCTGGTGATCGTGGTGCTCGTGGCCTACGACCGTCTGGCCGGGGACGAGCGTATCGAGATCGTCGACAACAGCCGCACCGCGCAGATCTTCGCGGATGCCAAGGATTCGATCGAACAGCAGATCCCCGAGGACGCGCCCGGTTGGGTGCTCGAGCGTTACGAGCAGCTGACCTCGAGCTGCGCCCTGCCCGACACCGCCCCGACCACGGCGCCCGCCCCGACCGAGGAAGCGCCCGCGACCGACGGTTAATCGGCCTCGGCCAGGAAGCGGTCGACCTCGTCCATCAATTCGGCAAACGCCGGCTCGTCCGGCACCAGGACATGGTTCGTCGTGTCCAGCCGCAACAGGCGCGCGTCCGGAATACGGCTCGCCAGCAGCGTCGCCTGCGAAAACGGGTGCAGCGTGTCGTCCCCCGCATGGGCGACGAGCACCGGAACATCGACCTGCGGCAACAGGTCGACGACGTCGCAGCGCGCGCTGACCTCGCGGATCTCGGATGCCCGCTCCGGCGTGGCCGAGGCGATCTGCATCTCGATGAAGCTGTGGACAAGCGCCGGATCGGCCCGCGGCATGAACAGGGCCGAGAGGGCGTGCATGTAGCCGCTGTCCGGCCGGCCCCATCCGTCGCGGATCATTTTGGCCATCGCGCCCGTCATGGCTGCGCCGTCGGCCCTGTCGCGCACCATGCTGCCCTGCGGGAAGCCGCCATAGATCACCATGCGCGAGATCCGACCGGGGTTTTCGACGATATAGCGGATCGCCACCGCGGCGCTTTGCGAGGCGCAGAAGATCGCGAAGCGGTCGAGCCCCGCGGCGTCGGCGACGCTGCCAAGGTCGCTGACCCAGGCCTCCAGCGAGACCTCACCGCAATCACGGTCGGACATGCCGGTGCCGCGCGGGTCGTACCGGATAAGCCGGCGCCCGGCCCGTAGCCGGTCGATCCACGGCCGCCAGATCGGGCTTTGCAGGTCGAGCGACAAGTGCGTCAGCCAGTGCCCCGCGCGCAGAAGGGGTGGCCCCTCGCCAAGGCTCGACCACGCCAGCGCCGTGCCGTCATGGGCGGTGGTTATGCGGATGTCCTGGGCAAGATCGCCCCGGCCCGGCGCGACGGTTCCGTCGGCCACCCGGACCGGCGGGACCATCTGCACGCCGCGCCGCGGATGGGTCCGGATCACCGCCTGCCGCTTGCCGTCGTCGCCGAGCGCGGTCCGCGCAGCGCTGATCCGGGCGGCCAGCGTGGCGTCCGACACGATCCGCCCGTCCCAGATCTCGGCGATCATCTCGTCATAGGTCACCAGCGCCGGCGCCGCGCGCAGGAGCAACGCGATCAGGTCGAAGACCTGCGGCTCCACGCGCACCTCCTCGCCCGACCGCATCAGGCGGTGCGCTGCGGCGTCCAATCGGCATTCTGCGAATTCGTAGATCATGGCTCCCGCGGGCGAGCATTCGCGACCGGAGCGGAAAAATCCAGAACTTCTCAAGGTATTCACAAGGGGCTCTTCAAGCGGGGTGCGGCGCGATCCGGCAGGGTGATGACATCGACACCGAAAGGACCCTGACCATGAACCGCTCCATCGACACGCTCCGCACCCGCCGCGACGGCTCGATCGACACCAGCTTCTACATGCAGCGCGGTCGCGCACTGCGCAGCCGGCAGGCGCACATGATGACCCACAGCACCTCCCGCGCTGTTGCGAGAACCGCCGTGGCCGCCACCTTCGTCTTCGCCCTGATCCTCGTTCTTCCCGCCGTCTTCTGAGGCATCGGCGCCAAGAAGCGCGGCATCGCGGCCCCTGTCCCCGTCTTTTCGTGACAGAACGGTGACGGGACAGGTGACAGCCGGGGGTGCCTGCCCTATGTGGGGCACGAAAGGCCCCGCGCGGATTCGGGGTCGCCCGAAGCTGCCACGGGGCACCATCGATGCGCGAAGACGAGATCTCCGGCTTCCCGTCCCATCCCTTCGACGACGACAAGCTGCACGAGGAATGCGGTGTGTTCGGCGTGGTCGGCGTGGCGGACGCGGCCAACTTCGTGGCGCTCGGGCTCCACGCGCTCCAGCATCGCGGCCAGGAAGCGGGCGGCATCGTCGCCCACCATCCCGAACACGGCTTCAACTCCGCCCGGCGCTTCGGCTACGTGCGCGACAACTTCACCTCGAAAAGCCTGATGGACACGCTGCCGGGCGAAATCGCCATCGGCCATGTCCGCTATTCCACCGCCGGATCGAAGGGCCATACCGCGATCCGCGACGTGCAGCCCTTCTTCGGCGAATTCGCCATGGGCGGCGCGGCGCTCGCGCATAACGGCAACATCGTGAACGCAGTCGAACTCCGGAAGGAACTGATCGGCCGCGGCTCGATCTTCCAGTCCTCTTCGGACAGCGAATGCATCATTCACCTGATGGCGCGGAGCTACCAGAAGACCATCCCCGAACGCATGAAAGACGCGCTGCGGCGGGTCGAGGGCGCGTTCTCGGTCGTCGCGATGACGCGGACGAAGCTCATCGGCGTGCGCGACCCGCTCGGGGTCCGTCCGCTGGTGCTCGGCAAGATCGGCGACGGATGGGCGCTGTCGTCGGAGACCTGCGCGCTCGACATCATCGGGGCCGAGTTCATCCGCGAGATCGAGCCGGGCGAGATGGTCGTCATCAACGGCAACGGTGTCGAAAGCTTCAAGCCGTTCGAGCCGAAGCGCCCGCGCTTCTGCATCTTCGAACATGTCTACTTCTCGCGCCCGGACTCGATCCTCGGCGGGCGCTCGGTCTACGAGACCCGTCGCCAGATCGGCGTGGAGCTTGCCCGCGAAGCCCCGGTCGAGGCCGATCTGGTCTGCCCGGTGCCCGACAGCGGCACGCCGGCGGCGATCGGCTATTCGGCGGAATCGGGCATCCCCTACGGCATGGGGATCATCCGCAACCAGTATGTCGGCCGGACCTTCATCGAACCGACCGACCAGATCCGCAACATGGGCGTCCGGCTGAAGCTGAACGTCAACCGGGCGCTGATCCGCGGCAAGCGCGTCGTCCTCGTCGACGACAGCGTCGTGCGGGGCACGACTTCGCGCAAGATCAAGGAGATGATCCTCGACGCCGGTGCGGCCGAGGTCCATTTCCGCATCGCCTCACCGCCGACGGCCTGGCCCTGTTTCTACGGCGTCGACACGCCGGAACGCGAAAAGCTCCTCGCCTCGACGATGTCAGAAGAGGAGATGCAGTCGCATCTGGGCGTCGACTCGCTGAGGTTCATCTCGCTCAACGGTCTCTACCGCGCGGTCGGCGAGGCGAAGGGCCGGAACATGAGCCAGCCGCAATACTGCGACGCCTGCTTCTCCGGCGACTACCCGGTCACCCCGGCCGATCAGGTCGAGGCCGGGTTCATGATGAAGGAAGCGGCGGAGTAGTGGCGCCCGCCCCGCGCCCTGCCCCATGAGCTTTGCGACCGAGTTCACCCATGCGATCTGCCGCCGGCCCGGGGCCGACGTCACAGGCGGGCTCCGAGCCGTGGATACCGGCGCGCCCGATCCCGGCCGCTTCGCCGCCGACCACGCGGTCTATGTCGCCGCGCTGAGGGACGCCGGGGTCGACGTAACGGTGCTCGACCCCCTGCCCGGCTTTCCGGATGCCGTCTTCGTCGAGGACACCGCGCTCTGCCTGCCGCGCGCGGCCATCCTGATGCGGCCGGGCGCGCCGTCTCGTCAGGGCGAAGTCGGGCCCATGGAACCCGCGCTCGCAGCGCTCTACGGGGAGGCGATGTTCCGGATCGACGCGCCGGCGCGGATCGAGGGTGGCGACATCCTCGTGACCGCGAAGGAGATCATGGTCGGCCTGTCGGCCCGCACCGATGCGGCGGGGGTCATGGAACTCGCCCAGATCGCCGAGCCCCTCGGCCACCCGGTCCGTGTTCTGGACACGCCCGAGGGCGTCCTGCACTTCAAGACAGATTGCAGCCTCGTCGCCGAGGAGACGATCCTGTCGACCCCGCGCCTCGCCGCGGCCGATCCGTTCCCCGGCTACGAGATCATCCTGACGGCCGAGGGCGAGGACGCCGCGGCGAACGCGATCCGCGTCAACAGCCACGTGCTGATGCCCGCGGGCTTTCCCCGCACAGCCGAGCGGCTGGCCGCTTCTGGCCTGACTGTCGTGCCGCTGCCGAATGCCGAGGCGGCGAAGCTCGACGGCGGCATGTCCTGCCTGTCGCTCCGCCTGACGCCGCCGGCATAAGTTCTAGATTTGCCAAAGAAAAAGCGCCGCCCACGTGGACGGCGCCCTTCGAAGTTTCCAGTGGAAATCAGCTCCGGCGCAAGGCCGCCCAGGCCCCGGTCACAACCAGGGCAGCGACCGCCGCTTTCAGTGCGTCGCCAAGCAGGAACGGCGCCATCCAGCCCGACCAGAGCGACGACCATTCGGTCCCCGTCGCGATCGCCGGCCATGCGAGACCGGGGATGTAGATGAAGGCCGACGCCAACAGTGCCACCGCAACCGTCGCGATCAGGCTGCGTGTCACGCCGCGATCGGCGGCATAGCCCGCGATCGCCGCCATTCCGACGAAGCCCAGAAGGAAGCCGCCCGTCGGCCCGGTCATGTAGGCAAGGCTCGCGCCGCCACCGGCGAAGACCGGCAGGCCCATCGCGCCCTCGGCCAGATAGGCGATGAGCGTCGCTGTGCCGAGCCGCGCCCCGTAGCCGAAGCCGACCACAAGGATCGCCAGCGTCTGGAGCGTCATCGGCACCGGCAGAAGCCGCACCGTCACCTGCGCGGCCAGAGCGATCAGCGCCGTGCCGGCCAGCACCAGCACCACATTCCGCATCAGCCCGCTGCCGTTCCAGACCGCCTGGCTCAGGGTCTGGGTCGATGTCATGTCCCGGTTCATCCGAACCTCCGCCGCTTGTGTTTTCCGCCTCCGGTTGTCCGGTGCGGCCCGGTGGTTGTCAATGGCCAGCGCCCGTTTGACCCCTTGCCAATCCCCGCCGCCCGCGCCATGGAGCCGGCCCATGGACAGACCCCTCGACGGACAGATCGCGCTCGTGAGCGGCGCCAGCCGCGGCATCGGCGCGGCCGCGGCCGAATGGCTTAGCGCGCGCGGCGCCCATGTCGTCGCCGTGGCGCGGACCACCGGCGGCCTCGAAGAACTCGACGACCGGATCAAGGCGCAGGGCGGGACCTGCACCATCGCGCCGATGGACGTGACGGATGAAGGCGCGATGGCGCATATGTGCCGCTCGATCCACGACCGGTGGGGCCGCGCCGACATCTGGGTGCACTCGGCCTTCCACATCACGCCGCTGACACCTGCGCCGCAGATCACCGCGAAAGATCTGGACGCGATCCTGAAGACGAATATCCGCGCCTTCGCCCGCCTCGTCGCCTTCGTTGCACCGCTGATCGCGCCATCGGAACACCCGCGCGCGATCTTCTTCGACGACCAGTGGCCCGAAAAGTTCGCCGGCGCCTACGCCATGGCCAAGGCCGCGCAGCGCGCGCTGATCGAAAGCTGGCAGGAAGAGAGCCGTCGCACCGGACCCGAAGTGCACCTCGTGCGGCCTGCACCGATGCCGACCGCGATCCGCGCCCGCTTCTATCCCGGAGAGGATCGCGACGCGCTCGCCAGTCCGAAGGACGAAGCGGACCGGCTCCTCGCGCCGATCTTCGCCTAGCTTCCCGGCTCGGCCTCGAGCTCGTCGGCCAGCGCTTCGGCCCGTGCGGCGAGTTCGGCGAGGTGATCGCGCAATTCAACGGGAATGACGGCGACCGTATCAGGCCCCGCCCGGTCCTGAAGATCGGCGATCTGGCGCGCCCGGTCGGTCAGCTTGGTCTCGGCAGCCTCGAGCGCGGCGGTCTTGGTCGACAGCTCTTCCTCCATCGCCGCCGTCTTGTCGGCCAGCATCAGCCCCGCCATCAGCAGCATCCGGTCGGTCGGCATACGTCCGACCTGTTCGAGGATCGCGTTCGCCTCGGTATCTAGCAGCGCCGCGGCGGCCTGCAGGAACGGCTCCTCGCCCTCCTGGCAGGCGACGGCGAACTCGCGCCCGCCGATCTCGACATTCACCTCAGGCATGGGCGCCCCCTTCTCCGGCGGCGGGCCTCAGCTCGGCCAGCACCTGTTCCAGCTCGGCCGCGTCCGCGGCCCGTTCGGCCCGAAGCGCGAGCAGTTCCGCGGCCATCGCGGCATCGAGCGTCTCGGGCGACGGCGCGCCCTCACCCGTCACAGCCTCCTGCCGCAAGGCTTCGCATTGCCTCGACAATTCCGCATTGGCCGCGCGCAGATCGCGCAGCGCCGCCAGCGTCTCGGCCGGACTTTCGCCCGCTGCGTCGCCACCGATGACACCGGCACGGTAATTGTCCAGTTCCTCGGCCAAGGCGTCGCGTTCGTCCCGGATGTTGTTTCGCTCTTCCTTCAGGCGCGCGACCCGCTGCTGCAGAAGCACGAGTTTCTCGCCGTCCCCGGCATCTCCCCGCGCCCGGTCAAGCTCCGCCCCCATCTCCGTCGCCCGGCTCTGCGCATCGTGCAGCGCGGCCTCAAGCTCGGCGACACGGGCTTCGGCAGCCTCGAGCGCGCTGCTATCGCCCGCCGCGGCTTCAAGCTCCGCGATCCGTTCCCGCAGGGCCTCCGTTTCGGCGCGCGCGGCATCCAGCGCCGCGGACGCCTCGGCCATGCCCGGGTCGGGCGCATCCGCCTCCCGCCCGCCAATGGCCACGACCGCGGCCGCCGCCGCGATCCGGTCCAGGGCCGCGGTGATGCGGCCTTCCAGCGTGACAATGGTGTCGAGATCGACGCTGTCTTCGGCCATTCGCCGTCCTTCCAAAGGTCCCGCCGCCGGCAAGCCGGCCGCATCAGAAGACTACCCCTGCACATGACGCAATCGCAAAATACGGGTATTTGCAACCGTTTCCGGCACGCGGCTCAAGTGACAGGCGGGATTCCCCGTCCGGCGCGCCCGGCGCCCGCGCTTGCACTTGGCCCAAGCTCTGGATAGCACCGGCTGCGAATGCGCCCGAGCCTTGTGGAGGATACCCGCCGTGGACCTGACCGCCCTCGCCCAGAAAAACCCCGACCACTGGCGCCGCGCCGCCTCCATCCGCACGCTCGCGCTCGATGCCGTCGCCGCGGCGAATTCCGGCCATTCCGGGATGCCGATGGGCATGGCCGATCTGGCGACCGTGCTGTGGGGCAAGCACCTGAGCTTCGACGCCGCCGCGCCCGACTGGCCGAACCGTGACCGGTTCATCCTGTCGAACGGGCACGGGTCGATGCTGCTTTACTCGCTCCTCTACCTCACCGGGTTCGAGGACATGACGCTGGAGGAGATCAAGAATTTCCGCCAGCTCGGCAGCAAGACGGCGGGCCATCCGGAATATGGCCATGCGAAAGGGATCGAGACCACGACCGGCCCGCTCGGCCAGGGCATTGCCAATGCCGTCGGCTTCGCGATGGCCGAGGAATCGCTCCGCGCCCGGTGGAGCAAGAAGATCATCGACCACTACACCTGGGTCTTCGCCGGCGACGGCTGCCTGATGGAAGGCGTGAGCCACGAGGCGATTTCGCTCGCCGGCCGGCAGAAGCTGTCGCGGCTGATCGTCGTGTTCGACAACAACGGCATCACCATTGACGGCAAGGTCTCGCTCTCCGACACGACCGACCAGACCAAGCGCTTCGAGGCGGCCGGTTGGGACGTGTTCGAATGCGACGGCCACGACCCCGAGGATATCGACCGCGCGATGACCGCCGCGAAGGCCAGTGACAGGCCCGCGATGATCAATGCGCACACGCATATCGCCATCGGCTCCTCGGCACAGGACACCGCCAAGGGCCATGGCGCCCTGACCGACAAGCAGCTCATCGCCGACGCCAAGGCCGCCTATGGCTGGCCCTACGGTCCGTTCGAGATTCCCGAAGACGTGAAGGCCGAGTGGGAAGAGATCGGCCGCCGCGGCCGCGCCGCCCGCGAGGAATGGGAAGACCGCTTCGCCGCACTGTCGGCCAACAAGCAGGGCGAATTCCGGCGCGCCTTCTCGGGCGAGATGCCGCGCAAGCTGTCGGCCACGATCAAGGCGCTGAAAAAGCAGGTCTCCGAGACCAAGCCCTCGGTCGCCACCCGCAAGGCCTCCGAAATGGCGCTCGAGGTGGTGAACCCGATCGTGCCCGAGACCATCGGCGGGTCGGCCGACCTCACCGGCTCGAACAACACGCTGACCGGCGGGCTCGGCGTCTTCGACGACTCCAACCGCAAGGGCCGCTACGTGCATTACGGCATCCGCGAGCACGGCATGGCCGCGGCGATGAACGGCATGGCGCTTCATGGCGGCATCCGGCCCTATGGCGGCACCTTCCTCGTCTTCACCGACTACGCCCGCGCCTCCATCCGGCTGTCGGCGCTGATGGGGCTGAACGTGCAATACGTGATGACGCACGATTCCATCGGTCTCGGCGAGGACGGCCCGACCCACCAGCCGGTCGAGCATCTGGCCATGCTGCGCGCCACGCCGAACCTGCTGGTGTTCCGGCCCGCCGACGCGGTCGAAACGGCAGAGGCCTGGGAATGCGCGCTGAATGCCGGCGACCGGCCCGCGGTCCTCGCGCTCAGCCGCCAGAACGTGCCGACGGTGCGCGTCGATCACAAGGCGAAGAACCTGACCTCGGCCGGTGCCTATGTCCTGTCCGAAGCGTCGGGCAAGCGGCAGGTGATCCTGATGGCGACCGGCTCGGAGGTCTCGATCGCGATGGATGCGAAGGCCAGGCTCGAGGCCGAGGGGATCGGCACCCGCGTGGTCTCGATGCCGTGCATGGAACTGTTCGCGCAGCAGGACGAGGCGTATCGCCGCCGTGTCCTGCCCGGCGGTGCGGTCCGTGTCGCCGTCGAAGCCGCCGTGCGCCAGCCCTGGGACCGCTGGCTTCTGGGCGAGCGCGGACGCGAGGCCAAGGCCGCCTTCGTCGGCATGAACAGCTTCGGCGCGTCCGCTCCGGCCGAGGATCTCTACGTCCATTTCGGCATCACCGCCGACGGCGTGGCGACCGCGGCGAAAGGGCTGCTCTGAGACGAAAGCTCAACGCCCGAGCCGCCACGGCCCGGGTCCGTGCACCGCGAGGATCAGGCAGCCGCCGGCGATGGTCCAGTTCTTGACCGCGATCGTCGTCTGCCAGGGATCCTGCAGGGCGAGGTGAAAGGCGCTCGTGGCCACGCAATAGGCCGCGAGCGCCAGCGCCACCGGCCGCACTGCGACACCGGCCAGAAGCGCGACGCCGGCCGCGAGATTGAATACGGCCGCCGGCCAGATCAGCCAGCCGGGCAGCGACAGCAGCGCCAGCAGCTCCGCGCCGGATGCGGGATCGATCAGCTTCTGCACGAACCCGGCGAGGAACAGGAACGCGATGAACGCGCGCCCGGCGAATTCGGTCGCAGCCTCGGTCCGGGTCAATGCCCGCCCTGCCCGCCACGCCCTGTGACCGCCCGGATGGCCGGGCCGATCGCATAATGCACGACCGGCAGCGTCAGAAAGCCGAGCGTCACGCCGAGCACACCGTCGATCCCTGCCGTCACGATCCACTCTCCCGCGCCATGCAGGTTTTCCGGCAGAGAGTGCGCGGCGGCGACGGCGATTCCGTGGATCCAGTCTTCGGGCCCATGCCAGCCGATCTCTGCGAGCGCATGTACGATGATCGACCCGCCGACCCACAGCATCGCCGCCGTGCCGACCGTCATCAGCAGCGTCATGAAGCCCGGCATACCCCGGACGATCCCGCGCCCGACTGCTCGCGTCGCCCCGAGCCGCCCGTGCTGCGCCATGGCGAGCCCGACATCGTCGGCCTTCACGATCACCGCGACGGAGCCATAGACCAGCGCCGTGATCCCGAGCCCGACCACGGCAAGCGCGGCGGCGCGAAAGGCGAAGCCCAGATCGCCGGGCAGCGCGGACAGCGCGATAGTCATGATCTCGGCCGAGAGGATGAAATCGGTCTGGATCGCGCCGCGCACCCGCTGCTCCTCGAGATGCGCGCCGGTCACGGCCTTCTTGCCGGCCTGTTCGGCGACATCGTGATGCGCGGGCGAAATCACGTGCCAGACCTTCTCGGCGCCCTCGAAGCACAGATAGAGCCCGCCAACGATCAGAAGCCACCAGATCGCCTGCGGCAGGAAAGTCGACAGGACGAGAAGCGCAGGCAGGACGATCAGGATCTTGTTGAGGATCGAGCCACGCGCAATGCGCCAGACGATCGGCAGCTCCCGCGCCGCCGAGAACCCGTGGACGTATTTCGGCGTCACCGCGGCGTCGTCGATGACCGCACCCGCGGCTTTCGCGCCGGCCTGCGCCGCCTGTCCGACCACGTCGTCGACCGAGGTCGCCGCGACCTTCGCGATCGCCGCGACATCGTCGAGAAGTGCCAGTAATCCGCTCATGTCCGCTCCCTGCCGCCGTTGGACCATAGCCCGCGCGCCCGACGCCGCAAGCCTGCAGAGCGCCGACAGGCCGTCGTCGCGCCCGACGCGAAGGCCCGCCTCATCTCGGCGCTTCCCCCGCCGCTACGCGACCGCTACACCCCGGTGTCATGACAAACACCGTCGCGCTCTGGATCGGGATCGTGCTCGTGGCCACGCTGGCCGGCGATTTCGCGCTGGCGGGGGGACAGCTCACGCTCACGCTCAGCCGCCAGCTCGTGCTGTTCGTGGAGTGGCTCGCCTTCTGGCGCTAACAGGCTTTCACGCCCCGCCCACGGCTGGTAAACGGAGGAGAAAGGCCGCTGTTAACGCTAACGGGACGGGCCGGATGCCGACCCCGGACCGCGGGGCCGGACGACAGGACGAACAGGACTGAGGAGTGTCCAGATGGCTGTGAAGGTTGCAATCAACGGCTTCGGCCGCATCGGGCGGAACGTGCTGCGCGGGATCATCGAATCGGGGCGCACCGATATCGAGGTGATCGCGATCAACGATCTTGGTCCGGTGGAGACGAACGCGCATCTCCTGCGCTACGACAGCGTGCACGGCCGTTTTCCGCACGAGGTGAAAACGACCGAGGACACGATCGACGTCGGCCGCGGGCCGATGCGCGTGACCGCGATCCGCAATCCCGCCGACCTGCCCTGGGGCGACGTCGACATCGTGATGGAATGCACCGGCATCTTCACCTCGAAGGAGAAATGCCAGGCGCATCTCGAGAACGGCTCGAAGCGGGTCCTGATCTCGGCCCCCGGCGACGGCGCCGACAAAACCATCGTCTACGGCGTGAACCACGACGTGCTGAGCTCGGACGACGTGGTCGTCTCGAACGCCTCCTGCACGACGAACTGCCTCAGCCCGGTGGCGAAGGTCCTGAACGACTCGATCGGGATCACCCGGGGCTTCATGACGACGATCCACAGCTATACCGGCGACCAGCCGACGCTCGACACGATGCACAAGGACCTCTATCGCGCCCGCGCCGCGGCGATGTCCATGATCCCGACCTCGACCGGCGCGGCCAAGGCCGTGGGCCTTGTGCTGCCCGAGCTGAAGGGCAAGCTCGACGGCGTGGCGATCCGTGTGCCGACGCCGAACGTCTCGGTCGTCGACCTGACCTTCGAGGCGTCGCGCACCACGTCCGTCGAGGAGATCAACGACGCCATCCGCGCCGCCGCGAACGGCCCGCTGAAGGGCATCCTCGGCTATACCGACGAAAAACTCGTCTCGATGGACTTCAACCACGACCCGCATTCGAGCGTGTTCCACACCGACCAGACCAAGGTGATGGAAGGCACGATGTGCCGCATCCTCAGCTGGTACGACAACGAATGGGGCTTCTCGAACCGGATGGCCGACACGGCCGTCGAAATGGGCAAGCACCTGTAGAATACGGCTGCCGCCGGATGTGAGTATTTCAGGAAAGATGAAGGACAGGCCCGCGCCCCTTCATCTTTCCGGCAAATACTCCCGCCGGAGGCAGCACGACCGGAAAGGGGGCGATCCGATGACCTGGAAGACTCTCGATGACATGGATCTCGCGGGCAGGATCGTGCTCGTGCGGGTCGACATCAACGTGCCGGTCGAGGACGGGCACGTCACCGACGCGACCCGGATCGAGCGGATCGTGCCGACGATCACCGACATCCTCGATGCGGGCGGCATGCCGGTCCTGCTGGCGCATTTCGGCCGTCCGAAAGGCAAGCCGAACCCGGAGATGAGCCTGCGCGTCGTGCTGCCGGCGCTTCAGGAGGCGCTCGGCCGTGACGTGACCTTCATGGAGAGACCCTCGCGCGACGCGCTGGAGGCTCTGCCGAAGAACTCCGTCGTGCTGGTGGAGAATACCCGCTTCAGCCCGATGGAAGAGGCGAACGATCCGCAGATGGCACAGTTCCTCGCCTCGCTCGGCGATGTCTACGTGAACGACGCCTTCTCCGCTGCCCACCGGGCGCATGCCTCGACCGAAGGCGTCGCGCATCTTCTGCCATCCTGCGCCGGCCGTCTGATGGAGGCGGAGCTGAAGGCGCTCGAGGCGGCGCTCGGCAATCCGGAGCGGCCGGTCGTGGCGGTGGTCGGCGGCGCCAAGGTGTCGACCAAGCTCGATCTCCTGTCGAACCTGATCGAGAAGGTCGACACGCTGGTGATCGGCGGCGGCATGGCGAACACGTTCCTCGCCGCACAGGGCGTCGACGTGCAGAAATCGCTCTGCGAGCACGATCTCGCGGACACCGCGCGCGCGATCGCGGAAAAAGCGGCCGGCACCGGCTGCGAGATCCTGCTGCCCATCGACGTCGTCGTCGCCACCGAGTTCAAGGCCGGCGCCGAAGCCACGACCGTCCCCGCGGCGGAGGTGCCCGAGGGCACCATGATCCTGGATGTCGGGCCCGAAAGCGTCGCCCATGTCGCCGCCGCGTTCGAAGGCGCGAAGACGCTGATCTGGAACGGCCCGCTCGGCGCGTTCGAGATCGACCCGTTCGGGCGCGGGACCAATGCGGCCGCGCGCAAGGCGGCCGAACTGACCCGGGCCGGCAAGCTCATTTCCGTCGCCGGCGGCGGCGATACGGTCGCGGCGCTCAACCAGGCCGAGGTAGCGGACGATTTCAGCTATGTCTCGACCGCGGGCGGCGCATTCCTCGAATGGATGGAAGGCAAGACCCTGCCGGGCGTCGCGGCTTTGGACCAGGGGTAAGGGAAAACGTCATTTCCCCGTCGGTCCGGGGCGTTAAGGTGGGGCATCAGTCCAAGGGAGGACCCCCATGCCCCGCCGTCCCGCCGCCCGCCTGACCGCTTCTTTCGCCGCAACGGCCATGCTCGCCCTGCCCGCCGCCGCGCAGCAGCCCACGATCTGGGACCTGCTGACGGTCGAGCGGATCTACAACATCCTCGTCCAGAACATGATCGTGACCGCGCGTGGAGTGGCCGAGATCACGTATGCCGATCTCGACCTCCGGCCTCTGGCCGGGCGGATGGCGGTCGCCGGTCTCAGCGTCAGCCCCTACGACCAGGACAGGTATCCGGGCTGCACGATCACCGCGGACCGCGCCGTGCTCGTGACCGCACCGCTCGACCAGATCGAGATCTCGTCGCTCGACATCGATCTCGTCGGTATGCGCGTTCCGGCGACCTGCCTGGACGAACCGGACCGCGACGGGTTCGCAGAACTCGGACTCGAGGCCGTGGAGCTCGACCGCGCCACGATCCGGGCCGACTACACCGTCGCGACCGGGGCGCTCGTGCTCGATGTCGACGTGATATCGCCGGGCCTCGGACGGCTGCAGGGCAGCTTCGATTTCGACTATTTCGCCGTGGATTTCGAAAACGAGGAGCCGGTGATGGACCTCGCCGGAGGGACTCTGGCCTTCACCGATGACGGGCTCTGGGCGCGGATCTCGTCCGAAATGCCGCCGTTCCTGTCCGACCCGGTGATGCTGGAACAGATGCTGGCCGCCCAGATCCTGCCGCTCGGCGTGATCGAGCAGCCGGCCCCGGCCCCGCAGCCAACGGAACCGGCGCCGGCGCCGCAACCGACCGAGCCGCAGCCGGCCCCGGCCCCCGCTCCGGCGCCCGCGACGAAGCAGGGCGAGGTACCGAACCTCGAGATCGCGCGTGCCGCGGTCAGCGACATGGCCGAAGCCGTGGCGGCCTTCGCGGCCGATCCGGGCCGGATTTCGGTGACGCTTTCCCCGGACACACCGGTCCGGCTGACCGAGGAAATGTTCGAAACGCCCTCGCGCCTCCTGATCGCGCTGCAACCGACCTTCGATACCGGCCTGCCGGCTGCGCCGGAGCCGCTGGCGACCGAAGACGGCGACCTGATCGCCGCGGCGCTGGACGGCGGCGAGGTCTCCGGTGCCGACCGGCTGCGCCTCGCTGCGGCCCTTCTGACCGGGACAGGCGTTCCGCGGGACACGCGGACCGGCCTCGCGCTGCTCGATCCGCTCATCGCCTCGGGCGATCCGGATGCACTGGCGCTGGCGCTCGATCATGCCGACGCGCTGCCGCCGGCCACCGCCTATGCCGCTGCGCGCGCTGCGGCGGC
>WVSN01000003.1 GCA_015689705.1 Rhodobacterales bacterium HKCCE3408
ATGGCCGCGCGCGATCCCGGGGCGGTCGCGGCGGGCCGGCTTCGCGACGCGCCGCGGGCGGTGGTGCTGTGGCTGGCGCTGCGCGGGCGCTGGTAGCGGCCTAGCCCCGGAAGGACGGCGGCGGCCGGTCGGCGTAGCGCGCCGGTTCGGGGTTCGGACGCAGGGCGAGCCAGATCAGCGCCCCGCCGGCCAGCGTCAGGAACGGCACCATCGCGAGATTCACCGCGGTCCAGCCGGCGATGACGGTCTCGCCCGAATTCATCAGCGCGCCCGAGGCCAGCGAGGCCAGCGTGACGCAGCCGAAGACGCAGAAATCGTTCAGGCCCTGAAGCCGCCCGCGCTCGGCCTCGGTATGGCTGGAGGCGAGCAGTGTGGTCGCGCCGATGAAGCCGAAATTCCAGCCGAGCCCGAGCAGGACGAGCGCGCCGAAGAAGTTCATCAGCGCCACGCCCGACAGCGCGACGATCCCGGCGAGCAGCAGGAGAAAGAGCCCGGTGCCGATGATCCGGATGACGCCGAAGCGCTGGATCAGGTGGCCGGTGAAGAAGGACGGCGCGAACATCGCGACGACATGGGCCGAAACCACGTCGGCGGCATTGCCGGTGGCGAAACCGCAGCCGACCACGGCCAGCGGCGTCGAGGTCATCATCAGGTTCATCAGCGCGTAGGAGACCATGGCGCAGATGATGGCGACGGCGATCTTCGGGTCGCGCAGCATCTCGGCCCGGCTCCGCCCGGCATCCTCGTCCGCCGCCCGCTGGCGCGGTTTCGGCAGGTCGAGGAAGACGAAGAGCGTGAGGCCGACGAGGTTGAGCGCGACCACCGCAGCATAGCAGCCGACGAAAGGCACGATCGCCGCGTCGGTGGTGAACTTCACCAGCTGCGGGCCGATCAGCGCCGACAGGAGCCCGCCGGCCATGACGTAGGAGATCGCCTTGGGCCGGAAGCTGTCGGAGGCGGTATCGGCGGCGGCGAAGCGGTAGAAGCCCTGCGCCGACATGTAGATGCCCGAGAGATAGGCGCCGAGGAGATAGAGCGGGTAATGGTCGAACCAGAGCGCGGTGCCCGAGACGGCCGCGCCGGTCGCGCCGGCCAGTGCGCCGAGCACGAAGCCCGCGCGGCGGCCGTAGCGCTGCATGAACGCCGAGAGCCAGGGCGCGGTGGTCATCGAGCCGAAGACGATGAGCGAGATGGCGGCGGTGGCGAGCGCCGGCGAGGGCGCGATCATCTGCCCGACGAGGCCGGAGATGACGAAGAGGATCGGCATCTGGGACCCGAGAAACGCCTGCGCGCCGACGAGCACCAGCACGTTGCGGCGGGCGCGGGTGTCAGTGGCGGGGAGGGCGGCGTCGGTCATGTCCTGCGACCTATCTCAGCCGCGGGGCGCGGTCCAGATGGCGCGGGGATTGCGCATCTGTCGGCGGCCGTGTGATCGTCGGGGTTCGGCCGGCGGGGGGCTGTCTGCCCCCCGCACCCCCCGAGAGTATTTCGAAAGCAAAGACGGGAGCGGGGCATGCGGATCACCGGGGCGGCGGACCTGGAGCGGGGGGCGGCGGCGCTGGCGGCGCTCGATCCGCGCTTCGGTCCGGTGCTGGAGGCGGTGGGGCCCCTGCCGCTGCGACTGCGGCCGGACGGATTCGCGACGCTTCTGCAGGCGATCGTGAGCCAGCAGGTCTCGACCGCTTCGGCTGCCGCCATCTGGGGCCGGGTCGAGGCCGCGGGGCTGACGGAGCCCGGGGCGGTGGCGGCAGCGGACGAGGCAGCGCTGCGGGCGGTCGGGCTGTCGGGGCCGAAGATCCGCTATGCCCGGGCGCTGGCCGCGGCCGGGATCGATTTCGAGGCGCTGCGCGGCATGGAGTCCGACGCGGTCGTGGCGACGCTGGTCGCGGTTCCCGGGATCGGGGTCTGGACGGCGGAGATCTACGCCAAGTTCGCGCTGGGCCATGCCGACGTCTTCGCGGCGGGCGACCTGGCGTTGCAGGAGGCCGCGCGGGTTGCCTTCGATCTGCCGGCGCGGCCGGGCGAGCGCGAGCTGCGCGCGATGGCCGAAGCCTGGTCGCCCTGGCGGTCGGTTGCCGCCCGGGCGCTTTGGGCCTACTACCGGGTGGCCAAAGGACGCGAGGGAACCCTATGAGCCGCAGCCTGGACTACAAGCGCACGGGGCCCGATACGGGCGACCGGCTGGTGATCTTCCTGCATGGCTACGGGGCGGACGGGGCGGACCTGCTCGGGCTTGGCGACGCGCTGGCGCCGCACCTGCCGGACACGGTATTCGTCGCGCCCGACGCGCCCGAGCGGTCGGCGATGAACCCGGCAGGCTTCCAGTGGTTCCCGATCCCGTGGATCGACGGTTCGTCCGAGGAACAGGCCGAAGCCGGGATGGCGCTGGCGGTGGAGGATCTGAACGCCTTTCTCGACCAGGTGATGGCGGAGGAGGGCGTCGGGCCGGAGGACACGGCGCTGGTCGGCTTCAGCCAGGGCACGATGATGAGCCTGCATGTCGCGCCGCGCCGGGCCGAGTCCTTCGCGGGCGTCGTCGGATTCTCGGGCCGCGTGCTGCAGCCCGAGCGGCTGCCCGAGGAGGTGGTGAGCCGCCCGCCGGTCCTGCTGGTCCATGGCGACATGGACGACGTCGTCCCGCCGCAGAGCCTGCCGGAGGCCGCCGAGGCGTTGCAGGCGGCCGGGTGGGAAGAGGTCTATGCCCATGTCATGAAGGGCACGGGCCACGGGATCGCGCCGGACGGGCTTGGCGTGGCGCTTGGCTTCCTGCGCAAGGTCTTCGGGCTGGAAGAGGACGACGGTTAGGCCAGCGTGGGCGCGCGGGCGAGGCGCATCGCCGCCGCGGGCCGCAGGACGAACAGCGGGATGGTAAACGGGACCGGACGCGACTTCGCGAAACGGGACGGGACCGACATGAGCATGCCTCCTGACACGCGTGGCGCAGGAAAGCACGACCGGGGCCGTTCGGACGGGCGTCGGGCGGGATGGCGGTGTCTCGGGGGGTTGGCCGGCCCGGGATGTCGGGCCGTCGCGCAAGAGGGGTGGCGGCGCCGCCGGGAGCGGAGCGAGCCGCGCCGGGGGTGTGAGGCCCGGCGGCCATGGGCCGGATCGCTCCGGCCTGACGTGTCACTGGCATCCCGGCCTGCGCCCGATGAGGGGGCGGTCTTCGGCCGGAATCGTGGTGTCCTCGATCGATCGGCGCCCGTTCTGCCATATCGAGGTTAACAGGCGATGAAGACCGGGCGTCAGACCGTACAGATGCCCGCGCCGCGCAGGAAGACCGAGAGAAACGCGGCATGGGTGAGGAGGCGGAGCAGGAGAAAGCTCACGCGGTCCCGGTCGCCGAGGCCAAGGGTGAGGAGCATCAGGAGATCGAGCGCGGCGGCGGCGGCCATCCAGGGCAGGGCGTCGAGGGCGAAGCGGCAGGCGAACCTGCCGATCGGGTCGAGGGTCGAGGCGATGGCGGTGATTGCGGTGGCGGCGATCCCGGCGGCCAGCAGCGCCATGGTCAGGTCGCGCCGGATGTCGCGCGGGGCGCGGCGGTAGAGCCGGACGAGCCCGGCCGCGGCGGCGAGACCGGCCAGCAGGAAGAGCGGCCAGAGGATCACGCTGGCGAATTGCAGCGGATAGAGGAGGCGCATCAGGCGGTCCCGATTCCCCAGAGCCGCGGTTCGGCGAATTCGACCGAATTCCCGGCCGGGTCTCGGACATAGATCGAGCGCGCGCCGTTCGGCCATTCGAAATCCGACTCGATCCCCAGTCCGGCCGCTTCGAGTCGGGCGCGCATGGCCTCGAGCGCCGGGGCCTCCATCGCGAGGCAGAGATGCCCGGGCCCCTCGGCGCCATGCGGCGGGATGGGCAGGTCGCCGGTCCCGTCGGTGCGGCGCGTCTCCTCGGGATTGAAGATCAGGACCATGCCGTCGCCACAGCGGAAAAAGACGTGGCGGGTGCCCTGCCGGCGTACGAGGTCTAGCCCCAGAAGGCCGCCGTAGAAGGCTTCGGCCGCGTCGAGGTCGGCGGCGTAGAGCACGGCCTCGAGTATGCCGTCCGGTGCAGGCTCGGCGTGACTCGTCATGCTGCCACGCTACTTGTCTTACCGGTTCGGCGAAAGGTGTGGATAACGTCATAATCCTGTCAGGTGACCGCGCTACCCATGAGCGCGAAAGCCACAAGACAGAGAGGCTTGTCAGGCGCGAGAGCCTAGATATAGTGATCGCAAGGCAGGGGCGGGGCTCCCGCTCCGCCACCGGGGTCACGGGCAGGCAGAGCAGGAGCGGTGTGCGGCCATGGACGGGGATTTCAGGACGAGTTTCGTACGCGAACCGGGGTCGCTGAGGCACCATCCGGCCCTTGTCCTGAACGCCGATTACCGCCCGCTGTCCTATTACCCGCTGTCGCTCTGGCCGTGGCAGGACGCGATCAAGGCGGTGTTCCTCGACCGGGTGCAGATCGTGGCCGAATACGACGAGGTCGTGCGCTCGCCCACGACCGAGATCCGCATCCCCTCTGTGGTGGTGCTGAAGGATTACGTGAAGCCGCAGAAGCGCGTCGCCTTCACCCGGTTCAACCTGTTCCTGCGCGACGAGTTCTCGTGCCAGTATTGCGGCGCGCGGGGCGACCTGACCTTCGACCATGTCGTGCCGCGGGCGCGGGGCGGCGTGACCTCGTGGGAGAACGTCGTCGCGGCCTGTGCGAAGTGCAACCTGCGCAAGGGCTCGAAGAGCCTGAAGCAGGCCGGTCTGTCGCTGCTGAAGCCGCCGCGCCAGCCGGGCGCGGAGGAGCTGCGCAACCAGGGCCGGAAGTTCCCGCCGAACCACCTGCACGAGACCTGGATCGACTTCCTCTACTGGGATGCCGAGCTGGAAGCCTGACGGGCCGCTCTCGGGAGCATTTTGAAAGCAAAGAGGGGTGGGGATATGGACCCTCCCCGGCGGCCGGAATATCGTGCCGCCATGCTCTCCGTCCTCGCCGATCGCATCTACCGCCACCTGTTTCTCGCGCAGGTCGTGGCCCTTTTGGGGACGGGGCTCGCGACGGTCGCGCTCGGGCTTCTGGCCTATGACATGGCGGGCGAGCGGGCCGGGCTGGTCCTGGGCGCGGTCTTCACCATCAAGATGATCGCCTATGTCGGGGTGGCGCCCATCGCCTCGGCCTTCGCCGAGCGGGTGCCGCGCCGGACCTTCCTCGTGTCGCTCGATCTGGTGCGCGGGGCCGCGGCGTTGTGCCTGCCGTTCGTGACCGAGATCTGGCAGGTCTACCTGCTTGTTTTCGTGCTGCAATCGGCCTCGGCCGGGTTCACGCCGGCCTTCCAGGCGACGATCCCGGACGTGCTGCCGGAAGAGGCGCGCTATACCCGCGCGCTGTCGCTGTCGCGGCTGGCCTATGACCTCGAGAGCGTGGTGAGCCCGCTTCTGGCGGGGTTGTTGCTGGCGGTGCTGAGCTATGACGCGCTGTTCCTCGGGACGGTGGTCGGGTTCGCGGCCTCGGCGGCGCTGGTCGTGTCGGTCGTCCTGCCGTCGCCGCAGCCGGCGCAGCCGCGCGGGATCTACGACCGGACGACGCGGGGCAGCCGGATCTATCTGGCCACGCCGCGGCTGCGCGGGCTGCTGTCGCTGAACCTCGCCGCGGCGGCGGCCGGGGCGATGGTGATCGTCAACACGGTGGTTCTGGTGCGCGGCGGGCTCGGGCTTGGCGATACGGCGGTGGCCGCGACGCTCGGCGCGTTCGGCGGCGGCTCGATGCTGACGGCGCTGGCGCTGCCGCGGGTGCTCGACCGGGTCGACGACCGGCGGGTGATGGTGATGGGTGCCTGCGCGATGATCGCGGCGCTGCTGGCGCTGGCCGGATGGGTGGCGCTGGCCGGGCTGGCCTGGCCCGCGCTGATCGCGGCCTGGATCGTGGTCGGGATCGGGTATTCGGCGGTGCTGACGCCGTCGGGGCGGCTGCTGCGCCGGTCCGCCCATGCCGAGGACCGGCCGGCGGTCTTCGCGGCGCAGTTCGCGCTGAGCCATGCCTGCTGGCTGTTCACCTACCCGCTGTCGGGCTGGCTGATGACCGTGTCCGGGCCGGTCGTGGCGCTGTCCGTGCTGGCCGCGATCGCCGTTGCCGGGACCGTGGCCGCGCTTCGGGTCTGGCCGGCGGGCGATCCGGAGGTGATCGAGCACTGCCACGACGATCTGCCGCTCGACCATCCGCATCTGGGCGGGCGGCGGGTGCACAGCCATTCCTACGTGATCGACGACTGGCACCGGCGGTGGGTGCGCTGAGCGGGATTGCACTCGCCCCCGCCATGGCTAGGCTTCCGCCGACCAGTATCGCGAGGCCCCGATGACAAGCTACCTTCCCCCCTCCGGCACCGATCTGCCGCGCTATGCCGGCGTGCCGACCTTCATGCGGCTGCCCTATGTGCCTTCGGGCGATCCGCGGCGGGCGGAGGTGGAGATCGGGTTTCTGGGGATGCCGTGGGACGGGGCGACGTCGAACCGGCCGGGCGCGCGGCACGGGCCGCGGGCGCTGCGCGACGCCTCGACGATGATCCGCGAGCGCAACCGGGTGACCGGGCAGGAGCCGTTCCGGGCCGCCAACTGCGCCGATATGGGCGATGTGGCGATGAGCCCGGTCGACCAGGACGAGGCGCTGACCGCGGCCGAGGCGGCCTATGCGCAGCTGCTGGCCGAGGACATCAGGCCGATCATGGTCGGCGGCGATCACCTGTGCACGCTGACCTGCCTGCGGGCGCAGAAGAAGCACCGGGGCGAGGCGATCGGGCTGATCCTGCTGGACAGCCACACCGATCTGTATCCGCCCTATTTCGGCGGCGAGACGCTGACCCATGGCAACCCGTTCCGGCAGGCGATCGAGGAGGGCTGCCTCGACCCGACGCGGTGCTTCATGGCCGGGATGCGGGGGACGTCCTACAACACCGAGGATTTCGATTACGGGCTCGAACGCGGGGTGACGATCCTGACGATCGAGGAATGCATGGCGATGGGGTGGGACGCGGTGATGAACCGGGCGCTGGCCGTCGCGGGGACAGAGCCGGTCTACATGAGCTTCGACATCGACTTCATCGACCCGGCCTTCGCGCCGGGCACCGGCACGCCCGAGGTCGGCGGGCCGACGAGCTACGAGGCGATCCAGTGCATCCGGCGGCTCAAGGGGCTGGATATCGTGGGCACGGATCTGGTCGAGGTCTCGCCGCCCTTCGACCCGTCCGGCATGACCGCGTGGCTTGGCGCGTCGGTCCTGTTCGAGCTTCTCTGCGCGTTGCAGCGCTAGGCGGCCCGGCAACAGCCCGCCGGCGGCATTGAGGTCGGTCCCATCTCTGCTAGACTGCGCGCAGCCGGCGGGGTATCAGCCGCATAATAGGGTTCGTTAGCGCTAACAGGCCCGCTGGCCGTGGCGCGATTCTGAGGCGGTTGGACATGCGGCATCAACGTAAGGTGCGGGAAGGGGCAGCCATGGTTTCACGGGTGATACCGGTCGATCCCTTCGACCTCGTGATCTTCGGCGGCACGGGCGATCTGGCGCGGCGCAAGATCCTGCCCGGGCTCTACCGGCGTTTCGTCGCCGGACAGATGCCGGAAGGCGCGCGGGTGATCGGCGCGGCGCGCTCCGACCTCGACGACAGGGGCTATCGCGAGATGGTCGGCGAGGCGCTTGACGAATTCCTGCCGAAAAGCGCCCGCGACACCAAGGCGATGAAGGCCTTCCTGGAGCGGCTGTCCTACATCGCGGTCGACGCGACCGGGGTGGACGGCTGGCGCGATCTTGGCAAGGCGATGCGCGAGGACGTGGTGCAGGCCTTCTACTTCTCGGTCGGCCCGTCGCTGTTCGGCGCCATCGCCGAGCGGCTGCACAAGTACAAGGTCGCCCGCCCCGAGGCGCGGATCGTCGTGGAAAAGCCCTTCGGCCGCGACCTGAAATCCGCGAAGGAGCTGAACGCCACGCTCGCCGCCCATTTCGACGAGCACCAGATCTACCGGATCGACCATTACCTCGGGAAGGAGACGGTCCAGAACCTGATGGCCGTCCGCTTCGGCAACACCCTGTTCGAGCCGCTGTGGAACGCGAAATACGTCGACCACGTGCAGATCACCGTGGCCGAGGAGGTCGGCGTCGGCGGGCGCGGGGCCTATTACGACACGTCGGGCGCCATGCGGGACATGGTGCAGAACCACATGATGCAGCTTTTGTGCCTGACCGCGATGGAGCCGCCGACCCGGTTCGAGGCCGACGCGGTGCGCGACGAGAAGCTGAAGGTGATCCGCGCGCTCGACCCGGTCGAGCGGTCCAACATCGTGCGCGGCCAGTACGGCGCGGCGAACGGGCACGCGTCCTATGCCGACGATGTCGACAACCCCGACAGCCGGACCGAGAGCTTCATCGCCATGCGCGTCGATATCTCCAACTGGCGCTGGAAGGGCACGCCGTTCTACCTGCGCACCGGCAAGCGGCTGAAGGCGCGGATGTCCGAGATCGTCGTGCACTTCAAGGAAACGCCGCATTCGATCTTCGACGAGGATGCGGGCCGTCACGCCAACGTGCTCGCCATCCGGCTGCAGCCGGACGAGGGCATGGACCTGCGCGTCACGATCAAGGAACCGGGGCCGGGCGGCATGCGTCTGGTCGACGTGCCGCTCGACATGACCTTCGCCGATGCGCTCGGGCCCGAGGCGGCCGAGGTGCCGGACGCCTACGAGCGGCTGATCATGGACGTGATCCGGGGCAACCAGACGCTGTTCATGCGCGGCGACGAGGTCGAGGCGGCCTGGGCCTGGACCGATCCGATCATCCAGGGCTGGACCGACCGGGCCGAGCGCCCACTGCCCTACGATCCGGGCGGGGCGGGGCCGGCGGATGCGCTGATGCTGCTGCACCGCGATGGCCGGAGGTGGCGGGAGATCGCGGTGTGAGACACCTCGAGGAATATCCCGACCGCGAGATCATGATGCTCGATCTCGCCGACCGGCTGGCCTCGGAGCTGGCCGACGCGCTGCGGCGCAATGAAAAGGCCAGCCTGTGCGTGCCGGGCGGCACGACGCCGGGTCCGGTCTTCGACGTGCTGAGCGAGCAGCGGATCGACTGGGACCGGGTGTCGGTCTTCCTGAACGATGAGCGGTGGGTGCCGGAGAGCGATCCGCGCTCGAACACGCGGCTCCTGCGCGAGCGGCTGCTGACCGGCCGGGCGGCGGCGGCGCATCTGGTGCCGCTGCATCGCGATGCCGCCGAACCCGAGGACGCCGTCGACGACCTGATCGCGGGCTTCGACGGGTGCCTGCCGATCTCGGTCCTGCTGCTCGGCATGGGCGCGGACCTGCACACGGCGAGCCTGTTTCCCGGCGGCGACAACCTGGCCGCCGCGCTCGCCCCCGATGCGCCCGTCCTGATGCCGATGCGCGTGCCGGGTGCCGATGTGGCGCGCATCACCCTGACCGCGCGCGTGCTCGACGGCGCGATGTCCAAGCACATCCTCATCACCGGGGCCGAGAAGCGCGAAGCGCTCGAGAAGGCCGCCGAACTCGACCGGGGCGTGGCGCCGATCCGGGCCGTCTGGTCGGAGGCGACCGTGCACTGGGCGCCCTGACACCCAAACAACAAGGAGACCCGTCCGTGGATATCTGGCAGGATCTCGAAGCCCATCGCGCCGCGAAGGCCGGCCGCAGCATCGCCGACCTCTTCGCCGAGGATGCCGAGCGCGCCGCGCGCTTCTCGGCCCGGTTCGGCGACATGCTGTTCGACTTCTCGAAGACGACGATCGACGACGCGGCGATGTCGCTGCTGATGGAACTGGTGCGCGACGCGAAGCTCGAGGAACGGCGCGAGGCGATGTTCACCGGGCAGAAGATCAACGAGACCGAGGACCGGGCGGTGCTGCACACCGCGCTGCGCGCCCCGGGCGGGCCGATCCTGGTCGACGGCGAGGACGTGATGCCCGGCGTGCTCGAGACCCGCCGGCGCATGGCCGAATTCGCCCGCGCGGTGCGCGACGGGACGATCACCGGCGCGGGCGGCGCCTATACCGACGTGGTCAATATCGGCATCGGCGGCTCGGACCTCGGGCCCGCGATGGCGACGCTCGCGCTCGCGCCCTACCATGACGGGCCGCGGGTGCATTACGTCTCGAATGTCGACGGCGCGCATATCCACGACACGCTGAAAGGGCTCGACCCGGCGCGCACGCTGGTTGTCGTCGCCTCGAAGACCTTCACCACGATCGAGACCATGACCAATGCCGAGACCGCGCGGGCCTGGATGGCCGGCGCGGTGGAGCGGCCGGGCGAGCAGTTCGCGGCGCTGTCCTCGGCCGTCGACAAGACCGAGGCCTTCGGCATCGACGCCTCCCGCGTTTTCGGCTTCGAGGACTGGGTCGGCGGGCGCTATTCGCTCTGGGGGCCGATCGGGCTTGGCATCATGCTGGCGGTGGGGCCGGAGGATTTCGCTGACCTCCTGTCGGGCGGCGCGGCGATGGACGCGCATTTCCGCGAGGCGGACCTGGCCGACAACCTGCCGGTGCTGCTGGCGCTCGTCGGCATCTGGCACAACCAGGTCTGCGGCCACGCGACCCGCGCCGTGCTGCCCTACGATCAACGGCTGCTGCGCCTTCCGGCCTATCTCCAGCAGCTCGAGATGGAATCGAACGGCAAGCGCGTGACGATGGACGGCGCCGATATCGAGCGGAATTCCGGGCCGATCGTCTGGGGCGAGCCGGGCACGAACGGCCAGCACGCCTTCTACCAGCTGATCCACCAGGGCACGCGCGTGGTGCCCTGCGAATTCATGGTCGCCGCGCGCGGCCACGAGCCGGAACTGGCACATCACCACCGGCTCCTGATCGCCAACTGCCTCGCCCAGGCGGAGGCGCTGATGCGCGGCCGGTCGCTCGACGAGGCGATGGAGCTGATGGCGAAGAAGGGGCTCTCCGGCCCCGAGCAGGAGCGCCAGGCGCGCCACCGGGTGTTCCCGGGAAACCGGCCCTCGACGATGCTGCTCTATCCGCAGCTGACGCCGCATGTGCTCGGCCAGATCATCGCGCTCTACGAGCACCGGGTCTTCGTCGAGGGCGTGATCCTCGGGATCAATTCCTTCGACCAGTGGGGCGTGGAGCTTGGCAAGGAACTGGCGCTGAAGCTCGCGCCGCTTCTGGACGGCGAGGATGCCAGCGGCAAGGACGGCTCGACCCGGATGCTGATCGAGACCGTGCGCGCGATGGGCTGAGCGGCGGAGCGAGGGGGTTTTCCACCCCCTCGCGCTCCCCCGGAGGATATTTCGGAAGCAACGAAGGCGGCCTTTACCGGGTGTTAACCAGGCCCGGATGAGATCGGCCCTGCGGTACAGGCGGGGACGCCGATGACCGCAAGCGACGAAGCCCCCGCCGGCCCCCAGAGCCGGTCGGGGGTGATTGCGGCGCGCGCCCGTCTTTGCTTCCCGAAATACCTCCGGGGGAGTCGCCGGCACGGCGACGGGGGCAGCGCCCCCGGACCGGCTTGCCACCGGCCGCGCCGCCGGTAGGGTGGCGGCGGGAGGATCGTTCATGCAGCTGTTTTCCGATCGCAGGCGCCCGGTGCATCTCGGGCCGTTTCCGCTCGAGAAGCTGAACCGGGGCCGGATGCCGGACCTGTCCTCCGTGCCGCTGTCCGGGCCGCTCGACTTCCGCCGGCCCGACGCGCCGGCCTCGATCGTCAACGCGATGGGCGAGTACCAGGCGATGATGGACGCGATCCGGGACGGGCTCGTGAACAAGACCAAGGCCGAATGCCCGGAGGACCCGGCCGAGCGGGCGGCGCATCTGAAGGCCTTCGGCTATTTCTCCGACGCCACGATGGTGGGCATCGGGCCGGTGCCGGACGAGGCGATCCTGCCCGAGCCCTGGGCGAACCCGGACATCGAGCGGCTGAAGCACGATCTGCGGACGCGGCAGACCAAGACGCTCGCCTCTGGCATCGACATGATCATGGCCGATCTGAAGGAATCGATGGAGGCGCCGCCCTCGGGCATTGCCGGGCACCGCCATGCGCTCGTCTTTCTCTACGAGATGCCGCGCGATCCGGAGCCGGGCGAGGCGGGCTGCGACTGGATCATGGACGCGCAGGCGCATCGGGCGGCCCTGCGCGCGGCGGAGACGGCCGTGGTGCTGGCGAACTACATCCGGCTGCTCGGCTACGACGCCAAGGCGCATACGGCGACCTCGTCGGATGTCTGCCTCAACCGGATGGCGGTGGCCGCCGGGCTTGCGCGGATGGAGGGCGGGCGGCTGACCGCGCCCTTCGTGGGCGACCGGTTCGGCGTGGCGGTCATCACGACCGAGTTCGAGCTGACCCATGACGCGCCGCTCGGCCCGCTGGCGGCGCAGCCGTTCTGGGCGGTGAAGGGGCCGGGCTGGTGGCTCGGGACGGCGTCGCGGCGCTCCGCGCTGAATGGCGATCCCTATGCGCGGCGGCGCTTCGTCGACGGGCCGCACCCGTTCGAGACGCTGAAGCGGGTGGACGATCCGACAACCTATATCGACGAGGCCCGCGTCGCGCGGGTACCGAAGCGGACCGACATGTTCGCCCGGGCCCAGTTCGGCGACATGGGCAAGGCCTGCCAGCAGAACGCGGCCGGCGGCTATTACGCGCGGAAGGCCGCGCCCTCGATGGCGCAGCGGCGGATGCTCGGGGCCTTCGTGCTGCTGCAGGACGGGGAGGCCAATGCCGACGGTCTTCGCCCCGACGACGCGGTGCGGAACGCGGCCAACATCAAGGCCGCGACCTACTTCCTCGGGATCGATGCCTGCGGGATCAGCCGCTGCCCGGACTGGACCTGGTATTCGCACGACGCGACGGGCGCGGTGCTCGACCCGCCGCACGACCAGGCGATCAGCATGATCGTGGACCAGGGCTACGAAACGATGGAGGGCGCATCCGGCGACGACTGGATCTCGGTCGCGCAGTCGATGCGGGCCTATCTGCGGTTCTCGCTGCTCGGCGGGGTGATCGCCAAGCAGATCCGCAATCTCGGCTACAAGGCGAAGGCGCATACGGTGCTCGACGGCGAGGTGCTGCAGCCGCCGCTTCTGCTGCTGTCGGGGCTCGGCGAGGTCAGCCGGATCGGCGAGGTGATCCTGAACCCGTTCCTCGGGCCGCGGCTGAAATCGGGCGTGGTCACGACCGACATGCCGATGGCCCATGACAGGCCGATCGACTTCGGGCTTCAGGCCTTCTGCGAGGCCTGCAACAAATGCGCGCGGGAATGTCCCTCGGGCGCGATCACCGCCGGGCCGAAGCTGATGTTCAACGGCTACGAGATCTGGAAATCCGACAGCCAGAAATGCGCGACCTACCGGGTCACCACCGAGGGCGGCGCGATGTGCGGGCGGTGCATGAAGACCTGCCCGTGGAACCTGGAGGGGCTCTTCGCCGAGAAGCCGTTCCGATGGGCGGCGATGAATTTTCCGCAGGCCGCGCCGGCGCTGGCGAAGCTCGACGACCGGTTGGGCAATGGCGGGCTGAACCCGGTGAAGAAATGGTGGTGGGATATCGAGCTGTATGAGGATGGCGGCTACAAGCCGGCGCGGAAGCCGGTGAACTACCGCGACCTGCAGCTCGATCTGGATCTGCGCTACGAGGACCAGACGCTGGCCGTCTATCCCGCGCCGCTCGCCCCGCATCCCTGGCCCTATCCGTTCCCGATGGACCGCGAGGCGGGGATCGAGGCCTATCAGGCGCTGGTCACGGCCGAGGAATACAAGCGCCGGATCGCGGCGGGCGACGAGAGCGTGGTGCATCGCTACACCAATGCGGACGAAAGCCCGGTCCTGCGCGTCGAGGTCACCAAGGCCGAACATATGTCGGCGGATGTGACGAAATACGAGTTCCGCAGCCTCGACGGGTCCGATCTGCCGGAATGGGAGGCGGGCGCGCATCTCGACATCGTCGTGGCGCCGGAATTCCTGCGGCAATATTCCATGTCGGGCGATCCGGCGGACCGGTCGGTCTACCAGATCGGCGTGCTGCGCGAGGATGGCGGGCGCGGCGGCTCGAAGCTGCTGCACCGGATCTTTTCGGTCGGGCGGAAGGTCTTCATCTCGAAGCCGATCAACCATTTCCCGCTGGAAGAAGGGGCGGCGAAAACGCTCCTGATGGGCGGGGGGATCGGGATCACGCCGATGATCGCGATGGGCCACCGGCTGCACGCGATCGGGGCCGACTTCGCGCTGCATTACTCGGTCACCTCCCGGAAGGCGGCTGGCTATCTCGAGGACCTTGCCGCCGTGCCCTGGGCGGACCGAGTGACGGTGCATGTCTCGGACGAGGGGACGCGTTGCGACCTGGCCGAGGTGCTGCGCTATTCCGAGGGCGCGCATGTCTATACCTGCGGACCGGAGCGCTACATGAACGCGGTGCTGGAGACGGCGGAGGCCGCGGGCTTCCCCGAGGAGGCGCGGCATTTCGAGTATTTCTCGGTCCCCGAGGTGCCGGACTATGTGAACCACCCGTTCACGGTGCGCCTGAAGGACGGCCGGGAACTGGCTGTTCCGGAAGACAAATCCATCGCCGACGTGCTGCAGGAGTCGGGCTTTCGCATCGACATCAAGTGTTCGGACGGGATCTGCGGCGTGTGCAAGTGCGGGCTGGTCTCGGGCGAGGTCGAGCACCGGGATTTCGTGCTGTCGAAGGCGCAGCGGCAGACCGCGATCATCACCTGCCAGAGCCGCGCGGCCGAGGCGGGCGGGGTGGTCGAGCTGGATCTCTGACGGCTCAGGCGTCGCGGGCGCGCTTGCGCTGCCACTCCGACCACGACATCGCGATCACCGCGAGGTCGATGAGGGTCAGCACGATCAGCGTCACGCCGCCGACATGCCACCACTCGATCACCTGGTAGACCACGAAGGCGCCGAGGGCGATGATCCCCGCCGGATAGGCCCATCCTGCGCCGGCCAGAAGCGCGCCGGCGATGGCGACGTGGCTGAGCCCGTGGACGAGGAAATAGGCGGTGTAGAAGCCCAGATCGGCCGAAGAGACGAGCCGCACCAGGGACATCACGTGGTTGGCGAGGAAATCGGTTGGATCGGCGGCCAGTTCGGCCCGGAACACCCGCCGGGCAATCGACGGCAGACGGTCGGCGAAGCCGAGATAGATCGCCGCCGCGATGGCCAGCTGCACCGTGCCGAGCGAGGCCTTGCCGGCCAGCGTCAGGATGAAGACGCGATGCTCGATCCGGGCGAAACGGGTGAGTTCCGCCGCGTCGTCGGCCTCCGGTCTGTCGGTGCTGTCGAGCATGTGGCGGGCCTGCTGCCGGTTGGGGCCGGGGCGGGGGGATTTCCTGGAGCGGGTGAAGGGAATCGAACCCTCGTCTTAAGCTTGGGAAGCTCCTGCTCTACCATTGAGCTACACCCGCGACCCGGCAGATCAAGTACGTCATGTCCCCGGGTGCGTCAATGGGCGCGGGGCGCTTGCCGGGGGCCGTTCGGCGCCCATCTGTGAGGCTGGACGGACCGGGGACGGAGGCGACATGAGGATCACGCGACGGGGCCTGATGGCGGGAACGGCGGCGGTGCTGGCCGCCCCTGCGCTGGCGCAGGAGCAGGGGTTTCGCGAGATGGCCACGAGCCATGCGGACCGGCTGCATTCGCTGGTGATCCGGCAGGGCGGCGCGGAGGTCTTCGCCGAGAGCTATGGCGGCCGCGGGCTGGACGCCCCGGCGAACGTGAAGTCGGTCTCGAAGACGCTGGTCGCGCTGCTGACCGGCATCGCCATCGGGCGCGGCGACCTGCCCGGGACCGAAGCGAAGGTGCTGCCGCTTCTGGGCCGGGCGCCTGCGGGCGACGCGCGCGACGACCTGACGATCGACCATCTGCTGTCGATGCGCGCGGGGCTCGAGAGCACGTCGGGCGCGAATTACGGCGCCTGGGTCACGAGCCGGGACTGGGTCGAGACCGCGCTGGCGCAGGAGATGGTGGCCCGTCCCGGCGGGCGGTTCATCTACTCGACCGGCGGCTGGCACGTGCTTGGCGCTGTGCTGGCCCGCGCGACGGGCGAGAGCCTGCTGACGCTGGCCCGCGACTGGCTTGGCGCGCCGATGGAGATCGAGTTCGCGCCGTGGGTGCGGGACCGGCAGGGGCGCTATCTCGGCGGCAACGACATGGCGCTGAGCCCGCGTGGGCTGTCGCGGATCGGGCAGATGGTGCTGGATGACGGCCGGTGGGACGGCGCGGATATCGTGCCCGCGGACTGGATCGCGGAAAGCTGGCAGGCTCGGGGGCGTTCGCCATTCTCGGGCGACCGCTACGGCTACGGCTGGTTCCTCACGACGCTCGGCGGGGCGGAGGCCGCCTATGGCCGCGGCTATGGCGGGCAGATGCTGGCCGTCGTGCCGGAGCGGGAGATCGTCATCGCGATCACGTCGGATCCGTCGCAGCCCGCACGCTCACGCGGGTATTTCGGCGATCTGCGCGACCTGGCCGAACGGATCGTCGAGGAGATCTAGCCCCGCCGCCGGCGCCGGCCTTCGCCGCCACCGCCGGATGCGCCGAAATGCACGTCGGGCAGGGTGACGACCGAGGCGAGGTCCGGGAACGGATCGGAGGCGTGCGGGATCGCGTTCGCGGCGACGAAATGCTCCTGGAAGCGCGGCTCGACGGCGGTCTCGACCTTGTGGATGCGGCGCACCGTCTCCTCGATCCGCGCCCGTGCCGCCCGGTTGCAGAGCGCGATCCGCGCGCCGTGTCCGGCGGCGTTGCCCGCGCTCGTGACCTTGGCCAGCGGCGCGTCGGGGATCATGCCGAGCACCATGGCGTGTTTCGGCGAGATATGCGCCCCGAACGCCCCGGCCAGGACGACCCGGTCGACCCGGTCGACGCCGAGCTGGTCCATCAGGAGCCGCGCGCCGGCATAGAGCGCCGACTTGGCAAGCTGGATCGCGCGGATATCGCCCTGGGTGACGGTGATGCGCGGTCCGCCTTCGGCGGTGCCGTCATGCAGCAGGTAGGCGTGGGTGCGGCCCGTCGGCTCGCAGCGCGCCGTCCCGGTCTGCTCGGCCGAGCCGATGAGGCCCGAGGGGTCGAGCAGGCCCGCCATCCGCATCTCGGCCACCGCCTCGATGATGCCGGAGCCGCAGATACCCGTGATCCCGGTCGCCTTCGTCGCCTCGGCGAAGCCCGGATCGTCGGACCAGAGGTCGCTGCCGATGACGCGGAAGCGCGGCTCTTTCGTCGCGGGGTCGATTTCTACCCGTTCGATCGCGCCCGGCGCGGCCCGCTGACCCGAGGAGATCTGCGCGCCCTCGAAGGCGGGGCCGGTCGGCGAGGAACAGGCGAGGACACGCTCCCTGTTGCCGAGCAGGATCTCGGCATTCGTGCCCACGTCGACCACGAGGACGAGGTCTTCGGACTTGTCGGGCTCCTCGGCCAGCGCGACGCCGGCCGCATCCGCGCCGACATGGCCCGCAATGCAGGGCAGGATGTAGGTCTGCGCCTGCGGGTTGAGGCTGGTGAGGTCGAGATCGCGCGCGTCGAGCGTCATGGCGGAGGAGGTCGCCAGCGCGAAGGGCGCCTGGCCGAGCTCCACCGGGTCGATGCCGAGCAGCAGGTGGTGCATCACCGGGTTCATCACGAAGACGACCTCGACGATCAGGCCGGGATCAACGCCGCCCTCGGCCGCGATCTCGACCGCCAGCCGGTCGATGGCTTCACGCACGGCGCGGGTCATCTCCACGTCGCCGCCGGGGTTCATCATCGCGTAGCTGACGCGGGACATCAGATCCTCGCCGAAGCGGATCTGCGGGTTCATCACGCCGGCGCTGGCCAGCACGCGGCCGTCCGTCAGGTCGGTCAGGTGCGCCGCGATGGTGGTCGAGCCGAGGTCGATGGCGAGCCCGAAAAGCCCGCCTTCATGCAGGCCGGACCAGATGTCGAGGATGCGGAATTCTTCCGTGTGAACAGGCTGGTAGAGCGCGACGCTCACCTTCCATTCGCCCTTGCGGAGCGCGGGCTGGAGCTTGCGCAGGACCGGCAGACCGGCGGTCACGGCCTCGATCCCCCATTGATCCTTCAGCGCGGCGCGCAGCCGCTCGAAATCGCCCGAGGGCTCGTGCATGTCGGGCTCTTCGACCTCGACCATCAGGAGCCGGGTTGCTGGGTCCATGGTGATCGGCTTGGCCGAGGCCGCCTTGCGCACGACCTGGCGGTGGACCTGGGATTCCGGCGGCACATCGATGACGACGTCGCCCCGGATCTGCGCCTGGCAGCCGAGCCGGCGGCCCTGTTTCAGCCCGCGCACCCGGTCGTAGCGCGCCTCGACCTCGTTCCAGGGCGACAGCGCGGTTTCGGCGACGGTAACGCCGTGCTTCGGGAAATCGCCGAAGGAGGGCGCGACCTGGCATTTCGAGCAGATGCCGCGGCCGCCGCAGACGCTGTCGAGATCGACGCCAAGCTGGCGCGCGGCGGTCAGGACGGGCGTGCCGGCCGGGACGCGGCCGCGCTTGCCCGAAGGCGTGAAGATGACGAGGGGATCCTGGGTCATGGCCCCGATATAGGAGAAGCCCGCGCCGCCCGACAGGCGGAAAGCGTCAGCGGATGGCTCGCGCGCGTCAGCTAAGGCCGAGCCAGCCGAGGATGGCCGCGCGGTCGCCGTCGAGCGCGGGCGCGGCGGGCCTTTCGGTGCTGTCGGGAAGGCCGGTCATCTTGATCGGGCAGCCGGCGGCGGTGAAGGCCGGTTCACCGCCGACGGTCACGATCATGTTCCGGGCCAGCACCTGCGGATCGGCCATGGCCTGCGCCACGTTCTGGATCGGGCCGGTGGGTATGCCCGCCGCCTCGAGCCGTTCGATCCAGGTGGCCGCGGGGGCGTGCAGCGTCTCGATCTCGATGAGCCGCTTCAGCAGACGCGCGTTGCGGCAGCGGGCGGGGTTGGTGGCAAAGCGCTCGTCGCCCGCCCATTCGGGATGGCCGAGCAGATCGGCGAGCTTCGCGAAAAGCGCATCGTTGCCGGCGGCGATGACGAACAGCCCGTCCTCGGCATGGAAGGTCTCGAACGGCGTGATCGAGGGGTGGCGGGCCCCGGTCGGCCCGGGCGGCGTGCCGGTGACCGAGGTGATCGCCACGGCGTGTTCGAGGATCGCAACCTGGGAGTCGAGCATCGCCACGTCGATCATCCGGCCGGCGCCGTCGGTCCCGCGCGACAGCAGCGCGGCAAGGACGCCCTGGGCCAGATACATGCCGGCCACGATATCCCCGATCGAGGCGCCGGTCCGGACCGGATCGCGGCCGGATTCGCCGGTGATCGACATGACCCCGCCGCGGGCCTGCACGACCATGTCGTAGGCCGGTTTCAGGCGGTCCGGGCCGGTCTGGCCGAAGCCGGAGACCGCGCCGTAGATGAGCCGCGGGTAGCGGGCGTGCAGCGCGTCCCACCCGTAGCCGAGCCGGTCCATCACGCCGGGGCGGTAGTTCTCCAGCAGCACATCGGCGCGGGCGAGGAGCGCCTCGAAGATTTCGCGGTCCGGAGGCGATTTCAGGTCGAGCGCGATCGACTGCTTGCCGTGGTTGAGGCCGGCGAAATAGCCGCTCTGCCCGTCGCGGAAGGGCGGGAAGGCGCGGGTGTCGTCGCCGGTGACGGGCCGTTCGACCTTGATCACGCGCGCCGCGAGATCGCCGAGGATGGCCGAGCAGAACGGCCCGGCAAGGACATGGGTCAGGTCGATGACCGTGAGGCCGGCGAGGGGGGCGGTCATGGGCGCGCTCCGTTTCGGTTCGGGTGCCACTGTGCCGATCGCGACCGGTGGCGCCGTGACATGGGTCAAACCGGGGGTGAAGACTTTTTGGGAAAAGTCTTCTGGCGGAAAAACTCTTCAGGGAAGAGTTATTCGGGTCAGACGACCAGGCGCACCGGCGCGCGGTTGCAGATCACGATGAACTGGTCGCCGGCTTCGATCAGGTGGAAGCCGCGGCGCCGGATCTCGAGCTCCAGCCGTTCGCGGCCGAGAATCCGTTCCACGTCCGAGACGCTGCGCCGGACCACGCCGCCCGACGCCACGGCCTTGGCCGAGAAGATCTGGGCGAGCCAGAGATCGGCTGAGCAGTAATGGCGCAGGGCTCTCATGAAGCCAACCTGCGCCACCTTGGTTAAGGGAGCGTTACCCGGCGCGGCGTGCCCGTCCGCCCCGACGCCCGCCGGCGCGGCCGGACGAGGCGTGCGCGGCAGCGGCTTCAGGGAAGCTCTGTCCGCCCTCGACGGCCTCGAGCACCTTGGCGAAGCGGATCCAGCTCCCGCCGTTCGGGTCGTGGTTCATCAGGAAGTTGGCGGCGTTGATCGCCTCCATCTCCACCTTGCGCACCGGGTTCATGATCGCGCTCGTCATGCCGGCGCCGATCGCCATGGGCAGGAAGGCCGCGTTGATGCCGTGCCGGTTCGGCAGGCCGAAGGAGATGTTGGACGCGCCGCAGGTGGTGTTCACGCCCAGTTCCTCGCGCAACTTGCGGACAAGCGCGAAGACCTGCTGGCCGGCGGTCGCCATGGCGCCGACGGGCATGACCAGCGGGTCGACCACGATGTCATGCGCCGGGATGCCGAAATCGGCGGCGCGCTCGACGATCTTCTTGGCCACGGCGAAGCGCACGTCGGGGTCTTCGGAAATGCCGGTGTCGTCGTTCGAGATCGCCACGACAGGCACGTTGTATTTCTTGACCAGCGGCAGGACGAGTTCGAGGCGCTCTTCCTCACCCGTGACCGAGTTCAGGAGCGGCCGGCCCTGGGCCGTCTCGAGCCCGGCCTTCAGGGCGCCCGGCACCGAGCTGTCGATGCAGAGCGGCACGTCGACGAGGCCCTGCACCAGCTCGACCATCCGGGTCATCAGCGGCGGCTCGGTCTCGTTCGGGTTGGGGTTGGAGTTGTAGACCACGCCCGCATTGATATCGAGCACCATGGCCCCGCAGGCGACCTGTTCCAGCGCGTCCTTCTCGACCGTGCCGAACTCGCCGGCCTCGAGCTCGGCGGCGAGCTTCTTGCGGCCGGTGGGATTGATCCGCTCGCCGATCACGCAGAAGGGCTCGTCGAAGCCGATCACGACGGTCTTGGACTTGGATTCGAGAACGGTGCGGGTCATGCGGGCACTCCTGTGAAACGGGCGAGGATCGCGGCAAGCGCCGGATCGGTGAAGTCGGTCAGAACGGCCTGAGCGCCATGGGCGTGCAGGTCGTCCGGCGGCAGCGACGAGGCGATGCCGACGGTATAGGCGCCGGCGGCGCGGGCCGAGGCGACGCCCGACGGGCTGTCCTCGAAGGCGATGGTCCGGTCGGCCGCGAGCCCGAGCGCATCGAGCGCGGCGAGATATGGGTCGGGCGCGGGCTTTCCGGCGGGGCATTCCTCGCCCGAGATCACGATCTCGAACGCGTCGTCCAGTCCGATCGCGGCCAGCATCGCCTCGGCGTTGAGGCGCATGGCGTTCGTCACCACGGCGCGCGGCCAGTCCTTGGCGACCGCCATCCCGACGAGATCGACCACGCCCGGCATCGCCGGGTAGGGCTTCGGCAGACGGTCGCGGAACGCGGCCTCCTTGGTCTCGGACAGCGTCCGAGGATCGCCCCCGTCCGGCATCAGCTCGGCGAACAGGTCGGCGTTCAGGCGGCCGTGGATGCGGTCGCGGTAGAACGCCTCGGTCACCTCGAAGCCATGCGGCGCCAGCATCTCGGCGAAGACCGCCCGGTGGATCGGATCGCTGTCGAGCATGGTGCCATCGAGATCGAAAAGGAGCGCCGGTCCGGGCCTCATAACGCGGTCAGACCGCTGCCGCAGCCGGGCGCGTCGCCTCTCCGCCGTTCTCGATCGCCCAGGTCGCGTTCGTCTTGATCCCGCCGAGCGGGAAGAAGTGCACTCGCTCGATGTTGAAGTCCGGGTGCGCGGCCTTGTGCGCGGCCAGCGCGGTCACGACCTCGGTTGGCTCGTAGGGCAGCATCAGCTTGGTCACGTCCATCGCGCGCTTCTGCAGCACCTTGAGCGACGGGCCGACGCCGCAGGCGATGGCGAACTTGATCAGCGTCTGAAGCTTCGCGGGGCCGGCGATGCCGATATGGATCGGCAGCTCGATCCCCTCGGCCTTCAGCCGGTCGGCCCAGGCGATGATCGGGCCCGCGTCGAAGGCGAATTGCGTGGCCAGCGCCATTTTTGCGTCGGTGTGCGACTTGGCGAAGTCCTGCTTCCAGCGCAGCGCCTCCATCACGTTCCGGTCGCCGCCTTTCGGGTCGATGTCCTTGTTGCCCTCGGGGTGGCCGGCCACGTGGATGTGGCTGAACCCGTCGAAGAGCCCGGTTTCGAGCAGCTGCATGGAGCTTTCGAACTCGCCATGCGGCTCGGAGATGCCGCCGGCCAGCACGAGCGCCTGGTTCACGCCGGCCTCGCCCCTGTAGCGCTCGATCCAGTTGGCGAGCGTGGCGCGGTCCTTGATCGACCGGGCCGGGAAGTGCGGCATGACGTTGTAGCCGTCGGCCGACAGGCGCTTGGCGGTCGCGACCATGTCGTCGATCTCGGTCCCGTCGATATGGGCGATGTAGACTCGCGTGCCCTCGGGCAGGAGCGCGCGGAAATCTTCCACCTTCTCCGCCGTGCGCGGCATCACCTCGATCGAGTAATCCTGCAGGAAGGCCGAGAGATCCGGTTTCGCGGCATCGGCGGCGGCAGGGCGGCGGAAATTCAGAAGGGCCATCAGTCTCTCCCAGGGTCCCATGTCACGTGCGGATCAGGCCGCGGTCTCGTAACCGTCGGTGTCGATCAGCGCCTTGAGGCGCGCGGCGTCGTATTCGGCCTCGATCCGTGCCGCCACGGCGGCAGCGATATCGGCGGGCTCGCCCGTCTCTTCGAAGGCGGGCGCTTTCCTCCACTCGGCAAGATAGGCGTCGTCGTCCTTCGCGCCAGTCTTCATGGCGCAGCGGTCGATCGCCTGCTCGAAGCGCTCGGGCAACGGGCGCTTGGCCCCGGTGCGGCCCTTGCCGACGATCACCTGGGCCGGGATGTCGCGCCAGTAGACGATGGTGACGGCGGGCATGTCCGCGAATCCTCCGAAAGTTGGCGCACCATAGGGGCAGTCCCCGGCGGCACGCGTATCGTTTTCGACATTCCGGCACGTCTTGGCGACGCGGGCCGACTCTAGCCCGGCCGGGCGGGAATGTGTACCGGCCGCTACGCCCCGCGATCGTTAGCCGGGGCGACACCCATTGTGCGACGGCCCGGTTCCCATTACGTTCGACGAAAGGTTACATAATTCGGAAGGTCGGCCCGATGTCGCGCAAACGGACGCGCGGGGGCGGCCCGTATCCCCGACCCGTCGCGGCCGTGACTCCGGCCGGGCCGCCGCCGGTCGATGCGCGTGCCGCGCCCGACACAAGGCCCGATCCCGCGGATCTCTACGCCGCGCTGGATCTGGGGACGAATTCCTGCCGGATGCTCATCGCGCAGCCCAAGGGCAACCAGCTGCACGTCGTGGATTCGTTCTCGAAATCGGTGCAGCTCGGGCAGGGGCTCGAAGCGTCCGGGCGGCTGTCGCGCGCGTCGATGGCCCGTGCCGTGGGCGCGCTGAAGATCTGCCAGAAAAAGCTCAGCCAGCATGACGTGAAGCGGATGCGGCTGGTGGCGACCGAGGCCTGCCGGCGGGCCACCAATGCGGGTGAGTTCATCAACGTGGTCAAGCGCGAGACCGGTCTCGCGCTCGAGATCATCGAACCCGAGGAAGAGGCGCGGCTGGCCGTCGTCTCCTGCGCGCCGCTCGTCTCGACCCGGACCGAGCAGCTTCTGGTCGTCGATATCGGCGGCGGGTCGACCGAGCTTGTCTGGATCGACCTGAGCCGCGTGCCGCCGCTGGAACGGCCACGCGCGATCATGCGGCTGCACCAGGGTTTCGACCACGAAGAGACGGTGTTCCCGCGGGCCAAGGTCGTCGACTGGATCTCGATCCCGCTTGGCGTGGCGACGCTGAAGGACATGTATGACGACGTGCGCGACGACAGCGCGCGGTTCGCGCTGATGAGCTGGTTCTTCGAGGAGCAGCTTGCCGATTTCTCGCCCTATGACGACGCGGCCGACCAGGCACGCGAGGGATTCCAGATCATCGGCACGAGCGGGACGGTGACGACCGTCGCGGCCTCGCATCTGGGGCTGCGCCGCTACGACCGGAACAAGGTCGACGGGCTGCGGATGACCTCGGACCAGATCGACACGGTGATCTCGGGCTATCTCGCGCTCGGGCCCGAGGGCCGGCGGCGCGACCCGCGCATCGGGCGCGACCGGCAGACGCTGATCATGTCCGGCGCGGCGATCCTGCAGGCGCTGCTGCGGGCCTGGCCGACGGACCGGCTGAGCGTGGCCGACAGGGGCCTGCGCGAGGGGCTGCTCTACGCGCAGATGAGCCGGGACGGGGTGCTGGAGGACGGGCCGTTCTGAGAGGTCGCGGGCCGTGCGGCCCGCGATGCCTCCGGCGGGAGTATTTCGGAAAGCAAAGATGGGCAGGGGGCAGCCCCGGCATTGCGTCCGCGGGCCGGGGGCGGCTATTGGGCGGTCGGATCGAGTGAGCGGAGCCATGGCGAAGAAGACGAGCGGACGGGGACAGCGGGAGCTGCGCGAGAAGGTGAAGACCGCGCGCGGGCGGAAGCTGTCGTCGACGCGCTGGCTCGAGCGGCAGCTGAACGATCCCTACGTCAAGCGCGCGAAGGCCGAGGGCTATCGCGGGCGGGCGGCGTTCAAGATCCTCGAGATCGACGACAAGTACCGGTTCCTCGTGCCGGGCGCGCGGGTCGTCGACCTGGGCTGCGCGCCGGGCGGCTGGTGCCAGGTGGCGGTGCCGCGGATCAACGCGCTTGGCGAAAAGCCGGGCAAGGCGGTGGGCAAGATCATCGGCGTCGATCTTCAGGAGGTCGATCCGATCCCCGGCGCGGAGCTGCACGTGCTCGATTTCATGGAAGACGGCGCCGACGACAAGGTGAAGGCATGGCTCGGCGGCAAGGCGGACGTGGTGATGAGCGACATGGCCGCGGCCTCCTCCGGGCACAAGCAGACCGATCATCTGCGGATCATCGCGCTCTGCGAGGCGGCGGCGGCGCTGGCCTTCGACGTGCTGGAAGAGGGCGGGACCTTCGTCGCCAAGGTGCTGGCGGGCGGGGCCGAGGGCAGCCTGCAGGCCGAACTGAAGCGGCGGTTCAAGACGGTGGCGAACGTGAAACCGGGGGCGAGCCGGGCCGATTCCTCGGAGAAATTCGTGGTCGCGACGGGGTTCCGCCGGACCCCTGACGAGGCCTGATCCGCCGCCCGCTGCGACCGGCCGCCGCGCCCGGCGCAGACACCATATTTCGGGGTTTCCATTCCCTCCGACCCATGAGATAGGAGAGCGCCAACTGAATATCCGGCCGGAGAGGGTGTCATGGAGATTCGCGAGGCGCTTACCTTTGATGACGTTCTTCTTGTGCCGGGGGCATCCTCGGTCCTGCCGACCACCGCTGATACGCGGACGCGGGTCACCAAGTCGATCGCTCTGAACATCCCGCTCCTGAGCTCGGCCATGGATACGGTCACCGAAAGCCGCATGGCCATCGCCATGGCGCAGTCGGGCGGGATGGGCGTCATTCACCGCAATCTCGATATCGAGGCGCAGGCGCGCGAGGTCCGGCGGGTGAAGCGGTTCGAATCGGGAATCGTCTACAACCCGGTGACGCTGACCCCGAACCAGACGCTCGCGGACGCCAAGGCGCTGATCGAACGCTACAATTTCACCGGGTTCCCGGTGGTGGACGAGAACCGGCGCGTCGTCGGGATCGTCACCAACCGCGACATGCGCTTCGCCGAGAGCGATGACACGCCGGTGCGCGTGATGATGACCTCGAACGACCTGGCGATCCTGACCGAGCCGGCCGATCTGGACGAGGCGAAGTCGCTGATGAAGGCGCGGCGGATCGAGAAGCTGCTCGTTACCGACGGGCAGGGCAAGCTGACGGGCCTTCTCACGCTGAAGGATACCGAGCAGGCGGTGCTGAACCCGGCGGCCTGCAAGGACCGGCTCGGCCGGCTGCGGGTGGCTGCGGCGACCACGGTGGGCGATGCCGGGTTCGAGCGGACCGAAGCGCTGGTCGATGCCGGCTGCGACCTGATCGTCGTCGATACCGCCCATGGCCATTCCGAAGGCGTCGGCAAGGCCGTGAGCAGAATCAAGAGCTTGTCGAACGAAGTTCAGGTGATGGCCGGCAACGTGGCGACCGCCGAGGCGACGCGCGCGCTGATCGACGCGGGCGCGGATGCGGTGAAGGTGGGGATCGGGCCGGGTTCGATCTGCACCACGCGCGTCGTGGCCGGCGTGGGTATGCCGCAGCTGACCGCGATCATGGATTGCGCCGCCGCCGCGGCCGAGAGCGGGACGCCGATCGTCGCCGATGGCGGGATCAAGTTCTCGGGCGATTTCGCCAAGGCGATCGCCGCCGGCGCGCATTGCGCCATGGTCGGAAGCATGATCGCCGGCACCGACGAAAGCCCGGGCGAGGTGATCCTCTACCAGGGCCGGTCGTTCAAGAGCTACCGCGGCATGGGCAGCCTCGGCGCCATGGCGCGCGGCTCGGCCGACCGGTATTTCCAGAAGGATGCGGCCTCGGACAAGCTTGTCCCCGAGGGGATCGAGGGGCAGGTGCCGTACAAGGGCCCGGCCTCGGCAGTCATTCACCAGCTTGTCGGCGGTCTGCGCGCGGCGATGGGATACACCGGCAGCGCCACGATCGAGGAGATGCGGGCGAATTGCAGCTTCGTCCGTATCTCGAATGCCGGCCTGCGCGAAAGCCATGTCCATGACGTCGTCATCACCCGCGAGAGCCCGAATTACCGCATGGGCGGCTAGGGGCGCGGTCCGATGACACCCGCGGCGCGGCTTCAGGCGGCGATCGAGGTGCTGTCGGACTGGCAGAACGGGCAGGCCGCGGAACAGGCGCTGACCCGGTGGGCGCGGGGTGCGCGCTATGCCGGGTCGAAGGACCGCCGCGCGGTGCGCGATCATGTCTACGAGGTGCTGCGCCGGCGGGGGAATTGCGAAGCCGCCGGCGGCGGGGACGATCCCCGGTCGCTTGTGCTCGGGCTGGTGCGGTTGCAGGGCGGGGACGCCGCGGCGCTGTTTTCCGGTGAAGGCCACGGGCCGGTGGCGCTGAATGTAGCGGAACAGGCGCGGCTGGCCGAGCCGGTCGAGGCCGATCCGGGCCGGGACGTGCCGGGCTGGCTGCGCGCGCGGCTGTCGGAGCATCACGGGGCGGACTGGCCGGGTATCCTGGCCGCACAGGCCGAGCGTGCGCCGGTCTACCTGCGGGTGAACACCGCGAAGACCGACCGGGAGTTGGCGGCCGGGGCGCTCGCCGCCGAGGGAATCGAGACCGTGTCCGAGCCCGCTTGCGCGACCGCCCTGCGCGTCACTTCGGGCGGCGGGGCCGTAGCGCGGAGCGCGGCCTACGCGTCGGGTCTCGTGGAGCTTCAGGACCTGTCGCCACAGATCGCCTGCGCCTCGATCGACTGGGGCCCTGGCCGTGTGCTCGACTATTGCGCGGGCGGCGGCGGCAAGGCGCTGGCCATCGCGGCGGCGACCGGGCGCCCGGTCCACGTCCACGACGCGGAACCGCGCCGGATGGCCGATCTGCCCGCCCGCGCCGCACGGGCCGGGGCGGAGTTGCCGGTGCTCGACGACCCCGAAGCGGCGGCCCCCTTCGACATCGTGCTGACCGACGTGCCCTGTTCCGGCAGCGGCACCTGGCGCCGCGACCCCGAGGCGAAATGGCGGCTGACCGAAGCGCGGCTGGCCGCGCTGTTGACGGTGCAGGATGCGATCCTCACCCGTGCGGCCGGACTCGTCGCGCCGGGCGGGCGGCTGGTCTACATGACCTGTTCGCTCCTGCCCGAGGAGAACGAAGCGCGGATCGCGGCCTTCCTCGCCGACCGACCGGACTGGCGCTGCACGCTGCAGCGCGCGCTGCTGCCGCCCGCGGCTTCGGACGGGTTCTTCGTCGCGGAATTGACGCACGGGGCCCGTGGAGCCTAGGGTTTCGCCCCGATCCGCCGGTTCGTTAAAGTTCGGTTAACGAATATCCGGCGAAATGCGAGCATCGATTCCGATACGGAGTGACGCGTGAGCGATCAGGCGACATTGCCCGGAAAGACGCCCCTGACGGGACCGCCGGGCACACGTCAGTCGGTGGCGCTGCTGGCCCTGTCGGTCCCGGTCGCGCTGGCCGGGCTGCTCGTCGCGCCGGGCTTCGTGTCGGTTCTTCTGCTCTCCGCGGCCGGTGCCATCGGGCTGGTCGGCGGGTATCTCTTTCACGCCGACCGGCAGCGCAAGCGCGAGACGGCCGGGGCCGAAGCCGCGCTTCAGGTGATCGCGGGGCATGATCCGGCACCGGTCTTCCTCACCGGGCCGGATGGCGTCGTCGCGGCGCAGAACCCGTCCGCCGCGGCCCGGTTCGGGGACAGGCGCGGACAGACCATGGTCGAGGCGCTGGCGGGCCTGCTGATCAGCGCGCCGGCGGTCGTCTTCCGGACCGAGACCGCGCTGACCGAGGCCGACCGCACCGCCGAGACCGTCTTTACCCGCACCGGCCATGTCCGGCTGTCGGCGCATCGTGTGGCGGACGGGGCGCTCTGGCGGCTCGACGAGGTCGGGCCGGCGGGCGAATGGCCGGGCGAAGGGATCGGGCTGCCGATGCTGGTGGCCGCGCCCAACGGCTCGGTCATCTGGATCAACGATTCCATGCGCAGCCTGATCGGCCAGCGCCCGCGCTCGCTCGCCGCCGTGTTCGGCGACCAGAAGATCGTTCCGGGCGCGCGGGTCGAACTGAAAGGGGCCGAGGACCGGGTCTTCGCCACGATCTTCGAACTGCGCGGCGCCCGGGGGCGGCGCGAGATCTACGCGCTGCCGGGGGCCGGCATTCCCGCCGGCGGCATCGGGCCGGAGCGGCTGTTCGACGTCATTCCGGTGCCGGCACTGCTCGTGGACCAGGATGGCGGGGTGCAGGCCAGCAACGCCGCGGCGCAGGCGCTGCTGCTGCTGACGCCGGAGGAGACCGGCGTGCCGCTCGGCCATCTTGTCGAGGGGCCGGGCCGGGTGGTGCGCGACTGGGTCCGCGACATCCTCGACGAACGCGTGCCGAACCGGACAGAGGTCGTGCGCGCGCTGCGGCGGCAGGACGATTGCACGGTCCGCATCTCGCTTGGCCGGTTCAACACCGACGGCGGGCCGCAGGCCGTGGCAATCCTGCAGGACGCGACCGAGGTGCAGTCGTTGCAGCAGCAATTCGCGCAGAGCCAGAAGATGCAGGCCATCGGCGAGCTTGCGGGCGGCGTGGCGCATGACTTCAACAACCTGCTGACGGCGATCACCGGGCATTGCGACCTGCTTCTGCTGCGCCACGATCCGGGTGATCAGAACTATGCCGACCTGGTGCAGATCCACCAGAACGCCAACCGCGCGGCGAGCCTCGTGGGCCAGCTGCTCGCGTTTTCGCGCAAGCAGGCGATGAAGCCCGAGCTCCTGGACCTGCGCGACACCATGGCCGAGCTGACGCATCTGCTGAACCGGCTGGTGGGCGAGCGGATCACGCTTCAGCTGAGCCAGGATCCCGGCCTTCAGCCGATCCGCGCCGACCGTCGCCTGCTCGATCAGGTGCTGATGAATCTCGTCGTCAATGCGCGCGACGCGATGCCCGAGGGCGGGCCGATCGTGATCCGGACGCGGATGGCGCGTCTCGAGTCCGGGCTGATGAAAGGGTCCGCCACGCTGCCGGCCGGCACCTATGTGGTGATCGAGGTGTCCGACAGCGGCGTGGGTATCCCGCCCGACCGGGTCGGCCGCATCTTCGAGCCGTTCTACACCACCAAGAAAGTCGGCGAGGGCACCGGGCTCGGGCTGTCGATGGCCTATGGCATCGTCAAGCAGTCGGGCGGCTACATCTTCGCCGAGAGCGAGGTGGGCGCCGGCACGACCTTCTCGATCTACTTCCCCGCCCATGACTGGCCGGCCGAATCCGACGAACGGCCGCCGGCCGCGCGAAGCGCCGCGCCCGGAGGGCAGGCCCGGCAGGAGCGTGGCGATACCGGCGTCGTGCTGCTGGTCGAGGACGAGGCGCCGGTGCGCGCCTTCGCCTCGCGCGCGCTGCGGCTCAAGGGCTTCTCGGTGGTCGAGGCCGAGAACGGGGAGGAGGCGCTCGATATTCTGGAGGATGCCGATCTGCAGGTCGATGTCTTCGTCACCGACATGATCATGCCCGGCAAGGACGGCCCGGCTTGGGTCCGCGAGGCGCTGCAGCAGCGGCCCGATGTCGGCATCGTCTTCATGTCGGGCTATGCCCAGGACGCCTATGGCAAGTTCGCCGACGACATCCCGAACGCGGTGTTCCTGGCCAAGCCGTTCTCGCTCGCCGACCTGTCGGACACGGTGCGCGACCAGTTGCCGGCCTAGGCGGCTGTCAGCCGGTCGAGCCCGCGCGCGCCGTCTCCCACAGGGCGAAATCGCGCGCGGCCGCCTCGCGCAGGCGCGCCTCGAGCGGGGCCGACAGCGCGAGCCCCATGGCCGGCGAGACATTCGCCCGGTCGAGCCGGATGGTGCGGCCGAGCCGGCCTTCGAGGAAGCCGGTGAAGCGGTCGTGATCCTCGTAGGCGAAGAGATGCCGCACGAGAAGCTTGCCGCGCCCGCCGCAGAGGAACGTCGCCTGCGATCCGACCCGGGCGAAGGCGGGCGGGCGCTCGGAGAGCCACGCCTCGACGAAGCCGTCGAAATCGATCCCGGCGGTCGAGGCGGGCATCCCGTCAAGCTCGGGCCGCTGGCGATACCGGAACCAGCTTCCGAGCCAGTCCACCGGCTCGCGGATGAGGGCGACGATCTCGTGCGGTTCCGCACCGCGACGGGTCACCAGCGGTTCCAGATCGGCCCGGTAGCGGCGTGCGGAGATGTGCTTGAGCCCCGGCGGGTCGAGAATCGCCAGGCTGGCATGGGGCGCGAGCGCGCGTTCGATCGCTGTCGTCCCCGTCTTGGGCACGGCAAGCAGAACGAGTTTTTCCTTCCAGAACACCAGCATGGTCGATTGTCTTCAGCCGCCCCGAACAGCGTAAACGCGTCCTTAACCCTTTCCGGGATACCCCGGTAAGGCAAGATTTTACTTGAATTGTTCGCGTTTTGTTTGCTATCCGGCAGAAGAACAAGAGGCGAACATCAGGCAACATTGCCGTGCATCCCACGGCATGAGATAAGGACCCAAAGCATGGCAACGGCGAACCTCCTCGACATGACCGACAAGATGTCCAGCGACAAGCAGAAGGCGCTCGATTCGGCGCTGGCGCAGATCGAGCGCCAGTTCGGAAAGGGCTCGATCATGAAGCTCGGCGGGGACAACCCGTTCAAGGATATCGAGGCGACGTCCACCGGCTCGCTCGGGCTGGATATCGCGCTTGGCATCGGCGGGCTGCCGAAGGGCCGGATCGTGGAGATCTACGGGCCGGAAAGCTCGGGCAAGACGACGCTGACGCTGCATGTGGTGGCCGAAGAGCAGAAAAAGGGCGGCGTCTGCGCCTTCGTCGACGCCGAACACGCGCTCGATCCGCAATACGCCAAGAAGCTCGGCGTCGATCTCGACGAGCTGCTGATCTCGCAGCCCGACACGGGCGAGCAGGCGCTGGAGATCACCGATACGCTGGTGCGCTCGGGCGCGGTCAGCCTCGTGGTAGTCGACTCGGTCGCCGCGCTGACCCCGAAATCCGAGCTCGAGGGCGACATGGGCGACAGCTCGGTCGGCGTCCACGCGCGGCTCATGTCCCAGGCGATGCGGAAGCTGACCGGCTCGATCAGCCGGTCGAACTGCATGGTCATCTTCATCAACCAGATCCGGATGAAGATCGGCGTCATGTTCGGCTCGCCCGAGACGACGACAGGCGGCAACGCGCTGAAGTTCTATTCCTCCGTCCGGCTCGACATCCGCCGCATCGGCTCGATCAAGGACCGCGACGAGGTCGTCGGCAACCAGACCCGCGTGAAGGTGGTGAAGAACAAGGTCGCGCCGCCGTTCAAGCAGGTCGAGTTCGACATCATGTACGGCGAGGGCATCTCCAAGACCGGCGAACTCATCGACATGGGCGTGAAGGCCGGGATCGTCGAGAAGTCGGGGTCCTGGTTCTCCTACGGCGACGAGCGGATCGGGCAGGGGCGGGAGAACGCCAAGCAGTACCTGCGCGACAATCCCGACATCGCGTTCCAGATCGAGGACAAGATCCGCGCCTCGCACGGCCTCGACTTCGGCATGTCCGAAGAAGACGAGGACATGGTCGACGACGGCTGAGGCCGGCGGACCCCGAGAGACGCGAAAGGGCGGCCCCGGGGCCGCCTTTTTTCCGTTGGCGCACGCGGCCATGGACACGAGCGGGCGGCAGGGCTACCAAACGGGCCGAACCGGACTTTCCCGAGACCCCCGATGCCAAGCCTCAACGATATCCGCTCGACCTTCCTCGACTATTTCGGCCGCAACGGGCACGAGATCGTTCCCTCGTCGCCGCTGGTGCCGCGCAACGATCCGACGCTGATGTTCACCGCGGCCGGGATGGTGCAGTTCAAGAACCTCTTCACCGGGGTCGAGCATCGCGACTATACCCGCGCGACCACCAGCCAGAAATGCGTGCGCGCCGGCGGCAAGCACAACGACCTCGACAACGTGGGCTATACCGCGCGGCACCATACCTTCTTCGAAATGCTCGGGAATTTCAGCTTTGGCGACTATTTCAAGGCCGAGGCGATCCCCTTCGCGTGGGAACTGCTGACCAAGGATTTCGGCATCGACGCAAGCCGGCTTCTGACCACGATCTACCACACCGACGACGAGGCCTTCGAAATCTGGCGCAAGATCGGCGTGCCCGAGGACCGGATCATCCGGATCGCGACCGACGACAATTTCTGGTCCGCCGGCCCGACCGGCCCCTGCGGCCCGTGCACCGAGATCTTCTACGATCACGGCGACCATATCCCCGGCGGCCCGCCGGGCAGCCCGGACGAGGATGGCGACCGGTTCATCGAGATCTGGAACATCGTCTTCATGCAGTACGAGCAGTTCGAGGACGGCAGCCGCCGCGACCTCGACATGCAATCGATCGACACCGGCATGGGGCTGGAGCGGATCGGCGCGCTGCTGCAGGGCAAGCACGACAATTACGATACCGACCTGATGCGGGCGCTGATCGAGGCCTCGGCCCATGCGACCTCGACCGATCCGGACGGGGCGGGCAACGTGCATCACCGGGTGATCGCGGATCACCTGCGCTCGACGTCTTTCCTGATCGCCGACGGGGTCATGCCGTCGAACGAGGGCCGCGGCTACGTGCTGCGGCGGATCATGCGGCGCGCGATGCGGCACGCCTCGCTTCTGGGCGCGAAGGACCCGGTCATGTACCGGCTGGTGCCCGCGCTGGTGCAACAGATGGGGCAGGCGTATCCCGAGCTCGGCCGGGCGCAGGCGCTGATCTCGGAGACGCTGAAGCTCGAGGAGGAGCGGTTCCGGACGACGCTCGACCGCGGCCTGCGTCTGCTCGAGGACGAGCTTGGCGCGTTGCCCGACGGCGCGGCGCTGCCCGGCGAGACCGCGTTCAAGCTTTACGACACCTACGGCTTCCCGCTCGACCTGACGCAGGACGCGCTGCGCGAGAAGAACCGGAGCGTTGATGTTTCGGGCTTCGACGCCGCGATGGCCGAGCAGAAGGCCAAGGCGCGCGCCGCCTGGTCGGGTTCCGGCGAGACGGCGGATGCCTCGGTCTGGTTCGACATCGCCGAGAAGGCCGGGACGACCGAGTTCCTCGGCTATTCCGAGGAGAGCGCCGAGGCGCGGGTCGTGGCGCTGGTCACCGGGACCGAGCAGGTTGCCGAGGCCGCGCCGGGCAGCGAGGTCTGGGTCGTGACCAACCAGACGCCGTTCTACGGCGAGGCCGGCGGACAGGTCGGTGATACCGGCGGGCTTCAGGCCATCGACGCGCATGACGTCTGCGGCCGGATCGAGGACACGCAGCGCTTTGCGGGCGGCACGCTTTTCGGCCACCGGACGCTGGTCGAGGGCGGCCCGCTCAAGGTCGGCATGGCGGTGCGCCTGTCGGTCGACCGGTCCCGCCGCGCGCAGATCCGGGCGAACCACTCGGCCACGCACCTGCTGCACGAGGCGCTGCGGCGCGCGCTCGGCGACCATGTCGCGCAGCGCGGCTCGCTCAACGCGCCGGATCGGCTGCGCTTCGACTTCAGCCATTCCAAGGCGCTGAGCCCGGCGGAATACGCGGAGGTCGAGCGCGAGGTGAACGAGTTCATCCGCCAGAACGCGCCGGTGGAGACGCGGATCATGACGCCCGACGCGGCGCGGGGTCTCGGCGCGCAGGCGCTGTTCGGCGAGAAATACGGCGACGAGGTCCGGGTCGTGTCGATGGGCACGCTCGACGGATCGGGCAAGGGCACCGACGGGCGCACCTATTCGATCGAGCTCTGCGGCGGGACGCATGTGACGCGGACGGGCGATATCGGTCTGTTCACGCTGATCTCCGAGGCCGCATCCTCGGCCGGGGTGCGCCGGATCGAGGCGCTGACCGGTGAGGCGGCGCTGGCCGAACTGCGCGGCCGCGACATGGCGCTGGCGCGGATCGAGGAGACGCTGAAGACGCGCGAGGACGTGGCGGCGCGGGTCAAGGCGCTGGTCGATGAACGCCGGTCGCTGGCCAACGAGGTCGCACAGCTGCGCCAGCAGCTCGCGTTGTCGGGCGGCGGGCAGGCGGCGGCGCCGGCGGCGGTCGAGGTGAACGGTGTGCCGTTTCTGGGCCAGTCGGTGGCGGGCGTCACCGGCAAGGATCTGCCCGGCCTGATCGACGCGCACAAGGAACGGATCGGCTCGGGCGTCGTGCTGCTGATCGCCGATGCCGGCGGCAAGGCGGCCGTGGCGGCGGGCGTGACCGACGATCTGACCGGCAAGGTCAGCGCCGTCGACCTGGTGCGCGCCGCCGTCGCCGCGCTCGGCGGCAAGGGCGGCGGCGGGCGGCCCGATCTGGCGCAGGGCGGCGGGCCCGATGCCGGCCAGGCCGAGGCCGCGATCGCCGCCGCGCAACGTGTTCTGGAAGGAGCCTGAGAGATGCCGAAAGCCTACTGGGTCGCGCATGTGACCGTCACCGACGAGGCGGCCTACATGAAGTACGCCGCGCTGGCCACGAAAGCGATCGAGGCCCATGGCGGCCGGTTCCTCGCCCGGGGCGGGCAGGCGATCCAGAAAGAGGGCCGGGCGCATCCGCGCAACGTCGTGTCCGAATTCCCGAGCCTCGAGGCGGCGAATGCCTGCTACGAGTCCGACATGTACCAGGAGGCGCTGAGCCATGCGCGCGGCGCGTCCGAGCGGGATCTCGTGCTGATCGAAGCGATCGAGTGACAGGGCGAGGGGCGCTGCCCCTCGCGCTCCCCGGAGTATTTGAGGAAAGATGAAGGGCTAGAGCGGCAGCGCCGTCGTGTCCTTCAGTTCCTCCATCACGAAACTGGCCGAGACGTCAGCGAGGTCGAGCCGGCGGATCAGGCTCTGGTAGAGCCGGTCGTAGTCGCGCATGTCGGCGACGCGGGCGCGCAGCAGGTAGTCGAGATCGCCGGTCATGCGCCAGGCGCCCTGGATCTCGGGCATTTCGCGGATGACGCGGGCAAGCGCATCGAGCCAGTCGGCGGCGTGGCGGCCGGCACGGATCTGGATATAGACCATCAGGCCGAGGCCGACGGCGTCGGGGTCGAGCAGCGCCACCCGGCCGCGGATCACGCCGGCCTCTTCCAGCGCGCGGATTCGGCGCCAGCAGGCATTGCGGCTGAGGCCGACGCGCTCGCCGAGCGCTTCGAGGGCGAGGCTGGCGTCGCGTTGCAGTTCGGCGAGGATGCGGCGGTCAGTCTGGTCGATATTCTCCATGATCGGTAGTATTGTGGGAAAAATGCTTGGTGTCACGCGGATATTGCCGGATATTCGGGAGCACATCCCGCCGGTCAGCGGGCAAAGTGATGGCACCCGAACAGGAGGCCCCGCCATGCTGACCCGCGTCTTTCTCGACCATCCGCGCACTGTCGACGAGAGCTATCTCGAACATGCCGTCTTCGCCGGCCGGTTCTCGGCCCGGCTGTTCGTTGCCGCATTCGCCGCGGCGATCCATGCGGTGATCCCGTGCCTGTTCGAGAAGACGGCGAGCCGGATCACCGCCGAGCTGTATCACCGGACGCAGAACCGCAGCCGCTGAGGCGCCGGCACGCGTTGTGCCGGGCGCGGCGGCACCGTAGTGTCGCGCGATGGATCCGATCGTGAACCCTCCGCCGGCCGTGGCGCCCTGGACCCAACCGCGGTTCAGCGCCATTCCCGGCACCGCGCCCGTGGGGGGCGACGACTGGATCGCGGTCGCGCCGACCTATGCCGCGCAGATGGCGCAGCGGCGCTGGCTGATCGCGGAGCGGTGGCCGGAAGTGGTGGGCGTCGAGCCGGGGTCCGACGCGGCCCTGGCCGAGCTTTATGCGATGCTGCTCGATCTCCTCGGGCGGCGGGCGGATTTCGAGATCGCGGACAATGTGGTGCGCTGCCCCGACGGGGTGGAGATCGCGCTCGACCCCGCGCATCCGCTCGAGACGATGGGGATGCTGGTGCAGGAGGATCTGTGCCTGATGGAGCTGCGCGGCGAGGAATACGCGCTGACCGCGGCGGTGCTCTGCTTCCCGCTTGGCTGGATGCTGTCGGAGAAGATCGGCCGGCCGATGACGGGCATCCACAAACCCGTCGCGCGTTACGACGACATGGCCGCGCGCCGGGTCGGGCGGCTGTTCGACGGATTGCAGCCGGGCCGGCCGATCTGTCGGGAGAACGGCGTCTTCCGCGACAACGGCGTCCTGTTCCAGCCCGAGACCGAGGCGGTGCACCATGCCGAGCGCCCGAAGCACGGCCGGACCTACTACAGGTCCGAGCGGCAATGCCTCGTACGGCTGCCGCTGACGCGGGCGGTGCTGTTCACGATCCATACGCGGCAGTGGCGGGTGAGCGAGTTGCCGGAACCGCCGCCGTGACCTGGCGGGTGCGGGCGCTTTGGTTCAGATGAATGTGACGACGATGCCGGCCGAGGGTCGGGTCAACGTCGGTTTTGTGGACAGAGCGGACCGTGCGTGACTGGGCGGGTGCATCGACTCTGCGACGAAAATCTCGTTCCGGGCTGAGCGAGGCAAGACAACCAGTGCGCTGTTCTCTCTTGCATTGCGACCGCAGGTGGCGCTCAGCTAATCGGGCGTCGGCATGTCACAGAAGATCATCGAAATGCCAGGGCCCTCTGAAACGCTTCCCATCGACCTGACGGGGCAGCGTGTTGCGATAAGCGCCGCCGGTGCCGGCATCGGCAAGACAATCGCGGATTGCTTTGCCGAGCGGGGCGCAGACGTCTTCATCTGTGATATCGACAGGGCCGCTGTGGCCGACAGTTCCCATCCCGGAGTCGTCGCCGATATGGGAGAGGTCCGGCAGGCAGAAGACTTCGTCGATACCGCGATTGCGACCCTCGGCGGGCTCGATGCGCTCATCAACAATGCAGGGATAGCGGGGCCGACGGCGCGCATCGAGGATATGTCTCCGGCAGACATTGACCGGGTCTTCCGGGTGAACCTGCAGTCGATGTTTCATTGTTCCAGACGCGCCATCCCGGCAATTCGCCGTGCAGGCGGCGGCTCTATCGTCAACATGTCATCCATGGCGGGCCGTTTTGGCTTTGCAAAACGCAGTCCCTACGCTGCTGCCAAGTGGGGCGTGATCGGACTTACGAAATCCATGGCGATAGAACTCGGGCCCGACCGGATACGAGTCAATGCCATCTTGCCGGGCGCTGTCGAGGGCGAGCGGGTCCGGTCCGTGATTGCTGCAAGGGCGGAAGCAGCGGGACTCAGCTTCGAAGAGCAGGAAGATGCGTTCCTGGCTAACTCACTGAAAACCTACATATCCGCCGACGACATCGCGAATATGACGCTCTACCTTTGCTCAAGATACGGGGCCACTATCAGTGGCCAGGCCCTGTCCATCGACGGCGATCAGCAATACTTGCCCTGACCTGCAATCCCGCATCCGCTTCGGGCCCGGAGCGGACATTCGCTGCTCCAGCGCAAACGCTCCCCGATTTGTGTCCCGGATCGGACGAAATCCGCCTCACCCCGCCAGCGCCTTGTTGAGGTTCTCGTCGATCTTCTCGAGGAACCCCATCGTCGTGAGCCATTTCTGGTTCGGCCCGACGAGGAGCGCGAGGTCCTTGGTCATGAAGCCCGACTCCACGGTCTCCACGATCACCCGCTCCAGCGTCTCGGCGAAGTTCAGGAGCGCGGCGTTGTCGTCGAGCTTCGCGCGGTGCTTCAGCCCGCCGGTCCAGGCGTAGATCGAGGCGATGGAATTCGTGGAGGTCTGCTCGCCCTTCTGGTGCTGGCGGAAGTGGCGGGTGACGGTGCCGTGGGCGGCCTCGCTCTCGACGATCTTGCCGTCCGGCGTCATCAGGACGCTCGTCATCAGGCCGAGCGAGCCGAAGCCCTGGGCCACCGTGTCCGACTGCACGTCGCCATCGTAGTTCTTGCAGGCCCAGACATAGCCGCCGGACCATTTGAGCGACGAGGCGACCATGTCGTCGATCAGGCGGTGCTCGTACCAGATCTTATTCTCGGCGAAGGCGTCCTTGAACTCGGCTTCGTAGACTTCCTGGAAGATGTCCTTGAAGCGGCCGTCATAGGCCTTGAGGATCGTGTTCTTGGTCGAGAGATAGAGCGGCCAGCCGAGGTTCAGGGCGTAGTTGAACGAGGCGCGGGCGAAGTCGAAGATCGAGGCTTCGAGGTTGTACATGCCCATGACCACGCCGGCGCCTGGCGCGTCGAAGACCTCGCGCTCGATCACCTCGCCATCGGCGCCCTCGAACTTCAGGGTCAGCTTGCCGGCGCCGGGGAAGACAAAATCGGTCGCGCGATACTGGTCGCCATAGGCGTGGCGGCCGACGACGATGGGCTTCGTCCAGCCGGGCACGAGACGGGGGATGTTGCGGCAGATGATCGGCTGGCGGAAGATCGTCCCGCCGAGGATGTTGCGGATCGTCCCGTTCGGACTGCGCCACATCTTCTTCAGCCCGAATTCCTCGACCCGCGCCTCGTCCGGCGTGATCGTGGCGCATTTGACCGCGACGCCGATTTCCTTCGTCTTTTCCGCCGCGTCGATCGTGATCTGGTCGTCGGTGCGGTCCCGCTCTTCCATGCCGAGGTCGTAGTAGAGCAGGTCGATGTCGAGATAGGGCAGGATCAGCTTCTGCTTGATGAAGTCCCACATGATGCGGGTCATCTCGTCGCCGTCCATCTCGACGATGGGGTTCTCGACCTTGATCTTGGGCATGGGACGCTCCTTCGCGGGTCTGGCCGCGCACGGGTAGCACAGCGTGCGTTAAGACCACGAAACCGCCTTTGCCGCGCTGCGGCAAGGGCGTTTCCAAAGTCAGTCGGATGCGGGCGTCAGCCGATGATGGCGTTCAGCGTGGGCGAGGGCCGCATGATATGCGCGGTCTTGCCCGCATCGGGGTGGTAGTAGCCGCCCTGGTCGACAGGCTTCCCGCGACCGGCATGAAGTTCGGCCACGATCTCGTCTTCGCGGTCGGCGAGCTGTTCGGCGATCGGCCGGAAATGCGCGGCAAGCTCGGCATCCTCGGTCTGCGCCGCCAGTGCTTCGGCCCAGTAGCGGGCGAACCAGTAATGGCTGTCGCGGTTGTCCGGGTCGCCGACCTTCCGGCCCGGAGAGCGGTCGTGGTCGAGCACGCCCTGCGTTGCCACCTCGACCGCGTCGCCGAGGATGCGGGCCTTGGCGTTGTCCTTCACGTCGCCGAGGAACTTGAAGCTTTCGCCGAGGGCGCAGAATTCCCCGAGGCTGTCCCACCGGAGGTGGTTTTCCGACTGAAGCTGCTGGACGTGCTTGGGCGCCGAGCCGCCGGCGCCGGTCTCGAACAGGCCGCCGCCCTGCATCAGCTTCACGATCGAGAGCATCTTGGCCGAGGTCGCAAGCTCGAGGATCGGGAAGAGATCGGTCAGGTAGTCGCGCAGCACGTTGCCGGTGATGGCGATGGTGTTCTCGCCCTTGGTGATCGTCTCGAGCGAGGCGATGGTGGCTTCGCGCGGGGCCATGATCTCGAACTTGTCGGCCACGCCCTTCGCTTCGAGGATGGGCTTCACGTAGGCGATCAGCTCGGCGTCGTGGGCGCGGGTTTCGTCGAGCCAGAAGATCGAGCGGTAGCCGGTCGCCTTCTGCCGTTCGATGGCGAGGTTCACCCAGTCCTCGATCGGCGCCTTGCGGGTCGAGGCGGAGCGCCAGATGTCGCCAGCATCGACGCCGTGTTCGTGCAGCACGGTGCCGTCGTCGAGGACCATCCGCACGGTGCCGTCTGCCGGGATCTCGAAGGTCGTCGGGTGCGAACCGTATTCCTCGGCCTTCTGCGCCATCAGCCCGAGGTTCTGGACCGTGCCGGCGGTGGCCGGGTTGAGCTTGCCGTTGGCCTTGAAGAACTCGATCGCGGCGTCATAGACGGGCGCGTAGCTGTTGTCGGGGATGACGCAGACCGCGTCGTGTTCCTTGCCGTCCGGGCCCCATCCCTTGCCGCCGGCGCGGATCAGCGCGGGCATGGAGGCGTCGATGATGACGTCCGACGGCACGTGCAGGTTGGTGATGTCGCGGTCGCTGTCGACCATGTAGAGCGGCGGGCGGGCGTCCATGACAGCGCCGATGGCGGTCATGATGCCGTCATGGTCCTTCACCCGCGCCAGCAGGTCGCCGAGGCCGGAATTGGGGTTCACGCCGAGCGCCTTCATCTCCTTGCCATGGGCGTCGAAGACGGGCTTGAGGAATTCGCGGACGGCGTGGCCGAAGATGATCGGGTCCGAGACCTTCATCATCGTCGCCTTGAGATGCAGCGAGAACAGCACGCCCTCGGCCTTCGTCTTCTCGATCTCGTCGGCGAGGAAGGCGTCGAGCGCCTGGGCGGACATGTAGGTCGCGTCGACGACGGTGCCCTCGGGGTATTTGACGGCATCCTTCAACACGGTCTCGGTCCCGTCGGCGGCGACATGGACGATCTTCGCCGTGGCGGTTTTCGGCAGGGTCGCGGAGACCTCGTTCGAGCGGAAATCGCCGCCATCCATGGCCGCGACGCGGGTCTTGCTGTCCTTCGACCAGTCGCCCATCCGGTGCGGGTGGCTCTGGGCGTATTTCTTGACGGCGGTGGCGGCGCGGCGGTCGGAATTGCCTTCGCGCAGGACCGGGTTCACGGCCGAGCCCTTGATCGCGTCGTATTTCGCGCGGGCGGCCTTCTCGGCGTCCGTCGACGGGGTCTCCGGGTAGTCGGGGATCGCGTAGCCCTGCGCCTGAAGCTCCTTCACCGCGGCGACAAGTTGCGGGACCGAGGCCGAGATGTTCGGCAGCTTGATGACGTTGGCGTCCGGCGTCTTGACCAGGTCGCCGAGGATGGCGAGGTCGTCCGGGACGCGCTGGTCGTCCTTCAGATGCTCGGGGAAGGCGGCGAGGATGCGCCCGGCGAGCGAGATGTCCCGCGTTCCGATGCTGACGCCCGCGGCCGAGGCGAAGCTCTGGATGATCGGCAGGAGCGAGGCCGAGGCGAGTTCCGGCGCCTCGTCGACCTTGGTGTAGATGATGTCAGGCGTGCTGTCGGTCATGGTTGCCCCTCCGCATGCGGTTTCGCCGTCTTCCTAGCGGAAGGCGGCGTGCCGGAAAAGAGGGTATGCCATTGTATACCGGTGGCGCGGTGTCGCGGGGATCAGTGATCCCCGCCGATATTCGTGCCTGCCGCGTCGGCAGTGTGATCGACCGGGGCCTCGACCTCTTCGCCGGCGAGCCGGGCAGCGAGCACGCCACGGGCGCGGCGCTCGGCCATGCGGACGCGGGCGGCGGTGCGGAACGCTTCCTCGGTCGAGGGCGAGGAGGCGCCGAGCACCTGCGCGACGAGATCGACCAGGCTGTCGTCGCCGAGCTTGTCCTGCGCCTCGATCACGTCGAGTGCGAGCTTGTCGGCGACGTTCTCGACGAGGCTGCTCATCGTGTGGTCTCCGTCAGGCGACGGCGCACGTAATCCTGCACTGCCTCGATCATCGGCGTCATGTTCGGCTCCTCGAAGAAATGCCCGGCGCCTTCCATCTCCATGTGGGTGACGGTGATGCCTTTCTGCTCCTGCAGCTTGTCGACGAGAATGCGGGTGTCCTGCGGCTTGGCCACGCGGTCGGCGGCGCCGTTGATGATCAGGCCGGAGGACGGGCAGGGGGCGAGGAACGAGAAGTCGTACATGTTGGCCGGCGGCGAGACCGAGATGAAGCCGGTGATCTCGGGCCGGCGCATCAGAAGCTGCATCCCGATCCAGGCCCCGAAGGAGAACCCGGCGACCCAACAATGCTTGGAGTTCGGGTTCATCGACTGGAGATAGTCGAGCGCCGCGGCGGCATCGGACAACTCGCCGATGCCCTGGTCGTATTCGCCCTGGCTGCGGCCGACGCCGCGGAAATTGAAGCGCAGGACGGTGAAGCCCATTTCGTGGAACGCATAGTGCAGGTTGTAGACGACGCGGTTGTTCATCGTCCCGCCGAATTGCGGGTGCGGGTGCAGGATGATCGCAATCGGCGCGTCCTTGGCCTTCTGCGGATGGTAGCGGCCTTCAAGCCGTCCTTCGGGTCCGGGAAAAATGACCTCGGGCATCCATGCCTCCTGGGGCGCGCGGCGCCCCCGATCGGGTTGACGGCGGGGCGGGCCTAACCTAGAACAATTCTAAATCCGCGCAGGCGCGCGGGACGGGGTGGGACGTGAGTTAAGCGCCCTGTCCTGAAAGGTCAATCGCGTCTCTCGCAGGGAGCAATCCGGCGGATGAAACTCAGCACCAAGGGTCGCTACGCCATGGTCGCGATGACCGACCTGGCGATCCTCTATGACCGTGGCATGGTCTCGCTGTCCGAAATCGCGCAGCGCCAGGACATCTCGCTGCCGTATCTGGAGCAGCTCTTCGTCAAGCTGCGCCGGGCCGGGCTGGTGGAAAGCGTGCGCGGGCCGGGCGGCGGCTACAGGCTGGCGCGGCCGGCCGCCGAGATCCGCATCGCCGAGATCTTCGCCGCCGTGGACGAGACCGTATCGGCCATGCACAAGGGCGCAGGCGCCTCGGGCGGCGTGTCGGGCAGCCGGGCGCAGAGCATGACGAACAGGTTGTGGGAAGGCCTGTCGGCGCATGTCTACGTCTTCCTGCACCAGACGCGCCTGTCGGACGTCGTGGCCAACGAGCTGACGCCGTGCCCCGCCGTGCCGAACCTCTTCCAGGTGGTCGACGAGGCCTGAGCGGCCCGTCGCCCCGATCACGACCAGCCGAAGGACCGGAACGCTGCCGCGGGTTTATCTCGATCACAACGCCACGATGCCGCTGCGCCCCGAGGCGCGGGCGGCGATGGTCGCGGCGATGGATGTCGTCGGCAACCCGTCGAGCGTTCATGCCGAGGGCCGCGCCGCCAAGGGCCTGATCGAGAAGGCGCGGGCGCAGGTGGCCGAGGCGGCCGGGGCTCTGGCCTCGGACGTCGTGTTCGTCTCGGGCGCGACCGAGGCCGCGGCGCTGGCCTTGCGCGGCCGGAACCTATCCGGTGCGGGCATCGAACATGACGCCGTGCGGTCGTGGATCGTCGAGGACCTGGACGTCGACCGCGCGGGCCGTGTGACGGTGCCCGATCCCGCGCGCGCCACGCTGCAGCTCGCCAATTCCGAGACCGGCGTGATGCAGGACCTGCCGGCGGGCCTTTCGGTGTCGGACATGACGCAGGGCTTCGGCAAGGTGCCCCTGGCCTTTGACTGGTCGGGCGTCGAGATGGGGCTGGTCTCGGCCCACAAGATCGGCGGGCCGAAGGGTGTGGGCGCGCTGATCCTGCGCCGCGGGCTCGATGTCGAGGCGCTGATCCGCGGCGGCGGGCAGGAGATGGGGCGCCGCTCGGGCACCGAGAACGTGATCGGCATCGCCGGTTTCGGCGCCGCTGCCGCCGCCGCGGCGCGTGATCTGGAGGCCGGAACATGGGACCGGATCGGTCAATTTAGAAACATTCTAGAAAAAACGCTGGAAGCCCGGACTGACATGACTATTTTTGTCGGGAAGGAATCGCCAAGGCTGCCGAACACATCCTGTCTGCTGACGCCGGGATGGAAGGGCGAAACCCAGGTGATGCAGATGGACCTGGCCGGTTTCGCGATATCGGCGGGGTCGGCCTGCTCCTCGGGCAAGGTGAAATCCAGCAGCGTCCTGCGCGCGATGGGGTTCTCCGAAACCGAGGCGGGGTCGGCGATCCGGGTCTCGCTCGGGCCCGGCACCACCGAGGCGGAGGTCATGGCCTTCGCCGACGCCTGGACGGCGGCACATGACAGGTTCCTGGCGCGCGCACGCGCCGAGTGAGGCGGAATGACAGAGACGGGAGATCGCATGACAGCCCTCGACACGGACGTGAAAGAAGGTGTGGACCGCGAAACCGTGGAGACCGTCGAAGGGCTCGGCGGCACCTACAAGTACGGCTGGAACACCGAGATCGAGATGGACTACGCGCCAAAGGGCGTGAACGAGGACATCGTCCGGCTGATCTCGGAGAAGAACGGCGAGCCGTCGTGGATGACGGACTGGCGCCTTCAGGCTTTCAAGCGCTGGAAGCAGATGAAGGAACCGGAATGGGCGATGGTGAACTACCCGCCGATCGACTACCAGGACCAGTATTATTACGCCAAGCCGAAGAGTATGGCGCAGAAGCCGAAATCGCTCGATGAGGTCGATCCGGCGCTGCTGGCCACCTACGAAAAGCTCGGGATCCCGCTGAAGGAGCAGATGATCCTCGCCGGTGTCGAGGGCGCCGATGACGCGCCCGCCGAGGGCCGGAAGGTCGCCGTGGACGCGGTGTTCGACAGCGTCTCGGTCGGCACGACCTTCCAGAAGGAGCTGGAGAAGGCCGGGGTCATCTTCTGCTCGATCTCGGACGCGATCCAGAACCATCCGGAACTGGTGAAGAAGTATCTCGGATCGGTCGTTCCGATCACCGACAACTTCTTCGCGACGCTGAACTCGGCCGTGTTCTCGGACGGGTCGTTCGTCTATGTGCCGCCGGGCGTGAAATGCCCGATGGAACTGTCGACCTATTTCCGCATCAACGCGGAGAATACCGGCCAGTTCGAGCGCACGCTGATCATCGCCGACAAGGGCAGCTACGTGAGCTACCTCGAAGGCTGCACCGCGCCGATGCGTGAGACCCACCAGCTGCACGCCGCGGTGGTGGAGCTCGTCGCGCTGGACGACGCGGAGATCAAGTATTCGACGGTGCAAAACTGGTATCCGGGCGACAAGGACGGCAAGGGCGGCATCTACAACTTCGTCACCAAGCGCGCCGATTGCCGGGGCGACCGGTCGAAGGTGATGTGGACCCAGGTCGAGACCGGCTCGGCGATCACGTGGAAATACCCCTCGTGCATCCTGCGCGGCGACGACAGCCAGGGCGAGTTCTACTCGATCGCCATCGCTAACAATGCGCAGCAGGCCGATACCGGTACGAAGATGGTCCATCTCGGCAAGCGCACGAAAAGCCGGATCGTGTCCAAGGGCATCTCGGCGGGCAAGGCGCAGAACACCTACCGGGGCCTCGTCTCGATGCACCGGAAGGCAAGCGAAAGCCGCAACTACACCCAGTGCGACAGCCTTCTGATCGGCGACAAGTGCGGCGCGCATACGGTTCCGTATATCGAGGTGAAGAACAACTCGAGCCGGGTCGAGCACGAGGCGACGACCTCGAAAGTCGACGACGACCAGATGTTCTACTGCCGCCAGCGCGGGATGGACGAGGAAGAGGCCGTGGCGCTGATCGTCAACGGCTTCGCCAAGGAAGTCCTGCAGGCGCTGCCGATGGAATTCGCGATGGAGGCGCAGCAGCTCGTCGCCATCAGCCTCGAGGGCTCGGTGGGCTGAGGCCATGGGGTTCGGGGCCTGCCTGTCTGCTGCGCCGTCTGGCGCTGCCCGGTGTGCCGTCGCGCATCAGGTGACGAGGCCGTGCCGGAGGCTGAGCAATGGGTGAGAGCCTCGAAAGTATCGCGTCTGCCGAAGGCGCGCTGCCACGTCTTCTGGCCGACGACAGCGTGAACCCGGTTCTGCGTGCGGCGCTCGGCCGGCCGGCGCGCTACGTGACGCCCGCCGGCGCGCAGGTCGTGCTGTCGCATCGCTACGACAAGCCGGTGCAATTCCTCGTCAACAATCCCGAGGACCGCATCCACGCGGTTCAGACCAAGGGCGCGTTCTACGAGATCGACCAGCTTCAAGTCATGGCGCGGAACATGCCTCAGGGCGGTGTCTTCCTCGATATCGGCGCGAATATCGGGAACCACACGCTTTACATGCTCATGTTCGGCGGCGCGGCGCGGTCGATCCCGGTCGAGCCGAACCCGGCAGCGGTCGAGCTTCTGGCGGGCGTGCTTCTGCTCAACGGGCTGATTGACCGAGTCGATCCCGGCGGGCTCGGATTAGGCATGGGCGCCCGCAGTGAGGCGGGCTTCGCGATCCACTGGCCGAAGGGCAATCTCGGCTGGGGCAAGCTGAAAAAGGCCGGGGGCGGGGACGGCGTGGCCGTACTTGCCGGCGATGATCTCGTTGGCGACGGGCCGGTCGACCTGATCAAGATCGACGTCGAAGGGATGGAGTTGGACGTGCTCGAAGGGCTCCGGTCCACCGTGGCACGCTGCCGTCCACCGATCTTCATTGAGGTCGACCGTCACAACCGTGACGCCTTCTTCGCGCTCATGACCGAGTGGGATTATGTGATCGCCGAGGAGTTCGGCGCGCGCCGGGTGAACCAGAATCTCCTGATGCGTCCGGCCGAGAGGCCCGCACATGGCTGATTTCGCCCAGACCCGCCGCCGCGTCCTGACCGACGCGCTTCGGCCGTCGCGGCCGATGCGGATCTGCGACGTCGGCGCGAGCCCGCTGTCCCTGCCGCCCTACCAGGGTCTGCTCGAGGATGGCGTGGCACATGTCTACGGGTTCGAGCCGAACCCGGCGCAATTCGCGGCACTGCCGGAGACACCGGGCGCGACGTGGTTCCCGACCGCCGTCGGCGCGGCGGGGGAGCGGGTGCTGCGCGTCCATCCCACGGCGGGCTTCACCTCGCTGTTCCCGATGGATGCCGAGGCGCTCGGGATCATCGGCAAGGACCGGTGGGCGGAGCGCGAGGTGACCGAGATCCCGCTGACGACGACGCCGCTCGATGCGGTCGAGGGACTGCCGCCGGTAGACCTGCTCAAGATGGATCTTCAGGGTGGCGAGCTTGAGGTGTTGCAGGGCGGAACGCGGACGCTGGCTGACGCTGTCGCCGTGGTCACCGAAGTCCGGTTCCACCGGATCTACGAGGACGAGCCGCTGTTCGGCGATCTCGATGCCGAACTGCGCGCGCAGGGCTTCCGCCTGCACAAGTTCCTGTTCACCAAGTCGGTGATGATGCCCCATGCCCACGAGGCCGAGGTGGTCCGCCCGCGCCTGACCAGCCAGCTTCTCGACGGCGATGCGGTCTACCTGCGCGACGGCGCGCTCGGGTCCTTCGGGGACGATGCGCTGCACTTCCTCGCGCTGGCCGCCGACGCCGTCTTCGACAGCCCCGACCTCGCGCTCGGCTGCCTCGACGAACTGATCGCGCGGGGGCTTGCGCCGGCCGATCTGCCGGCGCGCTACATCGCGCGTTTCCGCACCCATCAGCGCGCCGCGCCGGCGATGGCCACGTCATGACCACCGAAAGCCACGGAGACCCGAGTTGATCGTCACCACCACCCCGACCGTCCAGGGCCGCGAGATCACCGCCTATCACGGCATCGTCGTGGGCGAGGCGATCCTCGGCGCGAACGTGTTCCGGGATATCTTCGCCGGGATCACCGACATCATCGGCGGCCGCTCCGGCGCCTACGAGCAGGAGCTTGGCCGGGCGCGTGAGGTCGCGCTGTCCGAAATGGAAGACCGGGCGCGGGCGATGGGCGGCAACGCCATCGTCGGCGTCGATCTCGATTACGAGGTCATCAACAACATGCTCATGGTGTCGGCCTCCGGCACTGCCGTAACCCTATCCTAGAAGGTGAAAAGATGCTGGAAATCAAGAACCTGCACGTAAAGCTCGAAGAAGAGGACAAGGCCATCCTGAAGGGCGTCGACCTAAGTGTCGAGGCCGGGAAGGTGCACGCGATCATGGGCCCGAACGGGTCCGGCAAGTCCACGCTGAGCTATGTCCTGTCCGGCCGCGACGGCTATGCCGTGACCGATGGCACGGCCACGCTCGACGGCGAGGACCTGCTGGAGATGGAGCCCGAGGAGCGGGCCGCCGCGGGGCTCTTCCTCGCGTTCCAGTACCCGGTCGAGATCCCGGGCGTGGGCAACATGACGTTCCTGCGCACGGCGCTGAACGCGCAGCGGCGCGCCCGCGGGCAGGAGGAGATGAGCTCGGCCGACTTCCTCAAGACCATCCGCGAGAAGGCCAAGGCGCTGAAGATCGACAGCGAGATGCTGAAGCGGCCCGTGAACGTGGGCTTCTCCGGCGGTGAGAAGAAACGCAACGAGATCCTGCAGATGGCGATGCTGGAGCCCAAGATGTGCATCCTCGACGAGACGGATTCCGGGCTCGACGTGGACGCGATGAAGCTTGTCGCCGACGGTGTGAACGCGCTGCGCGACGCGGGCCGCGGGTTCCTCGTCATCACGCATTACCAGCGGCTTCTGGACCACATCGCACCGGACGTCGTGCACATCATGGCCAACGGCAAGATCGTCGCGACCGGCGGGCCGGAACTGGCGCTCGAGGTCGAGAAGAACGGCTACGCGTCCTTCGAGTCGGAGGCGGCCTGATGGCGGTGGCACAACCCAAGACCGATGCGACCGAGGCGCGGATTGCCGCGCTGACCATGCCCGAGGGCGCGTCCTGGGCGACCGAGGCGCGCAAGGGGGCGCTCGCCCGGCTGCGCGCGTCCGGCCTGCCGGGTCCGCGGGACGAATACTGGCGCTTCACCAACCCCGCCGGGCTGGTCGAGCCCGAGGCGCCGCGCGCTGCGACCTTCTCGGATACCGACGAACGTCCGATCTTCGATGCGATCGACCGGGTGAAGCTGGTCTTCGTCGACGGTGTCTTCGACGAAGGTCTCAGCGACGATCCGGCGCTCGCCGGGGTCGAGATCCTGCGCCTGTCTGATGCGTTGTCCCGCGACATCCACTGGGCGCGCGATCTCTATGGTGCGCTGGAGGAACGGGGGCAGACCCCGGTCGTCCGCCCGCTTGCCGCGCTCAACACCGCCTTCGCCACCGACGGCGTGGCGATCCGGGCGACGGGCAAGGCCGAGCGTCCGGTGAACCTGATCTATCTTCACCGCTCCGAGACATCGGACGCGATCCTGCATCACCTCGTGCGGGTCGAGGAGGGGGCGGAGCTGACCGTTCTGGAGAACGGGCCGGCGGCCTCGCGCTTCAACAAGTGCACCGAGATCGACGTCGCGAAGGGCGGAACGTTCCACCATGTCCGCGCCCAGGGCCGCGACCATGAACGCCGCGCGGTCACGCACATGTTTGCCCGCGTCGCCGAAGAGGCGCGCTACAAGAGCTTCACCCTGACCGCGAACGGCGTCATGACCCGGAACGAGCACGTGATCGAAATCGTCGGCGACGAAGCCATCGCGCATGTCGCGGGCGCGGCGCTTGGCGACGGGCGCACGGGCAAGTTCCACCACGACGATACCGTCTTCATTACCCATGACGCCGTCGGCTGCGAAAGCCGGCAGGTGTTCAAGAAGGTGCTGCGGAACGGGGCCGAGGGCGTGTTTCAGGGCAAGATCCTGGTGAAGCCCGGCGCGCAGAAGACCGACGGCTACCAGATCAGCCAGTCGCTCCTGCTCGACGAGGATTCGAGCTTCCAGGCCAAGCCCGAGCTCGAGATCTACGCCGACGACGTGGCCTGTTCGCACGGCTCCACCACTGGTGCCATCGACGAGACGGCGCTGTTCTACCTGCGCTCGCGCGGGGTGCCGACGGCCGAGGCGACCGATCTGCTGGTGCTGGCCTTCGTCGCCGAGGCGATCGACGAGATCGAGGACGAGGCGCTGCGCGCCGACATCCTCGACCGGCTGAGCGGATGGCTGGAAAGGCGGCGGCAGGGCTGAGATGGCCGTCACGACGGATATCCTGGCAAGCTACAGGCGGCCGCGGCGGGTCTTCGCGGGTATCCGCGCCCGCGGCGGCGGCGAGCGGCTGGCGCTCGTCTACCTGATGGCGGCCATGGTGCTCGGCTTCGTGTCGCAGCTTCCGTCGGTCCAGCGCCGGTCGATCCTGCCTGCGCCCGAACTGGAGGCCGCGATCCGTGCGGAATCCGCCGATGTCCGCCCGATCGAAGGACTGGATGTCCCGGCCAACATGGTCGACGCCAAGTTCCAGGCGCTGATGTCGGCGGAACTGGTCGTCTGGTTCCTGATCCTGCCGCTGGCCTTCTACCTGCTGGCACTTGTCGGGTACGGGCTCGCGCGCCTTCTCGGGGTGCGGCTGTCGGGCCTCGACGCGCGGCTGGCGCTGTTCTGGGCGCTTCTCGCCGCGATCCCGCTGAAGCTTCTGCACGGTCTCGTGGCCGGGCTGATCGGCGCAGGTGCCGCGCAGACAACGGTCGGCATCCTGTGGCTCGTCGTGTTCCTGTGGTTCTGGATCTCGAACCTGCGCGAAGCCGGGCAGGGCGCAGCATGAGCCGGCCGCCGAGCCTGGTCGAGCTGGTGGCGCTGACCCGGCTCACGCTGTCGGCCCCGCGCACCGGCGCCGCCGTCGTCCTGCGCGAGGAGACCGGGCGCGAGGGCGCGTGGCTGCTGTTCGCAATAGCTCTCGTGCTCAGCATCTTCGGCGTGGAACTGGAATTCCTCGCGCTCGGCGTGCGCAACGTGGCGCTCGTCTACGTCGCGGCGACCCAGGCCGGGGCGTCACTCATCCTTCTGGGCGCGATCCACCATGTCGGCCGGGCCTTCGGCGGCAGCGGCGACTTCGACGGCGCGCTGAAGATCGTGGCGTGGATCAATTTCGTCTTCCTCTTCGTCCAGGCGGTGCGGATCGTCGTGCTGCTCGTCCTGCCGCCGGCCGAGGACGTCTTCATGATGCTGAGCTTCGCGCTCTTTCTCTGGCTTCTGGTGAACTTCACCGCCGAACTGCACGGCTTCCGGTCGCTTGGCCGGGTGTTTCTCGGCGTCATCCTCGCCGCCGTCGGCCTCATCGCCGTCTTCAACCTGCTCGGCAGCCTCTTCGGCATCTCCGTGATGCCGGCTGGCGCCTGAAAGGACCTGCCATGTACGACGTAGCGACCATCCGCGCCGATTTCCCGATCCTGTCGCGGCAGGTGAACGGAAAGCCGCTGGTCTATCTCGACAACGGCGCCTCGGCGCAGAAGCCGCAGGTGGTGATCGACGCCATCACGCGCGCCTATTCCGAGGAATATTCCAACGTTCACCGGGGCCTGCACTTTCTGTCGAACCTCGCGACCGAGAATTACGAGGCGGTGCGCGGCAAGATCGCGGGGTTCCTCGGCGCGGCCGATGAACGCGAGATCGTCTTCACCAGCGGCACGACCGAGGGCATCAACCTCGTTGCCTATTCCTGGGCGATGCCGCGCTTCGAGCCGGGCGACGAGATCGTCCTGAGCGTGGCCGAGCATCACGCCAACATCGTGCCCTGGCATTTCCTGCGCGAACGGCAGGGCGCGGTGCTGAAATGGGTCGAGATCGACGCGAAGGGCGACCTCGATCCGCAGGCGGTGATCGACGCGATCGGACCGAAGACGAAGCTCGTCGCCGTGACGCACATGTCGAACGTCCTCGGGACCGTGGTCGATGTCGCCGCCATCGCCCGCGCGGCACGCGAGCGCGGCGTCGCGACGCTGGTCGACGGTTCTCAGGCGGCGGTGCACATGCCGGTCGACGTCGATGCGATCGGGGCGGATTTCTACGCGATCACCGGTCACAAGCTCTATGGGCCGAGCGGTTCCGGCGCGATCCATATCCGCAAGGAGCGTCTGGCCGAGATGCGCCCCTTCATGGGCGGCGGGGACATGATCCGCGAGGTGCACCGAGACGCGGTCAGCTACAACGACCCGCCGATGAAGTTCGAGGCCGGCACACCCGGCATTGTCCAGCAGATCGGCCTCGGCGCGGCGCTCGACTACCTGATGGGCCTCGGGATGGAGAATGTCGCGGCGCATGAACGCGGCCTGCGCGATTATGCCCGTGACCGGCTCGACGGGCTGAACTGGCTGCAGGTGCAGGGACACTCGACCGGCAAGGGGGCGATCTTCTCGTTCACGATGGAAGGCGCCCATGCGCACGACCTGTCGACGATCCTCGATAAGAAGGGCGTCGCGGTCCGGGCCGGGCACCATTGCGCGCAGCCGCTGATGGACCATCTCGGCGTTCCGGCGACCGCGCGGGCGAGCTTCGGGCTCTACAACACGAAGTCCGAGGTCGACGTGCTGATCGAGGCGCTGGAACTGGCGCACGATCTCTTCGCCTGAGGGCCGGACGGGCCGCTCCTTTGCCGTTGCAGAGCCCGGTCTCGCCGAGTATACGGCGGGTCGCGGCACCCGTAGCTCAGCTGGATAGAGCGCTGCCCTCCGAAGGCAGAGGCCAGAGGTTCGAATCCTCTCGGGTGCGCCAAATCTTCCGAAATTTCAATGCCTTGACCGCAAAGGCACAATAGTCTTGCCAGATTGGCCCCCTCGGGCTTTGATAGGCGCAGACAATTAAATCGGGAGGAACTTATGCCCAGATATTCATATCTGTTGGGTGCGGTATCGGTTTTCGCGCTCACCGCCGTGGCCGCCGGGGCCGACACGATCCGCTTCTGGACCACCGAAGAGCAGCCCGAGCGGCTGGCCCGGCAGGAGGCGCTGGCCGAGCAGTTCCAGGAGGCGACGGGCCACGAGGTCGAGGTGATCCCGGTCACCGAAAGCGATCTGGGCACCCGCGCGACGGCCGCCTTCGCCGCCGGCGATCTTCCCGACGTGATCTACCACACGCTGCAGTACGCGCTGCCCTGGGCCGAGGCGGGCATCCTCGACACCGACGCCGCGACCGAGGTGATCGAGGATCTCGACCCGTCGACCTTCGCGCCCGGCGCGCTCGAGATGGCGGCCTATGACGGCGGATACGCCTCGGTGCCGGTCGACGGCTGGACGCAGATGATCGTCTACCGCGCCGACCTGTTCGAGGAGGCGGGACTGGAGCCGCCGACCAGCTACGACGCGGTGCTGGCCGCAGTCGACGCGCTGCATAACCCGCCGGACATGTACGGCTTCGTCGCCGCGACGAAGGTCGACGAGAACTTCATGTCGCAGGTGCTGGAGCATGTCTTCCTCGCCAACGGCGTCTCGCCGGTCGGGCCGGACGGGTTCCAGCCGCTGGAGGAAGGGCCGACGATCGAGGTGCTCGATTTCTACAAGGCGATCGCCGAAGCCTCGCCGCCGGGTGAACTCTACTGGGATCAGTCGCGCTCGCTCTACTTCTCGGGCAATGCGGCGATGATCATCTGGTCGCCCTTCATCCTCGACGAACTCGCCGGTCTGCGCGACAGCGCGCCGCCGACGATCACTGACGATCCGACCTCGACCGAACTGGCCAGCCGGACCGGCATCGTGACGAACTTCTCGGGCCCCTCGAACCCCGACGGCGCGGCCTGGGCCGATATCCGGTATTTCGGTATCACGGCGGACGCCAATACCGACGTGGCGATGCAGTTTGTCGAGTTCTCGATGTCCGATGGCTACACCGAAACGCTCGCCATCGCGCCGGAAGGCAAGTTCCCGGTGCGGAACGGCACGCCGGACAACCCGACCGAATACGCCGATGCCTGGGCGACGCTGGATGTCGGCGTGGACCGGCGGGCGCCTCTGGGTGACCTCTACGACGCGGCGATGATCGAGGAGATCGTCGGCGGGCTCGACGTCGCGCAGCGGTGGGGCGTGGCCGACGGTCAGCTTGCGCTGGCCAGCCGCATGATCAACAGCCAGGCGATCAACCGCATCGTCCGGCAGTATATCGACGGCGAAATCGACGGGCCGGCGGCGGTCGCGGCGATGAACGAGGAGCTTGGCGCGATCGAGTGATCGTGTCCCGCGCGTCCCCGTGACCACCGGGGGCGCGCGGCAGGTTCCGATGCCCGCGCCCGCCCATCCGACGCCGCCCACCGGCACCACCCGGCTTGCCCGACGCGAGGCGAGGCTGGCCTACGGTCTTCTGGCGCCGACGCTCATTTCGGTCGCTCTGGTGGTGATCCTGCCGCTTCTCGCGATCTTCTGGATCAGCGTGAAACCGATCGGGCTGGCCGACCTGCGACCGACCGCGCCGGTGGTGCGGGAGCAGGTGCGGGGCGAAGGCGACGAGCTGCGCGTCGAATACCGGCTGCGGAATTCGAGCCAGGAAGACGCGATCCTGAACGTCGTCCTGACCGACACGCTGCCCGATGGCGTCGAGGTCGCGGGCGATTTGCCGGCGGACTGCGAGATCGACGGCGCGGCGCTGACCTGCCGGATCGACGAGATGGAGGGCGGCTACAACGAACGGCTGATCGTGCCGATCCGCGCCGCCGATGCCGATGCCGCCGAGGACGCGGCAGAGGCGACCGAGCCCGTGGCCTCGGGCGAGGCCGACAACATCCTTCTGAACGCCACCTTCACCTTCGAGAACTTCGCGCGGATCTTCGACGGCGACGAGTTCTGGGGCGTCTTCGGGGTGACGCTGTTCTACACCGTCTTCGGCACGGTCGGGGCGCTGGTCGTCGGGCTGTTCGCGGCGCTCCTGCTGAACAAGAGCTTCCGGGGGCAGGGCGTTCTTCGGGGGCTCTACCTGTTTCCCTACGTGGCCCCGGTCATCGCCGTCGCATTTTCGTGGCTCATCCTGTTCGACCCGTTCTCGGGCTCGGCCAACGCGCTTCTGGTGCAGATGGGCGTGACCGAGCAGACGATCAATTTCTTCGGCGACCGGCCGCTGGCGCTGATCATGGTCACCGTCTTCGAGATCTGGCGTTACTTCCCGCTGTCCTTCCTGTTCATCCTCGCCCGGATGCAGTCGATCGACAGCGACATGTACGAGGCCGCCGACATGGACGGTGCCTCGCCGTTCCAGCAGTTCTGGTACCTGTCGCTGCCGCAGCTTCTGGGCATCCTGTCGGTGCTGTTCCTGCTGCGCTTCATCTGGACCTTCAACAAGTTCGACGACATCTTCCTGCTGACCGGCGGCAATGCCGGGACGCGCACGCTGACCGTCAACGTCTACGAACAGGCCTTCGCGGTGTCGAATATCGGCGCCGGCGCGGCCGTGGCGGTGGTGATCTTCTGCTGCCTGCTGGTCTTCAGCTTCCTGTTCTTCCGCTTCATCAGCCGGGAGGAGGGGCTGTGAGGCGGTCCGCTCATGTCAGCCAGCGGGGGGCCTGCCCCCCGCACCCCCCGGAGTATTTCGGGAAAGATGAAGGGGCCAGGGCATGAGCTTTCTGCGGCATGGCCTCGTGACCGGGCCGGTGCTCGGTGCGCTGTGGATGGTGATCCTGGCGACGACGGTGGCCGTGGCCATGTCCTTCGCGACCGGCGAGCCGTTCCGGCCGGTGATCTGGCTTTCGCTTCTCTGGGGCGCGGTGCTCGGGCTGATGGCGATCCTGAGGCCTGCCGGGCCGGCGGGCGCTTGGATCGGGGCGGCGGCGATCCTGGCCGGAACGCTTGCCGGGATCGGGCCGATGGGGATCGAGGCGCCGGTCGTGCCGACGGCCATCGCGGGTGCGATCCTGGGCGCGGCCTTTGCCCGGTCGATGCTGGCGATCCTGGGCGACTGCCCGCCCGGCGCGCTGACCCGGCACGAATTCGAGGCCGCAGTGATCCGCTTCCTGACCGGCTTCGGCTATATATTCTTCACCGCGATCGTCCTGATCCCGTTCTACGTGATGGTGATGACGAGCCTGAAGAACCAGTCGGAGCTTCTGCAGAACCCGCTCGATTTCTCCATCGACCTGAGCCAGGGGCTCGGCCTGTTCCGCAGCTATGTGGAACTGATCCGCGACTTCAACTTCGGCTCCTATCTCTGGACCTCGTTCTATGTCTCGGTTCTGACCGTCTTCATCACGCTGGCTTTTTCGATCCCCGGCGCCTACGCGGTGGCGCGGCTGCGCTTCCGGGGGCAGGCGCTGATGGCGCGCTCGATCCTGCTGATCTACATGGTGCCGATGATCGTGCTGGCGCTGCCGATCTACATCGCCTTCTCGATGACGGGCCTGCGCAACACGATCTTCGGCATCGTCATGATCTACCCGGTCACGACCATCCCGGTCGCGCTTTACATGCTGCAGGGCTATTTCCGCGGCCTGCCGCACGAGGTCGAGGAGGCGGGGCTGATGGACGGGCTCTCGCGGCTTGCCGTGATCTGGAAGATCACGCTGCCGCTCAGCCTGCCGGCGCTGGCCAGCGTGTCGCTCTATGTCTTCATGATCGCGTGGAACGAGTTCCTGCTGGCCTTCATGCTGCTCGACGATCCGTCGAAGTTCACGCTGACGCGCGGCATCGCCTCGCTCAATTCCTCGGAGATTCCGCGCCAGCACCTGATGGCGGGAGCGGTCATCGCGACAGTGCCGATCATGGCGCTGTTCCTCGGGCTGGAGCGGTTCATGACCAAGGGCCTGACCGCCGGGTCGGTGAAGGGATGAGGCCCCGTCGCGATAAAGGCGCGGCACGCGGGTGGCCGGTCATGATCGCCCGGGGCGGGAGGATGGAATGAGCCACGAAGATTTCGACGACCGGGCGCGGCAGATCCTGCGCGACAACGACCGGGGCGGCTACACGATCCCGACGCGGGGGCTCTATCCCTACCAGTGGAACTGGGATTCGGCCTTCGCCGCCTGGGGCTTTTCGAGCTTCGACATCGACCGGGCCTGGACCGAGCTCGAGACGCTGTTCTCGGCCCAGTGGGACACCGGCATGGTGCCGCATATCGTGTTCTGGAAGCCCGATCCGGGCTATTTCCCGGGGCCGGATGTCTGGGGCGCGGGGCAGGAGCCGGCGACGTCGGGCATCAGCCAGCCGCCGGTCGCCGCGATCCTCGCGCGCAAGATACATGCCGCCTATCCCGATGCCGGGGAGCCGCGGCTGCGCGCGCTCTATCCGAAGCTCGTCGCGTGGCATCGCTGGTGGCACCGGGACCGGTCGGCCGAGGGGGTCGTGGCGATCACCCATCCGTGGGAATCCGGCCGGGACAACTGCGCTGACTGGGATCCGGGGATGGCCCGCGTCGACGGTTCGGGCGTGGGCGACTACACGCGCCGCGACACCGGCCATGTCGATGCCTCGATGCGGCCGTCGAAGCAGGATTACGACCGCTATCTCGCCATCCTCCAGTTCGGCCGCGCCTGCGGGTGGGATCAGGCGGAGATCGTGGCGAACGGGCCGTTCTACATGGCCGATCCGGCGATGACCTTCATCCTGATTCGCGCCCATCGCGACCTGGCCGCCATCGGGCGGAGCCTCGGCGAGGACGTCTCGGAGATCGAGAGCTGGTGTGCCGATCTCGAGGCCGGGCTGGAGCGGATCTGGAACGCCGATCTCGGCGCCTACGATGCGCGTGACCTGCGCACTGGCGAGTTCGCCAATTGCCTCGGCTCGGGCGCCTTCCTCGGCTGGCTTGCCGGGATCGAGAATGCGGAGATGGAGGCGCGGTTGATGGCGGTCTGGGACGGGGTCCGCTACGGCATCCCGTCGAACGACCCGGCGGCGTCCGAGTTCAATCCGCGCCGCTACTGGCGCGGGCCGACCTGGCCCGTGGTGAACGCGCTGATCGCCATGGGCTTCGCCGATGCCGGCCGGGAGGCCGAGGAAGCGCGGCTGCGGCGCGAGACGGTCGAGCTGATCGAGCGCGGCGGCTTCTTCGAATATTTCGACCCGCTCGACGGGACGGCCTGCGGCGGCGACCACTTCACCTGGACGGCGGCGATCTGGCTGACCTGGGCCAGCCCCAACGCGCGGAGGATCTGAACAATGGGCTCCATCGCATTGCAATCCGTGGAGAAATGGTACGGCGAGGCGCAGGTCATCAAGGGCGTCGACCTCGAGATCGGGGATGGCGAATTCGTCGTCTTCGTCGGGCCGTCGGGCTGCGGGAAGTCGACGCTTCTGCGGATGATCGGCGGGCTCGAGGATATCAGCCGTGGCACGCTGATGGTCGATGGCCGGGATGCCACGGCCGAGCCGCCATCCAAGCGCGGGCTGGCCATGGTGTTCCAGTCCTACGCGCTCTATCCGCACATGTCGGTGCGCGACAACATGGGCTTTCCGCTGAAGACGGCAGGCGCGCCCAAGGCCGAGATCTCCGACAAGGTGAACAAGGCGGCCGAGGTGCTGAAGCTCGGGTCCTATCTGGACCGCCGGCCGAAGGACCTGTCGGGCGGTCAGCGCCAGCGCGTCGCTATCGGCCGCTGCATCGTGCGCGATCCGACCGCCTTCCTGTTCGACGAGCCGCTGTCGAACCTCGACGCGGCGCTGCGGGTCGAGATGCGCTACGAAATTGCCAAGCTGCACCAGCGGCTGGAGAAGACGATGATTTACGTCACCCACGACCAGGTCGAGGCGATGACGCTGGCCGACCGGATCGTGGTGCTGGAGTTCGGCAAGATCGCCCAGGTCGGCCCGCCGCGGGAGCTCTACGAACGTCCGGCGAATCTTTTCGTCGCGCAGTTCATCGGCAGCCCGAAGATGAACATCCTGCCCTGTGAGGCGGGCGGGGGCGGATACCGTCTGGACGGCGGGCGCGGCGGTGCGTTCGACGGCGACCGGGCGGCGGTCCATCTGGGCATCCGGCCCGAGCATATCGCGCTCGGGGCGCCGGGAACCGGACAGTGCGACGGGGTGATCGACGTGGTCGAGTATCTTGGGGCGGACAGTTTCGTAGTGGTCGATTGCGGCCCGCTCGGCCAGTTGACGGTGCGCACCACGGGCGACACGGCGGCGGAACCGAGGGACCGGGTGGGGCTCGAGTTCGATCCGGCGCGGCTGTCCTTCTTTGACGAGGCCGGTCTCCGGGTCTGACTGTTGGTCGCTCGGGCCACCGAAACGTCCTGACATCTGAACACGGCGCCTGTCGCCCGGCTCCCGCGCCTGGTGAGCGAGAGCAGGACGTGGACCCCTGAAAACAGGCGCGACCTGTGTCCGGAGTCTTTCGGGCGGCCCACAGCATTTCGTCCGGCCAGATCAAACATGTATACAGAAACGGTCAAAACCACCCGGATACCGGGTCTGAAATGAGATATTGACACGAATCTGTATACAGCTATTTCTGCGCGCCATGGGGAAGGACCGCAACAGCCAGGCCGATCGGGCGCGCGACGCGCTCCGCGCCATGATCCTCCAGGGCCGCTACGGCCCGGGCCAGCGGCTGTCCGAACCCGCGCTCTCCGACGAACTCGGCATTTCCCGCACGCCTGTCCGCGAGGCCATCGGGTCGCTGGTCGAGGACGGCCTGCTGGAGCGGGTCGAGACCGGCGGCTGCCGCGTGTCGCGCTTCACCATGCAGGACGTCGTGGATGCGATCGAGGTGCGGGGCACGATGGAAGGCCTTGCCGCAAGGCTCGCCGCCGAACGCGGCGTCGACCGTCGCCGCGCCGGTCGTTGCCGTGACATCCTCGCCCGGATCGATGCGGCGCTGGCCGCGCCCGGCGTCGATTTCGACACCTATGTCGACCAGAATGCCGCCTTCCACGACTGGATCGCCACCGCCGCCGGATCGGCGCTGATCACGCGCGAACTGGCGCGCGCCACGCGGCTGCCGCTGTCCGGGCCCTCGGCGTTCCTCGCCGGGCAGGAGGCGGTGCCGCACTTTCTCAGCTCGCTGACCATCGCGCAGGCCCAACACCGGGCGATCTTCGACGCGATCGAGGCGGGCGAGAGCAGCCGGGCCGAGGCGATCGCCCGCGAACATGCGCGCCTCGCGCGGCGCAACCTCCAGGACGCCCTGGCGGAGAAGGAAACCATGGCCCGGCGCATTCCGGGCCTGTCGCTCATCGAAGACTGACCCACATCGCTCTCAAGGGAGGACCATATGCAGAGCCTGTCGACCAAGATGAAGTCCCACAAGAACCCGGTGGAGATGCTGCGCAACTCGACCATCGGGATGTATGTCTACCCGGTCGTGACGCCGGAATTCTCGAACTGGCGGCTCGAGCAGCAGGCCTGGCGTGACAGCGCCGTCCTGTTCGACCAGTCGCACCACATGGACGAGCTGATCGTCGAGGGCCCGCAGGCCGAGGCGTTCCTCAGCCATCACGGCATCAACGCCTTCTCGAACTTCGACCTGAACCGGGCCAAGCACTACGTGCCGGTCACCCCGGCGGGCCATGTCATCGGCGACCACATCATCTTCCGCGAGCGCGAGGACAAGTTCATCCTCGTCGGCCGCGCGCCGGTCTCGAACTGGCTGCAGTTCTGCGCCGCATACGGCAACTGGAACGTGCGCATCAAGCACGACCCGCGCAGCCCGAGCCGCCCCGAGGGCGAGCGCGTCCTGCGCACCCACTACCGCTACCAGATCCAGGGCCCCGAGGCGCCGAAGATCTTCGAGAAGATGAACGGCGGCCCAATCCCGGACATCAAGTTCTTCCATGTCGACTGGATCAACATCGGCTCCAAGCGGGTGCAGGCGCTGCGCCACGGCATGTCCGGCGCGCCGGGCCTCGAGGTGTGGGGTCCGTACGAGGACAAGAACTACATCCTGTCCACGATCATGCAGGCGGCCGAGGATGCCGGTGTCACGCTGACCCGCTGCGGCAGCCGCGCCTATTCGACCAACACGCTGGAATCGGGCTGGATTCCGTCGCCGCTGCCGGGGATCTACACCGGTGACGGCATGGTCGCGGCCTACCGCGACTGGCTCGGCTCGGACAGCTACGAGGCCGCGGGCACGATCGGCGGCAGCTTCGTCTCCGACAATATCGAGGACTACTACACCAACCCGTTCGAGCTTGGTTACGGCTTCTACATCGGCTGGAAGAAGGACGACTTCATCGGCAAGGAGGCCCTCACGAAGCTCAAGGACTCGCCCAAGAACCGCAAGAAGGTCACCTTCGAGTGGAACCGCGAGGATGTGCTGAACGTCATCGCCTCGGCCTTCGAGCAGGGCACACCCTACAAGTGGATCGACTTCCCGCAGCCGAACTACGCCTCGTCCTCGGCCGACCGGATCGAGAAGGACGGCCAGATGGTGGGCATGAGCATGTTCAATGGCTACAGCTACAACGAACGGTGCTTGCTCTCGCTCGGCGTGGTGTCGCAGGATGTGCAGGTGGGCGATATCCTCACGCTGAAATGGGGCGAGCCGGACGACACCGCCAAGACCTCGGCCGAGAAGCACAAGCAGGCCGAGATCCGGGTGCGCGTGTCGCCGACGCCGTACTCGGCCGAGGCCCGGACGAACTACGCCGACAGCTGGCGGACGAAGGCAGCCGAATAGCCTCCGCTTATGCCGTCTGCGACGGAATGAATTCGCGTCGGGCAGGGGTGTGCGCTACGCCTCTGCCCGATGCCCGGCCCGGGTTCCGCCCGGGTCTGTCACCAGGGAGGAAAGACGATGCTTATGAAGACCATTCTGGGCGGCGCCGCGATTGCGCTCGTCACCACCGCGGTGTCGGCGGAAGAGCTGAAGTTCGCGAACTTCACGCCGCCGTTCCACACCGTCAATGCCTCGGTCATCGAGGTTCTGAACACCACCATCAGCGAAGGCACCGGCGGTGAGACCACGGTGCGCGGCTATCACGGCGGCGAACTGGGCGCGGGTCCGGTCGAGCAGTACGTGCGCGCGCTGCAGAACGTGGCCGAGATCACCTGGGGCCTGCCGGGCTACACCTCGTCGCAGTTCGAGCAGACCATGATCGCCGAACTGCCGGGCGCGATCCCCGACGGCGAGCCGGGCTATGCCGCGCTCTGGGCCGCCTATGACGACCACCTCGCCGGTGAATTCCCGGGCACCGTCCCGCTCGCGCTCTGGACGTCGGAGCCGAACGTTTTCATCATGCGTGACGCGGTCATCACCAGCCCGGCCGATCTGGAAGGTCTGCGCGTCCGCGTCGCCGGCGCGACGGCGGCCGAAGTGGCCACCGCGCTCGGCGCGACGCCGGTGCAGATGCCGATCTCCGAAGTCTACCAGGCGATGGATACCGGCCTGATCGACGGCGTCATCACCGGAGCCTCGACGCTGACCGACTTCCGCCTCGACGAGGTCGCGGACGCGATCACCGTCGGCGCGCCGCTCGGCCGGCTGACCTTCTACACGGTGATGAACGAGGGCGTGTATAACGGCCTGTCCGACGAGGCCCGCGCCGCGCTCGACTCGATCATCCGCGAGCCGCTGTCGCAGTCCGCCGAAGAGGCGTGGCTTGCCACTGCCAACGCGGCGCTCGAAGCCGCCCGCGCGGACTCGGCCAACACGGTGACCGACCTCACCGACGAACAGCGCCAGGTCTTCCTGGACGCGCTGTCCGAGGTGAACCAGGCCTATATCGACCAGGTCGACGGCCAGGCCACCTGGGACGCCATGCACGGCGCAATGTAACTTGACGCTACTGCGCACAATCGCGGACAGGCTGATCGGCCTGTCCGCCCTTTGCGGCGCGCTCGCGCTGGCGGTTCTGGTGGGGCTCATCTTCACCGACGTGATCGCCCGCGCCTTCGGTAACCCGCTCTACGGTTCGCAGGACATCACCACGATGGGCATGGTCATCGTCGTCTTCGGCGGCATGGCGCTGTGTGACCGGCGCGGCGGGCATATCTCGGTCGACCTTCTCGAAAGCCGCTACCCGGCGGCGATGAACCGGGCGATCGACATCGGGGCGGCCCTTCTGGGCGCGGCGATCTTCGTCACGCTGGCTTGGGCAGTCTGGGAAAGCGCGAAGATCTCGCAGATGCTGAACCTCTCGACGAACCTCCTGCGCATTCCCAAGGCGTACTTCCAGTGGGCGCTGTCGGCGCTCGCGATCCTCACCGCGCTCGGCATGGCACTGCGCGCGCTCGAGCTGGCCGTGACCGGCCGCGACATCCGGAAAGAGGAGGCGACGGAGTGAGCGGGGCTGCGGCCGGACTTCTCGGCATCGCCGCGCTGCTCGTCCTGCTGATGCTGCGGGTGCCGGTGGCCTTCGCGATGTTCCTCGTCGGCTTCATCGGCATCTCGGCACTGAACGGCATGTCCTCGGCCTTCAACCTGATGGCCTCGGAAAGCTTCACGCTGGCCTCCAGCCCCGAACTCGTGGTCATCCCGCTCTTCATCCTGATGGGCAACATCACCGCCTCGACCGGCCTCAGCCGCCAGCTGTATGACGCGGCCTACGCCATCATCGGCTCGATCCGAGGCGGGCTCGCCTCGGCCACGATCATCGGCTGTGGCGGTTTCGCGGCGCTGTCCGGCTCGTCCGTCGCCTCGGCGCTGACAATGGGCCGCGTGGCGCTCGGCGAGATGGACCGCTTCGACTATAACCAGCGCCTCTCGACCGGGGCGGTCGCCGCCGGCGGCACGCTCGGCATCCTGATCCCGCCCTCCACGGGCTTCGTGATCTACGCGATCCTGACCGAGCAGTCGATCGGCCGGCTGTTCCTCGCCGGAGTCCTGCCGGGCCTTCTGCTCCTGTCGCTTTTCGTGCTCGCGATAACGCTCATCTGCCTGGTGAAGCCTGCCTTCGGCCCGCCGGGCCCGCGCACGTCCATGTCCGAGAAGGCGCGCGCGCTGGTCAATGCTGGTCCCATCGTCGGGATCATCGTGCTGACGATCGGCGGCATCTATGGCGGCTTCTTCTCGCCGGTCGAAGCCTCGGCCGTCGGTGCGGGCGCCGTGATCCTGCTGACCGCGGCGATGCGGCGGCTGACCTTCCGGATGCTCTACGAGGCGCTGCGCGACAGCACGGTGACGACGGCGACGGTCATGCTGATCCTGATCTCGGCGCACATGATCAATCCGTTCCTCGCGCTGTCGCATATCCCCTCGGCGGTCGGCGATTTCGTCAACGGGCTCGGCCTGCCGGCGATGGCGGTGCTCGGGCTGATCCTGCTGATCTACCTGATCCTCGGCACCTTCCTCGAAGGCTTCGCCATGCTGGTGCTGACGCTGCCGATCTTCTTCCCGATCATCACCGAGTTCGGAATCGATCCGATCTGGTTCGGCGTGCTCGTGGTGCTCACGCTCGAGATGGGGCTGATCTCCCCGCCGGTGGGCCTCAACGTCTTTATCGTGAAGACCGTCGCCCCGCGGGTCGCGCTGTCGGACATCTTCATCGGCGTGCTGCCGTTCTGGCTGATGATGCTGGTGACGGTGCTGATCCTGATGGCGGTGCCCCAGATCGCGCTGATCCTGCCGAATACGATGATCGACTAGAGAACCGGCGCGGGCGGCTCGGCCTCGGCGATCTCGCGCGGTGTGTCGATGCGCAGGACCGCGCGCAGGGTGCGGGCCGGCACGAACAGCATGTCATGCGCCACTGCCGTCGCCATGCGCGGCAAAACCGGGTCGACGCCCATTTCCGTGACATAGGCCGCGATCTCGGCGGTCACGGCGCGGGTCGCGGCGGCCAGCCGCTCGGGCGCGATTTCGCCCTGGCCGGCGGCGGGCCGCACGGCATGGAAGGCGATGAGACTGCCCGACGTGCCGAAGACCGGGCTGTCCACGAAGCGCTCGGTTCCGCCCAGAAAGGCGTAGGCGCAGGCCGAGGCGCAGGTGCCCGGACGCACGGTCGCCGTTTCCGGAGTGCCGCAGCCGGCCAGGCGCCCGACATGGGTCGTCAGGCCGGCCGCGCGGATCGTGCGGCCGATGGACAAGGCTTCGCGCACCTGTCCGCCGGGCGAGTCCAGAACGATATCGGTGGGGATGGTGTCGAGGCTGGCCAGGAACGCCTCGAGGGCGGCCGCCGAGCCCGGCCCGATCCGTCCCTCAGCCGAAATCCAGTCGCGATCGGGCCCCTGGGTCATGATGAACCGCATGGGACCTGCCGGCGCCGTTTCCGGGCCGGGCGACAGGCCGCAGTCCCCCCCAGGACTGTCGGCAGAGGCAATGTTAGGCATCAGCGCCGCAAGCCCCAGAGCCAGGGCGGCGCCAATCAGGACGGGAACGCGCATCGGCGGCCTTACTCGAACGTACTTCACTCGTTACACAGCCACAGGATTACCACAATGCCGCCGCAATCGTCAGAACGAAGCGGGAAACAGAGCGTTCGCGGACGGTCGTCGTCAGCCCGTGCGGCTCAGCGTTGCGCGGTTCGCCAGTTGGGGTGAATCCACGGCTCGGCGTTCGACGGGGGCAGGGGCGTGCGGCCGAGGACATGATCGGCCGCTTTCTCGCCCACGAGGATCGAGGGCGCGTTCAGGTTCCCGTTGGTGATCCGCGGAAAGATCGAGCTGTCGGCCACGCGGAGGCCGTCCACACCGATCACACGCGTCTCCGGATCGACCACCGCCATCGGATCGTCGGCCCGGCCCATCCTGCAGGTGCCGCAGGGATGGTAGGCGCTCTCGACCTCCTCGCGGATGAACTCGTCGAGCGCGTCGTCGCTCTGCGCCTCGGCGCCCGGGCTGATCTCCTTGCCGCGATAGGGGGCGAAAGCGGGTTGCGCGAAGATCTCGCGGGTCAGCCGGATCGCGGTGCGGAAATCCTCCCAGTCCTGTGGCTCGGCCATGTAGTTGAACAGGATTTTCGGCGGCGCCTCGGGGTCGGCAGACCGCAGCGTGACCGCGCCCCGGCTTTCCGACCGCATCGGCCCGACATGGGCCTGAAAGCCATGCCCGCGCGCGGCGATCTTGCCGTCGTAGCGCACGGCGATCGGCAGGAAGTGGAACTGGATGTCCGGGTATTCGACGCCCGCCCGACTGCGAATGAAGCCGCAGCTTTCGAACTGGTTCGTGGCGCCGGGGCCGGTCCGCGTCAGCAGCCAGCGCGCCCCGACATAGGCCTTCCCGAGCAGGTTCCAGTAGCGGTAGAGGCTGACCGGCTTGGTCGCGGCCTGCTGGATGTAGAGCTCCAGGTGGTCCTGCAGGTTCCGGCCGACGCCGGGGCGGTCGGCGACGACGCCGATTCCGTGCTCGGCCAGATGCGCAGCCGGCCCGATCCCCGACAGCATCAGAAGCTGCGGCGAGTTGATCGCCGAGGCCGCGACGATGACCTCGGCGCGGGCGCGGATGACCCGGTTGCCGAGATCGACGCCCGTCGCGCGACCGTCCTCGATCACGATCCGCCGGGCACGCCCCCGGATCAGCGTGCAGTTCGGCCCGCGCAGCGCGGGTTTGAGATAGGCCGTCGCCGCCGACCAGCGGCGGCCCTGCCAGATCGTCCGGTCGAACGGGCCGAAGCCCTCCTGCTGGTAGCCGTTGTAATCCGGCGTGACCGGGTAGCCTGCCTGCCGCCCGGCCTCGACGAAGGCGCGGGTCAGCGGGTTGTCCCTCAGCCCCCGCGTGACATGGAGCGGCCCGTCGGTGCCGCGCCAGGATGCGTCGCCGCCATGACCGCCATCGTGCCAGTTCTCCAGCCGCTTGTAGTAGGGCAGCACGTCGGCATAGGCCCACCCTTCCGCGCCGGTCTCGGCCCAGTGGTCGAAATCCTTCGCGTGGCCCCGGACATAGATCATCCCGTTGATCGAGGACGACCCGCCGATCACCTTGCCGCGCGGAACGGCGAGCTTGCGGCCACCCAGATGCGGTTCCGGCTCGGTCGCGTAGCCCCAGTCGTAGCGCGACATGTTCATAGGGTAGGACAGGGCGCCGGGCATGTTGATGAACGGCCCCCAGTCGGTACCGCCATATTCGATCACGATGACCGAGCGACCGGCCTCGGACAGGCGCCAGGCCATCGCGCAGCCGGCGCTGCCTGCGCCGACGATGACGTAATCGGCTTCCATCAGTCGATCCCCCGAAGCGCCTCGTAGGAGACCATCGCGTGCTTGCGATAGGCGGGACGCTCCTGCAGCCGCGCGTAATAGGCGGAGAGAGCGGGCAAGTCGGGCCGGTCCCAGTCCAGCGTGAAGTAGCGGTGCATCTGGTGGCCGACGGCGATGTCCGCGAAGCTGAACCGGTCGCCGCCGACATAGGCCAGCGTCTCGAGCCGCTCCGACAGAATCCGCGCCACGGTGGCGAGCGCCTTGCCCGCCGAGGCGATCTGTTCGGGGTCCTGCCGCTGCTTCGGCGTCCGGACCGTGCCGAAGAAGATGCCGCCGACGGCGGGCGCGAAGGTGGTCTTGCCCCATTCCGCCCAGGTGTCGATCGGCCCGCGCACGGCCGGGTCGGGCGGCCAGAAATCCGCATCGCCGTAGCGCGCGCCGAGATAGCGCAGGATCGCCGCACTTTCGAACATCAGCACGTCGCCGTCGCGCAGGACAGGGACGAGGCCCATCGGGTTCATTGCGAGGTATTCGGGCGACCGGGTCGAGGCGTGGCCGTAGCCGTAATCCAGCCGCTCATGCGCGAGGCCGAGCTCGCCCACCGCCCACATGACGAGCTGGACGTTCGAGGAATTGGCCCGGCCGTAGATGGTGATCATCAGAATGGCGCCTCGGCCGGGGCCATCGCGACGTAGACCGATTTCGGCTGGCTGTAATGTTCGATCGCGGCGCGGCTGTTCTCACGGCCCACGCCCGACATCTTCATGCCGCCGAACGGCGCCTCGACCGGCGCGTTGTTGAAGGTGTTGATGTAGCAGGTTCCGGCCTCGAACCCCGCCACCATCCGGTGCGCGCGCGACAGGTCGCGCGTGACGACCCCGGCGGCCAGGCCGAACTCGGTGGCGTTGGCGCGCTTCAGCGCCTCGTCCTCGGTGCGGAAGTTCAGGACCGACAGGACCGGGCCGAAGATCTCCTCGCGCGCGATGGTCATGTCGTCGGTCACGTTCCGGAACAGCGTCGGCTCGATCCAGAAGCCGGGCCGGTTCAGCCGCCGCCCGCCGGCGACGAGCTCCGCGCCTTCCTCGATCCCCTTGCGGATATAGCCCTCGACGATGTCGAGCTGCCGGGCCGAGACCATCGGCCCGATCGTCGTCGCCTCGTCCATCGGGTCGCCGATCACCGCGCGGCCCATGCGTTCCACCATCCGGTCGCAGAACGCGTCGACGATGCCCTCCTGCACGAAGACGCGGGTCCCGTTCGAACAGACCTGGCCGGTCGAATAGAAGTTGCCGAGGATCGCGGAGGAGACCGCGATATCGAGGTCCGCGTCCTCGAAGATGACCAGCGGCGACTTGCCGCCCAGTTCCATCGTCGCGTGCTTCATGCCCTGCGCGGCCATGGCGTAGACCTTGCGGCCCGTCGGCACCGAGCCCGTCAGCGAGACCTTGGCCACGCGCGGGTCCGAGACCAGCGCCGCGCCGACCTCTCCCATGCCCTGCACGACGTTGTAGACGCCCGGCGGCACGCCCGCCTCGGTCAGGATCTCGGCGACCTTGAGCGCGCAGAGCGGCGTCGTCTCGGACGGCTTGAAGACCATTGTATTGCCGCAGGCCAGCGCCGGGGCGCCCTTCCACGCGGCGATCTGGGTCGGGTAGTTCCACGCGCCGATGCCCACGCACAGGCCGAGCGGCTCGCGGATCGTGTAGGCGAAATCGCCGCCGGGCAGGCGGACATGCTCGCCCGTCAGGCTGCCGGCAAGACCGCCGAAATATTCCAGCGCGTCGGCGGCCGAGGTCGCATCGGCGACGAGCGTCTCGGACAGGGGCTTGCCCGTGTCCATCGTCTCGAGCTCCGACAGCTCCCGGTTCCGCTCGCGCATGATGTCCGCGGCGCGGCGGAGGACCCGGCCACGCTCCGTCCCCGACATCGCCGCCCATCCCCGGCGCGCGGCGTCGGCGGCGGCAAGCGCGCGCTCCACGATGGCCGGCGTCGCAGCGTGGACGCGGCCCACGATCTCGCCCGTCGCGGGATAGACGAGGTCGATCGGCGTGCCGTCCGAATCCTCGACATATTCACCATTTATGTAATGGGAGGCTTTGGGCTCCGGGTTAAGGCTCATCTCCGAGCTCCTTCAGGATCGCCGCCCAGTCATCCGACGATACAGTAGATGGTTGGAAAGCAAAGTTTCCTTGAACTGAGAGATAGTGGCTGACGTTGGTCAGCCCTCGATCCCTAAATCCGGGAAGGTCACGGATGCGGTCGTTGTGCATCCTTTTTCTAGGTGAACCGAGAGGGATGATAGTGAACGGGATTATCCACTCCCCTTCCCAAATTTCACCCTCCACGCTTTCAATTTCTGGCGGAGTGGAAATCACGAAGGGCACGGTGAATGACTTCCATGGTGTACAGTAGAGGAGGCCGAAAGAACCCGCAGTCACCTTTGAAGCTTTTGTTTTCTTGGCGGAAATCATTTCGCCTTCACCCGACACGGCCCAACGTCTGGCTCCGTAGCCAGCCCAAATGTTCGTTATGTTGTTTGATGCGAAAACAAAGACGGCGACATTCATCTCACTGCCCCCTCGGGAAGCGCTGGTTTTCCTCGACGACGTTCAGGTCCATGTGGTTGCGCATGAACCGCTCCGACGCCTTCTGCAGCGGCTGGTAGTCCCACGGGTAGTAGGATCCGTTCCGGAGCGCCTCGTAGACCACCCACCGCCGCGCCTGGCTTTCGCGGACCTCGGCGTCGAACGCCTCGAGATCCCACCGTGCGGCGGCGAGGATGCGGAAATGTTCGAGCGTCTTGGCGTGGGCCGGATCCTCGTAGAGGTCGTTCAGCTCCTGCGGGTCGGCCTCGAGGTCGAAGAGCTGCTCGGGGTCCTTGGCGCAGTTGGTGTATTTCCACTTGCCCTCGCGCAGCGCCACGAGCGGCGAGATCGAGGCCTCGGCGGCGTATTCCATCGCCACCGGCCCGCGCGTCGCGCCGCCCGCCACGGGGGCAAGGTCCACGCCCTCCGTCCAGGGCGCGACCTCCTCCATCGACACACCCGCCAGCGCGGCCAGCGTCGGCGTCACGTCGATGGTCGAGACCGGCGTATCGATCCGTCCCGGCGCCATCCCCGGCGCGGCGACCATCAGCGGCACCCGGGCCGAGCCCTCGTAGAAGTTCATCTTGAACCACAGCCCGCGCTCTCCGAGCATGTCGCCATGGTCGGAGACGAACAGGATCACCGCCTCCTGCCGCGTGTCTTCCAGCACCTTCAGAATGGCGCCTATCTTGCTGTCGAGATAGGAAATATTCGCGAAATAGGCGCGGCGCGACCGGCGGATATCCTCGTCGGTGATATCGAAGTTGCGCCAGTCATTCGCGTCGAAGATTCGCTGCGCGTGGGGGTCGTGATCCTCGTAGGCCATCGCCGGGACCTCGGGCAGCAGATGCGCGCAGTCCTCGTAGAGGTCCCAGAACTCCTTCCGCGCGACATAGGGGTCATGCGGATGGGTGAAGCTGACCGTCAGGCACCACGGCCGGTCGTCATGGCCGCGGGCCAGATCGTAGAGCTTCTGCTCGGCCCGGAACGCGACCTCGTCGTCGTATTCCATCTGGTTGGTGATCTCGGCCACGCCCGCGCCAGTGACCGAGCCCATGTTGTGATACCACCAGTCGATCCGCTCGCCCGGCTTGCGGTAGTCCGGCGTCCAGCCGAAATCGGCCGGGTAGATGTCGGTCGTCAGCCGCTCCTCCAGCCCGTGCAGCTGGTCCGGGCCGACGAAATGCATCTTGCCTGACAGGCAGGTCTGGTAGCCGGCGCGGCGCAGGTGGTGGGCATAGGTCGGCAGGTCCGAGGTGAATTCGGCCGCGTTGTCGTAGACCCGCGTGCGCGAGGGCAGGAGGCCCGACATGAACGACGCCCGGCCCGGCGCGCAGAGCGGCGAGGCGGTATAGGCATTCGCGAACCGCGTCGACCGGGCTGCCAGCGCCTTCAGGTTGGGCGCGTGCAGCCAGTCGACCGGGCCGTCCGGGAACAGCGTCCCGTTCAGCTGGTCGACCATGAGGATCAGGATGTTCGGTCGGGCCATGTCAGTCCTTCAGCAGGCTTTCGAGGTAGGACAGCGCGATCCGGCGCGCCGCTTCGCGCTCGTCACCCGACTGCCCCTTGCGGATGTAGAGCCCGTCGATCATCGCCCCGAGCCCCTCGGCAGCGGTGGCGGGATCGGCGACGCCGCAGGCGCGCAGTTCGTGCACCAGGTTCGATCTCAGCCGCCCGCGATAGACCCGCAGAAGCCGCGCCGCGGCCTCGTTGCGCTGCGCGGTGACGTAGAAATCGAGCCAGGCATTGACCGTGTTCCGCTCGAAATTCGACGGCGCGAAACTCGCCCCGATCAGTGCCGTCAGCCGCTCGCGCGGGGTCTTGGCGCGGGACAGGTGGCGGCGCACCTCGGCGGCGTAGATCGTCAGGATGTGGCGCATGGCGCCGAGGAACAGGCGCTCCTTGTCACCGAAATAATGGAAGGCGAGGGCAGGCGACACGCCGGCCCGCCGCGCGATCTGACCGACGGTAACATGCGCGGTCCCGGCAGCGCCGATCTCTTCGATCGCGGCGCGCACCAGATCGTCGCGCCGCGTTTTTTCGATTCCGACTGCCATCTGTTCCGTGCCACGCTATCGTTGCATTGCCACGGTAACCGGGTCTTAATTGACTCGTCAATCAACGAACGAATGCAGGGAGCATCACATGAAGACCAAGGCAACCTTATCCGTGATCGCGATCATGGCCGCGGGCGCGGCCCATGCCGATGCGCACAGTGGCTGCCAGACAGTCACCTTCTCCGATGTCGGCTGGACCGACATCACGGCGACGACAGCGGCCACCACGGTCATTCTCGGCGCGCTCGGCTACGAGACCGAAGTGCGCGTGCTGTCGGTGCCGGTGACCTACACCGCCATGGCCGAGGGCGACGTCGACGTGTTCCTCGGCAACTGGATGCCGACCATGGAGGGCGACATCGCCGCCTATCGCGAGGCCGGCACGGTCGAAACCGTGCGCGCCAACCTCGAGGGTGCGAAGTACACGCTTGCCACGAACGCGCCGGGCGCGGCGCTCGGCATCGCCGATTTCGCCGATATCGCGGCCCATGCCGACGAGCTCGACCAGACGATCTACGGCATCGAGCCGGGCAATGACGGCAACCGCCTGATCATCGACATGATCGACAGCGATGCCTTCGGGCTCGGTGCGGCCGACTTCCAGGTTCGCGAAAGCTCCGAACAGGGGATGCTGGCGCAGGTCGACCGGCTGACCGGCGACGACGAGCCGATCGTGTTCCTCGCCTGGGAGCCGCACCCGATGAACGCGAACTTCGACCTGACCTACCTGACCGGGGGCGATGACTACTTCGGCCCGAACCTCGGCGGCGCGACGGTCTACACCAACACCCGCGCCGGCTATTCCGAGGAATGCGCCAACATGGGCACGTTCCTGAACAACCTCGAGTTCACGCTCGCCATGGAAAACGAGATCATGGGCGCGATCCTGAACGATGGCGAGGATCCGGAAGATGCCGCCCGCGCCTGGCTTCAGGCCAATCCCGGCGTGCTCGAAGGCTGGCTGGCCGGCGTGACCACCTTCGACGGTGGCGACGCGATGGAAGCGGTGACCGCGGCCCTGGCCGAGTGATCGCGACGTTCTGAGCAATGACGGGAGGCGGCGCCGTGCCGCCTCCCGGCTTTAGCGATCCCGGCAACGGAAGGGTCCGCCGGACCCGGCGCGGCTCCCCGGCCGCCAAACGCAAGGCCGGGCTTTCCTTTTCCGCGCGGCCTTGCCACTCTCCACTCCGGGGAAATAACGGAAGGGGCAGGCGATGGAGTGGCTGACGGAGTACAAGATTCCGGTCGGCGACCGGGCCGAGCAGATATTCGACTGGGTGCGCGACAATGCCGACCCGCTGCTCGAGGCGCTGTCGAACGCGCTCGAGGCGCTGATCGAGGCGATCCTCTGGGTGCTCCAGACGCCGCACCCGCTGATCGTCGTCGCCGTGTTCGTCGGGCTGACCTGGCTCCTTCAGCGCAACTGGAAGACCTGCCTGTTCGTCGCGCTCGGCTTTCTCTTCATCCTCAACCAGGATTACTGGGAAGAGACCACGGAAAGCCTCACGCTCGTCCTGTCGGCCTGCGTCGTCTGCATGGGCGTGGGCGTGCCCATCGGCATCGCCGCCGCACACCGCCCAAGGCTTTACGCCGTGATGCGGCCGGTGCTCGACCTGATGCAGACGCTGCCGACCTTCGTCTACCTGATCCCGGCCATCGTCTTCTTCGGCATCGGCATGGTGCCGGGCCTGATCGCCACGGTGATCTTCGTCGTGCCCGCGCCGATCCGGCTGACCTATCTCGGCGTCTCCTCGACGCCCGCCGCCCTGATCGAAGCCGCGCGCGCCTTCGGCGCGACCTCCGGCCAGACGCTGCGGAAGGTCGAACTGCCCTATGCCTTTCCGCAGATCATGGCGGGCCTCAACCAGACGATCATGCTCTCGCTCAGCATGGTGGTGATCGCGGCGCTGGTCGGTGCTGACGGGCTCGGCGTTCCGGTGGTGCGCGCGCTCAACCAGGTCAACACCTCGCTCGGCTTCGAGTCGGGCTTCGTCATCGTCGTCGTCGCCATCATCCTCGACCGGATGCTCAACCTCGGGACGCGGGACGCATGAGCGTCGCGGTCGATATCGACGCCGTCTCGATCGTCTTCGGACGCTCGCCCAAAACGGCACTCCCGCTCATGGACCAGGGCCAGAGCCGGGCCGAGATCCAGTCCGCGACCGACCAGGTCCTCGGCGTCCACGATTGTTCGCTGAAGATCGAGTCGGGCGAGATCCTGGTGCTGATGGGCCTGTCCGGTTCGGGCAAGTCGACGCTTCTGCGCGCCATCAACGGGCTGAACCCCGTCGTCCGCGGATCGGTCACGATCCATGACGGCGACTGGACCTGCAACGTCACCAAGGCCGGGTCCGAGGATCTGCGCCGCGTTCGCCGTGAATGCGTCGCCATGGTGTTCCAGCAGTTCGGCCTGCTGCCCTGGCGCACGGTGCGCGACAATGTCGGACTGGGGCTGGAACTTGCCGGCATGAACCGGGCCGAGCGCGCCGCGAAGGTCGACGAACAGCTGAAGCTCGTCGGCCTCGGCGACTGGGGCGACCGCAAGGTGGGCGAGCTTTCGGGTGGGATGCAGCAGCGTGTCGGCCTGGCCCGCGCTTTCGCGACCGAAGCGCCGATCCTGCTGATGGACGAGCCGTTCTCGGCCCTCGACCCGCTGATCCGCTCGCGCCTGCAGGATGAGCTTCTCGAATTGCAGGAACGGCTTCAGCGCACCATCGTCTTCGTCAGCCACGATCTCGACGAGGCGTTCAAGATCGGCAATCGCATCGCGATCATGGAGGGCGGGCGGATCGTGCAGTGCGGCACGCCGAAGGACATCTTCTCGGACCCTGCCAACGAATACGTCGCCGATTTCGTCGCCCACATGAACCCGCTCGGCGTTCTGACGGCCGCCGACGTGATGGAAGCCGAACCGGCCGAAGGTGGCCCGGATGTCGAGGAGACGATGCCGCTGTCCGATGTCATGGAGCTTCTGTCCGGAAATGACCGGTCGGCCCGCGTCGTGCGCGATGGCCAGCCCGTCGGGCGGATCACGCGCGCGGGCATCCTGAAGGGACTTCTGGATCCGCGGGGGAGCGCCAGCTGATGGCCGACGGGTTCGAGGCCATGGTCGACGCGGCGCAGCCCTTCTTCGCCGATCTCGCGAAGAACAACAGCAAGGACTGGTTCGAGCCGCGCAAGGACCATTACACGACCGAGATCCGCAAACCGGCCGAGCTTTTCGCCGATCTCGTAGCCGAAGACCTGTCGCGCCGCACCGGGATGGCGCAGACGCCCAAAGTCTTCCGCATCCACCGCGACGTGCGCTTTTCCAAGGACAAGTCGCCCTACAACGCGCATCTGCACATGCTCTGGTCGGCCGGCAAGGACAGCACGCCGGCCTTCTTCTTCGCGGTGGAGCCCGGACGGGTCTGGACCGGCATGGGCTTCTTCGCGCAGGGCGGCGTCATCCTGACGCGGTTCCGGAAGTTCATCGACCGGCACGGCGATGCGCTGACCGACGAGCTTGCCCGGCTCGAATCCGAGCACGGCGTGACGATGTCCGATTACGGGCCCGAGCCGCTGAAGCGGGTGCCGAAGCCCTACGATCCGGACCATCCGCATGCCGAGCTTCTGAAGCGGAAGAGCCTCGCGCTCGGCGCGCCGCTGGCGTCGGACTGGCGCGAAAAGGGGCTTCTGAAGTCGGTCGAGGCGGCGCAGGCGGCCTACATCCCGCTCTGGACGCTCTTTACCGAGAACTTCTGACCAGGAAAAAGCCCGGAGAACCAAGGCTCTCCGGGCCGATGTTCATTCCGCTGCGCTGCGCTTCGGCAGGACCCAGTGGGGCCGCGGGAAGTGGCAGGTATAGCCGTTCGGGAACCGCTCCAGGTAATCCTGGTGCTCGGGCTCCGCTTCCCAGAAATCGCCCACCGGCTCGACCTCGGTCACCACGCGGCCGGGCCATAGCCCGCTTGCGTTCACGTCGGCGATGGTGTCCTCGGCCACGGCCTTCTGCTCGTCGTCGACATAGTAGATCGCCGAGCGGTAGCTCATGCCGCGGTCATTGCCCTGCCGGTTCAGCGTGGTCGGATCGTGAATCTGGAAGAAGAATTCCAGCAGGTCGCGATAGCTGATCCGGTCCGGGTCGTAGACGATCTCGATCCCCTCGGCATGGGTGCCGTGGTTGCGGTAGGTCGCGTTCGGCACGTCGCCGCCGGTGTAGCCCACGCGGGTGCTTTCGACGCCGGGCAGCTTCCGGATGAGATCCTGCATGCCCCAGAAGCAGCCGCCGGCCAGGACTGCGCGCTCGCTCATGCCAAATCCTCCACCTGGTCCAGATACGCCCCGTAGCCTTGCGCCTCCATCTCGTCGCGATGGACGAAGCGGAGCGAGGCGGAGTTGATGCAGTAGCGCAGCCCGCCGCGGTCGCGCGGGCCGTCCGGGAAGACGTGCCCCAGATGGCTGTCGCCATGGGTCGAGCGCACTTCGGTGCGGATCATCCCGTGCGTCGTGTCGCGCAGCTCGTTGATATGCGCCGGCTCGATCGGCTTGGTGAAGCTCGGCCAGCCGCAGCCGCTTTCGTACTTGTCGGCCGAGGCGAACAGCGGCTCGCCCGAGACCACGTCGACGTAGATGCCGGGTTCCTTGTTGTGCAGAAGCTCGCCCGAGCCGGGCCGCTCGGTCCCGTTCTGCTGCGTCACGCGGTATTGCTCCGGGCTCAGCCGGGCGATCGCGTCTTCGGATTTCGTGTAGTCGGGCATGGGTCCTCCGATGTCCGTGGTTCGACACCGAATATGGGGCCGCGGCGGCCGGATTGCCAAGCGTTCACGAAAAAGCGAAAGGCCCCGCGCGGGGGCCTCTGTCTCGCCGTCCGGCGTGTGGGGCTCAGGCGCCCCAGTGGCGGACCGGACCGCAATCCATGTGCACGAAGTTCGAGCCCGAGTAGCGCCCGACGCCGCCGGCATGGAAGCTCGACGCGGCCTGCGCCATCTGGTTGACCGACCGCGAGTTCAGCCGAAGGTCCGCCGCCTGGCCCTGGATGTGCAGGGAGTTCCGCGCGACGCCCGAAGAGCGGGAGCGCAGCATGGCGTTGGTTTCCGGAGAGCGGTAGCCGGACAGGAGCAGGTAGGGCTCCGAGACGTCCAGCAGGCGGTGCGAGGCCGCCAGGATGTCGATCGTGCGGGGGTCGATGTCGTGGACCTGATCGGTCCGCCAGTCCCGCATGAACCAGGTGATTTCCTGGATGGCCGGGCGGATGTAGTCGCCGTCGATCCAGTAAGTCATGTTGAGAGTTTCGCCGGTGCGCCCGCTATACATCCGGATCGCCCGGACGTCGCCCGCTCCGCGAAGGAAGCCGAAGGCGTTGGCGCAGACCGGTGCGGCTACAACGCTCGTAGCCGCGAAGGCGCGCAAAATTGCGCGGCGCGAAAATGCCTTGTCCATCATGTTGCGAATTGCCCCATCGCTATCTGCCCGTTCCGTCTTGCGCCCGACTGTTGCTTTGTCGTCACGCATCCATCCCCACAGACGAGAATTTCATCGCACGTTAGGATTTGTTTTGAAAGGTTTTCGGGTCATGTTTGGCCTTCTGCCTCCTGGAATCGGCGATAATCCGCCCACCTGGCCGGCAGAACCCTCTTGCCGGCATCTTGAACCTGCCCGGAACCCGCGCCGACCCATGGTCGTTGCGAGGGTGTGACAGGATGCAGGAAAAACCGTTACCCGCGATAGGCTTTCCACAAAGTGAATGGACAAGTTTGCTGAAAATCCTGCATTTTTATCGCCGGAAAGCTGCCAACCAGAACAGGCCCCTATTGATGTCCGAGAAGTTCGTTCGTTCCCTTGCGCGCGCCGCGTTCGGCGCCGGCCTCGCCGCGCTGACGCTTGCCGTGCAGCCCGCCGCCGCGGAATTCTCCGCGATGAACCAGGCGATCGCCGAAGGTGTCGTCGAAAACGAGGCGATGGCCGCCTTCTACCGCGAACGCGACTTCGCGCCGATCTGGACCTCGTCCGATGATGCCGAGCGCCGCAACGCGCTGCTGACCGCGCTTGAAGCCGCCGGCGATCATGGCCTGCCGGTCGCCCGCTACGACGTCACCGCCCTGCGCGCCGCCTTCCGCAACGCCGACACGCCCTACGAACGCGGACAGGCCGAGGTCATGGCGACGCAGATGTTCCTCGCCTATGCCCGCGACGTGCAGACCGGCCTGATCGACCCCGACGAAGTCGTGCAGGGTATCGTGCAGGCCGTGCCGCGCCGGGACCAGCACGACCAGCTCGTGCAGTTCGTCGCCTCCGACCCGCATGCCTTCATCCGCGCCCTGCCGCCGCGTCATCCGGAATATCTCCGCCTGATGCGCGAGAAGCTGCGCCTCGAGCGCGTGCTCGGACAGGGCGGGTGGGGTGCGACCGTGCAGGTCGGCCGGCTCGAGCCCGGACAATCCGGCCCCGCGGTCATCGCGCTGCGCGACCGGCTGGTGCGGATGGGCTATCTCGACCGCTCGGCCACCGCCGTTTACGACGCCGCGATGACCGACGCGGTCATGCAGTTCCAGGCCGATCACGGCCTGACCGCCGACGGTGTCGCCGGGCAGGACACGATCGAGCAGATCAACATCGGCGTCGAGGAGCGGCTGGCGCAGGTCATCCTGTCGATGGAGCGTCAGCGCTGGATGAACCGCGACCGCGGCGAGCGCCACGTGCTCGTGAACATCCCCGATTTCCGCGCCTTCGTGATCGACGACGAACAGGTGACCTTCGAGACCCGCGTCGTCGTGGGCTCGACCCCGGCCGATCAGCGCACGCCTGAATTCTCCGACATGATGGAGCACATGGTCGTGAACCCGAGCTGGTACGTCCCGCGCTCCATCGCGGTGAACGAATACCTGCCGGCGATCCTGGCCAGCCAGGGCGCCGCCGCCGGCCACCTGCAGCTCATGCGCGGCGGTCAGGCCGTGAACCGGGCGCAGATCGACTGGGCCGTGGCCTCGACCATGACGCCGTCGCAGTTCCCGTTCGACCTGCGTCAGCCGCCGGGGCCGGGCAACGCGCTTGGCCGGGTGAAATTCATGTTCCCGAACCGCTGGAACATCTACCTGCACGACACCCCGTCGCGCAGCCTGTTCGACCGCGAGGTGCGCGCCTTCAGCCATGGCTGCGTCCGCGTGCATCGCCCGCTGGAACTGGCCTATCACCTGCTTCGCCCGCAGGCCGGCGACAACGCCGAGGCGCTGTTCGACAACACGCTGCGTTCGGGTCAGGAGACCCAGATCGACCTCGAGACGCCGATCCCGGTGCATCTCGTCTACTGGACCGCTTTCGTCACGCCCGATGGCCGCGCGAACTATCGCCGCGACATCTACGGCCGGAACGCGCAGCTCTGGGACGCGATGCGTGCGGCGGGGGTGGAGATTCGGGCAGTCACCAGCTAATCCCGTCCGCGCGAGGATTTGCGCGGGGACCAGATGGGCCACAGCATTGCCGAGATCGCGCGCGCGCTCGGGGCGGACGCCTCGGGCGCCGTCGACATCGTGGTGACCGGCGCGGCCGAGCCGTCCGCAGCCGGGCCGGATGATCTCGCCCTCGCGCTGAAGCCGGAATACGCCGAGGGTCTGTCGCAGGGGCGGGCGCAGGCGGCGCTGATCGGTCCCGACATGGACTGGCGCGCGCTCGGTCTCCGCGCCGCCATCACCGTCGGCCGGGCGCGCTACGCCATGGCCGGCGTCACGCGGCTCTTCGATCCCGGCCCGCAGATCGCCCCCGGCACGCATCCCACCGCCATCGTCGACGCCAGCGCCGTGATAGGACCGGGCGCGGCGATCGGCCCGTTCACCGTGATCGGCGCGGACGTGCGGATCGGCCCGAACGCCCGCATCGCCGGCCATGTCACCATCGCCGAAGAGGCCCGGATCGGGGCCGACGCGCTGATTCATGCCGGGGTGCGGATCGGCGCGCGCGTCGTCATCGGCGACCGCGCGATCCTCCAGCCCGGCTGCGTCATCGGCGGCGACGGCTTCAGCTTCGTCACGCCCGAGAAAAGCCAGGTCGAAACCGCGCGCGAGAGCCTTGGCAAGTCCGACGCAGCGCAGGCTCCTCAAAGCTGGACCCGCATCCATTCGCTCGGCTCGGTCGTGATCGGCGACGACGTGGAGATCGGCGCGAACTGCGCCATCGACCGCGGCACCGTGGCCGATACCCGGATCGGCGACGGCACCAAGCTCGATAATCTCGTCCATATCGGCCACAACGTGCGGATCGGCCGCGACTGCCTGATCTGCGGCCAGGTCGGCATGGCCGGCAGCGCCCGCGTCGGCGACCGTGTCGTGCTCGGCGGTCAGTGCGGGCTGTCGGACAATATCGTGATCGGCGACGATGTCGTCGCGGCGGGGGCGACGAAGATCTATTCGAACGTGCCGCCGGGCCGGATGCTCATGGGCAGCCCGGCGGTGAAGATGGACGTGCATGTCGAGATGTACAAGGCGCTCCGCCGCCTGCCGCGGCTGATGCGCACCGTCGAGGCGCTGAAGAAAGCCGTTTCCAAGCCGGACGAGAACGATTAGACCGCCGGCCAAAGTCGAATGACAAGGGCGCGGGCATGTCCGGAAGCGTGGCAGAGCGGGTCAGAGAGATCCTGGCGGAACAGGCCATGATCGACGTCGCCGACGTGAAGGACGACGCCACGCTGGCTGATCTGGGCATCGACAGCCTCGGGCTCGTGGAATCGATCTTCGCCATCGAGGAAGCCTTCGACATCCAGGTTCCGTTCAACGCCAACGAACCCGAAGCGAGCGAGTTCGACATTTCCAGCGTCGCCGCCATCATCCGCGCGGTCGAGGACCTGGTGGCCGACCAGAAACCATGAGACGCGTCGTCATCACCGGCATGGGCACGATCAACGCGCTCGGCCGCGACGTGCCGGCCACGCTCGAGGCCATGCGCGAAGGCCGCTGCGGCATCGGCGAGCTCGATATCCGCGACGTCGACCGGCTGAGCGTGCGCATCGGCGGGCAGGTCAAGAACTACGACCCCGAAGAGCTGTTCAACCGCCAGCAGATCGCGCTCTATGACCGGTTCACCCAGTTCACGCTGATCGCCGCGCAGGAGGCGATCGGCCAGTCCGGTCTGGCCTTCTCGGGCGCGCTCGCTGACCGCTCGGGCGTGATCCTCGGCACCTCGGGCGGCGGGCTGTCCACGCAGGACGAGAATTACCGCGCCGTCTACGAGGAAGGGAAGAACCGCGTCCATCCCTTCATCGTGCCGAAGCTGATGAACAATGCCGCGGCCTCCCATGTCTCGATGCAGTGGAACCTGCGCGGGCCAAGCTTCACGGTCGCCACCGCCTGCGCCTCGTCCAATCACGCGATGGGCCAGGCCTTCCAGTTCATCCGCTCCGGCCTTGCCGACGTGATGGTCACCGGCGGGTCCGAATCCATGCTGTGCTTCGGCGGCGTGAAGGCGTGGGAAGGGCTGCGCGTGATGTCCAAGGATGCCTGCCGCCCGTTCAGCGCTACCCGCAACGGCATGGTGCAGGGCGAGGGCGCGGGCGTCTTCGTCTTCGAGGAAATGGAGCGCGCCAGGGCCCGCGGCGCCGAGATCCTGGCCGAAATCGTCGGCTTCGCGATGACCTCGGACGCGGCCGATATCGTCATGCCGTCCAAACAGGGCGCCGCCCGCGCCATCCGCGGCGCGCTGGCCGATGCCGGGCTGAACCGGGACGAGGTCGGCTATATCAATGCCCACGGGACCGGGACGGCGGCCAACGACAAGGTCGAATGCGCTGCCGTGGCGGATGCCTTCGGGCCCCATGCAGACCGGCTGATGATCTCGTCGACGAAATCGATGCACGGCCACCTGATCGGCGGCACCGGCGCGGTCGAGCTGCTGGCCTGCATCATGGCTCTGCGGGACGGGATCATCGCGCCGACGGTCGGCTACGAGGAACCCGATCCCGAATGTGCGCTCGACGTCGTGCCGAACGAGGCGCGCGAAGCGAAGGTTACGGCGGTGCTGTCGAACGCCTTCGCGTTCGGCGGGCTGAACGCCGTCCTCGCGCTTCGCGCGGCCTGATTATTCGTCGGCGGCGGCCGCTGCGGCTTCCTGCTCGGCCTGAAGCGTCGCGGTGCGCTCGGCCACGTCGTCGAAGGCCGCGGTGAAGCCCGCCAGCGACATCATCAGTTCAACCGTCTGGTCCGGCGCCTGGAACGGCACCAGCGTCACCGTGGCCTCGGCCCCGGCGCGATAGGCGTCCAGGTTGTCCTGCGTCAGCCCGATCCGCACGAAGCAGCCGATCGGCTGGCAGAAGCGGTAGGGATAGAGCAGGGGCTCGCGCGTGCCGATCTGGATGCGCAGCGGCACCGTCAGAAGCGTGTCGAGCGGGGTGACGATGGTGGCGCCGGCCACGACCTCTCCGGCATCGGGCAGGTCGGTGAAGTTCACCTCGGCCACCGGGTTGCCGCTGCTGTCGGTCAGAAGCTGGTACATCTGGCAGAAGTCCGCCTCCATGTCCGGCACGTCGACGCACCGCACTTCCCAGTCGTCATGGGTGGCGGCCACGAAGCTGCCGTCATCGGCGCCGGGCGCTGCGCCGGTCCCCTCGGGCACGCCGATGGCCAGGTCTTCCTGGGCCAGGGCGGGAAGGGCGGCGATAAGTCCGGCCATGGTGGCCGGGGCGAGCCATTTCGCGAAAGTCATGCTGCTGTCGTCCTCAGGTCTTGGTGCGGCCGCAGGTCCGCGGTCTCGTGCCGCGTGGCTAACACGCGCGCCCGGCGGTGTCAGCGCCAAAACCGCCACCCCCCGCCAGGTGCCTTGAGGACAAAAAAGAAAAGGGCCCGAGCGAGGCCCTTTTCTTGATTTTTTTCTTCTCTCCCTGTCGGACTGGCCGACGTTCTGACGGGACGCTATGTCAGCGGAAGGCGTGCGTCAACAGGCTTGTTAAGGACTTCTCCACAACTTGATCGGGCAAGAAAAAAGCCGCGCCAGAGCGGCGCGGCCAGTTGACAGGGAGGAAGATGTACCGCCCAAGGGAGGACGGACGGTACGAGACCTTAATGGCATCGAATAGTTAACAATGTATGCTCATTAGGTGGCATTATTTGGGCATTTGGGCCGGCGGAGAAACGGGACATGAGCGAAGGTACGTGGCGTGAGGACGCCGTTTTCATCGGCGGCGGCGGTGCGGATTACGCGGTGCCGCAATACATGCGCCTCGGCTATGCCAACCGGCACGGGCTCGTGGCCGGCGCGACCGGCACCGGCAAGACCGTCACGCTCCAGATCCTGGCCGAGCAATTCTCCGCCCATGGCGTGCCGGTGGTCCTGTCCGACGTGAAGGGCGATCTCTCGGGTCTCGGCGCGGCCGGCTCGCCCGACTTCAAGCTGCACGGCGCCTTCACCAGCCGGGCCGAGAAGATCGGCTTCACCGACTACGCCTATGCCGACTTCCCGGTGACGTTCTGGGACATCTACGGCCGTCAGGGTCATCCGGTCCGCTGCACGGTGACCGAGATGGGGCCGCTTCTGCTGTCGCGGCTTCTGGAGCTGTCCGAGGCGCAGGAGGGCGTGCTGAACATCGCCTTCCGCATCGCCGACGAGGAGGGCATGGCGCTGCTCGATCTCAAGGACCTGCAATCGCTGCTCGTCTGGCTTGGCGAGAACCGCGACGCGGTGGGGCTGCGCTACGGCAACATCGCCCCGGCCAGCGTCGGCGCGATCCAGCGCCGTCTGCTGGTGCTCGAGAACGAGGGCGGGGCGGGTCTGTTCGGCGAACCCGCGCTCGAGCTGTCGGACCTGATGCTGACCGACGATGCCGGCCGCGGGCGGATCAACATCCTCGCCGCGGACGAGCTTATGCAGGCGCCGCGGCTCTACGCGACCTTCCTTCTGTGGCTCCTGTCGGAACTGTTCGAGACGCTGCCCGAGGTTGGCGACCCGGAGAAGCCGAAGCTCGTCTTCTTCTTCGACGAGGCCCACCTGCTGTTCGACGACGCCCCGAAGGCGCTGGTCGACAAGGTGGAGCAGGTGGCCCGCCTCATCCGCTCCAAGGGCGTCGGCGTCTTCTTCGTCACGCAGAACCCGGCCGACGTGCCCGACGACGTGCTCGGCCAGCTCGGCAACCGGGTCCAGCACGCGCTCCGCGCCTTCACCGCGAAGGATCAGCAGGAGCTGCGGCGGGCGGCGCAGAACTATCGCGAGAACCCGGATTTCGACATCGAGGACGCGATCCGCGAGGTCGGCACCGGCGAGGCCGTGACCTCGATGCTCGAGGAGAAGGGCGTGCCCGGCATCGCGCAGCGCACACTGATCCGCCCGCCTTCGTCTCAGCTCGGGCCCGTCTCGGCGGGGATGCGCGCGGCGCTGATCGCCGGATCGCCCGTCGCGGGTAAGTACGAGGCCGCGATCGACCGCGAAAGCGCCTTCGAGATCCTTGCGAAGAAAGCCGAAGACGCCGCGCGCGAGGCCGAGGAGGCCGAGGCCGCCGCGCAGAAGGCCGAAGAGGAAGAGCGCGAGTTCAAGGCCGCGCGCCGCTATTCCGGCGGGCGCGACAGCAGCCGGTCGGACGCGCCGCGCAAGCGCTCCTCGCGCTCGGACTCGGTCGGCGAGGCCTTCGCGAAAAGCCTCGCCCGGCAGCTCGGCACCCAGACCGGCCGTGCGGTCGTCCGCGGGGTGCTCGGCGGGCTGTTCCGGGGGCGGTGAGCCGCGCGGGCTGAGAAATTCATTTTTGAATGGCAGACGGCCTTTTTCGGGCCTGAGCAATTCATATCTGAATAGCTTAACGAAAGGTGACGGGGCGATCGGACGCACTGGACGCTGCCGTCGACAGGGATAGACTGCGCCCCATGATCGTAGAACTCGGACATTTCGCGCTGATCCTCGCCTTCATGGTGGCGATCTTCCAGGCCATCGTTCCCATGGTCGGCGCGGCGAAGAACTGGCCCGGCTGGATGGCCGCCGCCGTCCCCGCCGCCAGCGCGCAGTTCGCCCTTGTCTGCATCAGTTTCGCGGCGCTCACCTACGCCTTCGTGACCTCGGATTTCTCGGTCTCGCTGGTTGTGCAGAACTCGCACACGCTGAAGCCGCTGCTCTACAAGATCTCCGGCGTCTGGGGAAACCACGAGGGGTCGCTCCTGCTCTGGGTCCTGATCCTGACGCTGTTCGGGGCCACCGCGGCGTGGTTCGGAGGTGGACTGCCGCCGCGCCTGAAGGCCCGTGTTCTTGCCGTGCAAGCCACTGTCGGCGCGGCCTTTTTCGCCTTCATCCTGTTTACCTCGAACCCGTTCCTGCGGCTCGATTTCGTGCCCTTCGACGGGCGCGACCTGAACCCGCTTCTGCAGGATCCGGGCCTCGCCTTCCACCCGCCGTTCCTCTACCTCGGCTATGTCGGCCTCAGCATGGCCTTCTCCTTCGCCGTCGCCGCGCTGATCGAGGGCCGCGTCGACGCCGCCTGGGGCCGGTGGGTCCGGCCCTGGACGCTGGCCGCCTGGATCTTCCTGACCATCGGTATCGCGCTCGGCTCGTGGTGGGCCTATTACGAGCTTGGTTGGGGCGGCTTCTGGTTCTGGGACCCGGTCGAGAACGCCTCGTTCATGCCGTGGCTCATTGCCGCCGCGCTGCTGCACTCGGCCATCGTGGTCGAGAAGCGCGAGGCTCTGAAATCCTGGACGATCCTGCTCGCGATCCTCGCCTTCGGCTTCTCGCTCATCGGCACGTTCATCGTCCGCTCCGGCGTCCTGACAAGCGTCCACGCCTTCGCCAATGACCCCGAGCGCGGCATCTTCATCCTCGCCATTCTCGCGGTCTTCATGGGCGGGGCGCTCGCGCTCTACGCCCTGCGGGCACATGCGCTCGAGGCCAAGGGTGTCTTCGGGATGGTCAGCCGGGAATCGGGGCTGGTGCTCAACAACCTGATCCTCGCCGTCTCCGCGCTCGTCGTCTTCGTCGGGACGATCTGGCCGCTGGTGGCCGAGCTGCTGTGGGATCGCACGCTGTCGGTCGGCCCGCCCTTCTTCAACGCCTCCTTCGCGCCCTTCGTCATCGCGCTGGCGATCGCGCTGCCCTTCGGTGCGATGCTGTCCTGGAAGCGGGCGAAGCTCGGCCGGGTGGTGCGCGCGCTGGTCCCGGCGGCGGTCTTCGGGCTGGCGGTTCTGATCCTGGCCTACGCGGTCTTCACCGGACAATCGGCGCTCGGCCCGGTGATGATGGCGCTGGCCGGCTGGCTCGTCGCCGGCGCGGCCGTCGATCTCTGGGCGCGGACGGGACGCGGCGGGCTCGGTGCCCGGTTCGGCCGGCTGACCCGGCTGCCCACCGCCGACTGGGGCAAGTCCGTCGCCCATGCCGGCGTCGGCATCACCATGTTCGGGATCGCCGCGCTGACCACCTATCAGACCGAGGATATCCGCGTCGCGCAGGAGGGCGTGCCCTACACGGTCGGCCCCTACGAGATCACGCTGATGGATGTCACACGCGGCGAAGGACCGAACTACCTGCGGACCATGGCCGAAGTCCACGTGACCCGCGACGGCGCCGAGGTCGCCGTGCTGCATCCCGAACGGCGCTTCTACCCGGTCGCGCAGATGCCGACGACCGAGGCGGCGATCGAGAACGGCATCCTGCGCGATCTCTACGTCGTCATCGGCGATCCGCAGGACAATGGCGGCTGGACGCTCCGGGTCTGGATCAAGCCCTTCGCCAACTGGATCTGGGGCGGGGCGATCATCATGGCGCTTGGCGGTCTCCTGTCGCTCGGTGACCGGCGCTACCGTGTCGCGGCCGGCGCGGCCCGGAGCGGAGCCGGGGTGCCGGCGGAATGAGGCGGCTCGCGCTCGCGCTCTTTCTTCTGGCCGCGCTGCCGGCCTTCGCCGTGCAGCCTGACGAGATGCTCGACGATCCGGCGCTCGAGGCGCGGGCGCGCGACATCTCCGGCGGCCTTCGCTGTCTCGTCTGCCGCAACGAATCCATCGACGAGTCGAACGCCGAGCTCGCCCGCGACCTGCGGCTGCTGGTGCGCGAGCGGATCATGGAGGGCGACAGCGATGCCGAGGTCGTCGCCTATATCGTCGACCGCTATGGCGAATACGTCCTGCTCAACCCGCCCGCGCGCGGCTCGACCTGGATCCTCTGGCTCGCCGGCCCGGCCCTGGCGCTGGTCGGCGCGGGTGTCGCCGTGGCCTTCATCCGGCGCCGGGCGCAGGCGGGCGAGACCGCCGATGATCTCAGCGCAGCCGAAGCCGCGCGGCTCGAGGAACTGATGCGCGACTGACGCCGCGTTTCGGCTTCCAACACGGGCCGCGCCCGCCTATCGTGCCGCCCGGACACAAGGGCCGGAGGCGAGGATGGACTACGAAACGATCACGCTCGAGGAAGAGGGCGGCGTCGCCATCATCACGCTGCGCCGGCCCGAGGTGATGAACGCGCTCAACACCCAGATGCGGGCCGAGATCACCCACGCGGTGAACGATGCCGGGGGCCGGGCCCGCGTCGTCGTGCTGACCGGCGAGGGCCGCGCCTTCTGCTCGGGGCAGGACCTGGGCGACCGGGCCAATGTCGGCGACATCAATCTGGAGCGCACGCTACGCGACGAATACGTGCCGATGCTGATGGCGATCGTGGACTGCCCGGTCCCGACCATCGCGGCGGTCAACGGGACCGCGGCCGGGGCGGGCGCGAACCTGGCGCTGGCCGCCGATGTCGTCATCGCCTGCGACAGCGCGAGCTTCATCCAGGCCTTCACCCGGATCGGCCTCATCCCCGATGCCGGCGGCACCTGGGTCCTGCCGCGCGCGATGGGCATGGCGAAGGCGATGGGCGCGGCGCTCTTCGCCGACAAGATAAGCGCCAAACAGGCCAGCGACTGGGGCATGATCTGGGAAGCCGTGCCGGATGCGGAATTCGCCGCTCACTGGCGCGGCCGGGCCGAGCATCTCGCGAAGGGGCCCACGGCGGCCTATGCGCGGGTGAAGACGGCGATCCGCGAAAGCTACGCCAACGGGCTTGAGGCGCAGTTGGCCGAGGAAGGTCGTCTGCAGGGCGAATGCGGCCGGACACGCGATTTCAAGGAAGGCGTGATGGCCTTCCTCGAGAAGCGGCCCGCGGTGTTCGAGGGACGGTAGGGGGGCGCTGCCCCCCGCCTGCGGCTCCCCCCGGAGGTATTTGGGGAAGCAAAGACGGGGACGGCGGCGCGCCTAGCGTTCGGGCAAAAGGCCGCGCGGACTGAACCGCAGGACGAGCAGCAGGATCAGCCCCATCGTCAGCAGCCGCATATGCGCCACCGAGTCGAGCAGATGCGCGCGCAGCGGGCTGTCCTCGGCCATGCCGGCGGTCACCACGTTTTCCATCAGCCAGCCGCCGATCGGCGCCACCTGTTCCCAACACCAGTAGATCAGGAAGCCGCCGAGGATCGCGCCCCAGTTGTTGCCCGATCCGCCGACGATCACCATGACCCAGACGAGGAAGGTGAAGCGAAGCGGCACGTAGTTCGTCGGCGAGAGCAGGCCGTCGAGCGTGGTCATCATCGCGCCGGCGAGGCCGAGCACGGCCGATCCGAGGATGAAGACCTGCAGGTGGCGGCGGGTGACGTCCTTGCCCATCGCCTCGGCCGCGGTTTCGTTGTCGCGGATGGCGCGCATCATCCGGCCCCAGGGCGAGTTCAGCGCCATCTGCGTCAGGGCGATCAGGATGATCGTGACCGCGACGAAAAGACCGAAATAGCAGAGCTTCACGAAGATCGAGGAGAAGGTGACGACATCGACGCCGATCCGGTCGGCGAGGTCGCGGAACCAGTCGGCATTCTGCAGGTCGATCTCGTAGGGCACCGGGCGCGGCAGGCCGGTGACGTTCTTCACGCCGCGCGACATCCAGTCCTCGTTCTTCAGGATGGCGATCACGATCTCGGAGATGCCGAGCGTGGCGATGGCGAGATAATCCGAGCGCAGGCCGAGCGCGGTCTTGCCGATGATCCAGGCCGCGCCGGCGGCGAGCGCGCCGCCGACCGGCCAGGCCAGCAGGATGGGCAGGCCGAGGCCGCCGAGATAGCCGGAGACCGAGGGGTTCACCGACTCGACCGAGGCCACGGCCGGCAGGATCACGACGCGGTAGATCGCATAGCCGCCGACCAGCACGACCACGATGGCGAGCCCCCGGAGCCGCGAGCGCGGCAGGACGGTCCAGAGCGCGATGGCCGCCGCGATCGTGGCCGCGCCGATCAGGAGGCCGAACAGGATGCGCGGTCCGCCGGCCGCCCAGGCTTCGGGGACCGGCGGCATCGAGACGAGGACCGCGGCCAGCCCGCCGAGCGCGACGAAGCCCATGACGCCGACATTGAACAGTCCGGCATAGCCCCATTGCATGTTCACGCCGAGCGCCATGATGCCCGAGATCATGCCCATGTTCAGAAGCCGGAGCGCGAGATCCCAGGATTGCAGCACCCCCGTGCCGATGAACAGGAGCGCGACGAGCGCGAAGAAGATCGGTCCGCGGGAGATCATAGCGCCTTCCCCTTCATGATGCCGGTCGGTCGGAACAGCAGGACGATGAGCAGGATGCCGAAGGAGACGGCGAACTTGTAATCGGTCGACAGGAGCTGGAGCAGGCCCGACGGCTCCCACCCCTCGGGGCCGAGATAGGTCGCGACCTTGCGGAAGGCGTAGGTCACGCCGACCTCGGAGAAGGCGATCAGGAAGCCGCCGAGGATCGCGCCGAGCGGGTTGCCGAGTCCGCCGACGATGGCCGAGGCGAAGATCGGCAGGAGAAGCTGGAAGTAGGTGAAGGGCTTGAACGACTTGTCGAGCCCGTAGAGCACGCCGGCGAGCGTGGCGAGCGCGGCGACGATCAGCCAGGTGATGACGACGACGCGTTCGGGGTTGATGCCGGACAGCAGCGCCAGGTCCTCGTTGTCGGAGAAGGCGCGCATCGACTTTCCGGTGCGGGTGCGGTTGAGGAACCAGAACAGCAGCGCCACCGCGATGATCGCCGCGACGATGGTCAGCCCCTGGGTCGCGCGGAAGGCGAGGCCCTCCTCGAGCCCGGTCAGGTCGCGGAAGGTGCCGGCCGAGATGATGAACCGCTCGCCATCGGCGAAGCGCTGGTCGTCAACGCCGATTATGAAACGCACCACGCCGTTGGTGATGAACATCACACCCATAGAAGCGATCAGGAAGATGATCGGCTTGGCCTTCTGGCGGCGATAGAATCGATAGACCAGCCGGTCGGTCGCCAGCACGTAGGCCGCCGTCGCCGCGATGCCGACGGGCAGGGCGAGCAGCGCGGTCGGGAACGGCCCGAGCGAGACGCCCATCCCCTGCAGGCCCCAGGTGACGAGGATGGTGATCATCGCGCCGAAGGCCATCGTGTCGCCATGGGCGAAGTTCGAGAACCGCAGGATGCCGTAGATCAGCGTCACCCCGAGCGCGCCAAGCGCGAGCTGTGCGCCGTAGGCCGTGGCCGGGATGATGACGAAATTCGCGAGCGCGACGAAGGCGTTGAGGAAGTCCATCAGGCGGGCTCTTTCGCTGTGGCGTGCCGGATCATCGGGCCTCGCAGGTGCCGTAATAGGTGACGGGCGGCTCGCCCTCGGTCAGGGCGGCGGTGGTGTCGGCCTCGATCGTGACGATGAAGCCGGGGCCGGAATAGGCGGCCGGCACCACCCCGCGCGGGGTCAGCCGGTCGGCCGGAATCGTGTCGGTCGCGGTCCAGAGAAACAGCCGGCCTTCGTTGTCGGCGGGCTGGATCTGGGCGGCGTAGTCGGTCTCGGTGCAGTCGCCGCCGACCGGGCAGGCGACGGTGAACGCGCAGTCCCAGGGCTCGGCCGCCACCGGTTGGGCCATGAGGACGGGCAGGAGAGCCGCGCGGATCATTGCGGCGCCTCGTCGGCCGTCTCGCAGCTCAGGCGGAAGGTCCGGGGCGACAGGCGGTCGCCGATCAGGCGGTAGAGCACGACGCGCATCCAGCCCGGGCCTTCCTCTTCGGGCGGCGTCACGAGAACCTCGGGAGAGGGCCAGTCGACGCCCTCGGCCAGGTCCGAGCGGGCGTCATCGGCCGAGTTGTAGGCGGCGATGTCGACGGCGGCGGATTCGCTCGTGCCGATCCGGACGCCGTCTGCGTCACGCCAGAGATAGGTCTGCCCCGGGATCGGCAGCGGCCGGCATTCGCCGCCCTGGCAGACGGATTCCATCGCGCAGGAGGCGAAGCGCCAGCCCTGGTCGCCGTCGGAGAGGCCGGGTTGGGGCAGGGAAGCCGCGGGACGGACCGGGACCAGCAGGACCGCCGCGAGTATCACGCCCGCCCCCTTCATCCCCCCAGAAAGCTCCGCCGCACCTCGGGGTCCTCGAGCAGCTCGCGCCCCGTCCCGGTATAGCCGTTCCGGCCCTGCACCAGTACGTAGCCCTTGTCGGCGATGGCGAGCGCCTGGCGCGCGTTCTGTTCGACCATCAGGATCGGGATTCCGGTGCGGCTGACCTCGATGATCCGGTCGAACAGCTCGTCCATCACGATGGGCGAGACGCCGGCCGTCGGCTCGTCGAGCATCAGGACCTTCGGTTTGGTCATCAGCGCGCGGCCCACTGCGACCTGCTGGCGCTGGCCGCCCGAGAGCTCGCCCGCGGGCTGACGGCGCTTTTCCTTCAGGATCGGGAACAGGTCGTAGACCTGCTCCATCGTCGGGCGAAAGTCGTCCTCGCGGATGAAGGCGCCCATCTCGAGGTTCTCCTCGACCGTCATCGAGGTGAAGATGTTCGAGGTCTGCGGCACGAAGCCCATGCCCTTCGCCACGCGGTCCTGCGGGCTGAGATGGGTGATGTCCTCGCCATCCAGCAGAACGCGGCCCTTGCGCAGGTTCAGCATCCCGAAGACGGCCTTCATCGCCGTCGACTTGCCGGCGCCGTTCGGGCCGACGATGACCGCGATCTCGCCCGGCTCGACCGCGATGGTGCAGTCGTGCAGGATGTCGGCGCCCATGCCGTAGCCGCCGGTCATCGCTTCGCCGATCAGGAACGGATGCTCGCCCTCAGGCCGCGAGGTGGGGCCATGCGTCCCGACCGGATCGCCGATGCGGTGGGGCGGTTCCCGGGTGATCGAGCGGTCCCGTTCGCCGCGCTTGGTCTGGTAGGGGTCGGAAGTCACGCGCCCGCCACCTCCTTGTTCTTCAGCCCGGTGCCGAGATAGGCCTCGATAACCTGCTCGTTGGCCTTGATCTCGTCGATCGTGCCTTCGGCCAGAACGTGCCCTTCGGCCATGACGATGACCGGGTCGCAGAGGCGGCCGATGAAATCCATATCGTGCTCGATCATGCAGAAGGTGTAGCCGCGTTCCTTGTTCAGGCGGACGATGGCGTCGCCGATCGTGTTCAGGAGCGTCCGGTTCACGCCCGCGCCGACCTCGTCGAGGAAGACGACCTTGGCGTCGACCATCATCGTGCGGCCAAGCTCCAGGAGCTTCTTCTGACCGCCCGAGACCGCACCGGCCGGGTGGTCGGCGAGATGTTCGATGGTCAGGAACTCCAGCACCTCGTCGGCCTTGGCGCGAAGCGCGCGTTCCTCGTCGGCGATGCGCTTGCGGCCGAACCAGGTGTTCCAGATCGTCTCGCCCGACTGGGCGGGCGGCACCATCATCAGGTTCTCGCGGCAGGACATCGAGCTGAATTCGTGCGCGATCTGGAAGGTGCGCAACAGGCCCTTGTGGAACAGCTCGTGCGGGGGCAGCCCGGTGATGTCCTCGCCATCCATGATGACGCGGCCCGAGGTCGGCGGCAGCACGCCCGCGATCACGTTGAACAGCGTCGTCTTGCCGGCGCCGTTCGGGCCGACGAGTCCGGTGATCGAGCCGGTCTCGATCGTCAGCGACGCCCCGTCCACGGCGTGAAAGCCGCCGAAATGCTTGTGCAGGTTCTCGACCCGGATCATGGCGCGTCCCCGTAGCGCAACAGCCCGGACCGGGTCCGGGCTGTTGTCTGTCGTCTGAAGGCTCTCAGCGGTAGCCGACCGTTTCGATCGCGCCGCCCTGGACTTCGATCTCGCGGTAGTTGCCGGCGCTTTCGCCCGCACCGATCAGCTCGACCGCGGTCGCGCCGATGTAGTCGATGTCCTCACCGGCGGCGAGAAGCTCGAGCGCGCGGGGCAGGTCGCCCGGCAGGATCTCTTCGCCCGGGGCGTTCGCGACGTCCATGACGAAGTCCTTGTAGACCTGCGGATCGGTCGAGCCGGAAGCCTGCATGGCCAGCAGGATCAGCGCCGCGGCATCGTAGCCCTCGGCCGAGAACGGCTCGGTCCCGTCGAAGCCCGCCGCATCGGCGAGGCCGAAATAGATCGACGCGCCTTCGCTGTCGGTGCCCGGGAACTGGCCGAACGAGCCGTCGATCTGGTCGCCGAAGCGCTCGACGATCGCGTCACCGACCATGCCGTCGGGCAGGACGAAGGTGTCGAACGCACCGGTGTCGAGCGCGGCCTGGATGATGCCGGGGCCGCCCTGGTCGATATAACCCGCGACGACGAGCACGTCACCGCCGGCCGAGGCGAGCGCGGCGACTTCCGACGAGTAGTCGGCACGGCCGTCCTCGTGCGCGGCCACCAGCGTGACGGTGCCGCCCATTTCCTCGAAGGCAGCGGCGAAGCTGTCGGCGAGGCCCTGCCCGTAGTCGTTGTTGGTGTAGGTCACGGCGACGGTGTCGAAGCCGCGATCCATGATGTTCTCGGCCATGACGACGCCCTGCCGCGCATCCGACGGGGCAGTGCGGAAGAACAGGCCGTTATCCTCGATGGTCGAGAGCGCGGGCGAGGTCGCCGACGGCGAGATCATCACCATGCCGTTCGGCACGGCGACGTTGGTCAGCGCCGCGATGGTCGCACCCGAGCAGAGCGCGCCGACGATGCCGTTGACGTTGTCGGCGGTGATCATGCGTTCGGCCGCCGCGGTCGCGGAGGCGGCGTCGATGCAGGTCGAGTCGCCGCGGACCGAGGTCACGGTCATCCCGTCGAGCAGCATGCCGCTTTCGCTGACCTGCGCCATGGCGAGTTCGGCGCCGTTGGCCATGCCGGGGGCGAGCGATTCCGCCGGGCCGGTGAAGCCCAGGAGCACGCCGAGCGTGACGACGCCATGAGCGTCGGCGAAGGCGGCGCCCGATACGAGCGACATCGCGGCCGATGCCAGAAGTAGCTTTTTCATTGTTGTCTCCCTGTGAAGCTGGACACTTCGTTCCATGACGAAGGACCGTAATCCGGGCGTTTTCCGTTGGAAAGAGTGTTCTTCCGTGGTCGCCGTCCCGCAATCGCGGTTCGGCATCCCGGCGCGGTGACGATCGCGCGAACACGGCCTGCCACAGGTTGCCACGGCTGCGCGGGTGCATACCTTTCCAGGGACGAATTGCGGGAGAAAGACATGACACGCCTGGCCCCGATCGCCTTCCTTTTCGCGCTCCTCTCCGGGGTGGCCGCGGCGGAGACCCGGAACACCGTGACCGGTCCTGTCGAGATCACGCCGGTTCTGCAGGGTCTGGCCGAGCCCTGGGCGGTCGGCTTCCTGCCGGATGGCGGGTTCCTCGTCACGCTGCGCGACGGTGGGATGCTGCGGTCCTTCCCGGACGGGTCGCAGGGTTTCGTAAGCGGGCTGCCGGCGGTGCAGGTCGAAGGGCAGGGCGGTCTGCTCGACGTCATGGTCCCACGCGACTTCGCCGAGACCGGCGAGATCTTCCTGACATATGCCGCGCCGCAGGGCGGTCGCGGGGCGGGGACGGCGCTGGCGCGTGGAGTGCTGGACGGGACCGAACTGACCGATGTCGAGACGCTCTGGCAGATGAACCCGGGCTCGAGCGGCGGGCGCCATTTCGGCAGCCGGGTCGTCGAGGGGCCCGAGGGGCATCTCTTCGTCACCGTGGGCGAGCGCGGCGACCGGGACGCGGCGCAGGACCTGCGCCGCGAGAACGGCTCGGTCATCCGGCTGAACCGCGACGGCACGATCCCCGAGGGCAATCCGTTCATCGGCGCGGGTGATGCCGACCCCGCGATCTGGTCCTACGGCCACCGCAACCCGCAGGGCGCGGCGCTCGATGCCGTCGGCCAGCTCTTTGTCGTGGAACACGGTGCGCGCGGCGGGGACGAGATCAACCGGATCGAGCCGGGGCTGAACTATGGCTGGCCGATCATCGCCTATGGCGAGGAATATGCCGGCGGTCAGATCGGCATCGGAACCGAAGGGCAGGGACTGGAACAGCCGCTGCACTTCTGGGACCCGTCCATCGCGCCTTCGGGCCTCGCGATCTATGACGGCGACATGTTCCCCGAATGGCAGGGCGATTTACTCGTCGGCGCGCTGGCCTTCGACCTGATCTCGCGCGTGGATCCGGACAGCGGCTTCGCGGAGGTCGAGCGGATTCAGACGCCCGAGACGCAGCGGGTGCGCGACGTGCGGGTGGCGCCGGACGGCTCGGTCTGGTTCCTGTCGGTGGGCAACGGCACGCTCTACCGGATATCGCGCCCCGGCATGTGACGCGGGCAGCTCAGGCCGTGACGGTCACGGGCACGCGCAGGCGATATTCCTCGACATTGACGCCCGGCCCCTCGCGATCGACCACGGCGAAAAGGCCCGGCGCGTGAAGCGGCGTGAGCACGCCGTGCCATGTGTTGCGGAGGAAGTTGATGCCCTGGCGCGGCGCGGTCAGGAAGGCGAGCGGATCGCCCGGCACGCCGCCGGCGTCGGGCGCGACGATGACGAGAAACGAATGCTCGGTCATCGGCAGGAACGCCTGCGACCCGAGCGGGTGGCGTTCGAGCAGCGTGAGTTCATAGGGCAGATCGCGCGGCACCGCGTCGAAGATGCTGAGGCAGGCGCGCCCGTCCGGACCGAAATCGAGCCGCGCACGGTCGTGGAAGCGGCCGCAGAGGCCTTCGTTGATCATCCGATCCGGTCCGCCGCTCGCGTCGAGCACGTCGCCGAACGGTGCGAAATCCGCCGCCGTCAGCGGCTTCGCCTGGATCACTTGAGCGGCGTCAGGCCGGGATGGCGGTTGACGTCCTTGTAGAGCAGGTAGCGGAACGGCTCGTCGCCGGTGGCGATGCAGGCCTGCGGGCAGAAGGCGCGGAGCCACATGAAGTCGCCCGGCCCGACCTCGACCCAGTCGCGGTTCAGCAGGTAACGCGCCGTGCCCTGCAGGACGTAGAGCCCATGCTCCATCACGTGCGTCTCGGCGAAGGGGATACGGCCGCCCGGCTGGAAATTCACGATGTTCACGTGGAAGTCGTAACGCAGGTCGAGCGGGTCGATGAACCGCTGCGTCGTCCAGCTGTCCCCGGCATTGGGCATCGGCGCGGCGGCCACCTTCGCCTCGTGCGTCACGATCGGGTCGGGCAGGGCGAGGCTGCGGACCGGGGCGAAGCGCTTGCGGATCCAGTGGAACTGCGCCGTCGCATCGCCGGTATTCCAGAGCGTCCACGGCGCGCCGGCGGGGATGAAGACGAAGCTGCCGGGCTCCAGCATGTGCCGTTCTGCGCCAAGGGTCAGCTGAAGGCTGCCGTCGGCGACGAAGATCACGGCCTGGGCGTCCGGATCGGGCTCGGGCTCGGCGCTGCCGCCGCCGGGATAAAGCTCGACGGCATATTGCGCAAACGTCTCGGCGAAGCCCGACAGCGGCCGGGCAAGGATCCAGGCCCGGTGGCCCTGCCAGCCCGGCAGCAGGCTCGTGACGATATCGCGCTGCACGCGGGCCGGGATGAACGCATAGGCCTCGGTGAAGATGGCCGGGCCCTCGGGGTTCTCCTGCGGCTCGGGGATCCCGCCGGGCGGGAAGGCGTAGGGGGCGCGGGGCGCATCCGGGATCATGGCAGCATCGCCTTCAGCCTGTGCCACGCGATCCTTTCGACCTGGGTGCAGGCCTCCTCGAACTCGGTCGCGGTGTCGTTCCGGAGCCGGCGTTCGAAGGCGGTCAGGATCGTGGTGCGTGTGTGGTCGCGAACGGCGATGATGAACGGAAAGCCGTGCTTCTCGGTATAGGCCGCGTTCAGCCGGGTGAACGAAGCGAATTCCGTGTCGGTCAGCGCGTCCAGCCCGGCCGAGGCCTGTTCGGCGGCGCTGTCGGCGGTCAGGCGCTTTGCGGAGGCCAGTTTCCCCGCGAGATCGGGATGCGCGGTCAGGACGGCCATCCGCTCCTTGTCCGAGGCGGCGCGGAAGACGCGGGCCATCGCGTTCCAGAGCCCCTCGGCCCGGTCATGCGCGGGACCCAGTTCCAGCTTCCACGTGCGCTCGGCCACCCAGGGCGAGTGTTCGAAGATCGAGCCGTAAGCCGTTACGAATTCGTCCTTTGTCATCAGATGCGGCTGTGCTGCCGGCTGCGGCGGATGCTCCCGCGCCCAGTGCTCGGCGATGTCGATGCGCCGCGCGAGCCAGACGCCGTCATGCGCGGCGACGTGGTCGAGGAAGCGCCGCAACGCCATGATCCGGCCCGGCCGCCCCACGAGACGGCAATGCAGCCCGACCGACATCATCTTCGGCGCGCCCGTCATGCCCTCGGCATAGAGCGCGTCGAACGTGTCGCGCAGATAGGCCTCGAACTGGTCGCCCGAGTTGAAGCCCTGCGGCGTGGCGAAGCGCATGTCGTTGCAGTCGAGCGTGTAGGGGACGATCAGCTGGTCGTGCCCGCCATGACGGGTCCAGTAGGGCAGGTCGTCGGCATAGGCGTCGGCGACATAGGCGAATTGCCCGGTCTCGGCCGCAAGCCGCACGGTGTTGTCCGAACAGCGCCCGGTATACCAGCCGCGCGGCGCCTCGCCCGTCACCTCGCGGTGCAGCTCGATCGCCTGCGCCATGTGCTCCGCTTCATCTTCGGGCGCGAAGTCCTTGTATTCGATCCATTTCAGCCCGTGCGACGCGATCTCCCAGTCGGCAGATTTCATCGCCGCGACCTGCTCCGGGGACCGGGCCAGAGCCGTCGCCACGCCATAAACGGTGACCGGCACGTGCCGTTCGGTGAACAGGCGATGCAGCCGCCAGAACCCGGCCCGCGCGCCGTATTCGTAGATCGATTCCATGTTCCAGTGGCGCTGCCCGGGCCAGGGCTGCGCGCCGACGATCTCGGACAGGAAGGCTTCGGACGCCGCGTCGCCGTGAAGGACGTTGTTCTCGCCGCCTTCTTCGTAGTTCAGGACGATCTGAACGGCGATCTTCGCGCCCCCGGGCCAGCGCGGATCGGGCGTGTCCGGCCCATAGCCGGCCATGTCGCGGGGATACCGGGTCGGATCGGCGCTCACCATTGCCCTCAATTCATGCAGATCTCCCTCCATTAGGGCCGAAGCGCCGGTCAGGGCAAGGGCGCGGCTTGCATCGCGCCCCCGGTTCGGTCGAAATGGCGCGGGGGCTAACGGGAGACAGCCATGGGATTTCTCACCACCCACGTGCTCGATACCGCCCGCGGCTGCCCGGCCGCCGGGATGGCGATCGCGCTTTACCGGCTCAATGGCGGCGCCACCAAGGTGACCGAGGCGCTGACCAACGCCGACGGCCGGACCGACGGCCCGATCCTGCCGGAGGACCAGTTCGAGACCGGCACCTACGAACTTGTCTTCTTCGCCGGTGACTACCTTCGGGAAAGCGGGCAGGCCGGCCCGCAGCCGCAATTCCTCGACTGGGTGCCGATCCGCTTCGGTATGGCCGAGGACCTGCACTACCACGTGCCGCTTCTGCTGAGCCCGTACGGGTATTCGACCTACCGGGGGAGTTGAATGGAAGGGGCGGCACTCGACGGGGCGATCCTCCTCCACTGGCTCGAATTCGCGGCGCGCTGGACGCATGTCATCACCGCGATCGCGTGGATCGGGTCGTCGTTCTATTTCATCGCGCTGGACCTCGGCCTGAACCGGAACATCCCGGGCCCCGCCGATGGAGAGGAATGGCAGGTCCATGGCGGCGGATTCTACCACATCCAGAAATACCTCGTCGCGCCCAAGGCGATGCCCGAGCACCTGACCTGGTTCAAATGGGAAAGCTACGCCACCTGGCTGACCGGCTTCGTCACGCTGATCCTCGTCTACTGGCTCGGGGCGGAGCTTTACCTGATCGATCCGCGCGTTCTCGATCTGGCCGTCTGGCAGGCCGTCCTGATCTCGGCCGGCTCGCTGGCGGTCGGCTGGATCGTCTACGATGCGCTGTGCAAGTCGCCGCTCGGCGAGACGCCGACCGTGCTGATGCTCCTCCTCTTCGCCGTCCTGGTGGCGATGTCCTGGGGCTATACCCAGGTCTTCTCGGGCCGCGCGGCGCTGCTTCATCTCGGCGCGTTCACGGCGACGATCATGTCGGCGAACGTGTTTCTCATCATCATTCCGAACCAGAAGATCGTGGTCGCCGACCTCAAGGCGGGCCGCAAGCCGGACGCGAAATACGGCAAGATCGCCAAGCTGCGGTCGACACATAACAATTACCTGACCCTGCCCGTCATCTTCCTGATGCTGTCGAACCACTACCCGCTGGCCTTCGCGAGCCACTGGAACTGGCTGATCGCGGCGTTCGTGTTCCTCATGGGTGTCACGATCCGGCATTTCTTCAACACGATGCATTCCAAGGGCGGGATGCTGTGGTGGACCTGGGCCGCGACCGGCGCGATCTTCGTCGCCATCATCTGGCTGTCGTCGCTGTCGCTGCCGGGCGAAGAGGACGAGGCGGCCCTGATGACGCCCGCGGCCGAACGCTTCGCCGCGCACGAGGATTTCGAGGAAGTCGCCAGCATCGTCCTCGGCCGCTGTTCGATGTGTCACGGACAATATATCGGCTGGCCCGGCCTCGTGACCGCGCCGCGGGGCGTGCTGCTCGACAGCGAGGCGGAGATCGCCTCCCACGCCCGCGCCATCTACCTGCAGGCGGGTGTGACCCGCGCCATGCCGCCGGGCAACGTGACCGGGCTCGACGATGCCGACCGGGCGGCGATCCGGGCATGGTACCGCGCGGTGACCGGCGGGGCGCTCTGATCCCGCTTGGCAGCGCCGCCCCGCTGCGGTAGGAGGCGGCTTTCGCAATCCCGGGGCCCGCGCGCCAACATGTCCTTCACGCTCGCCATCGTCGGACGGCCCAATGTCGGCAAGTCCACGCTGTTCAACCGACTCGTTGGCCGGCGGCTGGCGCTCGTCGACGACCAGCCCGGCGTGACGCGCGACCTGCGCGAAGGCGCGGCTCGGCTCGGGCCGCTGTCCTTCACCGTCATCGACACGGCGGGGCTGGAAGACGCGACCGACGACTCGCTTCAGGGCCGGATGCGGCGGCTGACCGAGCGGGCGGTCGACATGGCCGATGCTTGCCTGTTTCTGATCGACGGACGCGCCGGGATCACGCCGGTCGACGAGACCGTCGCCGAGATCCTGCGCCGCCGCGGCAAGCCGGTGATCCTCGGCGTGAACAAGGCCGAGGGGCGGCAGGGCGAGGCGGGTGTGCTCGAGGCCTTCGCGCTCGGCCTGGGCGAGCCGATCGCACTGTCCGCCGAGCATGGCGAGGGCATGGGCGAACTCGCCGGCGCACTCCAGCCGATGATCGAGGCCGCCGAACCGGCGGAGGAGGCCGAGACCGAGGTTGATGTCGTCGATGGCGACTTGGACGAGGTCCGCGAGATTACCCCGTCGAAGCCGCTCCAGATCGCCGTCATCGGGCGGCCGAATGCCGGCAAGTCGACGCTGATCAACAAGATCCTCGGGGACGACCGCCTGCTGACCGGCCCCGAAGCCGGCATCACCCGCGATGCCATTGCCGTGCCGGTCACCTGGGACGGCGTGCCGATGCGGATCTTCGACACGGCGGGAATGCGCAAGAAGGCCAAGGTGCAGGAGAAGCTGGAGAAGCTCTCGGTCTCCGACGGCCTGCGCGCTGTGAAGTTCGCCGAGATCGTGGTCGTCCTGCTCGACGCCGCGATCCCGTTCGAAAGCCAGGACCTGCGCATCGCCGACCTGGCCGAGCGCGAGGGCCGGGCGGTCGTGGTCGCGGTAAACAAGTGGGACCTCGAGGAACACCGGCAGGAGAAGCTCGCCGAGCTCAAGGAGGCCTTCGACCGGCTCCTGCCGCAGCTTCGCGGCGCGCCGCTCGTCACCCTGTCGGCCAAGACGGGCCGGGGGCTAGACCGGCTCCATGCCGCCATCCTGAAGGCGCACGAGGTCTGGAACCGCCGCGTGCCGACGGCGAAGCTGAACCAGTGGCTTCAGGCGATGACCGAGGCGCATCCGCCGCCGGCGCCGGCCGGCCGCCGCATCCGCTTGCGCTACGCGACCCAGGCCAAGACACGTCCGCCGGGCTTCGTCGTGATGTGCTCGCATCCCGACAAGCTGCCCGAGAGCTATTCACGCTACCTGGTCAACGGGCTGCGCGACGATTTCGACATGCCGGGCACGCCCATCCGGCTCTGGATGCGCAGCCAGGCCGACAAGAACCCCTACAAGGACCGCAAGAAGTCCACGCCCTCCCGGCTGACCAAGCACGTGAAGAAGGGCGCCACGAAAAAGGGCTGAAGCGCGTCGCTCCAACCCCTCTTTGCTTCCGAAATACCTCCGGGGGTGCGGGGGCAGAGCCCCCGTGGGCCTCAGCCGTTCGCTTCGCGGATTTTCTCGGCGGCGTCCTTGTCGTAGGACACGCCCTTGGCGTCGAAAAGCTGGTCGAGCTCGCCCGACAGCGTCATCTCGGTGATGATGTCGCAGCCGCCGACGAATTCGCCCTTCACGTAGAGCTGCGGGATCGTCGGCCAGTCGGAGAATTCCTTGATCCCCTGCCGGATCGCGTCGTCGGCCAGAACGTTTACGTCGGCATACTCGACGCCCATGTAGTTCAGGACGCCGGCCACGCGCGAGGAGAAGCCGCATTGCGGCATGGTCTTGGTGCCCTTCATGAACAGCACCACGTCGTTTCCGTCCACGGTCGACTTGATCGTTTCCTGAGCGGTCATTTCTCGTCTCTCCGGTTCGAGGGCACGAAGCCCTTCGCGTAAATCTGTGGGTCTCTGGTGACGCGCCACGTGTGTGAGTGGCTTCCCATGGCGTCGGCGAGGCCGGGCAGGGCGGACGTGTGGACGAGCTGGTCTCCGTGGCCAGGTGGCGTCCCACGGCGGGATGTGTCTTCGCTGTGGCGCCGCCGCGCATCCGGCAGAAATTGCACGGCGAAGGCCAGGACGATCGGAACGGCCGCACCCGCAAGCAAGAGCCCCGTGACACTCATCCCGGCGCCTTCGTCGTCAGCGCCAGCGCATGCAACTCGCCCGACGGCCCGTCCATCTTGCCCTTCAGCGCGGCGTAGACCGCGCGCTGCTGCTGGACCCTGTTCATGCCGCGGAAGCTTTCGTCGATCACCATCGCGGCCATGTGCACGCCGTCGTCGCCCTCGACCACGATCTTCGCGTCCGGAAAGCTCTCCCGGATCAGGGCTTCGATTTCATGGGCTTGCATCGGCATCGGCGGGGTCTCGGCGCGCTTCTGTCTGGTACCGAAGATGTAGCGGTGGCGCGGCGGCCTCGCAAGGGGCGGCCGGGGGCATGAGGCTTGCCGGGCGGGCGTGGCGCGGTATCCTCGGCCATCCAGCACACCGGAGGTGCCCCGCCATGGCCGACAGGCAATTCGAGCTCAACGCGCGGCCGGCCGGTACGCTGCTGCTGCAGCCGATGGTGCTGACACTGACGGATGCGCCGGCGCTCGACTGGGGGTCCGGACCGGTGTCCCTGTCGACGCTGCGGGGCATCCGGCTATGGACCGAGAAACCGGAATACACCGCGCGGGTCGGCCGGGCCGAGCTGACCTTTCTCGACGGCCCGCCGCTGATCGTGACCGGCGGTGCCCGGATGGGCGGGCCGGATGCCGGTCAGGCGCGGACCTACCGCGCCTTCCTGGATGCGCTTCACGCGGCCGTGCCCCGCGACGGGCGGATCGAGTTCCGGCGCGGTCTCAAGGGTGGCTCGCCCGCCCGGGGCTGGACGACCTTCGCGATCATCGCCGTGATCGATCTTGCCTTGCTGATCTGGCTCTGGGGCGCGATGCGCGAGGACGCCCATGCGCTGGTGCGGCCCGGCCTGATCCTGTTCGCGCTTCTGGGGCTGTGCCTCGCCGCCGGGGCCGGTCAGGCGATGGCGGGTCGCAGCTACGACCCGCGCAGCATTCCGCGCGATCTCGTGCCCTAGCCGAACGTCCCGGCAAAGGTGCCGCGCCAGAGGTCCACGAGCTCGCCGAGCGGCGCTTCGGACCGGCCGAACCGCAACGTATCGCCGCCGAACTGCCCGACGGTCGCGACCGGAACGGAGGCCTTGCCGGCCTCGATCATCAGCCATTCGGCCGCGTCGTAGCCGCAGGCGACGATGTAGCGGGCCTGGTCCTCGCCGAAGAGGAAGGCGCTGTCGTCGTTTTCGACCCGGAGGCCGACGCCGGCCGCAGCCGCCATCTCGAAGGCCGCGAGCGCGAGGCCGCCGTCGGAGATGTCCGAACAGGCGGCGATGTATTGCGCGTTGTCGCGGATGAACGTGCCGTTCCGCTTCTCGGCCTCGAGATCCACCGGCGGCGCGTCGCCATCGCTGCGGCCGAACACCTCCCAGAGAAGTGCCGAGCAGCCGAGATGGCCCTGCGTCTCGCCGACGAGGAGCAGCATCATGCCGGATTGCGCCGTGCCGCCGATCATCTTCTCTGGGCTTTCGATCAGGCCGACCGCGCCGATGGTGGGCGTGGGCAGGATCGCCTGGCCGTCAGTCTCGTTGTAGAGCGAGACGTTGCCCGACACGATCGGCATGTCGAGGGCGCGGCAGGCCTCGCCGATGCCTTTGATCGCTCCGACGAACTGGCCCATGATCTCGGGCTTCTCGGGGTTGCCGAAGTTGAGGTTGTCGGTCGCGGCCAGGGGCAGGGCGCCCGTCGCGACGAGGTTCCGCCACGCCTCGGCCACGGCCTGCCTGCCGCCCTCGAGCGGGTTCGCCTTCACGTAGCGGGGCGTGACGTCCGAGGTGAAGGCGAGCGACTTGTCCGTGCCGTGGACACGCACCACGCCCGCACCGAGCCCGGGGCCGCGCAGCGTGTCGGCCATGACCATGCTGTCATACTGGTCCGTCACCCAGTTCTTCGCGGCGTAGTTCGGCGAGGCGAGGAGCGCCTTCAGCCCGTCGATCGGGTCAATCCCCGGCACCGGCTCCATCTCCGCCACCGGTTCGGTCGCCGTCCATGGCCGGTCGTATTCCGGTGCGCTGGACGCCAGCTTCGACAGCGGCAGGTCGGCCTTGGTCTCGTTGTGATGCAGGATCAGGAAGCGGTCCTCGGCGATGGTTTCGCCCACGATCGCGAAGTCCAGGTCCCACTTGTCGAAGATCGCCTTGGCCTCGGCCTCCTTCTCGGGGCGGAGGACCATCAGCATCCGCTCCTGGCTTTCGGACAACATCATCTCGTAGGCCGTCATCGCCGCCTCGCGCACCGGGACGCGGTCGAGTTCGAGCCGGATGCCGAGATTGCCCTTGTCGCCCATCTCCACGGCCGAGCAGGTGAGACCCGCCGCGCCCATGTCCTGGATCGAGATGACCGCTCCGCTCGCCATCAGTTCGAGGCAGGCTTCGAGCAGGCGCTTTTCGGTGAACGGGTCGCCGACCTGCACGGTCGGGCGCTTCTCTTCGATTGTCTCGTCGAACTCGGCCGAGGCCATGGTCGCCCCGCCGACGCCGTCGCGGCCCGTCTTCGCGCCGAGATAGACGACCGGCATCCCCACGCCCGACGCGGCGGAATAGAAGATCGCGTCGGCATCCGCGATACCGGCGGCGAAGGCGTTCACCAGACAGTTGCCGTTATAGGCCGGGTGGAAGCGGATCTCGCCGGCAACGGTCGGCACGCCGAAGCAGTTGCCGTAGCCGCCGATCCCTTCGACCACGCCATGCACGAGGCTCCGGGTCTTGGGATGGCCGACCTCGCCGAAGCTGAGCGCGTTCATCGCCGCGACGGGCCGGGCGCCCATGGTGAAGACGTCGCGCAGGATGCCTCCGACGCCGGTCGCCGCGCCCTGGTAGGGTTCGATGTAGGAGGGGTGGTTGTGGCTCTCCATCTTGAAGACCACGGCCTGTCCGTCGCCGATATCGACGACGCCCGCATTCTCGCCGGGGCCGCAGATGACCTGCGGGCCTTCGGTCGGCAGGGTGCGGAGCCATTTCTTCGACGACTTGTAGGAACAATGCTCGTTCCACATCGCCGAGAAGATGCCGAGCTCGGTGAATGTCGGCTCGCGGCCGATGATCTCGAGGATGCGGTCGTACTCGTCCGGTTTCAGCCCGTGGGCCGCGACGAGTTCGGGCGTGATGGCCGGTTCCTGCATGTCCGCGATTGTCCCCCGCATTCGGTCCGGGGGTGTTTAGGACATGGCTGGCTCAAGGGGAAGAGATAGGCAGGGCCGCGATGTTGCGCCGTCTACACATCATCGCGGCCCTGGGGACATGCCGTACGGTTCTGGGGTACTCCGCGTTTGCCACATCCCTCCCCTTGCGGGGACGCCGATGCGCCGTTGATTAAGGAAGTGTTAACGGCGCTTTGGTTCCGAATGCCTGCCAAATTGGGCAGCTTTGTGGAACTCCGGCGGCGAATCAAAGTTCAGCCGGGATTCCGTCAAAGCGCGGCGAAGAAATGCCAACTCGGCCGGGCGATCAAGTCAAAAAGATTGCCACTTTCGCTCAAATCGGAGCAGAGGAAGTCACAATGACTTCAAATCACCTGTCTAGGAGGACGGAATCCGGCGAATCGCCACCCGGTCGACCATGTCGGGGCCGGGCCAAAAAAAAGGCCGAGACGAATCTCGGCCGAAGTCCAACAGGGAGGTATGAGCGGGTCGTCTGCACGCCCCAACTCATGAATGACGAATTAGTGGGCGGTCCGAGTCCCTTCAAGGGAATTTCCGCCGCGCTGCCGCATTTCAGATATGCGTGTGGCGCATGTCCCACATCTCTTCAGACAGTGGGATCGTCCGAGTCACGCCGGCGGCGGCGATAGGCGATCACTTCCTCGGTGACGAAATCGCGGAACGCCTCGATCCGCTTCGACGCGCGCAGCTCCTCGGGATATGCCAGAAAAACGGGCACCTCGTTCGATCCGACCTCGGGCAGGACGTGGACCAGTTCGGGGACGTCGTCCTTCAGGTAGTCGGGCAGAACACCGATACCCAGATCGGCCAGCACGGCTTGCAGCACCCCGAAATAATTGTTGACTGTCAGGATGCTGCCGATCTCGTAGGTCATGATCTCGCGCACCAGCGCGGCGCCCGAACTGACCTGCGCCGACCGCGTGTTCTGCGAGATCAGCCGGTGCGTGGCCATGTCCTCAAGTGTCTGCGGCATGCCGTTCGCGGCGATGTAATCGGGGCTCGCGTAAAGCCGCATATGGATCGACATCAGCCGGCGCCGGATCAGGTCTGCCTGGCTCGGTTCCTTCATGCGGATGGCGACATCGGCCTCGCGCATCGGCAGATCGAGCACGCGCTCCTCGAGCATCAGGTCGATCTTCAGATTCGGATATTTCGCATAGAGCTTCGGCAACCGCGGCGCGAGCCAGAGCGAGCCGAATCCGATCGTCGTGGTCACGCGCAACTCGCCGAAGACCTCTTCCTCGCTGTCACGGATGCGCGCGGCCGCGGCGTCGAGCCGGCGCGACATGCTTTTCGTTGCATCGAACAGAAGCTCGCCCTGCTCCGTCAGGATGAGCCCGCGCGCATGTCGGTGGAACAGGGTGGTGTTGAGGCTTTCCTCCAGCGCCCGGATCTGGCGCGAGACGGCCGATTGCGACAGGTGCAGCGTGTCGCCGGCATGGGTCAGGCTGCCTGCATCTGCGACAGCATGAAAGATGCGAAGCTTGTCCCAATCCATGCGAAGCGTCCTATAGTCGTGCGCGGCGATGGATACAGGACCGCGATGACGGTTCAATGGCTGAAACGAGTCATGCGGCGTGAAAGGGGCTAGTAAGGTCAGCAAGTTTGACCTATATTGCCTCTAAATCGCGCGTATTGGCGTTCGGGAGGGCAAATATGGGTCTGCAGAACGTATCGCTGAGTGACAGGTTCGACCTGGACAAGTCGCCTGTGCTGCTGAACGGCACCCAGGCGCTGGTCCGGCTGATGCTGATGCAGAAGGCCCGCGACAAGGCCGCCGGCCTGAACACCGCGGGATACGTGACCGGCTATCGCGGTTCGCCGCTTGGCGCCGTCGACATGCAGATGACCCGCGCGCGCGACCACCTGACGGCCTCTGATATCGTGTTCCAGCCCGGCCTGAACGAAGATCTCGCCGCCACCTCGGTCTGGGGCAGCCAGCAGGCCGAGATGACGGGCGAGGGCAAATACGACGGCGTCTTCGCGCTCTGGTACGGCAAGGGGCCCGGCGTCGACCGCTCCGGCGACGTGATGCGGCACGCCAACATGGCCGGCACCTCGCCGCATGGCGGTGTCATCATGGCGATGGGCGACGACCACACGGGCGAGTCGTCGACAACGCTGCACCAGTCCGACTGGGCGCTGGTCGACGTGCACATGCCGGTCCTGTCGCCCACCGGCGTGCAGGAAATCCTCGATCTCGGCGCCTATGGCTACGCGCTCAGCCGCTATGCCGGCGTCTGGGTCGGTCTCAAGACCATGAAGGAGACGGTCGAGGCCACGAGCGTCGTCGACGGCAACCCGCACCGGATGTCCTTCGTCCTGCCGGACTTCCCGGTGCCGCCGGGCGGCTTCAACATCCGCCCCGGCGATGACCGTATCCCGCAGGAAGAACGCCTTCTCGGCCACAAGCGCTTCGCCGCCGAGGCCTTCGCGCGGGCCAACGGCATCGACAAGCGCGTTCTCGGCAAGCCGGGCGCCAAAATCGGTTTCGTCGCGGCGGGCAAGAACTGGATGGACCTCGTCCACGCGCTCGAACTCCTCGGCATCGATGCGGCCGAAGCGGAGCGGCTCGGGATCACGACCTACAAGGTCGCGCAGACCTGGCCGCTGGACATGCAGGGCTTCCACGACTGGGCCGAGGGGCTGGAGCTGATCGTCGTCGTCGAGGAAAAGCGCAAGCTGATCGAAGTGCAGGTCAAGGAGGCGATCTTCGACGACCGCCGCGGCCGGCGCGTCTACGGCTACCGCAAGGGCGGCGGCGGCCCGATCCTGTTCCCGAGCCACTGGGCGCTCGATCCGCTCGACATCGCGCAGAAGCTTGGCGACATCCTGATCGAGGAAGGCCGGCGGACCGACCGCATCGAGGCCGGTATTGCCAAGGTGATCGAGGCCCGGCGCGCCGACAACGCCCCCGACATTGCGCAGCGCACGCCCTGGTTCTGCTCGGGCTGTCCGCACAACACCTCGACCCGCGTGCCCGAGGGCGCGCGCGGCGGCGCAGGGATTGGCTGCCACTTCATGGCGAAGTGGATGGACCGCAACACCGACGCCTTCACCCAGATGGGCGGCGAGGGCGCGAACTGGGTCGGGGAGGCACCGTTCTCGACCCGCAAGCACATCTTCCAGAACCTGGGCGAGGGCACCTACAACCACTCGGGCATCCTCGCCATCCGCCACGCGCTCGCCGCGGGCACGAACATCACCTACAAGATCCTGTTCAACGACGCGGTCGCCATGACCGGCGGCCAGCACAACGAAGGCGATCTGGACCCGGCGCGGATCGCGCACGAGATTCAGGCGATGGGCGTGCAGAACATCGCGCTGGTCTACGACCCGAAGGAAGAGATTGACTGGTCGGCCTTCCCGAAGGGGATGCGCCGGCACGAGCGTGACGAGCTGATGACCGTACAGGAGGAGTTCCAGACGCTCCCCGGCGTCTCGGCCATCATCTACGTCCAGACCTGCGCGGCCGAGAAGCGGCGCCGGCGCAAGCGCGGCAAGTTCCCCGATCCCGACCGCCGGGTCTTCATCAACACCGATGTCTGCGAGGGCTGCGGTGATTGCGGCGTGCAGTCGAACTGCGTCTCCATCGTCCCAGTCGAAACCGAGCTCGGGCGCAAGCGCGCCATCGACCAGTCGTCGTGCAACAAGGATTATTCCTGCCTCAAGGGCTTCTGCCCGTCCTTCGTGACGGTCGAGGGCGCGAAGATCCGCAAGCAGGCGACGGCCGAGGTCGACGTGGGCCACCTGCCGATGCCGGAGCTGCCGGCCATCGACGGGACCTGGAACACCGTCGTGACCGGCGTGGGCGGCACCGGCGTCGTGACCATCGGCGCGGTGCTTGCGCAGGCGGCTCAGCTCGACGGCAAGGGCGCGGGCATGATCGAGATGGCGGGCCTGGCCCAGAAGGGCGGCGCGGTCTGGATCCATTTGCGGATCGCCGACGCGCCCGATGACATCTCAGCCATCCGCGTCGCCACCGGCGAGGCCGACGCGATCATCGGTGGCGATCTCGTCGTCACGGCCGGCGCCAAGACGCTCGGCCTGATGACCACCGGCCGGACGGGGGCCGCGGTCAACAGCCACGAGATCATCACCGGCCAGTTCACCCGCGACCGGGAATTCCGCATTCCGGGGGGCGATCTGACGGTCGCGCTGCAGGCCCGCGTACGTGAAAAGCTCTCGCTCTTCGACGCGACGGAACTGTCCCGCGCACTGATGGGCGACTCGATCTACTCCAACATGATGGTGACCGGCGCGGCCTGGCAGATGGGCCTCCTTCCGCTCAGCCACGAGGCGATCCTGAAGGCGATCGAACTGAACGGTGCCGCGGTCGAGCGCAACCAGCGCGCCTTCGAGCTTGGCCGGTGGGCGGCGCTGAACCCCGCTGAGGCGGCGGAGATCCTGACGCCCAAGGTCGTGGCAATGCCGAAAAGCCTCGAGGAGAAGATCGCCTTCCGCGCCGATCACCTGACGAAATACCAGGGCGCGCGGCTTGCCCGGCGCTACCGCAGGCTCGTCGACGCCATCGCCGATCCGCGCCTGAAGGAGGCGGTGGCGAAGGGCTATCACAAGCTTCTCGCCTACAAGGACGAGTACGAGGTCGCGCGGCTGCATCTCGAAACCGAGGCGAAGGTCCGTTCCGAATTCGATGGCGACGTGAAACTCAGCTACCACCTCGCGCCCCCGTTCCTCGGCGGGACCGATGCCGCCGGGCGGCCGAAGAAGCGTGAGTTCGGCCCCTGGGTCGCGCGGCTCTGGAAGCCGATGGCGGCGATGCGCCAGCTCCGCGGCACCCCGCTCGACGTCTTCGGCTATTCCGCCGAACGCCGCGCCGAGCGCGAGGCGATCCGGCAATACGAGGCCGACATGGCCGAGATCCTGCCGAAGCTGACGGCAGCGACGAAGGGTGCCGTCGTGGCGCTGGCCGAACTGCCGCTGCAGATCCGCGGCTTCGGCCCTGTAAAGGCGCAGGCGGCCGAGAAGGCGGGCAGGCAGCGGGCCGATCTGCTCGCGCTGATCCGGGCCGGCGGCACTTCGAGCGCCGAAGCGGCCGAGTAACCCCGGCTTCTTCATCTTTCCCGAAATACTCCCGGGGGAGCGCGAGGGGGTGGACAACCCCCTCGCTCGTGCCGCGGCCTACTTGTCCGGCGGAATGAGCCCGAGCCCGCGAAGGTAGATCCCGATCCCCGCCTCGAGCAGGTCTTCCGGCGGGAACGGGCTGCGCGAGCCTGGCGTGCCGCGGGCGAACAGCTCCACGACACCGTGGCTCATCGCCCAGATATGGGCCGAGAACATCGACGACGGCGGGCGCTTGTCGGGCGGGATATGCTCGGACAGCGCCTCGGCGGCGCGTTCGAGGATCGCGCTCGAGCGCTGCGCGGCGGCGGTCAGTTCGGGGTTCTTGTTCGCCGAGATGCCGCTCTCGAACATCGCCATGTAATGCCCCGGATGCTTCCGCGCGAAGGCGAGATAGGCCCGACCGGTGGCCTCGAACGCCTCGAGCGCCGAGGGTTTGCCGCCATTGTAGGCGTATTCCATCAGCTCGGCGAAGATCTCGTGGCCCTGCCGTGCGGCTTCCACGATCAGGTCCTCGCGGCCCTCGAAATGGCGATAGACCGCGGCCGGGGTGACGCCCGCGTTCTTCGCCGCCTCCGACAGGGTGAAGCCGGTCGGCCCCTTCTCCTCGATCAGATCTAGAGCGGCGTCGACCAGGGCCTGGCGCAGGTTGCCATGGTGGTACCCACGCTTAGCCATGCGCCCCGCTATGACCGGAATCGGTCCAGAGCTCGGGGCCGCCGCAGATATCCGGGTCGGGCGTCCCGACGACGTCTTCGTCCTTTCCGGCGTAATCCTGTCCCGACAGGATGGCCCGGATCACCGCGATCCGGGCGCGGCGCTTGTCATCGGCGCGGATGACGGTCCAGGGCGCATGGGCGGTATGCCCGAGGCTCAGCGTCTCGGCGATGGCCTCGGAATATTCGTCCCACTTCTTCAGCCCCTCGACGTCGATCGAGCTCAGCTTCCACTGCTTCAGCGGGTCCTGCTCGCGGTCGAGGAACCGGCGCAGCTGTTCGGCCCGGCCGACATTGAGCCAGATCTTCGTCAGCGAGATGCCGTCGCGGACGACCATGCGTTCGAAATCCGGAAGCTGGCGGAAGAAGGTCTCGCGCTGCTCCGGCGTGCAGAAGCCGAAGACATGTTCGACCACGCCGCGATTGTACCAGGACCGGTCGAACAGCCGGATCTCGCCCGACGCGGGCAGGTGCTGGATGTAGCGCTGGAAATACCACTGGCCGGCCTCGCGTTCGGTCGGCTTGGACAGCGCCACGACGCCCGCGACGCGCGGGTTCAGGTTCTCCCGCACGCGCTTGATCGAGCCGCCCTTGCCGGCGGCGTCCCGGCCTTCGAACAGCACCGCGACGCGGGCGCCGGTGTCGCGGACATGGCTCTGCCATTTCACGAGTTCGACCTGGAGCTTCTCCAGCGTGTCCTCGTAGTCGTCCTTGTCCATGCGTTCGTCGTAGGGAAAGGACTTGTCGAGCACCTCGTCCTTCTTCGCCTTCTCGATGGCTTTGCGCACGGGTTTCGGCGCGCCGTTCTCGAAATAGTCGCTGATCGCGCCGTCGAAGGGCAGTGTCATGGTGCTGCTCGCCTGCCTTGTCCCTGTGGATACTATGGCGTCCCGCGCAAGCTAGCGCAATCCGGCCCGCCGGGCGAGGCGGTCGATCGCGGCGACGACCTCGTCCTCGGCGGCATGGTGGGACATGTGTCCGACGCCCGGAAGCAGCGTCAGGTTGGCGTCCTGAAGCTGGTCGGCCAGCGGCACGGAATGGACCTGTGCCGAGACGATGGTATCTGCGGTCCCGTGCAGGATCTCGGCCGGAACGGCGATCTCGGGATAGCGGCCGACCTGCGCCTCGATCTCGTCGAGGAGGTCGCGGCGTTCGAGCGCGTTTTCCCGCAGCGCGGAACGCCGCAGGCTGAGGCGCGGTCCGAAATGCTCGATGTAGCCCTCGGGCACCGGGTCGGGCTTGAAGATCTCCCGCATGGTGGCGTCGACCAGCGCATCCGGTACCCAGGCCGTCAGCAGCGGCACGAGGAGCGCGCGACCGGCGGCACTGGACAGGACGGTGTAGTAGGCGCCGATCCCGGTCGACCACGGGTTCGAGGCTGCGGAGACGAGGACCAGCCCGGCCTGCTCACCCGGTCTTGCCAGAGCCCAGGCCAGCGCGACCGCACCGCCGTAGGACTGGCCGAGGACGATCGGCTGTTCGATTCCGAGCGCGGCGGCCGCGGCGGCGAGGTGGTCGGCCTGCTGAGCGATCGACGCGCCCTCGGCGATGCGGTCCGAGTAGCCGAACCCGGGGCGGTCGAAGATGGTGACGCGGAACCGGCCGTCAAGCCGGCCGAGCATCGAATAGGTGAAGTCGTTCACGCTGCCGGACGCGCCGTGGATCAGCACGATGTCAGGGCCGTCTCCGGCCATGACATAATGGACGCGGGCGCCGTTCACGGTCAGGAAGTCGCCGGCCGGCGGGTTCTCGGCGATGGCGAGCGCCTCGTTCCGGGCGGCCTGCCACCGCGTCGCCCCGGAGCCCAGAAGGGCAATCAGGACGATTGCGACGATCAGTTTGAGGATCAACGCCCGATTTCCCGGAGGTCGAAGGGCGTGGACTGGTAGATCTCGTTGATCCAGTTGCCGTAGAGCAGGTGCGCATGGCTGCGCCAGCGGTTCATAGGCCGCCGGGTGGGATCGTTCTCCGGATAATAGTTCACCGGCACCGCGATGGGCGAGCCACCCGCGACGTCCCTGTCGTATTCCTCTTTCAGCGTGAAGCTGTCGTATTCGAAATGATTGAAAACGTAGAGCGCCCGGTGGTCCGGATCCTGCACGAGGGCCGGGCCGACCTCGTCCGAGGCGATAAGCGTGATGAGCCCCGGCACGGCGTCGATCTCGTGCTGGCGCATCTCGGTCCAGCGGCTGACCGGGATCAGAACATCGTCGGAGAATCCGCGCAGATAGGGCGACGCCGGTGCAAGGTTCTGATGGCGGAAGCAACCGAAGGCCTTCCCCGGCAACATGTGTTTCGGCACGCCGTGGAAATGGTTGATCATCGCCATGCCGCCCCAACAGACGCCGAAGGTCGACTGCACATGGCCCTGGGTCCATTCGAAGACCTGGGTCAGCTCGTCCCAGTAGGTCACCTCCTCGAAGGGCAGGTGTTCGATCGGGGCGCCGGTGATGATCAGGCCGTCGAACTTCTCTCCGGTCTCGGCCACCTCGGCGAAGGGGCGATAAAACGCCTCCATGTGCTCGGCCGCAGTGTTCTTCGACTGGTGCTCGCTCATCCGGATGAGCTGGAAGTCGATCTGTAGCGGCGTGGCGCCGATCAGCCGGGCGAACTGCGTCTCGGTCTGGATCTTCTTCGGCATCAGGTTGAGCAGGCCGATGCGCAGCGGGCGGATGTCCTGCCGCGAGGCGCGCATTTCGCCCATGACCATCACGCCCTCGGCCTCAAGCTGGCCGAATGCGGGAAGATTCTCGGGCAAAGTGATCGGCATGGCGCGCTATCCCTTGGCGAAAGGCGGATTTAAGCCGCTTCGGCCCGCCTGCCAAGGGCATCGGCCACAAGCTGCGTCACGTCCGCGGCATCCCGCACGGCCGCCATTTCGTCCAGCGTGACCGACACGCCCCAGTTCCGCGCCATGGCGGCATAAAGCGGATCGCGCTGTTCGATGGCGACCGCATAGGCGTGCCGCACGAAGTCGTCCGGATCAACGTCGCCTTCTTCGACGTTGTTTTCCTTCAGGTATTCCTCCCAGACCGGCACAAGCATCTCGGGCCGGTAGTACATCGGTTTGGGCGATTTCCGGAACCGGCGGATCAGCTCTTCGCGATGGGCCGCATCGCCTTCGATCCAGACCATGAGGGTCGATTGGGCGAGCGTCGTCAGCACTTCGTCCTGCGGGTCGTCGGGATTGACCACTTCGCAGATCGAGCCGCCGGTATCGGCGATGAAGTGCGGGTAACCATAGAGATCGCGGGCGCGAGAGATGAAGGACGGCGTATCCAGAAGCGCGTTGATCTCCGCCCGGCGGTGCAGGGCCTGCCGGCGGAGGTATTCCTCGAACGGCAGGCCGCCCTTGGACGGATCGCCCGGCTTGCCGAGATAGGTGGACAGCGGAGCGAGGTTCTCGAACGTGATGTTCGAGCCGATATAGATCGAATCCGACCGCAGAAGCTCGGCCAGGAACGGCACCTGCATCGCCTGAAGCTTCAGGTTGTCGGTGATGTGTTCGCCCATGTAGGCGGTGCCGATGCGGTAGTCGATCGAGTAGTGAAACCAGTCACCCGCATCGCGCAGCAGCTTGGCTGCGCGCGTCTTGCCAAGCCCCGACATGCCGAAGACCAGCAGGTGCTTTTCGGGCGCGTCCAGCCAGGCGCGCGGGCTGTCGTAGATCAGGCGCATTGGGTCTGTCCCCGTGGTTTTCGGGGGGTTTACCTTGGTCGGCGCAAGCGCGCACCCGGAATTTTCGCAGCGAAGACCCGGCCGTCGAGGACGAGAAGGCCAAGCGCGATCAACGCGAAGCCCGCAAAGGCCGACGGTGCCAGGCGTTCATGGAGGACGGCCGCGCCAAGGAGGATCGCGACGGGCGGGATCAGGAGCGTGACGAGCATCGCGTTGCCCGAGCCCGCGACGCGCAGGATCCGGTAGTAGAGCAGATAGGCCACCGAAGTCCCGATGACCGAGAAATAGCCGATGGCGAGCCAGGTCGCCGGCAGGGCGGGCATGACGGGCGCACCGTCGACGAGCCGGGCCAGCGGCAGGAGCAGGAGGCTCGACCCCGTCAGCATCCCGGCCGCGGCGACTTCCGGGTCGAGCTGGCTCAGCTGTGCCCGCGCCCAGGACGCTGCGATGGCGTAACTGAGCGTGCCGCCGATCACGGCGAGCTGCGCGAGCGACCGGAGGTCGAGGCCGGACAGCGCGGACGGGCCGATGGCGACGACGACGCCACCGAAGGCAATGGCGACGCCGGTCGCGCGCCGGAAGGTCAGCCGTTCGTCCCGGAAGGCTATGGCGGCGACGAGGACGCCGAAGACGGCCGTCGTCGCGTTCAGGATGGCCGTCAGCCCGGTCTCGATGAATTGCTGGCCCCAGGCCATGAGGCCGAAGGGGATCGCGTTGTTGAGTGCGCCCATGACGAGGAACGCGCTCCAGACGCGGGCCTGTTTCGGCACCGGCAGACCTGTCCAGAGCACATAGGCCCAGAGGATCAGGCAGGCCCAGAACACCCGGTGCGCGACCAGTGTCATCACCGGCAGTTCGCCGAGCGCAACCTTGATCGACAGGAACGATGCGCCCCAGATCAGCGCGAGAAGCGCGATCTCGATCCAGGCGCGGGGGGTGAGGACGGGCGGTGGCATGTGCGTGTCATGGCAGGGTGCCGCACGCTTCGCGACCCGGAAAATGCGAAACCCCCGCGCCGGTCGGGCGCGGGGGTTCGGAACTGGCCGTGATGGCCGGTGTCAGAAGCTCATGCCGATGGTCACGCCGGCGGCGATGTAGTCGTTGTCGCTGAAATCCGCACCGATGCTCGTGGTCACGTTTCCGACGATGCCATACTGCATCCCGGCCGTGATCTCGACGCCGTTGGCCATCGCGTAGGTGCCGCCAAGGCCGATGGCCATCCGGCCGTCAGTCGGGCCGAGGTTGGAGTTCACCGAGTTGATCTCGGGCTCGTACAGCACCGACAGAGCACCGGAGAATTCGTCGCTGAAGCGGCGGCCGACGCCGATCGTGTAGGTGATGTAGTCGTCACGGTACTCGACGAGCGGAGAGCCGACGGCGGTAACATAACCGTCCGGAGCAATCTCGAACGCGGTCCAGTCGACCCACCGGATCGAGCCGAACAGGAGCGTGTCTTCTGCGATCCCCGACTGCGCTTCCAGCATGACGGACTGGGGAACCGTCACATCCAAAGGCGAGCTGCCGGAGAACGGGCCGATGCCACCTTCCGTGGCCGTCAGGTCGTGGGTGTATTCCGAGTTGTAGGTCAGCGCGACGCGCAGTGCGATGTCCGGGATCTCGTAGGCAACGCCCAGGACGTAACCGAGAGCGGTGTCGGTGTCCGTCGACAGGGTGTACCCGGCACCAACGGCCGGCAGGTTCACATCGCCGCCGATCCGGGCGACGCGCGCACCGCCGTAGATCGAGAAATTGGACGGGAATTCGTAGCGGAGAAGCGCGGTCATGCTGTCGGCGCGCAGCTCGGCCGTGGTACCGGCGAGCGGGTACAAACCTCCGGCAGGGTAGCTCACGTCCGCACCGATGTGGTTCTCGAGAACCAGCGCGAAGGACAGCTCGTCAGTGATGTCCTGGCGGTAGCGCAGGGACAGGTTGTTGTATCCGGGGATCACGTCGCCCGAGCTGACCGTGCCACCGCCGACGGTGCCCGACGTATTCGGGAACACGCGGCTGAAGCTCAGCTCGGCGTAGGTGCCTTCCTCGAACAGGATCGACATCGACTGACTGGAGCGCTCGATGCCGCCGGCCTGCGCGATCGCGGTCGTCGCCAGAAACGCTGCCGCGGTGTAGGTGAATTTTTTCATGTCACTGTCCCTCCCGATCCGGCCTAGCCTGGTGCCGGTCGCCTGAACCCATGCCTCTCGTTTCTGTTTACGTGATCGTCAAATATTCCCCAACGTCACGGATGGTCTGACGCAGCGGAACAACGCCGCAATGGCTCATATTGTGTCGTCAGCGCTACAGTCTGGACGATATGCGGGGTTTGGGCGCCAATGCGCCGCGCCGCTGAGACGTCGTGACGTTCAGGTAGATCGCAGCAAAAATGATCGCGGCACCGAGGAGAACGCCGATCTCCAGGGGCTCGCCGTAGAAGCTCATGCCGATGAGCGCGATGACCGGCAGGCGCGCGAAATCGAGCGGCATCACCACCGAGGCGGGCGCGAGGGAGAGCGCTGTCGTCAGGCTGAAATGCGCGGTGAGCCCGGCAATGGCGATCAGGATCAGCCAGACCCAGTCGGCCGGGGCGGGCCACGCGATCCGGCCGTCGAAGATGAGCCCGCACACGATCCCGAGACCGAGCTGCATCAGCGTCAGCCAGAACATGATCGACGTGATCGGCTCGTTCCGGGTGAGGTTCTTCGTGCAGACGGCGGTTCCGGCGAAAAACACCGCGGCCGAGGCGGCCGCGATGACGCCGGCCGAGATCGGAACGGCCCCGGGCCGCAGTACGACGAGCACGCCGATGAAGCCGAGCGCGCCGGCGGCGAGTTTCCAGCGCGTCAGCGGCTCGCCCAGGAAGATCGCGGCCAGCGCGATGACCCAGAGCGGCGAGGTGAATTCAAGCGCGAAGACCTGCGCGAGGGGGATTACGGTGATGGCGTAGAACCAGAGGTTCTGGCCGGTGAAGTGGAAGACGTTGCGCAGCCCGTGCAACGGAAGACGCGCGCGAGAGACCTGGGAAAGCCGCCCGGTGGCGGTGGCAAGAACGACGACGATCAGAAAGCCCACCGCCGAGCGGTAGGTCATGATCTCGAACGTGTCGAAGGTCAGCCCGGCCGCGCGTCCGGCGACGGCCATCGTCGTGAAGGACACGATGGCCCCGACCATCCACAAAGCGGCGAGCCCGGGCCGGGTCTCGGGCGTCATCCGGCGGCCCTCCGGTCGCGGCAGCAGCCCTCGAAGACCGCTACATCGCCAAGCCGCGGGACCAGGATCTCGATGGATACGGGCTGCGTGACGCCGAGGATCTCGCACGGGCCGGACTGCAGCAGTACCGGGACCGTGCCGCCCGCGGTCACGAGACCCGTGCGGTGCAGGTCGGGGAGGGGCGCAGGCAGGGGGGCGGTCAGCGCGAAGGTTCCGTCGCCGAGATAGTCGAACCTCGCCGTCTCTCCGTCCGAGACGAGGCCGAAGCGGGGCTCGAAGCCGACGCAGACAAGCTCGGCGGCGGCGGGTCCGGCGGCAGCGATGGTGAGGGCGGCGGAAAGCGCTTTCACAATCCGGCCGCCTTGGCCTTGTCCCACAGCGCGTCCATCTCTTCGAGGTCGCTGTCCTCCGGCCGGCGGCCCTCGGCGCGGAGCGCGGCCTCGATGAAGGCGAAGCGACGGGCGAACTTGGCGTTCGCACCGCGCAGGGCGGTTTCGGGATCGACCTTGAGATGCCGCGCGAGATTGGCGACGACGAACAGCAGATCGCCGACCTCCTCGGCGATCTTGTCCTCGGGCGCTTCGGCAACCTCGCGGGCTTCCTCGGCGATCTTGGCCAGCACGTCCTCGGCACCGGGCCAGTCGAAGCCCACCCGCGCGGCGCGTTTCTGGAGCTTTTCAGCCCGCATCAGCGACGGCAGGCCAAGAGCCACGTCGTCGAGCACGGCGCCCCGGTCCTTCGCCTTGCGCTCGGCGGCCTTCACGGTCTCCCAGTCGCGGGTCTGTTGCTCGGCCGACTTGTCGCGGCTTTCCGCGCCGAACACGTGCGGATGGCGGGCGACCATCTTCTCGGCGATGGCGTCGGCGACGGCGTGGAAGTCGAACAGGTCGCGCTCGGCCGCGATCTCGGCGTGGTAGACCACCTGCAGAAGCAGGTCGCCCAGTTCACCGCGTAGCTCGTCCCACGCCTTGCGCTCGATGGCGTCAGCGACCTCGTAAGCCTCCTCGATCGTGTAGGGGGCGATGGTGTCGAAATCCTGCTCGATATCCCACGGGCAGCCGGTTTCGGGGTCACGCAGGCGGCGCATGATTTCCAGCAGGCGCGGCAGGCCGCCGCCCTTCCGGTGCACCAGGTCCGCCCCGTCGTCGCGCATTGCACCCCCGTTCGATTTCCGACACGCTGCGGAGGTAGTGCCAGACCGGCCAAGGAGGAGTCCAGCCATGCCAGTCCTGAACAGGATCGCCGGCTTTGCCGACGAGATGGAAGGCTGGCGGAAGCACCTGCACGCCAATCCCGAGCTTGGCTTCGACTGCCACGATACCGCGGCCTTCGTCGCCGAGCGTTTGCGCGAATTCGGTGTCGACGAAATCCACGAGGGGATCGCGGAGACCGGCGTCGTCGGGTTGCTCGAGGGGCAGGCGCCCGGGCCGGTCATCGGGCTGCGCGCCGATATGGACGCGCTGCCGATCATGGAGGAGACGGGCGCTGACCATGCCTCGCGGGTGCCGGGGGTGATGCATGCCTGCGGCCATGACGGGCATACGACGATGCTTCTGGGCGCGGCGAAATACCTGGCCGAGACACGCGCCTTTTCCGGCCGCGTCGCGCTGATCTTCCAGCCGGCCGAGGAGAACGGCGGCGGGGCGCAGGTGATGTGCGCCGAGGGTCTGATGGAGCGGTTCGGGATCGAGCAGGTTTACGCGATTCATACCGCGCCGGGGCTCAAGACCGGGCAGGTCGTCACGGCGCCGGGGCCGTTCATGGCTGCCGTGGACACGATGACGATCCGCATCGTGGGCCGGGGCGGACACGGGGCCATGCCGCACGATGCGCGCGATCCGCTGATCGCAGGCGTGGCGATGGTGCAGGCGATCCAGACCATCGTCTCGCGCAACCACCGCGCATTGGACGACCTGGTGATCTCGGTCACCCAGTTCCACGCCGGATCGACCGACAACGTCATCCCGTCCTCCGCCTATCTCAACGGGACGGTCCGTACGTTCGCGTCCGACGTGCAGGCGATGGTCGAGCGCCGGCTGGCGGAGATCGTGCAGGGGGTCGCCGCGGCCCATGGCGTGCGGGCCGAGCTCGATTACGAGCGCGGCTACCCGGCGACGATCAACACCGAGGCCGAGGCGCGCTTCGCCGCGGAGGTGGCCGGCGAAATCGTCGGCGCCGATCTGGTCGAGGGCGATGCGGGGCGCGAGATGGGGGCGGAGGATTTCGCCTATATGCTGCGGGAGCGGCCCGGCGCCTACATGTTCCTCGGGCAAGGGCCGGGGGCGGGGCTGCACCACCCGGAATTCGACTTCAACGATGCCGTCGCGCCCATCGGCGCAAGCGTTCTGGCCCGGCTCGTCGAGCGTGCGCAGCCACTGGCCGCGAAGTGAGCCGGACTTGACCTCTGCCCGGTCAGCCTAGCTACGCCCCCAAAGCAGGAGGTGAGGCATGGGTGAGGCACCGGTCATCTGGTGGATACGACGCGATTTCCGGCTGGCGGAGAACCCCGCGCTGACGGCAGCCGTCGAGAGCGGCGTGCCGGTCATCCCGGTCTTCCTGTTCGACGAGGCGTTGGAAGAGCTGAAAACCGCCCCCGCATGGCGCACCGGCCTCGGGCTCGAGGTGCTGGCCGGGGCGCTCGAGGCCGCCGGAAGCCGGCTGATCCTGCGCCGCGGCAAGGCGCTGCCGACGCTCCGCAAGCTGATCGAAGAGACGGGGGCGACGTCGGTCCACTGGAACCGCCTCTATGATCCGACGGCCATCGCTCGCGACAAGGAGGTGAAGGCCGGACTGAAGGAAGACGGGGTCGAGGCGCGCAGCCACCATGCCCATGTCCTGTTCGAACCCTGGACGGTCGAGACCGGGACGGGCGGCTTCTACAAGGTCTATTCGCCGTTCTGGCGCGCCGTGCGCGATCGTGATGTGGCGAAACCGGAGAAGGCGCCCTCGACGATCGCGGCGCCGTCCGGCTGGCCGGAAAGCGATAGCCTGGACGACTGGAAACTCGGCGCCGGTATGCGGCGCGGCGCAGAGGTGGTCCGGCCGCACCTGCTTCTGGGCGAGACGGCGGCGCGCGACCGGCTTCATACCTTCGTCGAGGAGAAGATCGGCAGCTACAAGGCGGACCGCAACCAGCTCGACCTCGACGCGACCTCGGGCCTGTCCGAGCCGCTGACCTACGGCGAGATCGGGCCGTGCACCGTCTGGTATGCCGGGGCGAAGGCGATGTCCGAGGGCAAGTCGGGTGCCGAGCATTTCCTGAAGGAACTCGTCTGGCGCGACTTCGCCCATCACCTGATCTTCCACACGCCGCAGATCACCCATGCCAACTGGCGCGAGGAATGGGACAGCTTCCCCTGGACCGACGACCGCCGGCTGAAGGAGATCCGCGACTGGGAGCGCGGCGTGACCGGCGAGCCGGTGATCGACGCGGCGATGCGCGAGATGTACGTGACCGGCCGGATGCACAACCGTGCCCGGATGCTCGTGGCGTCCTACCTGACCAAGCACCTGATGGTGCACTGGAAAATCGGGCTGGAATGGTTCGAGGATTGCCTGGTCGACTGGGATCCGGCCTCGAACGCGATGGGCTGGCAGTGGACCGCAGGATCCGGGCCGGACGCCGCGCCGTATTTCCGCATCTTCAACCCCGAAACGCAGGCCGAGAAGTTCGATCCCGACGGGGCTTACCGAGCGCGCTGGATCGCCGAGGGCTACGACGATCCCACCGACACCGCGCTCAGCTATTTCGACGCCATCCCGGAATCATGGGGCATGTCGCCGGACGATCCCTATCCGGGGGAACCGATTGTCGATCTGAGCGAGGGTCGGAAACGGGCGCTCGCCGCCTACGAGGCGCGCGGTGATTAAGGACTTGCGGGACTGCGGGACGCGCGCCAATCTGGGGCAAAGGGACGCGAAAGTGACAATCAGAACAACGACAAAGGGTGAGCCGGACCTGCCGCGCTACTTCGCACAGGTGTTCGAGATGGCCGGTTCCATGCCGCGGGGGCGGCTTGACGTGGTGCTGCCCGACGGGCGCGTGTTCCGGGCCGAGGGCAAGGGGCCGGGCGTCGTGGCCGAGCTGCACGTGCATAACCCCGATACGTTCGCCCGGCTGGTCCGCGACGGCGATCTCGGCTTCTGCGAGGCGTACATGGACGGCTGGTGGTCGACGCCGGACCTGATGGCCTTCATGGACCTGCTGACCGACGGCAACGAGGATCTCTACGACGGGTTTCTCGGCATGAAGCTCGTCCGGCTCTACGAGCGGGTGCGCTTCTGGCTGCAATCCAACTCGAAACGCCAGGCACAGAAGAACATCGCGCATCACTACGACCTGGGGAACGCGTTCTACGGCCTTTGGCTCGACGACACGATGACCTATTCCTCGGCGCTGTTCGAGACCGGGCAGGAATCGACCGAGGCCGCCCAGACCCGGAAATATGCCGCGATGGTCGATGCCATGGAGGTCCGGCCGGGCGAGCACGTGCTCGAGATCGGCTGCGGATGGGGCGGGTTCGCGGAATACGCGGCCGGCACCCGTGGCCTGAAGGTCACGGCCCTGACGATCAGCAAAGCGCAGGCGGAGTACGCCCGCGCGCGCATGGAAAGGGCCGGCCTGTCCGATCGGGTGGAGATCCGCCTGCAGGATTACCGCGACGTCCGCGGCCGCTTCGACGGCATCGCCTCGATCGAGATGTTCGAGGCCGTAGGAGAACGCTATTGGCCCCAGTATTTCAAGACGTTGCGGGATTGTCTGGATGCAAACCGCAAGGCTGTCCTGCAGGTCATCCTGGTTCAGGACAAACGCTTCGAGGCCTACCGAAAGGGCGTCGATTTCGTGCAGCGCTACATCTTCCCCGGCGGCATGCTTCCATCCCCTTCGGTGCTGCGCGCCGAGGTCGAGCGCGCGGGCCTTGCGGTCGCCGGATCCCGCGAATTCGGGCAGAGCTATTCGCAGACGCTCAGAAGGTGGTATGACACCTTCAACGAGAGATGGGAGGAGGCCGCGTCCATGGGCTTCGACGATCGGTTCCGGCGCATGTGGAACCTCTACCTGACGTCCTGTGCGGCGGCCTTCCGCTACGATGTCTGCGACGTGACGCAGATCGCGATCAGGCGGCCTGCCTGATGTGGACGGCGGCCCGGCTTGTCGCAGCGGTCCTGTTCACCGCTCTCGGCTATTACAGCGCCACCCTTGTCGCTGCGACCTTTCCCGAGGGCACCGACCCCAAAACTTTCGTGATCTGCATCGCTTCGATCGGGCTGTGGCAGGGCTGGATGACGATGGGAAAGCTGACCGGACGCGGGTATTCCGCCGCCGCCGGGAACGGCATCAGGACATCGGTCCAGATCGCGTTCTTCGGCCTGCTGCTCTTCGCGCTGGTCGAGATGTTCTCGCGCTCGGCCGATCTGCGGTACCGGGACTTCTGGACCGCGACGAAAGACGCGCTGAATCTCTTCATCGAATATCTGGGCCAGTACGCCGGCATTCCGGCATCCTGGGGTGTCCTGCTCGCGGGCGGCGTTCTCATCGGCCTTGCCACCGAAGCCGCGGCGCGGCTCTGGCGCTAGGTGCAACCGGTCTTCCTCTACGGCACGCTTCGGCACCTTCCGTTGCTCGAGAAGGTGCTCGGTCACCCGCCAGCGACGCGGCCGGCGCATCTGCCCGATCACAGCGTCGCCTGGGCAAAGGGTGAGACCTATCCGCTGATCGTTTCGGGTGGTGCGGGGATCGACGGGCTGCTGGTGGATGCCGACGCGAACGATCTGGCGCGGCTCGACTTCTACGAGGGCGCCTTCGATTACGAGACCCGCCCGGTCACCGTGGACACGGCCGGGGGTCCAGTGAGCGCCCGGGTCTACTGGCCGCCGGCCTCGGGCGTCGAGCCGGGCGCGCCGTTCGAACTGTCGGACTGGCAGCGCGACCGGGGTGACGTGACGGTGATTGCCGCGCACGAGGTCATGGGCGCCTTCGGGCGCGAGGACCCCCGCCAGGTCGGCGCTCGGTTCCCGGTGATCTTCGCCCGGGCGCAGGCGCAGATGCACACGGCAGAGTGGCGGCGGCCGCGCAGCGTCGGCCGGGCGATTCCGCATGACAGCGTGAAGATCGTCGAAGACCATTTCGATTTCACAGGGTTTTTCGCGCTTCAGACATTGCAGCTGAGGCATCCGCGGATCGATGGTGGTCCGGAGATGGAGATTCGCCGGACCGTCTTCCGCGCCGGCGAGGCGGCGACCGTGCTTCCCTACGACCCGGTGCGCGACCGCGTACTGTTCGTCGAACAATTCCGCGTCGCGCCCTTCGTCCAGACCGACCCCGATCCCTGGCTGCTGGAACCGGTCGCCGGGATCGTGGATGCCGGCGAGACGCCCGAGAGCACGGCGCGGCGCGAGGCCGAGGAGGAGGCCGGGGTGGTGATCGGCGCGCTGCATTTCATCGCGCGCTACTATCCCTCGCCCGGCGCGACGGCGCAGATCCTGCATTCCTATATCGGCCTGACCGATCTGCCGGACGACCTGGAGGGTACGGGCGGTCTCGACCACGAGGGCGAGGATATCGCGGTTCACGTCGTGTCGTTCGACCGGGCCATGGAGATGCTTTCGACCGGGGAGCTGGCGAACGCGCCGGCGATCCTGTCGCTGCAATGGCTGGCGGCGAACCGCGCGGGACTGCGCGCACCGGCTTGAAACTCAGGGCGCGGCGCATCATACCCCTGAGGCGACGAATGCCGGGGAGGACGCCATGACCATCCACAAGGATCTTGCGGCCGCGGTGGGCAACACGCCGCTGATCCGGCTGAACGCCATCAGCGATGCGACCGGCTGCGAGATTCTCGGCAAGGCGGAGTTCCTGAACCCCGGCCAGTCGGTCAAGGACCGCGCGGCGCTCTGGATTATCCGGGACGCGGTCGAGAAGGGGACACTCAAGCCCGGCGGCACCATCGTCGAAGGCACGGCGGGCAATACCGGCATCGGTCTGGCACTGGTCGGCGCGTCGATGGGCTTTCGCACCGTCATCGTGATCCCCGAGACCCAGAGCCAGGAAAAGAAGGACATGATCCGGCTCGCGGGTGCCGAGCTCGTGCAGGTTCCGGCGGTGCCCTACAAGAACCCGAACAACTACGTGAAATACTCGGCCCGGCTGGCTGCGGCGCTGAACGAGATCCTGCCCGAGGGCGCGATCTGGGCGAACCAGTTCGACAACACCGCGAACCGGCAGGCCCATATCGACAGCACCGGGCCGGAGATCTGGGAGCAGACCGGCGGCAAGGTCGACGCCTTCGTCGCCTCGGTCGGCTCCGGCGGAACACTGGCCGGCGTCGGTATGGCGTTGCAGCCGAAGGGCGTGAAGATCGCATTGGCCGATCCGGAAGGCTCCGGCGTCTATGGGCTATACACCACGGGCGAACCCGACCCTTCGGGCAGTTCGATCACCGAAGGCATCGGACAGGGACGGATCACCGCCAACCTCGACGGCTTCACGCCCGACGCCTGTTACAAGATACCCGATTCCGAGGCCCTGCCGCTGGTTTTCGATCTCTTGCGCGACGAAGGGCTGTGCATGGGCGGATCGACCGGCATCAACATGGCCGGTGCGGTGCGCATGGCCCGTGATCTCGGGCCCGGACATACGGTCGTGACGATCCTGTGCGATTACGGCACGCGCTACCAGTCCAAGGTCTGGAACCCTGCCTTCCTGAAGGAAAAGGGGCTGCCGGTGCCGGACTGGCTCGACCGCGCGCCGCTCGACCTTCCGGACGTGTTCGAGACTCCATGACGGCCTGGCTCGGCCGGGCGCTTCTGGCGCTGTGTCTGGGCATCGCGCTCGGGCTTGGCACGCCGGCATTCGTGTCTGCGCAGGACACGCCGTCCAGCGGGCAGGCCGCCGATACCGCCCCCGATTTCGATGCGTTCGAGGCTGTCGCCAGCCGGGCGGAGGCGGCGATCGCCGAGGGCACGATGTCCAACGCGGATTTCACCGCGCTCCGGACCGAACTGAGCGACTGGCGTGCCCGCTTCCTTGCTGCCGAGAACGCCAATGCTTCGCGAATCTCGACCATCCAGGGCCAGATCGATGCGCTCGGCCCCGCGCCCGAGGACGGCCAGACCGAGCTGCAGGAGGTCGCGGACCGCCGCGCGGAACTGGACGCGCGCCTGTCCGAGGCAGAAGCGCCGCGCCGGCGCGCCTCGGAAGCCTATAACCGCGCCAACGGCCTGATCGGCGAGATCGACCAGCTCATTCGCGCACGCGACACAGAAGCGCTGTTCGAGGCCGCGCCCGCACCGGTCAATCCGGCCAACTGGCCGGCCGCGCTGCGGTCGCTCGCTGCGGTGGCCGACGCCGTCCGGGGCGAGATCAGCAGCCGCATCTCGGAGGACGCGCCGGGGCTCGGGTCCGGCTTGCCGCTGACGATCCTGCTGGTCGTGCTCGGCCTCGTGCTGATCCTGCGCGGGCGCGCCTGGACCATCCGGGCGACGAATGCCGTTCTGCACCGGCAGCGCGAACGGGCGCGCCTGACCCTCGGCTTCTTCGTCTCGTTCACGCAGCTCTTCGTGCCGATCCTCGGCCTTGTCGTCCTGCTCGGGGCTGTGATGTCGACGGGAATTGCCGGTCCCATCGGGCTTGCGCTGCTGACGGACGCCTTCGTCGTCGTCATCACGGTCTTCTTCGCGCTCTGGCTGGCCAACCGGCTTTTCCCGGTCAATCCCGACGAGCCGACGGCCCTGACGCTCGCGCCGGAACGGCGGCCCCGGGCCCGATGGCTCGCCATGTTCATCGGTCTCGGCGTCGGACTGACCCGGTTCGTCGAGACCTTCGCCGGGCTCGACGAGGTCGAGTCCGCGGCCAAGGGCGTGTTCGTCCTGCCGCTCTACGTGCTGCTGGCCTACATGTTCCTTCGCCTCGCCGGGATCCTCGACCTGATCCGCGGCCGGCTGGAGGAGGATGGGGACGGTCCCGGCTTCCATGTGCGGCTTCTTCAGGTGCTGTCGCCGGCCCTGCGCCTTGTCGCCATCGTCGGGCCGATCGTCGCCGCGGCGGGCTACTTGGGCGCGGCCCAGGCGCTGATGGTGCCCGCGGCCCTCAGTCTCGGGGTTCTCGGAGTGCTGCAGGCGCTGCAGATCCCGATCCGCGACACCTACGCCGCGGTCAGCCGCCGCAGCTTCGAAGATGCCGGGCAGGCGCTCGTGCCCGTCCTCGTGAACTTCGTGCTCGCCTTCGCTGCCCTGCCGGTCTTCGCGCTGATCTGGGGCGTGCGGCCGGCGGAACTGGGCGAGATCTACGCCCGCTTCAACGAGGGCTTCGCGCTCGGCGGGACGCGGATCACCCCGGGCACGATCTTCTCGGTCGTACTCGTGTTCCTCATCGGGCTGCTGGCGACCCGGCTCCTGCAGGGGGCGCTGAAAACGACCGTGCTGCCGCGCACGCGCATGGATGCCGGTGCGCGGAACGCGATCACCGCCGGGATCGGGTATGTCGGGATCGCGCTGGCGCTTCTGATCGCGATCAACGCGGGCGGGATCGACCTGACCGCGCTGACCTGGGTCCTGTCCGCGCTCGGCGTCGGGATCGGCTTCGGCCTTCAGAACGTGGTGTCGAACTTCGTGTCTGGCATCATCCTTCTGATCGAGCGGCCGATCTCCGAAGGCGACTGGATCGAGGTCAACGGGCAGATGGGGATCGTGAAGTCGATCTCGGTCCGGTCGACGCGGATCGAGACCTTCGACAAGACCGACGTCATCGTGCCGAATGCCGATTTCATCTCGGGCACGGTCACGAACTGGACCCGGGGCAACAATATCGGCCGCGCGGTGCTGACGGTCGGCGTGGCCTATGGCACCGATACGCGCCGCGTGCAGGAGATCCTGACCGACATCGCGAAGTCCCATCCCGGTGTCGCGGCCTATCCCGAACCCGGTGTCGACTTCCTCGGTTTCGGCGCCGACAGCCTCGATTTCCGCATCCGGGCGATCCTGCGCGACGTGAACCAGATCCTCGTCGTGACGACGGAGATCAACCACCAGATCGCCGAACGGTTCAAGGCCGAGGGGATCGAGATTCCCTTCGCGCAGCGGGATATCTGGCTGCGCAATCCAGAGGCCTTGCGCAGCGCGTCGTCCGGGGTTTCGATGCCCACCGGGCCGCGCACTGCGAGTGCGGCGGATATCGATCTCGCCGAGGGCGATCCGGACGGAGACGCAACATGACCGAGCCCCTTTTTCGCGCCGACGCTTACCGCAAGTCGGCGACTGCCCGCGTCACCGGGTTGACGACGGAAGGCGGCGTGGTGCTCGACCGCAGCCTGTTCTACGCCCGCGCCGGTGGTCAGCCGGGCGACAGCGGGCGGATCACCTGGAAGGGTGGCCGGCTGTCGGTCGCGACCGCGGTGAAGGGCGAGGGCGAGTCCATCGTGCTCCTGGCGGCCGAGCCGGCCGAACTGCCGCCCGTCGGGGCCGAGATCGAACAGCATATCGACTGGGACCGGCGCTACGGCCATATGCGCGTACATACCGCACTGCACCTTCTGTCGGTCGCGCTGCCCTGGCCGGTGACGGGCGGCGCGATCTCGACCGATAAGGGCCGGCTCGACTTCGACATGGACGGTCCACCGCCCGACAAGGCGGTGGTCGAGGGTCAGCTCAACATGCTGGTCGAGCGTGATCTCGCCGTGACCGAAGACTGGATTTCCGAAGAGGACCTCGACGCCAATCCAGGGCTGGTCAAGACGATGTCCGTCGCGCCGCCGCGCGGGCAGGGGCGGATCCGCCTCGTGCGGATCGGCACGGGCGACGGGCAGGTCGATCTTCAGCCCTGCGGCGGCACCCATGTCGCGCGGACGGGCGAAATCGGACCCCTGCGGATCGGCAAAATCGAGAACAAGGGCCGGCAGAACCGTCGGGTGACGATCCATCTGGGCGACGAGGCGTAGTGCTACACTTAATCGAGGCTACGTCGCGAGCGGCGCAAATCCGAAGTTTCTATCTTCCGAATTAATTGCCGTTACCCCTAAGATCGAATGGATAGAGAGGTTGCCATATCTCCTGAACTTCAATTCCGCGCTTGGCAAATTAAGCAGCTGCCACGGTTACTAGCAGACCGCTCACGTCTTAAGAGCGGCTTAGCGCATCTCATCAGCCGACAAGAGGACTTGTTCTTCGTTCACAGCACCGGTCGGTCTGGCACTCAGTTGGTAACCAGCCTCATTGAGGCAGCCGACGATACACTGGTTATGCACGAACCAGATTTTGAAGATGACCTGCAGGTTATGGCTGGAATTCGACGACATCCTGGATTTGCCGACCAGTATTGGAAACACTTTAGAGCAGCCCAGATTGCCGAAAGGTGGCATGCAGCGCCGCATGCCCGGTTGTACGGCGAAGTTACGGGAATGCTCCGTTTCCACTCCTCTACCATTTCACATCTGTTTCCAGACTCGAAGATCTTTCTTCTCGCAAGAGACGGCCGTGGGGTGATCAGGTCAGTCATGGGATGGCGACAGTTCTACAGCAAACGCTCTCGCGGCGCCTACGCAATATCTCCCGGGCCGGGTGAACCATTTTTCTCCCAATGGAAGGGCATGACCAGGTTTGAGAAGGTGTGCTGGAGCTTCGCCGATGGCATGAGGCGCTTGGCCGACGGTATCGACCGTAAGAACTGGATAAGACTGGAGGACCTTGTAGCGGACTTTCGCGTATTTGAGGAGACGATTGGCGCCAGACTTGGCGTTGCGTTGGAACAACCCACTTGGGCGAAAATTGTCGGACGCCCGTCACAGAATTCGCAAAAATCTTACTCATTCCCGGCGTGGCCAGATTGGTCATCAGAGGAAAAATCCGCATACCGTAGGATTTGTGGTCCGGTCATGCAGGACTTTGGATACGATCTTCCGCGATAACGTTTAGATCTTATGCCAAATCCGCACCCATCCCCCTTGTCCCGCTGCCCGGTTCTCGCGTAAACGCCCTCTACCGGAGAGGTGGCCGAGTGGTCGAAGGCGCACGCCTGGAACGCGTGTAGGCGGGAAACCGTCTCCAGGGTTCGAATCCCTGTCTCTCCGCCATACCCATCTTAAAGCACTGAATTAATTGCCAAGTATGGCGTTTTCCCAGTGTGACTGGCGAAGCGTCGGGCCAAACCACTGCGCCTGATCGCATCGGATCGCGTCGCCCCGCACGCTGCGCCGGGTTCAGCTCATCCGACGACTGCTCCCATCGATCGAGGTTTTGAGTCTCCGGACGCTGCGAAACCGGTGGTTTCGAACGCGCACCGCGCATTTTCCGTCATCCGGGCAATTGGCATCGCGCCTGTGGCGGATGGCAGGCTCACCGTGACCGGTCGCCGAGCACGTCGACGAGGCCTGCCCCGACCACCAGCAGGGTTCCGGTCGCTTCCACCAGACCGAATGGTTCGTCAGTCAGCAGGGCCGCGCTCGCAATGCCCACGACGGCTTCGAGCTGCAGCAGAATACCCAACCTGCCGGCGTCGATATGCATGGAGCCCCACAGCAGGCCCATCATGACCGGAATCATGAAGCCGGCCGAAGCCAGGATGAGCCAAGGAAGAAGGCGCTCTAGATCCGCCCAGGTGGGTGCCTCGGAATGCGCGTCGAGCGGCAGGAGCGCGATCAAGAGTGCCACGAGGCTTCCATACAGGAAGAACGAAAAAACGGTCTCGAAGATCCCGACATCCGGCGTGGACCGAACCCGCAGGGTGCCGCAGGCCCAGACCAGGCCGGCCAGCAACGCCAGACCATCGCCCGCGTTCTGCGGCACCGGCACACCTGTCCGACCCCCGAGGATCGTCACCAGCCCGGCAAGACCGAGAACGAGGGCGATCAGACGCCATCTTGTGAGCGGCCGCTTCAGGAGCGCCCTTTCCAGCAGCGTGCTCCAGACGGGGGTGACGTAGAAGAGGATGAGCGCGCGGGCGACGTCGGTCAGCAGTACGCTTTCGGAATAAAGGGCAACCGCGCCACCGACGAGCAGGCCGGTCGTTCCGTTCCGGAGCCCGGTCGGCCGGCCGGACCAGAGCCGCAGCGCGGCTGGCGCCGCCAGCAGTAGGGCAGGCGTCGCGAATACCGCGATCGTCGCCCAACCCGCAGCCAGGCCGTTTGCCTCGAACGCCCGGAGCGGGATCCAGAACAGCCCCCAGGCCGAGGCGGCCACGACAGTGACGAAGATCGGAAGTCTCGTGGCCGTCACCTGGTCACCTTCGGTCAGCGCAATGTCCCGGGCGGATGTTTGTCCGGTTCCCGATCTGTTGGCCACACGCGATCTCGGCTTCCGGTGACGAGCCGACGGCCTGATTTGGCGCCGGAGCCACGCATTTTCACGCGCTGTCTTCAGCGTGCCTGAAGGATCTCGAGGATCTTCGCTGCCACGGCTTCCGGTCTGTGCCGGACCATCGACACGTGACCCAGTCCCTCGATCTCGTGAAACCGACCGTGCATGGCAAGATCCGACACGACCCGGCACATGTCGGGCGGCGTTTGGACATCCTCCGAGAACGAAATGACCTCGAACGGCACGGGGCAGGTTCCAAGGGCATCGCGACAGTCGAAATCCAGGCAGGCCTGCCATTGCTCGATCGTGTCGGTGGGGTCGCGGTCTCGAAAGCGCTCGGTGTAGCTTGCCTTGATCTGCGCCCAGAGTTCGGGATCGCCGAGCGCCTTCGCGGGAAAGGCATAGGGGGCGTAATGCGGCGCAAGAAAGTATTCGGGCAACACGATACCCGCGCGGCGGAGGTCGATCTCGGCCTGCATCCAGTCGCGCGTGAAGCCGTCGATATAGGCCGCGGTGCCCATCGGTATCGCGAGCCGGACCTTTTCGGGGAAGTCGATCGCCGTCGCCTGGGTGACGAGGCCGCCGAGCGACAGGCCACAGACAACGGCCGGTCCATCGCAGATCGCGTCAATCACCGCTGCGCAGTCGCGGGCGTAGTCCGCCATCGTCCAGGGTGGCGGTGGGGCGGTCGTCTCGCCGGCCCCGCGGGGATCGTAGCTGATGCACCGGTACCGATCCGTCAAATGGCCGAAGATCTGGGAATAGCCATCCGCCGTGGCGTCTCCGCCGGGGATGAACACGACGTCAGGACCCGAGCCTTCGATCACGACGCGCATGGTGACGCCCTCTTCGGTCGTCAGCTGGCGGACGTTGGCTCCGGGTCCGAATGCGGGGAAAACGGCCATGGTCAGGGTCCTGTGATTGAGAGGGACGAGGGCGCCGGTTTCCAGACCTGTCGCGCCACGCGGGCAAAGTTGAGACCGAGAACCCGCCGAAGGTCGTCATCCGAAAATCCGATCTTCAGCAGCTCCGCCGCAACGTCCGGCAAGCGCCGGATGTCGAGACAAGAGAGCCCGGGCCCGTAGCCGGCCGATGCGGGCCAGATCGCGTCCGCGTCCGGCGTGACCGACAGGAATTCAACCGGTCCCTCGATCCGGAATTCCGGCGTGTCGTCGAGGCAGAGACCGACGTGTTCGGTTCCGACGAGGTCGGCGACATAGGCCGCGTGCCGGGCCACGTCGGCCGGTGTCGCCGTCCCCACGCCGAGAAAGAGGTTTATCCCGTTGATGCCGACGACACCGCCTGTCGCGGCGCAGGCGCGGATCTGGTCGTTGCCGATATTGCGGCCGTGATCGGCCAGGGCGCGCGGGTTGGAATGGGTGAAATTCACCGGCAGCGCCGATCGCTCCATCGCCTCCATTGTCGTGCGGAAGCCGCAATGAGTGCAGTCGATGACCATTCCGACGCGGTTCATCTCGTCGATGACGGCCCGCCCGAAATCGGTGAGGCCGATATCCTCGTCGTGACAGCCGGACCCGGCCGCGCTGTTGCGGTTGTAGGCGAAGTTCATGTGCCGGACGCCGAGGTCGTAGAGCATCCGGACCATCTCGATCCGGCCACCGAGGACGCGCATTCCCTCGATGTCGAAGGTCACGGCCATGCGGCCTGCGTTCCGGGCGGCCGCGACCTCCTCAAGACTGGCAACGAGCGTGGCGTAGGGGATCTCGAGCGCGATCTGGTGGCGAAGGGAGGCGAGCGATTGCAGCGTTGTTTCGGGCGGCCAGGCGTCGAAACCCGCACAGATCGAAAGATAATCGACCCTGGCCTCGCGCCATGGATCCAGGAAGGGTCCGATCGGGGTGCCGGGCAGGACGGCAAAGCCGCCGTGATCATCCCAGACAAGCGCGTCACGGTAGATCGCGGCGGCGTCCATGGCTCAGACGAGGTCCCTCGGCACGTCCTCTTCCCACGTTCGCTCGACCACGATGCCGTCGCCGTCGGATGCCCGCAGCGAGGCCGTGATGCGCCAGACTTCGGGACGCGCCTCGACCCGGACCTCGGTGTCCAGTTCGGTCCGCCACTCGCCCCGGGCGAAGCTTTTCTGCCATCGGCAATGACCGATGGCGGAATTCGGGTCGTCGGGATGGATGCTGAACGTGTCCTGTGACGATGCGCGCAGGGTGATGCCGGTATGCAGGTGGGTCACGAGGCCGGTATCGTCGGAGCGGATATGGGTCTCGACCCCTGTTGCGTAATCGATCGTCCGCGTCCGGTGGTCAGAGCCCGGTACGATGACATCGACCTTGAGCGGGGCCGCACCTTCCGAGGGGCCGAATTCCGGAAGCGCCGGTTCGTCATCAGAGACCGGGCGGACCGGCAGATCGAGCGCTGACTGGACCGGATCAATCGACAGTGTCGCCTTCTGTGCGGACGGCCAGATCGTCGGCCAGTAGGCGCTCGACAGGGCGAGACGCAGGCGGTGCCCGGCCGGGATGCGCTGGCCGATGACGTTGAGCTGAACCGTCACATCGACCGGCTCGTTGACCGGCAGCGGGGCAGGGTCCGAATGGCTCTCGCGGTGCGTGAGGTTGAGGACGCCGTGGCAAACGAAGGTGGCTCTTCCGTCCGGTGCGACCGTCGACAGGACGGCGGCGATGTTGGCCTGGGGCACGTCGGAGGCGACCCGGAGCCGGAGCATGGGGAACCCGAGGATCTCGAGGTCGTCGGTCAGTGGCTCGGTCTCGAACCTCTCGACATTGCCGCCCTCCACGTTCTGGTCGAGCGGCCCGTCGGACCCGCTGCCGTACATGCACCAGACCTGCGCAGCAGCACCCGCGGTCTCGGGCGAGGAGACGACGATCGGGTCAGACGCGGCGCCCGCAGTTGCGGACAGCTTCCCCGGCGAGAGATGGAGCGTCGTGGGGCTGGTGCGCGGCGACGGCCAGCTTTCTTCCGAAACCCACCGCCCCGGCCGCTCGGCGGGCCCGGTAGAGGGTTTGTCCGCGTCCTGCATCCAGGCGCGGATCATCGGCTCGTCCATGATGCCGGTCTCGATGCCCTTGAGGTGCTGGTCCCACCAGCGCAAGCACTCCTGAAGAAATCCGATCCGCGGACCGGGCATCGCGAAGTGCGGGTACTTGTGCGCCCAGGGTCCGACCAGCGCCTTCCGTGGACAGCTTAGGTGCTCCATCATCCGGAAGATCGGGTTGGTATAGCCGTCGGCATAGCCGCCGACCGCGTAGACCGGGATCCGGATGTCCGAATAGTCCTCGCAGATCGAGCCGTGGCGATAGAACGCGTCGCGCCGCTGGTGACGGAACCAGTCGAGCATCCAGAGTCCGTTCGCTTCGAGCCGCTCGGTCCACATCTCGCGCCAGCGTTCCCCGACAATGGCCGGATCCGGCGGGGTGTTGGCGATGGCGAAGGCCGTCGCGCCCCAGGCAAGCTTGTCGGTCAGCAGCGCGCCGCCCATGAAGTGGATGTCGTCGGCATAGCGGTCGTCGGTCGAACACAGGGTAATGACCGCGCCGAGACCCTCGGGCTGCCGCGCGGCGACCTGAAGCCCGTTGAACCCGCCCCAAGAGATGCCGATCATCCCGACCTTGCCGGAACACCAGGGCTGCGCCACCAGCCACTCGATCACGGCGACAGCGTCGTCCTGCTCCTGCTGAAGATATTCGCCGAGACAGACGCCTTCGCTGTCGCCGGTCCCGCGCATGTCGACGCGCACGCCGGCATAGCCGTAGCCGGCGAAATAGGGATGGGTCAGGTGATCCCGTGCGACCGTCCCGTCGCGCTTGCGATAGGGCAGGTATTCCAGGATCGCCGGAACCGGATCGTCCTCGGCATCCTCCGGCAGCCAGATGCGCGCGGCAAGCTTCGTGCCGTCGGGCATCGGGATCCAAGTGTTCTCGATCTCGCGAACCTTGCGCGGGAACTCGGTTCGGACTGGGATTTCAACCACTTCTGCCTCACATGCCGTTTCTGGGAATGACGTGGGTTTTCTCTTCCTCGTGAAAGAGCTGGTCGTCCGAGAAACACCGCAGCTTCGAGACGAGGTGAAACTCGGTCGCGGTTGCCGTCTGCTCGGCGTACGTCTCGATGCGCACGTGCCAGTCGTCCCGCTCGAACTTCGAGGTTTGCTCCATGACCGCCCGGGCGGAAAGCGGATCGTCGCGGTGGATCGAGTACCGTCGGTCGGAAATGTCGCCGAGGATCGTGCCGATCTCGTCGAGACGGATTTCCCCGACCGGCCCGAAGACCCCGCCGTCGAGGAAGAACCGCTGCGTCTCGATGCCGGTCGTCAGATCGACGTGAATGGAGCGATCCATGGAACCTTCACGCATCTTCGTGATCGGTCGCTTCTTCGCCCGAACCGGCGGCTCCGGTAGGTCGCGCGGGGCAGGAGCGTCGGCAGCCGACATGCGCACGGGCAGGGTGATCGCGGACCGGCCCGTTGCCACGGTCAGCGTCACCGGCTCCGGCGCTGGCCAGAGGATCGGCCAATAGGCCGAGCCGATCTGCACCATCAGCCGATGGCCCGGGAGAAGCCGGTAGCCGATGCCGTGCAGCGGAACCGTCACGGTCATCTCGTCGCCCGGAACGACGGGTCTCGGGTCGGTGTCGCTGTGCCGGTGCATCAGGTTGCAGAAGCCGCGCGTGATGAGCGACTGCGCGCCGTCCGGTGCTTCGTCGACGAGGAGGGCCGCGACGAAGGCCTGTGTCCTGTCTGCGGCGACGTTCAGGGTAAGCGCGGGCTGGCCGAGGATATCGAGCGGTTCGCTGACCGGTTCTCCCCGGAAGCAGAGCGCCCCCGCCGCGTCGATCCGGCAGTCGGTCGGCATGTCGCCCGATATCGCGAAAGAACACATGTCACCGCCCGCCGAACCGAAGGTCTGCGGTGAGCAGACCGAAAGCGCGGGACCGGCTTCGCCTTCCGTCCCGAGCGCGTGGTCGTTCAGCCAGAGGACCGTATCGCTCACGTTCGGCGAGGGCCAGGACGGCTCCTCGACCCATCGGCCGGGCCGTTCCGCATGGGCTCCGGCCGGGGCAACGCTCTCCTGCAGCCAGAACCTCAGCGGCGGTTCGTCCATGAGGCCGGTGTCGACGCCCTTCAGCCAGTGGTCCCAGAATCGGATCGTCTCGGCGAGGAAGTCGGCCTTCGGCCCGGGCGAGCCCTCGTGCGGATAGAGATGCGCCCAGGGGCCCATCAGCACCTTGACCGGCCCCTTCAGATGTTCGGCGATCCGGAACGGCGTGTCGCGGAAGAGATCGGCCCAACCGCCAAAGAAATAGACCGGGATCTCGATGTCGGCGTAGTTCTCCGAGACCGAGCCACGCCGCCACATCGCGTCATGGGTCTGGTGCTCGAGCCACATGGCCGGCCAGAAGCGCTGCCCCTCGAGCCGCGCCTTCCACATCGCCAGCCAGTCCGGCCCGACGATCTCCGGGTCCGGCGGGAAAGCGTTGTAGAGCTGCATGATCGAGCCCCACCAGAAATTGTCGTTGGCGAGAACGCCACCGTAGAAATGGATGTCCTCGAGCCAGCGGTCGTCAGTGCCCATGACGGGGGCGATGGCCTTGAGCGCGGGCGGTCGGCGGGCAGCGACCTGGAAGGAATTGTAGGCGCCCCACGACTTGCCGAACATGCCGACCTTGCCGTCGCACCAGTCCTGCGCGGCGATCCAGGCGATGACGTCGACACCGTCACGGGTTTCGTCCTCGTGGTATTCGTCCAGCATGATCCCGCCGGAATCCCCGGATCCGCGCTGGTCTACCCTTATCGAGGCGTATCCGGCGGCGGCGAAGTGGGGATGCATCGACTCGTCGCGCATCCGGGTCCGGTCGCGGCGACGGTAGGGGATGTATTCGAGGATGCAGGGCACCGGGGTCTCGTGTGCTGACGCCGGCAGCCAGAGCCGGGCGGCCAGCTGCGTGCCGTCCGGCATCGGGATCCAGACGGTTTCGTGGACCTCGATCTGAAGATCGTCCTTCATGCCGGTTCCTTTCGGTGGGCGGGCGGCCGAGCTCCGGGCGCGAGCGGGAAGTGGCAGGCGACGCGACGCCCGCCAATGTCGGCAGGTGCGGGCGCCTCCGTGCGACAGCGATCCTGGACCCATGGGCAGCGGGTGTGGAACTCGCAGCCCGAGGGTCGGCGGAGCAGCGAGGGGACTTCGGCCGGCAGCGCGATGCGATCATGCGCGCGGTCGGGATCGGGCTCGGGGTTCGCGGACAGAAGCGCCGCCGTGTAGGGATGCGCCGGAGCATCGAAGACATCCTCGGTCGTCCCGGTCTCGACGAAGCGGCCGAGATACATCACCGCGACGCGGTCGGCGACATGGTGAACGACATGGAGGTTGTGGGTGATGATGAGCATGGCGAGCCCGAGCCGCTCGCGCAGGTCGTTCAGGAGGTTCAGAACTTCGCCCTGGACCGACACGTCGAGCCCCGCCGTGGGTTCGTCGGCGATGATAAGCGCGGGCTCGAGGGCGATGGCCCGCGCGACGCCGACCCGCCGGGCCTGACCGCCGGAGAGCTGGTGCGGGAACCGGCCAGCGAAGTCGGGCGGCAGGCCGACAAGCGAGAGCAGGCGCTTCGTCTCCGCCTTGAGATTGCGGCCCTGCGCCCCGTGGATGCGGAACGGCTCGGTGACGAGATCGCCCACGGTCATCCGCGGGCTGAGCGAACCGACCGGGTCCTGGAACATCATCGACATGCGCTGCCGGAGCGGCTTCATGGCCGACTTTCCGAGCGTGTCGATCCGCTGTCCCTCGAAGGTGATCTCTCCCGCGGAGATGGTCTGTAGCCCGTTGATGGCACGGGCGAGCGTCGTCTTGCCCGAACCGGATTCGCCGACGAGCGCGAAAGTCTCGCCACGGCTGATCCCGAGGCTCACGCCGGCCACACCGAGGATGGCCTGGCGCGACAGAAGCCCACCGGCCGGGAAGGCGACCTCGACGTCACGGACAGAGAGGATCGTAGCGTCGTTCATGCCTCCGCCTCCGCTGGAGACACGGCCTTCACGCAGCGGACGCGGTGACCGCGGCCAATGTCGCGCTCGACCTGTGGTGCAGCGCAGATGGCCTCGGCGAGGGTGCAGCGCGGGGCGAAGACGCAGCCGCGCGGGCGGGCGCGCAGATCCGGGATCTCGCCGGGTATCGTGGGCAGGTTCCGGGTGCGCTCGGTCTGCCGCGCCGGATCGCATTCCAGAAGCCGCATCGTGTAGGGATGCTTCGGCTGGTGGAAAATCTGGCGCACGTCACCGCGCTCGACGACCTCGCCGGCATACATCACGACAACCTCGTCGCAGAGCTCCGCGATGACACCGAGATGGTGGGAGATGAACAGGACCGAACAGCCGATCTTCCGCTGCAGGTCCTTCAGAAGTTCGATCGTCGCGACCTCGAGTGTCGCGTCGAGCGCAGTCGTCGGTTCGTCCGCGATCAGAAGCGCAGGCTCCATCATCAACGCCATCGCGATGGCGATCCGCTGCTTCATGCCGCCCGAGAACTGGTGCGGGTACCGGCGAAGGGCGGCGCGCGCGTCGGGGATGCGGACGAGCTCCAGCATCTCGGTCGCGCGGGCCAGCTTGGCTGATTTCGACAGGCCCGAGCGGTACTGGATGTTCACCATCTGCCGCCCGACGGAAATGACCGGATTGAGAGCACCCATCGGGTCCTGGAAGACGGTCGAGATGCGCAAGCCGCGGAGGGCCCGCATCGCCGTGGGGTCGAGGCCGACGAGGTCGTTTCCGTCCTCGAACAGGATGCGGCCGCCGGTGACGCGCCCGTTGTCGGCCAGAAGCCCGAGGATCGCGTTGATGAGTGTCGACTTGCCGCAACCGGATTCGCCGACGATGCCGACGATGCGGCGTTCGGGAACCGTGAAGCTCACGTCCTTGAGCGCGTGAAGAGGTCCGGCCTCGGTCGAGAAGGTCACGTTCAGGGTCTCGATGGCAAGAACGCTCATGTCAGCGGCCCTTCAGACGCGGGTCGAAGATGTCGCGCAGCGTCTCACCAAGGAAGGTGAAGCCGAGCGTCGTGACAATGATCGGCAGGCCGCCCGCGATGGCGATCCAGGGCGTCTCTCGGATATTCGCGAAGCCGTCGTTCAGGATCGAGCCCCAGGAGGGCGTGGGCGGGCGGACGCCGAGGCCGAGAAAGCTCATCCCGGCCTCGATGGCGATGACGACGGGGATGTCCATCGAGGCGAGGATGACGATCGGCCCGATCACGTTCGGCAGGATGTGGACGCGCAGGATGCGCGCGGTCGAGGCCCCCATGCTCTGCGCCGCCATCACGAATTCGGAGCTCTTCAGGGCGATGGTCTGGGTGCGGATGATCCGGGCATAACCCGGCACGTTGACGATGATGACCACGACCATGACGGCGGTCAGCGACGGCCCCGTCAAGGTTACGAGCGCAAGCGCCAGCATCACCGTCGGGAAGCTCTTCAGCGCATCGAAGAGCAGGATCATCACGTTGTCGAGCCAGCGTGGTCCGTAGCCCGCGATGAGTCCGAGGACGATACCGGCCGCAAGCGAAATCGCGGTCGAGACGAGCGCGACGTAGAGCGCGATGCGGCCGCCGAAAAGTACGCGCGAGAAGAGATCGCGGCCGAGCTGGTCGGTGCCAAGAAGATGCGTCGTCGACGGATCGAGGAACCGGTCGCGCGGGCTGAGACCGGCGGGATCGTACTGGGTCAGCAGTCCCGCGAAGATCGACATCACGACGACGAGGACGACGAGCGCAAGACCGAACGCACCGAGAGGCTCGCGCAGGACGCGGCGAACCTGGCCCATGATCCCGGAGGCCGGAACCACGACGGGCGGATCAGAAACTGCTTCGGACACGGGGGTCGAGCGCTCCAATGACGAGATCGGCGATCAGGTTGACGAGGACGAAGAAGGCGGTGGTGACGAGCACGGCGCCGGTCACGACAGGGAAGTTGCGGGTGAGGATCGCGTCGTAGACCAGCCGTCCGACGCCAGGCCGGGCGAAGACGATCTCGGCGAAGACGGCGGAGGACAGCATCTGCCCGATGCCGATCCCGAGCAGGGTGACCGTCGGCAGGATCGCGATGGTCAGCGCGTAGCGGTAGGTCACGAGCGCGTCCGGCAGACCGAAGGCGCGGGCGGTGCGGATATGGGGCGCTTCGAGCACCTCGAGCATCGAGGCGCGGACCATCCGCGCGATGTAGCCGACCCAACCTAGTCCGACGGCGAGGGAAGGAAGGATGAGGTGGATGAGCTGGTCGCCGAGATGACCGGGCTCGCCGGCGCCGATGGCCGGCAGCCAGCGCAGAGAGACCGCGAAGATGAGAAGCGCGTAGATCGCGACGACGAAGGACGGAACCGCGATCACCGCGACGGACAGGACGCCGACAACGCGGTCGGCGAAGCTGCCGCGTTTCACCGCGGCCCAACAGCCGAGCGGGATGCCGAGGCCGACCGACCAGGTAATTCCGCCGACGATGAGGGCGAGGGTATAGGGCAGCTGCTGAAGGACGACCTCTATTACCGGGCGCCCCGACAGGACCTCGTTGCCGAAGTCGCCCCGCCAGGCCGAGCTGTAGAAGTTCCAGAACTGCGTCCAGACCGGCTGGTCGAGGCCCATGCGGACGCGCAGCGCCTCCTTCATCGCCTCCGACGCCCGCGGACCGAGCGCGACCGACGCCGGATCGCCGGGGATCAGGTAGATCATGCAGAACAGGAGCGCCATCGCCACCGAGACGATGACGACGCTGAGACCAAGGCGTTTCGCGGCATAGGCCAGCATGAAGGACTCCGGCGGGGAAGGGACGGCGCGAGCGCCGCCCCGCCCGCGATCAGGCCGGGGTGAAGCCGCCCAGAAGCGGCTCGCCGTTCGGCTTGAGAGCCGGAGAGACGGTATCGCGGTGCAGGATGCCCGTGACCTCGTGCGTCAGGAAGACGTACTGACCGCTCTCGTCCATGATGTCCTGCATCCGCTTGTAGATCACGTCCCGCTCGGCCGGATCGAGCGTGACGAGGCCCTGCCGGTGCAGTTCGGCATATTCCGCGTTGTCGAAGCGTTCCCAGTTCCAGACACCGACCTGTTCGGGCGTGAACCAGACCGTTGCCCAGGACGGGTCGGGTTCCATCGAGAAGCGGCCCAGGATCAGCTGAAGCTGCTGCCAGTAATCGCCCGAGGCCTCGTCGCCGAGGGTCCAGAAGGTGCCGCTGTCGTTTTGCTTGATTTCGCAGGTGATGCCGACATCGGCCAGGTTGGCCTGGATGACCTGTGCCGCGGTCAGGCGTTCGGACTGGTTGAGGATGTCGAGCGTGACGAAGAGATCGCTCACGCCCGCCTCGGCCAGAAGTTCGCGCGCGCGGTCCGGATCGTAGTCGTAGAGCACCGCGTCGCGATGCCCCGGCAGGCCCGGCGCGATGATGCCGGTCGAGACTTCGGCAGCACCGAAGTAGGCAGCGTCGACGACCGTCTGCCGGTCGATGGCGTGCTGGATCGCACGGCGCACGAGCGGGTTGTCGAGCGGCGGTGCGATGGCGTTCAGGCCCATCCATACATAGGCGAGCGAGGGCTTTTCGACGACGACGCCGCCGGCGGGCGGGTTCTCGCGAAGACGCTGGACCGAACTGACTGCCGTCCACGTGTAGTCCAGATCGCCGGCTTCGAAGCCAAGCTCCGCTGTCGAGGGATCCTCGATCGGCACGATGTGGATTTCCTCGTAGCCGCCCGGCTCGCCCGGCCAGTCGGGGTTGCGTACAAGCGTCGTGCGCTGGCGCGGCACCCATTCGGTCATGATGTAGGGGCCGGACTGTGCGAAGGGCTCGGTGGTCATCTCGCCCCGCTCCTCCATCGCCCGGCGCGACAGGATCGAGCAGGAGGGTGTCGGCAGGGTGGAACTCCAGAGCGGTGCGAAGGCCTCGGTCAGGTGGATGCGGCCGGACAGGTCGTCGATCACCTCCACCTCGCTCAATGCCGCCCAGTCACCGGCATAGGGGCTCTCGACCGCCGGGTCGGCGATCCGCTCGATCGAGAACTTCACATCGTCCGCCGTCATCTGGCCGTAGCCGTCGGTGAACATGATGCCGTCCTTGAGGCGGAAGAAGATCGTCACGTCGTCGATCTGCTCCATCTCCTCGGCGGCATAGAGCTCCCACGTCCAGTCGTCGCCCTGCGCGTTGGTGACGAGGCCGGGGAAGATCTCGCGAATGATGTCCCCTTCGGGCGCGGCGAGCCGGAACGCGGGGTCGAGCACCTGAAGGTCGGAATAGGAGCGCACGGTCAGGACAGTCCCGTCCTGGCTGAGGGCCATTTTCGGCCACGCTGCCCCGGCGAGGCCAAGCGCACCCGCGCCCTTCAGAACCCCCCGGCGGGAAATGTTGAATAATGATCTGGTCATGGCGCCTTCCCTGTCAGTATCTGAGGCTCAGGTGATCCCGGCTCTCGTTGCGAAATGCAGGGCGCCCGCAGGGCCCTACGGTTTGGTGCGCCGGACAGTCCCGTCTCCGGCGCTCGTCGTTGGATCCGCCGGTTTGGCGCCGGTGGTCGGCGACAGACTCTGCGGGATGATGACCGGCGCGTTCACCCAGACGGCGCGCGCCGGCCGGTCGCTCTTGTTGCTGATGTGATGCGGCAGTTCGCCGGGTATCGAGTAGCTGTCGCCGGCTCGGAGCGTGATGACCTCCGACTCGAGAAACAGCACCAGTTCACCTTCCAGAACCAGCACATGCTGTTCGCCAGCGCGCGTGAACAGCAGATCCGGCACCAGACCCGCGTCCGGGGCGTAATCCGAGATGCCCATGTAGAATTCGCCGCCGATCGAGCTCGAGAGGAGCCAGTCCTGATAGCCCGACTTCTCGGGCGGCTCACCGTAAACGAGGTTCAGGTTGCGGCGGTTCTCGGCGCGGACGACGTGTTCGCGCTCCAGCGGACCGGAACCGGATCGCGTGGTAAAGAACCATGCCGCTGGAACGGCGAGGGCATCGGCAATGAGGTTTATCTTGTCCAGCGACGGATTGACCGCGCCGCGTTCGATGGCGCTGAGATGGCTGAGCGATACGCTGGATGCTTCGGCGAGGTCGGCGAGTGTCATCTGCCGCGCCCGTCGGAGGGCCCTGATCTCGCTGCCGACGGCAACGATGCTTTCCGGCTTCGAAGCGACAGGATCCGCCGAAACGTCCACCCGCGCACACCCCCGCTGACCTCACGCCGTTGAAGTCTGCGCTCGCCGGGCCAGCCTGTAAAGGAAAAACGCTCGAAAATTCTTTTCTGAGCGAAAGGCCGCGAGATTCTCTCGTTTCCTCAAGGGCCGGCGCCGATCATCCGGATGACTCAGGCGTCGGCCACGGCACGGATGCTGTCGGCCAGCACGGTCATGACCATCCCGATGTCCGACTCGGTCGCCACGTAGGGTGGCGCAATGGCGAGAACGTCGCCGATGATCCGGAAGAAGACGCCGCGGCGTTCGGCTTCTTCCCCGACTGCCCGTCCGAGCCCGCCGACGGATGGGTCGAACTCGACCGCGGCCAGCATCCCCTGGCACCTGGTGTCGATGACGCCGGGCAGGTCGGCGATCGGTGTCAGGTGGCGGGCAATGCAACGGCCGAGGCGGCCGACATGGGCGACGAGATCCATCTCCTCGTAGATATCCAGGCATTTCAGCGCGACGGCGGCCGCAACAGGATGCCCGCCATAGGTCACGCCATGCCCGAAGGTGCCGAGCGCATGCGCATGGCGTGCCACGTCGTTGCGCACGGCATCGGTCATCGCGACCGCGGACATCGGCGCCACGGCGGCGGTCATCTGTTTGGCCATCGTCAGCAGGTCGGGCCGGATGCCGTAGGTCTCGCAACCGAACCACGCGCCGGTCCGTCCGAAGCCGGTGATGATCTCATCGCAGATCAGCAGGATGCCGTGGCGGGCAAGAACGTTCTGGATCTCGTCCCAGTAGCCTTCGGGTGGCAGGATGACGCCGCCGGCCCCCATAGCCGGTTCGCCGACGAAACAGGCGATGGTGCCGGGATCGGCCGCCACGATCTGGTCGTTCAGTTCCCGCGCGCGCCGCCTGGAAAAGTCCGCCTCGCTCTCACCCGGTTCGGCGTCGTGGAGGTGGTGCGGCCGTCCGGTCCGGATGACGGCATCGAGCGGAAGGGCAAAGCCGTCATGGCAATAGGTGAGACCCGTCGCGGCGGCGCTGAGTGTCCCGGACCCGTGATAGGCACCCTCCCGCGCGATGATCCGGGTTCGGTCAGTATTTCCCCGCGCATGCTGGCAGAACCGCGCGACCTTGATGGCGCTTTCCACTGCCTCCGACCCCGACGTTGCGAACAGAACATGCCCGAGCGGGCCCGGAAGCCGCGCGGCGAGGCGGTCTGCCAGCCTTTCCGTGATCTCCGGCGTCCGGCCCATGAAGCTGTGATAGTAGCCGAGCGTCCGGATCTGGTTCGCAGCGACCTCGGCCAGCTCGTCGGGGGAAAATCCCAGAGAGGCGCACCAGAGCGCGGACACGGCATCGAAGAAGCAGTTGCCCTCGCTGTCGGTCACATAGCAGCCGTCGCCCGATACGATCCGGCGGGGTGGCGTGGTTTCGGCCTGCACCGGGTCGGTGAACGGATAGAGCTGCATGTGCTACGCCTCTTTGCGTGGGGTCGATCCCATATGACGCAAGGACTTGCGCAGGGGCCCACTGCATCTGGACTGCAGGATATGCACCGCTTCGACAGCGAAAACCATCGGCACGGTCGACGCGGGTGTCCGGTTTTGGTTAGCTCGTGGTCGGATGGATTTCTGTGGCATGGAGCCGCCGAAGCCATGCGGGAGGGCCCGAATGATCACCGAGATAGTCACCTTCGCCATCCCTGAGGGGATGGACCGTGAGCGCGTCGTCTCACTCTTCGAGGAAAGCGCCGAGATCTGGCGCGCGCACCGGAAGCTTCATCGCAAGAACTATCTGTACGATCCCGAGAAGGGCATCGCCGGTGGTGTCTACACATGGGACAGCGTGGCCGACGCGAAGGAAGCACACGGAGATGCGTTCGTCGCCCGGGTCGCCGAAACCTTTGGCAGCCGTCCGAGCTTTCAGTACTTCGAAACGCCGATCGTCGTTCAGAACAGGTAGCTGCAGATGGGAGATGGGACAGGGCGCGCCCTGAATTCCCGATCACCTCTGCCGCCAGAGCGACACGGACGAGATCACGGAACGTCCGGGTTCGGTCCTGTCTTCTCTAACACCATCCAGTCAATCACCGGGCCGCTGGTCGCTCGTCACGCGCGCGCATGATCCAGGACCGCGAACCCGAACGGACCCAGTGTCAGGCCGTCGGCAGTCGCCGTCGCGTTCTGGGTCGGGAAGTCGAGCGGCTGCCCCTCGGACGCGAGGCGCAGATCCTCGGTCCCGAGATTGGCGACGATGCGGAGGCGCTCACCTCCGCCGAACCGCTCGAAGCGGAGGAGGGGGCGCCCGTCCGGATCGCAGACATCGTCGCCACCGGTGCGGAGGACGGGCATCGTCCTGCGCCAGGCCAGCAGACGCCGGACGAAAGACAGCACCGACCCCGGATCGCCGTCCTGGTCGTCCGCGGCGAGCGGCCGGTGCGCGTCGGGCATCGGAAGCCAAGGCTCCGCACCCTCACCGAAGCCGCCATTCACTGCGCTGGACGACCAAGGGAACGGCGTGCGGGCGGCGTCGCGGCCGGGGAAATCCGGGTAAAGGTTCAGCCCCCACGGATCCTCGATATCCTCGCGGTCCAGCTGCGGCTGCGGCAGGCCCAGTTCCTCGCCCTGGAATATGATCGCGCCGCCCCGCAGCGTGGCCTGCAGGAACAGAAGAAGCTTCGCCGCCTCGGTCCGGAACCCTGCCTCGACGGCCTCTCCGGCCAGCGCGGAGACGGCCCGGACGGTGTCGTGATTTGTCAGCACGTTCATCAGCCAGCCATCGCCGATATAGCGCGAGCGTGCCTGTAGTGTGTCGATCCACCGGTGGAGCGAGTCTGTCTTCTGTATGAGGTCGAAGTCGTAGGCGGCGTGCAGGCGGGTGTCTCCGGCCGTGTACTTCACCGCCAGCCGGGTCGAATCCAGATCGGCCATCTCTCCGATCAGGACGGCATCCGATCCGGGCGGGCAGATTTCGGACCGCATCTTTTCCAGCACCGTCTGGCCGAACGGCGCGTCGCGGTCGAAAAGGTGGACCTGCATCGAGAACGGGTTGTTCGGCCCCCCGCCGACCTCGACATCGTCCTCGTCCGGGACCCGCGCCGGATTCGAGCGCAGGTTGCGGTCCCACCCGATGCACTGGACCGCATCAAGCCGGAACCCGTCGAAGCCGAGGTCGCGCCAGAAGATCATCGCGTCGATCATCTCGCGCAGGACGTCGTCGTTGCGGAGATTGAGCGCCGGCTGACAGGCAAGAAACGGGTGGTAGTAGTATTGCGACCGCCGCGGCTCCCACGTCCAGGCGCGGCCGCCGAAGGAGGACAGCCAGTTGTTCGGCTCGGTCCCGTCCGGGCCAGGATCGGCCCAGACGTACCAGTCGTGCCGCGGATTGGTCCGCGACTCCCGGCTTTCGCGAAACCACGGATGCCGGTCGGAGGTGTGGCAGGGCACGAAGTCCGCAATGACGCGCAGACCGCGGTCATGGGCGGCCTCGAGCATCCGCAGCACGTCGTCTAGCGTGCCGTGGATCGGGTCGACATCGCGAAGATCGGTGATGTCGTAGCCGAAATCGACCTGCGGTGACGGGTAGAACGGCGACAGCCAGATCCCGTCGACGCCGAGACCGGCGAGATAGTCGAGCTTTTCGGTGACGCCGGCGATGTCGCCGATCCCGTCGCCGTTGGCGTCCCGGAAACTGCGCACGTAAACCTGGTAGAATATCGCGCCCTGCCACCAGCGGGCCGGGTCCGCGCCTTCACCAGCGCCGTCTCGCATCACCGCGTCGAGCAGTTGTGCGTACAAGCGACCGATCATGGCTTCCATATAGGCAACCCTGTCGCGAAACGAAACGTCGCGGCCACGCGCCCCACAATCACTCCGGCGAATGCCTTCCGTAACGGAACGCAACCCGCCCGGCGTGCGTTTGTCCCGGGCCACATCGCGTGCGCAACGACACAAACGTGACTGCACAGGGATGACTGCAATGATCGAAATTCACCACTCCCGCGACGAACCGCTCGTGACGATCCATGCCAGCGGAACCCTGACCTCGGCCGATTACGACCGGGCCATTCCCGAGCTTGAGGCGGCGATCGAAAGAACCGACGAGGCTCTGAACGCGATCATCGACGTCTACCGCCTTGAAGGGATGGAAATGGCCGCGCTCTGGAAGGACCTGAAGTTCGACGTCGACCATTTCCGTGACTTCCGGCGGATCGCCGTCGTCGGGCGTTCTAAGCTGGTCGAGTGGGGCACCAAGGCCTCGCAGCTGCTGACCAGCGCGGAAATCGAATTCTTCGATGACGGAGAGTCGGACGCGGCCCGGGACTGGGTTCTCGGCCACCAGACGCACAGCGCGGCGAGCGGCTGAGCCGCACCGCGCCCCGTCGCCGGACCGGATAACCTGACCGGGATACCGATCCGGCACAATCCACCAGCCGTAAGGAGGTTATCATGGCTGTCGCCACAACCACCGAACTGACCGCAATCTCGCCGACAGGGTTCGAAGAGGCCCTGAAGCACGGCGTCGCGCGGGCGAAGAAGACGCTTCGCAACGTCAAGTCCTGCTGGATCAAGGACCAGGAGCTTCTCGTCGCCGAGGATGGAGCCGACCAGTTCAAGGTCACGATGAAAGTGACCTTCGTGCTCGACGACTGACTGCCGGTTCCGGGGAGCGAAAGCCACTTTCGGAGCCCAAAAAAAGGCCCCGGCCAGATGGCCGGGGCCTTTCGTACGTCGTGTCGGACCGATCAGCTGTGGTCCTGGTCGACCGTCGGTATCGACATCGCCTCGTCGACGAGGATCGGCAGGTCGTAGGACCGTGCCCCCGGCGACCAGGCCGGGAATCCTTCACGGCCGGACGGCGCATAGTAGGGGTAGGCGTAGGTGCCCGGCCCGTAGCGCGTCGTGGCCGTCACGAGCGTTGCCGCGATCTGGCCGTCCGCATTGACCATCAGGTCGGAGACGTAGCCGAAGTTCACCCAGGCATCCTCCTCGCCCATGACGCGGACGTAGTCGCCCAGGAGATCCGAGGCCCGCCAGAGCCCGGTGCCGAGTTCTTCACTGTCGAGGCCGCCCACGACATTGTCGCTCAGCTTCGTGTCTTCGCTCAGGCCGGAGCTGTCGAACAGGTCGAACTCGTCGACATTGTCCTCGTTGACCGGCACGGCGACTTCGCCGTCGGTGGCGACGACCACCTGGTCCCACGGGACGCTGACATGCGTGTCCCCGATGTCCCAGAAGCCGCCGACCTCGGCGATCAGGGCTATCACCTCGCCTTCATCGTTCAGGACGAGGTCTTCGACATCGCCGATCCGGGTATCCGCAGAGCCCATCACGTCATTGCCGAAGAGCGTGTCCACGCTCCAGGTGTCGGCGTCGCGGAGCTCGTCATAGTTCCAGTCATCGAGTTGGATCATGCCTCCTTCGATGACCTCCTGTGCCGCCACAGGCAGTCCCTGAAGCGAGACAGCCACGATGGCGAGTGCGGTCGTACGATAAAGCATCGTATCCTCCTTTCATTCGGTCCGGGGGGCTGTGCGCCGCGTCCCGGACATGCACAGACACAACGTCCGGGCCGCGTTGGCGTTCCGAGAAAACCGGACAGGCGTGACCGGATTTTCCCGCGCGATGGAACGGCACCTGTCGACAGCCGTTGAGTCCGTATGACTGCCGAGAGACGTCCAGAACGCCCGGCCGAGGACGACATGCGTGTCGACAGCGGCCGACGGCTGGAGGCGCCGGACGCCTATTTCGCCGATCCGATGGAGATCGTCGATCGCGACGAACTCGATTACGAATATCGCCTCGACCTGCTGCAAAGCTGGCTGTCCCGCCTGGCCGACGGTCGCGCATCGCGCGGGACGCAGACCGAGCTGGAGGGCGCAATCCTGGCCCTGCAGGCGAGATCCAAGCTCAAGGTCGACACGCCGGAAGGTCAGCCAGACACGACGACATATGGCGGTTCCGACCGCTCGAATCTGCGCGCCTACGGCCTGCAGAGAATGCTACTGTGGCTGAAGGCCCGGTTCCGGGGTCCACCGGCGTGACCGGACTGGAGCTCGGCCAAGGGCCGTCATCGGGCAGAGGGCATGCACGATCCGGCCTAATGCTCGCCGTCTACGGCGGAGCAGTGGCTTGCCAGCTCGGGACAGGCCGAAGCGCGGGTGCGCGCGCAAACCCTGATCAACGGCTACGATGTGATTTAATTGGCTCCGGCGGTAGGGATCGAACCTACGACCAATTGATTAACAGTCAAAGTCACGGGGCCAACGTGGTCCAACGAGTCAGAACGCCGAACTTTGGAAATACCTCTATTTTACTGAAAAGAGACCTGATGGTTGGCAACCATCGTAACGTCAGGTAACGTCGCCAGACGGTAAAATTTGTTACCCTGATGTTACCCCAAGAGGCCGAACTGCATGAAAACCTCTGTTTTGACCATACTCGCATTCTCAGTTGCTCTTGCCCTTAGTGGATGCGGTGAGAGCACCGACGAGGCTTATGATCGAGGCTACGATGACGGCTACAACGCTGGCCTCGATGAGATGTGTCGCGAGATCAGAAGCACAGCGCCCAATCTAATCAGTCGCTTCAATCAGTGCAGAGGCTCTTAAGTATGGGAAAGGCTCTCACAACCGTCGGAGTAGAGGCCGCCAAACCCGACCCCAGCAAGAGGATCGAGCGGCCAGACCCGGCTCTCTCCGGCCTGTACCTCATAATCCAGCCATCCGGCGCAAAGTCTTGGGCTCTACGGTACCGTTGGCGGGGCAAGCCGAAGAAATTGACGCTCGGACGCTGGCCCGTTATGGGCGTTGCGGAAGCGCGAAAGGCTGCCACAGAGGCTCTTGGGACCCTCACCGAGGGAACTGACCCCGGCGCAGTCAAGAAGGCCGCAGAGCTGGCCGACCGCGATAACGTTGCATCACTCATTGAGACTTTTTCAGCTCGACACCTGTCGAAGCTCAAGAGCGGCGACCACGCCAGGCAATTCCTCGATCGGTTCGTCGTCGCAGCTTGGGGCGATAGAAAAGTCGGCGAGATCAAGCGGCGGGACGTGATCGAACTCCTTGATGAGATCGCCGACAGCGGGCGGGGCACCACAGCCAACAGGGTGTTGGCTCACACACGGAAGTTCTTCAACTGGTGCGTAGAGCGCGACGTGATCGAGATAGCGCCCACAACTGGAGTTAAGCCTCCGCATCGGGAGCAGAGCCGCGCGCGGGTCCTGAGTGACGAAGAAATCAAGCGCTTCTGGAAGGCCTGCGACGCGGTCGGTTATCCATGGGGCCACCTTGGCAAGCTGCTCCTGCTGACTGGCCAGAGGCTAGGCGAGTTGCAGGGCATGACGCGCGACGAGATCGAGGGCGACCTGTGGCGCCTCGAAGGTGATCGGACGAAGAACGGTCGCGCGCATGACGTGCCGCTCTCAGAGGCGGCACAGGCCGTCCTAGACGACTGCCCGAAGCTCGGCACCTACGTCTTATCAATGTCTGGCGCCGCGCCGCTGAAGGGCAATCACAGGGGTAGGGGCTACATCGCCGCCGCTATGGGTGAGGCGGAGCACTGGACCTTCCACGACCTCCGAAGGACCGCCGCGACCGGCATGGCCCGGATCGGGGTTCCGGTACGGATTACCGAGGCATGCCTGAACCACGTCAGCGGTACCGGCGGCGGGATCGTCGCGGTCTATCAGCGGCACGATTACCTAGTCGAAAAGCGACAGGCGCTCGAAGCGTGGGGCCGCCTTGTGCTCGACTTGATCGAAGGGCAGGGCAAGGTGATGCAGCTTCAAGGCTGAAACAATTTCGTGACAACGGACACTGTCCCCGTTTTGGTCTGTAGGCGAGGGGGTTTATTTGTGTTTTGTGTAACGTTACACAGTAAGCCTTTGGAAATAATAGAAAAAAGGTTGCAAGGCGTATCGGTTGGCGCGTATTCCATGACGTACAGCGTTTTAACAACGGAGACCTGCACCATGACCCCCGATCCCGAAGCCCGCCTCAATTCCCACGAGGTCCGCGCTCTCTGCGGCGGCGTCAGCGACATGTGGCTCTGGCGCCGAATGAACGAAGAGGGGGGCACCTTCCCCCGCCCGACCGTCATCGGTCGCCGCCGTTTCTGGCGCCGGGGTGACGTGCTCGCGTGGTTCGAAGCACAAAATGAGGCCGCTTGAACAAATAGCCGCCCCGGGCGGACCCGAGGCGGCAAGAAAAGACGACGGGCCCACGAAACCCGATGAAGATCACCAGCGGACGGGGTGAGGAAACCGCCGCAAGCTAGACACTGAGCCCCCTCGAAAATTGGAAGAGGCCACAAGGTCTCGTGTGTGAGGTAATGTCTAGCAACAAAATACCCGAAATTCAACGACCCGCGATCTTCACGCGCCTGTCGCCGCGCCCGGCCATTTGGCAGCTCGCAGCAGACGAGGAGAATTGGCTCCTCTTCGCAGTCAGCACCCCGAACCAGAAGAAGAACGGCAAGCGCGACAAGCGCCCCGTCGTGAGCGATCGGCCCTACATCATCTGCGACAGGAAGAAGGCCGCGACCATGACCCTCGACGTGGCCGTGAAGCGCCTGCGGTTCTTCCGAGAGGAGGGCGATCTCACCCGGTGGAACCGCAAACACGAGGAGCGGCGGCGAGAGCGGCTGAGCGAACTGGAGAAGCCGCCGCTCATCCCCTTCGACTTCGCAGGTCTGGCGCTCGGATACTTCCCCCGGGAAGGCTCGGCCCTGATCGGCCTCGACTTCGACGAGGTTGTCGTCGACGGGCGGATCGAGGACTTCGAGCTCGCGGCCTTGGTCGAGGACAGCCCGGCTTACGTCGAGATCAGTACGTCGGGCTCGGGGGTCCGCGTGGTCATGCCGCGCCGGGAGGGCGACGAGACGCACCACGCAGGAGAACGGAACGGCGTCGGGCTCTTCGTGAGCTCGCGCGGGGCCGCCTTTGCGATCACAGGCAACGAGGTGAAGGGCAATGGGTAACGCACGCGACGATCGGCTCTTTCGGCTCGTGCTCGATCGCCACGGGGCGGCGCAGGACCACGAGCGCCGGGATAGCGGCGAGATCGAGGATCAGGTGCTCGAACACGGGCGCATCGAGGTTGAGACCTTTCGCGAGATCGTCGCGCACGTCGAGAACGACGAGCGGTTCGACGAAGTCGGCGACTGGATCGGCATGGTGCGGGCCGCCAAGGAATATTTCGAGATCGTCGATCCTGACCGGCTCGAAGAGGTGCGAGAGATCGTCGAGGCGTGGTCCGAGACATGGACCGGCGGCGACCACGATCCCGACAAATTCAACGAGGTTTGGGGCAGATGAAAACAGGCATGGGAACTTGGATACACCACGCGAAAGAGAAGGGATGGACTTCCCCCGGGGAGGCCCGGATCGAGCGGTGGGAACAATGGCCCGATCCGCCGATCGAGCTGGAAACAGTCGAGGACTTTCAAGCCCGGGTGGTCATCATCGGGCGGCGGTTCTTCGATCGGCTGATGCACGATTTTATCTCGAGCGTAGATGAACTCGGCACGCTGATCGCGACCGTGAAATTCCCGAAGCCGAAGACCGCCAAAACTCTGACCGCCGCAATACGGCACGATCAGGCTCGCAAAAAGGCGCAGCGGTTCACGGCGGCGGCCTTCATGCCCCGTGAGGGTCGCGAGGTGCTTGACCGGATGCCGAACGCCGCCGGGCACCTCAGGCACGCTCCTGGCGCGCGGCTCTTCAACCTGTGGCAGCCCCCGCGCATACCGGAAGGGCCGCAGCCGGTGCCCGACGTATGGCTCGCCAAAGTGCGTGAGATATGCCCGGACGATCCCGAATATGTTCTCGACTGGATGGCGATAAAGGTGCAGGGCCACAAGATCGGGGCGGCGATCGTGCTCGGTGGCACCCCCGGGTCGGGCAAGGACCTGATCCTAGGGCCGATCAAGCGGGGCCTTTCGCCCCATGTGGCCGAGACCGATATCCGGCAGCTCGATGGCGATTTCGCAGGTGACGTGCTCGCCGAGAAAACGCTTGTCGTGGTGCAGGAGGCCCGAGGGGGCGGCGGGGCTCGCGATCTCAGAGAGCGCGAGGCCGCCTTTCGGCTCCTGATCGCGATCGGCGAGCCCTTCGTCGTGAACCGCAAGAACCGCCCGCAAACCGCGATCCCGAACGTCGCCGACTACGTGTTCACCATGAACGAAATCGACGGTCTGCACATACCGCCAGACGATCGGCGCTATGCCGTTTTTTGGACCGACGCCCCGCAAATGACCGAGGCCGACTATGCGGCCTATACGGCGGCCTATTCGGCGCAGGGGGGCGATGACGCGGTGATCGCCTACCTCGCCCGCCGCCGGGTGAAACTGAAGCCCGGGGCACCCGCCCCGATGACGCCGGCCAAGCTCCTCGCGCAACAGTCGAGCCTTACCATGCACGCTCGGAAGATCGCCCCCGAGGTGCGGAAGCGCATTACGCCTCTGGCGTGGGTTACGGTCGACGCGCTGAAAGCCGAGCTCTGGACCGCTTGGGAGGGTGAACCCGACCGCCTCGACAATGAGCTCGGCGCGATCCTGAAGGCGCTTGGGTGGGTAAAATGCCCGCACTGGCGCGACGGTCGCGCAGAGGTCGCCGGGACCCGGTTCACGGTGTGGCAAAATCCGACGGACCCCCCTCGACCCCGTGAGGCGATCCGGCAGGCGTTAAAGGCCGAGAAGACCTCCGAGGCCCGAATAAGGGCACTTCCGACGGACCACCCCGGACCACCGACGGAGGGGAGTCCGTCGATGATAATAGAATGATTTCCGTACCCTGCAGCATTTCCGACGGACCGACGGACCATTCCCAGAAACCCAGAACTAGAGGGGCATAAGACGTGCTCACGGCGACATAGGGCAATGGTCCGGGGTCCGTCGGAAATCACGAAACCGGCCTCCCGGTGGGGGAGTAATGGAACCCCGGAAAGGACCCGAAACCATGGACGATCGAACGCACAAAAAACCTAGCGAAGCCGAGAGCGAGGCGGCCCTCGCCGCCTATCACGACCACTGGTGCGAGCGCCTCGAACACACAGACCCGCGTGCCGTCTTGGCGATCCTCTACGCGATCGCCCGAACCATCGCCAAGACGCAAGGCGGGGTGCAGGCGATCGACGAGCTGATCGAGGCTGCCGAGGCGATCGCCCGGGAGCACATGGAAGACCCGCCCAATCGCCCACTCGGCTCGAAAGGCCGAAAAATCCACTGAGGAGAAAAATCATGCCAGCACAACAAACCGACACGCTGACCTTGGCCGAAGACCTCGGCCAGGAGATCGACGCGAAGGCCCGGGAACTCGCCGTTCTGATCGGCAACGGCAAGGCCGCCGAGGAGCTCGTCGAGATCGCCAAGAACGTCCGAGGCGGGGGCGTCGGCTCCTATTCGTTCAAGCGTTGACCCCGTGGGCCGCCCGTGAGATTCTCTGCGCACGCCTCGGTGAGTTCTCGAACCGCCGTGACGACGCAGTCAGCCCCCGGGCGACCCGCAGTCAGCGATTTTTCGAAACCGCACGAACTGACGGGGCGCAATGTGTCTGACGTTCTCCATCATGGTCTAGCCCTCGAAACCCGCGCCACTGGCGATGGGATCGTCGAGGGTGTCGCGTCGCCGTTCGGGTCCACGCCCGACAGCTATGGCGACGTGGTCGCACGGGGGGCCTTCTCGAAGTCGATCGAGAGCCGCCGCCCGGTGTTTCTTTGGGCGCATGATCCGAGCCGGATCGTGGGCAAATGGGAGCACCTCGAAGAGCGCGCCGACGGGCTTCACGTCCGGGGCCGCATCAACCTCAAGACCGAGACAGGTCGCGAGGCCTTCGAGCACCTTAAGGCCGGAGACGTCGACGGTCTCTCGATCGGCTTCAACGCCAAGCGCGCGACAGTCGACCGCCAGACCGGGCACCGCACCCTGACCGAGATCGACCTCCGCGAGATCAGCCTCGTGGCGATGCCCGCAGCCGAAACGGCCCGGGTGTCCTCGGTCAAATCCATCGCCAGCCCGGAAGAGCTGCGCGACCTTCTGCGCGAGGCGGGCTTGCCGCACCGTGCTTCCGACAAGATCGCCCGAGCCGGGTGGCACGTCGGGCTGAAGGGCATGGACCCCGAAGAGTTCGAGCGATCGCTCCGACAGGCCGCCAAGAAATCGGCCGATCGGCGCAATCTGAAAACCCTCGCCGAGCTCCTCGGCGAAGCAGCGAAAGGACGCTGACCAATGGAAATCGAAGAAATCAAGCGCAGCCTCGCGCAGATCAATGAACGCGCCGGGATCGCCGAGGAGGTCCGCGCCGACCTCGACGATCTCTCGAAGAAATTCGAGGCGTTCGAGCTGAAGCAGGCCCGCGCCGCCGCTCGGGGCATGCCTTCCGGCGAGGCTCCCGCGACGCCCGAGCAGATCGAGCACCGCGACCTCTTCATGCGCTGGATGAAGAACCCGCACGCCTCGTCGATCCGGGCCGAGCTCGAAAGCATCGAGAGCAAGGCCGCCGACGGTCTCACGGACGCCGCTGGCGGCGTATTAATACCCGAGCTCCTCTCCGACCGCATCCTGACCCGCATCAAGCAGGTGAGCCCCATGCGACGCCTCGTGAACGCGCAGGCGATCGGATCGAGCGACTTCAAGGTCCTGCGCTCCGATAATGCCGCATCAAGCGGTTGGGTCGGCGAGGGCTCGACCCGCAACGAGACCGACACCCCTGGCTTCGAGGGTATCGCGCTTTCCGGCGGAACGGTCTACGCGCTCATGACCGCGACCGAAGAGATCATGCAGGACAGCAAGTATGATCTTCAGGGCCACCTGATCGAGACTATCGCGACCGAGATGGCGAAGACCGAGGGCGTGGCGATCATCTCCGGCAACGGCACAAACAAGCCGCGCGGACTCCTCAACGTGACCCCGGAGAGCGCCGAAGATGGCGCTTCGCCCGCCCGCACCGAAGGGGCGCTCCGCTACCTGCCGACCGGAGTTGCCGGAGGCTTCGGGGCGCTCGACACGGGCTCGCCCTACTTCAACCCCGCCGACGTGCTCGTTGACGTGGTCTATGACCTGAAGAGCGAGCATCGCGTCGGGGCGACGTGGTGCATGAACTCAGCCACCGCCGCCGTGGTGCGTAAGTTCCGCGACGCCGATGGCCGCTGGCTTTGGTCTGACGGGATCGCCATGGGGCAGCCCCCGTCACTCCTCGGCTACCCGGTGGAGATCGCCGAGGATTGGCCGGATATCGGGGCGAACGCGCACCCGATCGCCTTCGGCAACTTCGGTGCCGCCTACTTCCTCGGCGATCGCTCAGGCCTGCGGATGACGCTCGACGACAACATCACGACCCCGGGCAAAATCCGTTGGTATGTGCGCAAGCGCGTCTTTGGTGCCGTGGTCGATGACGAGGCCGTGCGCGTCATCAAGTGCGCGACGTCGTGATCTGAGATCACTTGCTACGGAAAAAATCCAACGTGACCGTCGAAGCAGTCAGTGCATTAGAAGCGAGGCTTGCCGGTGCGCCCTCTCCTGCCAGCGGTAGGGAGAGGGCGTTAGCTTCATTCTGTTAAGCGGGGGAACTCCAAGATGGTCACAATAAGCAAAATTAAGAGGAAGAGGAGAAGTCCGGCAAGCACAGCGGGGCCAATCGCCACGCACAGATAAGCAATGAATAGCGCTGGCTCCCAAAGTTCTGTGGCCCATCGAATAAAGCCGATCTGCCAGTCGGGCATACTGGCGAGAACCTGCTCGTCGGGGATAATGGGAAGGCCAAAATACGTCCACACCAGTGCGGCCACCAACAACGGGTAGGATAGCAAAATGCCGGCAGTGACCATCAAAGCCCAACTCTTGTATCGACGCTCCCAGACCTTTACTCGGCGTGCGAATTCCAGGCCCTTGAGAACGTCGAGCCGCTGTCTGGCCGACAGCTCGAGGATCTCCTCTTCCGAAGTTTGAATATCTACGGTCTGAGCCAGCAATCGAAGAAAGAATGGTTCGATAGCGAGGTCATCAGATTTGCCTTTTGAGAGCATCTCATGGGCCTGTCTTAACAACGAAGGTGACTGCTCTTGGAGTTCAAAGAGCAGCTTGAGGTCAACTTCCAGACCGACATCGTTGGCCATGACCCAAACTGTATACGCATCCGGTTCTTGGTGGTGCAGAGCCATCATCCAAATCTATCGCACCGTACTTTGCCTGCAAGGCTGCCAAGAGGCGCTAGTCCCGAAGAGGTCATGTGCGTCCGGGGGGCGGGGGCCGAAGTTGGGAACAAGAGCTTCAGGAACCGGCGGGTGGCAGCATTTTTCTCCGCTTGTCACAATACGAAAGAAAACCGGGGCTCGTTGCTATAGGGAGCTGGGTGGGTCAGCTTATCCTGTCGCGGGCGGCCTCCAGCTCAGTAAGCACCCCGTCTAAGATCTCGCCATTTTGCCCCATACGTTCGACAGCGAATTTCAAAGTGTCGAGCGAAATGCTGAAGTTGTATTCTGTCTCTTCCTCAGCTTCCATGGCGAACATGGCGTTGATCTCTTCGATCGCCAACACTGCATTGAGAACGCTGCGAGACAGCACCGGTCCAAGTAAACCGATTTCTGTGGAAACGGCGTCGAAGTGCCTGAGCAGCATCCGAGGGACAACTACTTGGTCGGTAACTTTGTCTGCGAAGTCTGATATGCGCTTGAAACTCGAGCGATAGATCGCAATTTCCGCCTCTACTGCTGTAATGACTGCAAGTCGCCGATGCTGCATTGCGTCGACACGCGCGCGCCGTTCGATGCGCGCGTTAACGTTGAGCGTGATTATCACGCCCGCAAATCCAAACAACCCAACGATGAGTGATTGGAAGTCTCGAACGAAATCGAGCCATGATGTTATCTGCATTTGATGATCTATCCGGACTAGCTTCCCGCAAAACAATCTGCTCGCAGTCCCTCCAGCGGATTGTTCGATTTGTGCTGGGTATTACTGTACGAATTGATCCTAGTAGAGAGTATTCGGATTTGCATCGAGAGGTGGTTCCTCCCGGAACCTGAAAAGGTGTGTGCGGTCCTTTTGGCAAGTCTTGTAGTACGCGTCGCCCGTTATGAAATTTATCGTCTTTTCGTTCCGTAGGCAGACAGGGCAAACGTAGTGTTCGGGCTCGCCTTTGGCCGCGTCGGCCCGCAATCTGTAAACCATGTCACCGAGCGGTGTCTGGACGAGTTCATAACGCGACCTTTCGAGTTCGAATTCTTCAAGTTGCCGCACTTCTTGTCGGAGCACTACCATCGCGTCGCTTAGCTGAGCGTTCATTAGGTTCGCTGCCGTTAGTTGCGCTGCGAGCTCACTAACCACTCGTTCTAGTTCAGAGGCTTCCGGAGGTTTGCCCTTTCGCAGCATACCCTGGATTTTCTGTATCGTTTCGGTCGCTTTGCCGGTCGCGTTCACCGCCGTTGAAGCGAGGCCTACGACCTCCGAGATGCTGGTTAGGTCCATACTAGCTCCGCTATCTGCAAGTGCCCCAGTAAGCGATGCTGCCAGCTATGGCGAGCAGCGGCTTGTCAGATCCGTCGACATACTCAAGAACTTCGTGATAGACGACATTCCCGCCACCGCCGGTATCGGCGATGACCTTGAACGCCCAATCCTCTGATCCGCGGTTCAATAAAGTCACGTCGCTTATGCCGCTGTTGCCGATGACCGGATGGATAACTAGCCCCGTGTCGCGATCGATTGCTACCGAGGTTTCCATCGCCTCATCACCAAGCCATGCTATGGAGTCGATGGCCGTGAAAAATCCCTCAATCTCACAGATGTACGAGTAGGGACCCGCATCCGACGCGCATGGAACTGTGACGATCAGCGCACAAGCCGGCAAAGCTCTCATCACTGATCCCACTGCGCGCGAAAGCGTCCCGGCTCACACCAATAGCGAACAGTTACCCCAGGTTGATTTTGGAACAAATGCGCTGCGATCTGGCAGTTCTCGGCGTTGTATCTCTCCCCGTCATCGGCATCGAAAGTCGCCACATGGACCCGCATCGTTTGGTCCAAAACCGAGTTGCGATAGAGGGTGGATACGTCGCGCTCAGCGCTTTGTGCCAACAAAACCGTTGGGGTGAACGTTGCAGCGACGATCCAAGCCAAAATCCGCATTCACATCCCTCGAGTGACTTACCTCGCTCAACGCTGATGTTCAGCCATCATTTCGTCAACCCGGCGTTCGTGATCATTGACACCTTGGACCACCAAATCGACGGTGCGGTCCAAAAAATCGACGTTCACTATCCACTTTTCCAGCCGGTCACCGGAAAGGGAGTCGAGGCTTTCGAGGTCCTCTACAAACTTGTGAAATTTTCTTAGCGCCTCGTCGTGTTCGCGCTTTAGTTCGGCCACGGCCAGTTTCTCTACTTCGTGGGCGCCTGAGCGGAGAAGTCCGCGAAAATTCATCATTGCGGCCCATTTCGCTGGTAGCGCGTCGATACGTTGGTCGAGTTTTTCGAATTTGAAGGCGACCTTAGACATGGTGAGCTTAACGCCCCTGCGTCGATCGCGTGCGTCCACTTCGTCTGACCGCTCTTGGCTACGATTGGCGACGCGATAACTGAGCCCGGCCACAACAAGAGATAACGCCGAGATAATCAACGAGGCAACCCAAGCCCAGTTTTCCAGCGTGCTCACGAGAATTCACTCCCGGATTGTTACCCCTATCGTTACCCCCGCGGCAGAAGAACGAGAGCGCGCCCGCGCTGCTCACGACATGATGTTGGTTTTGCGGGAATTTTTGGCTCCGGCGGTAGGGATCGAACCTACGACCAATTGATTAACAGTCAACTGCTCTACCGCTGAGCTACGCCGGAACTGGCAGGGCGTATAGCAAGCGTTCCCCGGGCCGTCCAGAGGGGCGGGGCCGAAAATCCGGGGCTCATCCCGCGGTCAGCCGGAAGGTCGCGTCGGGGGCGATTTCGGGTTCTGCCGTGACCAGATTTCTGCCTGCAAGATCAATCAGATGCGCGAGGACATTGCGTTCGGCCATGGGCAGGAGGCGGGCATCGACATCAGTGTAGATGCGCGCCGTCAGCGAGCGCGGATCGGCGGGGCCATGCGCCAGCGCTTGCGTGATCGCGGCCTCGCGCCCGCGGCGATGCGTGGCGAGCTCGGCGATCCGTGCAGCCGGATCGGCGACCGGGTCGCCGTGGCCCGGGTAATGGACCCGGTCCTCACGGCCGGCCAGCCGGTCGAGCGAGGCGAAGAACGCGGTCATGTCGCCGTCGGGCGGCGAGACGACCGACGTGGCCCATCCCATCACCAGATCGCCGGAGAACAGCGCCCCGTTCCAGGCGAAGCTCAGGTGGTTGGCCATATGGCCCGGCGTGTGCAGCGCTTCGATCGTCCAGCCGTCGCCGCCGATGATCTCCCTATCGGCAAGCTGCCGGTCGGGCGTGAAATCGGGATCGACCCCTTCGCCGCCGCCGAGCGCACCGGTCGTTGCAAGGGCCTGCATCACCGGGCGCCGGCCCCAGTCCGACGGGCCGGCGGCGAGGATCGGCGCGCCTGTCGCGTCGGCCAGCGGACGGGCGAGCGGCGAATGGTCGAGATGGGAATGCGTGACGAGGATGGCCGTGATCCGCTGTCCCGGGCCAAGGGCGCCGAGAATCGCGGACAGGTGCGCGTTGTCGGCCGGCCCGGGGTCGATCACCGCGATCTCGGTCTCGCCCACGATGTAGGTATTCGTGCCGCGATGGGTCATCGGCGAGGGGTTGGGCGCGGTCAGGCACCGCAGGCCGGGTTCGAGCTGCATCACGCATCCACTTGTCCTGCGCCCGTGGCGCCGGTTTAGATGACCCATGGCATTCGGCTGGATCAAGCACGCTCTGCCGCGGGGGCTGTACGGCCGGGCCGCGCTGATCCTCGTCGTGCCGGTGGTCGGGCTGCAGCTCGTGGTCTCGGCGGCCTTTCTCCAGCGGCACTTCGAAGGCGTGACCGAGCAGATGACGCGGTCGATCGCGCTCGACCTGACGCTTCTGCACGACCGGCTGGAGGAGGGCGGTATCCCGGCCGCGCAGCCGATCGCCGGACCGCTCGAATTCGACCTCGCGCCCGGAACGCAGCCAGACTGGACAGCGACGCAGGACAGCCGGCGACTGTTCTACGACCTCTCGGGACGGGTGGTCATGCGGACACTTCGGGAAATGGTGCCCGGCGTGACCTGGATCGACATCTACGAGAACGACCGGGTGGTGAAGTTCAATCTCGCGCTCGGATCAGGCGACAGCGTCGATGTGACGTTCAGCCGGCGCCGGGTCTCGGCCTCGAATCCGCACCAGCTCCTGGTGCTGATGGTCGCCTCGGGCATGCTGATGACGGCAATTGCCTACATCTTTCTGCGCAATCAGTTGCGGCCGATCCGGCGCCTCGCGCGGGCGGCCGAAGCGTTCGGCAAGGGCCAGCGGGTCGAGTACCGGCCGCGGGGTGCGCTGGAGGTCCGGGCGGCGGGCCGGGCGTTCCTCGACATGCGCAGCCGGATCGAACAGCAGATGCGCGAGCGGACGATGATGCTGTCCGGGGTCAGCCATGACCTGCGTACGCCGCTCACCCGGATGCGGCTGGCGCTGTCGATGGCCGAGGGCGAAGAAGCGGAGGCGCTGGAACGCGACGTGGAGGAGATGGAGGGCCTCATCGGGACCTTCCTGGATTTCGCGCGCGGCGAGGCGCTGGACGACCCGGTGCCGTCCGATCCGGTCGAGATCGCGACGCGTGCGGTCGAGAACGCCCGGCGCGCCGGCGGCGAGGTTGAGCTGGTGGCGGACGCGCAAGGCCAGATCGTCCCGCTTCGGCCCGCAGCCGTCGGCCGGGCGCTTGCCAACCTTCTGTCGAACGCGCTGCGGTATGGCAGCCGGGCGCGGGTGTCGGTGCATGTTCTGGAACGCGCCGTGCGCTTCACGGTCGAGGATGACGGTCCCGGCATCCCGGCGTCGGAGCGTGCCCGGGCGCTGGAGCCGTTCAGCCGGCTGGATGACGCGCGCAACCAGGATCGCGGTCTGGGCGTCGGCCTGGGGCTGGCCATCGCGAGCGACGTGGCGCGCGGGCATGGCGGCACGCTGCGGCTGTCGGACAGCGCGGATCTGGGCGGATTGCGCGCCGATCTGGTGATCGCGCGTTAGACGCGGCGGGAGTGTCTGAAAGAGATGGTAGGCCCGGCAGGACTCGAACCTGCAACCAAAGCGTTATGAGCGCTCTGCTCTAACCAATTGAGCTACAGGCCCCGGTGCCGAAGTGCCTACCAGACCGGCGCGACGGGTCAAGCGCGTCGTTGCGGGGGGCGGGGGGATGCGCTATCGCCGGGCCGGAACCGGGACTGGCGGGGCAGGCATGAGCGAGCGGAAGAACGGGGTCACCTACGCCGAGGCGGGCGTCGACATCGACGCGGGCAACGCGCTGGTCGAACGCATCAAGCCCGCGGCGAAGCGGACGGCGCGGCCCGGCACGATGTCGGGCCTTGGCGGGTTCGGGGCGCTGTTCGACCTGAAAGCCGCGGGCTACACCGACCCGATCCTTGTCGCCGCCACGGACGGGGTCGGCACCAAGCTGCGGATCGCGATCGATACCGGCAATCTGTCGACGATCGGCCAGGACCTCGTTGCGATGTGCGTCAACGATCTGGTCTGCCAGGGCGCGGAGCCTCTGTTCTTCCTTGACTATTTCGCGACCGGAAAGCTCGATGTCGACCGCGGCGCGGCCATTGTCGAGGGGATCGCAAAAGGCTGCGAACTGGCCGGATGCGCATTGATCGGTGGCGAGACTGCCGAGATGCCCGGCATGTACGAAGGCGAGGATTTCGACCTCGCCGGCTTCGCCGTCGGCGCGATGGAGCGCGGGTCTGACCTGCCGTCCCGCGTGACCGAGGGGGACGTGCTCCTCGGGCTGCCCTCTGCCGGCGTGCATTCCAACGGCTATTCGCTGGTCCGGCGGTTGGTCGAACGGGCCGGGCTCGGCTGGTCCGATCGCGCGCCGTGGTCCGCTGACGGTCTCAGCGTGGCCGACAGCCTGCTGACCCCGACCGTGATCTACGTCCCCGACGCGCTGCGGGCGATCCGCGCCGGCGGGGTCCACGCGCTGGCCCATATCACCGGCGGCGGCCTGACCGAGAACCTGCCGCGGGTCCTGCCAGACGGGCTCGGGGCCGACATCGACCTCAACACTTTCCCGGTACCCCCGGAATTTCTCTGGATCGCCGAGAGCGCCGGCATCGCCGATGCAGAGATGCTGCGCACGTTCAATTGCGGGATCGGCATGGTCCTCGTGGTCGCGGCTGACAGGTGGGAGGCGCTGGCGGAAGCGTCCGGACTGGCGGTCCGGAAGATCGGCACGGTCACGGCCGGACAGGGCGTTCGCTATTCCGGACGGTTCGGAGGCCACGCCGCGTGACCAGACGCGTCGCCGTGCTGATTTCGGGCGGCGGCTCGAACATGGTCGCGCTGGCCCGGTCGATGACCGGAGACCACCCGGCGCGTCCGGTTCTCGTCCTGTCGAACAAAGCCGACTCGGCCGGTCTGACGCGCGCCGCCGAGATGGGGATCGAGACGGCCGTGGTCGATCACCGTCCGTTCGATGGCGACCGCTCGGCCTTCGAGGCCGTTCTGCACGACCGGATCGCAGCGGCCGAGCCAGATATCCTGTGCCTTGCCGGGTTCATGCGCGTCCTGACCGCCGGTTTCGTCGAACGCTGGCAGGGCCGGATGCTCAACATCCACCCGTCGCTTCTGCCGAAATATCGCGGTCTCCACACCCATGCCCGCGCGCTCGCGGCCGGGGATGCGGAGCATGGATGCACGGTCCATGAAGTGACCCCGGCGCTCGATGACGGGCCGATCCTCGGGCAGGCGCGGCTTTCGATCGATCCGGCCGACACGCCCGATACGCTCGCAGCGCGGGTGCTGGAACTCGAGCACCAGCTCTATCCGGCCGTTCTGCGCCGCTTCGCGGCCGGCGACCGGCGCGTGATCCTGATGCCCTAGTCCGGGCCCGACCGCGCTGCCCGCCTTGACTCTCCGGGTGCTCATGAGTGCAGTAGCGCGAAAGAATATCATAATTAGAGATTCCAAGCGTTCTCCTTGACCGACATCCTGACCACAACCGAGGCGCTGAAAGCCTTCTGCGACCGCGCCGCCTCTCAGCCCTATGTGACCGTCGATACCGAGTTCCTGCGCGAGCGGACCTATTTCGCGCAGCTCTGCCTCGTTCAGCTCGCCATTCCGGGCGAGGGTGACGAAGGCGCGGTGCTCGTCGATCCTCTCGCGTCCGGCCTGTCGCTCGAGCCGCTCTACGAGCTCTTCCGCAACCAGAACGTCGTGAAGGTGTTCCACGCCGCCCGGCAGGATCTGGAAATCTTCTATGTCGAAGGTGGGCTGGTGCCCGCACCGCTGTTCGATACGCAGGTCGCGGCGATGGTCTGCGGTTACGGCGATCAGGTCGGCTACGAGACGCTGGTGCGGCGGATCGCGAAGGCCGGCCTCGACAAGTCCTCACGCTTCACCGACTGGTCGCGCCGGCCGCTGACGAAGGCGCAGCAGACCTATGCGATCGCCGATGTCACGCATCTGCGGCAGATCTACGAACATCTGAACGAGGAGCTGACGCGCACTGGCCGGGTCGGTTGGGTCGAGGAGGAGCTGAGTGCGCTCACCGACGCGTCGAACTACGTGGTCGATCCAGAAGAGGCGTGGCGGCGGCTCAAGATCCGGGGCAATTCCGGCAAGTTCCTCGCCGTGGTCAAGGAACTCGCCGCTTTCCGCGAGCGCCTGGCGCAGGAACGGAACGTGCCACGGACGCGGATCATCAAGGACGACGCGCTGCTCGAAGTCGCATCCATGAAGCCCCGCCGGGTCGAGGATCTGGGCCAGTCGCGGCTGGTTCAGCGCGACGCGCGCAAGGGCGACCTGGCCGACGGGCTGATCGCGGCGGTGGAGCGTGGCCTGGCGACGCCGCCCGAGCAATATCCGCACCTGCCGAAGGGCCGGGACCGGTCGGCGATGAACCCTGCGCTCGCCGATCTGATGCGCGTGCTTTTGAAGGCCAAGGCCGAAGAATCGGGCGTCGCGCAGAAACTGATCGCGTCGGCCTCGGATCTTGACGACATCGCCGCAGGACATCTCGACGGGATGTGGTCGAAGGGCTGGCGGCACGAGGTCTTCGGCCGCGACGCGCTGCGCCTCTGCCGGGGCGAGATCGCGCTGGCCGCCAAGGGCCAGAAGGTCAAGATCGTCGAAGTCTGAGCCGCCCTAGCGGCTGGCCACCAGACGGTTTCGCGCGCCTTCCACCACGATCTGCCGGATCTGCGCGAGGTCCTGGTTCGACAGCGCGGTGCCCGCCAGCACTTCCCGCGACCGTTGAGAGCCCTGCCGCGTCTGGACCGGCGGCTCGAACACCCGGAACTCCAGGATCAGGATCCCGTCTTCCCGGCTGCGCTCGACAAGGTCGGCCTCCCAGAAGCCCTGGCGCGGCGGCAGGCCGATGGCGGAGACCACGGCGCCGGTCGGCAGGCGTGTCAGGTCGAGGTCGATCACCTGATCAATCAGGGGGCGGGGATCGGCAGGCTCGGCCTGCTGTTCGGCCACATCGATGCGTTCCTCGCGCGGGCCGCCGAACCAGTTGAACGGGTTCAGCCGGCTTTCGCACGCCGCCAGCACCAGAAATGCCGCAAAAAGAAGACCAGTCCGTATCGCCATCCGCCCCTCCGACCCCGGGTTGCCTCTGCCTAGCCTATTGGCCCCGCGTTGAAAAGCACGAGGGATGCGTCTAAGTCCCGAGCGTAAAGGAGATGCCATGGCCAGCGAAGCGTTCGAAGAGATCGCCGAGACCTTCGACTTCCTCGACGACTGGGAGGACCGGTACCGCCATGTCATCGAGCTTGGCCGTGCCATGGACCCGCTGGAAGACGCCTTTCGCGTGCCCGCGACCAAGGTCGACGGCTGCGCCAGCCAGGTCTGGATCGTACCGGAAATCGACGGAGAGGGGCCGGGGGCCGTGTTCCGCTTTCGCGGCGACAGCGACGCGATGATCGTTCGCGGGCTGATCGCGATCCTACACGCGCTTTATTCCGGATTGCGGGTCGGCGAGGTGCTGGCCGTCGATGCCCCGGCCGAGCTTGGCCGGCTCGGTCTCGACGATCACCTGTCCTCGCAGCGGTCGAACGGGCTTCGCGCGATGGTCGAGCGCATCCGAAACCTCGCGGCGCGCGCTAAAGCCGCATGAGCGCCGCCCCGAGATCCCCGTAGCCCGTTACCCGCCGTTCGAAAGCGAGGCCGAGAAACTCAGCAGCTTTCCGGGCCTTTTCCGTCAGGGCCGGGTCCTCGGTCTGGGCCTGGTAGACGAGCTTTTCGTAGTGGCCGAAATAGGTGTCCCGCAGTTCCGGATGGCGGTCGAGGCCGAGGGGTTTGGTGACAAATGCGTCGAACTGCCGGACCAGGAAATCGGTCAGGTAGAAGGCGGTGAATTCACTTTCACTTCGCCCTGCAAATATTTCGTTTCCTTCAAAAAAGCTGTAGCAATGCGGCCCGTCCAGCATCCGGACGCCAAGCCGGGCGCAGGCCGCCTGCAACAGCCCGCCAGTGCCGCAGTCGGCATAGGCGACGAAAATGTCCTCGTAGTCGTCCTGGTGTCGCGCGACGGCGGCCTCCACGGCTGCCGGGATCTTCTCGGGCGTGTTGTGCAGGATCGCCGGCAGGCAGGCGAGGTCGACATGGCCGAGTCCGGCCTGCGCCTTAACGGCGAGGATCTCGCGGGCGAGCGCCCCGCAGGCAAGAACCAGCACGCGCCCTGTTCCGCGGGCGGTAAGGCCATCGGTCGTCAGTGCCCGGTCGTCGAGCGGGGCCACCGTCACGTGATCTCCTCCCGTCCGTCGTCGGTCAGAAGCCAGACCCGCCGCCCCTCGATCGCTACGGCGGAAACGGGTCCGCCATAGGCCGCACCGGTGTCGATATTCACCCGGTTGCCCCAGTGTTCGACGTGGCTGGCCGGGGTGTGGCCGTGAACGACGAGGAAGCCGTGGTCGGACAGATCGAGCAGGAATTCGTCGCGGATCCAGATCAGGTCGAGCGGGTTCTGGTCCTCGAGCGGGATTCCCGGGCGGATACCGGCATGGACGAACAGGCACTCGCCCGCACGGTGCTGGAACGGCAGGCCGCCCAGGAAGTCGCGATGCGCCTTGGGCACGGTTTCGACGGCCCGGGCGCGAAGGGTCGCGTCAGTCATGCCCTTCACGCTGTAGCTTTTCAGCGTCGTGCGACCGCCGATGCCCGAGGAAAGATAGTGGAACGTGCCCCGCGGCGTGACCGAGTTCGGCGCGCCATTCAGGAATTCGTGGAACATGTGGTCGTGATTGCCGCGCAGGACGATGACACGGGCGTTTTCCGCCGACAGTTTCGCGAGGTAGTCGACCACGCCAGCGGAGTCGGGGCCGCGATCCACCAGGTCGCCGATATGAATCAGCTCCGCGTCCTCGGTGCCTTCGCGCGCCCGGTCGGCAGCGACACGATCGTGCGCGCCCTTCAGAAGGTCGAGCTGGCCGTGGATATCGCCGATGGCATAAAGGGTCATGGGCGCACAAATGCAGGGGTGTGCGGACGCGTCAATCCCCGTCTCGCGCCCGCATCCGTGGTCACGATTGGTGCGCGACCGGTCCCGCCGCCTCAGCATCGGTCAGGGCAAGTGTCGCGTCGCGCCGTGCGAGGCATTCGGCCGGCCAGAGCTCGGACCGGGCGTAATATTCGGGCACTGCGGGAATCCCCTCGGGAAGCACGACCCAGGGCTGTTTCGACTCAGTGAAGATGTGAATGTCAGGCGGGAAACGGTCAGGATCTTCCAGCGTGCCCATGCGGACGAAGAAGAACCGCGGACCGGCGCCGGGATAGACGCTCCAGAGCGCGACGTGGCAGTCGGGGCATCGGGCGATCTTCTGGCCAATGCCGCTTTCGCTCGGGGTATGGATGACCGCGGGTCTGCCGCGGATCAGGGCGACCCTGTGCGCTTCGATCAGCCCGTTCATCACGAAGGCAGAACCGGTTTCCCGCTGGCACCAGCGGCAATGGCAGGCATGGACGAAAAGCGGTGTGTCGAGCAGTGCGTAGGCGACCGTTCCGCAGGTGCAGCGACCCGGGAACGGTCCGGTCACGTCAGGCCCCGGCGCGCAGCACGTTGTGCTTGCGGGCGACGAATTCCTTCGCCGTCTCGACCGCCACGGCGGCGTCGCGGCAATAGGCGTCGGCGCCGATGGCGCGGCCGAATTCCTCGTTGAGGGGCGCCCCGCCGACCAGCACGATGTAGTCGTCGCGGATGCCCTTCTCCTTCATCGTGTCGATCACGACCTTCATGTAGGGCATCGTCGTCGTCAGCAGCGCCGACATGCCGAGGATGTCCGGCTGCTCGGCCTCGAGCGCGGCGAGATAGGCCTCGACCGCGTTATTGATGCCGAGATCGACCACTTCGAACCCCGCGCCTTCCATCATCATGGAGACGAGGTTCTTGCCGATGTCGTGGATGTCGCCCTTCACGGTGCCGATCACCATCTTGCCGACGCGCGGCGCGCCGGTTTCGGCAAGAAGCGGCTTCAGGATCGCCATCCCGCCCTTCATGGCGTTGGCGGCCAGAAGCACCTCGGGGACGAAGAGGATCCCGTCGCGGAAGTCGTTGCCCACGATGGTCATCCCGCCGACAAGCGCCTTGGTCAGGATGTCGTAGGGTTCCCATCCGCGATCCAGCAGGATGTGCGTGGCCTCCTCGATCTCTTCCTTGAGACCGTCGTAGAGGTCGTCGAACATCTGGCTGACGAGTTCCTCGTCGTCGAGTTCGGAGAGGATGATTTCGTCGTCGTCAGACATGGAAGCACGCGCCTCGACAGGGAGTTAGATGCGGTTTTCTAACGTCCCTGCCGGCTACTGACCATCTGGTTTGCGACGAAAAACGGCTAGGCGGCGACGGTTCGCCGCCGTGCGACCAGTGTCAGCCCGCCAAGTCCGGCAATCATGAGCCATGCGCCCGCGGGCAGCGGAAGGGCGGCGATCTCGGCCGAGATGACCTCTGCGATGCGGGCATGGACCGCCTCGGTCGGGTGCACCGGGTCCCAGAACACGTAGCCATCGCAGGAAATCGCGCCCTGGAAGCAGTGGCCGGTCGTGTTGGTGAAGGCGGGATCGGCGAGGATCGACTGGAACTCGCCCGCGACATCGGCGTAGCGCACTTTCAGCCCGAAGGTTTCAAGCAGCGCGGCGGTCTGCTGCAGGCCGGCATTCCACTGCTGCGACAGAAGCGTCGCGCCCGGCACCGACGCGCCGGCCGGCACCTGGCCGAGGTCCGGGAGCCCGGGCAGGACGAAGCGCGAGATTCCGTAGACGGCGTTCAGTTCAAGCACGCCCGCCGCGATGCTGCCGAGCGCGGTGCCGACAACGACAGGCGCGAGCCGCGGATCAGAGATGTTCAGAAGATCGTTGCCGCCGAACCAGGCCACGACGCGGGTCGTCGGCGAAAGGGACGGGGTCGAACCGGCGAAGGCCATGCGCTGTTCGGCGAAGTCCGACAAGGTCGGGTTCGGGATTGCGCGGGCGCCGCCGACGGCGAAGTTGCGCCCGGAGGCAAGATCGAGACCGAGCTGCGTGGTCCACGGATCGCCGTTCGTGAACGGAGCGCCGAAGACGCCCGGATCGCTCAGCGAATCTCCGAAGACGACGGTGTTGGACATGGTGGATGCCGAAACGGCAAACGGCATTGCGGCCAGCAGGGCCGCTGCAAAATGACGGAACATGAACCCCTCCCCAGGAAATGTACGATGGAAAACAGACCAAACCGGGTCCGGCAGGTCCAGACTTCCGTCGGGTGACCTTGCGCATGTTCATGCTCCGTTCTATTTTCGATCCATGCCCGCCCCGCCAGACAGCATCGACGACGCAAGACGCCGCGCCCGCGGGGCAGCGACCAACCGGACCAACCGGTTCGAACGGTTCGTGCACGAGGCCGAGGATGACGGATGGGGTTTGCCCGAAGACCTGCCGCCGATCCGGACCGAGGTGGCCGAGGAGAGGGCGCGCACGATCATTACGCGCAACACGTCGCCCGACGTCCCGTTCGACCGCTCGATCAATCCGTATCGTGGCTGCGAACACGGCTGCGTCTACTGCTTCGCACGGCCAAGCCACGCTTTCCTCGGCTATTCGCCGGGCCTCGATTTCGAAACCCGGCTGATCGCCCGGCCGAACGCGGCCGCGCTGCTGGAGGCCGAGCTGCGAAAGGCGTCCTACACGCCCGAGGTCATCGCCATCGGCACGAATACCGATCCCTATCAGCCGGTGGAGCGTGACCGGAGGATCATGCGGCAGGTGCTCGAAGTTTTGCAGGCCTTCCGCCATCCGGTCGGCATAGCGACCAAGGGCACGCTGGTCGAACGAGATGCGGATATCCTGTCCGAGATGGGGCAGGCAGGGCTCGCGCGGGTGGGCCTGTCTGTCACGACGCTCGATCCGGCGCTCGCCCGGAAAATGGAACCGCGGGTGCCGTCGCCGGCCCGCCGTCTGGCCGCGATCGAGACGCTGGCGAAGGCCGGGGTGGAGGTCCGGGTCATGGTGTCGCCCATCGTTCCGGGCCTGACCGATCACGAGATTGAAACGATCCTTGCCTCCGCGCGCGATGCCGGTGCCGTTGCAGCCAGCATGATTTCGCTGCGCTTGCCGCGTGAAGTGGCCGATCTCTGGCGCGACTGGCTGCAGGAACACTATCCCGAGCGGTTCAACAGGGTGATGACCAAAGTGCGCGAGATGCATGGCGGACAGGACTACGACCCGTCCTGGGGCAGGCGAATGACGGGTGAGGGCATCTTTGCACGCCTTATGCAGGACAGGTTTGCGCGCGCGACAAAGGCGACCGGGCTGGCGACGCGTCTGCCGCCGCTGCGGACCGATCTGTTCCGACCGCCGCCCCGCGCAGGCGACCAGCTCAGCCTGTTCTGACCAGCCGCTCTACGGTCCGATCACATCTTTGAAACCCGGTCGAATTGCCCCTCCGGGACACGCGAAATGATATATCTGGAGCGCGTGTTCGCCTGCGCGCGGGAATTGGTCCCGGAGCTAAGGGTTCGGCGACACGTGACAGGGTAACCTTCATGAGACTCGGACTTCCCGTCCTCGCCGCGCTATTCTGCGCCGCGTTCACGGGTTTCGCGTCTGCTGCGACGATCTCTCTCGACGTCGATCGATCGCCGACGATGGGCGCGAACGTCTACAGCAATGGAACGGACAGCGTGGCGGTCAGCGCCGTGACGCTGTCGGGCGGAAGCGCCATCTACACTGGAAGTTGGGCCGGCAACGGCGTCGGGGCCTGTTCGGGCACTGTCGCCGGTCGCACCTGCCGGGGCGACCTGGCCGGGATCGACGGCGGATGGGCGGTTGATGGCCGCGGGATCGCGGAGATGCTGACGCTGGATTTCGGCAGTCAGCTCGTCTCGATCACGCAGCTGGTCTTCGGCAAGATCGAGGCAGGGGATGATTTCATCCTCTACACCTTCGGGAATGGCGCCGGGACCGCACCGACCGCGAGCACGGGGCTGACTTCGGTCTTCGCGTCCTTCGCTCCGACCCCGTTCGCGAGCGTCTTCGGGGTCGCGGCGCCGGGGTACGACGACGAGTGGAAGCTGCGTTCAGTCAGCTTCGATGTGGCTCCGGTGCCGGTTCCGGCAGCGGGTCTGCTTCTTGTCGGCGGTCTCGGGGCGCTGTCGCTGATGCGTCGGCGCCGTCAGACGGCCTGACAGCCAGGACGGATTGAACAGAAAGGCCGCCCCACAGGGCGGCCTTATTCGTTGCCACGGGGCTGATCGGTCAGCCGCGGCGGCGACCCCGGCGCTCGCGCCGCTGCGGGCCGGCACCATCGGTGCCATCGCTTTCCGACGAGAACCCGCCCAGTTCGGCGGCGATCGTCTCCAGCGTCGGCGGGTCGGAAGGTTCCATGCTTTCAAGGGCTTCCCGCATCATCCTCAGGTGCTCGCCCTCGGTCCCGCAGCAGCCGCCGATGATCTTTGCGCCGGAATTCCTGGCGAGCACCGCGTACCGCGCCATCAGCTCGGGCGTGCCGTCATAGTGGATGTGGCCATCGACGTATTTCGGGATACCGGCATTGCCCTTGGCGATCACCGGCCGCTCCGATCCCGCGGCCCGGAAGCCGAGCACCGTGCGCAGAAGGTCCGAGGCGCCGACGCCGCAATTCGCCCCGTAGGCCACCGGCGGCACGTCCAGCGTCTCGACCAGCGCGGCCAGATCGGAGGAGGTGAAGCCCATCATCGTGCGGCCCGCGGTGTCGAAGCTCATCGTGCCGCACCAGGGCATGCCGGCGAGCTTCGCCGCCTCGGCCGCCGCGCGGTATTCCTCGGGCGCGCTGATCGTTTCGATCCATAGCACGTCCGCACCGCCCGCCTTCAGCCCCTCGGCCTGTTCGTGGAACATCTCGACAGCGGTCTCGTGGGTCAGCGAGCCCATCGGCGCCATGATCTCTCCCGTCGGACCCATGGATCCGGCGACGATCACGGTCCGGCCGGAGGCGTCGGCGACCTCGCGCCCGATCTCGGCCGCGATGCGGTTCAGGTCGTGCGCGCGGTCCTGCGCGTTGTGCAGCTTCAGCCGCGCGCGCGTTCCGCCGAAGGAGTTGGTCAGGAACAGGTCCGACCCGGCCTCGACCGCGCCGCGGTAGAGCTGCGCCACCCGTTCGGGATGGTCGGTGTTCCAAAGCTCCGGCGCGTCGCCGGACTGGAGCCCCATGTTGAACAGCGTCGTGCCGGTCGCGCCGTCGGCGAGGATCCAGTCACGTTCGGCCAGAAGCCGCGAAAGCGGGTCGGTCATGGCGTGCTCCTTTGTGCGCGCCGTGCCTCACTCCGGCCCGGCGCGCAACGTCGAATGCTGCATGAAGATCATGAGGCCGGTTTCAGAACCGGCTCATGCCTCGTCCAGAAGCTGGCCCTTGGCGACCGCGAGCAGCTGGTCGTATTTCGCCCGCACCTCGGATTCCGGGACGGTGTCGCCGAGATCGCCGAGGACCTTGCGCATCACGTCCTCGTGCCCGGCCTCCTCGAAATCGGCGCGCACGACCTCCTTGGCATAGGTATCGGCATCTTCGCCGGTCTTGCCCAGAAGCTCGGCCACCCAGAGGCCCATCAGCTTGTTGCGGCGCGCTTCGGCCCGGAACTGCATCTCGGCGTCATGGGCGAACTTGTTCTCGAACGCGTTCTCACGGTCGTCGAAGGTGGTCATGGCAGCATCTCCAGGGGCCGACGTTTCTGCCAGTTCCATAGGACGGGAGGGCGTCCGAGGGCAAGGCACGAGACGCGCGCGGCGGCCTTATCCCCTGCGCCGTGGGGCCCGACCGGCGGTCCCGCTTGCGGGTTTGGCCTCTTTGTCCTATTAGCCGCCGGGCGGTGCGGCCAACCGGACCGCCCTCAGCAAGGATTCCCCATGGCGCGACGCAAGAAGGTCTACGAAGGCAAGGCCAAGATCCTTTACGAAGGCCCCGAACCCGGGACCCTCGTGCAGTACTTCAAGGATGACGCGACCGCCTTCAACGCCGAGAAGAAGGCGACGATCGACGGAAAGGGCGTGCTGAACAACCGGCTGAGCGAGTTTTTCATGTCGGGCCTCAACGCCGTCGGCGTGCCGACCCATTTCATCCGCCGGATCAACATGCGCGAGCAGCTGATCCGCGCGGTCGAGATCATTCCGCTCGAGGTCGTGGTGCGCAACGTCGCGGCCGGCTCGATCTCCAAGCGTCTCGGGATCGAGGAAGGCACGCCGCTGCCGCGCCCGATCGTGGAGTTCTACTTCAAGAACGACGAACTGGGCGATCCGATGGTCTCCGAGGAGCACATCATCGCCTTCGGATGGGCGACGCAGCAGGATCTCGACGACATGGTCTCGCTCGCGCTTCGGGTGAACGATTTCCTGTCCGGCCTCATGCTCGGCGTCGGCATCAAGCTGGTGGACTTCAAGATCGAGATCGGCCGGATCTGGGACGGCGACTACATGCGCCTGATCGTGGCCGACGAGATCTCGCCCGACAGCTGCCGGCTCTGGGACATCGAAAGCGGGCGGAAGCTCGACAAGGACGTGTTCCGCCGCGATCTCGGCGACCTGGCCGACGCTTACACGGAAGTCGCGCGGCGGCTTGGCGTGATGCCGACCGGGCCGCAGGGTGCGGTGAAACCGACGCTCATCAACTAAAGGATCGCCGCGCCCCTTGTCTGGCGTGGCGGTTGAGTATTTGCGGAAAGATGAAGGGGCAGGGGCGATGCGCGCGACGGTGACGGTGATGCTGAAAGACGGCGTTCTCGATCCGAAGGGCGAGGCGGTGCGCCATGCGCTCGGCTCGATGGGCTTCGACGGCGTCGAGGGCGTCCGCCAGGGCAAGGTGATCGAGCTCGACCTCGCCGACGGCACGACCGAGGCGCAGGTTGTCGAGATGTGCGAGAAGCTGCTCGCCAATACCGTCATCGAGAGCTACCGGGTGCAGATGGGCTGAGGCCCGGCCGCGCTCTGCACAACGCGACACTTTACGCCACACCCGCCCGGCCCCACACTGCCCGCATCATCCATGGCAGACCAGGGAAGGGGCACGACATGGGCATTCGCCAGACCAACGGGCGCGGACGGCTCTACGACAGCATTCTCGACACGGTGGGCGACACGCCGGCCATCCGGGTCAACCGGATCGCCCCGGATCACGTGACCGTCTACGTGAAGGCCGAAGCCTTCAATCCGGCCGCGTCGGTCAAGGACCGGCTGGCGCTCAACATCATCGAGGCGGCAGAGCGGAACGGCACGCTGAAGCCCGGGCAGACGGTGGTCGAGGCGACTTCGGGCAATACCGGCATCGGGCTGGCCATGGTCTGCGCGGCCAAGGGCTATCCGCTCGTGGTGACGATGGCCGAGAGCTTCTCGGTCGAACGGCGCCGGCTGATGCGGTTCCTTGGCGCAAAGGTCGTCCTGACGCCGAAGGCGCAGGGCGGGTTCGGCATGTACAAGAAGGCCATGGAACTGGCCGAAAAGAACGGCTGGTTTCTCGCCCGCCAGTTTGAGACCGACGCGAATGCCGATATCCACGAGAACACCACCGCGCGCGAGATCCTTGCCGATTTCGAAGGGCAGAAGCTCGATTACTGGGTCACCGGCTACGGTACCGGCGGGACGGTGACCGGCGTGGCCCGCGTCCTGCGGAAGGAACGGCCCGACACGAAGATCGTCCTGACCGAACCCGCCAATGCCGCGCTCATCAGCTCGGGCATCGCGCAGGAACGCAACGGCAGGGATGTCGCCGCCGGACACCCGGCATTCGAGCCGCACCCGATCCAGGGCTGGACCCCGAATTTCATCCCCTACGTGCTGCAGGAGGCGATCGACGGCAGCTACTACGACGAGCTGCTGCCGATCGCGGGTGCGGACGGCATCGCCTGGGCCAAGCGGCTTGCGGCGGAGGAGGGGATCTTCACCGGCATCTCGGGCGGATCGACCTTCGCCGTGGCGATGAAGCTGGCCGAGACCGCGCCCGAGGGCTCGGTGATGCTGGTCATGCTGCCGGATACCGGCGAGCGCTATCTTTCCACGCCGCTCTTCGAGGGAATCCCCGAGGGCATGACCGAGGAGGAAGCCGCGATCTCGGCCTCAACGCCCTCGGCGCAGATGGCGGCGGAGTAGGGCGGCCGAAAAGGGGCTGGCGCGGGCGGCGGAACTGAGGCAATAGCCACGGCCATGAAAGCCGCCGTCATCGTCTTCCCCGGATCGAACTGCGACCGCGATCTCGCCGTGGCCTTCCGCGCCGCGGGCTTCGAGACGCAGATGGTCTGGCACAAGGAAACGGATCTGCCGGCGGGGCTGGACCTGGTCGGTGTGCCGGGCGGCTTTTCCTACGGCGACTACCTGCGCTGCGGGGCTATCGCGGCGCAATCGCCCGTCGCCGCCGCGCTGCGCGCCTTCGCCGACCGGGGCGGCCATGTCATCGGCATCTGCAACGGCTTCCAGATCCTGACCGAGACCCGCATCCTGCCCGGGGCGCTGCTGCAGAACGCAGGCATCAAGTATATCTGCCGGCAAGTGGGTCTTCGGGTCGAGACCGCCGACAGCGCCTTCACCGGCGGTTACGCGGCGGGGCAGGAGATCACGCTGCCCATCGCCCATCACGAAGGCAACTACACCGCCGATCCCGAGACGCTCGCCCGGCTGCGCGGCGAGGATCGGATCGCCTTCCGGTATCTCGACACGCCGAACGGCGCCGCCGACGACATCGCGGGGATCCTGTCGGAGAACCGCCGCGTGCTCGGCATGATGCCGCATCCGGAACGAGCCGCCGATCCGGCGCTTGGCGGCAGCGACGGCGCGGCGCTTTTCGCTTCGCTCGCCGGGCTTCTCGCGCCGGCCTGACCGGTTCGGCCATCTTGCCGGTTTCGACCGGCTCCGATACTTCTGTTCCATGTCTGCCAAGGAGACATCTGACATCGCCCGTCCGCTGGCCTCGGCCCGCAGGCCCTGGCTCGTGCGCGCCGGGATCATCGCGTTTCTCGGGCTCGCCATCGCGGTGGTCTGGATGTCGAACTATTACCTCTCGGACCGCTTCACCGAGAGCGTGCGGACCCGGGCGGGCATCCGGCAGGCGCTGTATGCGGGGACGGTGGTCTCCGAGCTTCAGCGGAATTCGGTCGTCCCGCTTCTGCTCAGCCGTGATCCGACGCTGATCCGGGCGCTCGAGGGCGGCGATTTCACCAACACCTCGCAGCGGCTGATTTCCTATGTCGAGGAGATCGGGGCGGCCTCGCTCGTGCTGCTCAATCGCGACGGGCGCGTGGTGGCGGCGACGGACCGGGCGCGGCTTGGCGAGAACCGGATGAACGACCAGTTCTTCGTGCAGGCACAGCGCACGCCGGACACGGTGTTCACCCTGAATCCGCAGGAACCCAACGCCTACAACTTCATCTTCTCCCGCCGCATCCGCGAGGATAACCGCTTCCTCGGCGTGATCGTCGTGGAGGTGGACCTCGCGCGGATCGTGGAGCGCTGGCGCGGGACGGGCGAGGCGCTGATGGTGCTTAATTCCGAGGGCACGATCATCCTGTCGACCGAGCCCCGGTGGCGTGGCCGGACCGAGGAAGAGGCGCTTGCCGTGTCCGACCCGCCGTCCGCCATCCAGCGCGCTCTCGACGCGACGGGGGCCTGGGGCTTCGGGACCGAGGGGCCTTACTTCCTCGACGACGACACGTTGCGGCTGGAATCGCGCATCCCGTTCCGCGGCTGGCGGCTGGTCAGCTTCACCGCCTATTCCAGCGTGCGCGAGCGGGTGAACGGAGTCCTCGCGCTCGAGATCATGGGATTCGCCCTGATCCTGGCCGGCGGCTTCTACTGGATGAGTCGCCGCGCCCGGATGCAGAGCCGCGTGCTGTTGCGGGAATCGGCGGAGCTTCGCCGCCTCAACGACCGGCTGCAGCGGGAAATCGCCGAACGTCAGCGGGTCGAAAAGACCCTCGAAGAGGCCGAACAGAGCCTTCAGCAGAGCCAGAAACTCGCCGCGCTCGGCGAGATGTCGGCGGCCGTCAGTCATGAGCTGAACCAGCCGCTGGCGGCGATGAAGACCTACCTCGCCGGCGCCAAGCTTCTGCTGCAGCGGCGGCGGCCGGACGAAGCGCTCAGTTCGTTCCAGCGCATCGACGACCTGATCGAGCGCATGGGCGCGATCACGCGGCAGCTGAAAAGCTATGCCCGCAAGGGCAGCCAGGCCTTCGAGCCGGTCGATCTGCGCGAAGCATTGCACGCCGCCTTGGCCATGATGGAGCCGCAGCTTCGGCAGATGACGGTGGAGATCAACCAGACCCTGCCGCGGCGTCCGGTGATGGTGCTGGCCGACCGGCTGCGGCTTGAACAGGTCATCATCAACCTCCTTCGCAATGCGCTCGACGCGATGCGGGACGAACCCCGCCGCGAGCTCGACCTGCTGATCGCCGAGGGCGAGGAGGCGGTCCTGACCGTGCGCGACAACGGACGGGGCATCGAGGATCTCGACGCGCTCTTCGAGCCGTTCTACACGACCAAGGCCCCGGGCGACGGGGTCGGTCTCGGGCTTGCCATCTCGTCGGGAATCGTGGCCGATCTCGGCGGGCGGCTCACGGCGCGCAACGGAGAGACGCGCGGCGCCGTGTTCCAGCTGCGCCTGCCGATCTACGGCGAAGGCACCGAGGCCGCGGAGTGACATCGAGGGTGGACCCATGAAGATCGCCATCGTGGATGACGAACAGGACATGCGGCAGTCGATCAGCCAGTGGCTGGCGCTGTCAGGCTTCGAGACCGAGACCTATCCCAGTGCCGAAGAGGCGCTGAAGGGGATCGGTGCGGACTTTCAGGGCATCGTCGTCAGCGACATCAAGATGCCGGGCATGGACGGGATCCAGTTCCTCAAGCGCCTGATGGGCATGGATAGCGGTCTGCCGGTCATCATGATCACCGGCCACGGCGACGTGCCGATGGCGGTCGAGGCGATGCGGATCGGGGCCTACGATTTCCTCGAGAAGCCGTTCAATCCCGACCGGATGACCGAGCTGGCCAAGCGCGCGAGCCAGACGCGCCGCCTTACGCTCGACAACCGCGCGCTGCGGCGCGAGCTGTCGGATGGCACGGTCCTGATGCGGAAGCTGATCGGCTCGTCCCCGGTGATGGAGCGGCTGCGCGAGGATATCCTCGATCTCGGCCAGGCCGATGGCCATGTCCTCATCACCGGCGAGACCGGGACCGGCAAGACGCTGGTCGCCCACGCGCTTCACGCCGTCGGCCCGCGCGCCGGCAAGTGCTTCGCGACGCTGTCCTGCGCTGCCCATGCCGAGGAAGATCTGGCGCGGATCCTGTTCGGTCCGGTCGACGAGGGCCAGGACCTGCCGATGATGGAGCAGGCGCGTGGTGGCAGCCTGGTGCTGGAAGACGTCGAATCCCTGCCGCAGCCGCTGCAGGCCCGGCTTCTGACCGCGATCAACGACCAGGGCACCCCGGCCGAGACCCGGATCGTCGCGATCTGCAACGCGCCCGAGCCGGAAGGCTGTGAAAGCGCGCTGCGGCCCGACCTGTTCTACCGGCTTGCCGCGATGCGGATCGACCTGCCGCCGCTCCGCCAGCGCGGCGAGGATATCCTGACGCTGTTCAACCGGTTCGGAGAGCAGTTCGCCGACGAATATGGCACCGAGGCACCGGAAGTGACCGCGCAGGAAGCCGCGCAACTTCTGCAGGCCCCGTGGCCCGGCAACGTCCGGCAACTCATCAACATCGCCGAGCGCGCGATCCTGCAGCAGCGCCGCGGTTCGGGCTCGATCGCGTCGCTTCTGATGAGCGACAATGCCGAGATCGCGCCGCAGGCTGTGGGCGAGGGCAAGCCGCTCAAGGAATATGTCGAGGCGTTCGAGCGGATGCTGATCGACAACACGATGCGCCGGCATCGCGGCTCGATCGCGAGCGTGATGGAAGAGCTGAGCCTGCCGCGCCGGACGCTGAACGAGAAGATGGCGAAGTACGGGCTCAGCCGGTCGGATTACCTCTGAGGCCCGCTTCTCGGCCCCCGCTGTTGGGGCTGCGCCTCAGGCGCAAGGCCGACAATTCCGACAATCGTCCGCACCGTATTCGCCCATGAAAGCAAGGCGAATGCGGGCTGCGGCCGGTCGTGCCACCGCGCGCGGCCCAAAATCGGCATTGTAATCGGACCATAGCCACCATTATTGTGAATAAATCGGTCGGGCGATATCGCCCCCCGATCCTCGAGTTTCTCTGCCGATACCGTATCGCGTCCGAAAGCCCGCGGCGGTGTGGGACAGGAATACGGACTGGCCGCACAAGCTGCACCGGTCCGGACGAACAGCCCCCAACGGGGCTCGCAATTGGTGACGTGCCCGAGGGCTGCGTCATCGGAGACAAACCGCGATGAAACGCGTGTGGACATTGACGGAACCTGCCGGCGGGGCGCTGTCCCGGCCCGGCTTTCCGTCTGTCTGCCACCCCATCGCTTCAGGATTGCATGACCGGAACGCCGCGCCCCCAGGGCGACGGCGCGCACTGTCATGCGCAAGGACATCATGGCAAAGAAGATGCTCATCGACGCCACCCACCCGGAGGAGACCCGGGTTGTCGTGGCTGACGGAAACAAGGTCGACGAATTCGATTTCGAGTCGCTGAACAAGCGGCAGCTCGCAGGCAACATCTATCTGGCGAAGGTCACGCGGGTCGAACCGTCGCTGCAGGCGGCGTTCGTCGATTACGGCGGCAACCGGCACGGGTTCCTCGCCTTCTCCGAAATTCACCCCGACTACTACCAGATCCCGGTCGCCGACCGCGAGGCGCTGCTCCGGGAGGAACGTGAATACGCCGAGGCGCAGGCGCGCGAGGAGGCCGAGGCCGCGTCGAAGCCGAAGCGCCGCCGCCGTCGCCGCAAGGGGTCGGACAGCCGGGCCGAGGACAGCGGCGCGGACGCCGTCAGCCGCGGCGATGCACAGCCGTCAGGCATGGACGTGATCGACCTCGAAGGCGAGGCAGACGAGGATTCCGAGGCGCTGGCCGAGGCCGTGGGCGAGGATATCGCCGGCGTGCAGGGTGCGACTGACGACGAGCCTGTCGCCGCATCGGACGAGGCCGAGGCAGACGAATCTCAGGCCCCGGCAGAGGATCAGTCGGACGATCAGGACGACGAGGGCGACGAGGATGACGACGACACCGAGGCGCGCGCCGCCGAGGAAGGCATCGACACCGTCGCCGATGACGACGCGCACGAGGACATCCGCCCGGCCCGCAAGCCGCGGCCGCGCAAATACAAGATCCAGGAGGTCATCAAGGTCCGCCAGATCATGCTGGTGCAGGTCGTCAAGGAAGAGCGCGGCAACAAGGGCGCCGCGCTGACCACCTACCTTTCGCTCGCCGGCCGCTACTGCGTCCTGATGCCGAACACCGCCCGCGGCGGCGGCATTTCCCGCAAGATCACCCAGGCGACCGACCGCAAGAAGCTGAAGGACATCGCCGTCTCGCTCGACGTGCCGCAGGGTGCGGGTCTCATCATCCGCACCGCCGGTGCGCAGCGGACGAAGACCGAGATCAAGCGCGACTACGAATACCTCCAGCGCCAGTGGGAGCAGATCCGCGAACTGACGCTCAAGTCGATCGCGCCCGCGCCGATCTACGAGGAAGGTAACCTCATCCACCGCTCGATCCGCGATCTCTATTCGAAGGATATCGACGAGGTGCTGGTGGAGGGCGAGGCCGGCTATCGCCAGGCCAAGGACTTCATGAAGATGATCATGCCGTCCCACGCCAAGAACGTGAAACACTACCACGAGGGCCTGCCGCTCTTCGCCCGGTTCCAGGTCGAGGGCTACCTCGCCGACATGTTCAACCCGGTCGTGCAGCTGAAATCCGGCGGCTACATCGTCATCGGCGTGACCGAGGCGCTCGTCGCCATCGACGTCAACTCGGGCAAGGCCACCAAGGAAGGCTCGATCGAGGAGACGGCGCTCAAGACGAACCTCGAGGCGGCCGAGGAAGTGGCGCGGCAGCTTCGCCTGCGCGACCTTGCCGGTCTCATCGTCATCGACTTCATCGACATGGACGAGCGGCGGAACAACAACTCGGTCGAGAAGCGTCTGAAGGACGCGCTGAAGACCGACCGCGCCCGCATCCAGGTCGGCCGTATCTCGGCCTTCGGGCTGTTGGAGATGAGCCGCCAGCGTCTGCGTCCGGGCATGCTCGAGGCAACGACGCAGGCCTGCGCGCATTGCCACGGCACCGGCCTCATCCGGTCCGACGACAGCCTTGCGCTGTCGATCCTGCGCCAGCTCGAGGAAGAGGGCACGCGGCGGCGGACGAAGGAGATCCTGCTGACGGCGCCCGTTGGCATCATCAACTTCATCGTCAACCACAAGCGCGAATACCTCGCCGAGCTCGAGGGGCGTTACGGCCTGTCGATCCGGCTGGAAGCGGAACCGACGATGATCCCGCCGGATTACCGGATCGAGAAGTTCAAGACCGCGACCCGGCGTGTGCCGGAAGTGGCGCCGATCCTGTCGATGGATGCCGGCCTGATGGACGCGATCGAAGAGGCCGAGGAAGCCGAAGCGCTCGATGTCGAGGTCGAGGAGCAGGCCGAGCCTGCCCGGGCTCCGGAAGCCGAGTCCGAGAGCGAGGGAGGCGGCAAGAAGCGCCGTCGTCGTCGCCGTGGTGGCCGTGGCCGGCGCAAGGATGAGGGGCGCGACGGCAAGCCGTCCCAGTCCGAAGCGGCCCAGGACGGCCCGGCCGAGGAGAGCGCCGAGCCGCAGCCCCAGTCCGAGCCGACCGAGAGCCCCGAACCCGCCGAGGCGGCCGAACCGGCCGAGGCGGTCAAGGAGAAGCCGAAGCGGCGGAGCCGGAGCCGGTCGAAGGCCAAGCCCGACGAGACGCAGGCTGAACCCGTGGCCGAGGAGGCATCGACCGAACCCGACGCGGCGCCGGCCGAGTCTGCGCCCGAGGAGGCAGCCGAACCGGTCGCCGAAGAAGCGCCGGCGAAGAAACCCCGCAGCCGTCGCAAGGCTCCGGCCAAGACCAAGGCTCCGGCCGCCGCGGAAGAGCCCGCGCCGCAGCCGGAACCGGCGGAAGCCGTCGCTGCGCCCGATGCGAAGTCCGAGCGTCCCGCACCCGAGCCGAAGGTCGAGCCCGAACCGGAGCCGGTCGGTGCCGCGAGTGACGCCGATGACGGAAAGCCCAAGCGCCGCGGCTGGTGGTCGCTCGGCAAGTAAGCTGCAGGACAATAGACAACACGCCCGGGCAAGTCCCGGGCGTCTTCGTTTTCAGAACCGTACGTGTCTCAGGTTCCGCCCTCCCCGCACTGCCCAAGGCGGCCGGTCATTGTCGCGGGCTCTACCCTGCAAGCGACCGCGTCTCCGACGCTCAGTCGGTCGCGGCGCGTACCTCGTCGACCATCTCGGCCATCTGCTCGCCGGGAACGAAGCCGCGGACGAGCTGATCGCCAAGGACGAAGGTCGGTGTGCCGGAAATCTGCAGGGCGCGCGCCAGGTCGTAATTCGCGGTGATGATCTCATCGATCCGTGGATCGTCCATCGCGGCGAGGATCTCGTCGCCGTCATAGCCCAGATCGCCGGCCAGGCGCGACAGCGCGCCCTCGGTCATGTCGCTGCGCATGGTCATCAGCGCGTCATGCAGAACGGCATAGGCCTCTTCGCCCACCGCGTATCGGGCGGCGAGTGCGAAGCGGGCGGCCAGAACCGACTGTTCCCCGAGGATCGGGAATTCCTTGATTACGAGACGGATATTGCCGTCGCTGTTCAGCAGGTCGGTGACTTCGGGCGCAGCTCGGCGGCAATAGGTACAGCGGTAATCCATGAACTCGACGATCGTCACGTCGCCATCCGGATTGCCGAGAACGAGATCGCCGGGCGCATCGAAAATCGCCTCCGAATGGACCGCGACCAACTGCATGTCGCGTTCTGCCCCCGCGGCGGCCTCACGCGACTCCAGCACGGCGATCGCTTCCATGAGAACTTCGGGGTTTTCGAGCAGGTAGTCGCGGACCTCGGCGCGGAAGGCCTCACGCTCGGCGTCGGTCATGTCGACTATATCGGCGGAGGCGGGCAGGGCGAGGCCGGCGGCAAGCGCGGTCGCGGGAAGAAGGCGGCGGATCATTGTCATCTCCTGTCTGCGGCCAGTTCCGCCGCGCGCAGGACATCCTGTGCGCGGCGCCAGCCGGGGGAGCCGTTGGGCAGAAGCCCGACGGCGCGATTTGCGTGAACGGCGGCGGTGTCGAATTCGCCCTGAAGTGCATAGCGCTCGGCCGTGACGGCCGAGGCCATCCCGTTGTTGCCGTTGCGCGAAAAGGCGAGCGCCAGGTCGCGCAGGAGGCCGGGATTGGCCGGGTCGCGGGCATAGGCCTGTTCCAGCACCGACAGGGCCTGCGCGTCATTGCCGGCGGTCTCGGTGGCAAGCAGCGCGCGGCCGTACGCCGAAAGGATCAGCGGCTCGGACGGGGCAAGCTGGACCGCGCGGGCATAGGCCGCGACGGCCTGGCCGAAATTCCGGCTCTCGAACAGGAACTGGCCCTGCAGCTCCTGGTAGTACGGATCGTCGGGGCGCAGCGCGAGCAGGCGACCGATCTCGGACAGCGCACCGGCGGTGTCGGCATTGCGGTGATGCGCGATGGCCCTCCGCAGGATCGAGATCTCGTCGGATGCATTGCCAACCTGCCGCAGAGTCCAGCGCGGGTTCCGCAGAAATGCCGAAAGCTTTCCGGTGGTCCGCGCGTACCAGTATTGCGCCGCGGTCGTCGGCCCCGTCGCAGCGCCGCCGCGCCCGTTGGCGAAGGCCTCGACGGCGCGCAGCCGGTCGCGCGTCAGCGGATGGGTGCGCACATAGGGGTCCTGCCGGGCGGCCGACAGCACTTCCTGCCCGCGGAAGATCTCCAGCACCTCGCGCATGGCCGACGGGTCGATCCCGGCCGAGACCATGTAGCGCAGGGCCGACTGGTCGGCGCTCGCCTCCTCGGACCGGGAATGGGCGAAGAACACCCGCTGCGCCGTCGAAGCGGCCCCAAGCGCGACCCCGCCCGCCGCTTCGGCATTGCCGGACGCACCGAGGGCGAGGGCCGCGAGGATGCCGAGCCCGGCGCCCCGGCTGGCCCGGTCGGCGGCCGCGGGGCGCGACGTCAGGTGTCCGTTGGCGATATGCGCGGCCTCGTGGGCCAGGACCGCCTGCAACTGGTCGGGACTGTCGAGCTGCATGAGAAGGCCCGAGGTGACGAAGATATGCTGCGCATCGGCGACGAAGGCGTTCAGATCGTCGTCGTTGAGCACGATGATCCGGACAGACCGCGGCAGCCCGGCCTGCGCCAGCACCGGCGCGGCGAGCTCGCGCAGGCCGCGCTCGATCTCGGCGTCGCGGATGATCGACTGCGCGGCCGCGGGCAGGGCGCCCGCGAACAAGGCCAGCGCGGCGACCAGCGCCCGGATGCGATCCAGCATGATTGACCTGCCCTGCCGAAGCTGCTTCTTGGCGCGCAACCTTACGGAGGAAGCGATGCGAACTTCAAGCCGCGGGGCGGTCGATCCCTTCATCGTGATGGACGTGATGGAAGCCGCGCGGAAGGCCGAGGCGACCGGTCGGCATGTCATTCACATGGAGGTCGGCCAGCCCGGCACCGGGGCGCCCAGGGCGGCGCGCGAGGCGCTGGCGCGGGCGATGGAGAAGGGGCCGCTCGGCTATACGGTCGCGCTCGGCCTGCCCGAGCTGCGCGCCGGTATCGCGGCGCTCTATGGCGAGTGGTACGACGTGGATCTCGATCCGGACCGTGTCGTGGTGACGGCGGGGGCCTCGGGCGCCTTCCAGCTGGCCTTCGCATCCCTGTTCGACGCGGGCGACCGGGTGGGACTGGGAGAGCCCGGCTACCCGTCCTATCGCCAGATCCTGCGTGCCATGTCGCTCGAGCCGGTCGCGCTTCAGACCGACGAAGCCGCGCGCTTCCAGCCGGTCGCGTCGCAGGTGACGTCCGATCTTCAGGGCCTTCTGATCGCATCGCCGGCGAATCCGACAGGTTCGATGCTGGACCGGGAGGCGCTTGGCGGGCTTGCGGCGGCCTGCGCGGAGCATGACACCGCGCTCATCTCTGACGAGATCTACCATGGCCTGCACTACGAGGCGCCCGCGGTCTCGGCGCTCGAGGTCACCGACGAGGTCTATGTCGTCAATTCCTTCTCGAAATACTTCTCCATGACCGGCTGGCGGCTTGGCTGGATGGTGGTGCCGGAGGATCATGTGCGCATCGTCGAGCGGTTGGCGCAGAACCTGTTCATCTGCCCGCCCCATGCCAGCCAGATCGCCGCGCTCGGGGCGCTCAGTCCCGAGGGACGGGCCGAGCTGGATGGCCACCGCGCGGTCTACGCGAAGAACCGCACTATCCTGCTGGAGGGGCTGGCGCAGGCCGGCTTCACCCGCGTCGCCCCTGCCGATGGCGCGTTCTATGCCTATGCTGACGTGTCGGGCGTGACCGACGACAGTCTCGCCTTCGCGGCCGAAATCCTCGAGGCGACAGGGGTCGCGGTCACGCCGGGGCTGGATTTCGACAAGCGGCGCGGGGCGACGACGCTGCGGTTTTCCTATGCCGGCACGCCGGAGGACATCGCCGAGGGCGTGTCGCGGCTGGCCGGCTTCATGGCCGGGCGGAAGGCTGCCGGCGAATAGGCCGCGAATTGCCCGCGCCGGGGCGGTTTGCTAGAAGCTGTGGAAAGACACTTCGGCGAAAGACCGATGATCCGGGCAGTCCTGAGTTTCGTTTTGACCCTCTCGCTTGCAGGGCCTCTGGCCGCGCAGGAGTTGCGCGCATTGGCGCGGATCGTGGCCGAGGACTCGGCCGCGCGCGATGCCGGGCGGGGGGCCGAGATCTCCCTGGGGCTGAGCCAGCCGGTGCCGTTCCGCGTCGCGCTGGCCGACAATCCGCCGCGGCTGGTGCTCGACCTGCGCGAAGTGGTCTGGGACGGGCTGCCGGAGGGGTTCGACGCCGCCGAAGCCGTCACGGGTGTCGTGACCGGTGCGGCCGGGCTGTCGCCCGGCTGGTCGCGCATGGTGCTGAGCCTCGACCGCCCGCTCGGGATCGAGACGGCGGCGATGACGACCGATCCCGGAACCGGGCAGGCGCGCGTTTCGATCACGCTCACCCCTGTCAGCGCGGAGCAATTCGCCGCCATGGCGGCCGCCGACAGTGCCATTGCCGCGCCGGTCCGTTCAGCACCCGCGCCGTCCGCGCCCGGGCGGCTCGTCGTCGCGCTCGATCCCGGGCATGGCGGTGTCGATCCCGGGGCGCAGTCCGATGGCCACGACGAGGCCGACCTGACGCTTCTGTTTGCCCGCGAACTGGCCGAGCGGCTGATCCGGACCGGCCAGGTCGACGTTGTCCTGACCCGGACCGAGGACGTCTTCGTGCCGCTGCCCGAACGGGTGTCGATCGCGCGCGGCGCGCTGGCCGACCTGTTCGTGTCGCTTCATGCCGACGCGCTGGCCGAAGGACGCGCGACCGGCGCCACCGTCTACACGCTCAGCGACAGCGCGTCGGACGCGGCATCGGCGGCCCTGGCCGAACGGTTCGACCGGATGGACCTGCTGCAGGGGGTGGATCTGAGCCAGTCGGACGACGAGATCGCGGATGTGCTGATGGATCTCGCGCGCCTGGATACCGATGCGCGGTCCGAGGCCCTGGCGGATACGCTGGTGGCCGGGATCGCGTCGTCGGATGCCGGTCTTCACCGGCATTCACGCCTCGAGGCCGGTTTCACCGTTCTGACCGCGCCCGACATTCCGTCGGTGCTGGTGGAACTCGGCTTCCTGTCCGACCCGCGCGATCTCGAACGGCTGACGGACCCGGACTGGCGGGCGTCGTTTCAGGATGCGCTGGTTCAGGCGATCCTCGACTGGGCTGCCACTGATGCCGCCGAAGCGGCCCTTCGCCGTCAATGAGCGCGCGCGAGCCAGACCGAATGTCCGCGCAGCTCGGCATCCTCGGGGCGGAACCAGAGGACGTCGAAGCCGTTGTCGGACAAGTGCGCGCGGTATTCCGCCGGCGACAGCGAAGCGTGGTAGATCGGACTGCGTCCCACGGTTCCGACCGCCTCGCCCGCATCGGGGCCGGTGGTGAAGAGAAGACGGGCCCCGGGTGCGGCATGGGCCGCGAAGACCGGGAACATCGCGCGCTGATCATCCGGCGAGAGGTGAAAGAACGAGTTGAACGCGACGATCACATCGAATGTCTCGCCCAGATCGAGGCCGCGCATGTCGGCATGGATCGCACGCGCGCCCGGCAGGGCTTCGCGAAAGAAGGCGATCATCGCCCCGGCACCATCGACGCCGGTGACCGCCGCGCCCTGGCCAACGAACCACTCCGCCACCGGCCGCCCGGCGCCGCAGCCAAGGTCGAGCACCCGCGCGTCCGGCTGTCCGGCCAGAGCGGCGGCCAGCGCCGGCTCCTCCCACAGCTCGACATTGCGGTCGCGCGCCCAGTCCGCCGCTTCGCGTTCATAGGTTTGAAGGACATCCCCGGCTTTCATGATGACGAGACTGCCCCATAAATGTGACCGGCGACAGGGCGCGCTTCTTTTGACCGCACGCCGCGCGCCGCGTATAAGCGGCGCTGTCGCCAAGGAGGTCTGATCCGGCATGATCCGGTTTGTGTTCAGCGCGTTCGGTGCGGTCTTCACCGCGCTCACCAACGGCCTCGTCATGGCGGCGATCGGCGTCGGTGGCGTGATCCACATGTATTCCCGCGACCTGCCGGATCACGAGACGCTGGCCCGCTACACGCCGGCCACGATCAGCCGCGTCTATTCGGGCGAGGGCCTGATCCTGGACGAGTTCGCCCATCCCGACGAACGGCGCATCTACGTGCCCGCCGAAGAGATTCCGGAACTGGTCATCAACGCCTTCATCTCGGCCGAGGACGCCGATTTCTTCGAACATGGCGGCTACGACCCGCAGGCGATCATCTCGGCGGTGGTGGACCTCGTCGAAAGCCGGGGCGAGAACGTGCGCGGCGCGTCGACCATCACGCAGCAGGTGGCGAAGAACCTGCTTCTGTCCTCCGACCGGAACATCGAGCGGAAGATCCGAGAGATCATCCTCGCCGTCCGCATGGAACAATCCATGTCGAAGGAGCAGATCCTCGAGGTCTATCTCAACGAGATTTCTTTCGGCCTTCGCGCCAGCGGCGTCGCCGCCGCCGCCCAGACCTATTTCAATGCCACTCTGTCCGAACTCACGCCCGGCCAGGCCGCCTATCTCGCCGGCCTGCCGCAGCAGCCCTCGAACCTGCATCCGGTCGACGACTACGACGCGGCCGTCGCGCGCAGGAACTACGTGCTCCGCGAGATGTGGGAGAACGGCTACATCACCGAAGAGGTCTACGTGGCCGAACGCGACGCGCCGCTCCGGACCGTGCAGTCGGGCGATATCGAGCGCTATTCCGCGACCGAGCGGCCGCGCAGCTATTTCACAGACGAGATCCGCCGCCAGCTTGAGACCCAGTTCGGGCAGGAGCGCTTCCAGGCCGGTGGCTATGCAGTCCGCGCCACCATCGACGAAAGCCTGCAGGACGCCGCCGAGGCCGCGCTGCGCGACGCGCTCGAAAGCTACGACCGCGACCAGGGCCGCTGGCGGGGGCCGGTCACACGGATCGATCCCGCGCTTCTGACTGACGAGGCGAGCTGGCGTGCCGCTCTGGTCGATGCCGACGTGCCGCGTGACATCGACCGCTGGCTGCCCGCCGTGGTGCTCGAAGTCGGCGACCGAGATGCCCGGATCGGGATCGAGGGCGTCGCCGAGGTGCCGGGCGGCCATGTCATCCCCGCCGACGACGTCACCTGGGCCCGGCCCGAGGACGAGAACGGCAATGCCGGCAACCGGGCGCAGGTCGCGGGCGATCTGCTGTCCGTCGGCGACGTTGTCCTTGTCCGCGCGCTGAACAACAGCGACGGCTCGTTCCGCCGCTGGTCGCTGCGGCAGGTCCCGGAAGTGCAGGGCGGCTTCATGGCGATGGATGTGAATACCGGCCGCGTGCTCGCCATGCAGGGCGGGTTCTCGTTCGAAGCGTCCGAGTTCAATCGCGCCACGCAGGCCACGCGCCAGCCGGGGTCGAGCTTCAAGCCCTTCGTCTACGCCGCCGCCCTCGACTCGGGCTATTCGCCCAACACCATCGTCATCGACGCCCCGATCGAGGTCGAGACGGCCGAGGGCATCTGGCGGCCGGAAAACGCGAGCCGGGAGTTTTACGGCCCGGCACCGCTTCGCACCGGTATCGAACGGTCGCGGAACCTGATGACGGTGCGGCTGGCGCAGGATGTCGGCATGTCGACGGTGGCGCGCTATGCCGAGCGGTTCGGCGTCTACGACCGGATGACGCCCTACCTGGCCAACGCACTCGGATCGCAGGAGACGACGCTCTACCGCATGGTTGCGGCTTACGCGATGTTCGCCAATGGCGGCGAGCGGGTGGAGCCTACGCTGATCGACCGGGTGCAGGACCGCTTCGGCACGACGGTCTATTCGCATGACCAGCGCACCTGCACCGATTGCGAGCTCGAGGAGCTCGAGCCGGGTCTCGGGCCGCGCATCGTGTCGAACCGCGAACGCGTGATGGATCCGATCACTGCCTACCAGCTCACCTCGATGCTGCAGGGCGTCGTGCAGCGCGGCACCGCGGCCGGCCGGATTACCGTGGACGTGCCCATCGCCGGCAAGACCGGCACGACCAATGACGCGCGCGATGTCTGGTTCGTCGGCTTCTCCTCGACAATCGTCGCGGGCTGCTACATCGGGTTCGACCAGCCCCGGACGCTCGGCCGCGGCGCCTCAGGGGGCGGCATGTGCGCGCCGGTGTTCAACGAATTCATGCAGACCGCCGTGGCCGAATACGGCGGCGGGCCGTTCGACGTTCCGCCGGGCGGCCATTTCTACCCGATTGACCGCTATTCCGGTCAGCGCCTGCCCGACGGATCCTATGGCGAGCACGTGGTGCAGGAATACTTCCGCGACGGGATGGAACCGAGCTTCGGGCTTCTGGCCATCGTCGACGGCGGCTTCGGCATGGGTTCGAACCTGCCGATGTTCAACCGCGGCGAGAACCCCGACGAGGAGACGGTCGTGATCCCGGACCGCCAGACCGTGACCACCTCGACGGGCGGTGCGGCGAACGTGCCGACCGGCACCGATTTCGGCACGATCAGCTCGGGTGGTCTCTACTGACCGGCCCGCTTGCGGGTGGCGCGGGGCTTCGCTACATCGGCAGTCTCAGACGACGAAGGAACGATTGATGCGGGCCGAAACGCAGGGCCATATCGACAGGGTGCGCAATTCGCTGAAGCTTCTCGGCCAGCGGATGGGGCTGGATACGGCCAGCCATCGGCTCGAGGAATTCAACGCGATGACCGAGGATCCGGATCTCTGGAACGATCCGGAGAAAGCGCAGAAGCTGATGCGCGACCGTCAGATCCTCGTCGACCAGATCGGCACCTACGAGACGATCGAGGGCCAGCTCACCGACAACGTGGAACTGATCGAGCTTGGCGAGGCCGAAGGCGACGAGGAAGTCGTGGCCGAAGCCGAGGCGGCACTGGCGCGGCTGGCCGAGACCGCCGCGAAGAAAGAGCTTGAGGCGCTTCTGAACGGCGAGGCCGACGCCAACGACAGCTTCCTGGAGATCAAGGCCGGCGCCGGCGGGACCGAGGCCTGCGACTGGGCACAGATGCTCGCACGGATGTATGTCCGTTGGGCGGAGGCGCGCGGCTATGAGGTCGAACTGCAGGAAGAGCAGGCCGGCGCCGAAGCGGGGATCAAGTCCGCGACCTACCGCATCAAGGGCCACAATGCCTATGGCTGGCTGAAATCCGAAAGCGGCACGCACCGGCTGGTGCGCATCTCGCCCTTCGGCAAGGGCACGCGCGAGACGTCGTTTGCCGCCGTCGGGGCCTATCCGGTGATCGATGACAATATCGAGATCGAGGTGAACCCGGCCGATATCCGGATCGACACGTTCCGGTCCTCGGGTGCGGGCGGGCAGCACGTCAACACGACCGACTCCGCCGTGCGGATCACCCACGCGCCGACCGGGATCGTGGTGACCAGTTCGGAGAAATCGCAGCACCGCAACCGCGAGATCGCGATGCAGGCGCTGAAGTCGCGGCTCTACCAGATGGAGCTCGACCGCCGGAATGCCGAGGTCAACGCGCTGCACGAGGCCAAGGGCGATGCGGGGTGGGGCAACCAGATCCGGTCCTACGTGCTGCAGCCCTACCAGATGGTGAAGGACCTCAGGACGGGATTCGAGACCTCGGACACGTCGGGCGTGCTCGACGGCGATCTCGACGGGCTGATGGCCGCGACGCTGGCGATGAACGCGAGCGGCAAGAGCCGCGCGGACGCGCAGGCCGAATAGGCCGGGACATCGCCCCGGGCCGGGATGACGAAGGCGGGGAGGGTGGGTTTGACCGACATTCTGAACCTCGGCGCATGCGCGCTTTCGGCGCGGATCGCCTCCGGCGACCTGTCCCCGGTCGATCTGATGCAGGCCACGCTCGCGCGGATCCAGGCGGTCAACCCGGATCTGAACGCCATCGTCTCCCTGCGTGATCCCGACGTTCTGCTGGCCGAGGCAAAGGCCGCCGAACGGGCGCCATCCCGCGGCTGGCTTCACGGCATCCCGGTCGCCGTCAAGGATCTCGTCGCGACGGAAGGTCTGCGGACGACTTCAGGCTCACCCCTTTTCGCCGATTTCGTGCCTGCGGCCGATGACGGGCTGGCGCGGCGGTTGCGTGCGGCAGGCGCCATCATCATCGGCAAGACCAATGTGCCGGAATGGGGTCTTGGCTCGCACAGCGTGAACCCGGTCCATGGGCCGACGCGCAACCCGTGGGACCGGAGCCGGTCGGCCGGCGGGTCCTCCGGCGGGGCGGGCGTGGCACTGGCCGCGCGGATGGTCGCGGTCGCCGACGGGTCCGACATGATGGGCAGTCTGCGCAACCCGGCCGCCTGGAACAACGTCTACGGCTTCCGGCCGACAGCCGGCCTCGTGCCGTCCGATGCGAAGGACCTGGCGATCCTGCACCGATTGTCGACAGACGGGCCGATGGCGCGCGACGTCGCCGATCTCGAGGCGCTGCTCGCGACCCTGTCGGACGGGGCCTACGCGCCCGGTGAGGCGCCGGCGACGCCGCGGATCGGCTGGCTCGGTGACTGGGGCGGGGCCTACCCGATGGAGGCTGGCATCCTGGATCTCGCCGGCTCCGCCATCGCCCGGATGCAGGAGATTGGCTGGCTAGTGGAGGACGTCGCGCCACCCGTACCAGCGGAGCTGCTGTGGGAAAGCTGGACCCATCTCCGCGCCCATGTCACCGCGCTGAAGCTCGGCGCGCATCACGCGGCCCATCCGGAGATGCTGAACGCGCAGGCGCATCACGAGGTCGAAACCGGGCTGCGCCTGACCGGGGCCGATATCGTACGCGCGGTCGCGCTGCGCCAGCAATGGCTCGACGCCGCGGCATCGCTCTTCGAAACATACGACGCCCTCCTCCTGCCGTCGACGCAGCTCTGGCCCTTCCCGGTCGAGACGCGGTGGCCGACGGAGATCGCGGGGGTCGAGATGGACACCTACCACCGCTGGATGGAAGTCGTTGTGCCGGCGAGCCTCGGCGGCCTCCCGGCGCTCGCCCTGCCGGCGGGATTCGGCGCTAACGGCCTTCCGGGCGGCGTCCAGCTCATCGGGCCGTCGGGCGCGGACGGGCGCATTCTCGCACTGGGCCGGGCGTGGCACGCGGCGACCAACTGGACCGCGCAGCGACCACCGCTCTGAGCGCATGATTCCATCCCCCGGATGCGATATCATGCTCCCGGGGAGGAGAGATCATGACCGACGCGACAGGCCATCCCGCGCCATCCAAACTGCCCGAGATCCGGGACATGAGCCTTGCCGATATCGGCCAGGCGCTTGCCGCCGGCTGGCGCGACTTCCGCACCGCGCCGGTCTTCGGCCTTGTGTTCGGCGCGGTCTACGCCACGGGCGGTTGGGGTCTGTATCTCTTTCTCTTCGCGACCGATCTCGTTTGGCTGGCGCTGCCGATCACCGTGGGTTTTCCGCTCCTCGGACCGTTCGCGGCGGTTGGTCTCTACGAGATCTCCCGCAGGCTGGAATCCGGGACCCCCTGGACGCTGCGCGACATCTTCGGCGTGATCTGGCGCCAGACCAACCGGCAATTGCCGCTGATGTCCTGGCTGATCATCATCTACTTCCTGTTCTGGTCCTTCTTCGCGCACATGCTGTTCGCCTTCTTCCTTGGCCCCTCGGCGCTGATGAACGTGACCTCGTCCTACGCCTTCCTGCTCGAACCGGAGGGGTTGACGATGCTGCTGGTTGGCTCGGCCTTCGGGGCGGTCTTTGCGGCGCTTCTCTTCGCGCTCACCGTGGTGTCCCTGCCGCTGCTTCTGGACAAGGAGATCGACTTCGTCACCGCGATGCTGACGAGCCTTTCGGTGGTGCGGCACAACCCGGTCGTGATGTGGACATGGGCGGCCGTCATCGCGGCGATCACCTTCGCGGCCATGGTGCCGGGTTTCCTCGGGCTGCTGATCGCGCTTCCGGTCCTCGGCCATGCGTCGTGGCACATCTATCGCGCAGCGCTCAGCTCTCCGGACGGGGAATGAAGATCCAGGCGATGGCGGCGCCCGCCGCCGTCAGGGCAGCCGTCACAAGCGCCACGGCGCGGAAGGCCGCAACCGTCGCCTCGGCATGGCCATCGAGGTCCGAGAACGACCCGAAACTCGCGCCGCCGCCCGCGGCCGCATAGACCGCCCCGGCCAGCGAGCCAAGCGCGGCGACGGCGATCAGACCGGCGACCCGGCTGACCGCGTTGTTGATCCCGGAGGCGGTGCCCGACCGGCCGTCCGGGGCGGCAGCCATGATCGCGGTCGACAGCGGCGCCACGACAAGCCCCATGCCGAAGCCCATGAATGTCGTCGGCAGCAGCACACCGAACACGTACGACCCCGAGGCCGCGCCAAGGCCGAGCCCGGCGAAGGCCAGCGCCGTGATCGCCGCGCCGGCCCCGATCAGCCGGCCCGCGCCAAGCCGGTCGGCGAGCTTTCCGGCCGGCGTCGACAGGGCAGGCAGCAGGACCATCATCGGCGCGAAAGCGACCGAGGCCCAGATCTCGTCGAGGCCCCATCCGGCGATCAGCGTCATCGGAAGAAAGAACATGACCGCCGCGAGCGCGAAATAGATCAGCGCCGTCGCCACGTTGGCCGCGGCAAATCCCCGGTCGGCGAACAGGCCGAGCGGCACCATCGGATGACGGCTCCGCGCCTCCCACAGGAGGAACAGGACGAGGGTGCCGGCGCCGAGAAGCGCAAGCCCCGGCCGCGCGGTTCCATGCCCTTCCGCCGCCGCTGTCAGGCCGAGCGCGATCAGGCCGAGGCCCGTGGTGACGAGGATCGCGCCGGGCAGGTCGAGCTTCGCCGTGTCGTCGGCCACGTCCTCGGCCACGGCGCGGGAAATGAGCCAGAGCGCGCCGATGCCGAGCGGCAGGTTGATCGCGAAGAGCCAGCGCCAGATCTCCGGTCCGCCAAGGCTGAGCGTCACCCCGGCCAGCACCGGGCCGATGGCGGTGGTCAGCGCCGAGGCCGAGGCCCAGATGCCGATGGCGCGCCCGCGATCCTCTTTCGGATAGGCGCGCGCGATCAGCGCAAGAGAGCCCGGCACCATCATCGCCGCGCCGATGCCCTGCACGACACGCGCGCCGATCATCGTTCCGGCGGTGGGCGCCAGCGCGCAGCCCATCGAGGCCGCGACGAAGAGCGCGATGCCGGCCGAGAAGATCCGCGCGAGACCGAACCGGTCGCCGAGCGCGCCGCCGAGCAGGATCAGCGCCGAGAGCGGCAGCAGGTAACCGTTGTTGATCCACTGCGCCGCGGCGAGATTGGCGCCGAGGCTGTCGCGCATGGAGGGCAGGGCGATCGACACGAAGGTCCCGTCGATGAAGCCCATCGCCGAGGCGAGGATCGCGGCGGCCAGAACCAGCCGGCGGTCGCCGGACGAACAGAAGCCGGGCACATGGCCCGGCTTCGGAACTTGAGCGATATCTAGCGGCGGCGCGCCCGAAGGCACCCGTCAGGCCTTGGATTCGGCGGGCTTCGGCGTCGGCGACGGCGAGGACGCGACCGGCTTCGGCTGAGCCGGAGCCGAGGAGGACTGGCCGCCCGAGGCGAGCGGGTCTTCCTGGCGCTGGACGGAGCCTTCGAAATGAGCGCCCGACTCGATCGCGATGGTCTTGTGGATGATGTCGCCCTCGACCTTCGCGGTGGAGGTCAGGCGCACCTTGAGGCCACGAACCTTGCCGATCACGCGGCCGGTCACGACGATGTCGTCGGCCACGATCTCGCCCTCGACAGTGGCGCTTTCGCCGACGGTCAGAAGGTGGGCGCGGATGTCGCCCTGGACATGGCCCTCGACCTGGATGTCGCCCGAGGTCCGCAGGTTGCCGACGACCGTCAGGTCAGCCGACAGAAGCGATGCGGGCGGTTTTGCCTTCGGCGTCGTGGACGGGGAGCTGCTGCTGCCCGAGGATGCCGAGGACGTCGACGACGTGCTGGTGCTGCTTGAAGAGGTAATGCCGGAGGAGCTGCTCTCGCCCTGTTTCGGACCGGGTTCATTGATCTTGGATTTAGAAAACATCTTGTCCTGCCCTGATGAAGGTCATCGGATTCGTCGGCCTGCCGTCTCTGCGCACTTCGTAGTGCAGGTGCGGGCCTGTGGATCGTCCGGTGTTCCCCATATCACCGATCCTGTCCCCGCGCGAGACCCTTTCCCCCTCGCTCACACGGATACGGGAGAGGTGGGCGTAGCGCGTGGTCAGGCCGAAGGCGTGACGAATTTCGATCATGTTTCCATAGCCGGATTGCGTCCCGGCGAAGGTCACGACGCCGTCGGCGGTCGCCAGGATCGGCGTGCCCCGGGCGCCGGCAAGATCGGTGCCTTCGTGCATCCGGCCCGAGCGCGGCCCGAAGGGCGAACTCAGCCGGTAGCTGCCCTGAACCGGGAAGGACACGGGCAGCTGTTCTGCGGCCAGACGGTAGACATTGAGATCGTCGAGCACGCCGAAGACCTCGTTGGCACGCAGAGTGAATTCATCGGGGGGCTCGCCGCTCGTCGACATGATCGGCATCAGCGGGCCGCCCTGGCCGGAATAGCCGCGCCGGACCTGGTCGATGATCTGGTCGGTCGGCAGGCCGGTGGCGTTGAACATTTCCTCGAGGGGCTGCATCGACATCGCGACGGCCTCCTCGATCTGGCTGAAGATCCGCTCGGACCGGTCGCGGGTGAGCGCGGCTTCGTACTGAAGCTGGTCGACGAGCGCGTAGGCTTCGGCCTCGGAGTTGTGCGCGGCATCGCGTTCGCCGGCCGTGTCGGCCAGGGCGAGCGCGAGCATGTCGAGCGTCGCCTCGATGTCGCGCTGGCGGCCGGCGGCGGTCCGGATCTCTCCGGTCTCGCTTTCAAGCTCGGCCAGGTAGCGGGCGGCCTCGGTCCGGGCCTCGTCCCGCTCGGTCATGGTCCGGCGCAGGGTGCCCTGGATCACGTCGACCGCAGTCTCCAGTTCGCGGCGGCGCTCCTCGGAGGCCAGCAGGCGCGACTGCATGTCCGACACTTCGCGCATCGCCACGGTAAAGCGTTGTTGCGCGGCGTGGGCGGCGGCGAGGTTGGCGTCGCGTTCGGCCGAAATCGCGTTCAGCCGCTCGCGGTAGACGATCTGTTCGCGTTCGGCCTGCTGCCGGACCGATCCGGCCGAGATCGTGTCGATGAGAAAGATGGATGTGACGATGGTCGTCCAGCCGATGAAGAGCGCCCCGCCGATCAGGATCGTCGCCTGGGTACCCGGCCGCAGCCGGATGAAGCGCATCCCCTCATCTGATTTGAGGTAGAGCCGCTGCTCGGGCAGGTGCCGGTCGAGTGCCGCGTGGATGCGGTCTTTCAGCCTTGAAACCAAATTGCTCGGGCCCCGTATCGTTGCACGAAACGCGGCGCCCCGGCGCCGGTCGTCCCTCCGGATTGGGGATAAGCGATCGACGGAGGGGGCTCAACGCTTTACTGCCCGAGGGGCCGGATCCGTGCCAAGGCGTGGCAAAATAGGCAAAATTCCGCCGATCTTCAGTCCGCGCGCTCCTCGGCGAGCGGCCAGTAGAAGTCCGGCGGCAGGCCGGCCTCGGCGCGCTTCTCTTCGTTGAACGGCGGCTTCAGCGCGCCGTGGAAATAGCGCCGGACGAGGCTGTGGAAGGCGTCCTTCGGATCGCTGTCGGCGCGGCCGCACAGGAAGTGAAACCATTTCGCTCCGTAGGCGACGTGGTGGACCTCCTCGGCGTAGATCGTCTCGAGCGCCGCGACGGCATCGGCGTCGCCGGCCTTGCGGAAGATCTCGATCATGCCAGGGGTAACGTCGAGACCGCGCGCCTCGAGCACCATCGGCACCACCGCCAGCCGACCCATCAGGTCGTCCGCCGTATCCTCGGCCGCGCGCCACATCCCGGCATGGGCGGCAAGCGCGCCGTAATGGCTGCCCATCGCTTCAAGGCAGTCGCACATCAGGTTGAAATGCTTCGACTCTTCGTCGGCGGCTTTCACCCAGTCGTCGTAGAATCCGGGCGGCATCGGGACGTCGGTGAAGCGCGCAATGATGTCCCAGTGAAGGTCGACGGCATTCAGCTCGATATGCGCGACAGCATGCAGAAGCGCGATCCGGCCGGCCTCGGTGCCCGGCCGGCGGCGGGGCACGTCGCGCGGGGCAAGCAGCTCCGGCCGGTCGGGACGGGCCGGGCGGTCCGGCGGGCGGGCGTTCCCGACAGGCAACCCGCCCTCCATCCATTCTGCCGCGCAACGTCTTGAAAGGGCGGTCTTCTCGCGCCCGTCTGCGGTGGTCAGAACGGCCACCGCCATCTCGGCGAGGCTGGCGGGCAGTTCGCTCACGCCGCCTGCACGGCCTTCAGGACCTCCTCGGCATGGCCCGGAACTTTCACCTTCCGCCACGCCTGAAGGATCTTGCCGTCCTCGCCGATCAGGAAGGTCGAGCGCTCGATCCCCATGTATTTCTTGCCGTACATGCTTTTCTCGGCCCAGGTGCCGTAACGCTCGCAGACGTCGGATTCCTCGTCGGAGACCAGGATCACGCCGAGATCGTGCTTGGCGATGAACTTGTCGTGCTTGGCGACGCTGTCCTTGGAAATGCCGACGACGACCGCGCCCGCGGCGTCGAATTCCTTGGCAAGCCCGGTGAAGGCGATAGCTTCCTTCGTGCAGCCCGAGGTGTCGTCCTTGGGATAGAAGTACAGGACCACCTTCTTCGGCCTCAGCGAGGACAGCGTCAGGTCACCGCCGCCGTCGCGGGGAAGTGTGAAATCGGGGGCGTCCGCGCCGGGTTCGAGCATGGGTGTCATCCATTCGTGGCTGTGTTGGCGGTTTGCAAGCTAGGCGAATTCGGGCGAAGATAAAGTCCCGTGTCAGGGCAAGGGCAGCATGGCCGAAGACGGGCAGGCAGAGGCAGGCGGAGAGGAGGGCGCGGAGGATCGCAGCCTTCCCGTCGTCGTGCCGCAGCCGAAACGGCGCCGTGGCCTGAAGATCGCCATCAAGATCGTTGAAATCGCGGGATTTCTCGTCCTCGTGCCGATCCTGTTCGGGATCATCGCGATTTTCGCCGCGACCGACAACCGGGTGCGCCTGCCGCAGGCGGTCGAGAGCCGTATCGCCGCCGGGATGAACGGGGCGATGCAGGCCGGCCGGATCGGCGTCGAGGAGATCGCGATCGCGTTGCCCGATCGCGGCTTCACGCCCGAGATCGTCCTGAGCGGCGTTCAGCTGCGCGACGAACAGGGCCTGCGCGCCTACCTGCCGGAAGTCTCCGTCGTGCTGAACGGCGGTGCGCTCCTGACCGGGGAGGTTCGGCCCCGCCGGGTCCGGCTCGACGGCGCGGGGATGCGTCTCAGCCGCGACCGGGACGGGGTGATCGACCTCGCGCTCAGCGCCGATCCCGATGCCGCCGACCGGGGCATCACCGAGGCGCTCGCCCGGATCGACGCGCTCTTCGGCGAGCCCGCCTTTTCGGAACTGGAGGAGATCTCCGGCACCGGGCTCGTCGTCCTGATGGCGGATGCCGTCACCGGGCAGATCATCCGCTCGCAGGACGCCGAGATGCGGCTCGAACGCAAGGGCGCGGCGCTTACCCTGACGCTTTCGGGATCGGTCACTGCCAGCCGGGACGCCCGCATCGACATCGCGATCACCCGGAACCCAAGGCTCGGCCGCAACGATCTTCTCTTCGCCTTCGAGAACCTCGCCGCCCGCGATCTCGCCACGGCGAGCCCTGCACTGGCCTGGCTCGATCTGATGCGCGCGCCGATTTCGGGCCGGCTGGTCGCGCAGGTTTCCGATGCCGGCACCGTCGGCGATTTCGAGGGACAGCTGGATATCGGGCCAGGTGCGATCACGCCGCGCGCGGGCGCCGAGCCGATCCCGCTCGCCCGGCTCGCTGCTGATCTGGCCTATGATGCCGGCACGCGGTCGCTTCGCTTCGACAGCTTCGATCTGGCGTCCGCGCCGCTCAGCTTCAGCGCCGCCGCGACCGCTGCGATCAGCGAGGACGGGCGCGAGATCGTCGGCCAGCTATCGCTGTCGGAACTCACCGCCGCGCCGGCCGACCTGTTCGAGGAAGCGCTGCATTTCGAGGGCGGCGCGGCCGATCTGCGCCTGATCCTGCGGCCCGATCTCGACCTGACGATCGGGCAGGCGGTCCTGTTCGACGACGATCTGCGCGTGCGTGTCTCGGGCGATATCGTGGCCGGCGACGACGGCCTGGTTACCCGTCTTGACGCCCAGATCCCGGAACTGTCGCTCGACCAGGTCCTGCCGTACTGGCCCGCTTTCGTCATCCCTGGAACGCGCGACTGGGTGACCGAGAACCTCGCCCGCGGCGAGATCACGGGGTTCGCTGCCGCGCTGCGCACCGGACCGCAGGGCCGGACCCAGTCTATCCGCTTCGATTTCGACGGGCTGGAACTGGCGCCGCTGCCCGGCCTGCCGCCCATCACCGATGGCCGGGGCTTCGTCTCGGCCGAAGGCACGCGGTTCGTCCTGAGCCTGACCGGCGGCGAGATCGTCGCGCCGGGCGGCGGCACGCTCGATCTGACCGGCTCCAGCCTTGTGATCGGGGACACACGGCCGCGCAACCCGGATGCCGTCTTCGATCTCGCCGTCGCGGGCCCCATCGAGACCGTGGGCGCGCTGCTGGCCCTGCCGCCCGTGAACCTGCTCGCCGAGAGCCCGCTCGATCCCGCGACGCTGGCCACCGGACGGGCCGAGGCCGACGTTGCGCTCTCCATGACTTTCCGCCGCGTGATCCCGCGCGACGAGATCGGCTTCAGCGCCACCGGCACGCTCAGTGACGTGCGCTCCGACACGCTCGTTCCCGGGCGGGAGCTGCGCGCGCGCCGGCTGGATCTCGAGGTAACGCCACAGGAGGTCGGCATCTCGGGACGGGCCAGCATCGACGGCGTCGCCGTCTCGGGCCGCTGGTCGCAGCCGATGGGCACGGGCGAGCCGCAGGACAGCCGCGCCGAGGGGCGGCTGACGGTCAGTGCGGACACGCTCGCCGCCTTCGGGGTCAATCTCCCGCCCGGGACGGTGACCGGGTCGGGCGGCGCGGATTTCGTTCTCGACATCCCGCGCGGCGCGCCGCCGTCCCTTGCCCTGTCCTCCGATCTCTCCGGGATCGGCCTGTCAGTGCCCGCGATCGGGTACGCGCTCGGGCTCGAGGCGACCGGCACGCTTTCCGCCGAGATCACCCTTGGCCCGACGCCGGAGGTGCCGAGCCTCACTCTCGACGCTCCGGGCCTCGATCTCGCGGCCAGCGTGTCGCTGAGGCCGGAGGGCGGCGGGCTCGACGCGCTCAGCTTCTCGCGTGCGCGGATCGGCGACTGGGCCGACCTCAGCGGTGCGCTGACCGGCCGCGGCCCGGGGGCGCCGCCCGGCGTCAGGATCGACGGCGGCACGATCGACCTCCGCCGGCTGCCGAGCCTGGCGGGCGGCGATGGCGGCGGACCGATCTCGGGCCGGCTCGATCGGCTCGTGCTGACGGAAGGACTCGCGCTGACCGGTCTCGCGGCCGATCTCGCGCCCGGTCTCGCCGGCAACTTCCAGGGCCGGGTGAATGGCGGCGCGGCGATCCGCGGCAGCCTCGTCCGCGCCCCTCAGGGCCTCGGCCTGCGCGTCGCGGCCGACGATGCCGGCGCCGTCCTGCGCTCGGCCGGGCTGTTCCAGAACGGGTATGGCGGGGCGCTGTCGCTGAGCCTCAATCCGACCGGCGAACCCGGCACCTATGACGGCCTGCTGACGGTCGATGGCGCGCGCGTCCGCGACGCGCCGGCCATGGCCGAGCTTCTGAACGCCGTCTCTGTCGTCGGCCTGATCGACCAGCTCGGCGGCGAGGGGATCAATCTCGGCGAGATCGACGCCCGGTTCCGCGTCACGCCCCGCGCCATCTACCTGACCGAAGGCTCCGCCATCGGCCCGGCCATCGGCATTTCCATGGACGGGGTCTATGACATCGGCGCGCAACGCTACGACATGCAGGGCGTGGTCTCGCCGATCTATTTCCTGAACGGCGCGGCGGGCGCGCTGTTCGCCCCCCGGCGCGAAGGGCTGTTCGGCGTGTCTTACCGGATGACCGGAACGGGGGACGAGACCAATGTCAGCGTGAATCCGCTGTCGATCTTGACGCCCGGTATCTTCCGCGAGATTTTCCGCCGCCCACCGCCGGACGTATCGCAGTAGATGAAACTTTCCGATTTCGACTTCGATCTGCCTGAAGCGCTGATCGCCACACGGCCCGCGCGCCCGCGGTCGTCCGCGCGGCTGCTGCTGGCCGAGGGCGACACGATTGTCGACCGGCACGTCCGTGATCTGCCTGATATCCTTCTGCCCGGCGACCGGCTGGTGCTGAACGATACCAAGGTCATCCCGGCGCGGCTGACGGGCGAGCGGCTCCGCCTGTCCGAACAGGGGCCGGTCAGCGCGAAGATCGAGATCACGCTGCTCGAGCCGCATGACGACGGGACCTGGGAGGCGCTGGCCAAGCCGTTGCGCAAGCTCCGCCCCGGCGAGACAGTCAGCTTTCCCGGCGGCCTGGCCGCCACCGTCGACCGGATGGAGCCCGAGCTCCGCCTGCGGTTCAACATGGAGGGCGCTGCGTTCGAGGCGGCGCTCGACCGCACCGGGCAGATGCCGCTGCCGCCCTATATCGCCGGACGCCGCGCCGTGGATGCCCGCGACCGCACCGACTACCAGACCGTCTGGGCGAAGAATACCGGCGCCGTCGCGGCCCCGACCGCCTCGCTTCATTTCGACGAGCCGCTGCTGGACCGCCTGCGCCAGCGCGGCGTCGACATGACATTCGTCACGCTCCATGTGGGCGCGGGTACCTTCCTGCCGGTCACCGTCGACGATATCGCGGACCACAAGATGCACGAGGAGGTCGGCCAGATCACCCGGGAGGCCGCGGCCGAGATCAACGCGACCCGGGCCGCCGGTGGCCGGATCATCCCCGTCGGCACGACCGCGATGCGCCTGATCGAAACCGCGGCCGACGACGATGGCACCTTGCCGGCCTGGTCCGGGGCAACCGACATCTTCATCACGCCGGGCTACCGGCTCAAGATCACCGATGCGCTGATGACCAATTTCCACCTGCCGAAATCGACGCTTATGATGCTCGTCTCGGCGGTCATGGGGCCGGAGCGAATCCGCGAGATTTACGCGCATGCCATCGCGCGGGAGTATCGATTCTTTTCCTATGGTGACGCATCGCTCTTGATCCCGTCGCTTCGGGGATAGAGAGGGGCACCAGCGCGGCGCAGATTTGCGTCGGTCAGACAGGGGCACGCGCCATGTTCGAAGTCATCCGCAATTCCTGGGCGCTGCTGTTCGGCATGATGCTGCTGATGGTCGGTAACGGTCTGCAGGGCACGCTTCTCGGCGTGCGCGGCGATCTCGAGGGATTCGCGACCACCGCGATCTCGATCGTTATGTCGGCCTATTTCGCCGGTTTCCTGTTCGGAAGCCGCGCCGCGCCCGAGATGATCCGCAGGGTCGGCCACATCCGCAGCTTCGCGGCGCTCGGCTCGCTGATTTCCGCCGCGCTGGTCCTGTTCCCGGTGGTGACCGAACCCTGGGCCTGGACGCTCCTGCGCGCGATAATCGGCTTCTGCTTCTCGGCCGTCTACGTCACCGCCGAAAGCTGGCTGAACAACGCCGCGACGAACGAGAACCGGGGCCAGACGCTGTCGATCTACATGATCGTGCAGCTCAGCGGGATCGTCGCCGCGCAGGGCCTTCTCGTGCTCGGCGATCCGGGCGGCTACACGCTCTTCATCGTGCTCTCGGTGCTCGTCTCGCTCAGCTTCGCGCCGATCCTCCTGTCGGTCACGCCGATCCCGCCGTTCGAATCCACCAGTTCCATGGGGCTTCTGGAGATTTTTCGTGTCTCGCCATTGGGTTGCGTGGGGATCTTCACCATCGGCGGCATCTACTCGGTGATGTTCGGCATGACCGGTGTCTACGGCACGCAGGCCGGGCTCAGCCTGTCGCAGATCTCACTCTTTGCGGCGATCTTCTATGTCGGCGGGATGCTTCTGCAGTTCCCGATCGGCTGGATCAGCGACCGGGTAGACCGGCGGCTCCTGATCCTGGCGGTCTGCATCGCGGGCACGGTGACGGGGCTTCTCGGCGCGATCTTTGGCAGCGTTTACACGCTCCTGATCGCCGCGGCTTTCCTCTATGGCGGCCTCGCCAACCCGCTCTATGCCCTTCTCGTGGCCTATGTGAACGACTTCCTGAAGCCTGAGCAGATGGCCGCGGCGGGCGGCCGGCTTCTGTTCATCAACGGCGTCGGGGCCGTCATGGGCCCGGTTCTCGTGGGCTTCGCGCTGCAAGCTGTGGGACCGCCGGGCTTCTTCCTTTTCCTCGCGGCGCTCATGGCCGGGCTCGGGGTCTACGCCGCCTACCGGATGACCGTCCGCCCGGCGCCGAGTGCGACCGAAACGGAAAGCTACGCGCCGATCCTGCCAAACTCCACCGCCGTCGCGCTTGGTGCCGCCCAGGACTATTATGCCGAAGCCAGCGGCGAGGATGACGATGCAGCCTGAAGAGGTGGTCCGGTTCTGGTGCGACACCTGCGGGCCGGACAAGTGGTACGCGCAGGAGGAAGAGCTCGACGCCGAGATCCGCGCGCGGTTCGGCGATGCGGTCCTGTCCGCGCAGCAGGGCGGGCTGGCCGACTGGGAAGGGACGCCGCAGGGGTCGCTTGCGCTGTTGATCCTGATCGACCAGTTCTCGCGCAACATCTTCCGCGGCTCGGGCCAGTCATTCGCCGGCGACGCGCGGGCGCGCGAAATTGCCCGCGCCGCCATCGCTGCAGACCACGACCTCGTCATTCCGTACCCGGAACGGGTGTTCTTCTACATGCCCTTCGTCCATTCCGAGGATCTCGCCGACCAGGACGAGGGTGTCCGGCTGGAAGAAGAGCGCCTGGGACCCGAGGGCTCGGAATACGTCCTGCACGCCAAGGTCCACCGGGAAATCATCCGCCGCTTCGGCCGGTTTCCCTATCGCAACGAGGCGCTCGGGCGCGAGACGAGTGCCGCGGAGCGGGAGTTCCTCGAGACCGGCGGCTACGGCGCGATCCTGCGCGAGCTTCAGGAAGGCTGAGCCGGCGCAGTGATGCGGGCGATTTCGGCCGCCGTCTCCGCTGCCTCCGCCTTCAGCCAGCCGAGGAAGCGCCGCACCTGCGGGCGATCGGACGCGCGGTCGCGCAGGCGCACCCGGTAGGGCGCCGCCGCGGCCAGAGTCCTGTCTGGGTAGGGCGCATACAGGTGGCCGACGGCGAGTTCCGAGACGCAGAGCGAGACTGGCGCGAGGGTCATGCCCACGCCGACCCGCGCCGCCTCGATCGCCAGGCGGTAGTTGCGGTAGCGGCTGCCGCGGTCGAACCCGTCGCTCCGCATCCCGTAGGCCGCGAACCAGTCCGGCCATTCCGGCGCCGCGCCCTTGCCCTCGCGATGTTCGAGATGGCAGAGCGGATAGCCTTCGAGCGGCGCTTCGGGCGGATGGCGGTCGAGCCGCAGCAGGTTCTCGTGGCTGCAGACGGGCATCAGGCGATCGGAATACAGCGCCTCTCCGCCGGTATCGCGTGCGTCGATATGGATGTCGGCCGCGCCGATCCGGATCGGCACATCGCCCTCGCCATTGAGATTGAAGCGGATGTTCGGGTTCTCGGACTGGAACTCGGGCAGGCGCGGGGCGAGCCAGAGCTCGGCCCAGTCGGGTTCGGCGACGATGTGGATTTCCGTCACGCGCTGAAAGTCGAGCTCGCGCGTCACCCGGTCGAGCGCGGCGAAGGCGGTCTGAAGGTCGGGCAGCGCCCGTTCGAGATCGGGCGTCGGCCTCAGCCCGGACCGGCCACGCATCAGTAGATCCGTGCCGAGATAGGTCTCGAGGCTGCGAATCCGCTGGCCGACCGCGGCCGGCGTGATCCCGAGCCGCTCCGCCGCGGACTTCAGCGACCCCTCGCGCAGCGCCATGTCGAGCGCCTGGAGCGATTTCAGATGCGTCGCTGTCTCCATTTGCAAAAGGCTACCTTTACTACGCAAAAGAAGCAATGCTGACGCGAAAGCTTATCTTCATCAGGCTAAAGAAAATCGGGTTAGGCGTTCGGCCCTGCACTGGTCAAGCTGGTCCCATAGAAATGGAGGGCCCAGACATGGCACAGCTCAAGCGCTACATCATCGAACGCGACATCCCCGGCATCGGCGAGATGTCCCTGACCGAGCTCTGCGGGGCGGCGCGCGCCTCGAACCAGGCGCTGGACCAGATCGGACCGACGATCCAGTGGCAGCATTCCTACGTGGCCGGCAACAAGACCTATTGCGTCTACCTGGCCAGCGACGAGGAGGCGATCCGCCGGCATGCGGAGCTTTCCGGCATCCCGTTCACCTCGGTGACCGAGGTTCCGAAGATCATCGACCCGCTGACCGCGAACAACTGACGCGTACGCGGCCATGCGTCGCGCACAACCCCGATCCTCGTCCGGCTCCGTTGCGGCGCCGGGCGAACTTCGTTTAACGTTCAACGAATTCCGGATCCTGAGGGAGGAGCCATCGTGGCCGACCAGACTTTCGACGTCATCGTGATCGGGGCGGGTCCCGGCGGCTATGTCGCCGCGATCCGCGCAAGCCAGTTGGGCCTCAAGACCGCCATCGTGGAGCGCGAGCACATGGGCGGGATCTGCCTGAACTGGGGCTGTATCCCGACCAAGGCGATGCTGCGGTCCTCGGAGGTGTTTCACCTGATGCACCGTGCCAAGGAATTCGGGCTGAAGGCCGAGGGGATCGATTACGACCTGCCGGCCGTGGTCGACCGCTCGCGCAAGGTGGCCAAGCAGCTGTCCTCGGGCGTCGGCCACCTGATGAAGAAGAACAAGATCACCGTCGTCATGGGCGCGGCCACGCTGCCGGCGAAAGGCACGGTGAAGGTCAAGACCGACAAGGGCGAAGAGACGCTGAAGGCGAAGAACATCATTCTCGCCACCGGCGCCCGCGCCCGCGAACTTCCGGGCCTCGAGGCGGACGGCGAGCGGGTCTGGACCTACAAGCACGCGCTGCAGCCGCCGCACATGCCGAAGAAGCTTCTGGTGATCGGCTCGGGCGCGATCGGGATCGAATTCGCCAGCTTCTACAACACGCTCGGCGCCGAAACGACCGTGGTCGAGGTGATGGACCGCATCCTGCCGGTCGAGGATGCCGAGATCTCGGCCTTCGCCAAGAAAAGCTTCGAGAAGCAGAAGATGAAGATCATCCAGAAAGGGATGGTCAAGCAGCTCGACCGCGCCAAGGACAAGGTGACCGCCCATATCGAGGTCGACGGCAAGGTCGAGAAGATGGAGTTCGACACGGTGATATCGGCCGTCGGGATCGTCGGCAATGTCGAGGGGCTCGGGCTCGAGGAACTCGGTGTGAAGATCGACCGGACGCATGTCGTCGTCGATGAATACTGCCGCACGGGCGTCGACGGGCTCTACGCCATCGGCGATATCGCCGGCGCGCCCTGGCTGGCGCACAAGGCATCGCACGAGGGCGTCGTGGTGGCCGAGCTGATCGCGGGCAAGAACAAGGTCCACCCGGTCCGCCCCGAGGCCATCGCCGGCTGCACCTACTGCCATCCCCAGGTCGCCAGCGTCGGCTATTCCGAGGCCAAGGCGAAGGAGCTCGGCTACACCGTGAAGGTCGGCCGCTTCCCGTTCATCGGCAACGGCAAGGCCATCGCGCTCGGCGAGCAGGAGGGCATGATCAAGACGGTCTTCGACGCCAAGACGGGCGAGCTTCTGGGCGCGCACATGATCGGGGCCGAGGTGACCGAGCTGATCCAGGGCTATGTCGTCGGGCGCCAGCTTGAGACGACGGAAGAGGACCTGATGGAGACGGTCTTCCCGCACCCGACGCTGTCGGAGATGATGCACGAAAGCGTGCTCGACGCTTACGACCGGGTCATCCACATCTGAGCGACCTGCGGTCCCGCCCCGGCGGGGCCGCCTTGTCTTGAACCCGGCCGGGCCCGGTGCCAATCGGTCGGAATGACGGACGTATCGCGCACCGACTGGCGGCTCGTGCTTCTGCTCTGGGCCGCCGGGCTCGGGGCTGCGGCGCAATACGGCAAGATCAGCGTTATCTTCGCCCGCCTGCCGGAGTTCTATCCGGAAGCCGGGACATCCATCGGCTTCGCGGTGTCGCTCGTCGGTGCGCTCGGCATCCTGTTCGGCGTCGTTGCCGGAGTCCTCGTCGCCCGGATCGGCTATCGCCGCGCCGTGCTCGGCGGGCTGATCGTGGGCGCCTGCGTCTCGGCCGTGCAGGCATTCTTCCCGCCGCTGCCGGTTTTCCTGCTGACCCGCGTGATCGAGGGGGCGGCGCATCTCGCCATGGTGGTGGCGATCCCGACCATGATCGCCGAGGCAAGCGCCGAGAAGGATCGCGGCTTGTCGCTGACGCTCTGGGGCAGCTTCTTCGGCGTCTCCTTCGCGTTCCTGTTCTGGGCCGGTGTGCCGTTCGCCGAGCGGTTCGGCCTGTCGGCGCTGATGGGGGCACATGCGATCTATCTCGGCGTGATGGCCGCGATCCTCGCGCCGATCCTGCCGCGGCTGCTGTCCGGCGCGCCCTCGGCCCCGGGTCTGGGCGAAATCGCCCGCGCGCATTCCCGCATCTACGGCTCGGCCCGGATCGGCGCGCCGGCCTGGGGCTGGCTGTTCTACACGATCTGCTTCGTTTCGGTCCTGACCGTCTTCGCGCCCTTCGTGCCCGAAGACTGGCGCGCCTTCACCATGGGTGCGATGCCGCTGACCTCGATCCTGTCCTCGCTGACCATCGGCGTGGCGCTTCTGAAGCGGATCAGCGCGGTCAGCGTCGTGATCCTCGGCTTCACGCTGTCGGCCCTCTGCGCCGTGGCGCTCATCTGGTCCGAGGGATCGCCGGTCCTGGCGCTCCTGCTCGGGGCGTCGTTCGGGCTCGTGCAGGGGGCGGGGTTCGCCTCCGTCCCGCAGCTGAACGAGCCGACGGCCGACCGCGCGCTGGCCAATGGCGGCATGGCCCAGATGGGCAATCTCGGGAACACGATCGGCACACCGATCATGGTGGCGGTGATCGCGGCCGCGGGATATGCAGGGCTGATGGCCGCGCTCGCGCTCGTTTTCGCCGGCGGCGCGGCGGTGCATCTGTGGCTGGCGCGACAGCGGGAGAGGACGTCGTGATGGAACATGCCGAGGCCCGGCGCGACCTGGCCGCTGCCCTGCGCTGGTGCGCGCGGCTCGGGCTGAACGAGGGGATCGCCAACCATTTCAGCGTCGCGGTGAACCCCGCCGGCACGCGCTTCCTGGTCAACCCGGTCGGACGGTACTGGAGCCGGGTGAAGGCGTCGGACATGGTCGAGGTCGATGCCGAACATCCCGAGGAGGCCGAGGGCGTAGACCGCACCGCGCTCGACATTCACGGCGCGCTGCACCGGCAGCTGCCGCGGGCGCGCTGCGTCATGCACCTGCATTCGAAATACGCGACCGTCCTCAGCACATTCGCCGACCCGATCATCCCGCCGATCGACCAGAACACGATGCGGTTCTACAACCGGGTCGCCGTCGATGGCGGCTTCGACGGGATGGGCATCGGGGAAGAGGCCGAACGGCTGCCCTCGACGCTCGCCAATCACGGCATTCTCATCATGGGGCAGCACGGCATTCTCGTCGCCGGGCGGTCGGTCGGGCAGTGCTTCGACGACATCTACTATTTCGAGCGCGCGGCCGAGACCTACGTGACCGCGCTCCAGACCGGACAGAAGCTCGTGACCGCGACCCACGAGGTGGCCGAGAAGACGGCGCGCCAGTGGGAGGAATACGAGGGCGGCGGCGAGTTGCACCTCGCGGCGATCCGCGAGGTGCTCGATGCCGAGGAGCCCGACTACCGGGACTAGATGTCCTTGGCCAGCCGGGTCCGGAGCGACGCGGGCAGCATCCGCCGCAGCATGTATTTCAGGTTGGTCTTCGTCTCGCGGCCTTCGGCCCAGACCATGCGCTGCACCAGATCCTCGGGCATCGATTTCTTCGACGCTTCGGTCAGGATGAACGGCGGGCGGAACTGGTAACCGTTGAAGTCGCGGTACCATGACCGCTGGTAGGTGCAGTAGATCAGCGGACGCAGGTTCTTCGACCGGTTGGCGGCGCCGCGATGCAGGGTCCGGCCGTCGGTGATCAGGACCGACCCGCGCCGCACCTCGGGGTCGATCGACCCGACCGCCAGCCCGTCCTCGTCCGCGCCGATCCGGTGCGTGCCCGGCCAGACGCGGGTGCACCCGGTCTCGGTCGTGAAGTCGACGAGCGGCACCAGCATGGTCAGCGAATAGGCCGGGACTTCGGTGTCCTTGGTGAAATCCTTCGGCTTTTCACCGAACAGCGCGCGGGCGTCGCGGTGCAGGTGCTGGTCCGGGGCGCCGGGGAAGGAACAGACCGACGACACGGCGGCGATGATGTAATCGTTGCCCAGGAGGCGTTCGAACAGCGGCTGGAGGATCGCGTTCGACAGGAACTTGCGATCGGCGAATTCCTCGCGCACGTCGACCGTGAAGAGGGGCCGCATGTCCTTCTTGTTGGTCGTGCGCAGGTACCCGCCATAGCGCCGGTCATAGGCGCCGCGGAACCGGTCGATATCGGCTTCGGTCAGCAGGTTCTCGACCCGGATATAGCCGAGGTCGCGCATCATCCGCTCGGCCGTGTCGAGCTTTGCGGGGTCGAGCGCCCCGGCATCGCGCTCTGCATCGGTGACGGTGATGGAGGCGACGACGTGGTCGCCGCGGGTCGACGCAAGCGTTTCAATGTCTTGCTGAACGGTCATGACGGATTCCCTGGTTACAAACAAAAATTTCATTACCACCGAAGGCGGTTTTCGGCAACAAAACGCACCGTCGCGCAGATGCGATCAGTCGGGACCGCGCGCCGCGGGGGGAAGCATCCACAGGAAATCCCGCCCGGATCGGCGGCGACTTGTAAATGTTCTATTAATGTTCCATTCTCCGGACGCGGCAGCCATTGAGTCTCGGCCCGAGATCGCTACCTCTTGCCGGACTCCGTTTTCAGGTGACCCATGCCCGAATTGAAGCAGATCGAAGTGCGCGGCGCGCGCGAGCACAATCTCAAGGGCATCGATGTCGATATCCCGCGCGATCAGCTCGTCGTGATCACCGGGCTGTCGGGCTCGGGCAAGTCGTCGCTCGCCTTCGACACTATCTATGCCGAGGGGCAGCGCCGCTATGTCGAAAGCCTGTCGGCCTATGCCCGGCAGTTCCTCGACATGATGGAAAAGCCGGACGTGGATCACATCAGCGGTCTCAGCCCGGCCATTTCGATCGAACAGAAGACGACCTCGAAGAACCCGCGCTCGACCGTCGGCACGGTGACCGAGATCTACGACTACCTGCGGCTTCTCTTCGCCCGTGCCGGAACGCCGTTTTCGCCGGCCACCGGCCTGCCGATCGAGGCGCAGCAGGTGCAGGACATGGTCGACCGGGTCATGCAGATGGAGGAGGGCACGCGCGCCTATCTCCTCGCGCCCATCGTCCGCGACCGGAAAGGCGAATACCGCAAGGAGATGCTGGAGCTGCGCAAGCAGGGCTTCCAGCGCGTGAAGGTCAACGGCGAATTCCACGATCTCGACAGCCCGCCGACGCTCGACAAGAAGTTCCGCCACGACATCGACGTGGTGGTCGACCGGATCGTCGTGCGCGAGGGGACGGAGACGCGGCTGGCCGACAGCTTCCGCACAGCGCTCGACCTCGCCGACGGGATCGCGATCCTCGAGACCGCGCCGAAGGAAGGCGAGGGCGAGCCGGAGCGGATCACCTTCTCCGAGAACTTCGCCTGCCCGGTCTCCGGCTTCACCATCCCCGAGATCGAGCCGCGGCTGTTCTCGTTCAACGCGCCCTTCGGGGCCTGCCCGGCCTGTGACGGCCTTGGCGTCGAGCTGTTCTTCGACGAACGCCTCGTCGTGCCCGACGTCACGATGAAGCTGATGGACCTGGCCGAGACGCACTGGCCGGAAGGCGGCACGCCGTATTTCAAGCAGGCCATCGCCGCCATCGCCAAGCATTACGGCTTCGACAAGAACGCGCGCTGGAAGGACCTGCCGGCCTTCGCGCAGCAGGTCCTGCTGCACGGCTCGGGCGAGGACGAGATCAAGTTCCGCTTCGACGATGGCGGCCGCGTCTACCAGGTCGAGCGCAGCTACGAGGGCGTCATCCCGAATATCGAGCGGCGCTACAAGCAGACCGACAGCGAGTGGATGCGCGAGAAGTTCGAGCGCTACCAGAACAACCGCGCCTGCGGCGTCTGCGAAGGCTACCGCCTGCGGCCCGAAGCGCTGGCCGTGAAGATCGGCGGGCTGCATGTCGGCCAGGTCGTCGAGATGTCGATCAAGGAAGCGGCGGAGTGGATGGCCGGCGTGCCGGATCACCTCAGCGCGCAGAAGAACGAGATCGCGCGGGCGATCCTGAAGGAAATCCGCGAGCGGCTCGGCTTCCTGAACAATGTCGGCCTCGAATACCTGACGCTCAGCCGCGCCGCCGGCACGCTCTCGGGCGGCGAGTCGCAGCGCATCCGGCTGGCGAGCCAGATCGGTTCGGGTCTGACAGGCGTGCTTTACGTCCTCGACGAGCCGTCCATCGGCCTGCACCAGCGCGACAACGACCGGCTGCTGACCTCGCTCAAGGGCCTGCGGGACCAGGGCAATACCGTCATCGTCGTCGAGCATGACGAGGAAGCCATCCGCGAAGCCGATTACGTCTTCGATATCGGCCCGGGGGCCGGTGTCCATGGCGGAGAAGTCGTGGCCCACGGCACGCCGGACGAGATCATGGCGAACGAGAACAGCGTCACCGGCGACTACCTTGCCGGGCGGCGCGAGATTTCCGTCCCGGCGGAACGGCGCGCGGGCAACAAGAAGAAGCTGACCGTGGTCAAGGCGACCGGCAACAACCTCAAGGAAGTGACGGTCGACTTCCCGCTCGGCAAGTTTGTCTGCGTTACCGGTGTCTCGGGCGGCGGCAAGTCCACGCTGACCATCGAGACGCTGTTCAAGACCGCGTCGATGAAGCTGAACGGCGCGCGGCAGACGCCCGCGCCCTGCGAGACGATCAAGGGGCTCGAGCATCTCGACAAGGTCATCGACATCGACCAGCGGCCCATTGGCCGGACGCCCCGGTCGAACCCCGCGACCTACACGGGCGCCTTCACGCCGATCCGCGACTGGTTCGCCGGGCTGCCGGAGGCCAAGGCGCGCGGCTACAAGCCGGGCCGCTTCAGTTTCAACGTGAAGGGCGGCCGCTGCGAGGCCTGCCAGGGCGACGGCGTCATCAAGATCGAGATGCACTTCCTGCCGGACGTCTACGTCACCTGCGAGACCTGTAAGGGCAAGCGCTACAACCGCGAGACGCTGGAGATCCAGTTCAAGGGCAAGTCCATCGCCGACGTGCTCGACATGACGGTCGAGGACGCGCAGGTTTTCTTCAAGGCGGTGCCGTCGATCCGCGAGAAGATGGATGCGCTGGTGCGCGTCGGCCTCGGCTACATCAAGGTCGGTCAGCAGGCGACGACGCTGTCGGGCGGCGAGGCGCAGCGGGTGAAGCTGTCGAAGGAGCTGTCGAAGCGGTCGACCGGACGGACGCTCTACATCCTCGACGAGCCGACGACCGGCCTGCATTTCGAAGATGTGCGCAAACTGCTCGAGGTGCTGCACGAGCTGGTCGACCAGGGCAACACCGTCGTCGTGATCGAACACAACCTCGACGTGGTGAAGACCGCAGACCACATCATCGACATCGGTCCCGAAGGCGGTGACGGCGGCGGCACAGTTGTCGCCACCGGCACGCCCGAGGACGTGGCCGCGGTCGAGGACAGCCATACCGGGCGCTACCTGCGCCCGATGCTGGAAACCCGGAAGGTCGCGGCCGAGTAACCCCCGTCAGAGCGGGGGGCCGGTGAAGGCGAGGTGGTGGCGCTTGGCCGATTCCTCGATCGGTCCCATGTCGGCCGGGATCCGGAACTGGCCGGCGGCCATGTCGGCGAAGAAGCCTTCGAACCCGCCGGGGGTCAGGATCACGAGCTTCCGCGCGCCTTCGGGCGAAATCACCTTGTAGGTGTGCTCGACCCCGCGCGGGATGAAGCCGCTTTGCCCGGCCGACAGCGTGAAGGTCTCGCCGTCGAGCCAGATCAGGACTTCCCCCGTCAGGACGACGAAGGTCTCGTCAGCGTCATAGTGGATGTGCCGCGGCGGGCCGGCATCGACCGGAGCGAAGGTATCGGTGATGCTCATCGCGCCGTTGGTGGCTTCGGTGGTCAGAATGGTGTCGTAGCGGACGCCGAGCCATTCGATGGAGGTGTCGCTGTGCTGAAGGTCTTTCATCTCGGTCTCCAATGTTGGTGACCGGAGGTTTCGCACGGGACCAATACATCATTCCAATCGATCCTTTGTATGAGTATCATCCATGGCATGAATTTCAAAACGCTCGACCTCAATCTCCTCCGCGTGCTCGACGCGCTTCTGTCCGAAGGCTCGGTCACGCGCGCCGGTGAGAAGATCGGCCTGTCGCAGCCAGCCGTCTCGGCCGCGCTGGCGCGGCTGCGCTCGGCGCTTGGCGATCCGCTTCTGGTGCGGCAGGGGCAGGGGCTGGTGCCGACCGACTATGCGCGGTCGATCGCGCCCGAACTCCGCCGCGCGCTCGACGGTATCTCCACGCTTCTCGCCGGCCCGGCGAGTTATGACCCCGCCAAGGGGACCGAAACGTTTCGGCTATCCGGTTCGGACTTCTTTGCCGAGCTTTTGATGCCCGAGCTTGCCCACCGGATCGGGACCGAGGCACCTGGCGTGCGCGTCCAGCTCGTCGACCTGGTGCCGCAGGATTACGTCAGTTCGCTGGAGCGCTACGACGCCGATCTCCTGCTCATCCCGTCCACTGACTTCCCGGACTGGATCGACAGCCAGCCGCTCTTCCGCTCGACCTTTCGCGTCATCGCCCGGTCCGGGCACCCGGCTCTGCCGGGGCGGGGCGGGCAGATCGACCTCGATACGTTCTGCGCGCTGCCGCATGTCCTGTTCAGCCCGGAAGGCCGGCTTGCCTCCATCGGGGATGACGCGCTGACGAAGCTCGGCCGGTCGCGCAAGGTGACGATGACGCTCGCGACGTTCTACGGCGTCGCGCGGGCGGTGGCGGCAAGCGATGCGATCGCGCTCGTGCCGGGCCAGTTTGCCGAGGCGCTCGCGCCGGTGATCGGGCTGAACCACTATGCCGCGCCCTTGCCCGTGACAGTGCCCGTCATCACCATGGCCTGGCACCGGCGGTCATCGAACGATCCGGCGCATCAATGGTTGCGGGGCCTTGTCGCGGGTATCCTGACGCCGCTGAATGCCCGCGAGGCGCCGCTGCCCTGACACCCGAGGCTTGCGGCGTTCGGGATTTCAGCCTAGCCGGTCGCCACCCCGCCCGAGGACCCCATGGCCCGCCCCGCCTACGAAGAGACCGTGTTTCGCCTCGCCGCCTGGGATTTTGCCTGGGATATCGAACGGTCGCTCGAATTCGCACTGTTCCGGACCTATGCCGTGCCGTCGATCTCGGGCCTTCTGGCCAAGACGGGCGAGTTCGAGCGGCGGCCGCGCAAGCGTTACGACGATACCGAGCTGATCCTGTCGGAGATGGTCGAGCATGGGATCGACAGCGCGCGGGGTCAGGCGGCGCTTGACCGGATGAACGCCATGCACGGCGCCTACCGGATCGCGAATTCGGACATGCTGTATGTTCTCTCGACCTTCGTCTTCGAGCCGATCCGCTGGCTCGACCGTTTCGGCTGGCGCAGGCTGACCGAGGCCGAGCGCGACGACATCTTCGCCTATTACAGGGCGCTTGGCGCGCGGATGGGCATCGCGGATCTGCCGGAAAGCCGCGCCGCCTTCGACGCGTTCAATCGTGCCTACGAGGCGGAGCATTTCCGCTTTGCCGACAGCAACGCCCGGATCGCGCAGGCCACGATGGACCTGATGCTCGGCTTCTACGCGCCCCGCGTGCTCTGGCCGCTCGGCCGGCCCGTGATGCGGGCGATGATGGACCCGCCGCTTCTGGCCGCGATGGGGCTGAAACCGGCGCCGGGCTGGCTGGTCGCGCTGGTTCACGGCGGTCTCGGGCTGCGGGCGCGTGCGCTGCGCGTCCTGCCGAAACGCCGCAGACCGCATCTTCTGACGAGAGTCCGCCGGCCGAGCTATCCCGGCGGGTACGCAATCGCCGATCTGGGCACCTTTCCGGACCGGTCCTAGCCGGCCCTCGGCAAATCTGGTTTCCTCGGTCCCGGGCGATCCGATGACGAGGTGACCGATGCAGGCGAAGCGCAAGGTGGGACTGGCGCTCGGCTATGGCGGCGCGCGGGGATGGGCGCATATCGGCGTGATCGAGGCGCTGAGCGAGCTTGGCGTGGAGGTCGAAATCGTCACCGGGAGTTCGGTCGGCGCCATCGTCGGCGCGGCCCATGCTGCCGGACGGCTGGCCGAATTGCGCGACTGGGCGCTGTCGCTGACGCAGGCCGGGTTCCTTCAGCTCGTCGACATCCGGCCGTTTTCCGGCGGGTTCGTGCGCGGCGCGGGAATCGAACAGGTGATGACCCAGATCGGCGTCGAGGGCCTGATCGAGGACCTGCCGATCCCCTTCACCGCCGTTGCCACGGATCTGGAGACCGGGCGGGAGGTGTGGCTGCGCGACGGGCCGATCCTGCCGGCCGTCCGCGCCTCGTCGGCCATTCCCGGGCTCCTGGCGCCGCAACAGCTTGGCGGTCGCTGGCTGGTGGATGGGGCCGTGACCAATCCCGTCCCGGTCACGGTGGCCCGCGCGACGGGGGCCGACATCGTCATTTCGGTCAATCCGAATGCCCGACGCCGCGCGGTCCATTGGGAACCGGTCGAGACGGTGTCGGTCTGGCAGCAGGTGACGGCCTTCCTGCCGGAAAGCGTCCGGCCCGAAACGGGGGAAGGGCAGGTCGCGACCCCGCAGGGCGTGGCCGTGGCGAGTGCCGCGATCGACATCATGACCGAATATCTTCGGCGCACGCGCATGGCCGCGGACCCCGCCGATCTGGAACTCGAGGTCGAGCTGTTCGACATGTCCTTCGTGGAATTCCACGGCGCGAAACGGGCGATCGAGGCTGGCCGGGACATCGTGGCCGAAAATGCCGGGCGCATCCGGGAGATGTGCGGTCTCGACGGTTCCTGACCCTGTTCAGGTCGTCACGCGCAGGCTTTCGAGCCCGTGGAAATGGTAGATGTCGGCGTAGCGCGGCGTGGCGTCGAGCCTCAGGCCCGGGCAGCGGGCGAAAAGCCGGTCGAGCGCGATCCTCAGTTCCAGCCGGGCCAGCGGCGCGCCGACGCAGAAATGCAGCCCGGCGCCGAAGGCGACATGGGTCGCGGCCGCGCGGCCCGGGTCGAATGTGTCGGGATCGGTATTGGCCGCGCCGTCGCGACCCGCAGATGCGAGAAGGAGACCGACCTCATCGCCGCGATGGAAGGTATGGCCGAAGACCTCGACCGTCTCGTATGCTGTGCGGGTAAAAAGATGCAGCGGCGGATCGGTCCGCAGAATTTCTTCTACAAGAGTTTCCGTATCAGCGCCGGGCCGTGCGCCGGTCTCCAGAAGCAGCTTCACGCCGTTGCCGAGCGTGTGGACCGTCGCCTCATGCCCGGCGTTGAGCAGCAGGATGCAGGTGGTGATGAGCTCGTCGGTCGTCAGCCGCTCGCCCTCGGCCTCGGCGGCGATGAGGCTCGAGATCAGGTCGTCGCGAGGGTCGCTGCGGCGGCGGGCAACGTAGCCGCGCAGGAAGTCGGAGAAGCCGGATGCGGCGGCGGATGCGGCGTCCTCGTCGGCCCGGGTCCGGCCGGCCATGTACATCCGCACCATCGCGTTCGACCAGTCGAGAAGCTGCTCGCCCATGTCGTCCGGGACACCGAGCAGCCGGGCGATGACCGTGACGGGCAGGGGCCGGGCATAGGCCGGCAGGAGATCGAACGGACCGGACGGAAAGCGGTCGATCAGGTCGTCGCACAGCGCCTCGATCTCGGGCGCCAGCGCAGCGATCCGCCGCGAGGTGAAGGCCCGCAGCACGAGGCCGCGCAGGCGCGTGTGGCGCGGCGGTTCCAGTTCGAGCATGGAATGCGCCTCGACCGCGTAGAACGGCTCCAGGTGCGGCGGGACGGCAATCGGCGTGACCGGCTCGCGCCCGAAACGCCGGTCCCGCAGGAGCGCGCTGACCGCTTCGTGCGTCGTCGCCATGGGCATCCGGTATTCGTCCCAGAACACCAGCGGCCCGGCAGCGCGGGCGCGGGCGTAGAACGGGTAGGGGTCCTGGACGAAGTCCGGATCGGTGGGGGATTGGCTGAGGCGCTCCATGGCCCGGGCTTCGCGCGCCCGGGCCATGGCGTCAAGCGTCAGTCGGCGCCGCGCACCGGGATCGATGCGCCGGGCGACGGCCGGAATGTGCGCTGGATCAGCCAGACCGCCGCGGCGATGCCGACCCCGGCCAGGTCGGTCCAGATCCCGCCTTCGATCATGCAGAGCGCGGCGATGATCAGGATGGCCCGCAGGTACCAGACCGCGCGGCCGCCCATGAACCAGCCCTGTATGCCGGCCGAGAGCAGGAACACCCCGAAGGTCGCGGTGATGCCGGCCCGGACGATGTTGTACCAGTGCGCCGGTTCGTGGACGAGCTCGCCCGCCAGCTCCGTGATCTCAGCGCCCTGCATCAGCAGGTTGCCGTTGTAGAAGAACATGAACGGCACGATGAAGGCGGCGATGCCGATCCGGAAGCTGTCGACGGAGGTCTCCATCGCGTTCGCCCCGGATATCCCCGCCGCCGCGTAACTCGCCAGCGCCACGGGTGGCGTGATTGCCGAGACGACGGCGAAGTAGAAGACGAAGAAATGCGCCGTCAGCTGCGGGATGCCGAGGTTCACGAGGCCCGGCGCCACGACCGAGGCCGCGACGGCATAGGCTGCTGTCGTGGGCATCCCCATCCCGAGCAGGATCGCGATGCACATGGCGAAGAACAGCGCGAGCAGCTGCGAGGTCGCCGCGAGATCGAGCAGCAGGGACGAGAAGCGCGCGCCGACGCCGGTCAGGCTGATGACGCCGACGATGATACCGGCGCAGGCGCAGACCGCGATGATCTGGATCGACATGACGCCGGCCAGTTCGAAGGCCTTCACGATGGATCGTGGGCCCATCCTGTAGGGTGTCAGCCACGAGACGACCGCGGCCGAGAGCGTGGCGTATGTGCCCGCCCGGATGACCGAATAGCCCATGAACAGCGCCGCGATCAGGATGATGATCGGCAGGAACAGGAACACCCGCCGCGCCATGTCGCGGAACTTCGGCAGCTCGTCCTCGCGCATGCCCCGCATCCCGAGCTTCGCGGCCTCGAAATCGACCATGAAGTAGACCGAGGCGAAGTAGAGGATTGCCGGGATGATCGCGGCGATGGCGATCTCGGTGTAGGGGATGCCGGTGATCTCGGCCATAATGAAGGCGCCGGCGCCCATGATCGGCGGCATGATCTGCCCGCCGGTCGAGGCCGCGGCCTCGACCGCGCCCGCCGTCTTGGGCTTGTAGCCGACCTTCTTCATCAGCGGGATGGTGAGCGAGCCGGTCGCCACCACGTTGCCGGCGCTGGTGCCGTTGATCATCCCCATCAGGCCCGAGGCGAAGATCGCGACCTTGGCCGGGCCGCCGCGCGCGCGGCCGGCGGCGGCGAAGGCGAAGTTCACGAAGTAATCGCCCACTTTCGAGGCCTGCAGGAAGGCCGCGAAGATGATGAACAGGATGATGTAGGTCGAGGAGACCGCCGTCGTCGGCCCGAGGATACCGGCATCCGAATATACGTGGCCGAAGAACCGCTGCCAGGAATAGGGCCGGTCGACGGCGAGGATGCCGGGCAGCAGGTGGGCGCAGAAGACGTAGGCCAGGAAGACCCCGGTGATGACCACGAGCGCGAGGCCCGCGACGCGGCGCGTCAGCTCGAGAATCATCGCCGAGCCGGCCGTGGCCGCGAAGGCGATGCCAACTGGCACGAAAGGCGTGCCGACGGAGTTGCGGGCCGCGGTGCCGTAGATCGGGATGAGGTAGAGCGCGACCACGACCGCCGAGGCGGCGAGAACCACGTCGGCGGTGGCGAAGCCGGACCGGCGCTTGCGCTCGAACCAGCCGAGCACGATGCCGCCGCCCGACGAGATCAGGAGCGGCACCCCGAACCACCAGAATTCACGGGCGTAGAATTCCATCCCTGGCTGCGCCGAGGCCCAGGTCACCAGCCCGCCGAATTCCGGCAGCGTGCCCGAATTGATCAGACCGGCGAACTGGATCGCCGTCCAGCCTGCGATGGCGGCCGGGATCAGCAGGAGAAAGCCCACGATCGACAGCAGCCGGGTCTCGCGTTCGTCATCGTCCCCCGGGAAGCTTCGCGCGGCGAACATCAGGAAGCCGAGCGCCAGCGCGCCGGCGATGTGCACGATCCGGAAATTCCAGGTCTCCATCGGGAATTGCGGCAGGAACGACAGCTCGATTCCCGTGAGATTCTCGATCGACAGGCCGTTCAGCGCGGCCATGTGGAAGGCGGCATAGAGCGTCGCGAGCGCGGCGATGAAGATGTAGCCGCCGCCCTCGAAGAGCCTCCGGTTGCCTTCGACCGGTTCCTCGTCGACGCCTTCGGCCATGACGGGCCCTTCGAGCGCCTCGTCTCTGCTGGTATCGGTCATCAGGTCTGTCCCCCCTGCGTGAAGCCCGGCCGGATCTGCCGCCGGTTCCGGGCATCCCTTGATATCATGGCTTGGCGCTCCGCCAATCCGCTGGCGCCGGCGCGGCCTTCCGCGCTAGGCTCCGCCCGACGGACGGCAGAGCCGTTCATCTGGCTGGAGGAGCAGAAATGAAGTTCAATTCCGTCACCCTGGCATCGGCGGCCGCGTTCGGCCTTCTGGCCGTTCCCGCGGCGGCGCAGGACGCCGAGATCTGCGCGGGTCTGGGACCGGCGCAGTGGATCGCGGGCGACGAAGCGGGCTCGGACGTCTCGACCGCGGGCGGGCCGCTCGACATGACCGGGCTCTCGGTGCCGCCGGGCGGTAACGTGGTCCGCGCCTTCAGCGTCTCGGCGCAGGGCGATGTCCGGGTCGAGGCGATGCCGACGCCGGGCGGCGACACCGTGCTGGAGCTGTATTCCGCCGATGGTGCGCTCGTCCTGACGGATGACGATTCGGGTGGCAATTTCGCCTCCCGCGCCGAGGCGGCGCTCGATCCCGGCACCTACTGCCTGCTTACCCGCAGCTTCGGCGGCGGCGCGGTCGATGCCTCGATCCGCGTGGCGCGGCCGGAATTCGATGCGCTGACCCCGGGTCTCGGCGGCGGCAGCGGCTTCTTCGCGGGCGTCGAGGCCTGCACGGCGGAGACGCCGGCCACGGCGCTCGGCCAGGGGCCGGTCGACGCGATGCTCGGTCAGGGCGGTGTGACGGCGACGAACTCGGTGGCCGCGACGCCCTATTACCGCTTCACGCTGTCCAGCCCGCAACCGATCAGCATCCGGGCCGAAAACGAATGGGCCGATCCCTACATCTACGTCTTCGACGGGCAGGGCGCGCTGATCGCCGAGAATGACGACTACGACAGCCTCAACAGCCGGATCGACTTCACCGACCCGCTGCCGGCCGGGGATTACTGCGTCGGCATGCGCGCGCTCAGCGACCAGAACGAGCCGGTGACGATCAGCGTCAGAGGTTACGACCCGCAGGCCGCGATGATGGAGATGTATGCCAGCGGCGAGGCCAGCCCGCCGCCGGGTTCGGGCTACCCGGTCACGGCGCTCGGGATGCTGCAGACCCGGCTGGTGATGGACCAGCCGGTCGGCTCCGATGCGGTCTGGTACAGCTTCGACGTCCCGGAGGGCGGTCTCGTCCTGATCGACGCCATCGGGATCACCGACGCTGATCCGGTCATCCGTCTGTTCGACAGCGTCGGGCGCATGGTCGGCTTCAACGACGACTCGAACGGCACGCTCGACAGCCAGCTGTCCAGCCGCGTCGGCCCCGGAACCTACATGCTTGGCGTGACCCAGTATTCCAGCGGGTATCGCGGCGTGATCCGGGTCACGATCGAACGCTACGTGCCGGCGCGCTAGCCCCGGCTGAGCGGGGTCGCCCGGATACCGGGCGGCGCCCTTTTTCCTGGTCGTGAACATCGACCTGTCGGCTCACATGGCCGAGTAGATCATTTCGTCGGAGATGGTCGCGCCGGCATTCTCGTTGAACCAGCGAGCCGCGCCCGGATGCCACATCATGACGTTGTTCTTGTCCCAGTTCTCGGGCAGCGTCTCGGAGGCGGCGCGGTGGATGTTCACCATCCGCTCGTTGTCCGACATGATCACGTCGACCACGGCGTAGACGAAGCTTTCCGGCAGATCGCAGTTGGCGATCGCGAAGTTCCACATCGCGACCGAACGGGCCGGAGCCTCGAGCGTGGTGTAGGTGCCGGCATCGATCGCGAAGTCCGAGACCGGGAAGGACGACAGGATCGTGGCCTGCTCTTCCTCGGTGAACTCGATGATGTTGATGTCGGTCTGCACTTCAAGCTGGCTGACCGCCGGGACCGGAACGCCAGCCGCGAAGGCGATGACGTCCAGCAGGCCGTCCTGCAGTTGGCTGCCGAGGTCGTCCCAACCGCCGTTGCGGCGCTCGAACTCGACGCCCAGGGCTTCCATCATCTGCGGGAAGTAGGTGTCCGAGGTCGAACCCGCGGGGCCGAAGCCGATCCGCGCGCCGGCCGGGATCTCGGAGATCGAGGTGATGCCCGAGGAGGACAGCGTCGTCACCGAGAACGGCGTCTGGTACATCGGGAACATCGCGCAGGCGCCCGTCATCTGCAGGCCGGGCGCGATCGGGTTGGTGCCGGCGATCGACTCGGCGGCGGGGCCCATCGTGGTCATGCCGAACTGCGCTTCGCCGGTATGGACGAGCGCCATGTTCTGCATCGGGCCGCCGGTGACTTCGGCGCCGCCGGACAGGCCGAGCTCTTCTGCGACGAGGTTGGCCCAACCCGAGCCGTAGGCGAAGAAGGTGCCGCCCTGGCTGGCGGTGCCGACCGTGAAGCTGGCCGGCCAGCCCTCGCGATCCTCGTGGGCATCGGCGAGTGCGGACATCGGAACGAGTGCGGCGACCGCAGCGGTCGCAGCGAATTTGGTCATCGACATTGAATGCCTCCCATTGCAGCCGCGGTGTTAGCGCGGCAAGACCCCGCAGGCGGCTCCCTCCGCCCGCGGACATCACGGGTCACGCGATGTTGCCTGTCGTTGTGGAACGTTTTCGTCGCACCGCAAGCGTCCGTGAGCGCAAACATGGCCGCGGCCCGGCGCTCATTCGGAATTTGTGTCGGATCGTGCCGATCGGGGCGGGTGGCGTGTTACCCTTCCGACCCATCGCGCGCGGGTTCGGCGAAGGCGTCGCGGCTCAGCCCGTATTTCTGCATCTTCTCGTAGAGCGCCTTGCGCGAGATCTTCAGCGCCTCGTAGGTGTCCTTGAGGCTGCCGCCATGGGCCGCGAGGCTGGCCGCGATCAGCGCGCGTTCGTGTTCGGCCACGGCGGCCGGAAGGCCGTCCTCCGTCATCTCGGGCGCCGCAACGACACCCAGATCGAGCCCGAGCGCATAGCGTTCTGCGGCGTTCCGCAGCTCGCGTACATTGCCGGGCCAGTCCCGCGCGGCAAGCGCCGACAGCACCGCACCGGGCACCTCGGGCACCGGCCGCTTGGTCCGCGCCGCCGCCTCTTGCAGCAGCTGGTTGAACAGGGCCGGGATGTCCTCGCGCCGTTCGGCCAGCGTCGGCATCTGCAGGGTGACGACATTGAGCCGGTAGAGCAGGTCGGACCGGAACCGGCCTGCCGTTGCGGCTTCGGTCAGGTCCGTCTTGGCTGCGGCGACGATCCGGATGTCCAGCGCGACCGGATCGTTCGAGCCGAGCCGCGTGATCTGCCGCGTCTCGACCGCCGACAGAAGCTTGGCCTGCAACGGCAGCGGCAGGCTGTCGATCTCGTCGAGGAAGACGATCCCGCCGCGGGCATGTTCGAACTTGCCGTAGCGCGCACGCGTCGCGCCGGGAAACGCGCCCGCCTCGTGGCCGAAGAGCTCGCTTTCGATCAGGTCGGCGGGCAGGGCGGCGCAGTTGATCTGCACGAACGGCCCACCCGACCGGGCCGAGCCACGGTGGAGCGCGCGGGCGGCGACTTCCTTGCCGGTGCCGGTCTCGCCCGCGATCAGGACGTCCGCCTCGGTCGCGGCCACGGCGCGAAGCTGCTGGCGCAGCGCCACCATGACCGCCGACCGGCCCGTCAGCCGCACCTCGATCGCGTCCCGCCGCCCGACCTCGCGCCGGAGCGCGCGGTTCTCGACGGTCAGCGCCCGCTTGTCGAGCGCGCGGCGGACGCTGCCGACCAGACGCGCGGGGGCGTAAGGCTTCTCGAGAAAATCGTAGGCGCCGTCCCGCATCGCCGCGACGGCCAGATCGACGTCGCCATGCCCCGTCACCAGGATCACCGGCAGTTCGGGGTCGATCTCCAGCGCGCGCGCCATGAGCGCCAGCCCGTCCATGCCGGGCATCCGGATGTCGGTGACGAGTATGCCGGGGAAGTGGCGTCCGATCCGGGCCAGCGCCTCTTCGGCCGAGGGCAGGACCTCGACCGGCAGGTCAGCCAGCATCAGCGTCTGCTTCGCCGCCTCGCGCAGCTCGGCCTCGTCGTCGACGAAGAGAACCGGACTCATTCCGCGGCCAGCCCGTCCGGCGCGGCAGCCGCACGCAGATCGGCCGAGAAGACCGCACCGCCATCAGGATGCGTCGCCGCCGACAGCGCGCCGCCGAAATCGCGCATGATGTTGTAGGAGATCGACAGGCCTAGGCCGAGGCCCTTGCCCGGATCCTTGGTGCTGAAGAACGGATCGAAGACCTGCGCCGCATCGCCCGACAGGCCCGGCCCGTGATCGCGCAGCGACACGCGCCAGCCGTCGACTGTCTGCGACACCGAGAGCTCCATCCGCGGCTCGGCCTGCCGTTCCATGGCGTCGAGCGCGTTGGAGATGAGGTTCACCAGCACCTGCTGCAGCCGCACGCGGCCGCCTGTCACCCAGATCTCCGCCTCAGGCCTCGCGTAGCTCAGCGTCGCATGAGCCGCCTGCATGCGGGGCCGCATCAGTTCGACCGCGTCGTCGATGGTGGCCAGAAGCGGGATCGGCCCGGTCTTGTCCTGCGGGCGCCGGGCGAAGTTGCGCAGGTGTTTCGAGATCGAGGCCATCCGGTCGGCCATCTGGCTGATGAGCCCGATGTTCCGCCGTGCCTCGGCTTCCTGTCCGCGGTCGAGGAAGGTGCCGGCATTGTCGGCATAGGCCTTCACCGCGGCCAGCGGCTGGTTGAATTCGTGGCTGAGCGCGGCCGACATCTGGCCGAGCGCGGCGAGCTTCCCGGCCTGGATCAGTTCCTTCTGGGTCGTGCGCAGTCTGTCCTCGGCAGCCCGGCGCTCCTCGATCTCCTGGCGCAGTTCCTCGGTCCGCTCGGCCACCCGTGCCTCGAGCGTCGCCTGCGCCTCGGCCTGCGCGGAGATGCGTTCGAGAAGCCGCGCCCGCCGTTGCTGCAGCAGCGCGGCCAATAGCGCGAGGATCAGGACACCGAGGAAGATCAGCGCGGCGGCCTGCCGCGCCTGTGCGGTGGCCGGCCCGGTCGGCAGAAGGACCGACACCCGCCAGCCGGCCGCGGCGACAAGGCCCGTCACGCCGACGAAACTGTCGGTTCCGGCCACATCCCAGATCTCGGCGCTGCTGGTCAGGACGCGCCGTTCGACGTCCAGCGGGCGCAGGCGTTCGGGCGGATACTGCCGCGTGGCCAGGATGCCGTCGAGCGCCGGTCCGACGGGGCCGAGCGTGCGGAAATGCCAGTCCGGCCGGTCGGACAGGAAGATCACGTTCGAGCTGTCGGCGACGATCACGCTGGCCGCGTTGTCGGTCCATGTCGCCTCGAGCCGGTCGAGCGTCACCTTCACCGCGATCACGCCCGCGACGTCCGTCCCGTCGAGCACCGGCGCGGCGAAGAAATAGCCGCGCTGCCCCGAGGTCGTGCCAAGGGCGTGGAACCGTCCGGTCCCGCCGCCCAGCGCCTGCCGGAAATAGGGCCGGTAGGCGAAGTTCTGGCCGACGAAAGAGGTCTCGCGCCGGTAGTTCGATGCGGCGATGGTCGTGCCGTCGCGGTCCATCAGGTAGATGTCCGACACGCCGAGCGCCAATGCCGTCTGACGGAGCTGTTCGTTCGTGTAGGGGATCAGCCCGCTATTGTCCGGATCGCGCAGAAGCTCGGTCAGGATCGGCCGGTCGGCGAGCAGCGCGGGCAGGGGTTCGGCCCGATCAAGTTCCGACCGCAGCACCTCGAGCGTGAGCGCCAGCGTGGCCAGGCCGTCATCGGCGGTGCGCGTCAGGAAGGCGCGTTCCAGCCGGGGCAGGGCGACCGTCAGGATCAGGATGCCCGCCAGCACGACCCCGAGCCCCGCGATGGTCGCGGAGCGGCGGAAGGAGGCGGGTGTCTGACGGAGTGTCATGGGCGCGGAGTATGGCGCAGGCCGCCCGTGCCTGACTAGTGGCCCGCGAGGGCGTTGGCGATGGGCCCGAAATCGGACGCCTTGAGCGAAGCGCCGCCCACCAGCGCGCCGTCGACATCGGGCACCGCGAAGATCTCGGTCGCGTTGCCCGGCTTGACCGACCCGCCGTAGAGGATGCGCACCGCCGCGGCGGTATCCGCACCAAACCGGTCGGACAGGCGCTGCCGGATCGCACCATGCACTTCGCCGATTTCGTCCATTTCCGGCACGAGACCGGTGCCGATGGCCCAGACGGGTTCGTAGGCGATCACGGTATTCGCGCCGGTCACGCTGTCGGGCAGGGACCCGGCCAGCTGCGTATCGATCACCTGCAGCGTTTCCTTGGCCCGGTACTGCGCCTCGGTCTCGCCGATGCAGACGATGGCCACGAGGCCCGCGCGCCAGGCGGCTTCGGTTTTCGCACGCACCTCGTCATCGGTTTCACCGTGGTCGGCGCGGCGTTCGGAATGGCCGACGATGACGTAGCGCGCGCCGGCATCGGCCAGCATCTCGGCCGATATGTCGCCGGTATGCGCACCGGATGCGGCGGCGTGGCAATCCTGGCCGCCGACCTCGATCGGGGAGCCGGCGGTTTTCGCGGCCATGGCCTGGACGAGCGTTGCCGGCGGGCAGAGGACGACCTCGCGATCCGCGTTCTGCAGGCTCTGGCTGAGGGCATCGATTTCGGACAGCGCGGCGGCCAGCCCGTTCATCTTCCAGTTCCCGGCGGCGAGCTTGCGTTTCGACATGTCGGCACTCCCTGTCTTTCCGCGGGGAGTCCTAACACGTTTGCGCCCCGCTGCCAGTGCCGGGGGGCGGGTCCGTCAGTCGCGCTGGAAGAGAGCTTCGTCGAACTTGATCGATTCGCCGCAGCCGCAGGCCTCGGAGACGTTCGGGTTGTTGAACCGGAAGCCGGAATCGATGAGCGTGGTCTGGTAGTCGATCTCGGTTCCGAACAGGAACATCTGCGCCATCGGCGCGATCATCACCCGCGCGCCGTCCTGCTCGACCACCTCGTCATGCGGGTCGACCGTCTCGGCGTAATCCATGGTGTATTCCATGCCGGCGCAGCCGCCCTTGCGGACGCCGATCCTGAGGCCCTGGTGGCCGTCGCGGGCCATCAGTTTCGAGATCTGCCGGGCCGCTGCTTCGGTGAGCGTGACGGCCTGTTTTCCGGGAATGCCGAACATGGGTCCTACCTTTCCCTCACAATGTAACGATGGCCCTGTCCCCGCTCAAGATGGCGCCGGCCGATTGCCAGTCGCCCGGGGCGGCGGCGTCACATGAAGCCGAGCTCCAGCCGCGCCTCGTCGGACATCATCTCCATACCCCAGGGCGGGTCCCAGGTCAGATCGACATCGACCTGCCGCACGCCTTCCAGCGGCTCGACCGCATCGGCCACCCAACCGGGCATCTCGCCGGCGACCGGGCAACCCGGGGCGGTCAGCGTCATCACGATATTGACTGCGTTCTCGGGGCTGATCTCGATCGTGTAAACGAGGCCGAGATCGTAGATATTCACAGGGATTTCAGGGTCATAGACCGTGCGGCAGGCCTCGACGACCTGGTCGTACAGCGGGTGGTCCGTGCTCGAGGGCCGGATCAGCGGCGTGCCTTCGAGATGGTCCTGGCGTTCGGTCATGTCCACCCGTCCGTGAGTACCTTACTGGAGATATAAGGAATGCGTCCCGGATCGTAAAGGCAGGTGGAAGCCATCCGGAAAGCGGATAAACTGCGGTCGGGTGCGCGTGGTCGACGGGGGTGGCGCGATGAAGGCCGGCAGTTCGGGAGACGATCCCAACGCCACGGAACGGGAGTTCTGGAGCGGCGATCCCGGCGGGTCCTGGGTCGAACTCGCCGATCCGCTCGAGGTCCTTTTCGGCCCGTTCGGCGATGTCCTCCTCGAGCACGCGGCGATCGAACCGGGCCAGCGTATCCTCGATATCGGCTGCGGAATGGGCGCGACGACGCGGCGCGCGGCGATGCTGTCCGGTCCCGAGGGGCATGTCACCGGCCTCGATATCTCGTCCACGATGCTGAGCGGCGCCGCCCGCGTGCCGGTGCCGCCCGGCTCCGCGCCGATCGACTGGATCGAGGCCGACGCGCAAACGCACGATTTCGGGGCCGACCGGTTCGACCGCGTGATCTCGCGCATGGGGGTCATGTTCTTCGCCGATCCCGGCGCGGCCTTCGCCAACCTTCTGCACGCGACGGCCCCCGGCGGCCGCTTCACGGCGATCTGCTGGCGGCGTGGTGCGGACGCGCTGTGGTTCAAGCTCGGGGCCGAAGCGGTGGCCGAGGTGCTCGGCCCGCCCGCACCGGCCGATCCGAACGCGCCCGGGCCGATGGCCTTCGCCGACGGTGACCGGGTGACCGGCCTGATGCGCGCTGCCGGCTGGCTGGATGCCCGGGTCGCGACCGTGCCGGTGGTCCTCCGCCCCGGCGGCGGGATCGACGGCGCCATGACCATGATGACCCGGTTCGGTCCGGCCGGCCGCGCCATCCGGGAGGCCGGCCCAGACGAGGAGACCGGCAAGAGGATCTTCGCCGCGCTCCGGACCCGGATCGAGCCATACATCGAAGGCGACTCCGTCGCCCTGCCGGTGGTCATGAACCTGTTCACCGCCCGCGCCGGCGGCTGAGCCGCTTTACAAGCGCAGCCGATTGCGCGAAGCGGCGCGGATGACGGGAACCTTCGCCTTCCATCTCGACGCGACCGACGGGCGCGCCCGGACGGGCCGGATCGAGACGCCGCGCGGCACCATCCGCACGCCGGCCTTCATGCCGGTCGGCACCGCCGCGACGGTCAAGGCGATGCTGCCCGAAAGCGTCGCGGCGACGGGCGCCGATATCCTCCTCGGCAACACCTACCACCTGATGCTGCGTCCCGGGGCGGAGCGGATCGCGCGGCTCGGCGGGCTGCACCGCTTCATGAACTGGGACAGGCCGATCCTGACCGATTCCGGCGGGTTCCAGGTCATGAGCCTGAGCGAGCTGCGCAAGCTGACCGAGGAGGGCGTGCGCTTCCGGTCCCATATCGACGGGTCGGAGCACATGCTGAGCCCCGAACGGTCGATGGAGATCCAGGCCGCGCTCGGCTCGGACATCGTGATGTGCTTCGACGAATGCCCGGCGCTGCCCGCGTCGCGTGACCGGATCGCCGAGTCGATGGCGCTGTCGATGCGGTGGGCGCGCCGGTCGAAGGACGCGTTCGGAGACCGGCCGGGCCATGCGCTCTTCGGCATCCAGCAGGGCGGGCTCGAGGAGGATCTGCGGGCCGAAAGCGCCGGGGCGCTGCAGGAAATCGGCTTCGACGGCTACGCGGTCGGCGGTCTGGCGGTGGGCGAGGGGCAGGAGGCGATGTTCGGCGTTCTCGACTACGCGCCGGGCCAGCTTCCAGCGGACAAGCCGCGCTATCTAATGGGTGTCGGCAAGCCCGACGACATTGTCGGCGCCGTCGCCCGCGGGATCGACATGATGGACTGCGTCCTGCCGTCCCGCTCGGGCCGGACCGGTCAGGCCTTCACCCGGCGCGGCGTCGTCAACCTGAAGAATGCGCGCCATGCCGACGATCCCCGGCCGCTGGACGAGGAGTGTACCTGTCCCGCCTGCCGGGGGTATTCCCGCGCCTATCTCCACCACGTCTTCCGCGCCGGAGAGATCATCTCCTCGATGCTGCTGACCTGGCACAACCTGCATTATTACCAGGAGCTGATGGCTGGCATGTGCGCGGCCATCGCCGCAGGCTCCTTCGCCGCGTTCGAGGCCGACTTCCACGCCGCCCGGGCCGAAGGAGACGTGGCGCCGCTGTGACAGGACGCCCCGTCGCGACGGGCCCGGTCGTGATCAGCCTTGCCCGCACTGGCCATCGCGGTAGGCTTCCGGAAAACGGAACGGGCGGAGCAGAACCATGGCGCTTTTCACGCAACCCGGCGGCCGGCTGACGGCCGGCCAGTGGTGGACGGGCATCCTCTACCTCGTCGCGTTCGGCTTCCTGTCCGGCTTCGCCACCGGTCTTCTCGAGGGGCAGACCCAGATGATCGTCCGTCTTGCCGTCGGTGCAGTCATCGTCGCGGGCTTCGCGATCCTCTCGGCCAAGCGGCTGCGGGATATCGGCAAGCCGGTGCTGCCAAGACTGCTGATCTTCGCCGGCCTGCCGGCCGCGGCGCTGTTCATGCGGATCACCGGTTTCGGATTCGAAGACCGCGTCGTCAACCAGATGACGGTGAACGCGCCGCTTCTGGGCGGGCTGATCGTCACCACGCTGGCCGGCGCCGCCCTGATCTGGGCCGTGGTCGAGCTCGGCATGGGGCGCAGCGTTCCCGCCTGATCGTCTTTGCTTCCGAAGTACTCTCCGGGGAGCGCGAGGGGTGGAAGACACCTCGCTTCTCAGGCCTGCCGCAGGACGTCGCGCCAGAGGCGGCCGTGCAGCGAAGTGTCGGGGCGGCGTTCGATGAAGGCCTCGATCGCGTCGGCCTCCGAGCCGAGCCAGTCGTCCAGCCACAGCAGCAGCGCCACACGCAGCCGCAGCGCGGTGTATTCGCAGGCCAGCGTAACCTCGGTCACCTCGTCCTCGATCGGGTCGAGCCAGACTTCGTAGAAGCCCGATCCGAACCGGCCCTCGTCCTCGTCGGTCTCGGGCTCGAAATGATAGCGCATATGGGTCGGATGGTTGTCCGACAGGATGGTCAGCGTCTTCTGCAGGACGGTCCCGTCGCCAAGCCGGTAGCGCGCGACCAGGACGTCGGGTTCCCGCGTCTGCGACACGTCGCTCAGTGCGCCGATCCAGTGCGTCGCCACCGTCTCGGGCCGTGGCACGATCGCATTCCAGGCCGCATTCGGCGTGGCGGCGACGGTGAAGGTCACCTGCGAGGCCAGCGGCCGCCAGAGACCGAGAAAGTCGAGAAGCGTCCCGTAGACCAGCCCGTCAATGGCGATGGCCAACAGGATGAAGGCGCAGACCGCCAGAAGCGGCGTCGCGAAGGGCGCGCCGGCAATGTTCAGCACGAGGTTGATCGCTTCGAAGATCAGCAGCGCTCCGGCCAGCACTTCGCATTGCTGGCGCTGGCGGGGCAGGTGGCGCAGCACGAAAAGCACCGCCGACAGCGCGGTCAGGATGAGCGCGAACGTGGCCTGGATGACGGCGAGGATTGTCGGACCGCCGAACAGCCCGGCCAGCCGCATCACCAGCCCGCCCTGTCCGATGAGTCCGAATGCCAGCGCCAGCATGACCATGCCCATGGTCAGTGCGATGCGCCGCCGTTGCCGGATGTAACCTTCCCACATGCGGAGTCTCTGAGCCCCTGATCCCCAATATCCCACCCGCCAGATACTCAGCCAATAAGGGCGAAAAAGCGGCGCTTTGGTGAAATTCGAGGGCAATCTCGTCGGGGCATTCCGGAGGCCGGTGGGCGGGCCGGGGACGGGCCCGGCAGCAGGCAGAACAAATTGTGCACAGGGAATTGTCCGCGCGGCCTTGCCCGCACCGCCCGTGACAGCCATGCTGACCATGTCGGCTCCGGTTGACTTCGTGCCGGACCCCTACCACTTAACAGGGTCTTACGGAGAGGTGGGCGTTGCCGCGAGGTCGGGACGCCCCGGCCTCTTGCCAAGAACGAGGAAGGCGTCATGTCAGGCATCCAAGCCACCTATCCCGTCCTGCCGCTTCGCGACATCGTGGTCTTTCCCCACATGATCGTGCCGCTCTTCGTCGGCCGCGAGAAATCGGTTCGCGCGCTCGAGGAAGTGATGCAGGACGACAAGCAGATTCTGCTGTCGAGTCAGCTCGACCCCACGGTCGATGACCCGGGCAGTGACGGCATCTACGACGTCGGCGTGCTCGCCGATGTGCTCCAGCTTCTGAAACTGCCCGACGGCACCGTGAAGGTGCTGGTCGAAGGCAAGAGCCGCGTCCGCATCGACCGCTTCCTGCCGCGCACGGAATTCTTCGAGGCCGAGGTCACCGAACTGGCCGAGACCGAGGGCGACGAGGCCACGGTCACCGCTCTTCTGCGCTCTGTCGCCGAGGAGTTCGAGCGGTATGCGAAGATCAAGAAGAATATCCCCGAAGAGGCTCTGACCAACGTCGCCGAGACGCAGAACGCGGCGCGGCTGGCGGATCTGGTCTCCGGCCACCTGGGTGTCGAGGTCGGCCAGAAGCAGGAGCTTCTGGAGACGCTCGCCGTCAGCGAACGGCTGGAGAAGGTCTACGGCCTGATGCAGGGCGAAATGTCGGTCCTGCAGGTCGAAAAGAAGATCAAGACCCGCGTGAAGTCGCAGATGGAGCGGACGCAGCGCGAGTACTATCTCAACGAACAGATGAAGGCGATCCAGCGTGAACTGGGCGATGGCGATGACGGCGCGTCCGAAATCGCAGAGCTCGAGGAGCGCATCGCAGCGACCAAGTTCTCCAAGGAGGCGCGCGAGAAGGCCGAGGCCGAGGTCAAGAAACTGAAGTCGATGTCCCCGATGTCGGCCGAGGCGACCGTGGTCCGGAACTATCTCGACTGGCTCCTGTCGATCCCGTGGGGCACGAAATCGCGCGTGAAGAAGGATCTCGGCCGGGCCGAGACCATTCTCAACGACGACCACTACGGGCTTGAAAAGGTTAAGGAACGCATCGTCGAATATCTCGCCGTTCAGCAGCGGTCGAAGAAGCTGCGCGGCCCGATCCTCTGCCTCGTCGGCCCTCCGGGCGTCGGCAAGACGTCTCTCGGCAAGTCTGTCGCCAAGGCCACGGGACGCGAATTCATCCGCATCTCGCTCGGCGGTGTGCGGGACGAATCCGAGATCCGGGGCCACCGGCGGACCTATATCGGCTCGATGCCGGGAAAGATCATCCAGGCGCTGAAGAAGGCCAAGACCACGAACCCGCTCATCCTGCTCGACGAGATCGACAAGATGGGACAGGACTTCCGTGGCGACCCGGCCTCGGCGATGCTCGAGGTGCTCGACCCCGAACAGAACTCGACCTTCGCGGACCACTATCTCGAGGTGGAATACGACCTGTCGAACGTGATGTTCATCACCACGGCGAACTCCTACAACATGCCGGGGCCGCTTCTGGACCGGATGGAGATCATTCCGCTCGCCGGCTACACCGAGGACGAGAAGCGCGAGATCGCCAAACGTCACCTCATAGCGAAGCAGGTGAAGAACCACGGCCTGAAGAAGTCCGAGTTCGAGCTGACCGACGCGGCCCTGACCGACGTGATCCGCTACTACACGCGCGAGGCCGGTGTCCGGAACCTCGAGCGCGAGATCGCGAAGCTGGCCCGGAAGGCGGTGACGACGATCGTCAAGAAGGAAGCCACGACGGTCGAGGTCACGCCAGAGAAACTCGAGGACATGCTCGGCGTCCGGCGGTTCAAGTACGGCCTGGCCGAGAAAGAGGACCAGATTGGCGTCGTCACGGGTCTTGCCTGGACGAGCGTCGGCGGCGATCTCCTCTCGATCGAGGCGCTGCGCCTGCCCGGCAAGGGCCGCATGAAGACGACCGGCAAGCTTGGCGACGTCATGAAGGAGTCGATCGACGCGGCGGCAAGCTACGTCCGTTCGGTCGCGCCCCGGATCGGCGTGCGTCCGCCCCGGATCGATCAGTGGGACATCCACGTGCACGTGCCGGAAGGCGCGACGCCGAAGGACGGCCCGTCCGCCGGTATTGCTATGGTGACGTCCATCGTGTCGGTCCTGACCCAGATCCCGGTCCGCAAGGACATCGCCATGACCGGCGAGGTGACGCTGCGCGGCAACGTGCTGCCGATCGGGGGCCTGAAGGAGAAGCTGCTCGCAGCGCTTCGGGGCGGCATCAAGACGGTGCTGATCCCCGAGGAGAACGCCAAGGACCTGCCCGAGATCCCGGACAACGTGAAGGCGGGGCTCGAGATCATCCCGGTGGCGCATGTCAACGAGGTGCTCGGCCATGCTCTGAGCCGGATGCCCGAGGCGATCGACTGGGACGAGGAGGCGGAAGAAGCCGCCGCCCGCGCCCGGCGCGAGAATCCGGGCGACGATGCGGGCGCCGTGGCGCACTGATCCGCACGCAGACGGAATTGAGCGGGGCCCTTCGGGGCCCCGTTTTTTATGCGGGGATCAGGATTTGGTGGCCGGCGCCCTAGCTCAGCGCCAGCACGATCACCGCGACGAGCGCGAGCGGCAGCACCAGGGAATTGGCACTGTTCACGCTGTCACCGAAGCTTTGCGTCGAGGCCGTCACCGGCGGCTCGGCGACCGGGGTTTCGGTCATCGGGGCGGCGCAGGCCGACAGCAGAAACGCGCTGGCGAGAAGCGCGGGCAGGATACGGTGGCGCATGGTGCTCTCCCTCGTTGTCGCCGGCCGCGTTCCGGCCGGTCGTCATTCGGGGCTCAGACTGCCATGCGATGCCGGTCCTGCCAAGCGGGCTTCAGTTGCTCATGGTGGCTGCGAAGAAGATCAGCGCGAGGATCGGGACGAGGATGCCGCCGTCGCTGGTCTGCGTATCGGCGATGACGACGGGCGCCGGCGTCTGCGGCGCCATACCGCCGGCGAAGGCGGGCGCGGCGGTGGTGGCAAGAATGGCGAAGCCGGCGGCGGCGGCGAGCGATTTCATGGACATGGTTCCCCCAAGGACGTCTGTATCCCGCCGCCTGGCAGGGCGCGGGACCGCGCCAAGTCATGTCCGGGCGGACGGATTTTGCAAGGATTTCCTGCGGATGGCAGGCGGCACTCCCGCTGGCTCACCGAAGATTCCCCTTCCTGACACAACAATTTGTGGTAGCATCCCGAAAAACCACAAGGGGCGCAGGCAATGGCCAAGGCAGTGACCAAGGACAAGACGGGACCGGACGGCCCCGAGGACGACATGGCGGAGAGCGATGCGGCCGGTGCCCCGCAGGCCGTGATCAAGCGCGGTGACATCCTCGATGCGATGGCGGCGCGGTCGGCACTCAAGCGCGGCGATCTCAAGACGGTGCTCGACCTCGCGCTCGACGAGATCGGGCGGGCGCTCGACAGCGGCAACGACCTGATCCTGCCGCCGCTCGGCCGGGTGCGCCTGGTGAAGCGCAAGCCCGGCACGGTCGAGGTGATGACGCTCAGGCTGCGCCGCAAGCCGGCGGGCTCTGACGACGCACCGGCAGAAGAGGCCGAAACCGAGGCCGTTGAGGCCTGATCGGGTGGGTCGCGGGCCGATCAAACACGGGCTTGCGGCCCGCGACTTTGGCCGTTATCTAGCCGCCACTTCCCGGGTGATTAGCTCAGTGGTAGAGCGCTTCGTTCACATCGAAGATGTCGGGGGTTCAAATCCCTCATCACCCACCATCTATCCCATTTCCCGTATGGTCGTTGCAGGGCTTGCGCCCCGCGCCACCCTCGGGCTATGCGCTGTCCGGCTTCCGGGTGATTAGCTCAGTTGGTAGAGCGCTTCGTTTACACCGAAGATGTCGGCGGTTCGAGCCCGTCATCACCCACCATCCGCCCATTGCGCGCTGGACCCGACGCCGGGGCAGGGCGTAGCATGCACGTGACGCGGCAGAAGGATCAACGGCATGGCGGCCATTTCGGCTGAACGCATTTTCGCCCGGATCGCGGCCGCCGAGCATCCGACGGACCTGTGGCGGCTGGCCCTGAAGACCCTGCCGCGCCTCGGATTTCCGCGCATCATCTACCGCTACGCCGGGCTGCCGACGGACGAGGCCGGTGCGCGCAGCCTGCTGGCCTGGGGTCTGCCGGACGAGTGGATCGAGTCTTACCTGAGCGAGCGTCTCGGTGAGGTCGACCCGTCCGACGACATTCTCGAAGGGCGGGCGCTGCCCTTCTACTGGTACGACATGGACACGCTGACCACGCTCAGCACGGCGCAATCCGAATACATGGCGCGGTTCCGGGCCGGGCCGATGGGCGACGGTCTGACGCTGCCGCTGTTCGGTCCGATCGGGCGGAACGCGGTGCTCTATCTGGGCTTCGGCGGGCCGCGCCGGTCGTTGTCCGACGCCGATATGGCGCAGATCCATGCCATGGCCCAGGCCGGCCATCTCCGGCTTTGCGCGATGATGGAGGCCGGTCACCGGCTGGAACCGCGGCTGACACCACGCGAACGCGAGGTCCTGACCTGGATCGCGGCGGGCAAGTCGAATTCCGTGATCGCCGAGATCCTCGGCATCTCGGCCCACACGGTCGACACGATATTGCGCCGCGTGTTCAACAAGTTCGGCGTGAGCGACCGGACGACGGCGGCGATCCGCGGCATCGCGCTCGGCCTCGTGCCGGTGAACCGCTTCGGCACCGAGATGCAGCGCGCCGCCGACCGCCAGTCGCGCTTCGCGGCGCGCTGATCCGCGTCGGGCCTGCACATGTCCTGTGCGGCCACAGGTCTCAGACCTCGGGCTCTCTGATGCTATCTCCGGGGACAGACACCCGAGGAGACCCGACATGAGCTGGAACCCCGCCCTTGATCCCGAATGCCCGACCGGTGACGCGGTCGACGCGATCGAGACCGTCATCGTGCCGCGCGCCCGCGATCTCGGCGATTTCGAGGTCCGCCGCGCGCTTCCCGCGCCGCGCCGTCAGATGGTTGGCCCGTTCATCTTCTTCGACCAGATGGGCCCGGCCGAGTTCCTGACCGGGCAGGGCGTGGATGTCCGCCCGCATCCGCATATCGGGCTGGCCACGGTCACCTATCTTTTCGAGGGCAAGTTCCACCACCGCGACAGCCTCGGTACGGACCAGTGGATCGAGCCGGGCGCGGTCAACCTGATGACGGCGGGCCACGGCATCACCCATTCGGAGCGAATCGACGGCGAGGCCCTGCGTCAGCCCTACCGGCTCTCCGGCATCCAGACCTGGCTCGCCCTGCCGGCCGGGGCCGAGGACAGCGCGCCCGCCTTCGTCCATGCCGGCAAGTCCGACCTGCCCATGCTGGAGGGCGAGGGCAAGCAGGTGCGCCTGATCCTCGGCAACGCTTTCGCCGAACGTGCGCCGGTGCCGACGGCGTCGGAAATGTTCTACGCCGACGCCCTGCTCGCGCCCGGGGCGAAGCTGCCGATGCCCGACGATCATGAGGATCGCGGCGCCTATATCTTCCAGGGCGAGGTCAGCGTCGGCGACCAGGTCTTCGAGGCGGGTCAGATGATGGTCTTTCGGCCCGGCGACCGGGTCTCGATGACCGCGGGGCCCGTGGGCGCGCGCGTCCTGATCCTCGGCGGCGCGACGCTGGAGGGCCCGCGCTACATCTGGTGGAACTTCGTCGCCAGCTCGAAGGAGCGGATCGAGGCGGCCAAGGAAGCCTGGCGCGAAGGCGACTGGCAGCACGGCCGCTTCAGCCTGCCGCCGGGCGACGACGCCGAGTTCATCCCCTTGCCCCCGCAGTGATGGGTCCGAGACCGGCGACCGAACGCGACCTGCCCGCCATCGCTTCGCTTCATGCGGCGAACTGGCGGGCAGCCTATGCCGGGCTGGTGCCCGACGCGGCGCTCGGCGCGCCGCTCGAGGATTACATGGCGCGGACATGGACGGTGGACCGGCTTGTCCGGGACCGGGTGACGGTGATCGGCGAGGGGGAGCTGCTCGGCTTCGCCGCCGCCGATCCGGATCATCGCGACGGTCCCTATCTCGACAATCTGCACGTCGCGGCCGAAGCACGCGGGCAGGGGTTGTCCCGGCGTCTCGTGGCCGACCTCGCCGCAACCCTCGGCGACCGCGCCCTGTGGCTCGTCGTGCTGGCGGGCAACGCGCCGACGCGGGCCGTCTACCGCGCCTGGGGCGGGATCGAGGGGCCAGTCTTCGACGACGAGATCCTCGGCGTCACCGTCCCCGCGCTGCCCGTCACCTTCCCCGATGCACGCGCGCTCGCCGACCGTCTTGGCGGCGGTCCGGGCGCGATCTGAGTCCGCGCGGCACAACCTCGGAATCCGGGTCAAAACGCGCTTGACGCCACCCCGGGCATTCCGTATCCCGCACGTCACGCGCGGTTGTAGCTCAGTTGGTTAGAGTACCGGCCTGTCACGCCGGGGGTCGCGGGTTCGAGCCCCGTCAACCGCGCCACTTCACCAAAGTTCGATTTTGAGGACAGTGTCCGGCACGCTATTTCGCTGTGCATGCGGGTCCTTCTGCTTCTCTGCGCCCTTCTTCCCCTGCCGGCCGCGGCCGATCCGGTCGTCATCGATCCCGAGCCGCTGCTCGATCTCGCCGAACGTCCGTGGTCCGACCGCGATGCGGTCATCGAGACATTGGGCGAAGCGCTCGGCGGTTTCGCCGAGGATTTCGTCGCGGTGCCCGATGAACTGACCGAGGACGATCCGCTGCTCTGGTCGATCTCGGGCACATTCGGCGCGCCGCTCGAAGGCTCCAGCCTGCCGGGCGGGATCGTGATCTGCGCCCGCTACGGCCTCGCCTCGCGCGACCGGCTGGCCGAGACGGGGCTGACCGACCGCGGTGCGTTCCAGCTTTTCGGCCTGACGCTGGCCGGAAGCGACGATGCCGAGGTCTGGCCCGAGGCCGCTATCGCCCGGCTTGCCTGCATGATCACCTGGGACGACACGCGCCGTGTCGAGATCCTGCCCGAGGAACCCGCGACCGCCGCGCTGTCGGCCCGGTTCGGCGAACTGTCCCGCCGCGGCGATCGCGAGATCCTGGGCGAGAACTGGCAACGCTACGAGGCGCTGTATGGCGAGGACGGGTTCCTGCTCGAGGCGACGGATGGGCCGGAATCGAGCGTGATGGTGGTTGAGAGCGCCGAGATCGAGCTTCGGGTCAGCCACCAGCGCTTCGCGTTCCGGAGTTTCCTGATGGGCGGCGGGGTTTAGGGGGCGCTGCCCCCCGCGCCATGCGGCGCGTCCCCCGGGAGTATTTGGAAAGCAAAGAGGGGCGGATCAGCCCTTGTGAATCCACCCGCCGCCATAGATCCGCGAGCCGTCGGGATCATAGAAGACGCAGGCCTGGCCCGGGCTGACGCCTTCCTCGGCGACGACGAGTTCCACCTCCGCCTCGGTCGCCGAGACCGGGCGGATGATCGCCTCGCGCGGCGGGCGGGTGGAGCGGATGCGGACCGAGAGCGGCCATTCCGGCCGCGAGTCGAAGGGCGCGTCGCCGAGCCAGTTGATCTCTCGCACCGGCACGGTCCGGGTCGCCAGCGCCTCTTTCGGGCCGACGATCACGCGGCGCGTGTCGGGGTCGAGCTTCACCACGTAGAGAGGATCGGCCAGCCCGCCGATGCCGAGGCCCCGGCGCTGGCCGATCGTGTAGTGGATCACGCCGCGATGCTCGCCGAGGATGTTGCCGTCCATGTCGACGATCTCGCCGGGATCGGCGGCGCCCGGGCGCAGCTTCTCGATGACGCTCGCGTAGTCGCCGTTCGGCACGAAGCAGATGTCCTGGCTGTCGGGCTTGTCGGCGACCGACAGCCCGTAGCGCGCGGCGAGTGCGCGGGTCTCGGCCTTGGACGCGAGTCCGCCGAGCGGGAAGCGCAGGTAGGAGAGCTGTTCGGCCGTCGTGGAGAACAGGAAGTACGACTGGTCGCGGTTCGGGTCGGCCGCGGAATGCAGCTCGGGCCCCGCGGGTCCCGTCATGCGGCGGATGTAGTGGCCCGTGGCCATGCAGTCGGCGTCGAGATCCTTCGCGGTTGCCAGCAGATCCTTGAATTTCACCCGCTCGTTGCAGCGGATGCACGGCACCGGCGTCGCCCCGGCGAGATAACTGTCGGCGAATTCGTCAATCACCGCGTCGCGGAAGACGTTCTCGTAGTCGAGCACGTAATGCGGAAAGCCCATTTCCTCGGCCACGCGGCGGGCGTCGTGGATGTCGCGGCCGGCGCAGCAGGCGCCTTTCTTGGCCAGCGCCGCGCCGTGGTCGTAGAGCTGCAGCGTGACGCCGACGACGTCGTAGCCTTCCTCGGCCAGCATCGCGGCCACGACCGACGAATCCACGCCGCCCGACATCGCCACGACGACGCGGGTATCGGCCGGCGCTTTCGCGAAGCCGAGCGAGTTGAGATCTGTCGTGTCGAGAGCCATAGCGCGTCCCTTGCGGGTGGCGGGTCGGGGTGGACCGCCGGGAATATAGGAAAATGCCCTGTATCCACAAGGGGGCTCGTTACCCGTCCTTAATCCCGATCCGGGAAACCCCTTGCGCCAGACACGAATGCGGGACGACCCAGATGTACATCCGACGCGATAAGGTGCCCCAGTCGGTCACCCTTCCGGACGGGCGGGTGATGACCCGAGCCGATCTGCCCTCTCCGCGCACGCGCCGGTGGGTGGCCAGCCGCAAGGCCGCGGTGGTGATCGCGGTCGAGGCCGGCCTCGTCACCGAGGAGGAGGCGCTGGAGATATGGGCCCTGTCGGAGGAGGAGCTGACATCCTGGAAGCAGGCCGTGTCGCTGCACGGGATCGCCGCGCTGAAGGCGACAGCGGTGCAGAAGTACCGATAGTCATTTCCGCTGCCGTTGCGACCGCCCGTCCCGGTGACTCGGGCCGGCCGGTAGGACAAAATTAACCAATTGGCGGCAGTGTCGGAACAGGACAGGAACGATTCGGAGTACGGTTCATGCGCATCTTGCTTGTGGAAGACGATCCCACCACGTCCAAGAGCATCCAGATGATGCTGAGCCACGCCAACCTGAACGTCTATTCGACCGATCTGGGCGAAGAGGGCGTCGACCTGGCGAAACTCTATGACTACGACCTCATCCTGCTGGATCTGAACCTGCCCGACATGAACGGGCACGAGGTTCTGCGGCAGCTCCGCATGGCACGGGTCGAAACACCGATCCTGATCCTGACCGGCGCCGACGATACCGAGAACAAGCTGAAAGGCTTCGGTTTCGGCGCCGACGACTACCTGACCAAGCCGTTCCACCGCGAGGAACTGGTGGCGCGGATCCACGCGATCATCCGCCGGTCGAAGGGCCATGCACAATCGGTCATCCGGACGGGCAACATCGCGGTCAATCTCGACGCCAAGACGGTCGAGGTGAACAGCCAGCCGGTGCACCTGACCGGCAAGGAATACCAGATGCTGGAGCTGCTGAGCCTCCGGAAAGGCACGACGCTGACCAAGGAGATGTTCCTGAACCATCTCTACGGCGGCATGGACGAGCCCGAGCTGAAGATCATCGACGTCTTCATCTGCAAGCTGCGCAAGAAGCTGTCCGAAGCGAACGAGGGCGAAAACCATATCGAGACAGTCTGGGGCCGCGGCTACGTGCTGCGCGACCCGCAGCCGGTGGACCGCGCTGCGGGGATCGCCGCCTCCGCCTGAGCGGGGGCGGCGGCTCCCGGCTGCGTCCGTCTGGACGCCGCGGTCCGGGACGCCCATAACATCCCTGACGATCTGACCGGCAGGGGCGCGGGCATGGACAGCGATCCATCCAGACTGACCGAGGCTGAAGCGGCGGCGCGGCTGGCCGAGCTGGCCGACCTTATCGCCCGCGCCAACACCGCCTATCACCGCGAGGACGCGCCGGAGATCTCCGACGCCGATTATGACGCACTGAAGCGGGAGAACGCGGCGCTCGAGGCGGCCTTCCCGCATCTCAAACGCGCGGATTCTCCGTCCGAGCAGGTCGGCGCGGCCCCGGCGGAGGGCTTCGGCAAGGTCGAGCACGAACTGCCGATGCTCTCTCTCGGCAATGCCTTCGACGAGGAGGACGTGACCGAATTCGTCCGCTCGGTGCGCCGCTACCTCGGGCTGGCGGAAGAGGAGTCGCTGACCTTCACTGCCGAGCCCAAGATCGACGGGCTGTCGCTGTCGCTGCGCTACGAGAAGGGCGAGCTTATCCATGCCGCCACGCGGGGCGACGGGCGAACCGGCGAGAATGTGACCGCCAATGCCCGCACCATCGACGATATCCCGACGACCCTCACGGGCGCGCCGGATGTGCTCGAGGTGCGGGGCGAAGTTTATATGAGCCACGCCGATTTCAAGGCGCTGAACGAGCGGCAGGACGAGTCCGGCGGCAAGACCTTCGCCAATCCGCGCAACGCCGCGGCGGGTTCGCTGCGCCAGCTCGACCCGGAGATCACGCGCGCCCGCCCGCTGCGTTTCTTTGCCTATGCCTGGGGCGTCCTGTCGGCTCCGCTGGCCGAGACGCAGTCGGGCGCCATCGCGCGGCTCGGGGACCTGGGATTTCAGGTCAATCCGCTGACGAAACGGTGTGAAAGCCTGCAGGAGATGCTCGACCATTACGCCTGGATCGAGCAGCGGCGCGCCGATCTTGGCTATGACATCGACGGCGTGGTTTACAAACTGGACGATCTGGCGCTTCAGCGGCGGCTCGGCATGCGGTCGACCACGCCGCGATGGGCCATCGCGCACAAGTTCCCGGCCGAACTTGCCTGGACCCGGCTTGAGGCGATCGACATCCAGGTCGGCCGGACAGGCGCGCTCAGCCCGGTCGCGCGGCTCACGCCGGTGACCGTCGGCGGGGTCGTCGTGTCGAACGCCACGCTGCACAACGAGGATTACATCGCCGGGCGCGACGCGAAGGGGAACCCGATCCGCGACGGCAAGGACATACGCGTCGGCGATCTGGTGCAGGTCTACCGCGCCGGCGACGTGATTCCGAAGATCGCGGATGTGGACCTGTCGAAACGGCCCGGCGATGCGGTGCCCTACGTCTTTCCGGAGCGCTGCCCGGAATGCGGTAGTGACGCCATCCGGGAAGAGGGCGATGCCGTCCGCCGCTGCACCGGCGGGCTGATCTGCCCTGCGCAGGCGGTGGAGAAACTGAAACATTTCGTCAGTCGCGCCGCCTTCGATATCGAAGGGCTTGGCGCGAAACAGGTCGAACTGTTCCATACGCTCGGCTGGATCGCTGAGCCGGCCGACATCTTCACCCTCTCCGCGCGCGACGCAGAAACGAAGGCGTTGCGCCCGCCGGCCGAGCGGCTGGCCGAACGGCTCGCGCGCCGGGACGAGGCGGCGGACCGCGCCGCGCTGCTGGCCGATCTGTCGGGCATCCTGTCGGATATGGGCCATGCCCCCGACGGCCCGGAGGAGGCGGAGGTCGCCGCCGCGCTCGACACGCTGTCCCGGACGCCGCTGTCCGAGATCAAGGGATGGGGCGAGAAAAGCGCGAAGAACCTCTTCGAAGCCATTGACGAACGCAGGAAAATCCCACTGGCCCGCGTCATTTTCGCGCTCGGCATCCGCCATGTCGGCGAGGCTGCGGCGGGACTTCTGGCGAACCATTACGGCTCGTGGGAGGCGGCAGAGACCGCGCTAACGAATGCCGAGGTCGGGCAGGGCCCGGACTGGGAGGACCTGATCGGCGTCGATGGCGTCGGTGCGGTCATGGCGGCCTCGGTCGTGACGACGTTCCAGCAGGAGGCCGAGCGCGCCTCGATCGACCGGCTGGTCGCGCATCTGACCATCGAGGCGCCGCAGCGCCGGAACACCGAGGGCAGCCCGGTCGCGGGCAAGACCCTCGTCTTCACCGGCACGCTCGAGAAGATGACGCGGGCCGAGGCCAAGGCCCGGGCCGAAGCGATGGGCGCGAAGGTCGCCGGTTCGGTTTCGGCCAAGACCGATCTGGTGATCGCGGGGCCGGGGGCGGGGTCGAAGGCCAAGAAGGCCGAAGAGCTCGGGATCGAGACGATCGACGAGGATGGCTGGCTCAGCCTGATCGGCGATGCCTGATCCCGGCAGCCGGCCGGAGATCCTGTTCCCGCTGTTCGCGGAGCTCGAGGTGCTGGACGGAATCGGGCCGAAAACGGCGAAGCATTACAAGGGGTTGGGTGTCGAAACGCCGAAGGACCTGCTGCTGACGCTGCCGGTCGGTGGCATCGACCGGACCCGGCGCGAGACCGCGCGGGACGCCGCGCCGGGCGAGACCGCGACGGTCGAGGTGACCGTGCTGCGCCATCGCCCGGGCAATGGCCGCACCCCGACCCGGGTCGAGGTCGAGGATCGCGCGGGGTTCACCTTTCAACTCGTCTTCTTCCACAGCCACGGCGATTACCTCGAACGGATGCTGCCGAAGGGCGCGCGGCGGGTCGTGTCGGGCAAGGTCGAGTTCTTCGACGGCATCCTGCAGATGCCCCATCCCGACCACATCGTCCCGCCCGGAGAGGCCGGCGATATCCCGGATTTCGAGCCGGTCTATCCGCTGACCGCCGGCGTCACGCAGCGCGGCATCCAGAAGGCGGTCGCCTCGGCCCTGCCGCGCGCGCCGATCCTGCCCGAGTGGATCGATCTGGCGCTCTGGCGCGATAAGGGCTGGCCGAACTGGTCGGATGCGCTGCACGCGGTCCATTCGCCCGTGACCCGCGCCGATCTCGCGCCCACCAGCCCCGCGCGCCAGCGGCTGGCCTATGACGAGTTCTTCGCCCACCAGCTGACGCTGGCGCTGGCGCGGCAGTCGCTCCGGCGGGGCAAGGGTGTGGAGACCGAGGGCGATGGCCGTCTGCGCGAGAAGGTTCTGGCGTCATTGCCGTTCCGGCCGACCGGGGCTCAGGAGCGGGCCATTGCGGATATTGCCGCCGATATGGGCTCGAACCAGCGGATGAACCGGCTGCTTCAGGGCGATGTGGGCGCTGGCAAGACCCTCGTCGCGCTGATGGCGCTTCTGATCGCGGTCGAAGCCGGCGGGCAGGGCGTGATGATGGCGCCGACGACGATCCTTGCCGGTCAGCATTACGCCGGGCTGAAGCCGCTGGCCGAGGCCGCCGGGGTGCGCATCGCGGTTCTGACCGGGAACGACCGGGCGGCGGAGCGGCGGGAAACGCTCGAGGCGCTGAAGGCGGGCGACATCGGCATCCTCGTCGGCACCCACGCAGTGATTCAGGACGGCGTCGCCTTCCACGATCTGCGGCTTGCCGTGGTCGACGAACAGCACCGGTTCGGCGTCCGGGAACGGGTGAAGCTGAGCGCCAAGGGCCTCGCGCCCGATGTCCTGGTGATGACCGCGACGCCGATCCCGCGCACTCTCAGCCTGTCGCAATACGGCGACATGGACGTGTCGATCCTTGACGAGAAGCCGCCGGGGCGGAAGCCGATCACCACGGCGCTCGTGCCGATGAGCCGGACCGACGACGTCATCGGGCGGCTCCGGGCGGCGGTCGGGGAGGGGCGGCAGGCCTACTGGGTCTGCCCGCTGGTCGAGGAATCCGAGGTGATGGAGGCCACCGCAGCGGAGGAACGGTTCCGTATGCTGCGCGCGGCGCTCGGCGAGGGCGTGGTGGGCCTCGTCCACGGGCAGATGCCCCCGGCCGAGAAGACGGCCGCGATGGAGGCCTTCGTGCGCGGCGACACTCGCGTCCTTGTGGCGACGACCGTTATCGAGGTTGGCGTCGACGTGCCGAACGCGTCGATCATGGTGATCGAACAGGCGGAGATCTTCGGTCTCGCCCAGTTGCACCAGTTGCGCGGCAGGGTCGGACGCGGGTCGGCGCAATCAACCTGCCTTCTGCTCTACCGCCCGCCGCTTGGGCCCACGGCGGAACGGCGGCTGACCATTCTGCGCGAAACCGAGGACGGGTTCCGGATCGCCGAGGAGGACCTGGCCATCCGCGGTGCGGGCGATCTGATCGGCACGGCGCAATCCGGCCTGCCGAAGTTCCGCATCGCCGATCTCGAAAATCAGGCGGGGCTGGCCGCGCTGGCGCAGTCCGATGCGCGTGCGCTTCTCGCGCTCGACCCGGAGCTGGAAGGCGGTCGGGGGCAGGCGGCGCGGGTTCTGCTGTGGCTGCTGGAACGCGACAAGGCGATCCGTTTGATTTCAGTGGCTTGAGCCTGAAATCCTGCTTCGTTCACGAATGTTCTTAAAAAGTTCTTGCCTCCGCGGGCGGGATATGAGAACAAAACGTCAACAAAACTGCCTGCCCCGAGGAAGACGCCATGATTTCCCAGTCCCTTGAGACGCTCCGCCGGTCCCGCCGCACGATCATCGCCGATTTCGCCGGCGTTCTCGCGCTTGCCGCCCTGACCCTTTTCGTTCTGAACCTGCCGGGTCTCGTCTGACCCTCTGCCTGCGGTCCTGCCAGGAACACGGCGTGTTTGCCCCATAGGCACGCCTGTCCCCCGACACCACCGCGCATCGGACTGCCTGCCGATGCCCGGACCTGGCCATGTGACACGCACCTGCCGCCGCCTCCCGTCCCGGAGCGCGGCGGCTTTTTCTTGTTAGGTCAGGGGATCAGGCGCAGGCGGCCTTTTCGGCCTCTTCCATCGCCTCGGCGGTCGCCTCGAAGGCCAGCAGGATCGAGGCGTGGCGGTTGCGGTAGTCGCGCGCGGGGATCAGCACGTCATAGCCGTCCCACGGGGCGCCCGGGCCATCGCCGTCGCCTTTCAGCATGGCGCGGAGAGCATCGCGGCCTTCCTCGATCTCGGCCCGGGTGCGGCCGATCGCATGCGCGGCCATGAGCGAGGCCGAGGCCTGGCCGAGCGCGCAGGCCTTCACGTCCTGCCCGAAGCGCGTGATCTTCCCGTCCTCGACATCGAGATCCACCGTCACCGTCGAGCCGCAGAGCGGGGCGCGCTTGCGCACACTGACCTGCGGATCCTCCAGCCGGCCGAGATGCGGAATGTCGGCGGCGAGCGCGAGAATGCGCTTGGAATAGAGCTTGATCAGATCGGCGTCGGTAGACATGGCGTTGCCTTCACGGGACTGACCACATAGGTAGCGGCGCGGTCGCGGTTTGCAAAGGGGCGGGACATGACCTTCGATCCCGAAACGTTGAACTACAACGCCGACGGCCTTCTGCCGGTGATCGCCCAGGAGGCGGAGACCGGCGAGGTCCTGATGCTCGCCTGGATGAACGCGCAGGCCGTCGCCCGGACGCTGGAGACGGGGCGCGTGACCTACTGGTCGCGGTCGCGGGGGCAGTTCTGGGTCAAGGGAGAGACCAGCGGCCATGTGCAGGAGCTGGTCGAACTGCGCATTGATTGCGACCGGGACTGCCTGCTCGTGCTCGTCCGCCAGACCGGGCCGGCCTGCCACACGAACCGACATGTGTGCTTTTACACCGCGGTACGCGACGGGGCCGAAGTCGAGCTGATGGCGCCGGAAGCGTAGGGGGCTGTCCGCCCCCTCTGCGGCTGTCGCCGCATTCACCCCCGAGAGTATTTGGGCAAGCAAAGAAGGCTCAGAGGCCGACCAGTGTGCGGACGCCGGCGGGGCTGACGCCGTCGTCGCGATAGGTGCGGATCGCGCGGGCATCGTCCCGCTTGGCAAGCCGCTTGCCGGCCTCGTCCCGGATCAGCCGGTGGTGATGGTAGAGCGGCGTCGGCAGGTCGAGGAGGCGCTGGAGCAGGACATGGATCATCGTCGCTTCGAACAGATCCTGTCCGCGGACGACATGAGTGATGTCCTGCGCCGCGTCATCGACGGTGACCGAGAGGTGGTAAGAGGTGCCGAAGCCGGGGCGGGCGACGACGATATCGCCGATGCCGGCAAGGAAGTCGGTAGGCGTCATGGCCACCTCGCCATGCTGACCGTCCGGGCCCCGGCCGTCTTCGGTGAAGACAAGATCGCCCGCCGCTTCGAGCGCGCGATCGGCGTGCAGGCGCAGCGCCATGTCGGATGGCACGGTCGTCAGACCGCGATACTCGGTCCGGTGCTTGCAGGTGCCGGGATAGACCGGCCCGTCCGGGCCGATGGGCGGCGCGACGCCTTCCTGCGGGGCGGAGAGGGCGGCGCGGATATCGGCGCGCGAACAGGTGCAGGGATAGAGCAGGCCGCGATCCCAGAGCGCCTGGAGCGCGGCGCGATAGGCCTCCATCCGCCCGGACTGGCGCATGACCGGTTCGGGCCAGGTCAGGCCGAGCCAGGCGAGGTCTTCGTAAATGAGCACTTCCCATTCGGGCTTTGACCGCTCCCGGTCGATATCCTCGATGCGGAGCAGGAATGTGCCCTGCGCCGCCTGCGCCATGTCCCAGGCCGTGAGTGCCGAGAAGGCGTGACCGAGATGGAGCGGCCCCGTCGGCGACGGCGCGAAGCGGGTCCTCATCCCTTCCGGATCACCATCACGCGCGAGATCAGGTCGCGTCCGGGCAGGTGCGGGCCGTCCTCGGAGAAGGCGAGCGTGGCGTCTTCGCGGGCGAGCACGGCGGCGAGCGTGTCCATGTATTCCGCATCGTCGAGCGTGTGGCCATTATATGAGAAGGCGAACCGGGCGCCGGGCTGGAGGCCGTCGAAGATGGCGGGCAGGATCGCAGCGGGCGCGGCCCCGGCCGAGATGACGCCTATCGCGGTGACGGCGGAATAGCCCGAGACCATGTCGGCGTCGGGCGGGCTGCCATCGGTGGCGAAGAGAGTGCGGTAGAGGCCGCGCGCACGGGCCTGCGCCATCATTCCCTCGCTCAGGTCGCAGCCGTCGAGCGTGGTGAAACCCTGAGCCGCCAGCGCTGCGCCGCCGAGACCGGTGCCGCAGCCGAAATCGAGGAGCGGCAGGGCGCGTTCGGGCTCGGGCGTGTGCGAAGCCAGCGCGGCGGCAATGCGCGTCGGCGTGGCGTAGCCGGCGCCGCCGACCTCGGCCTCGTAGGTGTTGGCCCAGTCGTCGTAGAGCTTCTGCTGCGCGTCGTTGCCGGTGGTCTGGTAGACCTTGTCGAGGAAATTTTCAGCCATGGCGCCACGCTACCAGCGCGGGCCCGTCGGCGCAAAGATCATTCGGCGGCGGCGCGGTGGCCGAGCCAGTCGAGCCAGGCGGCCTTGGCCCGGTCGGTATAGGCTCGGTATCGGTCGCGGCGGCCACGGCGGCCCTGCTTCAGGCCCTCGACCGGGCGGAACAGGCCGAAATTCACGTTCATCGGCTGGAAGGTCTTCGCCTCGGCTCCGCCGGTGATGTGGTGGACGAGCGCCCCCATGGCGCTGTCGGCAGGCGCGGTCGGGCGCGGTGTGCCGGCCAGTTCCGCGGCGGCGAGGCGGCCGGCCAGCAGGCCCATCGCGGCGGATTCGACATAGCCCTCGACCCCGGTGATCTGGCCGGCGAAGCGGATATGCGGCCTCGACCGGAGGCGGAGCTGGTCGTCGATCAGCGTGGGCGAGTTGATGAAGGTGTTGCGGTGGATGCCGCCGAGCCGGGCGAAGGAGGCGTCCTGCAGCCCCGGAATCATCCGGAAAACATCGGTTTGCGCGCCGTACTTCATCTTCGTCTGAAAGCCGACGATGTTGTAGAGCGTGCCGAGCGCGTTGTCGCGGCGAAGCTGCACGACGGCCCAGGGTTTCACGGTCGGATCGTGCGGATTGGTCAGGCCGACGGGCTTCATCGGCCCGTGGCGCAGGGTCTCGCGACCGCGCTCGGCCATGACTTCGATCGGCAGGCAGCCGTCGAAATACTGCGCCGTCTCGCCCTCGCGAAACTCGGTCTTGTCGGCGGCGAGCAGAGCGTCGATGAAGGCTTCGTACTGGTCCCGCGTCATCGGGCAGTTCAGATAGGCCTTCTGCTCTTCCTCGGTTTCGCCCTTGTCGTAGCGCGACTGCGCCCAGGCGATATCCATGTCGATCGTGTCGGCATGGACGATGGGCGCGATGGCGTCGAAGAAGGCGAGGCTGGTCTGGCCTGTCTCGGCGGCGATGGCCTCGGCCAGCTTGCCGGAGGTGAGCGGGCCGGTGGCGATGATCGCGGGCTGATCGGGCAGGGCGGTGATCTCGCCCGTCTCGATCCGGATGTTGGGATGGGCGCGGAGGCGCGCGGTCACGGCTTCGGCGAAGGGGTCGCGGTCGACGGCCAGCGCGCCGCCCGCGGGCAGGCGATGGGCGTCCGCCATCTCCATGATGAGCGAGCCCGCGGCGCGCATTTCCCAGTGCAGGAGACCGACGGCGTTTTCCGTATCATCGTCCGAGCGGAAGGAATTCGTGCAGACCATCTCGGCCAGGTTGCCGGTGCGGTGGGCGAAGGTGCCGACCTCGGGCCGCATCTCGTGCAGGACGACCTGCGTGCCGGCCTCGGCCGCCTGCCATGCGGCCTCGGACCCGGCCATGCCGCCACCGATGATGTGAAGCTCTGCCATGGGCGCGGCATAGCGCGACCGGGCCGGTCAGGACAAGATCAGTTGCCGGACACCATCGCGCGGTCTTCTTCGAAAATTTCTTCGATCTGGCGCTGTTCGAGCGGCGCGCGCAGATCGACCTGACGCGGCATCTGCGCCCGGACCGAGGCGAGGTCGGTCACGGCCTCGGTCGTCTGGCGGCGCATCGCGGCGCGGGCGCGGGCCGAGGCGAAGAGTGGCATGGCGGGTTTCGGACGGGCGGCGCGTGCCTCGGGCGCTGCGGGGCGGGACGCGCTGCGTCCGCCGGTATCGCCGGTCGTCGGCTGAGCGGGCGCCGGATCGGCATAGGTCAGCATCAGCGCGGCGATCAGCGCGAGGTCGCGCCAGAAGGCCCCGATGTCGAGCGATGCCCCGGGGTGCGCAAGGCCGAGGAAGGCGGCGAACACGGTCATCAGGCCAAGGAGCAGAGCGCAGAGACGGGTGTAGGCGCCGATCATCACCATGAAGGCCAGTCCGAAGACGAGCGCGGAGATGACGATGCCGACGATGATCGATGGGCCGCCGAGATGTTCGAGAACGGTGAAGTCGGTGCCGGGCACAAAGCCCAGGGCGACGACGATGAAGTACGACGCGACGAGGACCCGCAACAGGCTGCGGGCGGTTTCGCTCATCCTGGCGTGACCGGAATTGGTCTCTTGCATCGGATCTGTCCTCCGTCTCGCGGCGCTGGACTGGAAAGAAGACTCGAATACAGGCGCACAATTAGCCGCACCGTTAACCATGCACGAGCAATTAGGGCAGCTTTGTGGACGCTTTGCGGAAAGTTTGCCGCGATAACTATCTGCGGTTGTGCCGCCGGAACGTGCGCCCGGCCGGAACAATCGGCCGGGCGCACAATCGGTCAGGCGTCTTCCGCGCCGTCCTCATCCTGATCGGCGATCCAGGCGACCGAGACGACTTCCTCGCCCGAGGCGGTGTTGAACACCTTCACGCCGCCGGCCGACCGCGAGCGGAACGAGATACCATCGACCGGCACGCGGATCGATTGCCCGTTCGAGGTGGCGAGCATGATCTGGTCGTCGAGCGTAACAGGGAAGGCCGCGACGATGGCGCCGCCGCGCATGGCCTTGTCGATCGCCGCGACGCCCATGCCGCCGCGCCCGCGTACCGGATAGTCGTGCGAGGAGGACAGCTTGCCGAGACCGCCGGCCGTGATCGTCAGGATCAGGTCCTCGGCCGCCGACATCTCGGCGTAGCGCTCGGTCGAGAGCTGACCGGCCGTGACGCTGTCCTCGTCGTCATCCTCGACCTCTTCCTCCGGCGTGCCGGCCATCAGGCGGCGCTGCTTGAGATAGGCGGCGCGCTCCTCTGCCGTCGCCTCGAAGTGCCGGATGACGGCCATCGACACGACGCGGTCGCCGTCGTTCAGGCGGATGCCGCGCACGCCGGTGGAATCGCGGCCCTTGAAGACGCGCACATCGGTCGTCGGGAAACGGATCGCGCGGCCGGAATTCGTCACCAGCATCACGTCGTCATCCTCGGAGCAGATGCGCGCGTTCACGAGGCTGACCGATCCGTCTTCCGGCAGTTTCATCGCGATCTTGCCGTTCCGCATGACGTTTGTGAAATCGCCCAACTGGTTGCGCCGCACGTCGCCCGCCGAGGTGGCGAAGACGATCTGCAGCTCGTCCCATTCCGTCTCGTCCCGGTCGACCGGCATGACGGCGGCAAGCCCGGTGCCGACCTCGATCGGCAGGATGTTCACCAGCGCCTTGCCACGCGACGTGCGTCCGCCCTGCGGCAGGCGCCAGGTCTTCAGCTTGTAGACCATGCCGTTCGTGGTGAAGACGAGAAGCGGCGTGTGGGTGTTGGCGACGAAGAGGTTCGTCACCACGTCGTCTTCCTTCATCGCGCCGCCCGACAGGCCCTTTCCGCCGCGCTTCTGCGACCGGAATTCCTGCAGCGGCGTGCGCTTGATGTAGCCGCCCTGGGTGACCGTCACGACCATGTCCTCGCGCTCGATCAGGTCCTCGTCTTCCATGTCGCCGGACCAGTCGACGATCTCGGTGCGGCGCGGGACGGCGAATTTCTCGCGCACCTCGGCCAGTTCGTCGCGAATGATCGCGAGGATGCGGTCGCGGCTGGCGAGAATGTCGAGGTAGTCCTTGATCTTGGCGGCGAGTTCCTCGAGCTCGTCGGTGACTTCCTTCACCCCGATCTGCGTCAGGCGCTGCAGCCTGAGGTCGAGGATGGCCCGGGCCTGGGTTTCGGACAGGTTGTAGGTCCCGTCGTCGTTCATCGTGTGGGTCGGGTCGTCGATCAGCCGGATATAGGCGGCGATGTCGGCGGCCGGCCAGCGGCGCTCCATCAGTTTCTCGCGCGCTTCCGCGGCATCGGCCGAGGCGCGGATCGTGGCGACCACTTCGTCCACGTTGGACACGGCAACAGCGAGACCGCACAGCACATGCGCGCGTTCCCGGGCTTTGCGCAGTTCGAACGCGGTGCGGCGGGCGACGACCTCTTCGCGGAAATCGACGAAGGCGGTCAGGAAGCCGCGCAGCGTCAGCTGCTCGGGCCGGCCGCCGTTCAGCGCCAGCATGTTGCAGCCGAACGAGGTCTGCATCTGGGTGAAGCGGAAGAGCTGGTTCAGCACCACTTCGGCCGTCGCGTCGCGCTTGAGCTCGATCACCACGCGCACGCCGACGCGGTCGGATTCGTCCGCCACGCCGGAGATGCCCTCGATCTTCTTCTCGCGCACCAGATCCGCGATGCGTTCGATCATCGAGGCCTTGTTCACCTGGAACGGTATCTCGTCGAGGACGATGGCGTAGCGGTCCTTGCGCACTTCCTCGACCCGGGTCTTGGCCCGGATGATGACGCTGCCGCGGCCTTCGAGATAGGCCTTCCGCGCGCCGGACCGGCCAAGAATGATGCCGCCGGTCGGGAAATCTGGGGCCGGGACGTATTCGATCAGCTCCTCCGACGACATGTCGGGATTGTCGATCAGCGCGAGGCAGGCATCGATGACTTCGCCCAGGTTGTGCGGCGGGATATTCGTGGCCATGCCGACGGCGATGCCGCCCGCGCCGTTGACCAGCATGTTCGGGAACCGCGCGGGAAGAACCGTGGGTTCCTGCTGCTTGCCGTCGTAGTTGTCCTGGAAATCGACCGTGTCCTTGTCGATATCCGCGAGCAGATAGGCCGCCGGTGGCGCCATCCGGACCTCGGTGTAGCGCATGGCAGCGGGGTTGTCCCCGTCCATGGACCCGAAGTTGCCCTGACCGTCCAGAAGCGGCAGCGACATCGAGAACGGCTGCGCCATCCGCACCAGCGCATCGTAGATCGCGCTGTCGCCGTGCGGGTGGTACTGGCCCATCACGTCGCCCACGGGCCGGGCCGATTTCCGGTAGGCCTTTTCGTGGGTGTTATTGGTCTCGTGCATCGAGAACAGGATGCGCCGGTGCACCGGCTTCAGGCCGTCGCGCAGGTCCGGAATCGCGCGCGAAATGATGACGCTCATCGCGTAGTCGATGAAGCTCGTCTTCATTTCCTTTGAGATGTCGATCGAGGGACCGGACGGGCGCGGTGGCTCCGGCCCAGTTTCGTCAATGTTCTCAGGGGGTTCTGGCGTGTCGCTCACGTGGATGTGCCGCCTTGCTCGTCTGCCTATATCTAGTTGTGCCGCAGTATAGCTTCAACCTTATCTGGGGTTCAAGGATTGTGGCCGCGCTGCGCTGGCAGCCACCGGACGTGACTGCCAACATACTGTTTTTGTTGAAACTTAATCCGACCGTGCCAGAGTGTTGAGTCGGAAGGGGCTTGTAATGGTGAGGTGAGCGATGACTATCGATCATAAGACCCCGAATTCCGAGACCGAGCTGATGCTCAGGGGATACGGGCTCACGACCGCGGAAATGTTCTACCGGATGCCGGATTACCGGAACGTGCTGAACAGTTTCGTCTGGCAGGATTACGACCTGGCGCCGGACTATCCGCGGCTCTTCAAGTTCATCGAATTCTGGCGTGATGAGATCGAGGGACCGCTTCATTCCGTGCGGTTCACCCATCGCAAGATGATCTCGCCCGGCGAATGGCGGCAGGTGGTCGGAGAATTCAAGTACCACTGAGACCGGTGGACGCGGGGGCGCGTCGCATGGCACTCTGATCCTGGTGGACGAGTGCCATGTTGGAGGTTTTTTCCATGACGCGACTGTTTCTCGCCGCGCTTCTGACGCTGCCTGTGGCGGCCGAAGCCCAGACCGTGCCGAGCTCGTTTCGGAGCACCGGATTCCTGGCCAGCGATGCCTGCGCCAATGACATGCTGACCCAACCCGGCGACTGGATCGCCGGGCGGCGCAGCGCCGAGACGCGGGTGGTCAATGTGCGCCGGGTCTGCGGTGACACCGAGGTCGAGTGGGAGGGACTGGACGTGCCGGTGCGCTGGCAGGACGGCCAGTTCCGGCTTTACACCGACTGCCGCGACACCGGATCCACGTTCTTCTGTTGGGTCACCGTGCCGGAGTAGCGCGGACCAGCATACCGAACAGATCGCGCGGATCGTCGGGATCGGCCAGCAGGTCGAGCCGGTCGTAAAGATCGGTCGCGTGCAGCTTTTCCCGCACGAACATCAGCGCGGCATGATCCTCGACCGCGAAACCCACGCTGTCGAACAGCGTGATCTCGCCCTGGCTCTGGCGCCCTTCGGCCGCGCCGGTCACGACCTGCCAGAGCTCAGTCACCGGGTGATCGGGGTCGAGCTGCTGGATCTCGCCCTCGACGCGGGTCTGGTCGGGATATTCAACGAAGATGCGCGAACGCAGCAGGATGTCGCGGTGAAGCTCGGTCTTGCCGGGGCAGTCGCCGCCGATCGCGTTGATGTGGACCGCGCTGCCGACCATGTTGTCGGTCAGGATCGTCGCGTATTGCTTGTCGGCGGTGCAGGTGGTCACGATCTGCGCGCCCTCGACGGCCTCCTCGGGGCTGGCGCAGGGGATCACGGTCAGTCCGCTGCCGGCGAGGTTGCCGACCATCTTCCGCGTCGCGGCCGGGTCGATGTCGTAGGCGCGGATCGTGTCGATGCCGAGGACCGCCTTGAAGGCGAGGCACTGGAATTCCGACTGCGCGCCATTGCCGATCATCGCCATGACGCGGGCATCTTTCGGCGCGAGGTGCCGGGCGGCCATGGCCGAGGTCGCCGCGGTGCGGAGCGCCGTCAGCATCGTCATTTCGGACAGAAGGATCGGGTAGCCGGTATCGACATCGGCAAGAAGGCCGAAGGCGGTGACGGTCTGAAGACCCTCCTTCATGTTCTTCGGATGCCCGTTCACGTATTTGAACGCGTAGTGAATACCGTCCGAGGTCGGCATCAGCTCGATCACGCCCTCGGTCGAATGCGCCGCCACGCGGGGCGTCTTGTCGAAGGCGGGCCAGCGGCGGAACGCATCCTCGATCGCGTCGGTCAGGCCGATCAGCATCGGCTCGAGCCCGACCTGGTGGATCAGGCGCATCATGTTCTCGACCGAGACGAAGGGCACGAAGGCGCGGGCGGAGGGGGCGGGCAGGGTCATGCGGCATACTCCCGCGTCGGGCGGTCGAAGATGCGCTTGCCCATCAGCGACGCCGTGAGATCGACGAGAAGCGAGGCGGTGCGCCCACGCTCGTCGAGGAAGGGGTTCAGTTCGACCAGGTCGAGCGAGGTAACGAGGCCGGAATCGGACAGAAGCTCCATCACCAGATGCGCCTCGCGGAAGCTCGCGCCGCCCGGGACGGTGGTTCCCACCGCGGGCGCGATCTCGGGGTCGAGGAAATCGACATCGAGCGAGACGTGCAGCGCGCCGCCCGCGGCCGCGACCCGGTCGAGGAAGGCCCGGACCGGGGCGGCGATGCCGCTCTCGTCGATAGTGCGCATGTCGTGGAGGCCGAAGGCACCGGTGGCGAGCGCCGCGCGCTCCTCCGGATCGACGGAGCGAAGGCCGATGAAGCAGGTGTTCTCGGCCGGGATCGGGGCGGCGAGGTCCGGGAAGCCATCGAAGCCGTCGCGGCCGGTGACATAGGCGACCGGCGTGCCGTGAAGGTTGCCCGACTGGGTCGTGCGCGGCGTGTGGTAGTCGGCATGGGCGTCGAGCCAGAGCAGGAATTGCGGACGGCCGGCCTTGGCGGCATGGGCGGCGACGCCCGCCGCGGTGCCGAGCGACAGGCTGTGATCGCCGCCGAGGAAGACCGGCAGGCCATCGGCCATCGCGGCCTCCGCCGCCTGCGCCAGCGCGCCGGTCCAGGCGATGGTCTCGGCCAGCGCGTGCAGGTGGGCCGGACTGTCGAGGTCGGGCAGGGGCAGGGGCGCGACGTCGCCCCGGTCCTCGACCGACAGGCCGAGATAGGCGAGAGCATCTGCCAGCCCGGCGACGCGCAGCGCATCGGGGCCCATCAGGCAGCCGCGCCGCCGCTTGCCGCTGTCGACCGGTGCGCCGATCAGAAGAATGGGGGTCATGGGAAGGCCTCCGGAATACGAGTCGCGCGGAGCCTAGTCCGATCCGGAGGTGGAAATGGCTGGCATTTTGACTGTTTCGGTGCTCGACTGTCCGAAATGACAAACAAGGCTGCCGAAATGGACGATCTCGATCAGGCCCTTCTCTCCCGCCTCCGCCGTGACGGCCGCGCCAGCCTGTCGGAACTGGCGGGGGCGCTGAACGTCTCACGCGCGACGATCCGGGCCCGGATGGAACGGATGCGCGCCTCGGGTGTCATCACGGGCTTCACCGTCCTGACGGCCGGCGACACGGCCGAGGCACCGGTGCGCGGTCTGATGATGCTGGCGATTTCCGGACCTGGGACCGAACGGGTCATGCACCGGCTGCTCGGCCATCCGGCGGTCACGCGGGTCCATTCGACCAATGGCAAGTGGGACCTGATCGCCGAACTGGGGACCGCGACACTGTCCGATCTAGACCGCGCGCTGTTCGAGCTGCGCCGGATCGACGGGATCGAGATGAGCGAGACTAACCTCTTGCTTCAGACCCGCGCGTGAGCGCCGCGATCCAGATGCCGGCGAGGATCAGGCAGGCGATGCCGTTCCAACTGGCCATCGACAGTCCCCACATCTCCCAGGCGACGACGTCGCACATGACGACCCCGGTCGGCCCGTCCATCGACAGCAGGTCGTCGCCGCCAAGCCCCGACAGCGCGTTGCCGCCACTGGTACAGGTCGACGGACCCTCCCACCAGTCACGCTCGATCCCGGTGTGGTAAAGCGCGATGCCGGCATCGGTCAGCATCGACAGCGCGCCGAGGCCGGCGATCAGCCGGTGGGGCACGACGGCCCCGATCGCGCCGAGCAGGATGGCGATGGCGTGCGGCCAGCGCTGCCAGAGACACAGCGCGCAGGGGGCGAGCCCGCCGATATACTGGAAGCCGAACGCGGTGCCGAGGATGACGGCCGAGCCGAGCCCGGCGAGGATGATGAGCATGCGACGGGTCACAGGAACCTCAGGACGTAGAAGCCGCCGAGAAGCAGCACGATGAAGGCGATGAAGACGAGGCCGAGCCGCTTCTCGATGAAGTCGCGGATCGGCTCGCCGAAGCGCCACAGAAGACCGGCGATGATGAAGAACCGCAGGCCACGCGCGATGATGGACGTGACCATGAACGTGCCGAGCGGCAGCGCCGTCCAGCCCGACATGATCGTGATGACCTTGTAGGGAAAGGGCGTAAGACCCGCGATCAGCACCGGCCAGAAGCCGAAATCGTTGAAGCGCTGGTTGAACTCCTCGATCCGGTCGATCTTGCCGAGGGATTCGAGGATCGGACGGCCGACCTCCTCGAAGGCGAAGTAGCCGATGGCGTAACCGGCCAGACCGCCGATGACGGAGGCGACGAGGCAGACGGTCGCGATCAGGAAGGCGCGGTTCGGACGCGCGAGGATCATCGGGATCATCAGGAGATCGGGTGGAATCGGGAAGATCGAGCTTTCCGCGAAACTGATGATCGCCAGCGCCCAGAGCGCATGGCGATGCCCGGCCAGCCCGAGCGTCCAGTCGTACAAGCGGCGCAGCATCGGGCCCTCCGGATCGCTTTGCAGTTGCGGCATGACGCATCGCCGAAAGGGCGTCAAGACCGGCCCCGGCGCTGTGAAAGCCCTTGAAAATCCCCGCACCATGGAAAGGATGGAGGCATCGATAAATGCCGGCCCGTGCAGGACCGGCACAAAGGGAGGACGACATGACGAAATCACTTGCGACCGCCGCGGCGGCGCTGGCCCTGGCGGCGCTTGCCCCGGCTGCGGCTTCGGCCCAGGCCGAGGTGACGCTGCGCTGCCAGCACTTCCTGCCGCCGACGGGTTCGGTGCCGCAGTTCTTCATGGAGCCGTGGGCGGCGGCCATCGAGGAGCAGTCCGGCGGCCGGATCGACGTCGAGCTCTATCCCGCCATGCAGCTCGGAGGCGCTCCGCCGGCGCTGTACGACCAGATCCGCGACGGCGTGATCGACTGCGGTTGGGCGCTGCCGGCCTATACGCCGGGTCGCTTCCCCGAGGCTGAAACCTTCGAACTGCCGTTCATGACCTCGCTCAACGCCGAGGATTCGAGCCGCGCCTTCTGGGACTTCGCCGAGGAATACCTGATCCCAGAGCGCTTCGCCGACATCCACGTCATCGCCGTGCACGTGCACGGTCCGGGCGTGGTGCACACGGCCGGCGTCTCGATCGACAGCGTGGACGACTTCGACGGCCTGCAGCTTCGCGGCCCGTCCCGGATGGCCAACGCTCTGCTCGAGCGGATGGGCGTCACCCCCGTCGGCATGCCGGTCCCGGCCTTCCCCGAGGCGCTGAGCCGCGGTGTCGTGCAGGGTGGCGTGATCCCGTGGGAGGTCGTTCCGTCGCTCCGCGTCGAGGAACTGGCGACCAACCACCTCGAGATCGGCGGTGACCGGTCGATGTACAACACGACCTTCATCTGGGGCATGAACAAGGCTGTCTACGAGGGCCTGCCCGACGATCTCCGCGCGATCATCGACGCCAATTCCGGCATCGAGACTTCGGCCGCCGCCGGGGCCGCGATGGACCACGGCGACGATCTTGCGTTCGAGGCGATTACCGCCCGCGGTAACTCGATCACCACGCTGGCCGACGACCAGCGCGCCATCATCCAGGGCATGGGTGACGAGGTGATCGCCGGCTGGATCGAGGAGATGAACGGCCTCGGCCTGCCCGGACAGGAGATGGTCGACCGCGCCCGGGCGCTGGTCGAAGAGTACGACACCGCCATGTAAGGCGGCTTTCGGCCGGGCGGTCCGATGATCGCCCGGCCGGCACGCACCCCCCGCGATCGGGGGTCTTGCCAAGCCGGCCCCGCCGCCCCAGAAGGGCGCCGATCGGGACCGGGCGCGGGGGAGGCGCATGTCAGAGGGAATCCTTCCGCGGCAAGAGGCCGCCATGGGCCGCTTCATCACCCGCGCCGCACGCTTCCTGGCCTGGGCCGGCGGCGCGCTTCTCGCGCTTCTGTCGATCATGGTCGTCTGCTCGATCATCGGCCGCGCGCTTGACGGGATCGCCTTCTTCGGGCCGATCCGCGGCGATTACGAACTGGTGGAGATGGGCACCGCCATCGCTGTCTTCGCCTTCCTGCCGTGGTGCCAGCTGAACCGCGGACATGTCTCGGTCGACATCCTGACGAACCAGTTTCCCGTCCGGCTGCAGGATTTCTTCGTCCTCGTCGGCGAGATCCTGATCGCGGCTTGCGCCCTCATTCTCGCCCGCCAGCTCTGGTTCGGCTTCGGCGAGAAGTTTCCCTACGGCTCGGACGCGATGCGAGCGACACTCGGCATGGGCTCCCGCCCGTTCTTCCCCGAGACCTCCTACGAGCTCTCGATCCCGGCCTGGGTGCCCTACGGCCTCAGCGTCATCGGCGCGCTGCTGTTCTTCCTCGTCGCGCTCTACACCGTCTGGCGGTCGCTGAACGAACTGATCCGGGGCGCGGCGCCCATCCACGGGAGCGAAGAGATATGACCGGCCTCGAGCTTGCCATCGTCGCCTTCATCCTGATGCTGGTGGCGATCTTCCTGCGGGTGCCGATCGGCGTCGCCATGGCGGTCACCGGCTTCGTCGGGACCTGGATCGTTCGCGGCGGGCCCGAGCCGATGCTGGCGCAGCTGAAATCGCTGACTTATTCGACCTTCTCGAACTACAACCTCTCGATCGTCCCGCTGTTCCTGCTGATGGGGCAGTTCGCGACCAAGTCCGGCATGTCCGGCGCGCTGTTCCAGGCAGCGTCCGACTGGCTCGGGCACAGGCGCGGCGGCGTGGCGATGGCCGCGGTCGGCGCCTGCGCGGGGTTCGGGGCGGTCTGCGGCTCGTCGCTCGCGACAGCCTCGACGATGGGGCAGGTGGCCCTGCCCGAGATGCGCAAACGCGGCTATTCGGATTCGCTCTCGACCGGGGTTCTTGCGGCCGGCGGCACGCTCGGCATCCTGATCCCGCCGTCGATCATCTTGGTGATCTACGCGATCCTCGCCGAGCAGAACATCGTGAAGATGTTCGTCGCGGCCCTCGTGCCCGGCATCCTCGCGGCGCTTGGCTACATGATCACGGTGGCGATCTATGTCTGGATCAAGCCCGACGCGGCGTCCAAGGCCGACCGGGTGCCCTATGCGCAGCGCTTCCGGACGCTGATGCAGATCTGGCCCGTCGTGGTCATCTTCGGCCTCGTCATGGGCGGGATCGCCGCCGACTGGGACTGGACGATCGACGGCGTGCAGGCGCTCTTCACCCCGACCGAGGGCGCTGCGGTGGGCGCGGTCGCGACCGGGCTTTACGGGCTCTTCACCGGCGGGCTCGACCGCAAGGGCTTCTTCGACAGCATCCTCTCGGCGGCGCAGGCGACGGCGATGATCTTCTTCATCGTGCTCGGCGCGGCGATCTTCAACGGCTTCCTGTCGGTCACCCGCGCGCCTGATCTGCTGGCGGTCTGGGTGACGGATGCGGGCTATGCGCCGCTGACCGTGCTCGTCATCATGCTGATCGCCTACCTCATCTTCGGCTGCGTGATGGACAGCCTGTCGATGATCCTGCTGACGATCCCGATCTTCTACCCGGTCATCGTCGCGCTCGACTGGTCCTTCCTCGGGATGACGACGCCCGAAGAGGTCGCGATCTGGTTCGGAGTGCTCGCGCTGATCGTGGTCGAGGTGGGGCTGATCACGCCGCCGGTGGGGATGAATCTTTTCATCATCAACTCGATGGCGCGCGACATTCCGATGGTCCGGACCTATGCCGGCGTCGCGCCCTTCGTGGCCTCCGACCTCATCCGCGTCTGCATCCTCGTGGCCTTCCCGGCGATCACCCTGTGGCTCGTCGGAGTGCTGTTCTAGCCACCCGCGTCAGGCTCATTGACGGGGACGGGGACCGGGGATACGGAAAGCTCCGGGCCCGCGTGGCGGAATTGGTAGACGCAGGGGATTCAAAATCCCCCGCCGCAAGGCTTGTCGGTTCGAGTCCGACCGCGGGTACCACTCATTAATATCAATGACTTAGTTTGTATATGTTACTGACGCCACCATGCGCCGAAAGGGTTATGCACCCTATATACACCTGACTGATAGCAGAACCATAGGACCGAGACTTCTTAGAGCTTTCGGCAAGGTCACACATTGGCTGTTGATCAATTGGTCGTAGGTTCGAACCCTACCGTCGGTGCAAAAAATTCTCATATATAACAAGATCATACAGAGCACCGTATACTGCGAGTGTATTACTGTGATGTCATTGTAGGCAGTTTGTAGGCACTGTCTCTTGTTCAGTAAGTCAGGGTGTCGAAGTCATTCATCCAAAACGATAAAGCAACGTTGAAGTTACGAAGAGAAATGGAATGAATCCGAGAAACCGCCAAAGCAATCTGCGGAGAGGGCGCCGTCGGCTTTCGTTCAATTCATCGCGGGTCAGAACTATTGGAGGTGGTCGGCTACCGTCCTCGAGCACGAAATTTGCTTCTTTGGATAGGTTCTCCGGCACTCTGAAAAGTTGAATGACGGCAACGAAGGCCAAAAAGAGCGGCCAACAAACAAGAGTAAACGCATAGATCGACAACTCATGCCATATTCGCGACCAGTGGATCTCCAGTTGATGCTTAAGCGGCAGCGAACGCATACGAAAACCAGGGGGTTCGACCCACTTTCGTCTGGGTTTCGATCCCGCCACAACAGCGCCAACGACGGAATAATCGACGATCCAGTGTGGCACGTGAAATGGAAACCAACTGAACAGCATCACTGATATCCAAGCCTTCACAGAGGTCCAATGGATCAGTACGCCCTGCTCAAACCAAGTCTGCCACTCCACAATTGCGTCGGCCAATCCAGCGAGGCCAAGCCAAGCAAGCCCGGTTGTGACGATTAGGGAAATCCAGTAGCTCGGCGCCTTGCGTTCGGACATCGGCAACATCAGTAAGATATCTAAAGGTATTTGATATCGGGTGTGCAATAATGAGGAAAGGGCCGCGCGGGCGGCCCATTCCGTTCTCGCTGCATGAGGCCTCAGCCTGACGTGAAGATCATCATGATCAACGTCAGGACCGCCGCAGCATTTCCGACCATGTCGGCTAGAGCTGCTATGGTGCCAAAGTCCATCCGAAACCCTCTCAGGTTGGGTGGACCCTAGTTTTGCGTTTGCCGGCAGGGATTTACCGGCACACCCAACAGAGGTGTTGTCTTGTTCGTCCATACGGATTGACGAACGCTACTACCAAGCTCACCACAATTGCGTAGCAACAACCCTCAGCCGACGCACTCGTTAAATAATGCAGCAGTATTCGGATTCAACTTGAAGTGTGTTGCACATCATCCAAAGCCTCTTCCAACTGTCTGCCTGCAAACGGCCATCTCTAACGTCTAGAGCCAGTCGGTGCAGTTCAAAGATATTTTCGGTCATGAAGACGCCGGCCAAAAGCTCCTGACTTGCGTCCGCACCAGCCACTCGTGAGTGTCGGCGAGATGCCCGTGTAGCTCCTCCAGGGGGATGTCTGGTGGTGGTACTGCAAGCGGATTGTGAATGCTTATGAGGCCATGCCGTTTGTTTCAGTCGGTAGGTCGATCATAGTCGGGAAGACAAAGCAGCATCTGTGGAGGCCGGAATGTTTACCACCGTGGGCAAATCTGTCGCTTGGGGGCTCCTGCTCTGGGGTGTCGTCTTCGTCTTTTTGGGAATCATAGGTGTTTCCGATGCTGAGACGGACACCGAGCGAGCGTCATCGCAGGTTCTCTTTGGCGGGGCAATTCTCGCAGTCGCTTTCTCGTTCATTCTCGGAGTTCTCTGTGACATCAGCGAACACCTAAGGGAAACGACCTGATCCTTGTTTCTTATTTTGGCACGGACAGAACAAAGCTCCCGCCCGCCGGTTCCCATCAGGACCAACTGTAAGACCGAACACCCGCCCCGGCCCAGGCGCTTTGACGACGCTGACAAGGCGGTGCGATCGCAATGAACTGGACGCAGGTGCCAGAACGGTAGCATTTTCAAGCGGTCTGCGACTGCGTGGATATATGGCAATAGCCAATGGAGTAACCCATGCGTATGTTGTTCTGCTCGCTATCACTCCTGCTATCGGTTGTTGGATTGCAGGTTCCTGCACAGGATCGAGAGACTCTGGTTTTCTTGCCCAGTGAAGTTGGTGAACACCTATCGGGATCTCGCCGTGAAATTGTGGTGGCAGGGAACGTTCAAAGTATCGTCCACGATATTGGTGCGGGCATTAGCTTCTCGCTTTCTGATGCCGAGGGCGAGTTGAGCGTGGTGTATCGTGGTGTACCGCCGGACAACTTCCGGTTGGGAGAGCCAGCACTGGTGCACGGCACAATGGACGGCAATAACCTCGTAGCACATACGATCTTGGTTAACCTCGAAAATGCGGACGCCTATTTGCCAGAGCACATTCAAGACGAACTGCGCGCTTTGGGCATGATCCGGTAGGTAGTGGCTAAGCTCAGGTCACGGCGCACTTAATCGCCACGGCGGCGCGCTGGTTCGCGATGATCCCACCGACGCGGGTCCGGTAGTAGATTTTCACGAAGCCCGGCGTGGTGATGTTGTCGTCAACGGTGATCCGCATCCCCGAGGAGTGCTGCGCGAACACGTAGGCCTTGCGGAAATCGCCGAAGAGGACCGGGTGCGCGTTCGTCCCGATATCCGGCATCGCCTCGTCGATCTCGACGCGGTAGCCGAGGAGGGTCGCCGGCATGCCCGCCTGAAGGCTCGGCTGAAGGAGCTGCCGACCGTCCATGTCGCGCCACTTGGCGATGACCTTGGCCGTCGACGAGTTCATGAGCCAAGTGGCCGCGGCGCGGTCCTGTGCCTTCAGCGAATAGATCGCGTCATGGAAGACCCCCATCGGATCGAGCGAAGGCGACCCGCCTGCGGCGGGATCTTCACCGAACGACGAAGCGAAGCCGGTCGGCACGTAGAGAAGCGCGGCGTCGTCCGGCGGCGGCGAGGCGTCGAGATCGGCGACGGGTGCCGTGTTCAGGATGCCGGTCGGCTTGTTCGATCCGTTGCCTGCGATCAGCGACGTGCCGATTGCGAGGGCCAGCTCATCGCCCACCGAACGTGTCAGCCACCCCTGAACGTCGAACGCGCTGTCGCCGAGGAGCTCCTCGGTCGCGGTCACGTAGCTGTAGACCGTGCCGAAGGTCGGCTTGCGCTCGATGAACGTCGGCTCGTCGGTGCCGGAGCGCGAGGAGCCCTCGCCGACCCACACAGAGGAGGCGTTGTTCTGGTTGATCGGAAACTTTACGTCGCCCGATGAGACCGTCACCGAGGTCGCAAGGCGCGCCATCGCGGTCAGGTCCTTGGCGACGTCGAACATCTGCCCGAGGAGGATTTCGGGCACGAGCACCCCACCGGCGGCGTCGGACGTCCCGGCGGCGGTCTTCTGCTCGATCGCCTTCAGCTCGGCCTTCACGCCCGCGTCGGAGCGGTGGCGCAGATGCCGGGTGAAGAGGTCGACGTGCTCGCGTTGCTCCGGCGTCATGCCGTCGTGAGCACCGCCCCGAGCGGCGGCCCGGGCCTGCTGCAATTCGAACTTGCCGAACTTCTTCGAGAGTTCGTCGAGGTCTCCTTGCAGCGTCTCGGCCAGCTCGGCGCGGCTGTTGATCTCGTCGAGCTTGGCGCGAATTTGTTCAATCGTGTCCATGTTAGTTTCCTTTCACGCCGAGAAGCTCGGCGATTGCTTTCAGGGATCGCTTCTCGGCCGCTTTTCGTGCGGCGCGGAGGCGGGATTGTTCGAACTCGGCGGGATCGAGGCCCTTGAGCATGGGCCATCCCCCCGCGACGATCTTTGACGCGGCCCGGTAGGGCACCCCGAGATCGCGGAGGGCGTCGCGCAGCTCGGTGGCTGAGCCGATCGACTTCACACTCGTGATCCGGGCGTCTTCGTTCGCCGGGATCGCGACCGCGCTGACCTCATAGAGATCGAGCTCGGTGAGGGTGCGAATGCCGGTCTTGTGGTTGATCGAGGCACCGCCTTTGGCGACACGAAACCCGATCGACAAGCCGTCCAGATCGCCCGCACGGAGCATCTCGAATGCCTCGCTCCCCTCTTTCGAGCGGGTGTTGAGCTGGCCCTTCACCCGAAGCCCTTTGCCGTCCTCGGCGATCTCGATGAACTTCCCGATCGGGCGGTTCTGATCGTGGCCGAAGAGGAACGCGGGTTTGCGGGCCTTCAGGCTTTCGGCGAAAGCACCTTTGACGACGACGTCGCCATAGCTGTCCCGAACCCCGAAAACAGAGCCATACCCCTCGACGATCCCGGCGGCGGTCGCGCGGGCTTCGAGCGGCAATCCTAGATGCAAGTCGTCAGCCGACATGGCGCACCTCATGCGTTGAGTTCAAAGCTGTATTGGAGGTCGCGAGACTGCGGGTCGCCCGGGGGCTGACTGCGTCATGTCACGGCGGCTACGAGAACTCGCCGAGGCGTGCGCAGAGAATCTCACGAGCGGCCCGCATGGTCAACGCTTGAACGAATAGGTGCCGATGCCCCCGCCTCGGACGATCTTGGCGATCTCGACGAGCTCCTCGGCGGCTTTGCCTTTGCCGATCAGATCGGCGAGCTCCTGGGCCTTCGCGGCGATCTCTTGGCCGAGGTCGTCGGCTCGGCTCAGGGTGTCGGTTTGTTGTGCAGACATCATGATTTTTCTCCTCAGTTTGGCCGGGGCTTGCTGCGCTCGATCGGCAGCCCTGCCTCGCGCCCGATGGTCTCGGCGATTTCGAGGAGCTCCTCGATCGCCTGCGCTGCCCCGAATTTCTCAGCGGTCAGCCGGGCGATGACGAATTGCAGGGCCACGAGACCGCGCTCGTCATAGTGCTGCAAAAGGCCGGCCCACTTCTCCGAGAACCGCGCAAGGGCAGCCTCGCTCTCGGCTTCGTTAGGTCTTTTGTGCGTTCGATCGTCCATGGCTTCGGGTCCTTTCCGGGGTTCCATTGCCCCCATCGCGGCGAGCGGCTCCTCACCTTCCTCACCTTTTTGCCTACGCGCAGTTGAGCCTATGTGTTGGGCCTCTTCAGTGTTGTTTTTCCCCCCTAGGCTGAACCTAGAAAAAAGGTGAGGAAGGTGAGGAAGGTGAGGCAATGCTTTAGGATCAGTCACTTGGCCGCCTCACCTTTTGGGCCTGCCTCACCTACCAAGGTGAGCAGCCGCTGGGACCGGGCGACCGCCTCCTCACCTTCGGCCAGCGCAGAGGCGATTTCGTCGCGCAAAGGTGAGGAGCCCATTCGGACCACGTAAACGACGTGGTTTTCCTTCCGCTCTCCGGTTCCCACGGTGATGCGATCGAGCCGCCGGAACCCGGCGTGAGCGAGCACGGTATTGACGGCCTTGTCGGACGGCACCCGGTGGCGCGTGTCGGCGTCGAAAGCGACTTGCGCGAGGTGCGCCTTGATCTGCTTAGTGGAGACCCACCGCTTGCTCTGCACGAAGTCAAGTACGGCCTCGGAACACGCCGGGAGCCCGCCCTCGATCGCCGCCCGCAGGTCCGGGCTAGCCGGGGCGTTCATCCGGGGGCGCACGCGCGTGTGCGGGCGGTTCATAAGGTAGCCCGCGACCGCCTCGGCACCGCCGGCGTCGAGCCATCCCCAGAGCTTCTCGAAGTAGGCCGGGCGCGGTGGCTCCTCGACCTCGACCCGTTTGACCCAATAGCGGCGCTCGCCGGGGTCGATGTGCAGGCCGTCGATGTGGTTCGAGACAAAGACCATGTTGAGCTGGTTTTTGATCTCGACCGTGTCCCGGCCCATCGAGCGCAATGGGATCGTGTCGGGCGGGGCGGCGATGTAGGTCTTGAGCGTCTCGCCGACCTCGGCCTTGTCCCGGCCTAGGAGCGCCGTCTCGTTGACCACGAGGAGTAGCTTGTCTTCGATCCACCCATTATGTGTATGGCCGAACTCGGCGAGGCGCAGATTGGCCCGCGCATGGGGTCCGAAGGCCTTCACGAGTGGCGCGAGGAGCGTGTCTTTGCCAAAGCCGTGCCCACCGACGATCACCGGCGCAAATCCGGCCTTTTCGCCAGGGTGCTGAAGTACGAACGCGAGCCAGTCGAGGAACGTTTCAGCGTCTTCGCCCAAGAGGTGCCGGGCGTGCTCAAGGTAGAGAGCGACGTCCTCCTCGGTGGCCTCTGGGAACTCGGGGAAGGCCTGCCAGAGGTTCAGCACGTCGTCGACCACCTCGGGCTTGCCGGGCATGAGCTCGGCCCGCGCAAAGGCCGTCCCAAAGGTGCGCATATACGCGACCACCTTGTCGGCAGCCCACGGCGTCACCTTGCCCTTGCTCTCGGTCACGAAGGCCCGTTGCACCGTGTTCAGAAGCCCGGCATTGCCACGATCGAGAAACCGCCGGTCAAAGCGATCGCGCAGCCGATCCCCGGCCCAGACGAACCGTGCCTTGGCCTCCTGCTTCGTTCTGACGATCCCGACTGGCACGGGAAGGCTGCCGTCCTCCTCAGCCTCGACAGGACGCTCGTCGCCCGGGGTCCATCCGCCCTCGCGAGCGAAATGCTTCCAGCTCCCGAGCCCGGTCTTCGCTCCTGAGGGTGTTCGTCTGCTCCAAACTTCGCTGAATTTGTCGACGTCGTGCTCGATCGTCGGGTGGCTCTCGCTCCACTCTTCGAGAAGCTCGCGCAGTTCATCGAGGCACCCCGGGTCCACGACCGCGAAATATTCCTTCGCCCCCCGGATCATCCCGATCCAGTCGCCGACCTCGTCGAACCGCGCGTCGTTCGCGACGTGTGCCACGATATCGCGGAACGTCTCGAACTCGGTGCGACCGTGATCCAGCACCTGATCCTCGATCGTGCCCGTGTCTGGCGCCTCATGGTCCGGTGCGGCCCCCCGGCGCTCGACCATGAGATCGAACAACGGCTGATCCCGCTCGGTGCCGTCTGCGATCGTGTTGAAGGTGATCGCACACGCGCTCCCCTTCGAGGAGACGAACCCGCCCGCGTCGCGCTTCTCCCCGGCGTGGTGGGCCTCGTCACCTCCCGCCCGGGGCATGAACACCCGCAAGCCGGTGCCGCTCGATGATATTTCGACGTAAGCCCCGGTCTCCTCGACCATGCCGCCGATCTCTAGATCGTCGATGAACCGATCGGGGCCGACCACGTTATCGAAGTCGAGCGCCACGAGGGCCGATCCTTCCCGGGCGAAGTAGCCGATCGTATATGCTTCGACCTCGATCGGCGGCGGTGGCTTTTTGCCCGCCGCGATCGCCTCTTGTCGGCGCTTCTCGGCCCGCTCGTTGATCTCGTCGAGGGTGAAGAACTTCGGGATTTGCGAGAGATACTTCATCGCGTGGGCCAGCGTCATGTGCGCGGCCTTGTCCCGGTTGATCCAGATATAGGGCTTGTCGCCTATGGGGCGCTTGCCGCGCTTGCCGGTCTCGGGGTCGGGCTTGCCGATCGCGAAGATTAACCAATTTTGTTCGTCTCGGGCGAGCTCGAAGATCGCCGGGAAGCGTTGCGGGATCGAAATTTTGGGTTTAGTCATCTGCCTGCCTGCAAAGCGGTTGTGGTGCCGTTGCGATCTGCTCGATCTTCGTGGGCCAGGGTCTGTCCTCGTGACCCGCTTCTCCGCCGCCCCCGGATGCCTACCCGGGGGCGGTTCCGTTTCAGGTCGGGGTCACGGCTTCGACCTCGTGCCGAAGCACGACGTCGCGGATGACCTCGGCGCGATACCGGACGCTTCGCCCGATCCGCACGAAAGGGATCGACGGCCCGGCGTGCCGATCGGCTTCAAGCCATTTTTCGGATTTGCCGAGCGCCTCTGCTGCCTCGCGTGGGGTCAGCAGGCGCGGCATAGCGACCATGCTCGCGAACGGGTCGTCGGTGGGGGTGTCGGTGGTCATTTCGGCCTCCATCAATGTGCGATGACAGAGGCCTAGCGAGCGGCGGTCGGGTACGTCCCGGGGTGTTACCCGACTTTCTTCGGGTTCGTGACGAATTTCTTGATCGTCTCGGGCGAAACGCCGAACTCCTGCCCCAATACCTGCCGGGTCTGGAACCACGTCCAGTGCGGCTTGTTGGTGGCCAGCTCATGCGCACGGCGTTGAGCTTCTGCGCCATGCTTTGTGGCAAAGCTGCCCGCGCGTCGGATCGCCGTACCGCGAGCAGAGGCCTTGAGCTGCGCCTCGCCGAGCGTCGCCTCGCGCAGGGCCTTCTGCCGGATTTCAAGCTCGCGTAGATCGTCGCCGAGCTGGAAAGCGTCGCGCAGGACCGTGGTCACGTCATCGCGCCGCAGCCCGTCAAGAAGGCGCATGCAGCGGTCAGCCATACGCGCGAGGAACCATGCGTCTTTGAGCGGCTCGGCGTTCTGCTCGATGTAGGTGCGACCGAGCGGGATGGACACGTTACCGCCCGCGAGGTCGGCGGCCATGTCCTCGGTTATGCGCCACGACCCATCGGGTGCGACGGTGATCCGGGCATCGAGCGGCGGCCAGCCCTGCGCCTGCAGCTCTTCGTCGAGCGCCGCGCGCAGCTCTGTGAGGGCCGCCGCGTCGTCGGGCGCCAGCTCGGTCGCGAGTTCGATCGTCTTCTCGGAGACGACGCCGAAGACGTCGCGGGCGATCATCGCGCCACCCCGCTGGAATTGCCTTTGGCAATCTCAGCGATCGACACCACGTTCTCGGTCGGGGCCGGGGTGAGCATGTGATCCTCGATCCGCTGCATGGCCCGGCGCATGTCGTCGAGGCCGACCGTGATATACCCCTCGGTCACGTCGCCGCCGGAAATGTGGTTCATCAGCCGCTTGACCGTGTAGCCCGGCAGGCCAATCCGGTTCGCGGTCGAGGCGAAGCTCCGGCGAAGATCGTGCGCCGTGACCCATAGCCCGGTGACGCCCTCGATCCGGCGATATGCAGCGCGCAGGTCGCTCGGCACACGGTCGGCCTTGTCGGAGAAGACCGCGAGGCCCGAGACCCGCCGGCGGTCCTTCAGAAGCGCGTGCAGGCGGCGCCCCACAGGCAGAACGTGCTCTTGCCGGTTCTTCGTGTGGCGAAAGGTGATCGTGCCGGTGTCGAGGTCCACGTCGCGCCAGGTGAGAGGTTGGAAGGCGTCCTTCTCGTTGCCAAGCGCTTCTGCCAATCGGCAGCCGGTCAGGAGCATGAACATCAGCGCGTCACGGATTTCGTTGTCGTGTCGCAGGCCCGCGAGCTGCTCCTGCACCGCCGCGATCCAATCCACGATCCGGTCGTTGGGCAGGTGACGCTTCCGGGGCTTCACCTCGGCCCATGCGGAGGCGCGGTTAAGGCGGTCGACCGGGTTCCGCGCGATCACGGGATCGTCGTCGGTGTCGACCATGATGTGCCCGAACGCGGCGCGCAGGTAGCGGCAGGCGAGGTTAGCCTGCGCGGGGCTTGTCTTCGCGAGCTCGGCGTGGCGTTTGCGGACCATGTCGCCCGTGATCTCCGTCACTGGCAGGGCAAGCCAATCGGAGAACCGGCGCTCGGCCTTGCGAATGTCGCGGATTGTCTGTGGTGATTTTTGGCCGCCCCTACCGCCGCCCTTCTTCTTTGGGGCGTCGACATACATGTCGAAGGCGTCGGCGAGCGTCAAAGCTCGTGCCTGAGCCGCCTTAGCCTCGGCGATCGGGTCGATCCCTTGCGCGATCTGCGCGACGTATTCCTCGGCCTTGCGGCGCGCCTGATCGGCTGACAGGTCGTCGGCGCGACCGATCGAAATGCGGAGGCTGCGGCCATGGAGCTTGCGTTGCAGGAAGTAGCTCTTTGCCCCGCCGGGGGAGACCAGCACCCCGAACCCGCGCAGGCTCGTGTCCCACACGCGGACCTGTTTCTCGCCGGGTTGCAGGGCCTGGACCGAAGTCTTCGTGAACCGGATTTTCGTCGTCATCTGATCGCCTCCGCGCACCGATTATGCACCCTATATGCACCCACTTGAGCTAGGGCAGCCGAGGGCGCGCAGGGGATTACTAGGCAATCATGACCAATAAAACAAGACCGAAAAGGGGGTGCATAGGGAAGCCGGGGGGTGCCTAGGGGAGCGGTAAAGGGGGTTCAAAATCCCCCGCCGCAAGGCTTGTCGGTTCGAGTCCGACCGCGGGTACCAGATCAAGGCATGGCGGCGGAGCCACAGCGCCGCGCTAAATGCGGCGTCGTCGCATCCGGCCCTTGGGAGATTATCGGACTATAGATATCTTACAGGCGACCCATCTGGGGTGGGTCTGCTGCGTCCGCCGCTGCCGGTTTGGCCATGGGTCCGGGGAAGGACCGGGTCTCTCGGGCGATGCAGGCAGGACCGAGGACAACGAGGCCGCGCCGCACCGAAAAGGTCGGCGCGGCCGACTTGTTCTTCAGACCTTCGACGCGCGCCAGTCCGCCCAGTCTTCGGGCGTGTCGAGATCGATGAGCGCGCGATTGCCGGGCAGGGGATAGAGCCCCGTCCGCCCGGCCTCGGCCTTGAGCAGCGGGCCAGCGCCGTGATCGCCCTGAAGCGTCGCGATCTTCTTCAGCATGTCAGGGGGCAGGATGACCGGATGTCCCGGACGGCCGTCCTCGGTCGCCGCCCGTAGGATCGGCGCGGCGCCGGCCTGCCAAAGCGCGGAAAGCGTCGCCATGTCCTCGGCCGTGATCGCCGGCATGTCGGGCAGAACGACCATCACGGGCCCCTTCAGCCCCGCCACCCCGGCGCGGAGCGAGGCGGACATTTCGGCCTCTCCATCGACCGCGACAATCTCCAGGTCCAGCCCGTCGAGCGCCTGCCGCCGCGCATCCTGATCGGCACGCAGCACGACCCGCACGGGGGCAACCTGCACCGCCCGCGCCGCGACGACGCGCAGGATCGGCGTCCCGTCGATCTCCTGCAGAAGCTTGTCGGCCCCGCGCATCCGCGTCGACAGCCCGGCCGCCGGGATGACGATCGTCAGGCTCACCCGAGCTTCCGGATCTTCAGCTGCGTCAGGCGGTTCTTCTCGCGCGCCGCGACCTCGAAGCGGAAGCCGTGGAAGCTGAAGCGCTGGCCGACGGCGGGGATGGTCTGCGCCTCGTGGATGACGAGGCCCGCGACGGTGTTCGCCTCGTCATCGGGCAGGGTCCAGTCGGTCGCACGGTTGAGATCGCGGATCGTCATCGACCCGTCGACCAGGTAGCTGCCGTCGGCGCCGGGCAGCAGCGTCGGGGCTTCCTCCTCGTCGAACTCGTCGGTGATCTCGCCCACGATCTCCTCGAGGATGTCCTCGAGCGTGATGAGACCCTGCAGCGCGCCGTATTCGTCGACGACGAGCGCGAAGTGCGTGTGGCGGCGCAGGAATTCGCGCATCTGGTCGTCGAGCGTCGTGGTCTCGGGCACGAAGTAGGGCGGATAGGCGATATCGGTGATCCGGAACCCGGCCAGGCCCGGCGCCTCGTCGCCGCGCATCAGCCGGTCCATCGCGCGCAGGAGGTCCTTGGCGTGGACGACGCCGATGATGTTCTCCTTCTCGCCCCGGAAGACTGGGAGGCGGGTGTGCGAGCTGTCGAGCGCCTGGGACAGGATCACCTCGGGGTCGGCCTCGGCATCGATCATCTCGATGCCCGAGCGATGGAGCATGATCTCCTCGACGGTGCGATCCTGAAGATCGAGCGCGCCGAGCAGCCGGTCGCGATGTTCCTTCTCGACCAGACCTTCGGCATGGCCGATGGACAGCGCACCGGCGATTTCCTCGCGCACCGACAGCATGTGCATGTCGGGGTCGATGCGGACGCCGAAGGGGCGCAGCACACCGCGCACGATCAGCCGGACCAGCGCCACCACGGGCGCGAGCACGGCGATCACGGCCCCGATGGGCCGGGCGGCCACGGCGGCGGTCCCTTCGGGGTTGTTGATCGCGTAGGTCTTGGGCAGCACTTCGGAGAAGATCAGCACGAGAGCCGTCATCACCAGCGTCGCCGCCGCCACGCCGCTTTCGCCCAGAAGGGTGGTGAACAGCGCGGTGGCCAGCGATGTCGCGAGGATGTTCGCCAGGTTGTTGCCGAGCAGGATGCCCCCGATCAGCCGCTCGTTATCCTCCTTCAGCTTCAGCGCGCTTTCCGCGCCCCGGTTGCCGCGGTCGGCGGCCGAGCGCAGTTTCCCGCGCGAAGCGGCGGTCAGCGCGGTCTCGGATCCCGAGAAGAAGGCCGAGCAGATCAGCAGGAACAGGATCGCGGCGGCCGTGATCCAGTCGGAGAGCTCGAGCAGGGGGGGCGTTTCCATGATTGGGGCGTTATCCGTCCCGGTCGCCGCGGGCAAGCGGATGACGCGTCAGGACAAGCGATTTCAGCCGCTCGTCCAGAACATGGGTATAAATCTCGGTCGTCGCGATGTCGGAATGACCCAGAAGCGTCTGGATCGCGCGCAGATCCGCGCCACCGGCCAGAAGGTGGCTGGCGAAGGCGTGGCGCAGCGTGTGTGGCGTCACCGTATCGGGCGGGATGCCTGCGACCGCGGCGATCTCCTTGACCAGCAGGAAGAAGCGCACGCGCGTCAGGTGGCCGGATTTTCCGCGCGACGGGAACAGGAAGCGCGAGACAGGCTTGCCGGTTTCCTTCGCCTTCCGCTCCTCCTCGGCGTCGCGGTGCCCGAGCCAGGCCAGCAGTGCCGCCCGGGCGCCGTCATTCAGCGGCACGATCCGCTCCTTGTCGCCCTTGCCGCGGATCAGCAGCGCCTGCGGATCGCCCCGCGCCGACGACACCGGCAGCGACACCAGTTCGCTCACCCGCATGCCCGTCGCGTAGAGGATCTGGAGAAGACAGAAGTTGCGCAGCCGCTCGCCCTGATTGCGGCCGTGGGTCTCGGCCGCGCCGATCAGGCGATCGACCTCGTCCACGGTCAGCGTCTTCGGCAGGCGCTTCACCTTGCCCGGCCCCTTGATCCGCAGCGCCGGGTTGTCGTCGCGCAGACCTTCCTCGTAGGCGAAGCGGAAGAACTGACGCAGCGCCGACAGCCGCCGGGCCCGTGTCGCTGTCGCAAGTCCCTGCGCCTCGAGATCGATCGCATAGGCCTCGATATCGCGTTCGGAGCAGTCGGCGAAGGCAAGCTGCCGGGTTTCGGACCAGTCGTGGAAATCGCTCAGGTCCCGGCCATAGGCGAGCTGCGTGTTCCGCGCCGCGTTCATCTCCGCCGCATGGGCGTCAAGGAAGGCCGAGATCCAGCGATGCCCCTCGGTCATGCCGCCCACCCGTCGAGCAGCATGAGTTGAAGCGCCGCCCGCCGCGCCGTGTCCTCGAGCCCGAAGGCGCGGAAGAGGCGCAGCGCGTCGCCGATGTCGTCGCTGTCGGCCGCGTCGGACAGAAGCACCAGGGCCGCGCGCAGAAGCGCCTCGCCGCGGCGGTCTTCGGCCATCATCGCGCGGTAGCGCTCGGGCAGGTCGGTCGAGGCGAAGGCCTGCGACACGGCCAGCGTCAGCGCATCGCGGCGCGGTGGCTCGGCCGGTTCACCGCGAGCGATGGCGAAGAGGAACCGTTCATCCCGGTCCTGCGGCGCGGCCCGAAGCGCCACGCGTTCGTAGGACGGCGACAGCAGCGCGACGCGATGGGCCAGACGGGCATCGTCGCCGGTAAAGGGCAGCCGCAGAAGCTGGTCGCCATACAGCGTCGCGAAGGCCTCCAGCAGCCCGGCCTCCTGCATCGCGGTCATCGTCTCGGGCAGGTGGCGCGCCACCTCGCGCGCGTCATTGGCCAGGATCGCGGCGTCGAAGCGCTGCAGCGCGCCCGCCCGGTCCCAGATCGCGCCGGAGGCCGAGGGCCGGTGCGCGGTCGCGATCGCCAGCCATTCCTGCGGCGCGATGGCGCCCGCCCGCATCAGCCGTTCGGCCGCGGTCAGCTGCGCGCGCCAGCCGGCGATCTCGCTCAGGTCGGAATGGGCGAAGGCCAGCGGCAGGTCGTTGGAGGCCGGGCGCTGCCCGATCGCCGCCCGCATCTCGTAATAGAGCGGCGTGATCCGCGGGTCCGGCGGCAGCGGCGGCTCGCCCTCGAACAGTTCGGGATCGAGGAATTGCGCGATCAGGTCGGCCTCGGCCTCACCGATCTGGCCAAGCGCGACGCCGGTGCCAAGCGACAGCGCCGCGGCGCTCCAGTCGCCGCCGCGGGCAAGGCAGAAGATCCGGGCCGGGAAGGCCGGGGCAATATCCGGATTCGCCCGCATCGCCGCACAGGCGCGCTCGGCCTGGCCGGTCAGCAGGCTCACGTCGAAGAACCGCCGGAAAAGCTCGGGGTCGGTCGGACCGGCCCGCTCGGCCAGGGCCCGCGCGGGTTCCAGCGCGCCACGATCCAGCAACATGTCGAGCCGGGCGAGAAACAGCCGCGCCTCGGCGGTGCCGCCCGCCGGCGGGTCGAGCTCGGCCAGCGCCAGTGTTTCGGTGAAGGACAGCATCGCCGGAAGGCCCGTCGCGGGCACGGCGCGGAACAGGCGGGACAGCGTGTCGGCCTCGCTCGCGCCCCACAGGTCATGGGGCAGCCCGGTTACCGAAGGCGGCAGCAGCCCGACGGCGTCGAGCCGCACCGCCCCGATCGGCATGGCCGTGATCGGCGCGGGCAGGGCGGAACTGGCGATCCCGTCATGAGGGGCGATGACCACGTCGGACAGCCAGCCGGGTTCCGGCCGCGCTTCCGGCGTGCCTTCGTCCTGCGCGGCTGCAGGCATGGCGAGCGCCGCCAAAATCAGGGCGCCCAATGCTGTCTTAATCCCCATCCAGGTCGACCGGCTCGGTGATTTCGCGGGTCTCGGGCGTCATCAGCCCGGAATACGCATAGCCGATCAGCGCCATGACCGCCAGCACGACGAGAATCAGCAGAAACCGGAAAAGTCGCCCCATCTTGATGCCTCGTGGCCTGCCCTGCCTTCGGCGTTTGCCCGCCGCTTTGAATGCATATAAGCCATGGAGGGGCCCGTTTGGCCAGAGCCGGGAGCGATTTTTCAGTATGGGCGGAACCCTGCCAACGACGCGGACGCGGTTGAACCGGACCGTGGTGCTCGTCGGCATGATGGGCGCGGGCAAAAGCGCCATCGGCCGTGCCATCGCCGCGCATCTGGGTGTAGAGCTCAAGGATTCCGACGCCGTGATCGTGGAACGCGCCCGCATGTCCATCGCCGAGATCTTCGAACGCGACGGCGAGGCGTTCTTCCGCGCGCGGGAGACGGAGGTGATCCGCCGGCTGCTCGAAGGGCCGCCCTGCATCCTGTCGACCGGCGGCGGCGCGTGGCTGTCGCCCGGCAACCGCGAGATGATATCCGCCCGGGCCGCGGTGTTGTGGCTGAAGGCCGATCTCGACCTGTTGTGGACGCGCGTGCGCCACCGCGACACCCGCCCGCTTCTGAAGACATCCGATCCGCGCGGCACGCTGGCCCGCATCCTCGCCGAGCGCACGCCGCATTACGAGAAGGCGGAACTCGTGCTCGAAGTGCGCAAGTCATGGTCGATCGCCGAGACGACGGAAGCCGCGCTCGGCGTGCTGGAACGGGCAGGCGTGGTGGAGCAGGTGGCGGCATGAGCGACGTGCGAACCGTGCCAGTCGCGCTCGGCGCGCGCAGCTACGATGTGCGGATCGGTCGCGGGCTTCTGGCACGCGCCGGGGACCATATCGCGCCCCTCACGCGGCGCGGAACCGTCTGGGTCGTGACCGAGGAGACGGTCGCCCGGCACCACCTTGCCGCGCTTCAGGCCGGGCTCTCCGCGGGCGGCCTGTCGGCCCGTGTCCTGACCCTGCCGCCGGGTGAGGCGACGAAAAGCTGGCACTGGCTGCAGCACACAGTCGAGTGGCTGCTGGCCGAACGGGTCGAGCGGCGGGACATCGTCGTCGCCTTTGGCGGCGGCGTCATCGGCGATCTCGTCGGGTTCGCCGCCGCCATCCTCCGGCGCGGCGTCCGCTTCGTGCAGATCCCAACCTCGCTGCTCGCGCAGGTCGACAGCTCGGTCGGCGGCAAGACCGGGATCAACACCGCGCACGGCAAGAACCTCGTCGGCGCCTTCCACCAGCCAGGCCTCGTTCTCGCCGATATCGACGTGCTCGACACCATGACGGGTCGCGATTTCCGCGCCGGCTATGGCGAAGTGGTGAAATACGGCCTTCTCGGCGATGCGGAATTCTTCGCCTGGCTCGAGGAGCACGGGCCGGCGCTGGCGGCCGGCGACCCGACGCTGCGCGCCCATGCCGTCCGCCGCTCGGTCGAGATGAAGGCCGAGATCGTCGCCCGGGACGAGACCGAGGAGGGCGACCGGGCGCTGCTCAATCTCGGCCATACCTTCGGCCACGCGCTCGAGGCCGCGACCGGCTATTCGGACCGTCTGCTGCACGGCGAAGGCGTCGCCATCGGCTGCGCTCTGGCCTTCGAGCTGTCATCGCGCCTCGGCCTCTGCAGCCAGGAAGACCCGAGCCGCGTGCGCGCCCATCTCGCGGCGATGGGCCTGCGCCGCGACCTGCACGAAATTCCCGGCGATCTGCCCGATGCCGACGGGCTTCTGAGGCTGATGGGCCAGGACAAGAAGGTCGTCGCCGGGCAGCTCCGCTTCATCCTCGCCCGCGGGATCGGCCATGCCTTCGTCACTGCCGACGTGCCGACCGGCGCTGTCCGGGCCCTGCTCGCGGATGCGCTCGCCGCCCGCTGAGCCGCTTCATCTTTCCTGAAATACTCTGCCCCGGCCGACGCTCAGCCCGAGGTTCCCCGGTAGGGCTCCACGTATTGCAGTGCCATGTCCCATGGGAAGAAGATCCACGTGTCCTGGCTGACCCCGGTGATGAACGTGTCGACCATCGGCTCGCCCTTGGGTTTGGCATAGACCGTCGCGAAATGCGCTTTCGGGTAGAGCGCGCGCACGACTTCGAGCGTCTTGCCCGAGTCGACGAGGTCGTCGATCACCAGCACACCGGTCCCGTCGCCCATCATAGCCGCGTCGGGCCTGTTCAGCACTTCGGGGTCGGCCTGGTCCTGGTGGTTGTAGGATTTCACCGAGATCGTGTCGACGAGCCGGATGTCGAGTTCGCGCGCGATGATCATCGCGGGCGCCATGCCGCCGCGCGTGATCGCGACGACCGCCTTCCATGCGCCATCCGCGCCCGGCCCGCGCTTGTCCAGCCGCCAGGCGAGCGCGCGGGCGTCGCGGTGGATCTGGTCCCAGGAGACGTGGAAGCCCTTCTCGTGCGGCAGCGGGGTGATCATGCGGAGCCTCCTTGGACCTTGGGGCAGCGGGCAGAAGGGGTTCCGGCACAGGCGGCCGGGATCGGGATGAACCGGACAACGGGACCGTTTGGCGCCTGCATGATCCGGCCTAGCCCTCCCGCTTCTCCAGCGACATGTCCGGCGCCTCGGGATTCTTCATGCCGATGACATTGTAGCCGGAATCGACGTGGTGGATCTCGCCGGTCACGGCGCTGGACATATCGCTGAGCAGATAGAGCGCCGATTGCCCGACCTCGTCCTGGCTGACCGTCCGGCGCAGGGGCGCGTTGTATTCGTTCCATTTCAGGATGTAGCGGAAATCGCCGATGCCCGAGGCCGCCAGCGTCTTTATCGTGCCCGCGCTGATCGCGTTGACCCGGATGCCCTGCCGGCCGAGATCCTCGGCGAGATACATGACCGAGGCTTCCAGCGCGGCCTTGGCCACACCCATGACGTTGTAATGCGGCATCACCTTTTCCGCGCCGAAATAGGTGAGCGTCAGCAGGCTGCCGCCGTTCGGCATCATCTTCTCGGCCCGCGCGCAGACCGCGGTGAACGAGAAGACCGAGATGTCCATGGTCGTTTTGAAGTTCGCCTGGCTCGTATCGACATAACGGCCGCGCAGCTCGTTCTTGTCGGAAAAGCCGATCGCGTGGACGACGAAATCGAGGCTGCCCCAGGTCTCGCGCAGCGTGTCGAACAGCGCATCGAGCGAGTCCGGATCGCCCACGTCGCACGGCACCACGATGTCCGATCCGAGCTGTCCGGCAAGCGGGCCGACCCGTTTCAGCAGCGCCTCGCCCTGATAGGAAAAGGCAAGTTCCGCCCCTTCGGCCGCCAGCGCCTTCGCGATCCCCCAGGCGATGGACTTGTCGTTCGCGAGCCCCATGATCAGCCCGCGCTTGCCCGTCATAAGTCCCATGCGCCCCGACGCTCCGTCTTCTTTGTTCGTTCTTCCGTTTAGGCTATCGCAATAGCGGCATCAAGGCAGCCTCGGACGCTTGCGGTCCCCGAAAATGCCGCTAGTTTCCCACAGGGGGTGGGGACAATCAGACCGAGGCCACGGCCACCATGACCGACCGCACGGGCATCTTTGCGGGCGACGACCCGTTCGCCATTGCGCAATCCTGGCTCTCCGAGGCCGAGGCGTCGGAGCCGAACGATCCGAACGCCATCGCGCTGGCGACTGTGGATGCGGACGGCCTGCCGAACGCGCGGATGGTCCTGCTGAAGGAAATCGAACTGAACGGCCCGCGCGACGGCGCATTCGTTTTCTACACGAATTACGGATCCGCCAAGGCGACCGAGATCACCGCCACCGGCCGCGCCGCCTTCGTCATGCACTGGAAAAGCCTGCGCCGGCAGATCCGCGTCCGGGGCGAGGTCGAGCGCGAGGAGGGCCCGCAGGCCGACGCCTATTTCGCCTCACGTTCGCTCAAGAGCCGTCTCGGCGCCTGGGCGTCCGAACAGTCGCGGCCGCTGGACAGCCGGGCGACGCTGATGGCCGAGGTCGCCAAAGTGACTGCGCGGCACGGACCGAATCCGCCCCGCCCCCCGTTCTGGGGCGGCTTCCGAATCCGTCCGGTCGAGATCGAGTTCTGGGCCGACGGCGCATTCAGGTTACACGATCGGTTCAGATGGCGTCGTGACGTCACGCAATCGGGGGAGTGGACAATCTGCCGGCTCAACCCTTAACAGTGCCCGCTCACGCATCATTGACCGTCCGAGACGCGCCTTGGCAAAGTCGAAATTGCACCGTTCTGTTCCAAAATGGAAAAATCGGCTTGTCCAAAGTGGTGCAGGGAATCAAAGGTGGTTAATAGATTGGCCATGATTGTAGTATGCTGCGCATGTCCGATAGGGAACAGGCGATGACGGACGACAAGGCGGTCTCTGACGACGGGGTCACGGGCCGGGTCAAATGGTTTGATGCCGCGAAAGGGTTCGGTTTCATCGTGGCGGATGCCGGTGGGCCGGACATTCTCCTGCACGCCAATGTTCTCCGGAATTACGGTCAGGGGTCGGTCGCCGACAATTCGCGGATCACGGTCATCGTGCATCATACCCCGCGCGGCGTTCAGGCGCAGGAGATCCTCGATCTCGCCCCGCCCGAGCAGAGCGAAGAGGAAGCTTCGATCTTCGAAGGCGCCGAACAGCTCGCCGATGACACGCCGTTCGTCGCCGCCCGCGTGAAGTGGTTCGACAAGGCCAAGGGCTTCGGCTTCGCCAACGAGTTCGGCCGCCCGGCGGATGTCTTCGTCCATATCGAGGTTCTGCGCCGCTACGGCCTGGCCGACCTGATGCCAGGCGAGGCGATCACGATGCGCGTCGTCGATGGCCCGCGCGGCAAGATGGCCGCCGAGGTGCGTCCCTGGGACTACGTGCGCGACGACGACTGATGCGCGCGCTTACACTTTCCCTCGCTCTTCTCACTCTGCCGCAACTCGCTGCGGCCGCCTGCACCGACGGACGGGTCGAGATCCGGGGTGATTTCGGCACTGCGCGCTTCCGGGTGGAAATCGCCGACGACGCGGCCGAACGCGGCCTTGGCCTGATGAATCGCGAGGAGCTCGCGGCGGGGGCAGGGATGCTGTTCGTCTACCAGGTCGAGGAGGAGGTCGGGTTCTGGATGCAGAACACGCTCATCCCGCTCGACATGATCTTCTTCGATGCGACCGGCACCGTCGTGAAGGTGCACGAGAATGCCATCCCGCTCGATCGCACGGTCATCCGCTCGGACTTCCCGACGCAATACGTGCTCGAGATAAATGGCGGGCTGGCCTCGCAGATCGGCATCGAGCCGGGCGCCGAACTGCGCCATCCGGCCGTCGATCAGGACGGTGCCGCCTGGCCCTGCGAGTGACGGCTTCCGCCGGCGCGACACATCCTGTATGGCCGGTTCCGTCGGGGCGTAGCGCAGCTTGGTAGCGCGTCTGTTTTGGGTACAGAAGGTCGTGAGTTCGAATCTCGCCGCCCCGACCATCCCAACCATGGCCTGTCCACAACATATTGCGACCACAATCGCATGGGACGCTATCCACGGTGTTCGCCTGTCGATCTTTGGCCGCGAACGAGGTAAATCCTTGTCAGGTGCAGGATTTTTGAGCGGGCGGTCCCGCGGCTGAATCACCCTGACTGCCCCCGGGTCAAATACCCCGGGGTTTGCAACCCCAAAAACCGTCACAAAACTTAAAAAACTCTGTTGACCGAGTCGGCCTCCCGCTGCAGGTTGTGCTGGCCGGTTGGCTCTACCACTAAATGTAGTGAGAAATCGGCAGGGACGGAGATACCGCAATTCAAGACGCAAGGACCGGTCAAACCGGCCTTGTCCGGTGTCCTGACGGGCGCCGGGACGGGTGTCCTGTGCCGACGACAACAAACGACCGGCCCCGGCGCAACGACGCCGGTCAGCCGCAAAATTGGGACCAGGGCTCATGAAGATCGAACGCAGATTCACGACCGACGGCCAGGACGCGCTCGCCAGCGTGGACTTCTCGACCACCACTTCCGAAATCCGCAATCCCGATGGCACCGTCGTGTTCCGGCTCGACGCCGTCGAGGTCCCGGCCGGCTGGAGCCAGGTCGCCTCGGACGTCATCGCGCAGAAATACTTCCGCAAGGCCGGCGTTCCCGCCGCGCTGAAGCCCGTCAAGGAAAAGGGCGTGCCCGAATTCCTCTGGCGCCACGTGGCCGACGAAAAGGCGCTCGAGGCCATGCCGGAAGACCGGCGTTACGGCGGAGAGACATCCGCGCGTCAGGTCTTCCGGCGCCTTGCCGGAGCCTGGGCCTACTGGGGCTGGAAGGGCGGCTACTTCTCGTCCGAAGCCGACGCGCAGGCCTATTTCGACGAAATGCAGCTGATGCTCGCCCGCCAGATGGCCGCGCCGAACAGCCCGCAATGGTTCAACACCGGCCTGCACTGGGCCTATGGCATCGACGGTCCGGCGCAGGGCCACTACTACGTCGACTGGAAGAGCGGAAAGCTCACCAAGTCGACCTCGTCCTACGAACACCCGCAGCCGCATGCCTGCTTCATCCAGTCCGTGCAGGACGACCTGGTGAACGAAGGCGGCATCATGGACCTCTGGGTCCGCGAGGCGCGTCTGTTCAAGTACGGCTCCGGCACCGGCACCAACTTCTCGGCGCTCCGCGGCGAGGGCGAGAAGCTGTCGGGCGGCGGCAAGTCGTCGGGCCTGATGGGCTTTCTCAAGATCGGCGACCGGGCAGCCGGCGCGATCAAGTCGGGCGGCACCACGCGCCGCGCGGCCAAGATGGTCATCGTCGATGCCGATCACCCGGATATCGAGGATTTCATCGACTGGAAGGTGATCGAAGAGCAGAAGGTCGCCTCGCTCGTCGCCGGCTCCAAGACGCATGAGAAGATGCTGAACGCGATCTTCGCGGCGATCTCGGCCTGGGACGGCAAGATCGAGGACGCCGTCGATCCGACGAAGAACGAGGGCCTGAAGAAGGCGATCCGCGCGGCGAAATCCGCCTCGATCCCCGAGACCTACATCAAGCGCGTGCTCGACTACGCGCGGCAGGGCTACACCTCGATCGAGTTCCCGACCTACGACACCGACTGGGACTCGGAGGCTTATTCCTCCGTCTCCGGCCAGAACTCGAACAACTCGATCCGCGTGACCGACACGTTCCTTTATGCCGTCGAGAAGGACGCCGACTGGGAACTGACAAGCCGCGTCTCCGGCAAAGTCACCAAGACCGTCAAGGCCCGGGAATTGTGGGAAAAGATCGGCCACGCCGCCTGGGCCTGCGCCGATCCCGGCATCCAGTTCCACGACACCGTCAACGCCTGGCACACCTGCCCGGAGGACGGCCCGATCCGCGGCTCCAACCCGTGCTCGGAATACATGTTCCTGGACGACACTGCGTGCAACCTCGCTTCGCTCAACCTGCTGACCTTCCTGCATGACGGCCAGTTCGATGCCGAGGGCTATGTCCATGCGGCGCGGCTCTGGACGCTGACGCTCGAGATCTCGGTGATGATGGCGCAGTTCCCGTCGAAGGAGATCGCGCAGCTTTCCTACGACTTCCGGACCCTCGGGCTCGGCTACGCCAATATCGGCGGCCTGCTCATGAACATGGGCCACGGCTACGACTCGGCCGAGGGCCGGGCGCTGTGTGGCGCGCTGACCGCGATCATGACCGGCGTGGCCTATGCCACCTCGGCCGAGATCGCCAAGGAGCTTGGCCCCTTCCCGGGCTATGTCCGCAACCGCGAGCACATGCTGCGGGTCATCCGCAACCACCGCACGGCCGCCTATGGCCGGACCGAGGGCTACGAACAGCTGAACGTCGCCCCGGTCGAACTCGACCACGCCAACTGCCCCGATGCGACCCTCGTCGAACTGGCGAAATCGTCCTGGGACAAGGCGCTGGAGCTTGGCGAACGGCACGGCTACCGCAACGCCCAGACCTCGGTCATCGCGCCCACCGGCACGATCGGCCTGGTGATGGACTGCGACACAACCGGGATCGAGCCCGACTTCGCGCTGGTGAAGTTCAAGAAGCTGGCCGGTGGCGGCTACTTCAAGATCATCAACCGCTCGGTTCCCGCGGCGCTGGAAAACCTCGGCTACACGTCGAGCCAGATCGAGGAAATCATCGCCTATGCCGTCGGGCACGGCACGCTCGGCAATGCGCCCGGCGTGAACCACACCGCGCTGATCGGCCACGGCTTCGGCCCGGCGGAGATCGAGAAGATCGAGGCGGCGCTGCCGTCGGCCTTCGACATCCGCTTCGTCTTCAACCAGTGGACGCTCGGCGAGGAGTTCTGCACCAAGACCCTCGGCATCCCGGCGGCCAAGCTGAACGACCCGACCTTCGACATGCTCCGGCATCTCGGCTTCAAGAAGGCCGATATCGACGCCGCGAACGACCATGTCTGCGGGACGATGACTCTGGAGGGCGCGCCCTTCCTGAAGGAAGAGCACCTGAACGTGTTCGACTGCGCCAATCCCTGCGGCAAGAAGGGCAAGCGCTATCTCTCCGTCGAAAGCCACATCCACATGATGGCCGCGGCGCAGAGCTTCATCTCGGGCGCGATCTCCAAGACGATCAACATGGCCAACCACGCCACGATCGAGGATTGCCAGAAGGCCTACGAGCTGTCCTGGTCGCTCGGGGTCAAGGCGAACGCGCTCTACCGCGACGGCTCGAAGCTCAGCCAGCCGCTGGCCGCCGCTCTTGTAGAAGATGACGAGGACGCGGCCGAAACGCTCGAGACCGGCACCCCGCAGGAAAAGGCCGCGGTGCTCGCCGAGAAGATCATCGAGAAGGTTGTTGTAAAGGAAATCGTCCGCGCGCATCGCGAGAAGCTGCCGCACCGCAGAAAGGGCTACACCCAGAAGGCGGTCGTCGGCGGGCACAAGGTCTACCTGCGCACCGGCGAGTTCAAGGACGGCTCCCTCGGTGAGATCTTCATCGACATGCACAAGGAGGGCGCCGGGTTCCGGGCGATGATGAACAACTTCGCCATCGCGATCTCGGTCGGTCTGCAATACGGCGTGCCGCTGGAAGAGTTCGTCGACGCCTTCACGTTCACCAAGTTCGAGCCGTCGGGCATCGTCCAGGGCAACGACTCGATCAAGAACGCGACCTCGATCCTCGACTACATCTTCCGGGAACTGGCGGTCAGCTATCTCGACCGCACGGACCTGGCCCACGTGGCGCCGGAAGGGGCGAGCTTCGACGATATCGGGCGCGGCGGCGAGGAAATGGACGACGAATCCAACCTCGTGCCGGTCTCCGAAAGCGCGGCGTCGAAATCGCTCGAAGTGCTGAAGCAGATCAGCTCGACGGGCTATCTCCGCAAGCGTCTGCCGCAGGAGCTGGTGGTGCTGCGGGGCGGGGCCGATCCGGTCGCGTCGCTCCAGGCGATCATGCCCGAGGTCGGGACGGCGATGGCCGAAAGTGCCGGCACGACGGCGATCGCCACCGGCACCGTCGCCATGGACGCCCGCACCAAGGCCCGCATGCAGGGCTACGAGGGCGAGGCCTGCGGCGAATGCGGGAACTACACGCTGGTCCGCAACGGGACCTGCATGAAGTGCAACACCTGCGGCGCGACGAGCGGCTGCAGCTGAGGAATTTCGTTGGGCTCCCGGGTGGGGGCGCACGGAACACGGGGCGGGTGCGCTCGCCCCTGACGCGGATCAGGCCGCAGGCAGAAACCGGGCGGTATCAATCGAGCCTGATCAGCGAAACTAAACAGGGGGCCTTCGGGCCCCCTTTTTTCGTCGCCGCGGAAAGCGCGACCGGGTTTCTGAAAATTCGTCCCGTCTATCCACAAACTTGTTTGAATGACTGGCAGAACCGCCCGACTGTTGCCCGAATTCCGCCCTGATCCACCGGCTTCTGGACCCCGAGGTGGGGCACCAATCCAGCCATGTGGAGCGTGCGGAATGGCATCAATGGACTTCATCATTTCCGGGGATGTCGCAGTCGCGGTGACTGTGACGGAAGTGGACGGCAATCTCGAATTCACCGTGCGGGTGCTACAGCCCGGGGATGACGGCTATACCGGCCAGATCGGCGAAATCAACGGACTTTTCTTCGACATGACCGGCGACGTGGATGCGTTCGCCTCGATCACTGCCACCGCCTTGGACGGCACCGTTCTGGCCGCGACGGCGGACGAAGCCTCGGTTTCGGATCTCGGCGGCGGTATCAACATGAATGGCAGCGCGATCAGCGAGACGGGCAAGTTCGACATCGGCGTGCTGCTCGACAAGACCGGGCTCGGGAATGGCGATCTGCAGGAGATCACCTTCACCCTCGACGCCGATGCGGAGCTGACGCTGGCCGACGTCGCGTTGCAGGATTTCGGCGTGCGGCTGACCTCGGTCGGCGATCCGGACGGGTCGCGTGACGGGTCGCTGAAGCTGACCGGCAGCGCGCCGGAAGTGCCGGAAGAACCGACGGATCTGAACCTCGCGAATGACGATTTCGTCTTCGTCGGCGCGGATGCGGTGTTCGACGGGGAATTCGAATTCACCGACAGCGGCACCACGACGGTCCTGACGAACGACATCACGGAAACCGCGACGGGGTCCGGGCCCTATGGCGGCGCGGTGACCGCGCTTGGCGATCAGACGGTCGGGCTCGATCCGGTCGTCGTCGAAGGGTCGAACGGCGGGCTTCTCATGATCTATTCCGACGGCACCATCGATTTCTCGGCAAATGACCAGTTCGATTTCCTCGCCGATACCGAGACCGCGCAGACCGACTTCGTCTACACGATCGAGGGCGGGGATACGGCGACGATCCACGTCACCGTCCTTGGCTCCGATGATCCCGGCGGGCCGGGCGGCGAGGGCGATCTGGGCGATCCGCCGCTGTTCGACGCTCCGCTGCTGACCGACGATCCGTTCGCGCTCTGACTGATCCGGCGCGGTCCGGGGCCTGCGCCCCGGGCCGTGCTATTCCGCCGCCGTCGGCTCGTCGTCGATGACGATGACCGGCTCCATCCGCGAGAGGATGTCGTCGGCCAGGTGGCATTTGACCTGGTGGCCCTCGGCCAGCGTCCGCAGCGGCGGGACCTCGGTTTCGCACAGGTTGCCCGGCACTTCCGACTTCCAGCGGCAGCGCGTCTGGAACGGGCAGCCCGACGGCGGGTTCATCGCCGATGGAATGTCGCCTTCGAGCACGATGTGCTTCTTCTGCACACTGGTGTCGGCGATGGGCACGGCGGACAGCAGCGCCTCGGTATACGGGTGGTAGGGCGGCGAGAAGACCTGGTTGGTGTCGCCGATCTCCACCACGTGGCCGAGATACATGACCATGACGCGGTCCGAGAGATAGCGGACGATCGACAGGTCGTGGCTGATGAACAGCAGCGTCGTCTTCTCGTTGCGCTGAATCTCCATGAGAAGATCGGTGACCGCGGCCTGAACCGACACGTCGAGCGCCGAGACCGGTTCGTCCGCGACCACGATCCGGGCGCCGCCGGCGAAGGCGCGGGCGATGCCGACCCGCTGCTTTTGCCCGCCCGAGAGCTGACGCGGCATCCGGTCGGCGAAGGCACGCGGCAGCTTCACGAGGTCGAGCAGTTCCAGCATTCGCGTGCGGCGGTCCTTGTCGGTCTTGCCATACTTGAAGATTTCGAGCGCGCGGATGATCTGGCGGCCGACCGTCATCGACGGGTTCAGCGTGTCGAACGGGTTCTGGAACACCATCTGGATCGACGAGACCGTGCGGGTGTCGCGGCTTTGAATTGGGGTCGATTCGATGTTGTGGTTGTCGAGCAGGACCTGACCGTCTGTCGCGGTTTCCAGCCCCATCAGCACCTTGGCGAGCGTGGACTTGCCGCAACCCGACTCACCCACGATGGCGAGCGTTTCGCTTTCGCGCGCCTCGAAGCTGAGTGTTTCGTTCGCCTTCACGACCTTGGTTCCGCCGCCACCGAACATCTTGTTGGCAGAGACTTCATAATATTTCTTTAAGTTGTCGATCTTCAGGACGGTGTCGCCGATCTCGGCCTTTCCCTTCTCGACGGCGGCCTGGATGGGCGCGTTCCAGTCGATTTCCTCGTAGCGGAGGCAGCGGGTTTCGTGGCGTTCATCGCCCTTCACGCGGAACATCGGGATGTCGCGGGCGTCGCAGCGGCCCTGTTCGAAGTAGTCGCAGCGCGGGCCGAAGTTGCAGCCGGGCGGGCGTTCGTGGGGCAGGGGGAAGTTGCCGGGGATGGCGACGAGGGGGCGCGAGTTCTTGTCGGCGCCGGGCAGCGGGATCGATCGGAAGAGCGCCTGCGTGTAGGGATGCTGCATCTGGTCGAAGACGTCGTCGATCGAGCCGGTTTCGACCGCTTCGCCGGAATACATGACGCAGAGGCGGTCGCAGGTTTCCAGCACAAGTCCCAGATTATGCGAGATAAACAGCATCGACGTGCCGTATTTCTTGCCGAGGTCCTTCACCAGGTCGACGATGCCGGCCTCGACTGTCACGTCGAGCGCGGTGGTCGGTTCGTCTAGGATGAGAAGGGACGGTTTCGACATCAGCGCCATGGCGATGACGATGCGCTGCTGCTGGCCGCCGGAGAGCTGGTGGGGATAGGCCTTCAGCATCCGTTCGGGGTCGGGCAGGCGGACGTCGGAGACGACCTGGAGGGCGAGGTCGTAGGCCGCCTTTTCCGACACGCCCTCGTGGATCATGGGCACTTCCATGAGCTGCTGGCCGATCTTCATCGCCGGGTTCAGCGAGGCCATAGGCTCTTGATAAATCATCGCAATCTCGGAGCCGCGGATGGCCCGCAGCTCCTCGTCGGACATCGTATTGAGGTCGCGTCCCTTGAACTTGATCGAGCCGCCGACGATGCGGCCGTTGACGCCGAGATCCTGCATCACGCCGAGCGCGACGGTGGACTTGCCGCAGCCGGATTCGCCGACCAGTCCCATCGCCTCGCCGGGCATGACGGTGCAGGAGAAATCCATCACGGCGGGGATCTCGCGGAGCCGCGTGAAGAAGGAGATCGAGAGGTTCTGAATCTCCAGGATCGGGCCTGTGTAAGACTTGTCGCCGACCATTAATCTTCTCCCTCTGGGCGGGTAACGGGCCGTATGGGAACCCGTATGCCTACCGGTATGCTTTTCCGTATGCCTCGCCGGGGCGCTGTCCGGCGTTAACCTTTCTGTCCCGGCGGCGGCCGATCGGGCCGCCGCGACGGGGTCGCATCAATCCTTCAGGCTCTCTTCCCTGAGCCCGTCCGCCAGCAGGTTCAGACCGAGCACGAGCGTCATCAGCGCGAGCGCGGGCGGAAGCGGCGGGTGGGGGTAGACGGTGAGAAGCCGGCGGCCATCGTTGATCGTGGAGCCCCAGTCCGGGCTTTCCGGCGAGACGCCGAGGCCGAAGAAGCCGAGGGTTCCGAGCAGGATCGTGGTGTAGCCGATCCGCAGACAGAAATCGACGATCAGCGGACCGCGCGCGTTGGGCAGGATCTCCCACAGCATGATGTACCACGGACCTTCGCCCCGGGTCTGGGCGGCGGCGACGTAGTCGCGGGTCTGCACGTCGAGGACAATGCCGCGGACGATCCGGAACACGGTGGGCGAGTTCACGAAGACGACCGAGACGAACACGATCAGCAGGTTGCCGGGTATGTCGATCACGTCGATGGCGGACGGCACGAAGCGCACCGGGCTGTCGGGGTCGGGATCGCTCAGGAGCGAGAAGTAGAGCCAGAAGCCGACGATGAGCACAATTGCCACGAGGATGTTCCGCGTGCCCTGCTGCGTGTGGAAGCGCGAGTTGAACAGCACCACGAAGAACAGGATCGGGAATATGAACAGCACCGCCGCCATTGCCACGGGGATGCCTGCGGCCACGATTTCCGGCGTCACCAGCAGGTAGAAGAGCAGGATGACCGGGAAGGCGAGCACGAGGTTGGCAATGAAGGACACGATGGTGTCGATCTTGCCGCCGAAATAGCCCGCCGGCAGCCCGAGCGACACGCCGACCATGAAGGCGAAGAGCGTGGCCAGCGGCGCGATCCGCAGCACCGAGACGGCGCCGTAGACCATGCGGCTGAACACGTCGCGCCCGAGGCTGTCGCCGCCGAGCAGGTAGACCGGGAATTCCCCTTCCTCGCCGCTTGGCAGGTAGGTGCCGGGCAGTTCGTTGCGCATCTGGCTGATGACGTCGATGGGGCCGTGGGTGGCCACGAGCGTCGAGAAGACGGCGGTGAAGATCCAGAACATCACCAGTCCGAAACCGACCATCCCGATCGGGTTGTCGAACAGCTTGCCATAGAGGCCGAGCCGGCGCTTGAACACGATCGAGACGGCGTAGAGCACGATGAGCGCGATCCAGACCGGCAGGAACTGCCGCCCGAGCTGGCCGAGGATGCCGCGATCCTCGAGCTCGGGCTGGACGATGCCGCCGAAGATGTAGACCACGCAGCAGGTCAGGAAGAGCAGGACGGCGTATTTCATCGCCATCAGCATGTAATCCGACGGGGTGCGCACGACGGACATCGTCCGGTCGGGGTTGATGACCACCTCGCCGGGGCGGATCCCGGCGAAGCTGAGGATCACCTGTCCGAGAAAGCCGAGGATGAAGACCACCGCGGCGGCCAGCATGAGCGGGTTGAGGATGGGGCCGAGATTGCCGGTCCAGCTGAGCATGTCCATGGTCCGAGCCTCCTCAGGAAATCCGAATACGCGGGTTCAGGAAGACGTAGCCGATGTCCGATATCAGCTGCGTCGTCAGAACCACGATGACGGCGACGATGGAGACGGCGAGCAGGAGCTCGATGTCGTTGTTGCCGGCGGCCTGCACCAGCGTCCAGCCAAAGCCGTTGTAGTTGAACAGCGTCTCCACGATCACGACCCCGGTCAGGAGCCACGGGAACTGGAGCATGATGACGGTGAAGGGCGCGATCAGCGCGTTCCGCAGCGCGTGCTTCAGCACGATGTTGCGGAAGCTCACCCCCTTGAGCCGCGCGGTGCGGATATACTGGGCGGTCATCACCTCGGCCATCGAGGCGCGCGTCATTCGCGCGATGTAGCCCATGCCGTAGAGCGCGATGGTCATCACCGGCAGGGTGAAGTTCCAGATATTCGCGTCGTCCATGGCCGACCGCGCCGAGCCAAGGAAGAGGGTGGGGCCGTCGATCCAGCCCCATTCCGTCAGGAGCGGCGACAGGCCGGCCTGCGACGAGGCGAGGAGCACGATGAAGATGACGCCCGAGACGTATTCGGGCGTGGCCGTCGTGGCGATGGCGAAGGTCGAGAGGGAGCGGTCGAGCCGCGAGCCTTCGCGCATCCCCGCCAGCACGCCGACCACGAGCGCGGCGGGCACCATGATGACGAAGGCCCAGAACATGAGTTTGCCGGTCAGCAGGAGCCGGCCGCCGATGATGGCGGCGACCTCGTCATCCGACACGGTCGAATAGCCGAAATCGCCCTGCAGGACGCCGCAATAGGTGGGCGCGGTTTCCGGATCCATGCCCGGATCGATGCAGCGCCCGGTCAGCTCGCTGGTTTCCGGATCCACGCGCGTCCAGCCCGGCACGATGCCGAGCCATTCGCCGTAGCGCGAGACGATCGGCTGGTCGTAGCCGTTCCGGGCGAGCCAGCTTTCGACCTGTTCGTCGGTCATCCGCGCGTTGCCCTGGGTCTTGGCGAGTTTTTCGAGATTGGGCGCCAGGTTCGTCAGGTAGAAGACGATGAATGTCAGGCAGAGCGCCGTGAGTGCCATCACCCCGATGCGCTTGAGAATGAATAGTCCCATGTCGGTCCCTGTCTGTTGCCGGCCCCGGGGCGGCCGGGTTCCGTCGTCCGGGCCTTGTGGCTGGCCCGTTTAGAGGGGGCCGGGGAGGGTCTTGCTCCCCGGGTCGTGGGCGGGGCGGCCCCCGACGGACCGCCCCGTGTCGTGATCAGGCCGCGAGGCCGAGATAGTGCACGTTGATCTCGAACTTCGGATGCATCTCGGCGTTCAGCACGCCGGGACGGTAGCTGCGGTAGAGCGAGCGCCAGTAAGACTGGTTGATGACCGCGTCGTCCTGCATGATCTGCTCGAGCTGCGCCATGATCTCGCGCCGGGCATCGGCATCCTGGATGCCGTTGGCCTGGTCGAGCAGCGCGTCGAAGTCCGGGTTCGAATAGCCCGCCTCGTTCCACGGCACACCGGTGCGGTAGGCGAGGTTGAGGATCATCACGCCCAGTTCCCGGTGGTTCCAGGTGGTCGAGGACAGCGGGTAGTTCGTCCAGTCGTTCCAGAAGGTCGAGCCCGGGATGATGACGCGTTCGACGTTAAAGCCGGCGTCGCGCAGCTGCGCGGCGAAGGCGTCGGAGCTGTCCCGCTCGAAGCCCGCGTCGAGCGAGGTGACTTCGAAGACGTGGTCGGTATAGCCCGCATCGGTCAGGGTCTGGAGCGCGAGATCCTTGTCGATCGTGATCGGGGGAAGCTGCGCGTATTCCGGGTGGACCGGGCAGACGTGGTGGTTTTCGGCCACCGTGCCGCGGCCGGCATAGCCGATCGAGAGCACTTCGGCCGGGTCGACCGCGAGGTTGATCGCGCGGCGTACCTCGACGTTGTCGTAGGGCGGGTTGGCCTGGTTGCAGCGGATGACCAGCGTCGAGGCGGTGGTCACGTCCGAGGTTTCCCAACCGATCGCCGAAAACACGTCGATGAAGTCGCCCGTCGTCTCGTAGGTCATGTCGTGCTCGCCGGCCTCGGCCGAGGCCACCCAGGCCGCGGGATCGGTGCCGACATCGACGAACTCGATCCGGTCGAGATAGGCGTCGCGCCAGTAGGTGTGATCGGGGTTCTTCTCGAGCACGGCGGAGACGCCGACCTCGTGCGACACGATCCGGTAGGCGCCGGTGCCGACGCCGTGGGCGACCGGATCCTCGCCGATATGGTCGGGGTGCTGGACCGCCGCCGGGTAGTCGGCGATGCCCGCGATGATGGTGATGTCGGGGGCCGGCAGGTGCAGGACGAGCGTGGTGTCGTCGATGACCTCGATGGCGCCCTCGACTGCGCGGTTGGTCTCGGGATCGACGAGCGCGCCCATGCGCGTGGCCATCGAGTTGCCCTCGACATCGGCTTCACACCAGGCCTCGAAATTCGCGGCCACGTCGGACGCGGTGAACGGATCGCCGTTGTTCCAGGTCACGCCCGGACGGATGTGGAGCGTGTACTCGGTGGCGTCCTCGTTGGCTTCCCAGTCCTCGAGCAGGATGCCCGAGAAGGTCCCGTCGCGGTTGTACTCGACGAGGTATTCGACGACGCCGCGGGTCATGTTGGCCAGCTCGGACCAGTCGAAGACACGCGGGTCCTTCGAGGCGATGACGCGCATCTGGATCTTGAGCGTGCCGCCCATCGGCGGGGTTTCGCGGGCGTAAGGCGCCTGCGCCTGGGCCATATCCACGCCTATCAGCGCGTAGGAGGCCGCAGCGGTCACCCCGAGCGCCGTCGAGCGCGCGAGGAATTCGCGCCGGTCCAGCTTGCCGGCGAGATGTTCGCGCGCGAACATCTCGGCCGCCGGATGGATGGCGCGGCCGTCGTTGAGGTCTTCGGACATCGTGAACTCCCTGTTATGGTATTCGTCGTTCTTTTCAGGTCTGAGCGGGCCCGGTCGACAAAATGCACGGGATGCGTCGCTCCTCCCCCCGACGCTGGCCCACATGCGCCTCAGTTCCGCATGTTAGCACCCGTGTCGTCAACGTACGCAGCCGCCCTTTCTTGTAATATTTGCGACATCGGGGTGCCGCAAACGGGCGAATGGCCAGTGGATGCGGGGCCGCGCGGCCCTAGAGACGCCGGGCCCCGGGGCGGCGGAATTCGCTTGGCGTGCGGCCGGTATAGGCGGCGAAGGCGCGGGTGAAGTAGGCCGCCGAGGAAAAGCCGAGTCGCTCGGCTACGGCGCGGGCGGGCATCCGGGTGTCGGCCAGCAGGAGCCGCGCCTCGTGCATCAGCCGCTCGTGGATCAGCGCATGCGCCGGCCGGCCGGCCGCGGTGCGGCAGACGCGCGACAGGTGGGTCGGGGTCACGCCGAGCTCGCGCGCGAAATCGGCGACGCCGAAGCCCTGGTGATAGGACCCTTCGAGCAGCGCGGAGAAGGCCATCGCCAGCCGGTGCGCGGGCTTGGTCCCGAGCCGGCCGTCCTGGCGCGCCAGTTCGCGCTCGAGCCCGGTGGAGATCAGCAGCCCGTAGGCGCGCAAAGCCCGCTCCATCGCGGGCGCCTGGCCGACAATCTCGCGCTCGATCCGCTCGATCGCCGAGGTCAGGTTGCCCTGCGACTCGATGTTCGAAATCCGCAGATGCCGCGGCCCGTCGGGCAGATCCAGATCCTGCCCGGTCGGGATCACCAGCTCGAGCCCCTGGATCTGCGCCGGCAGTTCCAGCGCCATCATCGTCCGGCCCGGCACCCAGATCGCGGTATTCGGGCCATAGCCCCGGCTGACGCACGACACGATGACCCGGCCCTGGCCGCGGGTGATCCAGTAGAGCCGGTGGTGCTCGGTTCCGTGCAGCTCCTGCATGCGCCAGGGCGCCAGCATCCGCAGCTTGGTCAGCGAGGTGACGGTGTAGCCGGTCATGTCAAACCCTTAGAGGTTCGATTTCGGAAAGGAAAGCGCCGGGCGCAGGGGCCCCACCGCGGCCGCCCCTTCATCTTTCCTGAAATACTCCGGGGAGCGCGAGGGGCAGCGCCCCTCGCACGGGTCAGGCCGGCACCCGGCGCCAGTCGCCCATCCGCGCCCGGAACCAGGTCCGCTGGCGCTTGGCGTATTGCCGGGTGGCGACGATGGCCGCCTCGGTCGCCTCGGACAGCGTCATCTCGCCCCGCAAATGCGCGATCAGTTCCGGCGCGCCGATCGCCTTGGCTGCGCCCACGCCCGGGTCCCAGCGGTCGAGATTGGCCCGCGCCTCGTCGAGCGCACCGGCCGACAGCATCGCCCGGAACCGCGTGTCGATCCGTGCGGCGAGCCAGTCGCGCCCGGCCTCGATAAGAAGCGGCGAGGCCCGGTCGAGCGGCAGAAGCGGCGGCGGGGTCCGGTCCTGCCAGTCCGACAGCGGCCGGCCGGTGGCGTTCAGCACCTCCCAGCCGCGCTGGACCCGGGCCCGGTTCGCGGTGTCGATCCGGTCGAGCAGCGCCGGGTCGTCCCGGGTAAGGTCGCCCAGCAGCACGTGCAGCGGCAGGGCGTCTGCGGTGGCGCGGATCTCGGGCGGGGTCGGGGGGATCTCGGCCAGCCCCTCGGTCAGCGCCCGGAAATAGAGCCCGGTGCCGCCGACGATGATGGGCCGGGGCCCGTCGAGGAGCGGCGCGACCTCGCGCAGCCAGTGGCCGACGGAATAGTCGGCGCCCCAGGGCACGTGGCCATAGAGCGCGTGGGGCGCGCGCGCCTCCTCGGCCGCGTCGGGCCGGGCGGTCAGCACGCGCCAGGCGTCGTGGACCTGCAGCGCGTCGGCATTGACGATCCGTCCGCCCTGCGCCTCGGCGATGGCGAGCGCCAGCGCGGATTTGCCCGAGGCCGTCGGTCCGGCGATCAGGACCGGCCGGTCGGGCGGGATGGTATCAAGCGAAATCAAGGGCCTGGCGGGCGTTCTTGGGGCGTGGCGCGCGGGCCCGCTTGCATTGGTTGCCGGGGGCGGCGTTTTGCGCGATAACCCCGGTGCCGCCACCACCGGAGATCCCCGCATGCCCGACGACACGACGCCTCCGCGCCCGCTCTACGACCGCGTCATGCTCAAGATCTCGGGCGAGGCGCTGATGGGCCCGCAGGGCTTCGGTCTGCATCCCCCGACGGTCCAGCGGATCGCGATGGAGGTCAAGTCGGTGCACGATCTGGGTGTCGAGATCTGCATGGTCATCGGCGGCGGCAACATCTTCCGCGGGCTGCAGGGCAGCGCGCAGGGGATGGAGCGGACGACGGCCGATTACATGGGTATGCTGGCCACGGTGATGAACGCGCTGGCCATGCAGTCGGCGCTGGAAAGCATCGGGGTCTTCACCCGGGTCATTTCGGCCATCCCGATGGACCAGGTGTGTGAACCTTACATCCGCCGCCGTGCGGTGCGTCACCTCGAGAAGAAGCGGGTCTGCATCTTCGCCGCGGGCACCGGGAACCCGTATTTCACCACCGACACCGCGGCCACGCTGCGCGCCAACGAGATGGGCTGCGAGGCGATCTTCAAGGGCACCAAGGTGGACGGCGTCTACGACAAGGACCCCAAGACGAATCCGGACGCCAAGCGCTACGACGAGATCAGCTACGACGAGGTGCTGGCCGGCCATCTCGGTGTGATGGATGCCAGCGCCATCGCGCTGGCGCGCGAGAACGACGTGCCGATCATCGTCTTCTCGCTCGACGAGCCGGGCGGGTTCCGCGGCATCCTGGCCGGGCAGGGGACCTACACGATGGTGACGGGCTGACCCGTCTCATCCTATACAATTGCCAACCGTGCGCCTAATTAGCGACAGATTTGGCAAGGAAAGCCGAGTTGTGGAGGGCAGAGCGATGGCCGAAGAGATCGAGATCGACACCGATGACCTGGCGCGGCGGATGGACGGCGCGCTGGCCAGCCTGCGGACGGAATTCGCCTCGCTGCGGACGGGACGCGCCTCGGCCTCGATGCTGGAGCCGGTGATGGTCGAGGCCTATGGCCAGCCGACGCCGATCAACCAGGTCGGCACCGTGAACGTGCCCGAGCCGCGGATGGTGACGGTCAACGTCTGGGACAAGAGCCTGGTCGGCAAGGTCGAGAAGGCGATCCGGGAATCGGGGCTCGGGATCAACCCGCAGCTCAACGGCACGATCATCATGCTGCCGATCCCCGAACTGAACGAGGAGCGGCGCCGGGAACTGTCCAAGGTCGCCGCGCAATATGCAGAACATGCGCGCGTCGCCGTGCGCAACGTCCGCCGCGACGGGATGGAGCAGATCAAGAAGGCGAAGGCCGCCGGCTCCATGAGCGAGGACGACCAGAAGCTCTGGGAGACGGAGGTGCAGGAAATCACCGACGACCACATCGCCCGGATCGACGCGGCCCTGCAGACGAAGCAGGACGAGATCATGCAGGTCTGAGGGCCAGCGTAACAGTCAGGAGGCCCGGATGACCGGACCGAGCAGTACGTCGCCCGCGCATGTCGCGGTCATCATGGACGGCAATGGCAGGTGGGCGCAGATGCGCGGCCGGCCACGCCTCGTCGGGCACCATGCCGGTGCGCGGCGGGTGAAGGAGATCGTCCGGGCGTGCCCCGATCTCGGGGTGAAGTATCTCACGATCTTCGCCTTCTCGACCGAGAACTGGAAGCGCACGCAGGCCGAGGTTGCGGGGCTGATGTCGCTGTTCAAGCGCTATATCCGCCGCGAGGCGCAGGCGCTGTTCGAAGAGGGCGTGCGGGTGCGCTTCATCGGCGACCGGGTGCGGCTGGAGCCGGCGCTGGTTGACCAGATGGACAGCCTGGAGCTGATGACCGCGGAGAATGACCGCGTCCACCTAACGATCGCGCTGAACTACGGCGGCCGCGACGAAGTGGCCCGCGCCACGCGCCGGCTGGCGCAGGACGTGGCGGCCGGCCGGCTGAGACCGGGCGAGGTGACCGACCAGACGCTGCCGCGCTATCTCGACACGTATTTCCTGCCCGATCCGGACCTGGTGATCCGCACCAGCGGCGAGGCGCGGATCTCGAACTTCCTGCTCTGGCAGTCGGCCTATTCGGAATACGAGTTCGTGGACACGCTGTGGCCGGACTTCACGGCGCAGGAATTCGCGCGCGTGCTCGGCCGGTTCGGCCAGCGCGAGCGCCGCTTCGGCGCGATCCCGGCCTGAGCGCCGGGGCCGCCATGTCGCGGGCCGATCCCGTTTTCTCCGACCTCGCCGTCCGGCTCACGACCGGCGTGGCGCTTGCGGTGGCGGGCTTCGGCGCGATCTGGGCCGGCGGGTGGGCCTTTCTCGCCCTGACGGCGCTGGCCGTCGGGGTCATGCACTGGGAACTCGGGCGGCTCGGCGGTCTGTCCTCGACAAATGTCGTGATCGTGGCACCGGCCGCGGCGCTTTCCATCGCGGGGGCGCTTCTGGTGGCGGGCGGCGCGGCGAGTGTGGCGTTCCTGGCCCTGCCGGCGCTTCTGTCGCTCGGCGTGGCGGCGACGGTGCAGCCGGACGCGCGCGCCTCGATCCCGGTTCTCGTCGCCGGCAGCCTCGCGATCATGCTGGCGGGCTATGTCGCGCTTATCCTGCGGGACGGCGGCGGCGTCATCTGGATGCTGTGGCTGATCCTGTCTGTCGTCGTCACCGATATCTGCGGCTATTTCGCCGGCCGGCTGATCGGCGGGCCGAAATTCTGGCCACGGGTCAGCCCAAAGAAGACCTGGTCCGGGATCGTCGCGGGCTGGATCGGGGCCGGTATCGTCGGCGCGCTGTTCATGGCGCCGACCGGCACGCGGGAAGGGCTGATCGCCGTCTCGGTGCTGGTGAGCATGGCCAGCCAGTTGGGCGACATCTCGGAAAGCGCACTGAAGCGGCGGGCCGGGGTCAAGGACAGCTCGCGCCTGCTGCCGGGCCATGGCGGCCTTCTCGACCGGCTCGATGGCGTCCTCGGCGCCACGCTTATCCTCGGACTTGTCGCTCTGGTGACGAATTACCCGGAAGCGCCAATCTGATGCCACACTTGTCGTCTTTGCACCTCGGTGCCATCTGCACCTCGTAAGACTGGAACGGAGATCCCATGGACTTCATCCCCGATTTCGGAAACGTCGCGCTGACGATCCTCGCCTTCGTCGTGGCGCTGTCCGTGATCGTCGCGATCCATGAATACGGCCATTACATCGTCGGCCGCTGGTCCGGCATCCGGGCCGAGGTGTTCTCGATCGGGTTCGGGCCGGTGCTGTTCAGCCGGGTCGACAAGCGCGGCACGCGCTGGCAGATCGCGGCGCTGCCCTTCGGCGGCTACGTGAAATTCCTAGGTGACACGAGTGCCGCGTCCGACAGGCCGGACGAGGCGACGCTGCAGGCGCTGACGCCGGAGGTGCGACGCCAGACGATGCATGGCGCGCCGCTCTGGGCGCGGGCGGCGACCGTGGCCGCGGGCCCGGTGTTCAATTTCATCCTGTCGATCCTGATTTTCGGCGCCTTCCTGTTCTTCACCGGCCGCACGGTCGAGGAGGCCCGGATCGGCCCGCTGCGCGACCTGCCGCAAAGCTACGCGCTGCTGCAGGAAGGCGACCTGGTGACCGCCGTCGACGGCATGCCGGTCGAGGCGCTCGGCGAGCTGGTCAACCTGCCCGACGAGATCGAGCTGCGCCAGACGCTGACCTACACGGTCGAGCGCGACGGCCAGACGATCGAGACCGAGGCGGTGCCGCCGGTGGTGCCCTATGTGGCGGCGGTGACCCCGCAATCGGCGGCCAATTCCGCCGGGCTGCGGCCGGGCGACGTGATCCTGGAGGTCGACGGGCAGCCGATTCACGCCTTCGCGCAACTGCGCCCGCTGGTCGAGGCGGCGGCGGGCGAACCGCTGACGCTGTCGGTCTGGCATGACGGCGAGACGCGCGAGGTGACGCTGTCGCCGCGCCGCACCGACATGCCGACGCCCGAGGGCGGATTCGAGACGCGCTGGCTGATCGGCATCACCGGGGCGACCTTCTTCGAACTGGTGACCGAGCCGGTCGGCCCGCTGGCGGCGACGGAATACGGCGTGGGCCAGACCTGGTTCATCGTGAAGTCGTCGCTGTCGGGGCTCTGGCACATGGTCACGCTTCAGATCGACAGCTGCAACCTGCAGGGTCCGATCGGAATCGCCGAGACCTCGGGCGCGGCGGCGCGGCAGGGCGTGGACAATTTCATCTGGTTCATCGCCGTCCTGTCGACCGCGGTGGGACTGCTGAACCTGTTCCCGATCCCGGTCCTCGACGGCGGCCACCTGGTGTTCCACGCCTACGAGGCGCTGGCCGGCACGCCGCCGCCGGAGCGGGCGATGCGCGTGGCGATGTCGGTGGGCCTGACGATCCTCCTGTCTCTTATGCTGTTTGCCACGTTCAACGACGTATTCTGCTGATTGTCGCCCAAACCCGGCCTCAATCCAGCCACATTCGGACAGCAAGTTGCCGGCAGGAATTTCGAGACGGTCCGGAGGGTCACGCGATGTCGTCCATTGCAGAACAGGCACAGGGGTTTCGCACCGTGCTGGCGGTCAATATCGACCGGCTGCTGGTGGCGCTGACAATCATGGGCGCGCTGACGCTTGCCGGCTGGCTTCTGGGCTACGCCACCGTCAACTGATCCCGATCCTGCAGGATCGTCGAAACGGGCTGCCGCATCGCCGGCGGCCCGATCGCTTTTGCAGTAGTGCCACAAACCGATAATCTCGGGCTTTCAGGCTTTTGACATCCCCCCGGTGCCACGGTAGGGATGACCCCAATAACAAGGTATGCATTGGGGGGACGGATTCGATGACCCGTCACGCGTTCCGGCGCCCGGCCGTTTGGCTGTTCGCCTGGGTGTTTATGGCCGTGGCGCTCGTCGCCTCCGGATCTTCCGCTCAGTCTTTTCGGTTCACGTCTTTCGACGTTGTCGGCAACGTCCGGGTCGATGACGCTTCGGTCCTGACCTATGCCGGCATCGCGCCCGGCCAGACGGTCAGCGCGGCCGAGATCAACGATGCCCGCCAGCGGGTGCAGAACTCCGGTCTGTTCGAGACCGTCGAGGTCTCGCCCCAGGGGTCCACGCTCGTCATCACCGTTCAGGAATACCCGACGATCAACCAGATCGCGATCGAGGGGAACCGGCGTCTGGATGACGAGGACCTGATGCCGCTGCTGACCTCGCAGCCGCGCCGCGTCTATTCACCCGCCGTGGCCGAGCAGGACGCCGCCGCGATCATCGACGCCTACCGCACTTCGGGCCGGCTGGCCGCGACGGTGGAGCCGGCGATCATCCGGCGGTCGGACAACCGCGTCGACCTTGTGTTCCAGGTGACCGAGGGCCGCGTGGTCGAGACGCAGCAGATCGCCTTCAACGGCAACCGCGCCTATTCCGACCGCCGCCTGCGCCGGGTGCTCGAATCGACCCAGGCGGGGCTGCTGCGCGTGCTGATCCGCCGCGACACGTTCATCGAGGACCGGATCGCCTTCGACCGCCAGCTTCTGACCGACTTCTACCAGGATCGCGGCTATGTCGACTTTGCCGTCCTGTCGGTGACGTCCGAGCTGGCCCGCGACCGCGGCGGCTACTTCGTGACCTTCAACATCCGCGAGGGCCAGAGCTACGATTTCGGCGCGCTGACGGTGACGTCGGACCTACCCGAGATCGACACTGCGGCCTATGCCGACACGATCCGCGTCCGCGAGGGCACGACTTATTCGCCGCGGCTGGTGGACAGCACGATCAGCCGCATGGAGACGCTGGCGACCGAGCAGGGCCTGCGCTTCATCCGGGTCGAGCCGCGGGTGACGCGGAACGACGCGACGCTGACGCTGGATATCGAGTTCGTCATCTCGCGCGGCGAGCGGGTCTTCGTCGAGCGGATCGACATCGAGGGGAACGCCACCACGCTCGACCGGGTCATCCGGCGGCAGTTCGACACGGTCGAGGGCGACCCGTTCGACCCGCGCGCCATCCGGCAGGCGTCGGAGCGTATCCGGGCGCTGAACTACTTCTCGAACGTGGACGTGCAGGGCCGCGAAGGCTCCGCGCCGAACCAGGTCATCGTCGACGTGGATGTCGAGGAAGAGCCGACCGGCTCGCTCGGCTTCTCGGTCAGCTATTCGACGGATACGGGCACCGGGCTTGGCGTCGACTTCGCCGAGCGGAACTTCCTCGGCCGCGGCCAGACGGTCCGGCTGTCGTTCAACACCGCGGCTGACAGCCAGGCCTTCCGCTTCGAATTCGTCGAGCCGGCCTTCCTGCGCCGCGATCTCGAGCTCGGGCTGCAGGCCTATTACCGCGAGACGAACAACGAGAACGCCGACTACGACACGCGGAACATCGGGCTCGGCGCGTCGATCGGCTTCCCGATCAGCGAATACGGCCGCGCGCGTCTGTTCTACTCGATCAGCGAGGACACGATCGAGAACGTGACGGCGGCCTCGTCGGAGATTCTCCAGCGTGAAGAGGGCAGCCTGATCACCTCGGCGGTCGGCTACAACCTCAGCTACGACACGCGCGACGGCGGCCTCGATCCGAATTCGGGCGTGCTTCTGTCCTTCGAACAGGAATTCGCCGGGCTTGGCGGCGACAACCAGTATGTCCGCACCACCGCGATGGCGCAGGGCGTGACCTCGGTCGCGCGCGAGGAAGTGACACTGCGCGCCACGATCGAGGGCGGCGCGATCAACTTCCTCGACGGCGGCAGCCGGGTGCCCGACCGCTTCTTCCTGTCCTCGCGGCAGATGCGCGGCTTCGAGCCTCTCGGCCTTGGCCCGCGCGATCTGGCAGCGGCGAACCAGGACGCGCTTGGCGGCAACTACTACGCCGTCGCGCGGTTCGAGGCAGCCTTCCCGCTCGGCCTGCCGGACGAATACGGCATCACCGGCGGCCTGTTCGTCGACGTGGGCACCGTCTGGGGTCTGGACGATGTCGTCGGCACCGGCGGTGCCATCGTGGACGACGACGCCCATATTCGCAGCTCGGTCGGGTTCTCGATCTTCTGGGACACGGTGATCGGGCCGCTCCGGTTCAACTTCACCCATCCGGTGGATACGCAGCCCTACGACCGCACGCGCGAGTTCGACTTCACGGTCGAAGCGCGGTTCTGACCGCCGGCCGCCCATGACCTTTCTCCGGTCCTGCCTGCTGGCGCTGCTTCTGGCGGCGCCGGCGATGGCGCAGGACACCAGCCCCGCGCCGGTGCCCGAGGGGATCCTGGTGCTGGACCAGGACCGGTTCTTCGCCGGGTCCGCATATGGTCGCCGCGCGCAATCCGAACTCGACGCTGCAAGCCGGGCGCTGGCCGCCGAGAACCGCCGGATCGAGGCCGAGCTGACCGCCGAGGAGCTGGACCTGACCGAGCGGCGCGAGACCCTGCCGCGCGAGGAATTCGTCGTTCTGGCCGAGGATTTCGACGCGCGGGTCGAGAGCATCCGGACCGAACAGGACAGCAAGGCGCGCGCCCTGACCAACGCCGCGGATGCCGCACGTCAGCGGTTTTTCGAACTGGCCGTGCCGATCCTGCTGGAGCTTGTCCGCGACCGGAACGCCGCGGCGATCCTCGACAGCCGGACGGTGCTTCTGTCGGCCGATACGGTCGACATCACCGAGCAGGCGATCGCGGCCATCGACGAGCGGCTCGGCTCGGGGGGCGACGCGCCGCTGATCGAATTACCGGACACGCCGGAGACCGGACCCGCGCCGGACCCCACGCCCGCGCCCGGCACGGAGGAGGCGCCGGCGCCAGACGCAGGCGACTAGGCGCACCTTGCCGCCCGCCGCGGCGGTTGCTATCCCGGGTGAACACGCGGCAAACGGGGCAGGATCCGATGAACGCAGAGATCCCGAAGACGGCGGATATCGACACCATCCAGCGGATTATCCCGCATCGCTACCCGTTCCTCCTGGTGGACAGGCTGCGCGACATCGAGCCCTTCAAGGGCGCCGTCGGGATCAAGAACGTCACCTTCAATGAGCCGCATTTCCAGGGTCATTTTCCCGGCACGCCGATCATGCCGGGCGTGACCATCATCGAGGCGATGGCGCAGACGGCAGCGGTGATGGTGGGCGTGTCCATGAACATGATGGACCGCGACCTGCTGGTCTATTTCATGGCCATCGACGGCGCCAAGTTCCGCCGCAAGGTGGGGCCGGGCGACGTGCTGGAGCTGCATGTCACCACGACCCGGGGCAAGCCCGGCGGCAAGGTCTGGAAGTTCCACGGCCGCGGCATGGTCGGGTCGGAACTGGCCGCCGAGGCCGAATTCACCGCGATGATGGACCTGCCGGCCGACGCCGTCGCCGCGGTGACGGAGGGCTGATGGCCGTCGATCCTTCTGCCCGCGTCCATCCGTCCGCGATCGTGGAGGAGGGCGCCGAGATCGGGCCGGATGCCGAGATCGGGCCCTGGTGCCTGGTCGGGCCGCGCGTGACGCTGGCGGCGGGTGTCCGGCTGAAGAGCCATGTCGTCGTCACCGGCCTGACGGAAATCGGGACGGAAACGGAAATTTATCCCTTCGCGAATATCGGGGACATACCCCAGGACCTGAAATACGCCGGCGAAGAAACCCGGCTGGTCGTGGGCGCCCGAAACCGCATCCGCGAGGGGGTGACGATGAACACAGGGACGGCCGGCGGCGGCGGCGTGACACGGGTCGGCGATGGCTGCCTGTTCATGACCGGCGCGCATGTCGGCCACGACGCGCAGGTCGGCAACGAGGTGATCGTCGCCAACCAGTCGGCCATCGCCGGCCATTGCGTGATCGAGGACAACGTGATCATCGGCGGCCTCAGCGGCATCCATCAATGGGTGCGCATCGGCAAGGGGGCGATCATCGGTGCGGTCACCATGGTGACCCATGACGTGATCCCCTACGGCCTCGTCCAGGGGCCGCGTGGCGTGCTCGACGGGTTGAACCTCGTCGGGCTCAAGCGCCGCGGGGTCGCCAAGGAGGACATCACCGCGCTCCGCGCCGCCTACCAGGCACTGGCGCAGGGCGAGGGGGCGTTCCAGGAACGGGCGCGGCGGCTGGCGGCCGAGGGGCATGACAGCCCCTATGTCCGGGATGTGGTGGATTTCGTGCTCGGGGCGAGCGATCGACACTACCTGACACCGGGATAACACCACCATGACACGAGCGATCCTGGCCGGAACCGGCGCGCTGCCCTGGCTGCTGCTGGAGGCGGGGCCGGCAGAGGTCATCACCTTCGCCGGCGTGAAGGCCGACCTCCCGCACGGCGTATCGTCCGAGGAGTACCGGTTCGAGCAGTTCGGCCGGATGATCCGCAAGCTGCAGGACCGGGGCGTGACCGAGATCTGCCTCGCCGGCGGGATGAGCCGCCCGGCGCTCGACCCGAGCCGGATGGACCCGGCGACGCTGGCGCTAATGCCGCGGCTGGTGCCGGTTCTGCAAAAGGGCGACGACACGCTGCTGCGCGAACTCATGGCCATCCTCGAGGAGGCGGGCTTTCGCATCCGCGCGGCGCATGAACTCCGCCCCGACCTGATCGCGACCGCCGACCTGTTCGACTGGGAACCGACCAAGGCGCAGCGCGCCGACGCGGCCCGCGCGCGGGAGGTGCTGACCGCGCTCGGCTCGGTCGATGTGGGGCAGGGGGCGGTGGCCGCGCGCGGCCAGATCCTCGGGATCGAGACGATGCAGGGCACCGACGAGATGCTGGATTTCGTCGGCCGCACCGCGCCCGGATCGGGCGGGGTCTTCGTGAAGCGGTCGAAGCGCGACCAGGACCGCCGCGTCGACATGCCGGCAATCGGGCCGGCCACGGTGACGCTGGCCGCGCGCGCCGGCCTCAGCGGGATCGAGCTTGGCGCGGGATCGGTGCTGGTCCTCGGTCCCGAGGCGGTCGAGGCGGCGGCCGAGGCCGACAACGTCGCCATCTGGACCGCGCCGTGACACCGCGGGGCGCGCCGTGAGCGGGACCCTGTTCCTGATCGCCGGCGAGCCGTCGGGGGACAGGCTCGGCGCGGCGCTCATGGCCCGTCTGCGCGCGCTCGATCCCGGGATCGACTTCATCGGCATCGGCGGGCCCGAGATGATCCAGGAGGGTCTGGACCCGATCTTCCCGATGGACGAGCTGTCGGTGATGGGCCTGGCCGAAATCGTGCCGAAGCTGCCCGCGCTGCTGGCGCGCAAGCGGCAGGCGGCCGAGGCGGTGCTGGCGGCGAAACCGCTGGCGCTTCTGACCATCGACAGCCCGGATTTCTGCCTGCGCGTGGCAAAGGCCGTGAAGGCGCAGGACCCCGGCATCCGCACGATCCATTACGTCGCGCCGACCGTCTGGGCGTGGCGGCCGGGACGGGCGCGGAAGATGGCGGCCTTCATCGACCATGTGCTCGCGCTGTTTCCGTTCGAGCCGCCGCTGATGCAGGCCGCCGGCATGGGCTGCGATTTCGTCGGCCATCCAGTAGTGTCCGAACCGCAGGCGAGCGCCGCCGAGATCCAGCGCTTCCGGGCGCGGCACGGCTTCGGCGATGCACCGGTCGCGCTGATCCTGCCGGGAAGCCGGATGAGCGAGGTGCGGAGGCTTGGTCCCATCTTCGCCGAAGCCGCGGGCCGGGTTCTTACGGCCGCGCCCGACACGCAGCTTGTCCTGCCGGCCGCGTCCCACGTCGCGGGCCACCTGACCGAGACACTGAAGACCTGGCCGGGGCCGCCGGTTCTCCTCGACCCGCGCGAGATGAGCCATGCGGACTTCGCTGTCGAGAAGCGTGCCGCCTTCGCTGCCGCAGACGTGGCGCTTGCCGCGTCCGGCACGGTGAGTCTCGAACTCGCCGCCGCCGACACGCCGATGGTGATCGGCTACGACATGGCGCCGCTCAGCCGCTGGCTGATCGGGGCGATGCTGAAGGTCGATACGGTGACACTGGTCAATTTGGTCGCAGAATGCCGGACGGTGCCGGAATTCCTCGGCCGGAACTGCCGGCCCGACCTGCTGGCCGCAGCGCTGACCGAGCTTCTGACCGACCCCGACGCGCGCGAGCCGCAGATCGACGCGATGGAGCAGACCATGATCCGGCTTGGCCGCGACGGCGAGGCGCCGGGGCTGCGCGCGGCGCGTGCGGTGCTGGAGGTGATCCGTTGAGCTCCGTCAGCCGGTGAAACTGGCCGTTGCGGCCCCGGTCAGCCGGAGCAGCGTGTCGGGCGCGATGGGAAAGACGTGGCGCGGCGTACCGGCGGCGGCATAGACCGTGGCGAAGTCCAGAAGCCGGGCATCGAACCAGGCGCGGCAGGGCGACAGGTGCCCGATCGGCGCGACGCCACCGATGGCGAAACCGGTCTGCGCCCGGATCAGCGCGGCATCGGCGGGGCCGAGCGGTTCGCCCGCCAGTGCCGAGGCCCGGGCCGCATCGACCCGGTTACCGCCGGCCGTGACGAACAGCACGGCCTCGCCCGAGGTCTCGCCCCGGAAGATGATCGACTTCGCGATCTGGTCGATCTCGCAGCCGACCGCAGCCGCGGCTTCGGCCGCCGTGCGGGTGCCGTCCTCCATTTCGACGATGCTGTCGGCCAGACCGGCCGCAACGAGGGCCGCGCGGACGCGTTTCAGGCTCTTGCTCATGCCGCCCCTCTTGCCCCGGCCGGACCCGGCGCGCAAGCATGGCGCCATGGGACTGGAGGACGATTTGGCCAAGACCGCCGAGGCCGCGCGATGAGCTTCGCCGGAGGCATCACCCGCGCCCCCGTCGCCTTCGACCCCGACCGTGGGGCCGAAGCGCTGGATATCCTGCCGCGCCTGCCGGGCGAACTGGCCGAACTGATCTCCGGGACGGCGGGGTGCAGCCCGTATCTCGCGCGGCTGATCGCGTCCGAGCGGGACTGGCTCGAGGAGGTGCTGGCCGGCGAGCCCGACACGGCCATGGCGACGCTGGTCGAGGCCGCCATGGAGGCGGGCACCGGGGCCGAGTTGCGCGGGTTGAAATCGCGGGCCGCGCTGCTGATCGCGCTGGCCGATCTCGGCGGCATCTGGGACCTGGCCTCGGTGACGGGCGCGCTGACGCGGTTCGCCGATGCGGCGGTCGGCACGGCACTGCGTCTGGCGCTGACGCCGCTCATCGCGCGGGGCAAGCTGCCCGGTCTCGATCCCGATACTCCGCCCGAGGCGGCCGGGATGATCGTGCTGGCGATGGGCAAGATGGGCGCGTTCGAGCTGAACTATTCCTCGGATATCGACCTGATCTGCCTGTTCGACGACGGCCCGTTCGATGCCTCGGACCTGCAGGAGGTGCGCGCGGGCTTCGTCCGGGCGACGCGCGCCATGGCCGCGACGCTGTCAGAGCATACGGCCGAGGGTTACGTCTTCCGAACCGACCTGCGGCTGCGGCCCGATGCGGGCGTCACGCCCGTCTGTCTCTCGACCGAGGCGGCGCTGCGCTATTACGAGGCTGAGGGCCGGACATGGGAACGCGCGGCTTATATCAAGGCGCGTCCGGCTGCGGGCACTCTGGCGGCCGGCGACCGGTTTCTCGAGGCGCTGACGCCTTTCGTCTGGCGCAGGCATCTCGATTTCGCGGCCATCCACGAGACGCAGGAGATGCGGCGGCGCATCCGGGACCACAAGGGCTTCGGCACCGGCATCTCTCTGCCCGGCCACAACGTGAAGCTCGGCACCGGCGGCATTCGCGAGATCGAGTTCTTCGCCCAGACCCGCCAGCTGATCGCGGGCGGACGCGATCCGGGGCTGCGCCAGCGCGACACGGTCGGCGCATTGTCCGCGCTGGCCGGACGCGGCTGGATCGACGAGAGCGAGCGGGCGACGCTGACCGCGCATTACAGGGCGCTGCGCGAGGTCGAGCACCGGCTGCAGATGGTCGGCGACGCGCAGACGCAGATCCTGCCGAACTCGGCCGAGGGCATGGACCGGATCGCGCGGTTCTGCGGCTACGGCGATACCGGCGCGTTCGAATACTGGCTCCGGGGCGTGATGGAGGAGGTCACGGCGCTGTCGGTGCCGTTCTTCGACCCCGGGCCGCGCCCCGGGCAGGAGGTGCTTGCTGAGCTGTCGGACACCGCGCGTGACATCGTCGCCCGCTGGCCCGGGTATCCCGCGTTGCGCTCGGCCCGGGCGCGGGAGATCTTCGCCCGGCTCCGGCCGGAGCTGCTGTCGCGGCTCGAACAATCGGCCCGGCCCGACGAAGCGATCGCGGCCTTCGACGGGTTCCTGCGCGGCCTGCCGGCCGGCGTGCAGATCTTCGCGCTGTTCGACGCGAACCCGCCGCTGGTCGACCTGATCGGCGATATCTGCACCATCTCGCCCGCGCTGGCGCGGTACCTGTCACAGCATTCGGCCGTCTTCGATGCGGTGATCGGGGGCGATTTCTTCAGCCCGTGGCCGGGGGCGGAGGCGCTGTCGCGCGCGCTGACCGGCGCGATGCCGCGGGACGATTACGAACGTGCGCTCGACGCCGCGCGGACCTGGCAGAAGGAATGGCATTTCCGCATCGGCGTGCATCTTCTGCGCGGGCTGATCGACCCGGAGGAAGCCGGCCGGCAATACGCCGATCTGGCCGAGGCCGTGGTCGCCGCGCTCTGGCCACTGGTGCAGGACGACATTGCACGTCGCCACGGCCCGCCGCCGGGTGCGGGCGGGGCAGTGGTGGCGATGGGCAGCCTGGGGGCCGGGGCGCTCAATGCCGGCTCGGACCTCGACCTGATCGTGATCTACGATGCCGGGATCGTGGAGATGTCCGAAGGCCCGAGGCCGATCGACGCGCGATCGTGGTACGCCAAGGCGACCAAGGCGCTGATCGCGGCGCTGTCGGCGCCCACCGCCTCGGGCATCCTCTACGAGGTCGATCTGCGGCTGCGACCGTCGGGGCGGCAGGGGCCGGTGGCGACCGCCGTGACCGCGTTCGAGACCTACCAGCGCGAGGAGGCCTGGACCTGGGAGCATCTCGCCCTGACGCGCGCCCGCTGCATCGCCGGACCCACGGATCTGTGCGGGACGGTCGAGCGCATCCGGCGCGAGGCGATCGCGACGGCCGGGCAGGGGGCGGAGGTCCTCGCCAACACCGCCGACATGCGCGTGCGGCTGGAGGCGGCCGGGCGGACCGGGGGCACGTTCGACGTGAAGACGGGCCCGGGCGGCTTGCAGGATATCGAGCTTGTCGCGCAGGCCGGCGCGCTGCTGGCAAAAAGCCCCGAACGCGGGACCGAAGCGCAGTTGCAGGCCGCCGTCGCGGCCGGCGTAATCGCGGACGCAGCGCCGCTGTGGGACGCGGCAACGCTGTTCCAGGCGCTCCGCCACGGTGCCGCGCTTCTCGGGCCGAAGGCGCCGGACCCGGAAACGCTTGGCGCCGGGGCGCGCGCGTTCCTCGCCCGGGTCACCGACACGTCGGATATCGACGCGCTGATGGCGAAACTCGATAGCGCGCGAGAAGTCTCCACGGATATCATCGCGGCGGCGCTGCCGGATGTTCAGGAGGACAGGCCATGACAGACCGCGACCCGGCCGATCCCAAGGGCCTGATCCGGGAAAGCTACCGGATCGAGGGCATCACCGAGCCCGAATGCCGGTCCATCTTCGTCGACTGGGCGCTGTCGACGCCGGGCGACGACCCCAAACGCCTGATCGCCGAGCTTCTGACGCGATACCGCGCCGGCGCCGAGGATCACCCGATGACGCGGGTGCTGACCGAGGGACTCGAGGCGCCGAAAGCGACCGGCCGCCGGGGCGGGCGCGCGGCGCGGGTTCCGCCGGGGGATTGAACCAGCGGGCGGGCGGGTCCGACGGACGGGGGAAGATCCACCAGTCAAAGGACCATGCCATGCCCCTCCGTTTTCTTCTTTCCGCTCTCGCCATTCTGCTGACCGGGATGCTCGCCGCACCCGACCGGGCCGAGGCCTCGTGCCGCGCGCCGGATCTGGTCAGCGGAACCTACGAGAATGTCGACCCGGCCACGCGGTCGATCACCGCCGCGCAGCTCCAGTTCGTCTGCGGCACCCGCTACGAAGACCGGGGCGACGGCATCGGCGTCGCGATCTCCGGCGGTGACGTGCACTGGACGGTCCGGCTCTGGGGCTCGTGCAGCCCGACCGATTGCGACTGGGGCACCGTGCGGGGCGAGGACGACTCGACCGGCGCGATCGCCGCGGCTTACGACCAGGGCTTCGCCCATCGCAACGTGACCGTGATCCCGGTGCGCGCGGGCCTCGTCCGGCTGGTGGTGACCTCGTACTACACCGACGGCCGCCCGACGCGGACCTGGACCGAGACCCTGCGTCTGCGCTGAGCGCTCAGGCGTCCGCGCGTTCGGCGCGGGCGCCGCGTTCGCGGTACGGCGTGGTGTCGTAGTGCGCCCGGTAGCATTTCGAGAAATGCGAGGGCGAGGTGAAGCCGCAGGCCAGCGCCACGTTGATGACGCTCATGTCGGTCTGCATCAGCAGGTTCCGCGCCTTCGACAGCCGCAGCTCCATGTAATAGCGCTTGGGGCTGCGGTTCACGTAGCGCCGGAAAAGCCGCTCAAGCTGCCGCGTCGACATGCCGACCTGTTCGGCCAGCGTCGCCGGGCTGATCGGCTCCTCGATATTCTCTTCCATGATCCGGATGACCTGGCTGAGCTTGGGGTGCCGCACGCCGATCCGCGCCGGGATCGACAGCCGCTGGCTGTCCTCGCTGGTCCGGATCGAGGCGTAGATCATCTGGTCGGCGACCTGCGTGGCCAGCTCCTCGCCATGGTCGTTGGCGATCACTTTCAGCATCAGGTCGATGGCCGACGTGCCGCCCGCCGTGGTCATCCGGTTGCCATCGATCACGAAGACCGACTTGGTCAGCCGCACGTCCTCGAATTCCTCGAGGAAGCTGTCGTGGTTTTCCCAGTGGATCGTCGCGCGCTTGCCGTCGAGCAGCCCCGCGCGCGCCAGAGTCCAGGCCGCGGTGCAGAGCCCGCCGATGCGGATGCCCTTGCGCGCCTCGCGCCGGAGCCAGTTGAGAACCCGCTTGGTCGAGGCCTCCTGCACGTCGATGCCGCCGCAGACGATGACGGTGTCATCGCGCCCGACCTCTTCGAGATCCATGTCGACCTTGAAGGCGATTCCGGAGGACGCGCGCACGCTTTCCCCGCCTTCGCCCGCCAGCTTCCAGGAATAGATGTTGCGGCCCGAGACCCGGTTGGCGATGCGCAGCGCGTCGGCGGCGCAGGCGAAACTCAGATGCGTAAAATTGTCGAGCAGGACGAAGACGAAACTGCGCGGAGCCGCGGCCGGATTGCCTATCGCCTGAACCATTTCGCCACACACTATCCCGAGCGGACGTCGATATAATCGGTTTCCAAACCACCATTTCGCCTCAGGCGCAAGCATCGGCCGGCGAAATTGGCGATTGGCTGTCCGGACCGGACCCCCTATACAGCGCGGCGTTGACGCGATGGGAGCAAGGCCATGACGGCGATCTGGAGCAAGAACGACTGGCGCGCGAAGCCCCGGGTGCAGATGCCGGATTATCCCGACACCGATGCGCTCCGGGCGGCCGAGACTCAGCTTGCGAAATATCCGCCGCTGGTCTTCGCCGGCGAGGCGCGGCGGCTGAAGGCGGAACTGGCCGACGTGGCGGCCGGCAAGCGCTTCCTGCTGCAGGGCGGCGACTGCGCCGAGAGCTTTGCGGAATTCTCCGCCGACGGCATCCGCGACACGTTCAAGGTCATGCTGCAGATGGCGATGGTGCTGACCTACGGCGCCAAGGTGCCGACGGTGAAGGTCGGCCGGATGGCGGGACAGTTCGCCAAGCCGCGCAGTGCCGCGACCGAGACGATCAGCGGCGTCGAACTGCCGTCCTATCGTGGCGACATCATCAACGATATCGACTTCACGCCCGAGGCGCGGATCCCCGATCCGGCCCGGATGCTGCAGGCCTACACGCAGGCCGCGGCCTCGCTGAACCTGCTGCGCGCCTTCTCGACCGGCGGTTTCGCCGACATCCACCGCGTCCATTCCTGGACCCTCGGCTTCACCGAGAAGGACGACGCCGAGAAGTACCGCGACATGGCCAATCGCATCCAGGACAGCCTGGATTTCATGACCGCGGCGGGCCTGACGAGCGAGACCAACCACGAACTCTCGACGGTCGACTTCTACACCTCGCACGAGGCGCTGCTGCTCGAATACGAAGAGGCACTCTGCCGGCTCGACTCGACCTCCGGCAAATGGCTCGCGGGCTCCGGTCACATGATCTGGATCGGTGACCGCACGCGCCAGCCCGACGGCGCGCATGTCGAATTCTGCCGCGGCGTGCAGAACCCGATCGGCCTGAAATGCGGCCCGTCGATGACCGAGGACGATCTGAAGCTGCTGATGGCGCGGCTCAACCCCGGCAACGAGGCCGGGCGACTCACGCTGATCGCGCGGTTCGGCGCGGGCAAGGTGGGCGACCACCTGCCGAAGCTGATCGAGACCGTGCGGCGCGAGGGCGCCAACGTCGTCTGGTGCTGCGACCCGATGCACGGCAACACGATCAAGTCGGCCACCGGCTACAAGACCCGGCCCTTCGAAAGCGTTCTGCGCGAGGTGCAGGAATTCTTCGCCATCCACCGCGCCGCGGGCACGGTGCCGGGCGGGGTGCATTTCGAGATGACCGGCCGCGACGTGACCGAATGCACCGGCGGCGTCCGCGCGGTGACCGAAGAGGATCTCTCCTCGCGCTACCACACCGCCTGCGATCCGCGCCTGAACGCCAGCCAGGCGCTGGAACTGGCCTTCCTCGTGGCCGAGGAGCTGTCCGCCGTGCGCGAGGCGAACCGCGCGGCACTGTGACGGGTCCCGGGCGGATGCGCTACGCGTTCCGCCCGGTCTCGGCCGCCGATGCCGGGCTCCTGGCCCGATGGCACGACGCGCCCCATGTCCGGCGCTGGTGGGACGATCCGGCCGATCACACGAGCGAGGCGGCCGATCCGCGCGTCCGGCGCTGGATCGTGTCGCTGGACGCGCGGCCCTTCGCCTACATCCAGGATTACGTTGTCCATGACTGGGACGACCATCCCTTCGTCTTCCTGCCGGAGGGCACACGGGGCATCGACCAGTTCATCGGCGAGGCGGAGATGCTCGGGCAGCGGCACGGGCAGGGCTTCATCGGCATCCATACCGCGCGGCTTCTGGCCGAGGGTGCGCCGCTGGTCGTGACCGACCCCGATCCCACGAACACGGTGGCCGTCGCGGTCTACACAAAGCTCGGGTTCAGACCCGTGGGCGCACCGCTCGAGACGCGGTGGGGCCAGGTGCAGCCGATGATCCGGGGGCCAGACTGATACCGCGAGACGCCCGACCCGGACCGATCCAGGCGGTCCGGGTCTTCGGCGTGCGCGACGGGCAAGGCCCTCCCCGCTGCCGGGGGACGGATCATCGGGCCTGCGGCCGGTCGTCCGGCACGCGTGGACGGCCGGGTTCTCGGGTCAGGTCTTGCCGCCTTCGAGAACCCTCAGTTCCGGGGGCTTCCCGGTCCAGACAGGGGCCGGCCGGGGCTGGTACACGGCCTGCTCCTCCGCCAGCCCGGCCGGATGCAGGTTGCGGCGGCTGTCGGCGACCGCGACGCCGGCCTGAAGCGGCGTGCGGGCGAAGCCGCGCGTCATGAAGCGCAGCGGCGTGTTCGGAATCTCGCCGTCGGTGACGAAAATCCCGAGCGCCCGGTCGACCGCGCCCGAGCCCGAACGCAACGGCAGAAGCGCCATATGCGCGCGCAGCGGGCCGAACAGGCCGCGATCGGCGCGCAGCTCGATCTCGAGCAGGGCGGGTTCGTCGAACACCATCTCGACCTGCTCCATCAGGCGCTTGCGGTAGGGCACTTCGCAGACGGCCCGGACCGGCATGCCGCGCGCCTCCATCCCGAGCACCTGGTTGAGATGCATGCCCGACAGCCGGAAGCGCACCGTCCCCGGGCGCGGACGGTCGAGGATGAAGGAATAGGGCAAAGCGGTCTGGATTTCGCGCGGGTCGATTTCCTCACGCGCCGGAACGATGCGCCCATGACGCAGGCCGTCCCAGTAGCGGGTGACCTCACCGATCATGGGATGCGCCATACCGTGCCCCCTTCTGGAAATCGAAATTACATTGGCCGTATCGGCCCGGTTAGCGTCCATCTCGCGTCACTCCAGCACACGGCCCCGAATCGGTAGCTCAAGCGTTGGTGCGTCGCTTAACGACATGCTAACGCTACCCGGGCAATCGTTACTCAAGTCTTAATACCGCCGCAGAAGGCGGAATTCAGGGGGGACACTTAACGCATGGTTAATCCGCATGGCTAAGTCGATGACCGGTTTCGCGTCGTGCGAAGGCGGCGCGGACGGCCTGAGCTGGAGTTGGGAAATCCGCGGCGTGAACGCCCGCGGGCTCGACGTCCGGCTTCGCCTGCCGGATCGCGCGCAGGCGCTCGAAGCGCCGGTCCGGACGCGCGTTGGCGCCGCCGTCGCGCGCGGCTCGGTCCAGATCGGCCTCCGCCTCAAGACGGCGGGCGGCGCTGTGTCGGGCGGTGTCGAC
>WVSN01000030.1 GCA_015689705.1 Rhodobacterales bacterium HKCCE3408
GCGCCGACTACCTTCGCAACGGCGGGTCGCTGACCACCTACTGACGGGGACCCCACCCCGTGGCGGCCGCCTCCTCCCCGGTCGCCATATCAGCCCCCCGGTCCGCAAAGGACCGGGGGGTTTGTCGTTCCGGGCGCTTGCATCCAGAGGGTCCGGGACGCAGGTTGGCGCCGAGAAAAAGGGGGTGGCCATGACCAATCACATCAACTGGGGCATTCTGGGCGCGGCGAAATTCGCGCGGACCCACATGGCGCCGGCAATCCACGCCGCATCCGGAGCGCGGCTTGCCGGTCTCGCCACGTCCGACCCGTCCAAGGCCAAACCCTTCACGTCGTTCGCGCCGGATCTGAAGATCTACGACAGTTATGACGCGCTTCTGTCCGATCCGGGGATCGACGCGATCTACGTGCCGCTGCCGAACCACCTCCATGTCGAATGGACGGAAAAGGCGCTGGCGGCCGGCAAGCATGTCCTCTGCGAAAAGCCCATCGCCATGCGGGCCGACGAGATCGACGGTCTGATCGCGGCGCGGGACCGGACCGGTCTCTTCGCGACCGAGGCCTACATGATCGTCCATCACCCGCAATGGCAGCGGGCGCGGACGCTGTACCGCGAGGGCGCGATCGGTGAGCTTTCCCATGTCGACGGCCTGTTCGCCTACGACAACCGCACCGACGGCGGAAACATCCGCAACCGGCCCGAAACCGGCGGGGGCGGGATCCCGGATATCGGTGTCTACACCTATGGCTGCACGCGCTGGCTGACCGGACAGGAGCCCGAGGCGATCACCCATGCCGACGTGGATTTCGACAACGGCGTGGATGTCCGGGCCCGCGTCTCGGCCCGCTTCCCCGGGTTCACCGCGCACTGGATGAACTCGATGCGGATGCACCCCGTGCAGGTGATGACCTTCATCGGCACCGAAGGCGTGATGACGCTCACTGCGCCGTTCAACGCCAATGTCTTCGACCAGGCCGAGGTGACGCTGGCGCGCGGCATGACGCGCACCGTCGAGCGGTTCCCGGGCATCGACCAGTACCGGCTGCAGGTCGAGGCGTTCGGCGCGCATCTGCGGGACGGCGCGCCCTATCCGTGGACGCTGGAGGACGCTAAGGGGACGCAGGCCCTGATCGACGCCGTCTTTGCCAAGGCGGGCCGGCCGGAGTAGCATCTCCGCGGCTGCGGAAAGGGCGGGACATGGCGCAATCGGACGAAGACAAGGTCGCGGGCCGCATCAACGGCGAGCAGCCCGATCCCGGAGCGACCGAGCACCTGCTGGTGCGCGCGCTCTACATGATCCTGATCGCGATCATGATCTCGCTGGCGCAGACCGTTCTGACGGCGGTGACCGTGATCCAGTTCATCATCATGGTCGTGAACAGCCGGGAACCGAACCACCGGCTGGCCGAGTTCGGCACCGATCTGGGTATCTGGATGGCGAAGGCCGCGCGGTTCCAGACTGGTGCGTCCGAGGTCAAGCCGTGGCCGTGGACGGAGCTCGACTGATCCCTTTTCGTTGATTCTTGCGGCATCCTGCCGCTACCCTTCAGCAAAACCTGGCTGTCGGGGGGCGGGCATGGGCGAACCGATCACCAATGTGACCATCGTCGGCGGGGGCACGGCGGGCTGGCTGGCGGCGCTTCTGCTGAACACGTTCGTCCGGGCGCCCGCGAACGGGCCGCCGCTGCGCATCACCCTGATCGAAAGCCCGAATGTCCCGACCGTGGGCGTCGGCGAGGCCACGGTGCCGGGAATGCCCCGCACGCTGAAGACCGCCGGGATTTCCGAACGGGCGTTCTTCAAGGCCTGCAATGCCTCCTTCAAGCTTGGCGTCGTGTTCAAGGACTGGAACGTCGATGAAAACGGCGAGCCGTTCAGTTTCATCAACCCGTTCGAACGGGTGCCGACCATCGGCGGGCTCGACTTCGGCTACTTCCACCTGCGGCACGGCGCGCGGGGCCGAGAATTCGCGCAGACCTATTCGCCGGCGACCGATCTTGCGCGGGCCTGCCGCGGGCCGCGCCCGCTCGGCCTCAAGGAATACGCCAATCCCGTCGGCTTCGCCTATCACCTCGATGCGGGGGCGTTCGCGCGGATGCTGCAGGGGATCTGCACCGACCGCGGCGTGCGCCATATCCGCGAGGACGTGGTCCATGTCGAGCAGGACCCCGAGACCGGATATGTCACGGCACTCGAACTGAAGGAGAGTGGGCGGCACGAGGTCGAGCTTGTCCTCGACTGCACCGGGTTCCGGGGCCTCATCATCAACGAGGTGCTGAAGGAGCCGTTCATCTCCTACTCGAAATACCTCGCCAATGACCGGGCGATGGCGGTGCAGTTGCCGCACAAGGACCCGACGAAGCTGCCCTCGGCGACGCAATCGACCGCGCTTGGCGCCGGTTGGGTCTGGCGCGTGCCGCTGTTCCACCGGGTCGGGACGGGCTATGTCTACTCTTCGGCGCATCGCACTGACGAGGAAGCGCGGGCGGAGTTTCTTGCCCATCTGGGAGAACCCGACGCCGAGCCGCGCGTCATCCCGATGCGCATCGGCCGGACCGAGCGGGCCTGGGTCAAGAACGTGGTCGCCGTCGGCCTTTCGGGCGGGTTCATCGAGCCGCTGGAATCGACCGCGATCCACACGATCGACATGGCGGTGCGCTGGCTTGGCACCTATTTCCCCGACCGTGACTTCGCCGAGCCGCTGCGCGCCCGCTACAACAAGCTGTCGACGGCGCTTTACGACGAGATCCGGGACTTCATCTGCCTGCACTACGTGCTCGGCAACCGAACCGACGATCCCTACTGGATCGACGCGCGCAGCATGGAGGTGCCGGACAGCCTCGCCGCTAATCTCGAGCTCTGGCAGCATGTCCTGCCGTCGCCCTACGACCTGGAATTCGACAGCTTCTTCAGCCACGGCGTCTACCAGGCGGTGCTTCTGGGCAAGCGGGTGTACGAGATGGGCTTCGGCAATCCCGGCATCGCCGACAGCCGCCCCATCGACCGGGCCGTGTGGGATGGCGCTCTCGACCATGCCGAGAAGCAGATCGACAAGCTGGTGCACGACATGGCCGACCACCACATGCTGTTGAAGGAACTGCGGGGAGAGCTCGAGCCGCAGATGCCGTTCGGCACCTGGGGGGCCGCTGCGGCGACAGTGCCGCTGCCCGGCATGGCCGCGCCCCGGCCGACCGTTTCGTTCGAGACCGGCAGCGACCCGGCCAGCCTGCTTTAGACCTACGGTGCCGTGCGGGCCGACACACCGGAGATTGCAGCGCCGCCCGGTTGCGATAGACTCCGGCGTGGAGGTGACCCATGGCCGGCGGATGGACGCGCGACGGCGCGGTGAACGAGCAGATCGAGGACTCGATCAAGGACGAGCTAGCCCGGATGAAGGCGCGGCGGCAGCCTGCGGGCGAGAGCCTGACACATTGCGCCGATTGCGAAGAGCCGATCCCCGAGGCGCGGCGTCAGGCGATCCCGGGCGTGAAACTGTGCATCGACTGTGCCTCCGACCGCGACGGCCGGTTCGAGTCGCGGCCGGGCATCAACCGGCGCGGATCGAAGGACAGTCAGCTGAAGTGATCGGGATCGCGCGGCGTGCGGGAGGTCCGTGGCTGTTCGCCCCGCCACCAGCGGAGCAGCGGCCGGACATCCATTGCCGCGACCGCGATGCCGGCGGGCAGCATCCAGAGGCCGAGGACCGGCAGGAAGGCAAGCAGCCCGCCGCAGATCAGCAGAAGCCCGAGGACGAAGCGCACGCCTGGAGGGACATGCGCGCGAATCCAGACGAGGACCCGCAGGACGCGCATCCGGGTATGGCGGAACTGCTCCCGCGCCCAGGTCCAGAGGCGCTGCCGCATGCCGATAACGGGCCGTTCGCCCACGTGGTCGCCCCCCGACATGATCTCATTCGCTCCTGTGGCACTCCGCCCGGTATGGACGCGCTTCCATCCGTACATAGGTGTCCGCATCGTCCCAGAAAACGGCTGTTTCGCCGCTGACTATCTCGATCAGCTCTTCGACAAGGCCATCGAGCGTGCTCTGTTCGCGTGCGGGCGCACCCATGAAGGCGAAGTTCTCGACTTGTCCCGTCTCTGCCGTCTCGCGCAGGCGCGCGCGGCCCGGGCCGGTCTCTTCGGCGCTCCACCGCCCATCGACCTCGGCGACGATGTCGGAGGTGCCGAAATACGGGCTCGACATGTGCAAGTCGTGACGCGCGGAAAAGCTGCCGGTGCGGGAATAGGTCACGACGAAGGATGACGCGGCCTCGTTCCCGACGCCGGTGCAGGTCCATGTGCCGACGAAGGACTGCGCGGCCGCCGGCACCGCCGAGGCGGCGAGAAGGGCGGCCGCGCGGATCACTCCATCGCCTCGAGTTCGTCGATGAAGCCCTCGATCATCGACAGACCCTTGTCCCAGAAGGCGGGGTCCGAGGCGTCGAGGCCGAACGGGGCGAGCAGGTCCTTGTGGTGCTTCGACCCGCCGGCCTTTAGCATGTCGAAATACTTCTCCTGGAAGCCCGGCTCACCCTCGGCGTAGACGGCATAGAGCGCGTTCACCAGGCCATCGCCGAAAGCGTAGGCGTAGACGTAGAACGGCGAGTGGACGAAGTGCGGGATGTAGGCCCAGAAGATCTCGTAGCCGTCCATGAACTCGAAGGCGGGCCCGAGGCTCTCGCCCTGCACGCTCATCCAGAGCGCGTTGATGTCGTCGGGTGTCAGCTCGCCCTCTGCGCGGGCGGCGTGCAGCTTGCATTCGAAATCGTAGAACGCGATCTGGCGGATCACCGTGTTGATCATGTCCTCGACCTTGCCGGCCAGCATGACCTTGCGCTCGGCGTCGTCCTTGGCGTTGTCGAGCATCCGGCGGAAGGTCAGCATCTCGCCGAAGACCGACGCGGTTTCGGCCAGCGTCAGCGGTGTGTGGCTGAGCAACTCGCCCTGTCCGGCGGCAAGGCGCTGGTGGACGCCGTGGCCGAGTTCATGGGCTAGGGTCATCACGTCACGCGGTTTGCCGAGGTAGTTCAGCATCACGTAGGGATGGACGTCCGAAACGGTCGGGTGCGCGAAGGCGCCAGGCGACTTGCCTTCTGCCACCGGCGCATCGATCCAGCCCTTGGTGAAGAACGGCTCGGCCAGTTCGGCCATGCGCGGGTCGAAATCGGCATAGGCGGCCGTGACCGTAGCCCGTGCCTCGTCCCACCCGACGATCCGGTCGCTTTCCATCGGCAGCGGCGCGTTGCGGTCCCAGACCTGCAGTTTCGACAGGCCGAGCCACCTGGCCTTGAGCGCGTAATAGCGGTGGCTGAGGCGCGGATAGGCGGCGACGACCGCGTTGCGCAGGGCCTCGACCACCTCGGGTTCGACATGGTTGGCGAGGTGACGGCTCGATTGCGGGGTCGGGAATTTCCGCCAGCGGTCGCGGATCTCCTTGTCCTTGGCCAGCGTGTTGTGGACGCGGGCAAAGAGCGGCAGGCGGGTCTTGAATGTCTCGGCCAGGGCGCGGGCGGCGGCCTCTCGCTTCGACCGATCCTGTTCGGTCAGATTCGAGAGCGTGGCCTCGATGCCGAGCGTGTCGCCGTCGACCTCGAACTCGAGCGCCGCGATCGTCTCGTCGAACAGCTTGTTCCAGGCCGCGGCACCGGTTGCCGACTGGTCGTGGAGGAATTCCTCGAGCTCGTCAGAAAGCTGGTGCGGTTTCATCGCCCGCATCCGGTCGAAGACCGGCTTGTAGCGCTCAAGCTCCGGGTTGCCGGTCATCACCGCCTCGTAGGCGTCGTCGGCGATGCGGTTGAATTCCAGGCTGAAGAAGACGAGCTGGCTCGACAGCCGGGTCATCCGGTCCTGGCAGTCCGACAGGAATTTCGCCCGCGCCGGATCGGTCGATTTCTGGGCGTAGCGCAGGTAGGCGTAGGACATGATCCGGCCCGAGACGCGGTCGAATGCCTCGTTTCGGTGCACCGCATCCAGCATCTGCGCGGAATCGAGGTCAGCAAGCTTGCCGCGGTAGTCGGCAGCCAGCTTCGCGGCCTCCTCCTCGAGCCATTTGAAATCGCGCTCCAGCTCGGGCGCGTCGGGCGCGGGATAGAGATCGCTCAGGTCCCAGACCGGCAATTCACCCAGATCCCGGCCGCCGCCGCGTCCTTCCGCATCACGAAGCGGTTCAGGGGCGGTGCGGATCGGGTCGGTCATCTCGGTCTCCGGAAGTCTTGACTGTTTCGGGGCACAGATATGCACCCCGGGCCCGATGTTGCAATGCGGCCGCACGGGTGGGGTATCCCGTAATGGGTCGGGGCGGCCGATTATGGTAAAGTCTGCGCGTTGACGGAGGAGGGTTCGATGAAACTTCTGTTAGCCGCTCTGCTCACCGCACTTCTGCCGCTCATGGCCGGTTGTCCGGGCACCAATGTCCGCGAAGCGGACGGTCCGGGCGGGGATGCCTGCGACTACTGCTGATCAGAGCTCGACTTCACCGTTCTCGCCGATCGGTGGCGGGGGCGGTGCGTCCGGACTGCGGCGGATGATGATGTCGCCATTCGGCAGCCGCTCGGGCATTTCGTAGGCGGCGATGTCGTCGATCAGTTCGCCGAGACGGGCGATGAACGGCAGCATCTCTTCCTCGAAGAACGGGCGCATGTCATCCAGCATAGGCCCGAGGTCCTCTCTCAGGCCCTCGAGGATCGACCGCGCGCCTTCGCCAAACAGCTCCAGCCCGTCGCGATACGGGCTTTCGTCGTCCTGCGCGGCGGCAGGAAGTGCGGTCAGCGCCGCAACGAGCGCGAGAGGGGCGAAGCGTTTCATGGCGGGAAATATGGGCATCGGTTCAGGCGGTTTTTAGATCCAGCGTTACCGGAAAGTGATCCGACGCGGTCAGAAGCGCGTCGCGCAGGGGAATTTCGTGCCAGCACTCTGGGTCGTCGAACGGGTGCCAGATGCGCCAGCCCTCGGCCTTCCGGCGCAGATCCGGGCTGACCATGATGTAGTCGAGCAGGGCCGAGATGTAGCGTTTCTGCTCGGCATTGTAGAACCGCGCCGTCCCGGGCTGCGCGGAAAGCCGGCTTTGCAGGGCGGCGACGGCGTGGGGATCGTAAAGCCGCGCCTCGGGTTCGGCGTCGCGGCCCATGACGATCTCGACGCCGGAACGGCCGAACAGCTCCTCGTATTCGTCCAGCCCCGGGCCATCGTTGAAATCGCCGAGGACGATCAGCGGGTCGCCCTGTGCCAGATGCTCGGCCACGCGGTGCCGGAGCCAGATGCATTGCGCGAGCTGCTTGCGGCGGTTGGAAATGGCGATCCGCATGATCTCGGCGGCATTTCGGGCGCCGTGCGGGGCCTTCGACTTGGCGTGCACCCCGATCAGCCGCATCGGACCGAGCGGCGTGTCGAGCAGGGCCTCGAGCGGCGGCTTGGACCAGCTGACCACGTCTTCGGTTGCGTCGATGTCGAGGTCGATCCGGAACTCGCCGTCGAAGCGCGGAGCAATGTGGCTGCCGGTTCCGGGCGCGATCGGGTCATGGACGGCGCTGATCGTGTCGGGGTCGTAGAGCAGAAGGATTTCCTGCTGCGTGTCGTTGGAATAGCCGAAAAGAGCGGAGCGCGCGCGCAGGTGGAAATGGCGCGCGAAGCCTTCGAGCGCGGCGGCGCCATCGCGGTGGCGGGAGATATCGGGCCCTTCGACGACCAGCACGGCGTCGGCATCGAGCCGCTTGAAGACCGTGCCGAGCGCGGCGATCTGCTGATGGCGCTTCACGTTGCGCCGCCCCGACCAGCCGCCGTCGTCCAGCAGCCGCCCATCATCGTCGAAGAGGTTGGTGAACCATTCGACATTGTAGGTGGCGACCCTCATCACGCCGCCTTGTCGGCCTGCACCCGTTCCCACGCCCGGTTGATCGCGGTCAGGCGCGCCTCGGCCAGCCGCACGGCCTCTTCCGGCACGCCGCGGCCGATCATGCGGTCGGGGTGGTTGTCGCGCACGAGCTGGCGCCACAGGGTGCGGATTTCCTCGAGCTGCATCGCCGGTTCGGCGCCGAGGACGTCGTAGGGATCCGGCTCGGCCCCGGGGACCAGGCGCGCGCGCATCCGGGCGAAACTGGCCTCCTCCATGCCGAAGATCTCGGCCACGCGGGCGAGGAAGGCATCCTCGTTCGGGTGGTATTCGCCATCGGCCGTGGCGATGTGGAACAAACCCTCCATCAGGTCCCAGAGCGCATCGGCGCTGTCGTCGAACATCGTCGCGATACGGCTGGCGTATTCCTCGAACCCCGCCACATCCGCGCGCGCCATGTTGAAGACCCGCGCCGCCGAGGGTTCGTCCTCGGGCGCGATGTGGAAGACTTCGCGGAACGCCGTCACCTCGTCGCGGGTCACGAGACCGTCGGCCTTGGCCATCTTGGCGCTCAGTGCGATCACGGCGATGGCGAAGGCGACCGTCTTTTCGGGCGGGGTTCTCAGCCGGTCGAACACCGCCGCAAGGCTCTCGCCCGAGGCGAGAGCCGACAGGGCCTCGGTTATTCGGGACCAGAGCGACATGCGGTCTTTCTAGACAAAGCCCGCCGCGCGGTCACAGGAATTTCTGCATCAGCACGAGGTCGTGCCAGCGTCCGAACTTCCAGCCGACCTGCGAGAGGCGGGCGGCCTCGGAAAAGCCGATGGCGGCGTGGAAGGCGATGCCGGCGCTGTTCTCGCCCGAAACGCCGGCGAAGAGCGAATGCGCGCCGGCACCGCGCGCGGCCTCGCAGATCGCATCCATCAGCGCCCGGCCGAGCCCGTGCCCGCGCGCGGCGGGGGTCAGCAGGATCGTGTGTTCCATCGTGTGTGCGTAGCCCGGCCCCTTGCGGAACTGGAAGCAGGTCGTGAAGCCCTCGATCCCGTCGTCGGAGGCGGCGACGATGAAGGGCTGCGTGGCGATGGCCGCGCGCAGCTCGTCCTCGGTCTTCTCCGCCGTGGTGAAGGTCACGATCGTGTCGCGGATGATCGGGTTCCAGATCGCCGCGATCCCGGCAGCGTCCTCGGGCACGGCGGGCCGGATCATAGGGTGGCGGGGCCTTTCGGCGTGTCGATCGTCGCCGTGATGCGCGGCGCTTCGGCCTCCACGATCTCGATCCGCGGGTCCGAGCAGATCGGCTCGAGCGCGTCGTAAAGACCGTTGGCGTCGGGAGACGCCAGCGTCAGACGGACCAGCCGGTGGCCGCGGTCGGGCAGGCGGTTGGCCGGATGCGCCGGGCCGGTCCACTCGATCAGCGCGGGAAACAGGCCGTCGAAGGGCAGACGCCCGTCCTCGGGCACCGCCATCGACCAGCGTAGGTCGCCCCGTTCGAGAGCCCAGGGCACACCTGTGCCCAACGGCGCGGCAGCCAGGGCAGCCCTGAGATCGGGGACACGCGCGATCCAGGCGGCCGGGCGGGGCAATCCGTCGAAGCGGTCGAGGTCGAACCAGCGCGGCTGGTCGGGCGGCTTCGCGCCGGGCTCGATCGCGATGACCTCGAGGTATTCCCCGGGTCCGAGCGACAGGAGCCGGTTCCAGGTACCCATGGCCGGGTGCCGTCCGCCCTGTGCGAGTTCAGTGCCGAGCGCGGCCTCGGCCACGGCGACGCCGGTCTCGAGAGACTCGGCTCCGATGGCGATATGATCGAAAATCAACATGGCCCGACATTTCGCATTTTCGCGGCCAGACGCAATCCGGTCGCTTGCAGACTTGCGAAACATGCTGTTGCGGGCGAGGCAGGGGAATGGACAAGTCAGCGCATCGCACGCGCGCCTTCGCGGCGCGGAAATCGGCCTTCGAGGCCGGGCTTGGCGCGGGGGCGGCCGACCGGCTTCTGGCCGAGATCGGGCCGGTCTCGGGCGCTGTCGTCGCGGGCTACATGGCGATGCGCACCGAAATCGACCCGCTACCCGCGATGGAGGCGCTGTCGCGGAACAACCGGATCTGCGTGCCGGTGATCGAGGCCGCTGGACAGCCGCTGAAGTTCCGCGAGTGGCGACCCGATGCCGAGATGGTCGACGGTCCGTTCGGCGCCCGCGTGCCGGCCGGCGGCGACTGGCTGACGCCCGGTATACTGATCGTCCCGCTGGTCGCGTTCGACCGCCGGCTGAACCGGCTCGGCTATGGCGGAGGCTTCTACGACCGCACGCTTGCCGGTCTGCGCGCGGCGGGTCCCGTGCGCGCCATCGGTTTCGCCTTTGCCGCCCAGGAGCTGCCCGAGGTTCCGACCGAACCGACCGACCAGCGGCTTGACGCGGTCGTCACCGAAACGGGCACTCTTGCCGACCCCCTGGGATCGGCCTAAGCCGCAAGACATGAGACTTCTTTTTCTCGGGGACGTGATGGGCCGCGCCGGGCGCGCGGCAATCGCCGAACGGCTGCCCGGCCTGCGCGCCGACTGGCAGCTCGATTTCGTCGTGGTGAACGGTGAGAACGCGACCGCCGGCAACGGGCTGAGCGAGCCGCACGCCAAGGAGATCCTGGCGGCGGGGGCGGATTGCGTGACGCTTGGCGATCACGCCTTCGACCAGAAGGACATGCTTCAGTTCATCGAGGCCGAGCCGCGCATCGTCCGGCCGGTGAACTTCGCCAAGACCGCGCCGGGCCGCGGCGCGCGGGTGTTCGATCTGCCGGGCGGGCGGAAGATCCTCGTGGCGCAGGTCCTCGGGCAGGTCTTCATGCGCCGCGCCTTCGACGACCCGTTCTCGGCCATCGAGCGGGTGCTGGCCGCCCATCCGCTCGGCTGGCAGGTCAATGCCGTCCTCGTGGACATGCATTGCGAGGCGACGTCCGAGAAGATGGCGATGGGCCATTTCTGCGACGGCCGCGCCAGCCTTGTCGTCGGCACGCATACCCATGTGCCGACCGCCGACGCGATGATCCTGCCGGGCGGTACGGGTTACCTGAGCGATGCGGGCATGTGCGGCGACTATCTGTCGGTCATCGGCATGGACAAGGCCGAGCCGCTCCGCCGTTTCGTGACCGGCATGTCGAAGGGCCGGTTCGAACCGGCGAAGGGCGAGGCGACGCTGTCCGGCGTCTTCGTCGAGACGGACGACGCCACGGGGAAAGCCACGCGCGTCATGCCCGTGCGCGTCGGCGGGCGGTTGCCGCAGGCGGCCCCGTGACGCCGAACAGGTCGCTTCTGGTCATCGCCCTGGTCGCCATCGGCGCGGCGTGGGGTGTGACACAGCCGCTGTCCAAGATCGCCGTCTCAGAAGGCTACCGGCATTTCGGCATCATCTTCTGGCAGCTCGCTCTCGGCGCCGTGATCCTCGGCGTCATCAGCCATGCCCGGGGCCGTCCGCTCTCTCTCGCGCCGCGGCACCTCGTCTGGTACGCGCTGATCGCGCTTCTGGGCACGCTTCTGCCGAACGGGGCCGGCTACACGGCGGCGGTTCACCTGCCGTCGGGCATCCTGTCGATCGTGCTGTCCACGGTGCCGATGGTGGCCTTTCCCATCGCGCTCGCCATGGGCGCGGACCGGTTTTCGGCGGCGCGCTTCGCGGGGCTCTGCCTCGGTCTCGCGGCGATCCTTCTCATCGCCCTGCCAGAGGCGAGCCTGCCCGAGCCCGGCATGGTCGCCTGGCTGCCGGTGGCCCTGATCGCGCCAGCGCTCTACGCGCTCGAAGGTAATATCGTCGGCCGCTACGGCACCGGCGGTCTCGACCCGGTCTCGCTGCTCTACGGCGCGTCGGTCGTTGGCGTGATCCTCTCGCTGCCGGTCGCGCTGGCCACCGGCACCTTCATCTCGCCGCTGCCGCCCTGGTCGCTGCCGGACCTCGCCATCGTGCTGACGGCCCTGGCCCATGCCGCCGCCTATTCAAGCTATGTCTGGCTGGTCGGGCAGGCCGGAGCCGTCTTCGCGGCGCAGGTCAGTTACCTGGTGACCGGATTCGGCATCGTCTGGGCGAAGATCCTTCTGGGCGAGAACTACTCGGGGTGGGTCTGGGCCGCTATCGCGCTCATGTTCGCGGGTCTGGCCCTTGTCCAGCCGCGCCCGCGCGAGGGGATTGCAGAGCCTCGTGAAGTCAGGGGATAATGCCCTGACCGGACCGAGGCACGTGCAGCGATGATCGACCTCCCCCTCTCCGCCACGGCCGAGGCCGTGACGACGCTGTGCGTTGTCGCGGCGATGTTCGTCCTCTTCCTGCGCGAGACCTACCCGACCGAGGTCGTGGCCATCGGCGGCGTGGCGATCCTGCTGCTTTCGGGGCTGCTGCCCTATGACGCGGCGCTGGCGGTCCTTTCGAACCCGGCGCCGTGGACCATCGCGGCGATGTTCGTCGTCATGGGGGCGCTGGTGCGCACCGGCTCGCTCGAACGGCTGACGCGGCGGGCCGAGGCGATGGCCGTGGCGCGGCCGAAACGGGCGGTGGTCCTGCTTCTGGGGACGGTCGCGCTCGCTTCGGCGGTGATGAACAACACGCCGCTGGTCGTGGTGATGATCCCGGTCTTCGTCCAGATCGCCCGCACCCTGAACGAACCGGCGTCGAAGATGCTGATCCCGCTGTCCTATGCCGCGATCATGGGCGGCACGCTGACGCTGATCGGCACGTCGACGAACCTTCTGGTCGACGGCGTGGCCCGGTCGGCCGGGATGCGCCCGTTCACGATCTTCGAGATCGCGCCGATCGGTGCGGTCGTGGTGGCCACCGGCTTCGTCTATTTCACGCTGATCGGCCGGCGGCTTCTGCCCGACCGGTCGTCGATGGCGTCGCTTCTGGGCGCGCGGACACGGCAGCGCTTCTTCACCGAATTCGCCGTGCCCGAGGGGTCGGACCTGATCGGCCAGAAGGCCGTCGAGGTGGACCTGTTCCGGCGCGACGGCGTGCGGCTGATCGACGTGCTGCGCGGGGACGCCTCGCTCCGCCGGAACATGGCGGATGTCGTGCTCGAACCCGGGGATCGCGTCGTGCTGCGCACGGACATGGCCGAGGTGCTCGGCCTGCAGGCGTCCAAGCAGCTGCGCACGCTCGACAAGCTGTCCTCGGTCCAGACCACGACGGTCGAGGTGCTGATCACGCCGGGCTGCCGTATGGTGGGCCGGTCGCTCGGCGCGCTCCGCCTGCGCCGTCGCTACGGCGTCTACCCTCTGGCCGTGCATCGCCGCGACGAGAATATCGGCCGGCAGCTCGACGATCTGGTCGTCCGCGTGGGCGATACGCTGCTTCTCGAAGGCGACCCGGCCGATATCGAGCGACTGGCGGCGGACATGGAACTGGTCGACGTCACGCAACCATCCGAACGCGCCTATCGCCGGCGGAATGCGCCCATCGCCATCGCCGCGCTGGCCGGGATCGTGGGGCTTGCCGCCTTCGACGTCGCCCCGATCCTGCTGCTGGCGGTGCTTGCCGTCGCCATCGTCCTGGTCACCCGCTGCATCGACGCCGAGGAGGCGTTCGGCTTCATCGACGGGCGGCTGATGGCGCTGATCTTCTCCATGCTCGCGATCGGCGCGGCGCTGGAAGAGACGGGCGGCGTGGAGCTGATCGTGGGCGGGATCGCGCCCTGGCTGTCCGACCTGCCGCCCGTGGCGCTGATCTGGGCGGTCTACTTCATCACCACCCTGTTCACCGAGCTCGTGTCGAACAACGCCATCGCCGTCATCATGACGCCGATCGCCATCGGGCTTGCCGACGCGGTGGGCGTGGATGCGCGGCCGCTGGTCATTGCCGTGATGATCGCGGCCTCGGCCAGCTTCGCGACCCCCATCGGCTACCAGACCAACATGCTGGTCTACGGCCCGGGCGGCTACCGGTTCACGGATTTCCTGCGCATCGGCGTGCCGCTCAACCTCGTCCTCGGCGTGGTCGTCTGCCTCGCCATCCCGCGGATCTGGCCGCTCTAGCCGCGCGCGAGCACCCTGAGAAGCGCGTCTAGGCCGAGCGTGTAGCTGTCGAGCCCGAAGCCCGACACCATGCCGACCGCCTCGGTCGCAAGAACCGAGCGCATGCCACGGGCGTCGATGTTGGAGATATGGATCTCGACATAGGGCAGGCTGACGCCGCGCAGGCAGTCGCGCAGGGCGTAGGCGTTGTAATGAAACCCCGCCGGGTTCATCAGCAGACCGTCGACACCGGAGCGCGCGGCCTCGTAGATCCAGTCGATCGCCTGGCCCTCGGTGTTGGTGTAGCGGATGTCGAGCTCGATCCGGCGCGCGGCGGCTTACTCCATCAGCATCGTGTCGAGCTGTTCCGCCGTGGTCGTGCCGTAGATCTCCGGCTCGCGGATGCCGAGCCATTCCATGTTCGCGCCCTGGATGAGCAGGATCCGCATCCCTCGACCTCCCTCGTTGTCCCGCCGCAACGCTAGCACGCGTCGGGAGGCGACGCGATCCGCCGTCAGAGCGGCCAGACCAGCAGGATCATGGGGATCGAAACGGCGATGACGATGATCTCCAGCGGCAGGCCCATGCGCCAGTAGTCACCGAAGCCGTAGCCCCCGGGGCCGAGGATGAGCGTGTTGTTCTTGTGCCCGATGGGCGTGAGGAAGGCAGACGACGCGGCGACCGCGACGGCCATCAAGAACGGATCGGGCGAGACGTCGAGGGCCGACGCCATCTGGATGCCGACGGGTGCGGCAACGATCGTGGTCGCGGTGTTGTTCAGCACGTCCGACAGCGACATCGTCACCGCCATCAGCACCGTCAGCACCGCCCAGGCCGGCAGGCCACCCGTGAGCGAGACGAGCGTGTCCGCGATCAGCACGGTCCCGCCCGAGGTTTCGAGCGCCGCGCCGAGCGGGATCATCGAGCCGAGCAGGACGACGACCGGCCATTCGATATGGCTGTAGATCTCGGCCAGCGGCAGGATCCGCGCGAGGACATAGGCCACGCAGACGAGGCCAAGCGCGACGGGCAGATCGACGAGGCCGAAGCTGGCCGCCGCGACGGCCGCGCCGAAGATGCCGATGGCCAGCCACGTCTTCGTATCCTGCGTCACGTTCAGGCCGCGATCGGCCAGCGCGAGACCGCCGAGCCAGTCCACGACCTCTTCTGCGCCGTCCTCTGGTGCGAGGATCAGAAGGATGTCGCCCGGCTGTACGACTTCCTGCCGCAGCCGCTTGGTGATCCGCCGCTGCTGCCGCGAGATGCCGACGATGACGCTGCGCTTTCGCCAGCCGAGGCCCACGGACTGCGCGCTGCGCCCGGCGATCCGCGCGCCTTCGGGCACCGCCATCTCAATCAGCGTGACGCCTTCGCCGAGCGTCTCGGCGGCCGGGTTGTCGCTGTCCACGAGGGTCAGGCCCATATTGGCCCGGAACTCTTCCAGCGCCTCGGGCTCGGCCTCGAGCAGGATCACGTCGCCGGCTTCGAGCGTCAGGTTGCGCTGCGCGCCGAACATGCGCTGGCCTTCGCGCAGGATGCCGATCAGCCCGGCCTCGGCCTTTTCGGCCGGTTCCAGCAGGTCGCGCAGCGGCGTTCCGGTCAGCTTGTGATCCTTAGGGATCGTCAGTTCGGCGATATAGGGCGACAGGCCCTTCAACCGGTCGCCGCCGACACCGGAGTCCCGCGCCGGGATCAGCCGCCAGCCAATCAGCGCGACGAAGGCGAGACCGGCGATGGCCGCCGCCGCCCCTACAGGGGCGAAGTCGAACATGCGAAACGGCGCGCCGAGCGAATCCTGCCGGATCGTCGCGATGATGATGTTGGGCGGCGTGCCGATCAGCGTGACCATGCCGCCAAGGATCGTCGCGAAGCTGAGCGGCATGAGCGACAGGCCCGGGGCGCGTCCGGCCTTGCGCGCCGTGGCGATGTCGACCGGCATCAGCAGCGCGAGCGCCGCGACGTTGTTCATGAAGCCCGAGAGCAGCCCGCCGACCGCGCCCATGATCGAGATATGCGCGCCGAGCGACCGGGAGGCGTCGACGAAGGTCCTTGTGATCACCAGGATCGCGCCCGACCGGACCAGCCCGGCCGAGACGACGAGCACCAGCGCGACGACGAGTGTGGCGGGGTGGCCGAAGCCCTCGAAGGCCTGCTCGGCCGGGACGACGCCCAGAACGACGCCGACCAGCAGCGCGGTGAACGCCACCATATCGTAGCGGAACCGGCCCCAGAGCAGGAGCGCGAAGACCGCGCCGAACAGCGCGAACAGGATCATCTGGTCGGTGGTCATGGCAGGAAGCTAGGCGCGCGCGCCGCCGCTGGCCAGTGACGATCCGGGATCAGACGAATTCGGCGGTCGGCCCCCGTGCCGCGGCGCCGAGCGCCAGCGCGTCATCGAGGTTGATGGACTTGTCGAACAGCGCGCGACCGACGATGGCGCCGGCGATGTCGGGCACGTATTTCAGCCGCGCCAGATCGTCGAGCGACCGGCCGAGGCCGCGGGCGATGACGGGCGCCGTGGCGTGGCCGGCCAGTCGCGTGACAAGGCCGAGCTCGGCATCCGTCGGTTCCACCTGCGCATCGATATCGGTGATGATGATGGCGGCGAGCGGGTCCTCGCCGAAGGCGCGGATGAAGTCGGCCGGGTCGATCGCCGAGGGCGAGCGCCAGCCTTCCAGCATCAGCCGTCCCTTGTGGACGTCGACGGCGAGGCAGATCTGGTCGGGGAAGCGCTTCGCAGCCTTCTTGACGATGTGCGGGCTGGTCGCGGCGAGCGTGCCGACGACGATGCGCCCGGCGCCGAGGTCGATCCATTCGGCGATGGTGTCGTAACTGCGGAACCCGCCGCCGAGCTGGATCGGCGCGTTGGCCTTGTGGATGATGTCGATGAGAAGCTGGCGATGGCCGTTGCCGGGGCTGGCGACGCCGTCGAGATCGGTGACGTGGATCCATTCGGCGCCGGCCTGCGCGAACTCGCGGGCCTTCGCGACGGGATCGACGTGCCAGATCTGGGGCTCTTCCAGGCGGCCGCGGTGCAGGCTGACGCAACGGCCGTTCTGAAGCTCGATCGTGGGATAGATCATCATGGGTGGGGGCCTCCTTCGAGGTCTGCATCATACGCCGGACCGGCCTTCGGGTGTGACGGAAAACGGCATGTCCGGCACCGTCGGCGGCGCTTGCAGAAGCGGCCCGCCATGGCTAGAACACCGGCCACCTGAGAGACGGGAGTTCGCCATGGCCGGCCATTCCAAATGGGCCAACATCCAGCATCGCAAGGGCCGGCAGGACGCCGCCCGGTCGAAGCTGTTCTCCAAGCTGTCCAAGGAAATCACCGTGGCCGCCAAGATGGGCGACCCGGATCCCGACAAGAACCCGCGGCTTCGGCTGGCGGTGAAAGAGGCCAAGGCCAGCTCGGTTCCGAAGGACGTGATCGACCGCGCGATCAAGAAATCGCAGGGCGGCGACGCAGAGAATTACGAGGAGATCCGCTACGAGGGATACGGCCCCGGCGGGGTCGCGGTGATCGTCGAGGCGATGACCGACAACCGCAACCGGACCGCGTCGAACGTGCGGTCAACCTTCGGAAAACACGGCGGAAACCTGGGAGAGACAGGGTCGGTCGCGTTCATGTTCGACCGCAAGGGCCAGGTCACCTACGGGCCGGAGGCGGGGGATGCGGATACGGTCATGATGGCGGCGATCGAGGCGGGCGCGGAAGACGTCGAGAGCTCGGAGGACGGCCACGTGATCTGGTGCGCGGATACCGATCTGAACGAGGTGTCCAACGCGCTGGAAGAGGCGCTGGGCGAGAGCGATACATCGAAGCTTGTCTGGCGGCCGCAGACGACGACGGAACTGGACCTCGATGGCGCGGAAAAGCTTATGAAGCTGATCGAAGCGCTCGAGGACGACGACGACGTGCAGAACGTCACGGCCAATTTCGAGATCTCCGACGACGTCATGGAGAAGCTCTCGGCCTGAGAGGTCCTACCGGTACGTTAACGAGGCCGGGCAGGGGTTAACGCCACGCCCGGCCTTTGTTTTTGCCGGATTCGGGACGTATGCCTTCCGGTATGCCTGACGGTATGCCTTTCCATGCATACGCGATGGGCGCACATGAGCCAGCAGATTCCCGGTTAACGGTGCGCTGGCGGCGGAAGACCCGGCCGCGCGGGTGCTGCGCGGCCGGGGGTGAGTCGGGGGATGAGTCGGGGGCGATCCGGCGTCCGGTCAGGCGGCCATGGTCAGGACCTCGATCCCGTGGCGGTCCATCGCCGCGCCGAGCCGCGCGAAGTCGGGCCGGTCCTCGCGTTCGGCGGTGCCGACGTCGCGGAAGAAGGCGATCATCTGCGGTTCGATCAGGACCACCATCTTCACCGGTGCGCCGCTTTCGTTCGCGTAGTTGTGTGGCATATGCGGCGCGATGCGGACCGACGTGCCGGGGCCGGCCGCGACGACCGAGGGCGGTTCGGCGGCGCCCGGAAACTGCCGGACGGTCAGCTCGCCCTCGACGATGTAGAACATCTCGGACGAGGCATGGATGTGGGGCGGGGTGCCGGAGCCGGCCGGGACCTCGACCTCGATCAGTTCGACGGCCGAGCCGGGCAGGCCGCCGAGAAAGCGGATGCGGTCGGCCACGACCCACAGGGCGTCACCGCCATCGGGATAATTCACGTCACTTATCATCGCGTGTCTCCTCTGGATGCGATGGGACGTCCGCGACAGACCGGCCGGACGTGACCGCGGACAGGATCACGTCGAGCGCCCAGGATGCGGTCTCTCCGGCCTGGGCGCCGGAGAGACCGCCGTAATCCTTCAGAACCTCCCATGCGGAGGCCGAGAAGAGCAGGTGCGCCAGCGCCTCGGCCTTCCGGGCTTCGGCGGGCGGACAATCGGCGAGGACGGGGGCCAGCGCCTGAGAGAACATGAGCCGGCGGCCCTCGACCGTTGCGGCGCGCATCTCGCGCCCGGTGCGGGAGTGCAGCGCGGCGCGCATCGCGGCCTCGTGCGCGTCGAAGCGCGGAAAGGCCCGGCGCGGGCCGTCGAGGATGTCGTCAGGCGTGCGCGGCGACGGCGAGGCGCCGATCTTCGCGTTCAGCCACGGCCAGAATGCGGCGAGCAGGTCGTCCTTCGTCGCGAAGTGGCGGAAGAGCGTGCGGCGCTGAAGCCCGGCTTCCTGCGCGATGGCCTCCATCCCGATGGCGTCCGGCGCGGCGGCGGAGTCCATCAGCGCGTAGAGCGCCGACAGGATCGCCTCTCGCGTGGCGCGCGCCTGCTCTTCGCGCAGGGGGCTGTTGTAGGAACGGGTGCTGGTCACGTCGCGGCTCCGATTTGATGTCACGGCATGTGACACGAAATTCCGAGTCGGTCAATTGGTGTCACGAAGTGTGACATGAATTCGTGATCGGGCGGGCCGGGGCTCAGCCGACCGCAGCCGCCGCCTTGCGCAGTGCTGCTGTCAGCCCGGCCAGCGCCGGTTTCACCTGCCGCGTGACCTGCCAGCTGAGCGGCGTTTCGAGCGTCAGGCCGGGGACGAGGGCGACGAGGCTGCCATCTTCGAAATACGGGGCGATCATCCCGGCCGGATTGACCGCCCATCCGATCCCGGCGCGGGCGGCTTCGGTGATCGCGTAGGTCGAGGGGACGTAGTGCGTGGGGAAGGCGACGGGACGGCCGGCGGCCTCTTCGGCCCAGGCGCGCTGCAGCCGGTCCTTGCGGTCGAAGGTGAGCGCGGGCGCGGCGGCGAGGCTGTCGGCATTCACGCCGAGCCGGAAGTGACGGTCGACGAAACCGGGGCTGGCGAAGGCGACATAGACGAGCGGCCCGAGCGGGATCGCGTCGCAGCCGGGCAGGGGACGGTCATCGGCGGTGATCGCGGCGGCCACGGTTCCGGCGCGCAGGAGATCGGCGGAGTGGTCCTGGTCGTCGATGACGAGATCGTAGAGCAGCCCCGGCACGGCGGCGAGCGCGGGGATGACGAAGGTGGAGAGCGAGTCGGCGGTGACGGCGATGCGCACCGGTGCGGCGCGTTCGGGCAGGAGGCCCTGAAGATCGCGGGCGAGATCGCGTTCGAGCAGGCCGACCGCCTCGGCGAAGGCGAGCAGGCGCAGGCCGGCCTCGGTCGGTTCGGGCGGGCGGGAGCGGCGCAGGAGCGCCGTGCCGACCCGGTCCTCGAGGGATTTGAGCCGCTGCGACACCGCCGATTGGGTGACATGGAGCTGCGCCGCCGCGCCGTCGAAGCTGCCGGTGGAGAGGATCGCCTGAAGCGCGCGGAGGGCGGCGGGATCATACATTAGACAATCTTATGATAGATCAAGATTAGTCGCTAGACTGATTTGAGCCGGCGCGGTAGCAGGCCTGGCCATGTCCACGTTCCTTGCCACCGCGCTTGCCGGTTTCTCGCTCGGCTTCTCGCTCATCCTCGCGATCGGGCCGCAGAACGCCTTCGTGCTGCGGCAGGGGCTGCGGCGGAGCCATGTCTTCGCCGTCGCGCTGACCTGCGCGCTGTCGGACGCGGTGCTGATTACCGTGGGCGTGACGTCCTTCGCGACCATCGCGGAGATGCTGCCGGCGGTCGTTCCCGTCCTGCGCTATGGCGGCGCGGCGTTCCTGTTCGTCTACGGCGCGCGGGCCTTCCTGTCGGCCTGGCGCGGCGGCGTGGCGCTGAGCGCGGCGGAGACCGGGCGCGAGCGGCTGTGGCCGGTGCTGCTGACCTGCCTGGCGCTGACCTGGGGCAACCCGCATGTCTATCTGGACACGGTGGTGCTGCTCGGCTCGGTTTCGGCCCGGTTCGAGCCGGCGCTGGCCTTCGGGCTGGGCGCGGTGACGGCGAGCTTCGTCTTCTTCTTCGGGCTGGCCTATGCGGCGCGCGCGCTGGCGCCGCACTTCGCCCGGCCCGCGGCGTGGCGGCTGTTCGACCTGCTGATCGGCGGCGTGATGTGGGCCGTCGCGGCCAAGCTGGCCTTCGATTTCTGAGCTTGCCCGTCCCGCGCCGATGCGGTTGAAAGGGCATAATGGCTGACCCTTCACCCGAGCGCGCCGACACGCATCCGGTCCTCGGCATCTTCTGGATGCTGGTCACCGGGCTGTGCTTCGTGGCGGTCACGGCGCTGGTCAAGCTGGTCGGCCCCGGTGTGCCGCCGGCGCAGTCGGCCTTCCTGCGCTATGCGCTGGGCCTGATCTTCCTGATCCCGATGGTGCCGGCGATGCGCCGGGCGGTGCTGACGCGGCGCACGCTGGCCCTGTTCGGCGCGCGGGGCGTGGCGCATACGGCCGGCGTGATCTGCTGGTTCTACGCGATGACCCGCATCCCGATCGCCGAGGTGACGGCGATGAACTACCTCAACCCGGTCTATGTCACGGTGCTGGCGACGATCTTCCTGGGCGAGAAGCTGGCGGCGCGGCGGGTGCTGGCGATCGTCGCGGCGCTGGTGGGCGCGCTGATCATCCTGCGGCCGGGCCTGCGCGAGCTGAATTCGGGCCACCTGGCGATGCTGTTCACCGCCTTCGTGTTCGGCTTCAGCTACCTGCTGACGAAGGTGCTGGCCGACACGGTGGAGCCGGCGGTGGTGGTGTTCATGCTGTCGGTGACGGTGACGCTGGGGCTGTCGCCCTTCGCGCTGGCGGTCTGGGTGACGCCGACCTGGACCGAGCTGGGGCTGCTGTCGGCGGTGGCGCTATTCGCCACGGCGGGGCATTTCACCATGACGCTGGCCTTCCGCGCCGCGCCGCTGACGGTGACGCAGCCGGTGACGTTCCTGCAGCTGGTCTGGGCGACGCTGCTGGGCGCGGTGGCGTTCGGCGAGCCGGCGGATGTCTGGGTGATGATCGGGGGCGCGCTGATCATCGCGGCGATCACGTTCATCACCTGGCGCGAGGCGGTGCTGCGGCGCCGGCCGATCACGCCGAGCGTGCCGCAGACCAAGGGCTGAGCCCGGAGCGCGCGCTGCCCTTGTTTTGGGCAAGTATTCCCATTTCCGCCCAATGGGCTGCCAGCTTTTCGCGCTGCGCCGCAGAAAGCGGGATGCCGGCGTTGCGGCGGCGCGCCCGGTCGGGCGTCGTGGTCGGGCGGAGGATACTTGATGGAACTGAAGGCCCTGCTGTTCGGGGGAATTGGCACCCTGGCAGAATGCGCCGAGCTTGACCGGCAGTCGTGGAACGCGGCGTTCCGGGCGCACGGACTGACCTGGGACTGGTCCTGGGACACCTATGCCGAGCTGATGCGCCATGGCGGCGACCGCCAGCTGGCCGCCCGTTTCGCCGATTACCTGGGCGTGCGGGTGGATGCCGGGCGGCTGGACGCGACGCATATCCGGCTGTTCTCGGCCCGTCTGTCGGACGGGATCCCGATCCGGACGGGCGTGGCCGAGGTGCTGACCTGGGCGGCGCGCAGCGGGCTGGCGCTGGCGCTGGTCAGCCGGGCCGAGGCGGCCGTCGTCCACGCGCTTCTGTCGGCCACCGCGCGCGCCCGCGGCGGGGTCGAGTTCGACGCGGTCGTGACCCGCGTTACGGCGCCGCGGCTGGCGCCGCATCCCGACGGAATGGCGGCGGCGCTGCAGGCTCTGGACGTGGCGCC
>WVSN01000031.1 GCA_015689705.1 Rhodobacterales bacterium HKCCE3408
GATGACATTCGAAGAACGCCAGGAAGATCGCCTGCGCGCTTGCGCGGTTCTGCGTCACGCGCTGACCCTTGAAGATGATCCGGCTGCATGGATTGACGCAGCGCGGGTTGTCGATCTGCGCCTGACCGCAGACGAGCGCGCTGTCACCATTGCCGCCATCGCCGCCACCATGGAGGACAATGAGGTCCTTGAGGCCCTTGGCTTCGAGGTGAACCAGGAAACAGCCGGACGACCGCTACCGTGTATCGGCCCTGTCGAAGAAGAAGCCCGTTGGTGGGCAGAGGTCGCCAGTCTTGCTGAGATCAAGGCGTGGCTCACGGCCTGCTACGCACGTCTGCCGGCCCGGGAAAAGAAGGCCTTCCTCGAGGCCGCCTCTCGGAGGGCCGTGGCATGAGCTGGGATCAAGCCCTCAAAGCGGCGGAGGTCGACGCGAATGCAATTGGCCCCGCTGGAAACCTGCCTGCCATGGTCTCGGCTCGGGAACTCCAGTCGACCGAGTTTCCTCCGGTCTCGTGGGTCGTCGATGGAATGCTGCCAGAAGGTGTCACCTTATTCGCTGGAAAGCCCAAGCTTGGGAAGTCGTGGCTGGCCCTCCAGATCGGCTACGGTGTGTCTGAGACCGGCGAGGTGCTGGGCAGGCCAGCCAAACAGGGATCCGTGCTTTATGCGGCCCTCGAGGATAACCACCGTCGCCTGAAGAAGCGCATGGAGCGGGTGGCACTGTCCGCCGACACCTGGCCAGATCGGTTCCTTTTCTCTACGGAGTGGCCGCGGCTTGACGGTGGCGGCCTCGAGGCGTTCGAGGCATGGGTCGACGCGACCCCGGATGCCCGTCTCTTGATCGTGGATACGCTCGCAACTGTCCGGCCGGCGACCGGGGGACGCGACAGCCAGTACCAGTCCGACTACGCCGCTGTGCGCGGACTCCACAGGCTGGCCAATGAATGCGGGATCGGCATCCTGATCGTGCATCACGTTCGCAAGATGGACGCCGATGACCCGTTCGACACCGTTTCCGGCTCTACTGGTCTGACGGGTGCAGCGGACACTACGCTGGTTCTCACATCGACGAGTGAAGGCAAAGTTCTGTACGGGCGGGGACGGGATCTTGCTGAGTTTGAAAGCGCGATGGATTTTGATCCCATCCACTGCCGCTGGTCGGATCTGGGCCGCCCTAGTGATGCCTTTGGCAGCGACACGCGGAAGGCCATCCGGGAGGCACTGGCTGACGGCAAGCAAACGCCGAAGGAGATCGCCGAAGCCGGATCGTTGGACTACGACCTGTGCGCCAAGACGCTGCAGCGCATGGTCGAAGGCGGCGAGGTCCAGAAGGGCGGGCGCGGATACTACAGACTGACGCCCGACCCATTCGGCACATGAGACCCTGTCCAATCTGTCCATTTGTCCAAAAGCCTGCCGGGAAGTGGACATTTGGACACTTTGGACACCGATCAGGACGGTGGAAGCTCAGCGCACTTGGAATGTTGGTTCGGAAGTCTCCTGCTGCACGTCGCCAACGTGCAGCCTTGATCCTCGCTGACCGGACCGCCGACGATTGAACGCGATGAAATGTCCGCCCGACAGACGGCTGCAATCGGAGTACGTCCCATGCACTTCGGAGCGGTCTTTCTTGCCACTTTCGCCCTCTCAACGGCGCTTGCCCATCCGGCCCGGGCGCTGACCTGCCCCTGGCCGAACGTGGCGCTATCCTTCTCACAGGCCGATGCCCGACCAGAGTTCTTCGTCGTCGCGGTCGGCCGCCTTGAAAGACTGGGCGAACCGGTGCCGGGGGCAGTCGGTCGGATGGAGTACCCCGCCATGTTCCTGGGCAGCATCGTGATGCGCGATGGCCTCGGGCCGCTGCACTACGCCCAAGCCGTCGTCTCCTCATCCTGCGGCGCGCCGTCCTGCGTCGAGATGGCATTCTCCGACGAAGCGCTGTTCTTCCTGAGGCGCCACGGCGACCAGCTCGTGCTTGAGGTCGGCGGCTGCACGTCCTTCGTGTTCGCCAATCCGGGCGAAGCGGAGCTCAGGATCGTCAGGGATCGTCTTCGGTAGGACGGTCTGTCGGCAAAGTGCAATCACCGCTCCGGACCCGCGGTCGAAGTAAGCTGCTGCAAGCAGACCTGCGAGGCGAACGGCGCAACCGTCGAACGTCCGCTTTGCGGACGAAGCGGCCGTTCACTGATTTCTACTATTTGTAGGAAGAAAGATTTCCGCAGCGGTTCGCTGCTGTGCAATCAACGAGGAAGCGAGCGTACGTGATTTCGCAGGAAGGAGATCATGTTCGAAGCATGAAGGGCACAGATTAAACAGGCGTCAAGTGACGAACAGGACCATTGCGACGCAGTCATCCAACGGGGTCAAACCACCTTGCGGTACACCCGCCTGTCTCGCCCAACCTCCATCGATCCTGAAACTGTGAATAGTGTTGGGACTTGACGCCAGACGCAACGCGCGGGGATACCGAGAAAATGGTTTTTTGGGAGAGGGAAGAATGAACCCGTATCGGCGCAAGTATCTCGTCGGGGCGGCATCCCTCGCAGTGGCTTCGGGATTTCCGACGGTTGCACAGGACGTCGCCATCGACATAGAGAACATGCTCCCTGGCGACTTCAACTGGTTTCCCGAACGGGCGCCGCAGGGCGCGGTTGCCGTGATCGCCTCGATCCCCGAACAGCGCGTGCATGTCTACCGAAATGGTATCCGGATCGGCGTATCGACCTGTTCGACCGGCCGGCCAGGGCACGAAACCCCGACTGGCGTGTTCACAGTACTGCAGAAAGACGCCGACCACCGATCCTCGACCTACAACAACGCGCCGATGCCGAATATGAACCGGCTGACTTGGGACGGTATCGCTCTCCATGCCGGCAACTTGCCTGGCTACCCCGCCAGCCATGGCTGCGTCCGGTTGCCACTCGAGTTCTCGCGCCTGCTTTTCGAAGTCACGCATGTTGGCACGCCGATTATCCTGTCTGGGGCGCGGGACGACCCATGGGAACTTGTTCATCCAGGATTCGTGCTCGGAGGTTTCGCACAGCACGAAATGGCGGACGCGGTCGAGGGACTGGACGGACGCCAGCACCCGGCGGACTGGAACGACGACGCACCCTATCCGATCACCACAGTGCTCGCGACAGCCGAGGATCGGAAGATCATCCTGATGGAGGACGGAGAGAAGATCTACGAAGGGGGTATCGACCTGATTGAGGATCGCCCTCTGGGCGAACATGTTCTGGTGCTTCAGGGAAGCCGCGACTCCGGGCTGCACTGGACAGGCATCACCCATCACCCCGATCCGTCCCATCCGCTCTGGCCGGAAAGCCAAGTGCTGGCGCGGCTACGGGTACCGTCCGATTTCAGCGAACTACTGCGGGCTTCACTGCACCCGGGTCTGACGCTCATCGTGTCTGATATTGCGGCGACGCCGGACCGCCAGTCGCGCAGGGACTTTGTGATCATGACAGGCGACAACCTGGTCTCGCCGAGACCGGCAGCGAACCCGCGCGAAGGGCAGTCCGACTGATGCGCCCGGCTGTGGTCGCGCTTGCCTTGATCGCGGTGGACCCGGTGGCTGCGCAGGGCATCGCCGATGCCGGCCCTGATATCGTTGTGGTGGCAGGCGAGGGCATTAACCTGCGCACGGGTCCATCGACCGAGGATGCGCGCGTCACCCGGCTTGATCAGGGAACCGTACTGCTCAATCTCGGCTGCGAGGCGTTCGAGGAGGAATGGTGGTGCCAGGTTGAGGCGACCGACGGCGCGTATGCCGGCTGGATATCCGGCCGATTCCTCGTCGATGCCGCATTGACCGAGACGCCGGCGACGACCCCACTCGTCCCAACCCAAACTCGCCAGGTGGAAATCGCAGCCGACGGAACCGCAGACCTCCTGGAAACTCTGGCTGAGGACGAGACATTGGCGCTGGTCTTCGCGACGCCGGAGAACCGGGTCATCGGCGTCGATTTGCTAGGCAGTTCCGGCCCGATACGACTCGAACTTCGGGACCCTGAAGGCACATTGGTCTTCAGCGTCCCAGATGAGGCAATGTCGTTCGAGGGCCTTACCGGACAGGGCGGGGATTTCACGCTTCTTGCTGCGCATCCAAACGGGCGCTCGCTCAACTTTCGGGTCGCGATCGAGATTGATTGAAGATCCAACGTCCCACATTCTCGTTGTGCAATGCAGTATCCTTGCTGAGTCTGTGCTCCCAATCCTGTTGGTTTGACAGGCCATCGAATTGCACACAGCGATTACAACAAAACAAAACTGCAGTTGGACGGCTGCGAAGCGAAAGTGCGTTCGTCGCACAATGCTGCTGCTCGGTGTAATTGGGCTCTAGTCTGAGGAGGACTGCGGAGCTGGAGGCGTATCGTGCTTGCGGAAATCAGTTTTCGGTTATCATGCGGAGCACTATCTTGATCGGAAGCTGTGCGTGGAAACGCAAAACGAGCATGAATGGAAAATGATCAAATACTCCGACAAGCGCGACCCCGGCACGACCAGCAGAGGCCTACCTATGGTATCGGCTAAGCGTATCGGTTTGTTGATTGTCGCTCCCATCTTGGTAGTCCCGTTGTCAGTGTATGCACAAGGTTCCGCAGAGGAAATTCTAGGCGGCTCTGTCATTGAGTGTCGAGGAGCCATCGCTTGGAGCGATGGTCCAGACCCCACTACGCCCCGCGTCGAAGCGCTGCAGATCGCTGCTGCGGCGGCGGCTGACGCTGACCGCATCGTTATCTTTGCAGCCGAACGGGACACGACCCCGGAGGATTTCTTAGGCTGTGTAGACGGCCTCTGCACTGCCCACCGCGTTTCCGAGACTGGCACCGCGACGAGCGTCGTGCGCCTGTCGCGTGGACTCGACTATGGATCCGGGCGTGTACAGTATGACCTCGATACGGCCTTCACGGTGGTGTCTTTCTCGGGCGGCTCCACGGTCGCCGAGACGGTCACAGGGCGCGGCGGGTTTGTTTGCGATGCTGCGCTTCCGCCCGGTGTTAGCATCGGCGAATGAGAGCTTCTTGGCGTCTTGGGAGACCGGCACCAGTTACCAAGCCAGTCCAACCGGCATACCGTCAGCCAAGAAGGACCAGCTCCACACTTGGGCACCGTATGCGTTTGCTTCAACCAAAGAATCGTTGCTCAACAATCCCTTGGCTGGCTAACCTTTCTTCATGTACCTGTGCGCCACTGCAAGAAAGTGTCTGGGCGAAGACCGGCATGGTAGGAAATAACATGCACGGTGTAGCGAAGTGGTCGTTAATCGCGATCTGCATTGGCGCCAGCTTCCTTCTGAGCGACGTTGCGGCCAGAGCGCAGGACGTCGAGACAGAATGCGCGATCGTCGTCCCACCAGACGAGACGCTCGGGGAAACCTTCCTCTGTGGCTACCTGGAGGTACCTGAAGACTACAGCTTGCCGGATGGAAGAACCATCGAGATCGCCTTTGTGGTGCTGAAGAGCAGGAGTCTCGCTCCGCTTTCCGATCCAGTGATCTACTTCCAGGGGGGGCCCGGAGGATCGGCACTGAACTCGATGGCGCAAATCGGCAGCGGGACCGCTCCGTTGCGCGAAAACCGCGATGTCATCCTGTTCGATGCGCGCGGCACCGGCCATAGCAACGATCTCTATTGTCCGAAGAGTGTCCAGGTCGCTGACCCTGAGACGCTCGACGCCAATCTGAGGGCAGCAGACGACCGGATCAACGAACTCGGAGTGGACGCGTTCAGCGATCCCGGCGAGGTTTACGAGGCGATCGCAAACTTCTGGCAATATATCGACCGCGGACGTTGCCTTGAGCTATATGCCGGGCAGAACATCGACCTGAGACAGTACAACACGGACAACACCGTTCTGGACGTGGTCGGTCTCATGGAGCATCTGGGATACCCGTCCTACAATCTCTTCGGAGGCTCCTACGGGACCACCGTGGCACTCGGAATTCTCGATCACTACGCCACGACCGAGGGCGACGGACTGCCGGCGATACGAGCCGCGGTCCTCGACAGCACCGCCCCCCGAAATCGCGAACATTACGAGGAGTCGACGATCGTCCCCAACGTTGTGCTCCGTGTCTTCGCGGATTGCGTCGCAGACGTTGCCTGTGACGAGGCCTACCCGGCAATCCGGCAACGCGCGATCAACCTGCTCGAGGAAGCCCGACACGCGCCCATTCCGCGCCGGGACGGCTCGGAGATCACTGTCGACAACCTGGCCGAGGTCCTGCGGGCAGCGGTGACGAACCAGCAGAAGCTCGTCCCCTACCTGCCGCGGCTCGTGGACGAGTTGGAACGCCAGGAAACGGCGGTTTACGACATGGCCCGGGCGGTGATGTCCTACGCGCTGATCCTACCCGATCCGGCCCCGCCGACGCGGCAGCTCTCAGGACTGGCGGCGGTCCAGGCGGAGATTGACGAGATCGGCGAGAGGTTCGAAGCGATCAAGGAAGACTTGTCGCTCACCCTGCTGTCGGACAGCATCATCCGGGACGCAATTCCGGGCTCCGACGATCGGACCGACCTCTTCTTCGGCATGTTCGACCGCGTCCTTGCGATCGGAGGGGGAATGACGGGGAGCGCAGTGGTCTCATCCCTGGAGCCCTTCCTGCTTCATCCGGACCAACGAACCCGAGACGGACTCGCCAACTTTGTGACTAGCACGATCGCCTTTCCGGTTATCCAGCAGGAGATGCTGTCGCTTGTCAGCGAGATGTCGGATGGGGAGATCGACGGCATTTTCGCCCGGCTCACCGAGCTCAGTTTTGCCCGTGGCCTCGGTACGCTCGATACCATCACGAATCGGGTCGTGACCTGCAATGATCACGGCAGCACCATCTTCAACGACGAGGCTTTCGAGCGTTACCTCTATTCCGAAGCTCCCGAGCTCATCGGAACCGCAGCCTGGTGGGCGGCCAACTACCAGATCAGTTGCGATCAACTCGGACTGGCGGCCGATGCCTATGCTCCTCCACGGCCAGGTGTGGTCAGCGACGTGCCGACTCTCATTATCAACGCGGCCCTGGACACGATGACCCCACCGGAATGGGGCTTCCGCGCTGCTGAAACCCTAACAAACGCATCTGTCGTGACAATCCCTATGTCCGGCCACATCTCCGGCCTGAACACCGATTGCGGGCAGGCCTTGGTACAGGCTTTTATCCTGTCGCCCAGTGAGGACGTCGACCGATCTTGCGCTGATGCGGCGAAACCGGCCTTCGTCATGCCCGAGGATCCGCTGCCGCAGTAGGCCGACCCCCTGCACCATGTGATTTCAATCGACGAGGACCCCTTCATGATCATGAGACCACGCCACTTTTGCACATTGCCCGCCGCCGTTGCATTCCTCCTCACGGCTGTCGCTTTCGACGGTGCGACGTCGCTCGCTCGTGCGCAGGACAGTGTGCGTATTCAGTTCAGCCCCGGCACCACGAGTGCAACAATTAATGGCACGATCGTTGGAAACGAGTACATCGATTATGTGCTAGGCGCTCGTGCCGGGCAGACGATGGTCGTGTCGCTAGCGGTGACCGGCACCAACGGAAACGGCACGGCCTTCTTCAACATCGTGCCCGCGGGGCAGGACTTCCCGGCGCTCTATAATGGCAGTTCCGACACTGATCGGCGCGCCGAGGTGACACTCCCCGAAACGCGTGACTGGGCGGTCCGCGTGTATCTGATGGGCAACGACGCCGACACCGGCCGGACAGTCGGCTATTCCATTGACGTCTACATCGCGCCCGGCGGCGGGTCGCAGGGCGGGGGATCTGCAGGGTCGGGCGCAGACTTGCTGCCGGAGGAAGATTTCTTCGTCGTGCGCACGTCTGGCGGCCCGTTAAACGTCCGCGACGCACCACGGGCGAGCGCACCAAAGATCGGCGAGCACCGCAACGGTACGGTTCTCCGAAATGTCGGCGGCTGCACGGTGTCGGATGGTCAACAATGGTGCCAGGTCCAGGCTTCGAGCGGGGGTGTGATCGGCTGGGTTGCTGCGCGCTTTCTCGGATTGCCTGGGCCGGGCGACCAAGGATCGGGGGCGGCAGGCGGCGGCGGAAGCACAGTACGAGTTGCAGGTGTGCCGGTGAATGACGTCCTCAACGTCCGCAGCGGACCGGGAACCGGAAATAACGTTGTGGGCGCGCTGGCCAATGGCGACATGGTTAGAATGCTAAGTTGCCAGAACGTCGGTAGCGCGCGCTGGTGCGAGATCGAAATGCAGACCGACATGCGTGAACGCGGATGGGTCAATGCCAGGTATCTTCAATAGCGGTTGGATCGATCGCCCATAACCATCTCAATTAATCGGAGGAGAACAAACATGTATTCACGTCTCACACTCGCCGCTGCAACAGTTGCTGCGGCAGCCCTCTCCGGATGTGTCGACACCGGCGGATCAAGCGGAGGACAGATGGCGCCGGACCCGTCCGGCCCTCCGTTCATCGAGGGAAGTTTCTCGGCCAGCGACGCGGCGGTGAACGCGTGCCGAAATCTGCTCGCTTCGCAGACCACCGGTGGCGTGAGCGTTGTCGGGTCGGAGTTTTCGCAGGCCAACAGTGCGGTCTACATGCGCGTCGGCGCGAATGGTGCGCCCTGGCGCTGCCTCGTCGGCGATGATGGAAGCAACCCGTCGACCATGTTCATGGGCAACGAGGGCACGCTCTAAGGGACTTGGTGCGGGGCTGCCGGAATGACCCGCAGCCCCGCACTCACATCAACCTTTTGCCGCAAGCCGCAGTTGCGCCATTGGAAGAAGGGTACGCGCGGCCTCTTCATCGGTGCTGGCCCCTGATACTCAGAGAGTATCGTATCTCGCAGCCGTGCCGCGACTCACCCTATTCAGATAGTGGCAATCGCGGCCTGATCACTTCAAACAGAGTACGACAAATTCGAAGCCGTTCGGACGAAAACCCATTGGTAACCAGTGATCAGAAGCGGATCCCCACGTTGATACCAGCAGTCAGAGCATCCAGTTCGCCGGCCGCGAACGGTGCATCGAAATCCGAAAAGTTATGTTGCAGCAGTTCAACGCCGACGATGATCTGATCGGTGGCGAGAAGGTCGACACCGACTCCGTAAAAATATCCACCGCTACTGATCTCTGGTGGCACACCGATCTGAATATCTGCATACCCGACCGTCCCGTATATCAATGCCCGACCCGCGTCGAAGCCACCTTCTATGCCCACTCTGAGCAACCTGTTGAAATCGATCGGCGCTGGCCCTGCTCCGAGTTCGCCGTCGCCTATCATGTAGTCGATTTCTCCACCGACGACGAATTGGCCAAAGTCGTATCGGTATCCAGCAAAGATGCCATAGACCTGTCCGTCAACATTGAGGTCCACTGCGCCATTAAAAAAGGTGCTATCGGCGATAGTGTCATATTGGAGACCGACATATGCACCAGTCCAGTCTGTACCTTGCGCGATTGGCGCGACGACAGGCGGTGCTGTGGTGACTGGCTCGTTCAAGCCACCCGCAAAAGCGGAGTTGGCAGTCATAATCAATGTGGCGATAATTTTGTAGGGTATTTTGGACAATTGGCTGCTCCGTACGCTCAAGTCGTTCTTACAATGCGAACTTGCTAACTCTCCTGCAAGCGATAGTGCTCCAATACCACTCATACACTAGGAATGTTGCCGCCGAACAACTCGAAGCTTGGCGCTCCAGCCAGCGGAGTTGACGGCTCGTCTTGGTCTTTATGGCGCATTCCTTCGCGCCTGCAGCAACGTCAGCTTTGGGCTCATAGCGGACATTGGCTGCAGACACGGCGTATTTTCTTGGCGGCATGCCGCGCCGCCGCCGCTTCCGGCCCAAAGCGGACCTTTGCCCTGGCCGGGACGCCGCATCGCAGCACCACAGAAGCGGGCTTTCCCGCGGGCCGCCGCAAATAACGGATCGGAGTTCGACGGCGCGGACAAAGCTGCCGTCCGTTGAATTGGCGGGCACCAGTAAGTGAAACTTTCTGCGAAATCTGACACTTTGCAGAGCCACGAAAGAGTTCCTTGTCTCCGCCGCGATCGAGACTATCGAGGGGACAGTTTCCGGCTCTCGCGGTTGCGCCAGCGCCCCGAGGGAAACATCATTGAAAGTATTTGGAGGACATCCGACACATTGCCAAGGAGGGCTCAACATGGACATCTCAGGTAGGCCGGCCCTCGTCGTTGGCGGCAGCGGCGGCTTGGGGCGCCGGTTGGCAGAGCGGCTCGCGGACGCGGGCGCGTACCTCGCCGTAGGGTGGAGCGGCGGAGAGGAGCGCGCGGCCGAGGTCTGCGATGCAATTGAGCAGCGTGGAGGCCGCGCAGTCGCAGTCCAGCTCGACCTGCGTGACCCAGCCTCGGTTGAGACAGGGGTGGCGCAGGCGGCCGAGGCTCTTGGTGGCCTCGCGATCCTGATGAACGCAGCCGGCGCGGCCGGTGGGCCGCCGGCAGGCGATCTCGCTGCCTATGACCCTGAGGCTTGGGACCGCATCAGCGACATCAACTTTCGCGGCCCATTCCTCACCTCCCGGGCCGCCGCGCCGCATCTGCGCGCCGCGCGTGGCGCAATCGTTAATTTCGGCTCCACAATCGGGCACGGCACCTGGGGCGCGGACCGAGCCTTTCAGCCCACGAAGGCAGCTGTATCGGGATTGACCCGATTCCTCGCGGCGTCGCTGGCGCCGGACGTGCGAGTGAACTGCGTGGCGCCAGGTCTTATGGAGAACACGGTGATGAGCAGCGGGGCGCCGGAAAGCTTCGTTGCGACGTGGCGCGAAGCGGCAAAGCTGAAGAAAACCACATCCATCGAAGACGTGGTCGAACAGGCGCTGACATTCTGCCGGGCGGAGACGGTCACTGGCCAAACGCTGATCGTCGACGGCGGCCTTACTTTCCGGTAGCTACCTGCCTCTTATCCAGAGACTGAGCCGCGATCCCGATTCGGCGCGAAATAGGGAGCTTGTCATATGAGGGTTGCCATCTTTCTTTACGGCCCATAACGGACGTCGGCGCCATCCGCAGCGAACGTCTGCTTTGAGCCCGTAGCGGACGCGTTTGCGATCGCGGCGAAAGGCCTCTCGGAGCCCGCAGTGCAGGGCTTCCGAACAGGCCAACCCCGAACGTCGCTAGCGTTCGACCTTGAGGATGAGCGGCGTCTCGGTCTTGGCTTCCACATCGAACGTCGAGCGGCCCGTGTGATTCAGATGCCGCCCATAGGTGTGGAGCGACACGGCCACCCGGTCACCGTTGTTGAAGACGCTGTGGATGTCGTCGGGCATGCAGCAGACCGCCGTTCCCGGATAGAGCGTTTCAGCGTGCGTTGCCTCGAGTTCCGCGAACCCAGGCGCCGATCCGTCGTCCAGTCGACGGTAGGTCGTTTCGTGTTCCTGACCTTCGATCCCGGCGACCACGGCCCAGGTCTTGTGGTTATGAGGCGGCACGCCAAGGCCGGGCGCCCAGGCGATAGCGAAGACCGCGAGATCGTGGTTGTCCTCTTCGTGCAGCAGATGCAGGCCGACGCCCTGATCCGGATCCGTGCGGCGATACCGTTCGTGGAACCAGTTCGGATCCTGGGCAAGGCGCAGGGCAAGCGGCTTGATCCGTTCGACGATCCGGCCGATCTCCGTCTCCCGGTAGAAGATCTCGCGGATATCACGAACGTAGTCCGTAACGCTGTAGAGTGTCATGGCGCGCTTCCTTCCTCTGGCCGGAGGCGGGACGCGGGACGCAAGTTCGTGTGCCACCTCTCCGGCCTCGGTTGACCAGTGGCGTCAGCCTGGCAATTGCGACGGCAGCACGCTTGAAGACGGAAGCCAGATTTTCTTGAAAAACCCTTCGGGTTCCCGGACCGTGACGCGGGGGGACGCGTGCGTCGATGAAGTTCAGGTTCTCGGATTGCGAACTCGACACCCGGCTGCTGATCTTTCTCAAGTCCGGCAGGCCGGTGACGCTCGAGCCTCAGGTTCTTCGAATGCTGACCCTGTTTCTGGAGCGTGCCGGCGAGGTCGTCAGCCGCGACGAGCTTGTCGACACGGTCTGGGACGGCCGCATCGTGTCGGATTCGACGATTTCCACCCGGATCAACGCCGTCCGGCGGGCCATCGGCGACAATGACCGCAACCGCCGGCTGGTGGAGACCCTGTCCAAGCGCGGCTACAGGTTCGCCGCGGATGTTGACCGGGAGGCCGATGGCCATCCGGGTCGGCTCGGTGGACAGGACCGACGAGACCAAGTCGTCAGGGTCGCCCGGTCCGCCGACGGGACGATGATCGCCCATGCGACAACAGGCCAAGGACCGCCGCTGCTGCGGGCCGGGCAGTTTCTCACGCACCTGAACATGGACTGGGAAAGTGGGGTAAGACGGCCGCTTCTCGACCGCATGGGGGCAAGTTTCTCCCTCACCCGGTTCGATCAACGCGGCACAGGCCTCTCGGGGTCGCCCCAGACAGATTTCTCTCTGGACCGGCTTGTCCAGGACATGCTTGCCGTTGCGGATGATGCCGGTCTCGACCAGTTTGCGGTCTGGGCGAGTTCACAGGGTGTCCCTGTCTCTCTGGCGTTCGCTGCTCGATATCCCGAGAGGGTCAGTCGAATGGTTCTGTATGGCGGCTTTGCACAAGGGCGCGCCACCCGGAGCCGCAGCGATGAAAGGATGCAGTCCGATACGCTTCTGGATCTGATCGCTGAGGGCTGGGGCAACCCGGAAGGGGCCTTCGCAAAAGCCTATGCGACCCTGTTCATGCCGGATGCGACGGCCACGCAGCTTGAAGACATGTGTCGGATGCAGCTGGCCTCCGCGACACCTGAAGTCGCGATCGCGCTGCGACGCTCGCTCGACACGATCGACGTGTCCGGCGTTCTTCGGAAGATCGAGATGCCCGTCCTCGTCATTCACGCGACGAGAGACTCCATCAACCCTCTGGAGCAGTCACGCATGATAGCCTCGTCGCTGCCCAACGCTCGGCTCAAGGTGATTGACAGCCGCAATCACGTTCCGCTCCCGAACACCGACGCGTTCGAGGATATCGTGAAAGCATCGATTGATTTCCTGACGTCCGCTCCGTCCGCATAGCGGGCGTTCGGCAGCCGATCTACGGTCTCGTCACGCTCGCGGCTGCAGCGAATGTCTGCTTCGAGCCCTTTCCCGACATTCATACATATCGCAACATCCGAAGCGAAGGGCGGGAAGCGGGAGTTTGCTGCGTGGGTCACCAGTGTCCGCTTTGCGGACAAACCGATCATATAGCTGACGTCAATGTGTCTATCGCACTAGGGTGGCAGTGCAGGGATATTGATGTGACTACCTACCAACCCGAGCTAATCCGATCCTCCTTGGGAAACTGCGTGGTGTTCACTTTGGTCTCGGCGCACAGATCTGACGAAACCGCGCCAGGGCGCCGGCACAACTCCTTCTCCATGGCCTGAAGGCGGACCGTGTATCCATTGGACAGCTTTCCCTCGACCGGTTCCAAGCACCGGTAGCCCAGGCCGAAATAAAGCGGCAGGCCGGGCATCGTCGCCGTCATCGACAGATGATGAATGCCGTGGGAGACGGCATCCTCTTCGATCAGTTGCATGATGCGTCTCCCGAGTCCGCGGCGTGCAAAGGCAGGGTCGACATTGACGGCCCGAACCAGCGCGTGTCCGGAAGGAAGAATCTTCAATCGCTCACCGGACGCGTCGGCATAGCCGGGAGTGCGGCGTGACCAGCCGCCCCCCGCACGAATGCTGCCATTCGAGTCCGTCAGGACATGATAGTGCCCGTCCGTCACGAGATCCGGGGTCAGGATCGGCACTTCGCTTAGGGCAAGGCGCATGCTCTCGAGGCAGTAATGATCGCCGCTGAGGCCGAGCGTCGCTCGGCGCTGCAGATCAAGCAGTGCGTCGAAATCATTCTCGCATGCAAGGCGATGGCGGAAATGGCTCGTCATCCGGTGTCTCCTTTTGCACCGGATATGCCGAAACGACATCCATTTGAGAAACGAATTTACTTAATAAGTAAAATTAGGAATCCTACTCCCATGGACATCGACGCATTGAAGGCGTTCCTGGCGATCGCCGAGACCGGAAGCTTCACTGCAGCTGGCCACCGCATTGGTCGAACCCAGGGCGCGGTCAGTCAGCAGATAAAGAAGCTTGAGGGACAGATCGGACGGCCGGTCTTCGACCGGGGTGGCGGAGCGGTGCAGCTCACGGAAGAGGGACGGCGCCTGCTCGGTCCGGCGCGGGACGTCTTGAACGCACATGGCCGGGCTCTGTCAGCCGTTTCCCTACCGACAGGGACAACACGGGTTGCGCTCGGAATGGCCGAAATGTTCGTCGCACCCGTTTTGGATCGGCTGTTGCCGGAGGTTCGTCGCCTTGCGCCCGCAACTGAACTTTCCCTTTGGACCGAAGCCACGCCGCAGCTCATCGCGGGGCTGCGCCAGGGAAGTCTCGACCTTGCCTTGCTTGCCGGAGATGCACCGGACATGCCCGCGGCAAAACCCCTGTTTTCTCGCCCCGCAGTCTGGATCGGTCCGGACCAAGTGAACCTCCATGAACTCGAAACACTTCCCGTGATCGTCTGGGGAGAGGGGAGCGACTACGCGCGCTCAGTCCTCGGTGCGCTCGAACGATCGGGACGCCCGTACCGGGTCGCCATGAGCACCAGAAGCTTCGGTGGCATGATGTCAGCAGCCCGGGCCGGCATCGGACTTGCGGCGGGTCTCGAGGCGAATGCCGAACCGGGGCTGAGGATATTGGGCGAGGAGAGCGGTCTACCGCCGATACGCACGTTGACCGTGTCCCTCTCGCGGCGGGCCGAGGCACGATCGAAGGTGGTCCGGGATATCGAGCAGATGATCCTCGAGATGTTTCGGGTCCAGAACGACTGAGGGCATCGCCACCTTGCAGCCGGATGTTGGCTGCCGCGTGTCTTGACCGTCGAGGTACACGGTCTGAGGTCGCCGCTGCCCTGGATCGGAGGGGACCAATTGCGGTTCGCAATAGCTGTCAATCGTTGGGCCGGCGGCAAGGTCACTGCGGCAAATAAAATTAGGGCTCCTAGCGCACCCTCGCTGCAGCCGCGAGCATGGCGATTAGCTCGGGTTGGCCCTTGAACGTCAGCCAAGCGGACAAACCGGACCTTGCCTCCGTTTGATCGCCTCTCGCCTATAGAGGCTTGCAGCAAATGATCTGAACCGGCTGTGTCCGTCGCTCTTCGATGTTCCGAGCGGCATTGCGAACGATCTGCGGTGCCAACTCACCTAGCAGTATGTGGGATCCGAACACCGGTGCCTCGCCCTTTTCGGCGAGTTCAATCGCGGCTTTATAACCTTTTAGGTATTTGTCGCCAGTATCGGTGACTTCAATTTCGGAAAATCCTGCGCGTTCGAGAGCCGCCACGGTTTCAGCGGGCCGCATCAGATAGGCGCCGCTGCCATCCTTCGACCAGGGAACAGGATGGTGCGGTGCACCGGTCTCGCCCAGGCCATGTTCTGTCAGTGCGAAGAATGCGCTGGGTTTGAGCACACGGAAGGCTTCAGCGAAGAAGAGGTCGCGGTCAGGCACGTTCATCGTTACATGCTGCGTATAGCCGCCGTCGAATACTTCATCTTCATATGGCAATTGCTGACCATCGCCATGTCGGAAGTTCACAGCGTTCTCCATGCCGACCAGAACGCTTAGCTTGTTCGCGGCATCGACGAATGGCCCCGTAATATCGATACCGTCCACGTGGCAACGGAAACGCTTGGCCAAATACCTCGCTGGCCCCCCGATCCCGCAGCCGATGTCGACAAGCCGGTCGTTTTCCCTGACCGGCAAGACATCTGCCAGTTCTACCGTAGCTGGGAAACCTCTCGCGTGAAAATGGTCCACGGGAGCCAGTTGTTCGATCGTCACGGACTTGGGATCAATCCCGGCCAGTTCCATGGTTTCCAGCACTCGGGCATAGACATCGCCATTACCCCAGTGATCTGAAATAGCCTGTGCGTCCGTCACATGAACCCCCTTTTGACAAGCCTAAGGTAGCAGACTTTCAATGCCCATTATACTCAGGTTCATCTACCGGAGTCGGGCTCTGAGAAGACGATCGCCGCGATATCACCGAATGACTGATGCCTCTGCTATCGACCGTCTACCTTGTTCAGAGCAACTGATCGCGTGGCGGCAGCCGCCGCGAGTGCCTTCTTCGCCTCTATACTGCTCGTGCTATGACGAGGGAGGCGGGGATCGGCGCACGCCAGGCCTCCCCTTCGGCAAATCGTTCGGCGACCTTCCTGGCAACGGCGTCTTTGATTGCGACACGGTTCGCCTCGGGTTGCTGCGAAAGAAGGTATCCACCTCGTGGCGCCCCTTTCTGGAAGATCTCGGCAAGATGCTCGGGCCGGTCCAGGAGCCAGGAACACTCGAGCTGGTCGCAGCCGACAAGCTCGAGTTGCGCATCGGCCAGCAGAGTTCTGGCCAGCTCTTCATTCGCATACTGATGGAAATTGGGACTTTCGGGCATTTGCACGGCGGGAGAGCCATGTTCCTGAACGCTCCCGTAAAACACCTGGAATACCGGTGACACATCCGGGCCGCACCATGACGTCATGACAAACTGGCCACCGGACTTCAGAACGCGACGAACTTCCCGGAGCGCCTTTGGCTGGTCCGGAACATGCATGAGCCCGAAGCTGCACACCACGACGTCGAATTCACTGTCCGCAAATGGCAAGTCCTGCGCATCTGCCTCGACGAACGTGCCACGCGGCAATCGCTCCCGGGCAAAGGAGAGCATCTGCGCAGAGAAATCCGCGCCGATGACGTCATGCCCGGCTCGAGTGAGCGCCTCAGTGACGTTGCCCTGACCGCAGCACAGGTCAAGGACGCGACCGGCCTCGGCAATTGCAGAAACGATGAACGGAATGGCCATGTCGCTGGCCGGAGCGAACATGTTCACATAACCAGACGAGATTGCGTCGTTCGACCATCCATTGGTCTCCAGTTCGGCAAATCCCGCAAATGCCGCCATTCGTCTTCCTCCGGTCAATCCTCGGGCCAAGCTTAGCGGAAACTGCCTCACAGAGCCAATTGCCGGACACCCTTCGGCCGCGACGACCGGCTGGGCGTTCATCTTAGCCGGGTTCCACGCGTCTCTTGCATCACTCGAAGTGCGAGAACCGTGCGGTCCCGAACATACGCCGATGTTCCGCCGGCGTGAGCGCCGTCTTCTTCTTGAACAGACGTCGGAAGTAGGCTGTGTCCTCGTATCCCACCTGCTCCCCGACCTCGGCGACAGGTGCAGATGATGTCTCCAGAAGCTGCCGAGCCTCCTCGATGCGAATTGCCTGAACATAGTTCATGGGGCTCTTGCCCGTCGCCTCCCGAAACCTTCGAGCGAAGGTTGTGGGTGGTAGCCCTGACATCGCCGCCATCCTGCGCACCGGGTTCTCGACCGCGTAGTTCTCCGCTATCCAGATCTGCGCCGCTCGAACAGGTGCGTCATCGTGCGGCGTCGCCCGGATCATCGAGGCAAAGGGAGCTTGAAGCTCTCCACGATCGGCCATCAGCCAGACTTTGGCAGCTCGCGCGGCTCGCTGCGCGCCGCCGTAATGCGCGATCAGGAAGAGCGCCAGCTCCTGCCAGCCCGTCGTTCCGCCGGAGGTCACGGGGCCTCGATCCGCCTCGGCAAAACAGAGGCCGCGGTCGAGGCGAAGGCGTACTTGTGGATAGGAGCGGCGGAATACGTCCTCGAACGCCCAGTGAGTGGTCGCCTCGACGCCGTTTAGCAGACCCGTCTCCGCGAGATAGATTGCGCCAGAGCACGCGGAGACGATCCGAGTGCGCGTCGTGTCGAGCGAGGCGAGCCACTCGAGCCCTGGGTGGTCGGGACGAGATGGCCTGTCCCAGGGAGAGAGTTCGAGCCCAGGCACAATGACGAGGTCGCTCTCGGGTGCCGTGTTGAAGGTGACATCGGGTGCGATCCGAACGCCTCGTCCGCATGGGTAGGGACTAAGATCGGGCCCTACCAGCTTCACGTCGAAGACTGGGGTCTCGCGCTCGCCGGTGACGAGCGTCTCCCAGTCTCGTCCAGCCGCCACCAGGGTGTCCTGGAGGCCGAACAGGCTGGATGCACTGACCTGTGCCGGTGCCATGAGCAGGATCGATATCGGTCTGTCCACGATGTGTCCCCGTCGATGGTGAATCCGTCACTGTTATACGGATTCCGTCCATCACGTCCCATCAGAAGAGGCTCCATCATCCGACGTCATGGACATGGAGGAGCGCACCATGAAACTTGCTTCATTCCTCGGGATGACACCCGCGACGGACGAGCCAAGCATCACAGGGCTGACGAATGACGACTGCGTGCCATCGACGAGTGAAGCCGTATCAGTCGAGCGTCGAGACTGTCCGGTAGCGAAGGCTGCGTGGGGTGCCTTCGTCTATATTGGTCCCGGAGGCACTGTGCTGAGAACCCACTAAGACGAAAAGGACGAGGCCGTCCGATGAGATGGGTGACCACAGCCGTGCACGAGGTCAGCTATGGGCTCCTCGCGGTCATTCGCTGCAGCCGCGAGCATAGCGATGAGCTCGGATTGGTGTCTGAAGGTCGGCTAAGCGGACGAACCGGACATTACAGTTCTTCTTGCAGGAGTTCTCGGACTCCTTGGCGGTACTGTCGCGCCATGTCCATCAACCAGTCCACGAAATCCGTATGGAGCTTCGTCTGGGGTTTGTCGCCAACCCAGATCAGGCGATAGGAGAAATGGGTCCTACAACGCATAGCCGGATCGAACGGCATCACCAAAAGGCCTGCTCGGATGGCGTTGTAGGCTTCGACAAGGCCGGACAGCACGAGACCCTGACCGTCTATCGCGGACTTCAGGCCCGAACTGAAACTTGAATACCTGACGCCTTGGCGCAGGCTTTCTGCTTCAAATCCATAGGCTGCGCCCCAACCGTCAAATCCGACCCAACCGGGATCGCTTGTGCGGTTGTCAACGTGGATAAGCGGGATGCCTTGAAGCGAACGCTGTTTCGGGTTGATCCCGTACTGCTCCTGGAACCCTTGAGAGCACACCGGGAGGACTGCGTCCCCGAACAGCAGGACCTCGTTCAACGGCGGCGCTGTCTTTCGACCGAACCGAATTGCGAAGTCGAAGTCTTCGGCGACCAGGTCAACATCGCGGTTGGACGCGTCTAGCCGGAGCTCAATGTCTTCGTGACGCCGGTAGAAGCCCCAAATGGAGGGCGCAAGCCAGTGTTCGGCAAAGGAAGCTGGCAGCGTGACAGCCAGCCGTCCTTCATTGGCTTGATTGCGGAGCGACTCCAGTGCGGCCGACAAATTGGTCATGCCCGTTGTTAAGAGACTCCCGACGCGCTTGGCCTTTGCGGACGGCACGGTGCCCGAACTGGTTCTCAGAAACAGCTGGTATCCCAAGTAGTCCTCAAGCGATCTGATCCTTTGACCGATGGCGGCTGGCGAAACGCCCAGTTCCTCCGAGGCGACGGAGAAACTCCCGTGCCTGATTGCCGCTTCAAGCGCCCTGAGCGCATTCAGATGGGAAAGCCTCATTAGGCCCGGGTAAAGAAAAACTTCAAGGTGCGCAAAACTAATCTGCCGTGCGTCATCTTTGGAATTGAAGGAAATTTGAATGAACTTGAAGCTGATTGCCGCCTTCTACCAGTGTGACTAAAGAAAACCGGAGGAGATCCATGTATGAACTGCACTGGGAATACATGGCTGGTTCGATCGTCGTGCAAGCCATGCTTGAGGAGATGAACGTTCCCTACCGTATGACCCATGTCGATATGGCGGCAAATGAGCACAAGACCCAGGCATATCGGCGGATCAATCCCGTTGGGCGTGTCCCAGCGATCAGGCTTCCCAGGGGCGGGACCATCGGAGAGACAGCGGCCATCGTCATAGCCTTGGGGGAGGATGCCCCGGGCTCCGGACTTATACCACAGCCGCGATCGCCGGATCGTAGTGCGTTCTTGTTCTGGCTCAACGTGATGGCGACCGCGGGATACATGACCGTGGCGAGGAAAGGGCACCCGGAGCGCTATGCCTTCGATGAGACCGCCATAGCCCAGGTTGAAGAGCGAGCCGCAGTAGACCTCGCTGCGTTCTTCGACTTGATGGAGGCGGCGATTAGTGGAGGAACCACGTTCCTCGCATCTGGCTTTTCGGCACTCGACCTTTATCTGGCAATGCTCACCGAGTGGTCGGACGATAAGAGCGGGTTGTTCGCAGAACGAGCCACCCTTTCCCAACTGTGTCGAGCGGTGTCCCTCCGGCCATCCTACCAGTTGGCTATGCAGACCCATCAAACCTGATCATGCCTAGCCGGGCAGCGTGAAGCAGCGACGAAGTGCGCTGGTCTCGTGTTTGAAAGCGTGTAGGCTTCAGTCGCAGCTCGCTTCAAGGAGCACGATTGTGGCCAGTAAGGCCGCCGGAAGCGGGCGGGCTCAGGTTGCGTCGAGCTCATAGGTAGAGAGTCTGGTCCGCGAAGGGCTGCCCTCTCCATCAGGGGATATTCGCCTAAGTCCACACCAGGTCTCTACACTAGAACGTCGCCTTTGGGCTCTTAGCGGACATTAGCTGCAGCGCGACAGATGGGCTTTCTCCGTAATAGACTCTGCCTTCGCGTCATCG
>WVSN01000032.1 GCA_015689705.1 Rhodobacterales bacterium HKCCE3408
GACGCGCCTGGGCCGCCCGGGCCGAGGGGCTGACCGCGCGCGCCCGCCGCGGCCGGGCGGTGAACCTTGACCCCTCCCATCTCATCCTCGATATGTGCCTCTCGCTAGACCGGGCAGCCTGAGCCCCGGCCAAGGGAACGCATGCCCGACATCGTCGACAGCCATTGCCACCTGGATTTCCCCGATTTCGCGGGTGAAATCCCCGATCTGGTCGCCCGCGCAGCAGAGGCCGGCGTTACCCGCATGGTCACGATCTGCACGCGCCTCGACACCGCGCCCGACGTCGCCGCCATCGCCGAGGCGCATGACGGCGTGTTCTGGGCCGCCGGCACCCACCCGATGCGCGCGGGCAAGGAACCTGTGGTCCCGGTCGAACGGCTCGAGGCGCTGGCCGGCCACCCGAAGATGGTGGGCATCGGCGAAACCGGGCTCGACTACCATTACACCGCCGACACCGCGGCGGTGCAACAGGACAGCCTGCGCGTCCATATCGAGGCCGCGCGCCGCACTGGCCTGCCACTCATCATCCACTCGCGCGACGCCGACGACGACATGGCCCGCATCCTGACCGAAGAGCATCGCGCCGGCGGCTATTCCTGCGTCATGCACTGCTTCTCGTCCGGCCGCGCGCTGGCCGAGGCCGCGCTCGATCTCGGCTTCTACCTGTCGATGTCCGGCATCGCCGCCTTCCCGAAATCGACCGAACTGCGCGAGATTTTCGCCGCCGCGCCGCTCGACCGGGTGCTGGTGGAAACCGACAGCCCCTATCTCGCGCCCCCGCCCCATCGCGGCAAGCGCAACGAACCCGCCTACACCGCGCACACCGCCCGCGTCGGCGCCGAGGTCTTCGGCCTGTCCGAGGAGGAGTTCGCCGCCGCCACCTCGGCCAATTTCGACCGGCTCTTTTCCAAGGCCGCCGCGTGGAGGCCCGCCTGATGGCTGACCTGTCGGTGACGATCCTCGGTTGCGGCTCCTCGGGCGGCGTGCCCCGGCTCGGCGGGCACTGGGGCGACTGCGACCCCGACAACCCGAAGAACCGCCGCCGCCGCTGCTCGCTGCTCGTCCGGCGGCGCGATGCGGGCGGCGAAACGACGGTGCTGATCGACACCTCGCCCGACCTGCGCCAGCAGCTTCTCGACGAGGATGTCGGCCGGCTCGACGGGGTGGTCTTCACCCATGCCCATGCCGACCATGTCCACGGGCTCGACGATCTGCGCATGATCGTCTTCAACATGTCCGCCCGCCTGCCCGTCTGGGCCGACGCGCCGACGAAATCCGACCTGATGAAGCGCTTCGGCTACGCCTTCGTGCAGCCGCCAGGATCGAACTACCCGCCCATCCTCGACCTGCACGACATCGACGGGCCGGTGACGATCCGGGGCGCGGGCGGCCCGATCACCTTCCGCCCGTTCGAGGTCGAGCACGGCACCATCACCGCGCTCGGCTTCCGCATCGGCGACATCGCCTACCTGCCGGACGTCTCGGGCATCCCCGATGACGTCTGGCCCGCCCTCGACAATCTCGACCTCTGGATCGTCGACGCGCTGCGCCGCCGCCCGCATCCAAGCCACACGCATCTCGACCGGACGCTCGAGTGGATCGCGCGGGCCAGGCCGAAGAACGCGATCCTCACGAACATGCATATCGACCTCGACTACGCGACCGTGGACGCCGAGACGCCCGCCAACGTCTCGCCCGCCTATGACGGACTGACCGTCACCTACACCGTCTGACATGGGCGACGTCCTCGCCGTCATCCTGCCGGTCTTCCTCGTCATCGGCGCGGGGTTCGTGGCGGTCTGGCGCGGGCTCTTCTCGGACGAGGCGGTCGAGGGCCTCAACGTCTTCACCCAGAAATTCGCGATCCCGTGCCTGCTGTTCTCGGCCATCGCGACGCTCGACCTGGGCGAGGATTTCGACGCCAGGCTCCTGCTCAGCTACTACACCGGCTCCACGATCAGCTTTACCGCGGGCCTCGTCGGCGGCCGCTATCTCGTGCGCCGACCCTGGACCGACGCGGTGGCCATCGGCTTCGCCTGCCTCTTCGCCAACTCCGTCCTCCTCGGCCTCGCCGTGACCGAGCGGGCCTACGGCGCCGACGCGCTCGCGCCGAACTACGCCATCGTCTCGATCCACGCGGCCTTCTGCTACGCCATCGGCATCGTCGCGATGGAGATCGCGCGCGCCGGCCGCTCGGGGCCGGTGACGCTGGCCCGCAACGTCGGCCGCGCCATCCTCGGCAATGCGCTGATGATCGGCATCGGTCTCGGCTTCGCGGTCAACCTGTCGGGCCTGCCGATCCCCGGCATCGTCGACGATGCGCTGTCGCTGATGATCCGCGCCGCCCTGCCCGCCGCGCTCTTCGGGCTCGGCGGCGTGCTCTACCGCTACCGGCCCGAGGGCGACGCGGCGACCATCGCGCTGATCTGCGTGGTCTCGCTCCTGCTGCACCCGGTGATCGTCTTCGCCATGGGCAGCCTCGTCACCGGGCTGACCGCCGGGCAGCTCCGCTCCGCCGTCATCACAGCGTCGATGGCGCCAGGCGTGAATTCCTACCTCTTCGCGAACATGTACGGCGCCGCGCGCAGGGCCGTCGCCTCGTCGGTGCTGATCGGCACGGCGCTGTCGATCCTGACCGCCTCGGCCTGGATCGCGCTTCTGCCGTGATCGCCGGCGGCCCGCCGCAGCGCACCGCCGGCCCCGCGCTTCAGGTCACGACGACGATCTTCCCGCCCGCGCGATTGCTCTCCATCGTCTCGTGCGCCTCGACGATCCGGTCGAGCGGGAACACCGGCCCGGAGGGGATCGTCGCCCGCCCCGCTTCCACGGCGTCGATGAAGTCCTGCAACGGCGTCGCCATGAAGTCGTCGGCATCGCCGGCATAGGTCGTCAGGCTGACCGCCGTCGGGATCGCCTCCATCGGGCTGAAGCTGTCGAACGACCAGGCGTTGCCGACCATGCCGGTCATCGCCACGATCCCGCCCTCGGCCGTCGCGCGCAGCGAATCCTTCAGCGTCGTCGTGCCGACCAGTTCCAGCACCTTGTTCACGCCGCCCGGGACAAGCTCACGCACCTGTCCGGCGATCTGCCCGTCATCGATGACGACTTGGTCGGCGCCGGCGTCCTTCAGCAGCCCAGCACGGTCGGGATTGCGCGTGGTCGCGGCGACGGTCAGCCCGGCGGCCTTCGCCAGCCCCGCCGCCGTCAGCCCCACCGAGGTCGTGCCGCCGCGGATCAGCAGGCTTTCCCCGGCCGCAATCCGCAGGGCCCGGGTCAGCGCGCCGTTCGCGGTCTGCACCATCTCGGGCAGCGCGCCCAGTTCGGCCCAGGACAGCCGCGTGCGCAGCTTCATCACCTGGCCGACCGGCACCGAGGTGTATTCGGCATAGCCGCCGTCGAACGCCCGGCCCATGCTGCCCATGGCGGTCGCGACCGTGTCGCCCCGGGCGAACCGGCCGCTCGGGTCGTCATCGACCTCGCCGACCGCCTCGATCCCGAGGATCCGGGGAAAACTTACATTCGGCGAATGTCCCTGTCGGGTGAACAGTTCCGACCGGTTCAGCCCGAAGGCCCGGACGCGGATCCGGACCCAGCCCGGCCGCGACCCGGGGATCGGACGATCCTCGAGGGTCAGAACACCGGGCGCGCCCGGCACGCGGATCACAACAGCCTTCATCATCATGGCCTTGTCTCCGATATGTCACGGCGCCGACAGCCGGCCGACAGGGCCAGCTTTCGGATCGGCGCCGTGTCCCCCACACCTGCGCCTTCTGGCCGAAATGCACAATTCCGAAGACAGGCCGGCTGAATGTGCGGGGCCGCACAGAAACTGGCGGGGCGTCAGACCCCCTCGACGACGATGATCGTGCTTTCGGCGCAGCGGCGGCGGATATCGGCGACCTCCTGGTAGTCGGGGTCGTTATAGGCTTCGAGCGCCTTTTCGTAGCTGTCGAACTCGATCACCACGTGGCGGTCCTGCGCGGCGCCTTCCATCGTCTGCGACTGCCCGCCCCGGACGATAAACCGTGCGCCGTGGCTTTCCAGGATCGGCGTGTCGCGCCGGACGTATTCCGGATAGCCCTCGGGATCGGTGACCGTGATGTGCCCGATGATGTAACCCTTCGCCATGGCGCCCTCCGCTTGCCTGTCGTGACGACGGCGACACTAGGCGCGGCCGGTGGCGGCTGGCAATGCCCGCCGGACCGCGCCCGCCGCCGCCCTTGTGGCATCGCGGGCCATGACGTAACCAAGGTTTTCCGGCCAACTGACAGTCCCGCCCATGACTTCGAGCGATCCTTCCTCGCGCCATATCCTCCACCTTCTCGGGCGGCTCTGGCGCGAGCATGTGCGCCAGCACCTGCCGAAGATGATCGTCGCGCTGGTCCTGATGTCGATCGCGGGCGGCACGCTCGGTCTCGCCGCGTGGATGATCCAGCCGCTCTTCGATCTCGTCCTGTCCTCGGACTCGCAGGGCGGCGTGGGATGGGTCGCGATGGTCATCGCGGCCATCTTCGTGGTGCGCGCGGTCACCGGATACGGCCACCGGCTCATCATCGTGTCGATCGGCCTGAAGGTCGTGACCGAACTTCAGACCCGGATCGTGAAGCACCTGCTGACGCTCGACATGTCGTTCTACCACGACCACGCTCCCGGCTCGCTGATCGAACGGGTGCGCGGCGATACCGGCGCGCTGCAGAACGTCGCCTCGAACGTGGTGATGTCGATCGGCCGCGACGCGGTCTCGCTCGTCTCGCTGCTCGCGGTGATGTTCGTCAACGACTGGCGCTGGTCGCTTCTCGCGCTCGTGGGCGTGCCGATCCTCGTGCTGCCGCTGTTCATCGTGCAGCGCCTCGTGCGCCGGTTCAGCTACGACGCCCGCGCCGCCGCGGCCGATCTTTCGACGCAGCTCGACGAGATGTTCCACGGCATCCAGTCAGTGAAGGTGAACCGGCTCGAGGATCTGCAGGAACGGACCTGGACCTCCCGCGTCGCCAACGCGCTGCGCATCCAGATGCGCGCGCAGCGGGCAGCGGCCGGCACGCCGGCGATGGTCGACCTGATCTCGGCCATCGGCTTTCTCGCCGTCATCTGGGTCGGCGGGCGCGACATCATCGACGGCACGAAGTCGGTGGGCGAGTTCATGTCGTTCTTCACCGCGCTCGCGCTCGTCCTCGATCCGCTGCGCCGGCTCTTCTCGCTCACCGCGCAGCTTCAGGCCGGCGCCGCCTCGCTCGAACGGATCTACGAGCTGCTCGAGATGCAGCCGAAAATCCTGCCGCCAGCCAGTCCGCGCCCGATCGAGCCCGGCCCGATCGTCTTCGACGACGTCAGCTTCGCCTATGGCCAGATGCCGGTCCTGCGCGGTCTCAGCTTCACCGCCGAGGAGGGCCGGACCACCGCGCTCGTCGGGCCGTCCGGGGCCGGCAAGACCACCGTCTTCGGCCTCGTCACCCGGCTGATCGACCCCGCGAGCGGCCGGGTCACCATCGGCGGCACCGCGACGACCGAGGCCGATCTCGACCGGCTGCGCGACACCATCGCCGTCGTCGGGCAGGACACCGCGCTCTTCGACGACACGATCACGGCCAATATCCGGCTCGGCAAGCTCGGCGCGACCGAGGCCGAACTGCGCGACGCCGCCGAGGCCGCCTCGGTGCTCGAATTCGCCGACCGTCTGCCCGACGGGCTCAACACGCGCGTCGGCCCGCGCGGCTCGGGCCTGTCCGGCGGCCAGCGCCAGCGCGTCGCCATCGCCCGCGCCATGCTGCGCGACGCGCCCATCCTGCTGATGGACGAGCCGACCTCGGCGCTCGACGCCGAAAGCGAACGCTACGTGCAGGAGGCCCTCGCCCGGCTCTCGACCGGCCGGACGACGCTGGTGATCGCCCACCGGCTCTCGACCATCCGCGACGCCGACAAGATCGTCGTGATGGAACAGGGCCGCGTGATCGAGGAAGGCGACCATGCCGGCCTGATGGCCGCCGACGGGGCCTATGCCCGCCTGTCGCGACTGCAATCGGCCGGCGTCGCGCCCGATCTCTGACCAGCTCCTCCGCCGCGTTAATCGTGAACGCGTTAACCAGGGGTTTGAGTTGACATAATCTAGAATTGTCTCGATCTTCGGCCGCGAACGGACATCTCGCAGAGGCAAGGGGAATATGCGCTCACGGGTTTCGAAGATCGTCCGCGCCGTCTGTCGTGCCATTCCAGCGCTCGCTTGCGTCGCCGCACATACAGCCGCTCCGGCATCTGCCGATCCGCGCGACAGCGCGCTCGGCCGGTACTATACCGGCCTTCAGGCGCAGCTCGTCGGCGAGGGCCGCCTGCGCCAGGACCGCGGCGGCCACGCGCTCTCCGCCGACCGGCTGGCCAACAGCTTCATGCAGGTCGCGATGCGCACCGAATACCGGATGTCCTCGGGCGGCGCGGTGCGCTCGGGCCAGGCGCAGCCGCTCCGGCGGTGGGTCGATCCGGTCCGGATCGCGGTCCGCTTCGGCGCCTCCGTCACCCCGACCCAGCAGACCGCCGACATGGTCACCATCCGCGACGTCGCCGCGCGCCTCGGCCGCGCCAGCGGCCACCCGGTGCAGGTCACCAACGGCAGCGCCAACTTCCACGTCCTCGTGCTCTCCGATGCCGAGCGCGCGGGCATCGGCCCGGTGCTCCAGCAGCTCGTGCCCGGAATCTCGTCCAGCGCGCTCAGCGCGGTGCGCCGGATGAACCGCGAAACCTACTGCATGGTCATCGCCCTGCCCGCCGCCGATCCCGCCCGCGGCTATGTCCGCGCGGTCGCCATCGTCCGGGCCGAGCATCCCGACCGGATGCGGCGCTCCTGTATCGAGGAGGAACTGGCGCAGGGCATGGGCCTGTCGAACGACAGCGACCGGGCCTGGCCCTCGATCTTCAACGACGACGAGGAATTCGGCGTTCTCACGCGGCACGACGAACTGCTGCTCAGAACGCTCTACGACCGCAGGCTGGCGCCCGGCATGGGACCCGACCAGGTCATGGCCGTTCTGCCGACGATCTGCGCGTCGCTGCTCGGCCAGACCGGCTGACCGGACGGCCCCGGCTCTCTCGAAAGGGGGAGAATGGTGCGGTCGAGAAGACTCGAACTTCCACGGGAGTTACCCCACAGCGACCTCAACGCTGCGCGTCTACCAATTCCGCCACGACCGCACGTCTGTGACTCAAGGTGGAGGGTCTTTAGCGCCTGCGCCGGACCTTGTGAAGGGGGGCCGGTGCGAAATCTGCGGGCGATGTCCGGGGCCGGCCGACCGGCCCCGGACGGACGCGTCACTGGTTGACGCGGAAGGTCGGCAGAGAGGCGCTGGAGCCGGTATTGCCCGAGGCCGGGATCGGCGCAGGCATAGTCTGGTCCGAGGTCAGCCGCAGCGTCGCCTGGCGCAGAAGCTGGATGCGCTCGGGCTGGCCGGGCATGAAGACCGGCGCGGCGCCGCTCTCTATCGCCGACAGCGCGGCGTCGTACCACTGCACCGCCAGATCGCGGCGGTTGGTGGTGCCGAAGCCGGCCATCAGGTGATGGCCCAGAAGCTCGCCATAGGCGCTCTCGCCCATCGCGGCCAGCATAAGCGCGGAACCGATCGCCATGCGCATGTCGTTCTGCCGGTAGCCAACGGCGAGGCAGACCTTGCTGGTCGCGGCCAGATCGGCCGGCGGCATGCCGGTCGTCAGCGCGAATTCCCGCATGTCGGCGGTCACCTCGGCCTGGCCCAGCAGCGACACCGCATCGGCCTGGGTGCCCAGCATGTCACGGAAGGCCACGCACTGCTCGGCCACCTGCGCCTGGGTGAGGCCGGTGATGCCCTGCATCAGCCGCTCGCCATCGGCGATGGCATAGGTGCGTGCGACGCAGAACTGCTCCTGCAGGGTGAAGGCCGGGTCCGACATCGTGGCCAGCGTGGTGTAGCCGCCATTCGTGGTGGTCTGAAGCATCACGCTGTCACACCGGCTGCCCAGCGATTCGGTCTGGCCGCCGCCCGCGAAGAGGTTCGGCAGACCGCCGGTCGAGGCCGTGACGGTGCCCGCCGGCGGCGTCTCGGTCGCGGGATTGGCGACGATCACCGTGGTGGCCGGCGGCGGGGCCGCGGGCGCGGTGAAGGCCTGCGCCGGGGCCTGCTGCTGGCTCGTCCGGTAAGCCATCAGAAGCGGCTGGCCGGTCATGCCGGTCGCCTGCTGGCCGCCGTTCACCGCCCAGTAATAGGCGTCCATCAGGTAGTCGAACTGGTACGAGGCGAATTCCCGGCCGTTGACCGGATAGCCCATCGAGGCCTGAAAGCGCTCGATCGCGGCGCGGGTGCCGTTGCCGATCTGGCCGTCGACCGCCCCGGCATTGTAGCCGAAGTAATTCAGCGCCACCTGCGTCTCGCGGCCCTGCTGCGTCGCGGGAATTCCGGGGCGCACGGTGCGGGTCGTTCCCGCGGTGCGGTTGCCGTTGTTGCAGCCGCCCGGCCGGTTCGAGCAGATGATCGCCCCGGTCACCAGGCCGCCGACGATGGCGCCGCCGATGAAGTCGCCGGCATCGGCCTCGGCGCGTGTCGTCGGCGCCAGCGCGAGCGCCCCGACCGCAAGCACGGCCGTGATAAATTTCCCAAACATGACATCCCTCCAGTGGGTCTTCCTAATACACACTGGCCTCAGGCTAGCACGCGCCCCCGCCAATCCGGGAACGGAATCTCGCGCGACTACGGGAATCCGTAGCCCGCCCTCCGAACGCCCGCGTTGCGCTTTCCCCCGCGCTTGGCTACGCCGCTTGCCGAAGGAGAGCCGCGCGATGGACCGACGCATGCACACCGCCACCGCCCGCGACCGGGGGCGCTAGCGCGATGGTCGAGTGGATCACCTCGGACGCGCCGGTCGACTACCTGACCGCGGTGGCCGAGATGGAGGCGCGCGCGACCGCCATCGCCGAGGGCCGCGCCGGCGAGGCGATCTGGCTGCTCGAGCATCCCCCGCTCTACACCGCCGGCACGTCAGCCAATCCGCGCGACCTGCGCGATCCCGACCGCTTCCCGGTCTACGACACGCGGCGTGGCGGCCAGTATACCTATCACGGGCCGGGCCAGAGGGTGGTCTACGTCATGCTCGATGTCGGGCAGCGCGGCCGCGACGTGCGCGCCTTCGTCGCCGCGCTCGAGGCCTGGGCGATCGGCGCGCTGGCCGAGTTCGGCGTCACCGGAGAGACCCGCCCGGGCCGCGTCGGCGTCTGGGTCGCGCGGCCGGAAAAGCCGCCCCTGCCCGACGGCACCCCGCGCGAGGACAAGATCGCCGCGATCGGCGTCCGCCTGCGCCGGTGGGTCAGTTTCCACGGCCTGTCGCTGAACGTGGACCCCGACCTGTCCCATTTCGACGGCATCGTGCCCTGCGGCATTTCCGGGCACGGCGTCACCAGCCTCGTCGATCTCGGCCTGCCGGTGACGATGGACGATGCCGACCTCGCCCTCCGGCGCAGTTTCCTCAAGACATTCTGACACTTGGCGCCGCCGGCCGGAATCGGCAACCTTCCGCCGTGTTAAGGAAACGATAACCATTTTCGGTGCAAATTGTGTGCAAATTGACTATGTCAGGCTTGGGGGCGCTTGACGAGCAGGTGCCGAAATCATGGCGAAAGGCCCGCCGCGCAACGACTCGATGGAAGTCCTGATGCTGATCGGGGCGCTTTCGGGCCTTTGCCTGCTGATCGCGGGCTCCGTCACCGACCTGTCGATGCGGATCGCCAAGACGATTGCCGAGACCGAGCAGAGCTCGCAATCCCGCTGACCTCCTCCCCTTCTCCGGATCGTTGACTGAGGCAAAATACCCCAGCCCTGCGGCGCCTTGCCCGTTGCGCCTCCCGCCCGCCGCCCGATAAAAGCGATGCAACCGACCGGGGCGCGAGCACCCCGCGTCCATGCGCGAACTGACCAAGCGGGAGCATCCTATGGCCGAAGCCGCCATCGCCGATCACGACCACGGACGTCCGGGCTTCTTCACCCGGTGGTTCATGTCGACGAACCACAAGGACATCGGCATCCTCTATCTCTTCACCGCCGGCCTCGTCGGCCTGATCTCGGTGCTCTTCACCGTCTACATGCGGCTGGAGCTGATGGAGCCCGGCGCGCAGTACATGGTCATCCCCTACACGGCGACCGCGGATTCGATCGAAGGCACCTTCGACGACGCGACCGCCGCGCTCGATGCGGCGGGGCTGTCCGGCTACGCCTCGGCCGAGCTTCAGTCGCTCGAATCCTCGCTGACCGCGCTGCCCGCCGACGATGACGGCCGGATCGAGATCTCCGGCGGCGTGCGCAACGACATGGTCGACACGATCGACGGCCTGATCGACGCGAATCCGCAGGCCTATACCGCGCTCTCGGGGCTGAAGAACGTGCTCGACGGCGATCCGGACGGGCACCTGTGGAACGTGATGATCACCGGCCACGGCGTGCTGATGATGTTCTTCGTCGTCATCCCGGCGCTCTTCGGCGGCTTCGGCAACTACTTCATGCCGCTGATGATCGGCGCGCCCGACATGGCCTTCCCGCGGCTGAACAACCTCAGCTACTGGATGTTCGTCGCCGGCACCACGCTCGCCTTCTGCTCGGTCTTCGTCGACGGCGGCTCGGGCCCGGGCTGGACCTATTATCCACCGATATCGACACAGGACGGCATGGCCACGGACTTCGCGATCTTCGCGATCCACATGTCCGGCGCCTCGTCGATCCTCGGCGCGATCAACTTCATCACCACCTTCCTGAACATGCGCGCGCCGGGCATGACGCTGTTCAAGGTGCCGCTCTTCGCCTGGTCGATCTTCGTCACCGCCTGGCTCCTGCTGCTGTCGCTGCCGGTCCTCGCGGGCGCGATCACCATGCTCCTGACCGACCGCAACTTCGGCACGTCCTTCTTCGCGCCGGACGGCGGCGGTGACCCGATCCTGTTCCAGCACATCTTCTGGTTCTTCGGGCACCCCGAGGTCTACATCGTCATCCTGCCCGCCTTCGGCGTGGTCTCGCACGTCGTCAGCACCTTCTCCAAGAAGCCCATCTTCGGCTACCTGCCGATGGTCTGGGCGCTGGTGGCGATCGGGGGCCTCGGCTTCGTCGTGTGGGCGCACCACATGTATACGGTCGGCATGACCCTGACGCAGCAGGCCTACTTCATGGTCGCGACCATGGTCATCGCGGTGCCGACGGGGGTGAAGATCTTCTCGTGGATCGCGACGATGTGGCAGGGCTCGATCTCGTTCAAGACGCCCATGCTGTTCGCGATCGGCTTCATCTTCCTGTTCACCGCGGGCGGCGTCACGGGCATCGTGCTCAGCCAGGCCGGCGTCGACCGGGCCTATCACGACACCTACTACGTCGTGGCGCACTTCCACTACGTGATGAGCCTCGGGGCCGTGTTCGGCATCTTCGCGGCGGTCTATTACTGGATCGGCAAGATGTCCGGGCGGCAATACCCCGAATGGGCCGGCAAGCTGCACTTCTGGACCTTCTTCATCGGCGCCAACCTGACCTTCTTCCCGCAGCACTTCCTCGGGCGTCAGGGCATGCCGCGCCGGTACATCGACTACCCGGAGGCCTTCGCCTACTGGAACCAGGTCTCGTCGATCGGCGCGCTGATCTCCTTCGCCTCGTTCGTGTTCTTCCTCGGCATCGTGTTCTACACGCTCTATGCCGGCCGCCGCGTGACGGAAAACGCCTACTGGGGCGAACATGCGGACACGCTGGAATGGACGCTCCCGAACCCGCCGCCGGAGCACACCTTCGAGGAGCTTCCGACGCGCGAGATGTGGGACAAGCATCCGCAGCATTGATGCGGTGGTACGAGATCCTAGCGCTGATCCTGATGGGCGCCCTCTTCGGGGGCGCCTTTCTTTTTGGGACGGATTGGGCCGTCGAGAAGATGGTGTGGAGCGAAGCACAACCCTCTTATCTCGAATACCTTGAAGAGCATCCCGTCATTGTCGAAAGCCACCGAGAGAACTCGAAATTTGTCATGCGCGTCGTTGGTAGTGTCGCGGTACTCTTCCTGCTGGCGATCCGGTTCGGGCGCACGCTCCTGCGCAAGTCGGCCGCTGCGATTGTGATTGCCTTTGGCGTGGCGACAGCTTTGGCCGAGTTTTCGAGGCTAATTCTCTTTCCCGTCGGCATGCCGCCGACGCCGGCGACGGCCGAAACGCGTGAGCTCTGGCAAACGATATCCAGCATCGCCGGCCTGGTCGCGATCGCCTCGGCTCTGATCCTGTTGGGTCTGACCCTGATCGCGGTCGTCCAGCGCCTGTGGCGTTTCTACTCGATCCGATAACTTGCGCGACGACGCCGTTCGCCTAATCTTCAAAAAACGCCAGATTACGAGCGCCGATGCCCTTCGTGATTTCAAATGATGCGGACGCAGACATCCCGGACCGCGGGCCCGTCCGCCTGCGGCTGATCCTGACGCCCTACAAGTCGCTCACGCCCGAGGGCTTCGTCTGGTTCATCGGTGTCACCTCGGCGCTGATCTTCATGCCGCTGCTGTCCTTCCTCGGCACCAGCGTGTTCTGGGGCCTCCTGCCCTTCGTCTGCGCCGCGCTCTACGCCATCTGGCGGGCGCTCAAGCGGTCGTGGTCGGACATGGATCTCTACGAGGAACTGACGCTCTGGGACGACCTGGTGCGCATCGAACGGCACGACCCGAGAAAGCCGCCCCGCGACTGGGAGGCGAACCCCTACTGGGTCCGCGTCAGCCTGCACGAAAAGGGCGGGCCGGTGCCGAATTACCTGACGCTGTCGGGCGCGGGGCGCGAGGTGGAGCTTGGCGCCTTCCTCACGCCGGGCGAGCGGATGCGGCTGCGCGACCTGCTCGAGGCGAATTTCCGCGCCGCCTGAGGCCGCGCGGTAACCGGGAATTAACCTAAACGTGGTCTGGTGGCGTCCGGATATCCGACCGGGGCGGCCTTACACCCCGCTCCAGATCAGCATGGTCAGGGCTTCGGTCACAGACAGCCCCCTCATCGGGCCGGGACCGAAGCGCCAGAACTGCTAGCACCGGCACCGGGCAGACTGCCCGGGCTCATGGACCGTGCGACGCCTTCGGGCGGCGCCGCCCATTCCGGCCGACGGCCGATCCGCGACAGGCGGGGTCAGTCCCCCGCCGCGCGACCCTTCCGCCCCGAGACATTCCTCCGCCCCGCCGATCCCTCGACCCCGGGGCCGAAGGCGCTCGGCGCGGCAGCACTCAGGCCAGCCGCGCCTTCACCATCGGGCCCACGGCGCCGAAATCCATCTGGCCCGCATATTTCGACTTCAGCGTGCCGATGACGCGGCCCATGTCCCGGATCGAATTCGCGCCCGTCTCGGCCACGGCAGCATCGACCGCCGCCTCGATCTCGGAATCCGACAGCTGGCGCGGCAGGTATTCCTCGATCACGCCGATTTCCGCGAGTTCCTTCTCGGCCAGTTCCAGCCGCCCGCCCTCTTCATAGGCGCGCGCGCTTTCCTGGCGCTGCTTCACCATCTTGGCGAGGATACCGAGGATCGCGGCCTCGTCGACCGTGTCGCCCTTGCCGGCGCTCCGCGCGTTGATGTCCTGATCCTTGATGGCAGCATTGATCAGCCGCAGCGTCGCAAGACGCAGCGTGTCCTTTTCGCGCATGGCCGTCTTCAGACCGGCCGAAATCCGTTCCCGCAGGCTCATGGTGGCGGTTCCCTGGTCCCTTTTCCCAAGCCCGGGCATATAGTGGCTCGTCCGGGCCGCCACAAGCTTGACCCCGCGCCGCGCGCTCCGTACACGCGGGTCGATTTGCCCCGGAGGATCCGCCGATGCCCGACCGCCCCACAGCCTGCCTCGCGCTCGCCGACGGAACGGTGTTTTACGGACGCGGCTTCGGGGCGACCGGCCAGACCACGGCCGAGCTCTGCTTCAACACCGCGATGACCGGCTACCAGGAGATCATGACCGATCCGTCCTATGCCGGGCAGGTCGTGACCTTCACCTTCCCCCATATCGGCAATGTCGGCATCAACCCCGAAGATGACGAAAGCGCCGACCCGGTCGCTGCCGGGATGGTCGTGAAATGGGACCCGACGGAGCCGGCGAACTGGCGCGCCACCGCGCCGCTCGTCGACTGGCTGGCCGCGCGCGGGCGGATCTGCATCGGCGGCGTCGACACCCGCCGCCTGACCCGCGCCATCCGCCAGCAGGGCGCGCCGCATGTGGCACTCGCCCATGACCCCGAGGGCAATTTCGACATCGCCGCGCTGGTCGCCGCCGCGCGCGGGTTCTCCGGCCTCACCGGGCTCGACCTCGCCCGCGACGTGACCTGCGCGCAATCGTACCGGTGGGACGAGATGCGGTGGGCCTGGCCCGACGGCTTCCCGAAGCGCGAGGGCGCGGCGCACAAGGTCGTGGCGATCGATTACGGCGCCAAGCGCAACATCCTGCGCTGCCTCGCCAGCGCCGGCTGCGACGTGACCGTGATGCCCGCCACCGCGACCGCCGAAGAGGTGCTGGCCCAGTCGCCCGACGGCGTCTTCCTGTCGAACGGCCCCGGCGACCCGGCCGCGACCGGCGTCTATGCCGTGCCCATGATCCGCGAGGTGCTCGAGGCCGACCTGCCCGTCTTCGGCATCTGCCTCGGCCACCAGATGCTCGCGCTCGCGCTCGGCGCGACGACGATCAAGATGAACCACGGCCATCACGGCGCGAACCACCCGGTGAAGGATCTCGAGACCGGCAAGGTCGAGATCACCTCGATGAACCACGGCTTCACCGTCGACGCCCAGACCCTGCCGCAGGGCGTGGTCGAGACGCATGTGAGCCTGTTCGACGGGTCGAACTGCGGCATCCGGCTGGCCGACCGCCCGGTCTTCTCGGTCCAGTATCACCCCGAGGCGAGCCCCGGCCCGCAGGACAGCTATTACCTGTTCGAGCGGTTCGTCGCGGCCATGAATGCGCGCGCCAAGGCCCCGGCAAGCGTTTGACCGGCGCAATCTTTCCTCCGGCAAGCTTTACCAACGCTTAACCAATAAACCGTGACGTGGCCGGCAGTGCCTCGGGAACGGTTTGGTCTTGGACAGAGTCATCATCGACATCGCGGACAGGGGTCCGGCTCCGGCGAACACACCGGCCGAACCGGGCGGCCGGCTGGTCGAGGCGCTGCGCCGGGCCGGCCGCATGACGGCGGTCGAGGCCGCGGCGGCGCGGAAGACGACAGCCGCCTCCCGGGCCGGTCTGGCCCGCCATGTCCGGGGCGGCGGCCTCGTCCCGGACCCCGAGCTTCCCGCCGCGCCGGACCCGGCCCGCGACACGCCGCTCGTCGATCTCGACCAGCGGCCGAGCGACCCGGCCCTAGCGGCGCTCCTGTCGCCCGAGGCCGCCGTGGCGCTGTCGGCCGTGCCCTACGGGCGCGTGGCCGGCCGGCTCGTGGTGGTGACCTCCCGCCCCGATCTCGACCGCGAAATCCGCCAGGCCCTGCCGGACGAGGCCGTGGTGATCGCGCTCGCCCCGCGCGACGCCGTCGCCACCGAAATCGGGCTGCGCTACGGCACGGCCCTGGCCCGCCGAGCGGAATCGCGCGCGCCGGCGGACATGTCGTGCCGGGTCTGGAACCGGACGGGCTTCCTGCGCTGGCTGCTGCCGCCGTCGACGCTCATCCTCACCGGCGCAGCCCTCGCCCCTCAGACGGCGCTGGCGCTGGCCTTCGCGCTGGCCGGGCTGGTCTTCGCGGCCAACATGGTGCTCAAGATCACCGCCGCGGCCGCCGCCCTGCGCGCGCGCCATGCGCCGGCATCCGACCCGCCGCCGGCCGACCTGCCGCTCCGCCCCGACCCGGTCATCACCCTGCTCGTGCCGCTGTTTGGCGAGCGTGACGTGGCCCACGACATCCTCGCGCGGATCGACCGGCTGGACTGGCCGCGCTCGCGGCTCGACGTGATCTTCGTGCTCGAGGAGGGTGACGAGACCACGCGCGGCGCGCTGAACCGCTGCGCCCTGCCGCACTGGGCGCGCGCGATCTCGGTCCCGCCGGGCCATCCGCAGACCAAGCCGCGCGCGCTGAACTACGCCCTGCCCTTCGCCCGCGGCAGCATCGTCGGCATCTACGACGCCGAGGACGCGCCCGAGCCGGACCAGCTCCGCAAGGTCGCCGCCCGCTTCGCCGCCGCGCCGCCGGGGCTCGGCTGCCTGCAGGGGCAACTCGACTATTACAATGCCGGGCACAACTGGATCGCGCGGGCCTTCACCATCGAATACGCGACGTGGTTCCGGCTGATGCTGCCGGGCATCCAGCGTCTCGGCCTGTCGCTGCCGCTTGGCGGCACGACGCTGTTCATCCCGCGCGAGGCGCTCGTCCGCGTCGGCGCGTGGGATGCGCATAACGTGACCGAGGATGCCGAACTCGGCTTCCGCCTCGCCCGCGCCGGCTACCGCACGGAAATCGTCGAAACCACCACCTTCGAAGAGGCCAATTCCGCGCTCCTGCCCTGGATCCGGCAGCGCTCGCGCTGGCTCAAGGGCTACGCGATCACCTGGGCCACGGCGATGCGGCGGCCCGGTGCGCTGTGGCGGGAACTCGGGCCGTGGCGCTTCCTCGGCTTCCAGCTCCAGCTTCTCGGCACCGTGCTCGGCTTCCTGACCGCGCCGCTGCTGTGGAGCCTCGCGGCCATCCCCCTCGGCCTGCCGCATCCGGTGGTGCGCCTGCTCGGGCCCGAGGCAGTGTTCTGGGTGTCGACCGGGTTCACGCTGGCCTTCGTGATGACGCTGGCGATCGGTTGGATGGCCTGCGCCGCGCCGCATCTGCGCCCGCACCGGGCATGGCTGCCGCTGCTGGTGGTCTACTACCCACTCGGCACCATCGCGACGGTCGCGGCGCTGTTCGACCTGGTGGCGCGGCCGTTCTACTGGGCGAAGACCGCCCATGGCCGCTACGGCGCGCGCTCGGCGCCGCCGGCCTCGGCATAGGCTGCGGCCTGTTCCTTCAGACGCACCTCGAAGGCCACGCTCAGGTGGTCGCGCAGCGCCCGCGCCGCGGTCTCGCCGTCGCGCGCCTCGATCGCCGCGACGATGGCGGCATGTTCCTCCAGCGCCTTCTCGCCCCGCCCCGCCGCGGCCAGCGAGGTCGTCGCCATCAGCGCCATCGACCGGTGCACGAGATCGAGCTGCTGGACGAGATAGCGGTTGTGGCTGGCCAGGTGGAGCTGGCGGTGAAAGCGCCGGTTCGCCCGGCTCAGCGCCTGCGGGTCGTCCAGCAGCGCCTTGTCCTCCTCGATCATCCGCTTCAGCACCCGGATCTCCTCGGGCGCGGCGTGCTGCGCGGCCAGCCGCGCCGCCAGCCCCTCGAGCTCGGCCCGCACGGCATAGAGCTCGGCGGTCTGCGCATGGTCGAGCGAGGCAACGATCAGCGAGCGCCCGTCGCGGGTCAGCAGGCTCTGCGTCTCGAGCCGCTGCAGCGCCTCGCGGATCGGGGTGCGGCTGACGCCGAAGCGCTCGGCCAGTTCGGATTCCACCAGCCGGTCGCCGGGGCGGTACACGCCCACGTCGATCGCTTCGAGGATCAGGTCGTAGGCATCGCGATTGGGGGGCTTTCTCTGCGCCATGGTCTCTCCCTCGGACGCGGAAGGCTAGGCCCCCGCCCCGGCGCTGGCAAGCGCCCCTTGCAGCGCCCCGCGCCCGCCGCTACGCCCTTTGCCATGGCCGGTTTCTCGCATGTCACCACCTGGGTCTTCGACCTCGACCACACGCTCTACCCGCCGGAGATGGCGCTGTTCTCGCAGATCAACGTCCGGATGACCGACTGGGTGATGCGCGAACTCGGCGTCGGCCGGGAGGAGGCCGACGCGCTCCGCCACCGCTACTGGCGCGACCACGGCACCACGCTGGCCGGGCTGATGGACAATCACGGCATCGCGCCCGACGGCTACCTCGAAGACGTCCACGACATCGATTTCTCCGGGATCACCGCCGATCCCGGCCTCGCCGCCGCCATCGCCGCCCTGCCCGGCCGGCGGATCGTCTACACCAACGGCACCTCCGCCTACGCCCTGCGCGTGCTGGAGGCCCGCGGCCTGGGCGCGCTGTTCGACGCGGTCTACGGGGTCGAGCACGCCCGCTTCCGGCCCAAGCCCGAGCGCGCCGCCTTCGAGGCGGTCTTCACCGCCGACGGCTTCGACCCGGCCCGCGCCGCGATGTTCGAGGACGACATCCGCAATCTCGCCGTGCCGCACGCGATGGGAATGCGCACCGTCCATGTCGCCGAGGCGGCCGACCCGCATCCGCATATCGACCACCATACCGACGATCTCGCCGGGTTCCTGACGCGCCTGCCGGCGTGAGCCCGCGCCCTTCTGCCGCTTCGACCGCGCGCCCGCTTCGCCCTAGATCTGGGCCATGAGCATCGACGAATGCGATATCCTCGTCTCGGGCGGCGGCGTCGCCGGTCTGACCGCGGCCGCGGTTCTCGGGCGTGCGGGCTTTCGCGTCGTCCTGACCGACCCCGCGCCGCCTGTGACGGATGCCGCCGACCCCGCGGCCGATCTGCGCTCCACGGCCTTCATGCAGCCCGCCCAGGCGCTTCTGGACGAGGCCGGGCTGTGGGACGGGCTCGCACCGCACGCGACGGCGCTGCAGACCATGCGGATCGTCGACCTCGACAGCAACGGCCAGCCGCGCGCGATGCACGATTTCGACGCCGCCGAGATCTCGGACCTGCCGTTTGCCTGGAACCTGCCGAACTGGCTGATCCGCCGGGTGCTGGTGGAGGCGCTGGCCGGTCTGCCGAATGTCGATTTCCGGCCCGGCACCGGCACCGCGTCGATGCTGCCCCGGCTGACCGAGGCGCGCGTGACGCTGTCGGATGGCGCCCGGCTTGCGGCCCGGCTCGTCGTCGCCGCGGATGGCCGCGGATCGCCGCTGCGCGACGCCGCCGGCATTCCCGTCCGCCGCTTCCGCTATGGCCAGAAGGCGCTGGCCTTCGCCGTCACCCACCCGATCCCGCACGGAAATGTCTCGACCGAGATCCACCGCTCCGGCGGGCCGTTCACGCTGGTCCCGCTGCCCGACCGCGACGGCGTGCCGGCCTCGGCCATCGTCTGGATGGAGCGCGGGCCCGAAGCCGAGCGCCTCGCCGCCCTGCCCGAGCCGGACTTCGAGGCGATCATGTCGGAACGCTCGGGCCACCTGTTCGGCCCGCTCACGCTGGCCTCGCGGCGCAGCGTCTGGCCGATCGTCAGCCAGCTGGCCGGGCGGATGAGCGCCGAGCGGCTGGCGCTGATCGCCGAGGCGGCGCATGTCGTCCCGCCCATCGGCGCGCAGGGGCTGAACATGAGCCTCGCCGACATCGCCGCGCTGCGCGATCTCGCGCTCGACCGGCCCGACGGGCTTGGCGACGCGGCGACGCTCGACGCCTATCACCGCGCCCGCCACGCCGAGATCACGGCGCGGGTGCTCGGGGTCGACGCGCTGAACCGCGCCTCGATGGCCGGCAGCCCGCCGATGGCCGAACT
>WVSN01000033.1 GCA_015689705.1 Rhodobacterales bacterium HKCCE3408
GCGGGCGACGCGGCGCGCGGCGCGACGGCCTATGTCAGCCTCGAGCCCTGTTCCCACCACGGACGGACGCCGCCCTGTGCCGACGCGCTGGTCGCCGCCGGCGTGGCGCGCGTCGTCGTGGCCCTGCGCGATCCCGATCCGCGGGTCGACGGCACAGGCATCGCGCGGCTGCGCGCGGCCGGGATCGAAGTGACGACGGGGGTGCTGGAGGACCGGGCGTGGGAGGTGCAGGCCGGGTTCCTGAGCCGGGTCACGCGCCACCGGCCGGTCGTGACGCTGAAGCTCGCCGTTTCTCTGGACGGTCGCATAGCCACGGCGACGGGCGAGAGCCGCTGGATCACCGGGCCGGAGGCGCGGGCGCGGGTCCACGCGATGCGGGCGCGGCGCGATGCGGTGATGGTCGGCGGCGGCACAGCGCGCTCGGACGATCCGATGCTGACGGTCCGCGGGCTCGGGATCGAACGGCAGCCAGCGCGGGTCGTGCTGTCGCGCCGGGGCGACCTGCCGCTCGACGGGAAGCTCGTGCAGAGCGCGCGGGAGGCGCGCGTGATCCTCTGCCACGGGCCGGACCTGCCGGAGCCGCAGCGGCAAAGGCTGGAGGAGGCCGGCGTCGGGCTGATCGACTGCGCGCTCGACGGGCTGCACGTGGATGTCGGCGACGCGCTGCGCGCGCTGGCCGATGGCGGCATCAATTCTGTCTTCTGCGAGGGTGGCGGGGCGCTTGCCGCGTCACTGCTGGCAGCCGATCTCGTGGACGAACTGGTCGTCTTTTCGGCCGGCCTGACCATCGGGGCCGAGGGCACGCCGGGGATCGGGGCGATGGGCGTTGCCGCGCTGGCCGAGGCGCCACGCTTCCGGCTGGCCGCGACGGAAGCCGTGGGCGCGGACGCGATGCTTCGATGGGTGCGCCGGGACTGAGCCGCGGATTTTCGAGTATTTTCGGAAAGATGAAGGATCAGGCGCGCTGAAGGGCGCGTGTGATGCGGCCGCGCAGGACCTGGGCGCGGGCGAGCAGCCGTTCGAGCGGCGCTTTCGGCATGCCGATCCCGGCGGCGAGCCGGTCGATGGCGACTTCGGGCGGGCAGGGCCGCATGGTGACCGGGTCGAAGTAGCGCGGATAGGCGATGAGCGTGGCATGGGCGAGGGCTGCGACCGAGGGCCGGGCGCGGCGGCGGGCCGGCACCGCGCCGCGATCGTCGGTGAGACCCCACCCGGCATAGAAGGGGGTGCCGAAAGTGGTGACCGGCACGCCGCGCAGGAGCGCTTCGAACCCAATGCCGGAGGTCATGGTCGCGACGTGGTCGACATGGCCGAGGAGCGCCGCAGGATCGGTTTCCCGGGCGACATGGTCGGCGAGACGGTCGAGATCGGTCTCGGACACGGTGCCGCGGCGCAGGCCGGCCTCGAAATCCGGGTGCGGCTTGTAGATCAGTTGCGCGTCCGGAAAGGCGGTGCGAGCGGCTTCGAGAAGCGCGAGGTTGGTCGACACTTCCCGCGTGCCGGCAAGGATCGAGGCGTCGTCCTCGACCTGGCCGGGGACGAGGAGGCGCAGGCGGCCGCCGGCCTCCGGCAGGTCGGGCGGGCCGCCGGTCGAGTATTTCGTCAGGCCGGCGGCGAGGATCGCCTCGATCAGCGCCTCGGCCCGGGCCAGATCGGGCGGGCGGAGGCGGGCGGCCTCGGCGATGAGCGCCTCGAGCCGGCTGGCGCGGGCCGGGTCGAAGTAGATGCCCAGATCGTCGGTGACGAGCGAGAGCGGCGGCACCAGCTCGGCACCTAGCCCGCGGGAGCGGAGAAATCCGTCCTCGACCCGGAGAAGCGGCAGGTCGGCACCCTCGGCGGCCTGCCTGAGCGCGTCGGTCTCGGCCCCGGCCCAGACGAGGACCGGCAGGCCCGGTTTCGTCGCTTCCTCGGCCCGCTCGACGAAGGCGACGCGGCCGTGCTGCCCGAAGATCCGGCGCATGTGCGGGCGCTTCCAGCCCCAGGCGCGGACGATGGCATGGCCGTCGCGATCTTCGCGCCAGGCCCGCGCCTCGGCCTCGAGCGCGCCGAGCGCATCCTCGAGCCGGCCGATACGGTCGCCATAGGGGTCGTACCAGGTGGGGTAGAGGATGAGGCAGGCGGCGACGAGCTGCGCCCGGGTCAGCCTGCGGCCGCGTCGGGCGACCGGGCGGCGGTCGTCGGTCAGGTCCCACCCGGCGTAGAAGGGGGCGCCGAAGGTGACCGGGCGGTGGCCGGCGAGGATGGCGTCGAAGCCCATCTGGCTGGTGACGGTGTAGACGCCGACCGCGCCTTCAAACAGCCGCTGCGGGCTGTGCGGGCCGTCGAGAAGTGTCAGCCGGTCGCCGTAGGGGTCGAGGTCTTCCTGGGTGAAATGGCCCGGGCGGTGGCCGGCGGCGGTTTCGGGATGCGCCTTCACGACGATGGGGCTCGCCGGGAAGTCCTGCCCGGCCCAGTAGAGCATCTCTCGGAAGCTGTCGCGGTCGGCGCCGCCGAGCCGGACCGATGCATCGCCCTCGGTCTGGTCGATGACGAGGACATAGCCCGGATCTGGCGGGACGAGGTTGGGATCGACGGCGGAATACTTCGTCAGGTGGGCGGCGGCGATGCGGGCCATCGCGGCGCGGGCGCGGTCGAGGAGCGCGGTATCGTCGAGCGCATGGGTCGAGAGGATATGTTCGAGATCGGATGGCTGCGAGGCGTCGAAGTAGATGCCGCGCCGGTCGATCACGAGGCCGAGCGGCGGCTCTCCGGTGCGGCCGGGGAACAGGCCGCGGAGGAAGGCGTCCTCGACCCGGACGAGCGGGGCGCCGGCGGCCTCGGCCGCCGCCTCGCCACGCGGGGCGTAGGGGGAGTGGCCCCAGACGAGGACGTCGTCGCCCGGGCCGGGCTTGCCGAGCGCGAGGTCGTAACCGGCGAGCGTGAGAATGCGGCGCACGCGGCGGTTGGTCAGAAAGCCCGCGTTGAAATGGACGGCGCGCCGGCGTGTGGCCGGCGCGCTGTCGCCCGTGTCGTCCTGTCCGGCGGGGGTCATGCCCCTAGTTGTTGGCCAGGTTGTCGATCGAGCTGGCCGTCGACAGCGTCCCGGAGAAGGCCCCGAGGATCTGGCGCCACTGCGCGAAGGGCGCGGTGGTGACATAAAGCGTATCCTCGTCGCGAATGATGAAGTCGCGCGCCTCGAACATGCCGACAGGGCTGGTCAGATCGATCACGTAGATCATCCGCTGCGTCCCGGCGAGATCGTCGCGGCCGAGGACGTTCATCGCAATCTCCTGCGGTTCGTTGCGCAGGACGAAGATGCCGGTCGGGTCGCCGAGGTTCGGGTTCAGGCCGCCCACGGTGGCGAGCGCCTCCATCGCCGAGATCGTCTGGCTGTCGAACGGCACGCGGGCCTGCTGGCCGGTCGCGCCGATGGCGGTGTAGGTCCGGGTGTCCTCTTCGACGAGGACCCGGTCGTTGCCCTGCATCGCGATGTCGAGCTGCGGATGGGCGAACAGGTCGTTGAACCAGATCGTGCCGCGATGGCTGCCGCGCACTACGGTGATCCGCGCCACCTCGGGCTCGATCGACAGGCCGCCGGCGGCAGCGATGACGCCGGTGAGGTTCCGTGTCGGCCGTTCGAGCGGGACGATACCCTGCGCGCCGACGCCGCCGGTGACGGAGACCGTCGCGCCATCGCCGGCCACACGGCGGACGATGACCTGTGGGTCCGGCGTCTGTTCGGCCAGGTTGCTGGTGATGATCTCGCGCAGGGCGTTGGGCGTGTTGCCCGCGGCGCGCACGCGGCCGGCATAGGGGATGAAGATGAATCCGGCCTCGTCGACCTGGACCTCTTCGATCACGGCCGAGTTCTGGCCTTCACCGGCGAGCAGGCCGTCGGTCACGTTCTCGTAGATCGACAGCGTGAGCGAGTCGCCCGGGCGGATGACCTCGGTCGCGCTGCCGGATGCGTTGACGAAGCCCGACGTGAAGCCGAGCGCCTCGATGACGCTGGTCGCCTCGAGCACCCGCTGGTTGACCTCGACGACGAAGGCATCGCCATTTTCCTGGACCGATCCCTGAAAGATTTCGTTCCGTGTGGGTCCGAGCCGCGGAAGGCCACAGGCCCCGACGGTCAGCGCACACAGAAATAGCGCGATAACGCGCACGCGTGGGGAAGCCGTAGAGCGCACGTCTGGCTCCTTCTCCGTTATGAAACTGCCTCGTATATTTTTGCGACCATGGTTAACGAAATATGCCAAGCCGTTCCACTTCGGCATTTAATCCACAAGTTTGAGCCTTGAGATTGGTGCGGAATTGCCACGGAGCAGGGCGTCGTACGGGGAGTCTCCGGCGAGCATCCGGTCGGGGATCCGGCGCATCAGACGACGCCGTCCGGAGGCCGTGTAATAACTGCCGGCGACCTGGCTCGTGGCCAGGAGGAAGCGGCGGAACCTGTCGTAGGACGCAGCATCCGGGCGGTCCGGATCGGCGAAGAAATCGGCGAGCGGTTTTTTGCTGGTAAAGCCGGGCCGGGCGTAGACGGCGCGCCCGAAGGCCTTCACCGGGAGCCCGCGCCAGAGCGCCTGCTGCGCCGCGGTCGAGGTTACGGTGACGGCGGTCTCGGCCTCGTCGAGAAGCGGCGCGAGCTTGCCGCCGCCGACGAAATGGACCCGTCCATCGAGCCCGTGCTGCCGGGTCAGCCGGCCGATCGCGGACTGGATCGGAAAGCGTCTATCCTCGAGCGGGTGGGCCTTGAAGACGAGGTGGTGATGCGCGGGCGCGCCGGCGGCGAAGCCTTCGATCACCTGCGCGAGGAAGGCGCCCATGTCGGGGAAAGGCCCGTGGTCGCGGAAATTGGCGTCATGGGCGAGTTGCAGGAGGACGAGGTGGTAGGGGAAGCCGCCGCGCCGGATCGCCCGGGTGGCGGCGACGCGCATCATCCAGCGCGGGACCATCGTGGCCAGCAGCCTGAAATAGAGGCGGAATTCCTGCGCCACCGTCAGCGCGCGGTGCGGACGGAAGCGGGCATAGCGTCGGTTCGCGACAAGCACGGCGGCGTGGTAGAGCGCGCCGTAGACGACATGCGCGCGCATCGTCCCCCATCGCGCCGGCGGGGCGGGCAGGTGCGGGCCGTGGTCCCCGACCGCGCTTGCGATTTCGTCGTCCGTCAGCGCCATCAGCCGGGAATGCCCGTTCGCGCCGTCGCGTTCGTAGGTGATCCAGTAGGGGCGCAGATAGCCTTCCTCGAAGACATGGACGGTGATCCCGAGACGCCTTGCCGCCCGGATCGCCGCGGCGTGGTGGGCTCGGGTGTCGCCGTAGATCACCAGGTCGGTCGCGCGCGATCCGGCGAGGATATCCGCGACGCCGGCCTCCCAGTCCTCGGCCGTGCCGGTGAAGGCCCGGTAGGGCAGGGCGCGCGGCCAGAAGGCACGGTCTCCGGCGGTGAAGCCGATACGCCGGACATCCGCGCCGGTGGCGGCCAGCGTCCGGGCGAGCCGGGCGAAGAACGGCCCGTGCGGCCCCTGCAGGAAGACGAAGCTTCGATCCATATCGTCCCATAGCGTCGAACGCGCCTGATGCCCATCTTACCCGAGACCGGTGGAAGATTGGACTTGCGCGGGCCGGGCGCAATTTAGCAAGTGTGGAACATGTTCACGGGCATCATCACCGATATCGGCCGCATCCGGTCGTTGCGCCAGGCGGGCGATCTGCACGCGCGGATCACGACGGCCTACGATACGGGCTCGATCGAGATCGGCGCATCGATTTCTTGCGACGGGGTTTGCCTGACGGCGGTCGCGCTCGGGCCGGACTGGTTCGACGTAGATATCTCGGCCGAGACGGTCTCGAAGACGAATCTGTCGGACTGGGCCGAAGGGCGCGATGTGAACCTCGAACGCGCGCTTCGGGTCGGCGACGAGCTTGGCGGTCATATCGTCTCGGGCCATGTCGACGGTGTGGCGCGGATCGTGGCGATCCGCGACGAGGGCGAGTCGACCCGGCTGAGCTTCGAGGCCCCGGCCGAGCTGGCGCGCTTCGTGGCGCCGAAGGGCTCGGTCGCGCTGAACGGGACATCCCTGACGGTGAACGAGGTCGAAGGCACGCGCTTCGGCGTGAACCTGATCCCGCACACCAAGGAGGTCACCACGTGGGGCCGTGCTGCGGAGGGCGATCTGGTGAACCTCGAGATCGACACGCTGGCCCGCTACGTGGCGCGTCTGCAGGACTTCGCGGGATGAAGCCGCGCGTCGTCGCCTCGCTGAACGATGCGACGGGCACGCGCTGCGTCGACATCCGCGCCGATGGTGCGGGGTTCGACTGGGTCGAATGCCGACGCGACCCCGAGGACGGGCATGGCTGGCGACATACGGGCGCAGGCGAGGCCGGGTTTCCGACCGAGGCCGCGGCGCGCGATGCGGCGGCGGCCAGCGTGGGGTGGCTGTGAGTTGATGGAACGGAGATCAGTGGCATGAGCGGCATCGGGCACAATCGCGGACCGTCGATGGAGCCGGGGCAGGCATTCCGGAAACTGGCCTGGACCAAGGCGCGGTCCGACCTTCTGCCGACCCTGCCGCTCGAGGTGGTGCGGCTGCGGGTGGCGCGGGCGAAGCGGCTCGGCCTGCCGTACCAGACCTACGCGACGATCCGGGCGACTTCGGGCCATGACATCGTGGCGTTCCTGTTCTCGGGCAATGCGCTGGAACTCACGCCGCGACGGGTCGAGGTGCCCGAGCGGGTCGCGGCGCGGCTGAGCGAATTGCCGGCTGACCGGCTGGCCGCGATCTACGCGCCGGCCCATCCCGACGCGGTGATCGGCGCCAATCCGGGCCTCATCGACCTTGCCGCCCCGGCGCCCGCCTTCACCGAAAGCTGGCGGGCGACGCGCGACCGGCTGCGCGAGATCGTGCGGGCGCGCGGGCTGTCGCGGGACGGCGTCGTGCTCGTCGCCGCGACGGCGGTCGAGCGGGACTGGTGCGGCACGGCCGGACTGGCCGGTGCGCTGCCGGCCGAGGCGTTTTTTGCCGGAAGCTGACGCAGCGGTTGCGGCGTGGCGGCCACTGGTCAAGCCCGCCCCTTTGGTCTATGCCCCGCCGTCGTCAGGCAGGAGCGCGCGATGACCACGCAATACGAGGATCCGGGCCCGGTCGAGCAGGACTGGTCGGACGCGATCTCCTCGGTCGAGGAGATCATCGAGGATGCCCGCAACGGGCGGATGTTCATCCTCGTCGACCATGAGGACCGCGAGAACGAGGGCGACCTAGTGATCCCGGCGCAGATGGCCACGCCCGAGGCGATCAATTTCATGGCGCGCGAGGGGCGCGGCCTGATCTGCCTGAGCCTGACCGGCGAGCGGATCGACGCGCTCGGTCTGCCGCTGATGGCCAGCCACAATTCCAGCCGGCACGAAACCGCCTTCACCGTCTCGATTGAGGCGCGCGAGGGTGTGTCCACGGGCATCTCCGCCCATGACCGCGCGCGCACCGTCGCCGTGGCGATCGACAGCCGGTCGACGGCGGCCGACATCGCGACGCCGGGCCATGTCTTCCCGCTGCGCGCGCGCGATGGCGGCGTGCTCGTGCGCGCGGGCCATACCGAGGCGGCCGTCGATATCGCGCGGCTGTCGGGTCTCAACCCTTCGGGCGTGATCTGCGAGATCATGAACGAGGATGGATCGATGGCGCGACTGCCCGATCTCGTCGCCTTCGCACAGCGCCACAACCTGAAGATCGGAACGATCAGCGACCTGATCGCCTACCGCCGCCGGCACGACAACCTCGTCCGCCAGCGGAGCGAGGAGACGATCGAAAGCGAGTTTGGCGGCGAGTGGACGCTGCGGATCTACACGGACACGACGCAGGGCGCGGAACACATCGTGCTCATCAAGGGCGACATCGTGACCGACGAACCGGTGCTGGTGCGGATGCACGCGATGGACCCGCTTCTGGACGTGGTCGGAACGGGACCGAAAGGCCGGGCGCGCGAATTCGGCGCGGCGATGGAGGCGATTGCGGCGGAGGGGCGGGGCGTGCTTGTCCTGCTTCGGGACCTGACGATGAAGCTCCATGCCGACGGCGAGGTCTCGCCGCAGACTCTGCGGCAATACGGACTCGGGGCGCAGATCCTGTCCTCGCTCGGCCTGTCGCGCCTGATCCTCCTGACGAATTCGCCGAAACCGAAGGTCGTCGGGCTCGACGCCTACGGGCTCGAGATCGTGGACACGCGCAAGATATCGGAGTTGGGCTGATGGCCGGGGCCACGCATCACGAACTGCCGCTGCCGGACTTCGACAAGCCGGTGAAGATCGCCATCGTCGTCGCGCCCTACTACAAGGACATCGCCGACGATCTCGTTGCCGGGGCGAAGGCCATCATCGAGCAGGCCGGCGGCACGTCCGAGCTGATCGAGGTGCCGGGCGCACTTGAAGTGCCCATCGCCATCCGCATCGCGCACCGGCAGTCTCATTTCGACGGGTTCGTCGCGCTTGGCTGCGTCATCCGGGGCGAGACGACGCATTACGACACGGTCTGCAACGACTCGAGCCGGGCGCTGACGCTTCTGGGGCTCGAGGGCGCCTGCATCGGCAACGGCATCCTGACCGTCGAAAACCACGAACAGGCGGCGGTGCGGGCAAATCCCAACGGGCAGAACAAGGGCGGTGGCGCGGCTGCGGCGGCGCTGCATCTGATCGCGCTGACCCGGCGCTTCGGACGTCCCAGGGCCGGGATCGGCTTCAAGCCGCGCGGCGAGACGATCGAGGTTGCGGGCGGTCCGGACGGGGGCTCCGGCACGGCATGAATGCGGGCGACGAAAAACGAAGGGCGCGCTCTGCGGCGCGGCTCTACGCGGTGCAGGCGCTTTACCAGATGGAGGCCGGCGGGCAGGCCATCGACACCGTGCGCCGCGAGTTCGAGAGCTACCGCTTCGGGCAGGAGGTTGCCGGCGAGGAACTGGCGGAGGGCGACGTCGATCTCTTTCGCGCGCTTCTGGACCGTGCCGTAGACCGGCAGGCCGCCATCGACCAGGCGACGGATCGCGGGCTGGTGGCGAAATGGCCCATCGCGCGGATCGACCCGGTGCTGCGGGCGCTGTTCCGCGCCGGGGGTGCCGAGCTGATCGCGGCAGAGACGCCACCCAAGGTCGTCATCACCGAATTCGTTGAGGTTGCACGGGCCTTCTTCCCCGAGGGCAAGGAGCCGGGCTTCGTCAACGCGGTGCTCGACCACATGGCGCGCGAATTGCGGCCCGAGGCGTTCTGACATCATCTCTCGGCGCTTCTGCGCCGAGTGCCGGTTCCGCCCCTTGATCGGCGGGCGGCCATCCCCAAATGCCGGCTGTCGCAGGGAAGGGGATGGTCCGCCGGCCGCGACGGAGACGAAACTCTTGGACATCCTGCTTCTTTTGATCGGCTTGCCGGCCCTGTTGGTCGGCGGAGAATTTCTCGTCCGCGGCGGGGCGTCGCTGGCCCTGCGGCTCGGCCTCGCGCCGGCGGCGGTCGGTGTCGTGGTGCTCGGGTTCGGAACATCCTCGCCCGAGCTTGTCACCTCGCTGGCCGCAGCCCTGCGCGACGCTCCGGGAATCGCGGTCGGGAACGTCGTCGGCTCGAACATCGCCAATATCCTCCTGATCCTCGGGATATCGGCGCTGATCGCCCCCATTGCGGTCGCCGGCAACGTGCCGCAACGGGACCTGTGGTGGCTTGGCGCGGCGACGGTCGTGGCCGCCATCGTGATGGCGACGGGCGATCTGCCGGTCTGGGCCGGGGCCGGCATGGTCGCCGCTCTGGCCGTTTACATCGCGAGCTGCCTGCGCGGTGCCGCGCCGCCCGAGGATCTGCCCGGGACGGGTGCGGTGTCGATCAGCAGGGCTGTCGGCTTCGCGATCGCGGGGCTCGTGCTCACGATCGTCGGTGCGCATCTGCTGGTGACCGGGTCGATCGGCATCGCGCGGGCGCTCGGCGTGTCGGAACTGGTCATCGGGCTGACTGTCGTTGCCGTCGGAACCTCGTTGCCGGAACTGGCCACCACCATCGTCGCCGCGCGGCGGGGCGAGGGCGCGCTGGCGCTCGGCAACATCATCGGATCGAACATCTTCAACGTCTTCGGCATCCTCGGTCTGACTGGACTTGTCGAGCCGATCCGCGGCGCGGGCTTCGGCGGGATGCTCGAGGTCGCGGCGTTGGTGGGATCTGCGGCTCTGCTCGCCTGCCTTGTGCTGTCGTGCCGGATGGGGCGTGCGCCGGCGCTGGCCCTGCTTGGCGGCTATGCGCTCTACATCGGCAACCTGGTCGTGCCGGGGTGATCGACCGCGACGCCGCGCCCGGTTGCGCCGTGGCGCGGGTCGCGCGAGACTGAGGCATCCTCAACGGAGTTCGCCATGCCCGACCACATCCGATTTCTTCTCCGCCATGCCGGGGTGGGCGTGCTGATCGCGGCGGCATTCACCGGGGCGATCCTGTGGACCGATTTCGCCGGCATCCGCCATCTCGTCACCCACACGGACGGCGGGTTCATCGCGCTTGCGGTGTTCTTCGCGCTCTGCTCGATCACTTTCGGATCGGCGCAGATGGGTATCCGCATCATGCTGATGACCGAGGAGGCCGACGACGACGGCCGCGGTCGCGGCGATGCGTTACCGCTGGCCGAGCCGGTGCCGGTGCGCATTCGGGAAAAGTAAGGCGGCGGAACCACCACAACCGTCGGGGCGTGAATTCCCGAGGACCTGTATCAACAGGTGGGCGCCAGGTAACCGGACCACGATCCGGCCAGAGCCAGCCCCCTCGGAAATATTTAAGGCCACCGGAATTGCGCCCATCGTGTGACGAGAAGGGCAGAACCGCCTAAGCCGGAGATATGCCTGTAACCGGGTTCTGACAAGTCCCGTCGCAGCTTGCTTTCGTTCGCGTTCCGTTCCATCCTGAGGCCATGGAGATCACCGCCCCCGACCTCATGCCCGGCCAGCTTCTGGCACGCGGCGTCTCCCGCCACCTGGCGAGCCTCGGCTTCGCGAGTCTGGAGGAGTTCGTGCCCGACCGGGGCAAGCGGGTCGACGTGATGGCGATGGGGCCGAAGGGCGAGCTTTGGGTCGTGGAATGCAAGTCCTGCCGGGCGGATTACATGTCCGACGGCAAGTGGGACGGCTATCTCGACTGGGCCGACCGGTTCTTCTGGGCCGTGGACGCCGATTTCCCGGTGGAGCTTCTGCCCGAGGGCACGGGCCTGATCCTCGCCGATGCCTACGACGCGGAGATCGTGCGGATGGGGCCGGAGACGAAACTGGCACCCGCGCGCCGCAAGGCACTGAGCCTGAAATTCGCCCGCGTCGCTGCGGACCGGTTGCGGCTGATGCGCGACCCGGCGCCCTAGCGCCGCTTCCCGCCCTTGCGCGCAGCCGCTGCGGCGGCCCGAAGTTCTTCGGCGATTTCCTCGGCCTCGTCGGGGTCGAAGTCGAGCGGCAGGTCGATGCCGTCGCCCTCGATATAGATGCGCACCATGCCCATGGTCGTCGGGCCGATCTGAAGGTTGGCGCTGATATCGCTTTCGTTGTTGATGCCCATGGGGCTCCTCCGAGGCGGGTCCGTCGCGTGCGATAGAGGCTTGCGCGGGACGCGGCAAGGTGCAAATGCTTGCCTGAGGCAAGTGAGAATTTCCATGGACGCCATCGACCGCATCCGCGCCTTCAACCGCGCGCATACCGCCCGCATCGGGCTTCTCGACCAGAGTTATCTCGCCGCCGGGCTTGGCTTGCCCGAAGTCCGCGTGCTGTTCGAGCTGGCGACCGGCACGGGCTGGACCGCGCGCCAGCTCGCCGGCGTGCTGCAGGTGAACGAAGGGCACCTGAGCCGGGTCATCGCCCGGCTTGAAGCCGACGGGCTGGTCGGGCGGCGGCCGGCGGAGGATCACCGGGCGAGGATCCTGACGCTGACGGAGACGGGCCGGGCGCAGGCTGACGAAGTGCAGGCCCTGTCGCGGGCCGAGATCGGCGACTGGTTCGCGCATCTCCCGCCGCGGTCAGACGAGGCAGTCGCCGCGGCACTGGACGAGGTCGAGGCGGTTCTGAACCCGCCCGATGCCGAAGCGGTCGAGCTGCGCGACCTCGCCATCGGCGATGCCGGCTGGCTGATCGAACAGCACGGGCGGCTCTACGCCCGCGACGAGGGGTTCGACGAGACATTCGAGGCCCTCGTGGCCGAGATCCTCGCCGCCTACATCCGCAACCGCGACCCGTCGGTCGAACGCGCCTGGATCGCCTGGGCCGGCGGGCGGCGGCTCGGCTCGATCTTCTGCGTGAAGGGGCCGGAGCCCGGGGTCGCCAAGCTGCGGCTGTTCCTTCTGCTGCCAGAGGCGCGCGGTTTCGGTCTCGGCCGGCGGCTTCTCGACACCTGCATCGACCATGCGCGCGAGAGGGGGTTCCGCCGCCTCGTCCTATGGACCCACGAAAGCCACAGGGCCGCCTGCGCGCTCTATAAGGCGCGGGGTTTCGCGCTGACCGACAGCCGTCCGACGCACTCCTTCGGGGTCGATGTCGTAGAGCAGGAATGGGCGCTGGATCTGGCGGGCTGAGGGCCTTGCAATGGGGCGGCGGCGAATGTATGCCCCATCGCCAGTGCCGCCTTAGCTCAGTTGGTTAGAGCGCTGGATTGTGGATCCAGAGGTCCCCTGTTCAAGCCAGGGAGGCGGTACCATCTCACTCCGACAGGTTGATTTCGCGCGTCAGGTCGCGCGTCTCCGCGTCGTAGACCCGGATCACGCCGTCGTCGCCCGTGACCACGACATGTCGCCCGGTCTGGCTCCAGCCGGTCGCGGTCACGCCTTCGGGCAGAGTGAAGTCCTCGGGCGCGACCAAGGTTGGAGTGCCGTCGCCGTTCAGCCGGATGACAAGCAGCGCCACGACGGTTATGAGGCCGACGATCATCACCGCCGTCAGCAGCGTCACCAGACCTTTCAGAAAGCGCAGCTCACGCGGCACACCCTCGGTCTCTTCGGAGCTTTCGGCCATGGCCTCTGTCCTTGCCCTGCGGATCGGCCCCGACCCGGCGCCGCGCCTTGATAAGGCACTGGCCGCCGCGGTGCCAGAGGAAGCGGCCCTGTCCCGGTCGCGGCTGGCGAAACTGATCGCCGAGGGCGCGGTGCGGGTGAACGGCGCGGTGGTGACCGACGCCAAGGCGCGCCTGAACGAGGGCGACGCGGTCGAGATCGCGGTCGAAGAGGCCGTGGAGACGGAGACGGTGCCGGAGGCCATTCCGCTGACGATCGTGCACGAGGACGCCGACCTGATCGTGATCGACAAGCCCGCCGGCATGGTCGTGCATCCCGCGCCCGGAACGCCGTCGGGCACGCTCGTTAACGCGCTCCTGCATCATTTCGGCGGTGAGCTGTCGGGGATCGGCGGCGAGAAGCGGCCGGGGATCGTGCACCGGATCGACAAGGATACCTCGGGGCTGCTGGTCGTGGCGAAGTCCGACCGCGCGCATCACGGCCTGGCCGAGCAGTTCGAGGCGCACAGCGTGGAACGGCGCTACGACGCGCTCTGCCACGGCGTGCCGGACGTCGCCGCTCCGCGGCTGAAAGGCGTGCGGGGCGTGTCGTTCGAGGGTGGGACGGTGAAGATCACCACCCATCTCGCCCGCCACAAGACCGACCGGCAGCGCCAGGCGGTGCTGTTCCAGGGCGGGCGGCACGCGGTCACGCGGGTCTCGGTCGAGGAGAGTTTCGGCGGCGTCGTGGCGCGTGTCAGCGCGCGGCTCGAGACCGGGCGGACGCACCAGATCCGCGTTCACATGAGCCATATCGGTCACGCCCTGATCGGCGACCAGACCTATGGCGGGCGGCGGAAAGTGTCGGAGAAGGTGCTCGGGGAGGATCTGGCCGGCCGGCTCAACCGCTTTCCGCGGCAGGCGCTGCATGCGGCGACGCTCGGCTTCGTGCATCCGGTCAGCGGAGAGGCGCTTCGGTTTGAAGCGCCTCTGCCGGAGGATATGGCCGGGCTGCTAGGCGAGCTTCGCACGGCTGCGGGGGCCGATCAGTAGGGTCACGGCCAGTGCGGTCTCGGCGATCACCGGGACGAGATAGGCGGGCTGCATCAGCTCGTTGAGCCCCGGCGCGACGATCCGCGTGACGCTGCCGGCGAGGTAGACCAATGCAGCCGCCTGCAGGAGCGGTGGCAGCCAGCGCGGCACGAGACCCGAACGGGCGAGGAGCCAGGCCGTGATCGCGGTGTTCACGGCAAAGAAGATCAGCCCGAAATCGTAGCCGGCGGCATGGGTTTCGATCAGGCGAAGCATCGTGGTGCCGTCACTCGCGCCGAGGGCTGAGACCAGGAAGAGCGCCGAGGCGGCGATGGTCGCGGCCTGGATCAGGCGGAACATCATTGCCGTCCGGGCGAGCCCCTCCGAGACGTGCCGCAGCAGCCCGAAGAAAAGCAGGGCGAGGCCAATATCGGCCGCGACCATCACCGCGTCGGTGAGAATGGCGGCCCGGAACTGCCCGAGGTTCCCGGTGACAGCCGCGAAGGTCGCCTCCGGGTCGCCGGCATGGATCAGCGGTCCGCGAAGGCCGAGCTCGGCCCCGAGACCGGTGAGAATGACGAGGACGTAAAGCGCCCCGGCGGTGCGGGAGAGGCGAAGTGTCTCGGTGGCATGCATGGTCGGATCCTTTCGGTTCTGGATTGCGTTCTATCTACAGGACCCGCCAAAACATGAGAATTCGCATATATCTCATGGGTATCATGCGAAAATGCATGAATTGCGAGGGTGCGTACGCGGCTGCTCCGCTGTGCGCAACTGCACGTGAGAACGCCGTAACATGAATTGCCGTGCGCCCGACGGGCGCATACCTTGGGGGTCGACCGGGGCCGTCCCCAAGACTTGACGAAGTCGTCAGGTGGCCCCAAATAGAAGTTAATGGCCTTTACATCGCGATCCGAACAGGGGGTCCGCATCACATGAGCACTTACGCAAACCTTCCCGCCCCGTCCCCGGAACAGGGTCTCAACCGGTACCTGCAGGAAATCCGGAAGTTCCCGATGCTGGAGCCGGAAGAGGAATACATGCTGGCCAAGCGGTGGGTCGATCACGGCGACACCGAAGCTGCGCACAAGATGGTCACGTCTCACCTGCGCCTGGCGGCGAAGATTGCCATGGGCTACCGCGGCTACGGCCTGCCGCAGGCCGAGGTAATTTCCGAGGCCAATGTCGGCCTGATGCAGGCCGTGAAGCGCTTCGACCCCGAAAAGGGCTTCCGCCTCGCCACCTATGCGATGTGGTGGATCCGCGCCGCGATCCAGGAATACATCCTGCGGTCGTGGAGCCTCGTGAAGCTCGGGACGACCTCAGCGCAGAAGAAACTGTTCTTCAACCTCCGCAAGGCGAAGGCCCGGATCGGCGCGCTGGAAGAGGGCGATCTGCGGCCCGAGCATGTCGAGAAGATCGCCACCGATCTCGGCGTGACCGAGGACGAGGTGATCTCGATGAACCGGCGCTTGTCCGGGTCGGACGCCTCGCTCAACGCGACCATCGGGACGGACGACGACAGCTCGACGCAATGGCAGGACTGGCTCGAGGACGAGGACGCGAACCAGGCCGAGGACTATGCCGAGAAGGACGAGTTCGCGCACCGCATGGCGCTGATGGAAAAGGCCATGGAGGTACTGAACGAGCGGGAGCGCGATATCCTCACGCAGCGCCGCCTGCAGGATCAGCCGGTCACGCTCGAGGAATTGTCGGGCGTCTACGACGTCAGCCGGGAACGCATCCGGCAGATCGAGGTGCGCGCCTTCGAGAAACTGCAGAAGCGTATGAAGGAACTGGCGCGGGAAGGCGGGCTGGTCCCCGCCTGACGCCCCGGCCGGGTCGCGCCCCGGCCTGAACATCCCTGCCGATGACGGCCCGGTCCGGATCTCCGCGACCGGGCCGTTTGATTCATTGCGAACGAAATCGGTGGAATTGTCCCGGTAAGCTATCGTCAAGACGCCTTGGGTATCGCTCTGCCTCACGACTGCGATCGCGAGGCCCAGACCGGTATGAAACTCTCCGACATCACCTCAAACCTCGGTGCCTACACGCATGATTGCATCCTCGTCACCGAGGCCGGGCCGGCGCGCGAACCGGGGCCGAGGATCGTCTGGTGCAATGACTCCTTCCAGCGGATGACGGGTTATTCGCTGTCCGAGGTGAAAGGCCGGTCGCCGCGCTTTCTCCAGGGTCCCGACACGGATCGCGAGGCGCTGGCCCGGATACGGGGCGCGCTCGAGGCGTGGCAGCCGGTGACCGAGACGCTGCGGAACTACACCAAGTCGGGCACGCCGTTCTGGTCCGAAATCTCGATCCAGCCGGTCGCCGACGCGGACGGTCACGTCCATTTCTGGCTGGCGGTCCAGCGCGACGTGACCAAGCGGGTCGAACGGGAGCGGTCGCTGGCCGAGTGGACGCGCAGCCTGCAATTGTCCGAACGCCAGCTGCAGGAGGAAAAGACGCAGCTCGAGGGCATCGCGGCGGTCGCCGAACACGCCCAGGATCTCATCACGATCACCGATACCGATTTCCGGGTCCTCTGGGCCAATCGCGCCTTCATCGCACGCAGCGGCTACCCGGCCACAGCGGTGCGCGGCGCCCTTCATTGCGATCTCGTGGCGAAAACCGGGACCGTCTATCCCTCGCGCGAGGCCGCGATCCGCGCAGTGCTCGACGGCGCCTACAGCCATAACGAGGTTCAGAACACCGACATCAACGGCGACGAATACTGGACCGACATCCGGATCTCGGCGCAGCGCGACGGCGAAGGCCGGGTTGTGCGGTTCGTCGTGGTCGAACGCGAAGTCACCGAACAGCGCCGGCAGCGCCTGTCGCTCGAACGGACACGCCGCCAGGTGGAACTGGCATCGCGCCAGGATCCGCTTACCGGTCTCGCCAATCGCCGGGGCCTCGACGACGCGCTCGCCCGGATGAGCGTGGCGGCCGCGAAGCGGGGTTCCCGGCTCGGGTTGCTGCATCTCGATCTCGACCGCTTCAAGGAGGTGAACGACACGTTCGGCCACGCCGCGGGGGATGCGGTGCTCGTCGCCGTGGCCGACCGCATGGAACGGGCCCTTGGCCCCGGCAGCCTGGCCGCGCGCGCCGGCGGCGATGAGTTCATCGTCGCGACCGAGATCAACGGCGATCCCGGGATGCTCGAGGGGATGGCCGAACGGCTGCAATCCGAACTCGCTCGGCCGGTCCTGCATGACGGCACCGAATGCCGGTTCGGCGTCAGCGTCGGCTTCGCCCTGCAGGAGACGCCGCCCTTCGACCCGGCGCAGCTGATGATCGACGCCGACATCGCGCTCTACCGCGCCAAGGAGGAGGGGCGGGGGAGCGTCTGCGGCTTCTCGGCAGCACTCGCCCGGGAGCGCGCGGAACACAAGACGCTGGCCGACGAGATCGCGCTCGCACTTGAAACCGGCGGGTTCGATGTCGCCTACCAGCCGCAAATCTGTGCCCGGACCATGTCCGTTGTTGGGGCCGAGGCCCTGGTGCGCTGGCGCAATCCCCGACTTGGCGAGATGACGCCGTCGCAATTCCTGCCGGTGGCGGCCGACCTCGGACTCGACCCCGATATCGACCGCTTCGTGCTCGACCGGGTGCTCGCCGATCTGCCGCGCTTCGGCAGCCGATTGCCGCGGGTCTCGGTCAATGTCTCGTCCCGGCGGCTGCGCAGCCACAGCCTGATCGAAGAGATCGACGCCCGCGACATCCCGCGCGGTCGGATCTGCTTCGAACTGGTGGAATCCACGTTCCTCGATCACCGCGACGCCCAGATCGCCTGGGTTCTCGACGGCCTGCGCGAACGCGGCATCGAGGTGGAAATCGACGATTTCGGGACCGGCCATTCTTCCATCATGGGTCTGAAGGCGGTCCGGCCGAGCAGCGTGAAGCTGGATCGCGCGATGGTCGAACCGGCGGTCGAGGATCCCGAGCAGCGTGGCGTGTTCGAACATATCGTCGGCCTCGCGCAGGTTCTCGGGATATCGGTGACGGCCGAGGGGGTGGAGCGGCGCGAACATGTCGACCTCGCCCGGTCGCTCGGCTGCACGGCCCTTCAGGGGTTCTATTTCGCGGGGGCCATGCCGGCCGATGACTTCATCGCCTGGCTGGAGGAGTACGACCGCGGCGCGACCGATCGGACGTGGCGCCGGACCGGCTGACCGGACAGGTCCGCCGCCCCCCGGCCCTTCCGCCCATTCGGCCAGACACGGTCCGGATGGCCAAGATGTTTCCGTTCCTCTCC
>WVSN01000034.1 GCA_015689705.1 Rhodobacterales bacterium HKCCE3408
AGCCCGCCGATGGCCGAACTGCGCGCGCGGGCGACCGAGCTGCTGCACCGCGCCACGCCGGTGCGGCGCAGCCTGATGCGGCTCGGTCTCGGGCATGGCGGGGTCAGGCCGCCTCGGCCTCGCTCCAGCTCATGACGGTGCGGTTCCGGCCGTCGGTCTTGGCGCGATAGAGCGCCATGTCGGCGGAGTGGATCGCCATGTGGATCGGCTGACCCGCCTCTTTCAGCGCGCCGCCGATCGACACCGTCACCGGCACGATGACCTCGCCCGCGTCGATCTCGGCCGCAGCGATGGCGGCCCGCATCCGCTCGGCCACGCGGGCGCCGCGATCCGCCGGGGTGTCGTAGAGGAAGACGACGAATTCCTCGCCCCCGAAGCGGCAGACGATGTCGCGGTCGCGCACCAGGCTGCGCAGGATCTTGGCGACGTCGTGGATCACCAGGTCGCCGACAAGATGGCCGTAGGTGTCGTTCACCTGCTTGAAATGGTCGATGTCCACGACGAGCGAGACGCCATAGGCCTCGGTGTCCCGCTCCATCCGGGTGAAGAAGTAGTCCCGCGTGGCTGCATCGGTCAGCCGGTCGCGGTTGACCAGGCGCCGCAATTCGTCGATGAGCCGCGCGTGGTGCAGGATCAGCCAGCCCATCGCGGTGGCGAGCGGGAAGGTCAGCACCGCCGCGGTGCCGCAGGCGATCAGCGCGTAGCGCCGCTGGTCGGCCGGCGGATAGACGAGGATGATTTCGAGAAGCACGACCGTGACCGTGAACACGGTCAGCGCCGCGGAGACCCGCCAGACCTGGGCGGGGGACTGAATCTTTACCATTGGAACCCTGTACACACCGAAACGCCCCGCGCCGCAGAGATGCCTCTCAAGTCTTAAGAAAGCGTTGAAAGTGCCGCGCGCTCCGGCCCGTTGCATCCGGCCCGAAAACCGCTAGAAGGCCCGGGATGCCCGGGGCGGCAAGACCAGACGGAGGAAGGGACACGGGATGCGCGTCTATTACGATCGCGATTGCGACATCAATCTCATCAAGGACAAGAAAGTGGCGATCCTGGGCTATGGCAGCCAGGGTCATGCCCACGCGCTGAACCTGCGCGACAGCGGCGCCAAGAACATCGTCGTGGCGCTCCGCGAGGGCTCGCCGTCGGCGAAGAAGGCCGAGGGCGAAGGCCTGAAAGTCATGGGCATCGCCGAGGCCGCCGCCTGGTGCGACCTGATGATGTTCACCATGCCCGACGAGCTGCAGGCCGAGACCTACCGCAAATACGTCCACGACAACCTGAAGGACGGCGCCGCGATTGCCTTCGCGCACGGCCTGAACGTCCATTTCGGCCTGATCGAGCCGAAGCCCGGCGTCGACGTCATCATGATGGCGCCGAAGGGCCCCGGCCACACCGTGCGCGGCGAATACGCCAAGGGCGGCGGCGTGCCCTGCCTCGTCGCGGTCCACAACGACGCCTCGGGCCGCGCACTCGAGATCGGGCTGTCCTATTGCTCCGCCATCGGCGGCGGCCGCTCGGGCATCATCGAGACGAACTTCAAGGAAGAGTGCGAGACTGACCTGTTCGGCGAGCAGGCGGTTCTGTGCGGCGGCCTGGTCGAGCTTATCCGCTGCGGCTTCGAGACGCTGGTCGAGGCCGGCTACGCGCCCGAGATGGCGTATTTCGAATGCCTCCACGAGGTGAAGCTGATCGTCGACCTGATCTACGAGGGCGGCATCGCGAACATGAACTACTCGATCTCGAACACCGCCGAGTACGGCGAGTACGTGTCGGGCCCGCGCGTCCTGCCCTACGACGAGACCAAGGCGCGGATGAAAGCGATCCTGACCGACATCCAGCAGGGCCGTTTCGTGCGCGACTGGATGGCGGAATGCGCCGTGGGCCAGCCGTCGTTCAAGGCGACGCGCCGGAACAACGACGCCCACCAGATCGAGGCCGTGGGCGAGAAGCTGCGCGGCATGATGCCGTGGATCACCGCGGGCCGGATGGTCGACAAGGCGAAGAACTGAGGCCGGATCAGGCCGCATCGTCACGGGGCCGGGAGACATCTCCCGGCCCTTTTTTCATGCGCTGCCGGCACTTGCCGCCCCGGACGCGCATGGGCCCGAGACCCGGCGGCGAAACTGTGCTAGCCTCCGGCAAAAGACTGGGGAGGATGCGTGATGTCGGACACGCCTGAATTCGATCCGCCGAAGCGGCGGGAGCTGCCGGACCGCCTGGGCGATCTGCCCGATCCGGGTCGCCGCCGGTTCACGCAGGTGGCGGGTACGTCGCTGCTGACCGGCCCGATGCTGGCGATGCCGAACCTCGGCCTGTCGCAAGGCTACGATGACAGCGAGAACGCCAATTCGCGCAACGTGATCGAGCGGATCGTGCTGAACAACCCGGCCTTCGGGCGCATTCTTCTGACTGGAATTCTCGTCATCCTCGCCTCGGGGCTGATGTATTACGTCAACGTCTCGCAGGGGGCGATCCAGAACGACGAGGACCGGATCGGCACCGGTTCGCTGTTCGGCGGCCTGACGCGGCCGACCATCGCCGAGCGGCTGGAACAGGCCGTCGCCATCGGAAACGCCCATATTATCGGGACGATCCTCGTGCTGATCGTCGCGACGGCGGCGTTGACGAACCCGGCGGCACTGCCGTTCCTGCTTGGCCACCGCGACCTGTCATGGGACGTGCCCCGGCTGTCGCGGATCTCCGGCATCCAGGGCCTGCCGCCGCTTGCGCAGCTTCAGGCGCTGGCCGTGGTCGGCACGCTCTTCCTCGTGTCGCAATCGCTGCTGATGGCGCTGGTGTCGCCGGTGGGCCGCAGCTAGCAGGGCCGCGCGAGGACCAGGACCCAGACATCGCCCGAGCGCGCGAAGCCGAAATTGCGCGCCGAAGCGTTGATGATGTTGCGGTAATGGTCCGGCGAGGCGATCCAGGTCTCCATCACGGCCGGCACGTCGGGCTGGCCGCGGGCGATGTTCTCGGCCGCGAAGCAGGGCGTGTAGCCGGCCGCGGAGATGCGGTCGGACACGCTGGAGCCGTCGCTGCCGACGTGATCGAAGCCGCCGGTGGCCGACAGATCGTCGGCATGGGCCTGCGCGGTGGCCTGAAGGGCGGGATGCTGGACGAGCGGCGCGGGGATACCCGCATTCGCGCGCGTGACCGACAGCACGGTGCCGGCCTGGGCAATCAGGCCCGTCGTCGCGAGGGGCACCCGCGTCGTGCCGTTCTGCGGCGCGCAGGCGGCCAGCATCAGGACAATCGCAAGACTCGTCAGGTAATACCGCATCGCAAGCCCTCCTGCGGTTGCTTCTAGCCGACGGCGCGGAGTTGTGGAAGCGGCGCTTGCCGGGGCGCCGATCCCGGCGGTCTGTTGCCGAGCGTCCTGATCTGGGGACAAGTCGGGCGATTTTGAAGAAAATGATGCAGAAGTGAAAACCTGGGGCAATTAAGCGCGAAAACAGGTTCGGAAAATGTTTACGAATTGTTAGGTATTATGTTGTTTTCTGGCCTGTCGCTGTGGATAAGCCTGTTCACAACGCCAGCCCGGCGGCCAGCTTGCGGTGCCGTTCGAGGTGAACCGGCAGATCGAGCGTGGTGAGGCGGCCGCCGCTGACCACGTGCCGCCCCTCGATCAGCAGGTCGCGCACCTGCATCGGGCCGGCCAGCAGCAGTGCCGCCGGATCCCACGACCCGGCCGCCTCCACGCCCGTCATGTCCCATATGGCGATGTCGGCGCGCTGGCCGACGGCGATCTGGCCGCAATCCCGGCGGCCGAGCACCTCGGCCCCGCCCCGCGTCGCGATCCTCAGCGCCTCGCGCGGGCTCATCGCGTCGGCGCCGAGGCGGACGCGCTGGAGGAGCATCGCCATGCGCGCTTCGGCGGCGATGTTGCCGGCGTCGTTCGAGGCCGAGCCGTCGACGCCGAGCCCGACCGGAACGCCCGCATCCCGCATCTCGCGCAGCGGCGCGATGCCCGATCCGAGCCGGCAGTTCGAGCACGGACAATGCGCCACGCCGGTCCGCGTGCGGGCGAAGAGGTCGATCTCGCGCCCGTCCAGCTTCACGCAATGGGCGTGCCAGACATCGTTGCCCGTCCAGCCCAGGCTTTCGGCGTAATCCCCTGGCCTGCAACCGAAATTCTCCAGCGAATAGGCCACGTCCTCATCGTTCTCTGCGAGATGCGTGTGCAGCATCACGCCCTTGTCGCGGGCGAGGATGGCGGTGTCGCGCATCAGTTCGCGGCTGACGGAGAAGGGCGAACAGGGCGCGAGGCCGACGCGGCACATCGACCCGTCGGACGGATCGTGGAACGCGTCGACGACGCGCGCGCAGTCGGCCAGGATCGCGGCCTCGTCCTCGACCAGCGCGTCGGGCGGCAGTCCACCCGCGCTTTCGCCGATCGACATCGCGCCGCGCGTCGGATGGAAGCGCATCCCGATCCCGGCCGCGGCCTCGATCGTGTCGTCGAGCCGCGCGCCGTTGGGATAGAGATAGAGGTGGTCGGAGGTCAGCGTGCAGCCCGAGAGCATCAGCTCCGCCATGCCGGTCAGGGCCGAGACGCGCATGTGGTCGGGGCCCATCCGCGCCCAGATCGGGTAGAGCGTCCGGAGCCAGCCAAAGAGCAGCGCGTCCTGCCCGCCGGGCACCGCGCGGGTCATCGTCTGGTAGAGATGATGGTGCGTGTTCACGAGGCCGGGCGTGGCCAGGCAGCCGGCGCAGTCGATACTTGTTCCGGCCGTAGCAAGCCCTTGGCCGATATCAGTAATCGCCCCGTTATCCACAAGGATATCCACATCCCGCAGGGCGCTGTCCGCGTCGTCCATCGTCAGCGCCAGCGCCGCCCGGCGCAGCAGGATCTCAGCCATCGGACAGAAGCGCCAGCGCGGCGGCGTGCAGCGCCGGCGTGGCGGCGGCGAGCGCGCGCCCGCCCTCGTGCACCGGGCCGCCGGACCAGTCGGTGACGATGCCGCCCGCCGCCTCGATCACGGCGATCGGCGCGGCGATGTCGTAGGCGTTGAGCCCGGCCTCGATCACCAGATCCACCTGCCCCGCGGCGAGCAGCGCGTAGGCGTAGCAATCCATGCCGTAGCGGGTCAGCCGGACGCGGTCGCGCACGGCCTCGAAGGCGCGGCGGTCGTCGGGCGTGCCGATCTCCGGGAATGTGGTGAACAGGACGGCTTCGGACAGATCGCCGGTGCCGCGCACGCCGAGCGGCCGCGTGCCGTGCGGGCCGGTGAGCTGCGCGATGCCCAACCCGCCCTCGAACCGCTCGCCGATATAGGGCTGGTCGATCAGGCCGAAGAGCGGCCCCTCGCCGGCCGAGACGGCGATCAGGACGCCCCAGGTCGGCGTTCCGGAGATGAAGCCGCGGGTGCCGTCGATCGGGTCGATGATCCAGGTCAGACCCGAGCGCGAGGGCCGGTCGGCCTCTTCCTCGCCGCGGATGCCGTCATCGGGGCGGCGCGCGGCAAGGATCGCGCGCATCGCGGCCTCGGAGGCGCGGTCGGCCTCGGTCACCGGGTCGAAGCCGGCGGCATCCTTGTTGTCGGTGGCCAGCCCGGTCGCGCGGAAATGGCGCAGCGTCTCGACCCGCGCGGCGTCGGCCAGGGCGTGGGCGGTGGCGATCAGCTCGGCGCGAAGCGCGGGCGATGGGAAATCGGACGGCGGCATCGGCGGCGACAGTGGCGACGGGGCGTCACCGGGTCAATGGCCCTCAGGCGGCGGCCGACAGCACCCGGGCGAGATCGAACAGGCGCCGGCGCTGCGCCTCGGGGATGGAGTAGTAGCAGCGCACGAGGTCGAGCGCCTCCTTGTCCGACAGCAGATCGGGCAGCGTTTCGTCGGTGCCCGGCGATGCCGACAGCCCTTCGAAGAAATAGCGGATATCGACCCGGAGCGCGGCGGCAATGTCCCACAGGCGGGAGGCGCTGACGCGGTTCATGCCGGTTTCGTATTTCTGGATCTGCTGGAACTTGATCCCCACCTGCTCGGCCAGCTGCTGCTGGGTCATCCCGACCATCCAGCGGCGGTGCCGCACGCGTTTGCCCACATGGACATCCACAGGGTGTTTCACAGCGATCTCCTTGCAGCCGGGCGTTTCGAGATAACGAGATCTGTGTCGGGTGCCAGCCCAGGCCCGGCAATTCGCAACGTCTGGATGCTACGCCTCCGGCGCCCTGTTGTCCATGCTGGCCCTCGGGGGAAACTGGGGCTAAACCTTTGAGACAGGCTGAAAATGCTTGTGACTGACAAGCGATTGACGGGGAGGACGGCATGCGGGCCTTTCGGGTGACGCGGCGCGGCGAAGCGCCGGAACTGGTGGATATTCCCACCCCCGGGCCGGGTGCCGGCGAGATCGGGCTGAAGATCGAAGCCTGCGGTCTGAACTTCGCCGACCTGCTGATGGTCAAGGGCACCTACCAGGAGACGCCGGAGCCGCCGTTCACGCTCGGGCTCGAGGTCGCGGGCGTGGTCACGGGGCTCGGCCCCGGGGTCGCGGGACCGGCGCCGGGCACACGGGTCGCCGTCTTTGCCGGACAGGGCGGCTTGGCCGAGCACGGGGCGTTTCCGGCCGACCGCGCGGTGCCGATCCCGGACACGATGCCGGCGCACGAGGCGGCCGGGTTCCTCGTGGCCTACGGCACCTCGCATCTGGCGCTGACGCGGCGGGCGCGGCTGAAGGCGGGCGAGCGGCTGGTCGTGCTTGGCGCGGCGGGCGGCGTCGGGCTGACGGCGGTGGAGATCGGCGCGCTGATCGGCGCGGAGGTGATCGCGGTGGCGCGCGGGGCGGAGAAGCTGGAGGTCGCGAAGGCGGCCGGGGCCACGCACCTGATCGACAGCACCGGGACGGACGACCTGCGCGCGGCGCTGCGCGATCTCGGCGGCGTGGACGTGGTCTATGACGCGGTCGGCGGCGACCAGTTCCGCGACGCGATGCGCGCCACCCGGCCCGAGGGCCGCATCATCGTCATCGGTTTCGCCAGCGGGGACGTGCCGCGGATTCCGGCCAACCACCTGCTGGTGAAGAACATTTCGGTCGAGGGCTTCTACTGGGGCGGCTACATGGCCTTCGCGCCCGAGGCCGTCACCTCGAGCCTGGCGGAGCTGTTCGCCTGGTACGAGGCGGGGCGGATCAAGCCGCATGTCTCGGCGACCTTCCCGCTTGCGCAGGCGGCCGACGCGCTGGAGCTGCTGCGGTCGCGCAAGTCGACCGGCAAGGTCGTGGTGACGATGGATTGACCCCGCGCGCCGTGCAATCGGCACCGGAATCCCAAAATTTTGGCTTAAATCGAAGGTAATCCGAAGGCCGCGGGCGAGGTGCGTCCGCAGGTCATGCGGATTGCGACGATGCCGAGCGGGTACCTTGTCAGCCTCGGGACGAACAGCAGGCTCGACGAGATCGACGGGATCTCTGGCGCGCTGGTCAGCTTCACGACCGCACAGACCATCGGCTCGGGCCAGTGGATGTGGTCGGGCACGTGGAACGGCAACACCTACACCAACACGGTCGAGCCGGGCGTCTACTACCTCGCCACCAACGGCAACGTGTATTTCGTGCCGGATTACGGGCCGGTCGGCACGCTGACCGAGGGCGGCGTGCTGTCGGCCCCGTCCTTCGCGCTGAACGACGGGATCGTCGAGGGGACGGACGGCGCGGACCTCATCAACGCGAGCTACACGGACCTCGACGGGACGACGACGAGCACCGGGGCGGATTCGATCCGCGGCGGCGGCGGCAACGACACGATCGACGGGCGCGCGGGCGCCGACACGATCTACGGCGACGGCGGCAACGACTCGATCCTCGGCGGGGCCGGCGCCGACCTGATCCACGGCGACAGCGGCAGCCTGCGCGCGGCGACGACCGAGCTTCTGTCCTGGGACGCGGTGGCGGCAGACGAATTCGACGTCGAGGCCGGGTTCGTCTTCTCGACCGGCGTCATCGACGTGACGCTGAGCACGCAGGACGACGGCAACAACAACCCGCAATGGTCGATCGAGTCGACCGACGCGATGTTTCGCGAGGCCGGCGAGCCGTTCGGCGCCAATTCGGCGCTGTATATCTACGGCAACGGCAACAACGCGACCTCGACCACCACGCTCGGCTTTTCGGCCGATGACCGGGCCTATACCGGCGACGTGCGGAACGTGAGCTTCCGGATCAACGACATCGACCAGGGCAACGGCAACCACCGCGACGTGGTGACGGTGAACGCCTACTACAACGGCGTCGCGGTGACCGTGACGATCACGCCGGAGGGGTCGCACACGGTCTCGGGCAACACGGTGACCGCGCCGAATGGCGGCGTGAGCGCGGGCGATGCCGGCGGTTCGGTGCTTTACGAGATCACCGGGCCGGTCGACGAGATCGAGATCATCTACCGCAACGGCCAGAACAACGGCACGCACGCGATCTGGCTGTCGGACGTGGCCTTCACCTCGATCCCCTCGACCGAGGGCAACGACACGATCGACGGCGGCGACGGCGACGATTCGCTTTACGGCGACGGCGGTGCGGATGTCATCAGCGGCGGCGCGGGCAACGATTCCATCGAGGGCGGCACCGGGACGGATGTCGTCTCGGGCGGGGCGGGCGACGACACGATCGTCGTCGCGCAGGGCGACACGGTGACCGGCGGCGACGGCAACGACGTCTTCCGCCTGACCGATCTGGGCGAGGCCGGGTCGGGCGACATCTCGATCACCGGCGGCGAGGGTGGCGAGGGCACGGGCGACGTGCTCGACCTTGCGAAGCTCGCGACGCTGTCCTCGGTCGTCATCACGAATCCGAATGACACCGCCGGCGGCATCTCGGGCTACGCGACGATGGCCGACGGGTCGCGGGTGTATTTCAGCGAGATCGAGGCGATCATCTGCTTCACGCCCGGAACGCGCATCCTGACCGAAGCGGGGCTGCGGCCGGTCGAGGATCTGCGGCCGGGCGACGCCGTGGTGACGCGGGATTCCGGACCGGTGCCGCTGCGCTGGACGGGGTCGAGCCGGGTCGCGGGGACCGGGCGCTTCGCGCCGATCCGCATCGGCGCCGGCGTCCTCGGCGCGACGCGGCCCTTCCTGGTATCACCGCAGCACCGGCTGTTGCGGATGGGCTGGCAGGCGGAACTGGCCTTCGGTTCGCCCGAAGTGCTGATCGCCGCGCGGCACATGGTCGACGGGCGGGACATTCGGATCGAGGAGCGGGCCGAGATCACCTATATCCACCTCGCCTTCGACCGGCACGAGGTGATCTATGCCGAGGGCGTGCCGACCGAGAGCTTCCATCCCGGCGAGCAGGGCCTGCGGGCGATGGACGACGCGGCCCGCGCGGCCTTTTTCGACGCCTTCCCCGGCCTTGGCGGCGACCCGATGGCCTATGGGCCGACCGCGCGCCCGGTCGCGCGCGGCTTCGAGGCCCAGGCGATGATCGCCTGACGCTTACATGGCGCGGTAGGCCTGCCGGACGAAGGCGGCCAGCGCCTGCACGGGTTCGGTCCCGGCAACACCGGCGCGATACATGTTGATGCGGATGCGCGGCAGGCCCGGCAGCGCGCCGTTATGGTCGATCTCCTCGACATAGGGCGGCTCGGTCCCCTCGATGCAGGCATGGACGGCGAGATCGGCGCTGACCGAGGCCTCAATGGTGCGGCTGGAATCGCTTTCGACCGCCATTTCCCAGGAGATCGCGGCGCGGTCGAGCGCCTGCTGCACGCTTTTTCGGAAGATGCAGTTGTGTTCGAAGGCGAGCCGGAGCGGGCGCTGCCGCCAGACCGAGCCCTTCTGCGCGCCGACCCAGATCAGCGAGCGTTCGAGCAGCGTCTCTCCGCCCGGATCGACGTGGTCTTCCGTCGTCAGGATCAGGTCGAGTTCGCCGCGGGCGAACTGGCCCTTGAGCCGCGACGTGTAGGAGGAGTGCAGCGAGACCTTCATCCGCGGATAGGCCGCGGCGAAGCGGTGCATGACTTCGGGGATCGCCGGATAGACGATGTCGTGCGGGACGCCGAGCCGGATCTCGCCCTCGTATTCCTTGCTGGTGAGCCGGCCGAGCACCTCGTCGTTCAGCTCGAGCATGCGGCGGGCATAGCCGAGCATCTGTTCGCCCGCCCCGGTCAGCGCCATGCGCCTTGCCGAGCGGTCGAAGAGCGCGGTGCCGATCATGTCCTCGAGCCGCTTGAGCTGCATCGACACGGCCGATTGCGTGAGGTTCAGGAAGCCGGAGGCCTTCGTCACCCCGCCGCTGTCGGCGACGGTGACGAATGCGCGCAGGGCGGTCATGTCGAGGTTGCGGGCCATATCACGATCCTTGATTCGAACATTCAGGAACATTCGTTTTCAACATGCATTGTCCTCCGCTACATATCAAGCATCGAGATGTTGGACGCAGAACTATTCACGATTTGGAAAGGAAAGACCATGTCCGCCACGATCACCGCCTCCCGGATGTCCCGCGCCCGCCGCGGCACCATCCTCGACCTTGTCACCCACGCCCTGACGGTCCGCCGCCAGCGCCAATCGCTGTCGCGGCTCGACGCGCACACGCTGCGTGACATCGGCCTGAGCGAAGCCGCCGCGCGCCGTGAAGCCAACCGCCCGATCTGGGACGTCCCGGTTCACTGGAAGCGGTAAGCGATAGGGTGAAACTATCGCGTTCTGAGATTGAAGCCACGGCCCGTCAGCTTGAAAACTCGCCCGTCCTGACCGATATTCGGTTCAAGGTCGGGCGTTCGCATTCCGGGCGCCCCCAAGTCGGTCTTTTGGAGGGATAAATGGCTGATTTCGAAACGATGCGGTCGACCAGTGCGGTCGGGGGGCGCGCCGCGATCGACGAGGGCCTCCGGGCCCACATGAACAAGGTCTACGGCACCATGTCGATCGGCATGGTGATCACCGCGCTCGCCGCCTGGGCGATTTCGGGGCTGGCCTTCTCGGCCGATCCGACGCCCTACGCGCTTGGCAACGGTCAATACCTTACCGATCTGGGCTACACGCTGTTCGCGACGCCGCTGCGGTGGGTCGTGATGCTGGCGCCGCTGGCGGTCGTGTTCGCCTTCGGGGCGATGCTGAACCGCATGTCCGCGGGCGTCGCGCAGGTCGTGTTCTACGGCTTCGCGCTGCTCATGGGCCTGTCGATCAGCTGGATCTTCGCGGTCTATACCGGCTTCTCGATCGTGCAGGTGTTCCTGATCACGGCGATCGCCTTCGCCGGCCTGTCGCTGTACGGCTACACGACGAAGAGCGACATTTCCGGGTGGGGCGCGTTCCTCATCATGGGCGTGATCGGCCTGTTCGTTGCGATGATCGTGAACCTGTTCCTGCAGTCCGAAATGATGATGTACGTCATCTCGATCCTCGGCGTGCTGATCTTCGCGGGCCTGACGGCTTATGACACGCAGAACATCAAGAACACCTATGTCGCCCATGCCCATACCGGCGACCAGGAATGGCTCGACAAGGCCGGGACGCATGGCGCGCTCCAGCTCTACCTTGACTTCCTGAACATGTTCATGTTCCTGCTGCATCTCTTCGGCGGACGCGAATAACGCCTCCGCAGACGCACGAGACAGGGCCGGCGATGTCGCCGGCCCTTTTTCTTTGGCTCAGAGGCTGCGGATCATCTCGACCGCCGGGAAGGTGATCCCGGGGCGGAGCGCGATCTCGATCTCGGCCCGAGCGCGGAAGCCGAGCTTTTCGTAGAACGGCACCGCCGTGCGGGTCGACTGGCAGAGCAGCCGCCGGATGCCGGCCGCGAAGGCCTGGGCCAGCGCCTGGTGCATGACGGCCGTGGCCAGCCCCTTGCGGACCACCGACGGGTGCGTCGCGACGTGGCGGATATGGCCGAGATCGCGCGGGCCGACGCCGCCCTGCGGGGCCGCGTGGCTCCACCCGCCGGCGGCCAGCGCGCGGCCCGTCCCGTCCATCGCCACGAAATACGTGCCCGAGCGCAGCAGGCCGGGATTGGCGCGCGAGATGAGCGGCAGCGCGGTCACGAGGACGGAGGGCGGGTAATCGGGCTTCAGCAGCGACGGGTAGCTTGCTGCCAGCAGGGCGTCGACGGCGGACATGTCCGCTGCGGTGGTGGGCCGGATCGTGATCTGGTCGGTCAGCATGGCCGGGTTCCTTCGGGACCGGTATAAACGAAAAGGGGCCGCGGCTTGTCCAGCGCGCGGCCCCTCGGCAGTCGGGTCAAGGTTGGCTTACTTGATCTTGCCTTCCTTGTATTCGACGTGCTTGCGCGCGACGGGATCGTACTTTCGTACGGTCATCTTCTCGGTCATCGTGCGAGCGTTTTTCTTGGTCACGTAGAAATGGCCCGTCCCCGCAGACGAGTTCAGGCGGATCTTGATGGTGGTCGGCTTCGCCATTGCGGGGCTCCTTGCGGATGGGGGCGGCGTCCGCCCCCGGAGAATTCAATTGGAGGCCGCTTTCTACCCGCGCGCCCGCCCGTGTCAACCTCAAAAGACGAGCGACCAGGCGATCCCGGCGAGTGCCATCACGACAAGCGTCAGAAGCAGGTCGAGATGGCGCGCGAGGAGAAGCCAGGCGGCGAGGAGACCGAGGACGATGGCGCCGGGCTGGAGCGTCTGCCAGTCTGGCCACCAGAGCGCGGCGGGCCCGAGGGGGACGCGATCGACCATGCCGAAGGCGACGTGGAGCGCGAACCAGAGCGAGAGGTTCAGGATCACGCCGACGACGGCCGCGGTGATGCCCGAGAGCGCGCCGGTCAGCCGGGGCTGCGCGCCGATCCATTCGACATACGGCGCGCCGAGGAAGATCCAGAGAAAGCAGGGCGCGAAGGTCACCCAGAGCGTGACGAGGGCCGCCAAAAGGCCAAGCCCCCACCCGCCCTGCCCGTATCCGGCGAGAAAGCCGACGAATTCGGTGACGAGGATGAGCGGGCCGGGCGTGGTTTCGGCGAGGCCGAGCGCGTCCATCATCTGGCCCGTCGTCAGCCAGCCGAACTCGCCCACGACCTCCTGCACCATGTAGGCCAGCACCGCGTAGGCGCCGCCGAAGGTGACGATGGCGAGTTTGGCGAAGAACAGCCCGACCTCGGCCAGGAGCCCGCCGGGGGCGACCAGCCACAGGAGGCCGAGCGGCAGGAGCCAGATGACGAGCCAGGTGAGGGCCGTGCGGGCGGTGCCGCGCGTCTTCGGCAGCGGGACGGCGGCATCGGCCTCGCCCGCCATGGCGAAGGCTCCGATGGCGGCGGCGACGACGATCACGAAGGGGAATGGCGCGTCGACGGCGAAGAGCGCGACGAAGGCGAGCGCGGCGATGCCATAGGCGAGACGCGATTTCAGGGCGCGCCTGGACACGCGGACCAGCGCCTCGATCACGATCATGACGACGGCGGCCTTGATGCCGAGGAACATCGCCTCGATCAGCGGCACCTGCCCGAAGGCGGCGTAGAGCGTTGCGAGCGCGAGGATCACCGCCGCGCCCGGCAGGACGAAGAGCAGCCCGGCGACGAGGCCCCCGGCGACGCCATGCAGCCGCCAGCCGGCATAGGTGGCAAGCTGCATCGCCTCGGGCCCCGGGAGCAGCATGCAGAAGCTGAGCGCGTTGAGATACTGCCGCTCGGTCAGCCAGGGGCGGGTTTCGACCAGCTCGCGATGCATCAGCGCGATCTGCGCGGCCGGGCCGCCGAAGCTGAGCAGACCGATGCGGGCGAAGACGCGGGCGGCCTCGGCGCGGGTAGGCGCGGTCATCGGGCCGCTCCGCGGTCGAGGGCGGCGAGGACGAGCGCGTCGAGGATCGCGCCAGGCGCGACGGCGCGGTCCGTGGGGAGATGTGCGAGGCTCTCGACGACATGGGTCACGGCCGGCGTCCGGGCTGCGGCCAGCACGGCGTCGAGCGCCGGGACGGGGCGGTCGAGCATGGCGAGCACGCCCTCTGGCGGCGGCAGGACGCGCCAGCCGAAGCGGTCGGCGGCGGCGTCGACCTCGCCCGCCTCGACGCGAAAGACACGCGACCCAATAGGCATCAGCCGGCGCAGGAGCCAGTCCGAGAGGCGCGAGTCGATGTCGGGATCAGCCGGGCCGACCCAATCGCAGGGGCCTTCGGTTCCGGTCCAGAGCGGGAGGCCGGCATCACGCCACGCGCGGACTCCGCCGGCGAGATAGGCGCCGCGATCGGCCTGCGCCGCGACGCCCTGGCTGATCTTCCGACCGCCGTCGCAGGCGGCGACGACCGGCGCAGCGGCGCGGTCCGGCTTCGCCTCGCGATAGTCCACGCGCGCCGCCCCCGGCAGCCAGCCTGGATCTGCCGCGACATCCTCGGGGATGCGGACGTCCAGCACGTCAATGCCGCCCGCGAACAGGCGGCGAAAGAGGTCCTGCGGTGTGACGGGGGGAATCCGGCCCATGCGTCATGCTCCTTCAGCAAGGTGACATAAACGCGAAACTTGGGCCGGAGCCTGACGGGGAGTCGCTGATCCCCGCCGCTATTCAAGCCGCAAGGGCGTCAAAGATCAATCGGCACCATCACGTCCGGATCGTGGACCGTCACGCCCGGCAGCGCCGCCTTCAGCGCGTCTGCGTTCTGTTCCAGCGCCGGGAAGGTCTTGTAGTGATAGGGGATCACCGTCTTGAAATCGAAGAAGCGCTTCGCGGCGAAGCCCGCGCGCTTCATGTTCATGGTGTAGAAGCCGCCAGCGCAGAGGATGCCGACATCCGGGGCGTGGATTTCGTTCCAGATGCCCATGTCGGCCATCACGTCGGTATCGCCCGAGACGTAGACGCAGCGCCCCTCGCCCTCGATCATGTACCCGACCTCGCCACCCGTATAGGTGCGGATGCCGTCCTCGTGCGTGTAGGACGAGGAATGGGTCGCGGCGACCATGGTGACGGAGACATTGCCGATGCCGACCGTGCCGCCCTTGTTGAAGCCGACGGTGTTGACGCCGTCCTGGCCGAGCATGTCGGCCAGTTCGACCATCGAGTAGGTCTTGACCCCCAGTTCCTTGGCCAGATCGGCGACGCCCATGACGTGATCGTTGTGGCCGTGGGTCACGAGGATCGCCGTGGCGCCCCTGATCGCCTCGGCGCGGCGGTCCTTCGGGAAGGTCGGCCCGCCTTCCCATGGGTCGATCAGGAGCACCTGATCGCCGATTTCGAGCCTGACGCTGGCATGTCCGAGCCACGTGTACCGCATGATGTCCTCCACTTCGTTCGGTCCAAGCGTAGCCCTGCGCGGAGCCGCGTCAAAGCGGGGATTGCGGGGCGGGCGCTGACCGCGTAAACCGCCCCCCGATCCAGCAGAGGGACCCTGCCCCATGTCGATCGACGTGAAGACCGCCGCCCATGTCGCGAAGCTCGCCCGGATCCGGGTCGAGGACGCCGAACTGCCGGCCCTCGCCCAGGAATTCAATGCGATCCTCGGCTTCATCGAACAGCTGAACGAGCTGGACGTGGAGGACGTGGAGCCGATGGTCTCGGTCACGCCGATGCGCCTGAAGCGGCGCGAGGACGTGGTCACCGATGGCGGTATGCCCGAGAAGATCCTCGCCAACGCGCCCGAAGCGCGTGAGGGCTTCTTCGCCGTGCCGAAGGTGGTGGAATGAGCGAACTGACCAGGCTGACCATTGCCGAGGCGCGCGACCGCCTGCGCAAGGGCGACGTGACGAGCGTCGAGCTGACCGAGGCCTGCCTCGGCGCGATCGACCGTGCCGACGCGCTGAACGCCTTCGTCCACAAGACGCCGGATATCGCGCTGGAGCGTGCGAAGGCGGCCGATGCGCGGATCGCCGCCGGAGACGCGCCGGCGATGTGCGGCGTGCCCGTGGGCATCAAGGACCTGTTCTGCACCGAGGGCGTGGCGAGCCAGGCCGGCTCGAAGATCCTGCAGGGCTTCCTGCCGCCCTACGAGTCGACCGTGACCGCGCAGCTCCGCGACGCGGGCGCGGTGATGCTCGGCAAGCTGAACATGGACGAATTCGCGATGGGCTCGTCGAACGAGACCAGCGTTTACGGCAACGCCATCAACCCGTGGCGGGCGAAGGATTCGAATGCCGACCTGACGCCGGGCGGATCGTCCGGCGGATCGGCCAGCGCGGTGGCCGCCGATCTCTGCCTCGGCGCGACCGGCACAGATACCGGTGGGTCGATCCGCCAGCCCGCCGCCTTCACCGGCACGGTCGGGCTGAAGCCGACCTACGGGCGCTGCTCGCGGTGGGGGATCGTCGCCTTCGCCTCGTCGCTCGACCAGGCCGGGCCGATGACCAAGACGGTGCGCGACGCGGCGATCATGGGCGCGGCGATGATGGGCCACGATCCGAAGGATTCGACCTCGGCCGACCTGCCGGTGCCGGATTTCGAGGCCATGCTGACCGGCGACATCCGCGGGAAAGTCATTGGGATTCCAAAGGAATACCGGATGGACGGGATGCCCGAGGAAATCGAGACGCTGTGGACGCGCGGCCGCGAGATGCTGGCCGATGTGGGCGCCGAGATCCGCGACATCAGCCTGCCGCACACGAAATACGCCCTGCCCGCCTACTACGTCGTGGCACCGGCCGAGGCGTCCTCGAACCTCGCCCGCTACGACGGGGTGCGCTACGGCTACCGCGCCAAGCTCGACCAGGGCGACGGCGTGACCGAGATGTACGAAAAGACCCGCGCCGAGGGCTTCGGCGCCGAGGTGAAGCGCCGCGTGATGGTCGGGACCTACGTGCTGTCGGCGGGCTTCTACGACGCCTATTACAACCGCGCCCGCAAGGTGCGCGCGCTGATCAAGCGGGACTTCGAGACGGTCTTCGCGGACGGCATCGACGCGATCCTGACCCCGGCCACGCCGTCGGCCGCCTTCGAGCTTGGCCGCGAGATGGCCGACCCGGTCGAGATGTATCTCAACGACGTCTTCACGGTGACGGTGAACCTCGCCGGGCTGCCGGGGATTTCGGTTCCGGCGGGGCTCGACAAGGCCGGCCTGCCGCTCGGGCTTCAGCTGATCGGGCGGCCCTGGGAAGAGGGTGAGTTGCTCAACACCGCCTATGCGCTGGAAAAGGCCGCGGGCTTTGTGGCGAAACCCGCCGAATGGTGGTAAAACCACCGGCAATGAATAAACGAGGTCTGAGCATGTTCCGCGGATTTTGCGTGGTAGCCGCCGCCGGTCTGGCGCTGGCCGGCTGCGCGCGACAGGTACCCGACGACACCCGGCAGGGCGTCGGCTTCGGGGATTATGCGAGCTATCACCAGACGCAGGGCCGCACCGCGGCCCAGGCGCAGCTGTCGGGGCAGACCCGCGGGCCGGCCATCGTGCCGCCACGGTCCTCCGTCGCCGCCGCGCCAACCGCCTCGGGCTCCGACCCGATC
>WVSN01000035.1 GCA_015689705.1 Rhodobacterales bacterium HKCCE3408
CGGCCTGCCCCCCGAACACCAGGCCGTCCGCGCTGATCCATCGGAGTGACCAAATCCCCGGAACAACTGCAGATCCAGGCGGCGTCGGTCATGGCCGGCGCCGCTTTCACCCTCTCGCCGCGGCGAGTGTCCACGATGGGCTCATAGCAGACCTTCGCTGCAGCTGCGGGCACGGCAAGGCGCCCGGCCTGGCGCGCCAAGGTCAGCTCTGCGGACAAAGCCGACATCCCTCGGTCCTATTCCATAGCCGGGTGGACCAGGCGCACCCGCCAACTCGACTGTTGTTGCCATCGCCTAGTGGATTGGAACCTAACTACGCGCGAACTTTTCCGCTCGCCCGAAGACTTCGAGGACGTCTCGGTGGGTCTTCACGTATGCGCGCTGAGGGTGCGATGAAACGCTGGGTAGCGCCCCGTAGTCGCGCCAGTCGTCGGGCTGGGCGGATTTCCACAAAGCGTCAAGTTGTGCCCGCCGCCTCAGCGCCTCATTCTGTTGGGCATCCTCCAGAGGCGTAAAGCGAGTGCGTATCTGATCTTCGCGGAAGTGTTCGGCGAGGTGACCATAAGTGTTGCTGACAGTCATGGTATTTGCGTGACCCAGCTGTTTGGCGACAACTTCCAACGGGACACCGGCGCGAACGAGGTCACTGGCGTAGGTGTGCCGCAGCCCGTGGAACACGAAGGTTTTCGGAAGATCAGCACTTGAAACTGCCCGACGGAAGAGACCCGTATGCTGTTTGCGCCACGGCATGCCTTTGTCGGAGGTGAAGACCGGGTCGCGCGGGGCTTTTCCTTCGCAGCATTGCAGGAAGAAGGCCATGCCTTCGTCCGGCAAGAACACGAAGCGAGCAGGACTCCGTTTGAACGCCTCGACGCGAATGCCAAACCCCTGGAAGCCCACGTCTTCCACCCTGAGCTTCGCCAGTTCCCCCACTCGGCATCCGGTACAGAGCCCGGCCATCACCAACAAGCGCAGAGCCGGAGTGCAGTGCCGCAAGAGCCGTCTGCATTCCTCGCGGGTCAGGAATATCGTTCGAGGACTGTGGTTGATCGGCATGCGTTTCAGGCAGCGCCAGGGCCGTTCCGAGTGGATATGTCCATTGTCCCAGGCATGCTGAAAGGCCATGCGCATGATGGACACGAGCGAGTTGAATGTCCGCTTTCGCCGTCGCACGTCATCTATGGTCAACTCGCCAGGTTCGGCCTTCGGGGCATAGCCCATGAACCCAAATCGTGGGGAGCGTTCGAGCACCTGGCGCGCCAGGCGAACCAGGTGCCTCGCGTTGAACTCCTCCAGCGGGATTACCGAGAAGTTCGGAACGATGTGGTAATTCATAAGGATGAGGTTATTGTAATGGCCTCCTGGGGATCGAGCGATCTGCGTCCACTCAGTGTAGTCCTTCAGCGCATGGCCGACCGTGTAGGTCTCGCCAATCGGGCAGATGGAAAGTTCCTTCGTTCTCTCCGCAGGTCTCGTCCTGTGAGAGATGGATTTGACATCGGGTGTTTCGAACCAGCTGAAGGCCCGCTCGATCGCCCGGAAGTAGCTGATATGACCGCGACCCAGCGGCAGTGCGGGACCAAGGCACTTTTGAACATAGCGCTTGTCGCTGGTGAGGATCCGAGCCGTCCAGTTGCAGATCCTCCCATCCGGCCGGTGGATCCCGATATGCCGACCGACGAGCAAGGTGTGGAAGTAGGCGGACTCTCTAAACTCCAAGCGTTCGATTGCTAGCTGTGTCTGGAATCGACAGTCTCGCGCTTTGCCTCGCGCGGCGTAGGGTACGCAGTCGGGAATCTTGTCCGCTGTAGGCATTCTGTCCTCCGTGATGTGACGTGGAGGTGCCAGTATGCCCGGATTGGCCACCTTTCTGGCGCTCATTCCGATTGATCGCTGCACGGAGCGGTGGCGTTAACCTTTCGTAAAGACTTTCGCGGTACGCTCGAAGGATGACCGTAATCGAGTTCCCTGCCGTGCCATTCCCGCTGACTGCAACTGTGCAGACCCGGACCTCCAGCTTCTCTCGCAAGCTTCTCTCCCTCGCGGAACTGGCGGACATCCTCCACGGACGTGACGTGTTGACCGTGGCCTTTCAGGGCGTCTTCAGGGACGATAATGAACCTGAGGAAATCGCCCGGCTCCTGGATAGTTTCATCGCAGAGCTGGACTCCTGTCTTCACAACACTGGACGACGAGTATTCGACTACGACCTGGAGGCGACGGTCGGCTGGATCGACCTGTTTGTTATGGTCCAGGAGGACTCAGTCACCGGCACCAATCCGCATTGCGAGACTGACGGGCGAGGCCCTCTGAAATGAGGAAGCTCCAACACGCATCCTGCGCTCTTTGCACTTTCCTTGGACGGCCAGACGCGGTCCGGTCTGGCAAGAAACTTCATCAAATTACAGTAATGACTTAGGCGTTCCGCCGCTGCGCTCGCTGCGCGACAGGAATAGCCGTACCCGGCGCAGAATTTCTGCGGCCACCGCCTCATTGTAGTCAAAGTCACTACGTATCGCGCTGTCGATCTAGGGAACGATCAGTGTGACTGCGGCGGGAACGGCAAGATGAAGATCAAGACCCCTGGCCTCTCGGCCCTGTTCATGAACTTTTCATTGCTGATGTTCTTCGGTGCTGTGATCGTTATGGCCTTCCCTTTTCGCGACTATTTCGTCGAGCTCGAGGAGGAAGTGCAGTCGGAAGTTGCAAGTTCGGCAGGTCGTTCGCTCCAACTTGCGACTTCGAGAGCCGTCGAACGTGAGTGGCAGTCACTCCTCGCTGCGGCTCAGCTAATCGACATTTCCGATGTTGAGGCCACACGCAGCCTTGCGGACGCGATCGTCGACTCTTCGGATGCAATCGGCTGGGTTGGAATAGCCAATCGCACCGGTCGAGTGGTGGCGGGTTCCTCGGGCCTTCGTGAAGGCGAGGACGTCTCGATGCGACGCTGGTATCGTGAGGGGTCGATTTCTTCGTCAGTGGGAAATGTCTACACGCCGTCCGCCTCCAACGTTCCGAACGCAGCTTCAGGTCTGATCAACATTTCAACGCCGATCATCGACCAGTTTGGAGTGGCCAGAGGGGTAGTCGTCTACTCTCTACGGATCGAGTGGCTGTTGAGCTATCTAGATGAGGCGGCGGGCGTTCTGGATGTCGACTACCAGCTACGTGATGACCGCGGGATCATTGTGGCAGAACAAACCAACCGTGTCGGGCTGCCGATGCCAAACAACATCGAGAGCCTAATTCGCCTTCGGCAAGAGTTCGTGAGAGTTTCTTACAGCGCGCATAATACGATCAGCATACTCGCTATCTACCCTGATGTGATGGTTGGTGACGTGCCAAGCTTCAATTGGACTCTGGTAGTGCGCGTACCCGCGGTAGCATCAATTGGGGATGTTCCAGGCTTCGTGTCGGTATTCCGGAATAGCCTTGCAGCGCTTTTCGTCCTGACTTTCGCGGGCTGTGCGATATTTGCCGCGCTTGTGTTGCACCCGATTGAGCGGCTTGCGCGTGATGCGCGCACCATTTCTGACGGCGGTGATATCTATCCCCTCGAGAGCCATACGTCGCGCGAGAGTTCGCGGCTCTCCTATGCTCTTGGAGCGATGCAACCTAGGCTTCACACTGGTAGTCGGAGACCCAAGTAGCAAACGACTGTCCGATCGTTGTCAGGTTGCACTCGATGCCCACTAGGAACTGAAAAAACGGCCGTGTTTGGGAGAGACCCGCTGAGTGTGGCGCGCCTTTAGCTGAATTGGCATCGATGTCCGCTCAGGGCTCATAGCAGACCTTCGCTGCAGCTGCGGGCACGGCAAGGCGCCCGGCCTGGCGTGCCAAGGTCAGCTCTGCGGACTAAGCGGACATTCCATAACGGCCGATCTAACTGCCAAACGGCTTCATGCTTCGAAGCGCAACTCAATGTCTTCAAGCGGAATGCCTTGAACTTTCGTTGTCCAGGTTTGACCCGCCTTTACGGGCATTGCGAGGGTGAGCGTTCCAGTCGAGACAAGTTCACCGGAGCCGAGGGGCGGGTTTTGCGGATCTTCGGAAAGTAGTTTCACGAGATGATGGAGCGCACGAAGTGGGCTACCGAGAACCACTTCGCCTCCGCCGGTCTCTATCGGTCTTCCGTCGCAGGAGAGGACTGCCTTGAACGAAGAGAGCTCTGACAACCATTGCTTCCTTCTTGGCGCAATTTCATGGCGGTTGCCGATCAGAAGCACGCCATGCAGGGCATTGGCCGCTATCGTGTCGGCCGCTGAGAATTTCCAGCCCCGGAAAATCGACTGGACGATCTCGTAGCCGAGTGAGATCCACCCAACGCAACAGATCAGGTCTTCTTCGGTCATCTCCGGATGAGGCGCCGCGTCTAGGCCGAAAATGATCTCGGGTTCGATGCGAGGTTCGGCAAAGTCCGACACTCTCTGCGTCCGGGTGCTCGCCAGTTCAAAAGTCGTCCGGTCGGTGCAGTAGCCCCAGATGGGAGCGCGCACTCCGTATTCGTCCCACATGTCGCGGTTCGTGAACCCTATTTTACGCCCGGTTATCCGTTCGCCTCTTGCTTCAAATGCTCGGCGAAGGCTGTGCGTCACGCGATACGCGTCTCGAATATCGAAGCCCGACTCCGAGTCCGAAAAGAGAGATACCGGCTTGTGGTCACTCAGTGCCGCCAAGACGATGTCGGCTGAGAGCTCGTTCATCGCGATCCTGACCTCTGAAACCTGTCAGCAGACATTAGCATTTCGTGACGAGCCTTCAGAGACAAATTGCTGGGATCGCATGGGCGAATGGCCAAGGTGGGCTCATCGCAGTCCTTCGCTGCAGCTGCGAGCGCTATGCGGCGCTAAGATCGGTCCCTGAAGGTCTGCTGAGCGGACGTAGCCGCCTTCCAGTTGCATGTGCAGTAGTTGTGCCTTGAGCCCCCGGCCAGAACGCGATGTTCGTCGGCAAAGCGCAAACGGATGTATCCGTTTCACTCAGGTTTCCGCTGCGCCGGCAGTCTTGGTGATGCCGCGTGGTATCCGAGGACCAAATCTAATCGGGGCATTGTACCGCGCGCCGAGCCATACCCTGAGATACATGGCAGCAACCATTGTCACTATCTGAAATGCAACCGGTGACCACACATCTTCGGCTGCAAAGCTCAACCATCGCGCGGCGACGAACAGGAATGTTCCGTTCACAGCGTTTCGCCGCTCGGGTCGCGGACTGGGCACGGCGATGGAGGCCCGACGCCGTGTTCGTGGACGATGGCGGCGTAGGCGGTGGCGTCGTCGACCGGCTCCACCAGCTCGGCTTCTACCAGGTCCAGGGTATCAACTTCGGCCGGCGGTCGGATCTGACGCTGACCGGTGAGCGCGCGGCCAACAAGCGCACCGAGATGTGGCTGTCCGCTCGGGCGTGGCTCGCCCGGGGTAGCCTGCCGAAGGATGACAGGCTCTCCGCAGAACTCCTCGCGCCGATGTACCGCTACGATGCCACCAACGCGCTCGTCCTCGAGCGTAAGGAGGACATGAAGAAGCGTGGAATCCCCTCTCCGGACATCGCCGATGCCTTCGCACTGACGTTCGCCTACCCAGTGCAACCCTGGGACGAAGACGAGGATGAATGGGACGAGGCGTTCGAGACGGGGAGGTGCAAGACGACGGGGTATTAGCTTGGGGATACTACATTTGGCAGTGCGCCGTCTGAGGTCCGCTTCGCGAACGATGCAGCAATCTTCAGTGCGTCGTCAGCGCAGTCATCTCCTCAATTAGACCCAAGGAATGCTCGGAGGATCGGCTAATGTCATGCCTCCCTCCAGCCGGCTGCCTATGAAAGAGTGGCTGCAATGCAATGAGAGCAGCCGGGCGGCGCACACGGCCACCCGGCGGTTTGAAGTCAGTTGGTCGGCACCGAGACGGCTTCGTCTCCAGGCGTGCGGGCCACTAGATTGTCGATTGATACAACATGGACGCCTGTTTCGTCGTCGAACGACACACTCCAGGCATTCGGAAGCGAAACCGCTTGCGTGACTTGGGCCGGTTGGCCAAGTTCACCACCAAAGTCCACTCGGGACTCCAGAAGGTCGCGTGTCACCATCGGCTCGACGAAGATCACCTCTCCGTCCCAGGCGCCATAGATCAGCACGGCCTCGAACGGTGATCCCGCGAAGACTGGGTCAGTGATATCCACCCAGTGCTCACCCATGGCCGGAACCGGCTCCGGCTCCGGCGGAGCCACGAAATTCGCAGGCAAGAGTTCTGTCGAGGGACGGTTCTCTGCCTTCGCCATGAAGAGCGGATCGGAAGGGTCAATGGAAAGTCGCTCCGCTTCGGTCGTCATATAGAAATGCACGTCGAAATGCGGGACACCGAAGAGTTCGCCGGGTGCGTGCCCATGCGGCATCCAATCGAGCGAGAGGTGGTTGTACCCTGCGGCGGCTGCTGCTTCCGGAAGCGGCGCCGAAACGAAGAGCATGTCCGTGCCAACAGAGGCAAGAGCTGCCTCGGTGATCTCGACGCCGATACGTGTGGCGAGGCCTGCAGCATTGGTCTCGGCAAACGTCCTTAAGGTGCCGTCGCCTAGGGTTATTTCGGGGCCGTACTCGACTCCTTGCGCCGCGACGGCGAATGGGAGAACGCCGGCAAGAAGCGAGGCCCAGAGTGTGCGATGGATCGTCATGTCATGTCTCCTTGTGAATAGGTGGTTCTTCCTGGCAGCCATGGCTGGAGAAGCCGGTCCAAGGGGATGGAACGCCGGCGACGCATAGCGCAGTGGTTTGCATTTCTATCGGGTGGCGCGACGCCGCCATGTCGACGGCCGTGCCGTACGAGATTCCATAGAGCCGGTCGGAGTTGAACGCTTGCTAAGTCTCGCCTCAAGGAAGCGTAAATGAATACTAAGCAATGGCCATGTGGACAGACCAGAGCCTGAGGAAATCGTCAGGCCCAGGTGAAACGGTCATGACACTCTGAGGTTCCTCGGTTCTATTGACTCTGAGAGAGGTGGGCCACTGTGGGCGAATGCTCTGAAGCGCATACTCCCCGGGGGTGGTGCCACTGCTCCGGGAAGCGGACGGGCATTTCCCACAAAGATATTGTCACCTCAGTCGTCGCAGCAGGTCCAAAGACGGATCACCCGTCACCGTCAAACCAGCGGCTCGTTGGTAGTCCGATATCGCTCTGCGTGACCTTGAGCCGATTACGCCGTCCGCGCCCCCGGTATCGAAGCCGGATTCCGTGAGCGCCTCTTGAAGAGCGATCCGGTTGTCCCTCGTCATTCCAAACTCGTCTGGCGGAAAAGGCGTTCGCAAAGGCGGGCCACCCGCAATGCGATCGGCGAGGTGACCGACACCGATCGCGTAGGCGTCGGAGTTGTTGTAGCGCTTGATCGCCCGGAAATTCGCTGTGGTGGCAAATCGTGGTCCGCCGGCTTGCGGTTGGATTACCGTTCCGGACAGACCTGCATCGCGCTCGACTTCTCTTCCCCACGATAACCCACTCTGCCAGCCGCTTCGGGCGAGATATGCGGCGGTCGAGGCCAGCGCATCGCTCGGATCGTCGGACCAGATGTCTCTCCGGCCGTCTCCAGTGAAATCTACCGCGAAGGCCAGGAAAGAGGTCGGTATGAATTGCGTATGACCCATCGCCCCCGCCCAACTGCCGTTCAGGCCGGCGGCGCTCGTGTCACCCCGGCTCAGAATTCTCAGCGCGGCGATCAGCTGTTCTTCGAAAAAGGCCCCTCGCCGCCCGTCATACGCCAAGGTCGAGGTGGCGGATATCACCGGGATATCGCCCATCCGGTCGCCGTAGAAACTTTCCACGCCCCAGATGGCGGCAACAATATTTGCATCGACACCATACTCTGCCTCGATTGCCGCAAGGGTCGAACGGTGCCGCACCGCCGCCGTGCGACCCGCTGCGACGCGGGCGTCGGAGACCGTGATCGAGAGGTAGTCTTCGAGCGTCCGGCTGAACTCTGTCTGATCGCGGTCCCGGGCCACGACCCCGGGAAGATATCCCGTACCGCGGAATGCAGCATCCAGAAGGCTGTCAGGGAAGCCCTGGCTCAGGGCCCGGGACCGGAAGCCTGCAATCCACCGATCGTAATCCGCGTTCCGGACCGGCCGAAGATCGTCGCCAGCACCGGGCGCCACGCTCTGAAAGCCGCCGGTGCATGCCGCGACCGACAGCGCGCTCATCCCTGCGCCGAATGTACGCCGGTTGATCACCATACTCCCGCGCCAATGCTCCAAACTTTCTAAACACATACTGAAATCGCATATGACTTCCTAGCGTCGCCAACACGTCGACCTGCCACGTGGAACCTGCCTCGATCCAACCCAGCATCACAGCCACTCCCGCGGCGAGGAGGGATGTTACCGCAACGAGACCGAGCCATGACGAATCCCGCGGCACAAGACGCGACTTCCACATCATCCACCCAAGGATGAGACCGTTTCCGACGCCGGCGACCACGCCGGGACCTATCCGAAAGGTCCAGTCGTGCACAGCGGGATTTTTTGGAACTGTACTCCCTGGAGACCCTGCCACGAATTCCAGAGTTGAGGGGAACCCTTTGCCTTATTTCTGTTGCGGCCGGTTGGCCAAGTAGCAATCCACGGCACATCAGGGTTCGCGGTGAATGGCGTATGTGGTGATACTCTCAGTATGTGGGATGCGCGCGATAGGATTTTCCAATGACCTTCTACTCTTCATCGCGCACGCTTGCTTCGATTTGAGGTGCGCGTTTCTAGCGACACCAGATTTCTCGCCAAGAAAGAAGGGGAATTACCGCCGGTGCCCGCAGCACGATTGCAGGAATCGTCTTGGAATTTAGGGCCCCTCAGATGCTCCATGGGACACCGGCTGACGCCGGCTCAAGCGCTGGACACAGCCCCCGTCCTCTACATACTCGCTTGCGGTCATTAAAAAGAACGGGGAGAAAACCATGATGATGCGTGCTGCCGCCCTCGGCGCTGCTTTTCTAGCCACGACCGCTCTCACGACGGCCGCCGTTTCGGCCGAGACGCTTCGTTGGGCTCGGGCAGCCGAGGCTCTGACCCTCGATCCACATGCACAGAACGAGGGTCCTACCACGACGCTCATGCACCAAATCTACGAGCCGCTCATCGTGCGCAACATGGAAGGGCAGATGGAGCCCGCGCTTGCCACTTCGTGGGAACCATCGGCGGAAGATCCGAACGTGTGGGTTTTCACCCTGCGTGAGGGAGTGACGTTCCACGGCGGACAGGAGTTCGACAGCGCAGATGCTGTCTTCTCACTTGAACGGGCGATGACCGAAACCTCGAACTTCAAGGAACTCCTGAGTTCCGTTTCCGAAGTGCGCGCAGTCGGGCCATACGCCCTTGAGATCGTTACGGACGGACCGAACCCGCTTCTGCCAAACAACCTGACGAACATCATGATGATGGACGAGGGCTGGGCGACGGAGAACGGTGCAGAGGCGGTGCAAGACTACGCAGCCGGCGAGGACACGTTCTCCGCCCGGAACACCAACGGTACCGGCCCCTACGTGCTCGAGAGCCGCGAGGCCGATGTCCGAACCGTGCTGAGCGCCAATGAAGACTACTGGGGCATCGGGGAGTTCCCGCTTGCGGCCTCGGAGATCATCTTCACACCGATCCAGAACCCCGCCACGCGCGTGGCGGCCCTACTGACCGGCGAGGTTGATTTCATCCAGGACGTACCGGTGCAGGATCTTGGCCGTGTGGCAGAGGCCGAGGGGATCGAAGTCATCACGGCGCCGCAAAACCGGGTTATCTTCTTTGGCCTTAACGTCGGCGCCGAGGACTTGGCGAATGACAGTGTCGAAGGCGCGAACCCGTTCGCAGACGTGCGCGTGCGTCAGGCCATCGAAATCGCGATCAACCGCGAGGCGATCCAGCAGGTTGTCATGCGCGGACAGTCCGAACCCGCCGGCGTCATCAACCCGCCGCCGGTAAACGGCTGGACCGAGGCGCTGGACGAATACCCGACCTATGACGTCGCCGCCGCCCAGGCTCTCATGGAAGAGGCCGGCTACGGCGATGGCTTCTCGGTCCAACTCGACTGCCCGAACGATCGCTACGTCAATGACGAGGCGATCTGCCAGGCAGCCGTCGGTATGCTCGCCCAGATCGGGATCGAAGTGAACCTGTCGGCGCTGCCGCGCGCGCAGCACTTCCCGCTCATCGCCAACGGCGAGACGGACTTCTACATGCTGGGCTGGGGAGTGCCGACATACGACTCCGAGTATGTCTTCAATTTCCTCTATCACACTCAGACCGAAGGCCGGGGCAGCTGGAACGGCACCGGCTACTCGAACCCCGAGATGGATGCGATGATCGTGTCGCTGGCCTCCGAGGTAGACCTGGATGCCCGCAACCAGACTATCGCGGACTTGTGGGCGATGGCCGAGGAGGAAGTCATCTACATCCCGATCCACAACCAGATCCTCAACTGGGGCATCGCCGATGGCTGGGACACGGTCGTGGATGCCGATGACCAAGTGAAGTTCAAGTACTTCGTGGCGGAGTAATCCGCCCCACGGACCGGCGGCCCTGCGCTGCCGGTCCTGCTCCCGTGTAGGCCGGGACTACGACACCCGTCGGCTGTCACGGCATTCACGGCCTATTGAGGCGATCAGGCTGGCTACCCGCACTCGAATGCGTCAGCCTGTGGCGTCAAGAGCCGAAGCCCGCGAAAGGACCCTGAAAATGACCCGACTGCTTCTCGCAACTGCGCTGGGAATAGTGATTGCCGTCCCGGCGAGTTCGGAGACCTTCCGCTGGGCCTCCACGACCGATCCACAGACCATGGACCCGCATGCCGTCAGCTCCGCTCCGGTCCTCGGCTTCCTCAACAACGTCTACGAAGGACTCGTCCGGCGCGGTCCCGACATGACGATTGAGCCTTCGCTGGCGACAGCCTGGGAGCCGATCGGCGACGGCGAAGGCTGGCGCTTCACCTTGCGCGAAGGCGTGACCTTCCATGACGGTGCTGACTTCACTGCCGAGGATGTTCTGTTTTCCTACGAGCGCGCGGGATCGGAGGAGTCTGACGTCGCAAGCTGGTTCGCGCCGGTGTCGGAGGTGATCGTCGTCGATGACTACACAGTCGACATCATGACGACCTCGCCACAGCCGCTGTTCCCCGACAGCATCGCCAACTGGATGATGATGGATTCCGGCTGGGCCGCGGCGAACGGGGCCGAACGTCCCTCGCGCGATACCGAGAACTTCGCCACGCGAAACGTGAACGGGACCGGACCCTTCGTCCTCTCGGATCGCCAGCCCGACCTGCAGACCGTCCTCACGCCGTTCGACGGCTGGTGGGGCGAGGTCGAGCATAACGTGACCGAGGCGATCTTCACGCCGATCCAGAACTCAGCCACTGCCGTCGCGGCGCTGCTGTCTGGCGAGGTCGACATGATCGAGCCGGTCCCCGTTCAGGACGCCGAGCGGGTGGACAGCAACGACGGCACCCGCGTGATCCGCGGGATCGAGAGCCGGGTCATCATGCTGGGTTTTGCCCATGATCACGAAATGCTCCGGAACGGTGAGCCGAACCCGTTCTCGGACGTGCGGGTACGCCGCGCGGTCGCACATGCGGTCAACGTTCCGGCGATCCTTCAGACCATCATGCGCGGCTCGGCGGAACCGGCGTCGCAACTGGTCGCCGCGGGAACCAGCGGCTATTCGGACACATACGGAGATCGGTCGGCATACGATCCCGACGTGGCTCGCGCGCTGCTCGAGGAGGCCGGATACGCCAACGGCTTCTCGTTCGATTTCTCATGCACCAACGACCGTTACCTGAACGACGAAAGCGTCTGCCAGGCTATCGTCGGCATGCTGGCGCAGGTGGGCATGGAGGCAACGCTCGACGCGATGCCGGTGTCGAACTACTGGCCGGAACTGCGCGAGGGCAATTTCGACATGTATCTTCTCGGCTGGTCGCCGGGCACGTTCGACGCCGAACACCCGATCCGCTTCCTTGTTCACACGGCCGGCGAACGCCTCGGGACCTGGAACTTCGGCGGCTACTCGAACCCGCGCATCGACGAACTTCTGCCGGTGATGCAGTCCGAGATCGATCCGGAGGCTCGCCAGGCGGTGATGGACGAGGCGGCGGGCATCATTCAGGAGGATATGGTCTACGTTCCGCTCTACGTTCAGCCCCTGCTCTGGGGCGTGCGCGAGGGCGTCGAGGTGACGCAACGGCCGGACAACTTCCTGATCCTGCGCTGGGTGAGCATCGAGTGAGGACGCCGCATCGGTGGATGACCGCCGCTGCCTGCGAGGCCACCATCCTCCGATTGCGCGCAGGCGGCGGCATTGGCTGAGCGCGACGACAGACGTGGTGACTTGACCCGGGACTTCGTGCGGAGGCACGAGCCTTTCACGCGAACAGGAAAGCGAGGCAGATGCTCAGCTACATCCTAAGACGGGTCTTCCAGTCGGTGCTCGTGCTCTTGGTGGTTGGCCTCGTGGCGTTCGCGATGTTCCGGTTTGTCGGCGATCCGATCGACACGATGCTCGGCCAGGAGCGAACAATGCAGGACATCGAGCGGCTCCGAGAGACACTGGGACTGAACAAACCCTTTTTTGTCCAGTATTGGGATTTCCTCGTCCGCGCCGTTCAGGGCGACCTCGGGATCTCATACCGGCAGGGCCGTCCGGTCGCCGAGATCATCGCCGAGCGCCTGCCGGCAACCCTTGAGCTTGCCGCCGTCTCCGGTGCTTTCGCGCTGATCTTCGGGATCGTAATGGGCATCTTCACGGCCATCCGGCGCGACGGCTTCGCGGCGAACGCGATCATGACCCTGTCGCTCGTGGGCGTGTCGTTGCCGACCTTCCTGATCGGCATCCTGTTGATCTACGTCTTCGCGGTCGAGCTGTCCTGGCTGCCGAGTTTCGGTCGCGGAGACGTGGTCCGTTTGGGCGGCTGGTCGACTGGCTTCCTGACCCAGTCGGGGCTCGTGGCGCTCATCTTGCCGTCGATCACGCTTGGACTCTACCAAATGACGCTCATCATGCGGCTGGTGCGCTCCGAAATGCTGGAGGTCCTGCGCCAAGACTACATCCGCTTCGCCCGAGCGCGCGGGCTGAGGGACCGCGCAATCCACTTTCGGCACGCGCTGAAGAACACGCTCGTGCCCGTCATCACCGTTACGGGCCTCCAGCTCGGCTCCATCATCGCCTTCGCCATCATCACCGAGACCGTATTCCAGTGGCCGGGCGTCGGACTCCTTTTCATCAACGCGATCCAGTTCGTAGACATCCCCGTGATGGCGGCCTATCTCATGCTGATCTCGGTCATGTTCGTCGGCATCAACTTGGTCGTCGATCTGCTCTACGTTGCGATCGACCCGCGGCTCAGGGCGTAAGGGCGCAGACATGACTGACACCCCCTCACCCAACTCCGTCCAGACCGAACGCGCCCGGTCCCGCATCGCAATTGCTTGGGACAGCGACCTCGCCTATTCCTTCCGACGGTCACCGGTTGCACTGATCTCGTTCGCGGTCGTCCTGCTCCTCGTCCTGTCGGCCGTTTTCGCGCCGCTCGTGGCACCCTACGATCCGTTCGATCCCGGCACGCTGAACCTGATGAACGGCTTCACGCCGCCGGGAGAGGCCAATGCCTTTACCGGCGAGACGTTCCTGCTCGGCACCGACGACCAGGGCCGCGACGTGTTCTCGACCATTTTGTTCGGCCTGCGCATCTCGCTTTTCGTGGGCTTCGCGGCGGTGGCGCTTGCGCTGATCCTCGGTGTGACGCTCGGGCTGGTAGCGGGCTATGTCGGCGGCATGACTGAAACGGTCATCATGCGGATCGCCGACGTACAGCTGACGTTCCCCGCGATCCTCGTGGCGATGCTCATCTTCGGCATCGCGAAGGGGATCACCCCCCCCGAATACCGCGATCAGATGGCGATCTGGGTTCTGATCCTGGCCATCGGACTTTCCGACTGGGTACAGTTCGCGCGCGTCGTCCGTGGGGCGACGCTGGTCGAGAAGTCGAAGGAATACGTGCAGGCAGCACGCCTGATCGGACGCTCACCCTTCGCGATTATGCTGCGCCACATCCTGCCGAACGTGCTGTCTCCTGTGCTGGTCATCGCCACCATCTCGCTTGCGCTCGCGATCATCGCCGAGGCGACGCTGTCGTTTCTCGGCGTCGGCGCACCGCCAACGGAGCCGTCGCTCGGCACGCTGATTCGGATAGGCCAGGGATTCTTGTTCTCGGGGGAGTGGTGGATCCTGTTCTTCCCGGCCTGCACGCTTTTGGCGCTGGCGCTGTCGGTCAACCTGCTCGGTGACTGGCTGCGCGACGCCCTGAACCCGAGGCTCCGCTGATGGCGCTTCTGGAAATCGAAAACCTCACGGTCGAATTCCCGACACGCCGCAGGACCTTCGTGGCGGTAAAGGACGCTCATCTCACCGTGGAGCCCGGGCAGATCCACGGGCTCGTCGGCGAAAGCGGCGCGGGCAAATCCACCATCGGCGCGGCCGTCATGGGGCTGCTCGAACGCCCCGGCCGCATCGCGGGCGGCATCATCCGCTTCCGGGGCGAGGAAATATCTGGCCTCGACGCAGACGCGATGCGGGGGCTGCGGGGACGGAAGATCTCGATGATCTTCCAGGACCCTCTGACCTCGCTCAACCCGCTCTTCACGGTCAAGCAGCAACTGGTCGAGACGATCCAGGCCCATCTGAAGCTGTCCGACAGGGATGCCGAGGCGCGGGCCGTGGACCTGATCGACCGCGTCGGCATCCCGAAACCGCGCGAGCGGGTGAACCAGTACCCGCACCAGTTCTCCGGCGGGATGCGACAACGGGTGGTGATCGCGCTGGCGCTCTGTTCGGAGCCCGACGTCATCATAGCCGACGAACCCACGACCGCGCTGGACGTCTCGATTCAGGCCCAGATCCTCGATCTAATCAAGGAACTCACGCGTGAGCGGCAGGTGGGCGTCATCCTAATCACCCACGACATGGGCGTGATCGCCGACACGACCGACAAGGTGACGGTCATGTACCGGGGCGAGGTCGTGGAAAGCGGGGCGACAGTGGAAGTGCTCGGCCACCCACAGCATCCTTACACCAAGTCGCTGATCGCCGCGGTCCCGCGGCCGACGGTCAAGCTCGCACGTTTTCCGCTCATTTCCTACGGCGGGCGCGTTACCGAATTTCGCATCGAGGATTTGGCGCGCAGTTGGCCTATCGACGCCTCGGAGCGCGGTCAGCCGCTCATCGAAGCCGACGGCATCACCAAGCGCTTCCTGTCCAAAGGCGCCATCCTGCCGTCGCGACGCGAATACTTCACGGCTGTCGACACCGCGACGTTCGATATCCGGCAGGGCGAAGTGTTCGGGCTCGTCGGCGAAAGTGGATCGGGAAAATCGACTATCGCGCGCATGATCGCCGGGCTCTACCCGGTCGACGACGGGGCCGTTCGGTACCGTGGCAAGGATGTGACCGAGGGCAAGCGGAATGTCCCGGATTGGTACCGGCGCGATATTCAGATGATCTTCCAAGACCCCTATTCTTCGCTGAACCCGCGAATGCGCGTCGACGCAATTGTGGCCGAACCCGCCCGGCATCACGGCATCCTATCGGGTGCGGCTCTTAAGGCGCGGGTGGACGAGTTGCTGGACCGTGTAGGCCTTGGCGCCGAGGCGGGACTGAGATACCCGCACGAGTTTTCCGGCGGCCAGCGACAGCGCATCTCGATTGCCCGTGCGCTGGCTACGCAACCCAAGTTTCTCATTTGCGATGAGCCGACGTCGGCGCTCGACGTCTCCATCCAAGCCCAGATTCTGAACATCCTTAAGGATCTTCAGGAGCACCTGAACCTTACGATGCTATTTATCAGCCACGACCTGCCAGTGGTGCGCCAGATGTGCGACCGCGTTGGCGTGATGAAGGACGGCCAGCTTGTCGAGGTGGCCGACACTGAGGCGATCTTCACCTCGCCGCGACACCCGTATACCCAGCAGTTACTCGCCCTCATGCCGCGGCTGGATGGACTCTCTGAAGCGGGTTTGTCTGTCGCCTGAAACTTCGAGCGACAAACTGAAACAGCGGCCACAGCGTTTGATAACTGGAATGCGGTGAGGGTTGATTGGATTCCACTATTTGGTTTGGTACTTGCGCCCATGAGGGCTGCTCACTGGAAGCACGAATTCAAAGTCTTCCGATGCGTCAGTTTACGGGTCGAAACCAAGACTGGCAGCTTCCATGAGCATCCGAAGGTGAAGCGGCAGGCCGTCGAGGGCTGGCTTCGCGTGCGAACCCATCAACGACTAGTTCCCCAACATCCACTCGCCGTCTGGATGAAAGGCGTGAAAGGCGAACGCAAATGGAATGTCATGGACCACGTTCTGACCATCCGCGTCTACGACACGGACGTTTCCGACCT
>WVSN01000036.1 GCA_015689705.1 Rhodobacterales bacterium HKCCE3408
CCACCGTGGCCAGCCCGAAATCCGGTGCGCCCGGCGGCAGTGTCGCCATCCGCCGCAACACCAGCGCCACGTCCCCGCCCGCCATCGCGTAAAGCGGTTCGGGCCGGTACTCGGCGGCCTCGGCGGCCGGCGCGAAGCGGTCGATCGGCAGCCGCGCGGCATCGGCGGCATAGGCGGCCAGCGTCGCCCGGGCGAGATCGCGCGCCGGCCCGTCGGGCAGGCCCTCCGCCCCGCCAAGCACATCGTCGATGGCCTCGGCCCCGCGCGCCTCGATTGCCGGAAAATGATGCCCCGCCCGGTCGAGCAGCGCCTCCACCGCATCCTCGGGCAGCGTGCCCGGCGCGGCCTCGACCCCTGTCGTCTCGGCCACTTCGAAATGCCGCAGAAGCGCCGTCGCCCGGTCCGACAGCCTCTCGGCCTCTTCGTTGAGGTTGCGGTGGAAGCGCGCCGTCCATTGCGGGTCGAGCGCCCGGTCCTCGGCGAGAATCCCGGCGGTGGCGCGGATGGCCGAGACGCCGGACAGCATCTCGTGCATGGCCTCGGCCAGCACCGGATCGTGGCGCAGCCGGTCGCGCAGGCCGGCGACCACGGCGTCGCGCGCGGCGATGCGGCGCTGCTGCTCGGCCAGCGCCCGCGCCCATCCCGGGAACCGCGCCACCAGCGCATCGATCCGGTCGGTCTCGGGCATCGGGCCGGACCCGGAACGCCCCATCCCGGCGGCCACGGCGCGCAGGCTCTCGGTGATCGCGGCTTCGGCCCCTTCGGACAGGATGGCGGGCTCGACCTTCAGCACGCGGGCGATATCGACCAGAAGCTTGCCGCCGATCCGGCGGCGGTCATGCTCGATGAGGTTGAGGTAACTCGGGCTGATGCCGACGTCCCGCGCCAGATCGGCCTGCTTCAACCCGAGCGCGCTGCGCCGGTCGCGGATGCGGCTGCCGGTCTGTCCGGATCGGGTCTGGCGGCTCTGGCGTGTCATCGGTCGAACGGCCCCTGGCGCGCCGCGGTCGCACGGCTCTTGTAAACGGTTTTTACAAGCCGCCGCGGCGAAATCCAGAGCGATCGCGCGGATTGTCCAAAAACGGCCAGCTGCCGCCCCCGACCGTTAACCTGCCGGTAACGTGGCCTGCCCTATGAGTCGCGATCGGGTCGGGGCCTGATGTGAGGCAAGCGAGGCTGGTCAGATGCAAACCACGCTTCCGATGATTTTCCTGCCGGTATCACCGGTCGAACGCCCGCGCGACCTGCCGGAGATCAGGCCGGCCGCCGGCGCCGAAGACGCCGCGATGGACGCCGACGGCCAGGCGTCCGCCGAAACAGCATCGCGGGCCGAGGCGCTGGCCCGCGCGGCGATGGACCGGATCGCGGGCCCGCCGGCCCTCGGCTTCCCGCCGCTCGACACGCGGGTCGTCGGCGATGCCGACATCATCGACCCGGACCGTCCGACCGCCCGCATCCCGGACCCCATCGTCTCGCTCGAGGAGCTGCGCGGCGGCCAGGGCGACGCCGGGACCGAACCGCCGGAGCCGCCGCGCGACCCCCTGCCCGCCATCCCGCCTGAACCGGCCGCCGACACCGACCGCACGCCTGCCCCCGATCGAACCGAGGCGCCGCCGATCCCGGCCGGTCCGCCCTCACCAAAGGCGAAGGCGGCGGATGTTCCCGATCCGCCGCCTCCCGGTAGTATCGACCTGCGCGCCTAGGCGCGGGCGCTGTTACTGCAGCGCCTCGTCGGTCACCGCGTGGGTGAAGGCCCCCTCGGGCTCCTGGGTGATGACCGCATCGCCGCCGGCCAGCAGCGTGTCGACGGTCCGCTGGTACGATTCCTCGTCCAGCCGCCCGCCGCCGGCATCGACCAGCAGGGCGATCTCGCCCATCATCCGCTTCTGGTGCTGCTCGGTCTGGGCGCCGGTCTCGTCATAGGACAGCACGATCATCGCCGCCTCGTCCGGGTTCTCGGCCGCCCATTCCCATCCGCGCTGCGAGGCGCGCACGAACCGGACCATCTTGTCGAAGAACTCCGGATCGTCGAGATTGTCCTCGAGCACCCAGAGCCCATCTTCCAGCGTGTCCACGCCGTACTCCGAATAGCGGAAGTTCACGATCTCGTCCGGCGACACGCCGGCATCGATGATCTGCCAGTATTCGTTGTAGGTCATGGTCGAGATGCAGTCCGCCTGCCGCTGCAGCAGCGGATCGACGTTGAAGCCGGCCTGCAGCAGCGTCACGCCCTCGTCGGACCCGTCGACCGGGATGCCGAGCTGGTTCATCCAGCCGAGGAAGGTGTATTCGTTGCCGAAGAACCAGTGCGCGACCGAGTGACCGGCGAGGTCCTCGGGCGACTCGATCCCGCTATCGGCCCAACAGGTCAGCTGCAGGCCCGACCGCACGAAGGGCTGGTAGATGTTGACCACCGGCAGCCCGCGTTCCCGCGCGGCCAGCGCCGACGGCATCCAGTTCAGCATGGCGTCGGCGCCCCCGCCGGCCAGCACCTGCGGCGGCGCGATGTCCGGGCCGCCGGGCTGGATGATGACGTCCAGCCCCTCTTCCTCGTAATACCCGTTCTCGAGCGCGACGTAGTAGCCCGCGAACTGGGCCTGCGTGACCCATTGCAGCTGCAGCGTCACCTCGTCCTGGGCCATCGCCCCGGTGGCGACCAGCGCGAAAGCGCCGGCGATTAGTCCCTGTTTCATGGTCTTTCCTCCGTTGGTTATCTTCGTTGAGACGGATGCCAGAAGGTCATTTGCCGTTCGACCCATGCGATCAGCCCGTAGAGCGCCGAGCCGGCGACGGCGGCGACCGCGATCTCGGCCCACACCATCGGCAGATCGAGCGCCCCGAAAGAGGTCTTGATCCGAAAGCCCATGCCGAGGACCGGAGAGCCGAAAAATTCGGCGACGATCGCGCCGATGAGCGCAAGGGTCGAGCAGATTTTTAACCCGTTGAACAAAAATGGCAGCGCGGCCGGCAGGCGCAGTTTCATCAGCGTCTGGCCGTAGCTGGCCGCGTAGGTGTGCATCAGGTCCCGGCTCAGCCGGTCGGTGGCGCGCAGGCCCTCGACCATGTTCACGAGCATCGGGAAGAAGACCATCGCCAAGACGACCGCCGCCTTCGACTGCCAGCCGAAGCCGAACCACATCACGAAGATCGGCGCGGTGCCGACGATGGGCAGCGCGGCGACGAAATTGCCGACGGGCAGCAGCCCGCGCTTGAGAAAATCGGACCGGTCGATGGCCAGTGCCGTCAGCACCGCCGCCCCGCAGCCGATGGCCAGACCCGACAGCGCGCCCTTCAGCACGGTCTGCCGGAAGTCGGCCCACAGAATGTCGGTCTCGGCCGCGATGCTCTCGGCGATGGCCGAGGGCGGCGGCAGGATGACGGGCGAAACCTCGAAGAGCCGGACGGCCAGTTCCCACAGCCCGATCAGCGTCGCGCCGAACAGGACCGGGACGAGGAATCGCACACCCGCGCCCCGCCCCGTCCCGGCGATCAGCGCGTTCACCGCCCAGGCGCCGAACCAGACCGCGAGCACGAGCGCGAGGCGCATGTCGCTCAAGAGCGCCATCAGCACGAGCGCCGCACCAATGGCCGGAAGAAGGATCTGTCCCCGCAGCGCCGTCATTGCGCCAGCCCCATGCGGCGCAGCGTGATTTTCTCGATCCAGCCGAGAAGCCCGACCAGCAGCGCCGCGCAGATCGCCGCCATGAACAGCGCCGACCAGATCTGGATCGTCTGGCCGTAGTAGCTCCCGGTCAGCAGCCGCGCGCCGAGGCCGAAGCGTGCGCCGGTCGGCAGTTCGGCCACGATGGCGCCGACGAGCGACGCGGCGATCCCGACCTTGAGCGAGGTGAACAGGAACGGCAGCGAGGCCGGCAGCCGCAGTTTCCGCAGCGTCTGCGCCGCGCTCGCCGAATAGGTGGCGAGCAGGTCGAGATCCATCGCCCCCGGACTGCGCAGGCCTTTCACCATGCCGACGACGACCGGGAAAAAGCTCAGATAGGCCGAGATCAGCGATTTCGGCAGCAGCCCCTCGATGCCGACCGCGTTCAGCACCACGATGATCATCGGCGCGATGGCGAGGATCGGCACCATCTGGCTGGCGATGGCCCAGGGCATGACGCTCAGATCCATCGCCCGGTTGTGGACGATCCCGATGGCCAGGCAGATGCCGGCGAAGGTGCCGACGAGAAAACCGAGAATGGTCGGCGCCATGGTCTGCCAGGCGTGGAAGACGAGGCTGCGCGGATTGCCCCGAAGCTCGTCGCGCCGCTCGATCATCGGCGGCTCGGCCACGGCGGTATTCCAGAGCTCGGTGGCCACCTGGTGTGGCGCGGGGATGACCGGGCGCTCCTGGTTGAAGACGCCGGCCAGAATGTCACCAGTGGAAAGTTCGGCCTCCGGCCCGGCCCGGTCGATCAGCCACGCACTGTTGAGCGGGATGCAGGCGGCGTACCAGATCGCCACGATCACGGCGACGACGGTGGCCACCGGCAGTACGGCGGAGGCCCCGCCCCGCAGAAGCCCGAAGGCGGCGGCGCCTGTTCCCGTCCGGGTCGTGGCGTTCACCGCTTCGCTCATCGGCGGGCCCAAAGGTTAACGGGCCCGGAGGCATACGGGATCAACGCGGAATCAATACCGTTTGCATCATCCCGGATTCGGCAAAGGTTAATCGTCATAGGCATGCCCCGCCCGCAGCCCTTCGCGCACCCGCGTCGCGATCCTCTGGAACGCCGCGCTGTCCCGGATCTCCAGCGGCCGCTCGTCCGGCAGGTCGCTTTCGATGACATCGGTGATCCGTCCCGGACGCGGCGACATGACGACGATTTTCGTAGACAGGTAAACGGCTTCCGGGATCGAGTGGGTGACGAACCCGATGGTCTTCTGGGTCCGTTTCCACAGCGCCAGAAGCTGTTCGTTCAGGTGGTCGCGCACGATCTCGTCAAGCGCGCCGAACGGCTCGTCCATCAGCAGGAGATCGGCATCGAAGGCCAGCGCCCGCGCGATCGAGGCCCGCTGCTGCATCCCGCCCGAAAGCTGCCACGGATACTTCCGACCAAACCCTTCCAGATCAACGAGTTGCAGGACGTTCTTCACGCGATTTTCCTGCTCCGCCGCCGAATATCCCATGATCTCCAGCGGCAGCCGGATGTTGCGCTCGATCGTGCGCCACGGATACAGCCCCGCCGCCTGGAAAACATAGCCATAGGCCCGTTTCCGCCGCGCCTCGTCCGGGGTCATCCCGTTGACGGTGATCGATCCGCCCGTCGGGCTTTCGAGCGCTGCGATCACCCGCAGGAACGTGGTCTTGCCGCAGCCGGACGGCCCGATGAACGAGACGAACTCACCCTTCCCGATCGAAAGGGTCACGTCCTTCAACGCCTGCACCGGCCCGTCCGCGGTCTGGAACGTCAGGTCCAGATGCCGCGCCTGGATCACCGGTGCCGGATCGCTCACAGCCGCGGCTTGGTTCATCAAATCCCCGCCGGGATGTTCAGCGGATCGCGCTCGACCTTGCGCGGGGAATTCAGTTCCTTCCACTTCGACAAGGCCTTGGCGGCCGAGCTGAACGCGGGGCGCGGGACGAACTTGCCGCGGCCGGGCTGCGGCTGGCTGTTCTGGCCCCAGGCCCAGATCACGTCACCGCGGGACAGCGTGTAGCGCGCCTGCGCGGTCACCTTCATGCCCTCCCACACCGAGTAATCGAGCACCGATTTCTGCGTCGAGGCACTCAGCGTCTTGGACTGCTTGGGATCCCAGACCACCACGTCGGCATCCGCCCCGGGCACCAGCGCGCCCTTCCTCGGGTAGACGTTCAGGATCTTGGCGATGTTGGTCGAAGTCGTGGCGACGAATTCCTCGGGCGTCAGCCGCCCGGTCTCGACCCCGTAGGTCCAGATCACCGCGAGCCTCTCCTCGAGCCCGCCGGTCCCGTTCGGGATGAAGCGGAAGTCCTTCGCGCCCATCTTCTTCTGTTCGGAGTTGAACGCGGCATGGTCCGTCGCGATCACCTGCAGCGACCCGGCGGCGAGGCCGTTCCACAGCCCCTCCTGGTGCTCCTTCGAGCGGAACGGCGGCGACATCACCCGCTGCGCGGCGTGGAGCCAGTCCTTGTTGAGATATTCGCTGTCGTCGAGGCAGAGGAACTGCGCCAGCGGCTCGCCATAGACGCGCATCCCCTTCTGGCGCGCGCGCCGGATCGCCTCGTGCGCCTGCTCGCAGGACACGTGGACGATATAAAGCGGCGTGCCGACCGCATCGGCGATCATGATGGCGCGGTTCGCCGCCTCGCCCTCGACCTCGGGCGGACGTGACAGGGCGTGCCCCTCGGGCCCGGTGATGCCGAGCTCGATCATCTTCTTCTGAAGCAGGTCCACCACGTCGCCGTTTTCGGCATGGACCATGGGCAGGGCGCCAAGCTCCTTGCAGCGCGCGAAGGAGGCGAACATCTCGTCGTCCTCGACCATCAGCGCGCCCTTGTAGGCCATGAAATGCTTGAACGAATTGACGCCCATGTCCACGGCGTCCTTCATCTCGTTGAAGATGGTCTCGTTCCAGCCGGTGATGGCCATGTGGTAGCCAATGTCGGAACAGATCTGCGGCGCCGACTTGCGGTGCCATTCGTTGATCGCGTTCTTGATCGAGCCGTCCTCGCCCGGCAGGCAGAAGTCGATCAGCATCGTCGTGCCGCCGGCCGCCGCCGCCCAGGTGCCGGACTCGAAGGTCTCGGCCGCCGTGGTCCCCATGAAGGGCATCTCCAGGTGCGTGTGCGGGTCGATCCCGCCCGGGATGACATAGGCCTCGGACGCGTCGATGACCTCGTCGCCCTTCAGGTTCTCGCCGATCTCGGCAATCTGCTCGCCCTCGATCAGGACGTCGGCCTTGAACTGACGGTCGGCGGTGACAACGGTCCCGCCCTTGATCACTTTCGACATGGTCTCACCCTCTCGTGCAGATCAACCGCCCCTCGCGGGTTTCGAGCGGTATGTACGTGGTCTCGACCGGCCCCTCGTAGAGCCACCAGTAACAGCCATCGTCCTGAAGCCGGACGGCGCTGAGGTTCTGGCCCGGTGCCGCGATCTGGCGCACCTCGTCGCTGACCTCGGCGAATTCGCCCTCCGGGGTCGTGGTGACGCAGCCGGACAGGGCGAGAAGTGCCGCCGGAACAACAAGTTTCGAGACGACCTTCATGCAACGATCTCCGCTGTGTCCACGACCGCGTGGAACAGGACATCCGTCCCGGCCCGGGCCCATTCGGGGTAGATTTCCTCGGCCTCGTGGTGGCTGAGGCCGTCGACGCAGGGGCACATGACCATCGCGGTCGGCGCCACGTCGTTGATCCAGCAGGCGTCGTGTCCGGCGCCCGAGACGATATCCATGTGGCTGTAGCCGAGCCGTTCGGCCGCGTCGCGAATCTTCTGCACGCAGCCCTCGTCGAAGGCGGGCGGCTCGAACTGGCCGACGACCTGGTGTTCCAGCGTCACGCCGAGCGCCTCGCAGATCGCCGGGGCGCGCTCGTAGAACTCCGCCTCCATCCCGTGCAGCTTTTCCGGATCGGGCGACCGGAAGTCGATCGTGAAGACGACCTTGCCCGGGATCACGTTGCGGCTGTTGGGATAGACGTCGATATGGCCGATGGCGCCGACAGCATTGGGCTGGTGGCTCATCGCGATCTCGTGGACGAGCTCGGTCAGCTGCGCGAGGCCGCGGCCGGCATTCTTCCGCATGTGCATGGGCGTGGAGCCGGTATGGCTCTCCTTCCCCGTCACCGTGCATTCGATCCAGCGCAGGCCCTGCCCGTGGGTGACGACGCCGATATCCTTGCCCTCGGCTTCGAGGATCGGGCCCTGTTCGATATGCAGCTCGAAGAAGGCATGCATCTTGCGATTGCCGACCTCCTCCTCGCCCTTCCAGCCGATCCGCTCCAGTTCGTCGCCGAATTTCAGACCCTTGGCGTCGGTCCGGTCATAGGCCCAGTCGAGCGTGTGGCGCCCAGCGAAGACGCCGGAGGCGAGCATGGCGGGGGCGAAGCGCGTCCCCTCCTCGTTCGTCCAGTTGACCACGACGATCGGATGCTTTGTCTTGATGCCGAGATCGTTGAGCGTGCGGATCACCTCGAGCCCCCCGAGCACGCCGAGCACGCCGTCGTACTTGCCACCCGTGGGCTGCGTGTCGAGATGGCTGCCGACATAGACCGGAAGCGCGTCGGGATCGGTGCCTTCGCGACGGGCGAACATCGTGCCCATCTGGTCGACGCCCATGGTGCATCCGGCGTCCTCGCACCATTTCCGGAACAGCGCGCGGCCTTCGGCGTCGGCGTCGGTCACCGTCTGGCGGTTGTTTCCACCGGCAACACCGGGTCCGATCTTGGCCATCTCCATCAGCGAGTCCCAGAGGCGCTCGCCGTTGATCCGCAGGTTCTCGCCGGGTGCCGGCATGCCTGTCCCCCTGTTCGTTCAGTCCTTCAGTGCAGCGTCTTCAGCACGTCCCCGAGCGTGCCGATGAGCTGGTCGATATGCGCCTTCTCGATGATCAGCGGCGGCGACATGGCGATGATGTCGCCGGTCGTCCGGATCAGGCAGCCCTTGTCGTAGCAGTCGAGGAAGGCCTGGAAGGCGCGCTTGGTGGGATCGCCGGCGATCGGGTCGAGTTCGACCGCACCGATGAGGCCCATGTTGCGCACGTCGATAACATGCGGATGGTCTTTGAGCGAGTGCAGTGCGTCTTCCCAGTAGGGCGCGAGATCGGCGGCGCGCTGGAACAGGCCCTCTTCCTTGTAGGTCTCGAGCGTCGCCAGACCCGCCGCGCAGGCGATCGGGTTGCCGGAATAGGTGTAGCCGTGGAAGAGCTCGATCATGTGCTCCGGGCCCTGCATGAAGGCGTCGTGGATCTGGCTCGTGGCCAGCACGGCGCCCATCGGGATGACCCCGTTGGTCAGGCCCTTGGCGCAGGTGATCATGTCCGGCATGACGCCGAAATGCTCGGCCGCGAAGCTGGAGCCGAGGCGGCCGAATCCGGTGATGACCTCGTCGAAGATCAGCAGGATGCCGTGCTTCTTCGTGATCTCGCGCAGGCGTTCGAGGTAACCCTTCGGCGGCAGTAGCACGCCGGTCGAGCCGGCCATCGGCTCGACGATGACGGCGGCGATGGTCTCGGGCCCGTGCAGCGCCACGATCCGCTCGAGCTCGTCGGCGAGGTTCGCGCCATGCTCGGGCTGGCCGCGGGTGAAGGCGTTTTCCTTCAGATGCGTGTGCGGCAGGTGGTCGACGCCGGTCAGGAGCGAGCCGAAGAACTTGCGGTTGTTGACGATCCCGCCGACGGAGATGCCGCCGAAGTTCACGCCGTGATAGCCCCGCTCGCGCCCGATCAGGCGCGTCCGCGTCCCCTGCCCGATCGCGCGCTGGTAGGCGATGGCGATCTTCAGCGCGGTCTCGACGCTTTCCGACCCGGAATTGGTATAGAAGACATGCTCGAACGGCTCGGGCGCCATGTCGCGGACGGCGCTGGCCAGTTCGAAGGCCTTCGGGTGGCCCATTTGGAAGGCCGGGGCGTAGTCGAGCTCGGCCGCCTGCTTCTGGATCGCCTCGACGATCTTAGGCCGCTTGTGCCCGGCATTGCAGCACCAGAGCCCGGCGGTGCCGTCGAGCACCTGGCGCCCGTCGGCAGTGGTGTAATGCATGCCCTCTGCCGCGACGAACATGCGCGGGGTTTCCTTGAACTGCCGGTTCGCGGTGAACGGCATCCAGAAGGCGGAGAGATCGTTCGGGACGGTATTGCGGTCGAGTGCCATGATTTTCCTCGGTCGGGCCGCGCATCGGCGGCGCTCGGAATTTCTGACCGTCCGGTCAGGATCGACTGTATCGATCCGGTCGCCGGCGTCAACGAATTGAACGACAGGCGCTGCCGCATCGCAAGGCAAATGATCCCGAAACAGGCAGGTTCGCCTGCACCGGCGGCAGGCGCGGAATGGCTTGCCGCGCGCGCGGCTTGTCTGCCATGATCCCGAAATGACAGTTCAGGAACCGCGCACCCGTATCCAGCGCAAGAACCATCTCGCGATCCTCGACGCCGCGCTCGAGGTGTTCTCGCGCCAGGGCTTCGGGGCCGCGACCCTCGACCAGATCGCCGCCGAGGCGGGCATGTCGAAGCCGAATTTGCTGTATTATTTCAAGTCAAAGGAAGCGATCCACCTGACGCTTCTGTCGCAGCTCATGGATATCTGGCTCGATCCCCTGCGCGAGATCAGGGCCGATGGCGACCCGGTCGAGGAGATCCTCGGCTATGTCCGGCGCAAGCTTCAGATGAGCCGCGAGATGCCGCGCGAAAGCCGGCTTTTCGCACACGAGATCGTACAGGGCGCGCCGCATATGCGGCCCGAACTGGAATCCGTCCTCCGGCCGCTGGTCGATGCGAAGGCGACCGTGATCGGCGACTGGGCCGAGGCGGGCCGGATCGCGCCGGTCGACCCGCATCACCTGATTTTCTCGATCTGGTCGCTGACGCAGCACTACGCCGATTTCGACGTGCAGGTGCGCGCGGTGCTCGGTGACGGCCGCGATCCGTTCGCCGAGGCCGAGGAGCATCTCGACCGGCTCTTCCGCCGGATGCTGGCCCCGTAGACGACCCGGAACCTTCGCCGGACACCGCGCGTTTCTCCGCATTGACGGAGACACGAGCACATGAGCCATACCCTGCCCCTCAAGGAAATTTCGGACGTCACGCACGACACGCGGCGTCTCACCTTCGACCGACCGCGCGATTTCGAGTTCCAACCCGGCCAGGCGACAGAGCTGACGCTGATGCGGGACGGGTGGCGTGACGAAGGCCGCCCGTTCACGATGGTCTCGATGCCGGGTGAACCGCTTCTGGAATTCGTCATCAAGATCTATCCCGAGCATGACGGTGTGACGGAACAGATCGCAACGCTGACCCCGGGCGAGAACGTGACGCTGAGCGACCCCTTCGGTGCGATCACCGATCACGGGCCGGGCACGTTCGTCGCGGGCGGTGCCGGCATCACGCCGTTCATCGCGCTTCTGCGGTCGCGGGCCCGGACGGATGGCGCGGAGGATTGCCACCTGATCTTCGCCAACAAGGCCGAACGCGACATCATCCTGCGCGAGGACTGGGAGGCGATGCCCGGCCTTAGGACGACCTTCGTCACCGATGCGCAGGATGACCTGCCGGACGGCCCGGTCGACAGGGATTTCCTGGACGGGCATGTCGGCCCGGACACGCCGCACCTCTACATCTGCGGTCCGCAGGGTCTTGTGGATGCGGTGCGCGACGCCGCCAAGTCACTCGGCGTTCCCGAAGACCGGATCGTAACCGAAGAAGGCTGGTAAGCCGCCGTCAGGAATTCCGGCGAAAGCGGAACCGCCGCCGTTCCGGCTGTTCCCCGCGCTTGGCCCAGTTGAAGTAACGGAACATCAGTTCGACTTCGCAGGCCTTGAAGACGAGGTAGGCGATCAGCGCCAGAAGGCCCCAGAACCCGAGGAGCGAGAGCTGGATCAGCGCCCCCTCCTCGATCGCCATGTAGCCGTGCTGCCGGATGAACCCCACATTCGCCATGGCCTGCGTGAACAGGTTCGCGGTGACGAAGGCGAAGGCCGTGGCGGCGCCACCCGCGAGCGCGAGGATCAAGATCGCGGGCCAGCGCGTGAGGTTGATGATGGCCACCTATTCGGCAGCCTTCACCGCCGCCGGGTTGTTCGGATGCGTGGTCCAGTTGGCATAATCGGCCTCGACCACGCGGCCGGTGCGCTGATCGACCGTGCCGGCGGCCAGCGGTTCCATCGTGATGCAGCCCTCGACCGGGCAGACGTTCACGCAGAGATTGCAGGCCACGCATTCGGCATCGATCACCTCGAAGGTCCGGTCGGGAGACATCGAAATGGCCTGGTGCGAGGTGTCTTCACAGGCCGCGTAGCAACGGCCGCACTTGATGCAGGCGTCCTGGTCGATCCGGGCCTTGGCGACGTAGTTGAGGTTCAAGTGCTGCCAGTCGGTGACGTTCGGCACGGCGCGGCCGACGAGATCGGCAAGCGTCATGCCCTTCTCGTCGAGATACTGGCTGAGGCCGGATTTCAGCTCGTCGACGATCTTGAAGCCGTAGGTCATGGCCGCGGTGCAGACCTGCACCGTGCCCGCGCCGAGCGCGAGGAACTCGGCCGCGTCGCGCCAGGTGGTCACGCCACCGATGCCGCTGATCGGCAGGCCGGCCGTCTCCGCGTCGCGGGCGATCTCCGAGACCATGGACAGCGCGATCGGCTTCACCGCCGGGCCGCAATAGCCGCCATGGCTGCCCTTGCCGTCGATGGAGGGTTCGGGGCTGAAGCTGTCGAGGTTGACGGACGTGATCGAGTTGATCGTGTTGATCAGCGACACCGCATCCGCCCCGCCGGCCTTCGCCGCGCGTGCCGGTTTGCGGATGTCGGTGATGTTCGGCGTCAGCTTCACGATGACCGGCATCCGGGTGTTCTGCTTGCACCAGCGGGTGACCATCTCGATGTATTCCGGCACCTGCCCCACGGCCGATCCCATGCCGCGTTCGGACATGCCGTGCGGGCAGCCGAAGTTCAGCTCGATCCCGTCCGCGCCGGTCTCCTCGACCAGCGGAAGGATCGCTTTCCACGCCTGTTCCTCGCAGGGGACCATGAGCGAGACGATCATCGCCCGGTCCGGCCAGTCGCGCTTGACCTGCTTGATCTCGCGCAGGTTCACCTCGAGCGGGCGGTCGGTGATGAGCTCGATATTGTTGAGCCCAAGCAGCCTGCGGTCCGCGCCCCAGACCGCGCCGTAACGGGGCCCGTTGACGTTCACGATATGCGGGTCCTCGCCGAGCGTCTTCCAGACAACCCCGCCCCACCCGGCCCGGAAGGCCCGGACGACGTTGTATTCCTTGTCGGTCGGCGGCGCCGAGGCCAGCCAGAACGGATTGGGGGACTTGATGCCGAGGAAGTCGGTCGAGAGGTCGGCCATGGCTCAGGCTCCTTTCACGGATTCCAGGAGGACGATATTCGCTTCGCTGTCGCGGATCATCAGAAACCGCACTTGGGGGGCCCAGGGCGCGGTATCGGGGCCCATCGTGATCTCGACGCCGGCGGCCTTCAGGCGTTCAGCCTCCGCGTCTACGTCGTCCGAGACGAGGGTCAGCGCGGGCATTCCCTCGATCCAGCTCAGCTCGGAGGACTTGGCGAGGTGCAGCCGGGTCTCGGCGCCGGGCAGCGACAGGAAGATCCAGCGCCACCCCTCCTCGTAGGGGGCGTCCAGCGTCACTTCAAAGCCGAGATGGCCGGTATAGAACGCGATGGCGCGATCCTGGTCGGCCGCGGGGATCGAGGTGAAGTTGATCCGCGAGATCGTCATGCAGGCGCCTTCCGGAAGATCATCTCCCACGGGCCGACGACGCCCTGCTGCGTGGCGCGGACGACGTTCATGTACCGGTCTCTCGCGTTCTCTCCCATCAGCAGATGCAGGCCGATCGGCGGCGGGCCGCTTTCCTCGCTGGCCTTCACGACGCGGGTGAAGAATTCGACCGCGAAATCCCACCGGTCGCGTTCCGTGACGGGGGTCAGGCCGGCGGCGGCTGCAGCCTCGCGGTAGACCTCCGGCCGGGCGACATGGGACTGGTCGGGCGTCGAGGCCCAGGGCACCGGGAAATCGTGTCCGCCGCCGTCGCGTTCCATGATGTCGAAGACGGCGAAGATGCCGCCCGGTTTCAGCACGCGCGCGGCCTCGGCGAAGAGGCGCTGCTTGTCGGCGATGTTCATGCCGACATGAAGCAGCGTGACCAGATCGGCGGCGTCGTCGGCAATGGGCGCGTCGAGGATGCTGCCGACCTCGAGCGTGATCCGCTCGCCGAGGCCGAGCCGGGTGTTGATCTCCTGCCCGGTCTCGACGAATTCCGGCGTCAGGTCGATGCCGTGGACGGCCGATCCGTAGCGGTGGACGATGTGGCGCGCGGTGCCGCCGAGGCCGCAGCCGAAATCGACCACCAGCGTCTCCGGCCCGATCTGAAGCTGATCGAGCAGCGCCGAGGTCGCCTCGAGCCCGCCGATATGGAATTCGTCGACTGGCTTGAGCGCATCGATATCCGGATGCGCCGGATCGACGCCGATTTCTCGCAATCCGGCGTCGATCCGCTCCAGGATGCCGCCGGTGCCGTAGTGGCCCGGAAGGCCGTCGGTCGTGGAGGTGGTCATGGCTGGCTCCGATCGATCCCAGTGAAATGCCGCCATCCTATCACGAAAGAGCCCTGCATTGGGGCCCGACCCGTCAGGCACCCGTCAGCGCCGCGTGAATGTCCTCGGCCGCGTCCCGGCCCTCGGCCACCGCGGTCACGGTGAGGTCGTCGCCGCCCGAAGCACAGTCGCCGCCAGCCCAGATCCCCGCCACGCTTGTCCGGCCGGCCCCGGTCACCGCGATCTTTCCACCGGAAATTTCGATCGTGTCCGGCGCGCCGGTCAGCGTCTGGCCGATCGCCTTCAGCACCTGGTCGGCGGGCAGGTCGAAGGTCTCGCCCGTTCCGGTCACGCGGCCATCGGCAACACTCGTGTATTCCGCGCGCAGCATGGTCGCCACCCCGTTGCCGAGCACCGCGACCGGCATGGCGTTGAAGACGAAACGTACGCCCTTCGAAGCCGCGAGGTCCTGTTCGTAACGGCTCGCCGGCATCTCGGCGCGCGAGCGGCGATAGAGCACCGTCACGTTCTCGGCGCCGAGCAGCTTCGACTGCACCGCGGCGTCGATCGCCGTCATGCCGCCGCCGATCACGACGACGTTGCGGCCCACGGGCAGCGTGGACAGGTCGCTCGCCTGACGCAGGTCGGAAATGAAGTCGACCGCGTCCGAGACCCCGTCCCGCGCTTCGCCCTCGGCCCGCAGCGCGTTGACACCGCCGAGACCCATGCCGAGGAAGACGGCGTCGTAGTCCGACGTCAGCGCCTCGAGCGTCAGGTCACGGCCAAGCGCGCGGCCGGTTTCCAGCGTGATGCCGCCGATCTTCATCAGCCAGTCGAGCTCGCCCTGGGCGAAATCCCCGACCGTCTTGTAGGCGGCGATACCGTATTCGTTGAGCCCGCCCGCTTTCGGCCGCGCCTCGAAGATCGTGACGTCATGGCCATGCAGGGCGAGACGATGCGCACAGGCCAGGCCGGCCGGTCCCGCGCCGATGACGGCGACCTTTCGCCCGGTGGGCGCGGCGCGCGTGAAGGGATGCGTGCCGGCGGCCATCAGCGTGTCGGTCGCGTAGCGCTGCAGCCGCCCGATCTCGACCGGCTTGCCCTCGGCCGTCTCGCGCACGCAGGCCTCTTCGCACAATGTTTCCGTTGGACAGACCCGGGCGCACATCCCGCCGAGGATGTTCTGCTCGAAGATCGTCTTCGCCGCGGCTTCCGGCGTGCCGGTCGCGATCTGGCGGATGAACAGCGGGATGTCGATCGAGGTCGGGCAGGCCGTGATGCAGGGCGCGTCATGGCAGAAATAGCAGCGATCGGCGGCCACCGCGGCCTCGTGCGGTTCGAGCGGCGCGTGCAGGTCGGCGAAATTCGCGGCGTAGTCCTCGGGCGACAGGCGGCCCGGCGCGATGCCCGGCGTGAGCATGGACTTGGTCATCTGGCACTCCCAAGCTGGATGACGGCATTCGCGATCAGGCTGGCACAGCGTCGATTTTTTACCAACAGGAAAAATTCACAACGCGGGGGCCCGACAGCCATCTGCATGATTTTCAGGCAGGGTTTGCGGAAAATCCGGCAGGGCTGCGGGCCGCGTCCCGGGGTTTCGGCGCTTTCCTCCTGCCGCGGGCTTGCGTATAAGCCCCGCAAAACGAACGAGGCCCGGGCCCACCCGGGCGGCAGACTGCGCGAGGACCTGCATGCCCACCAAATCCCATGACAGCGACGTGGCGTTCATCCGCGCGCTGGCCGAACTCCTGCGGGAGAACGACCTGACCGAACTTCAGGTGAAACGGGACTACGGCGAGGGCGACAGCCTGAACGTGCGCGTCAGCCGCGGCGGCCCGGCCCCCGCCCCGGTCGCGCCGCAGCCGGTCTACGCCGCGCCGGCC
>WVSN01000037.1 GCA_015689705.1 Rhodobacterales bacterium HKCCE3408
CGAGATCCGTCTCGCTGAGATCGAGCGCAGCCATGGCCGCAGCGGCTTCGACCGGGGCGAGCGCGGGCGCAGCGGCCTGCGGCCCGCCCCCGAACCGGAGCGCATCCTTGAAGGCGGCGTGCCCCGAGGCCGCGAAGCCGGCGGAAGACGCGAAAACCGGGGCAAGGCAGCCGGTGACCACGTCGATCGCGCCGAGCACGCCCTGCAATTCCGCCACGCCACGGCCCGACGGGCCCAGAAGTCCGAGGTCGCCGGTCACGTCGACCATCAGCGTCGCCCGGTGCCGGTTGCAGATGGCCTGCAGCGCGACGAGGTCGGCCAGCGCGCCGCGGCCGTCATCCGAAGCCTGCACGACGACCAGAAGACCTGCCGCGGGGGCGTCGGCGCGCGCCTGCTGCAGGGCGATATCCACGAGCGCGGGGCTTGTGACCTCGAGCCGGTGCAGGGCCGCACCGGCCAGCGCCGCGCCGTCGGCGACGCCTGCCGGCGGCCGTGGTCCGACAAGAACCCTGTCACCCGGCCGGACGAGCGCCCGCAGCGTCGCGAGCGCCGCCGACCAACCGTCGGGGAACATCACGGCGTTGGCCAGCGACAGGAATTCCGCGATCCGCGCCTCGAGCGCCAGCGTCAGTCGGGTGAGGCCGGCCGAGGCCGCAGGCCCGGCTGCATGCGGCCCGTAGAGGTTCAGCGCATCTTTCGCGGCCGCGATCACCTCGGGGCGGGAGGAGAAGTTGAGGTGATCGCGACGCGCGAAATCGATGCCGGCGAGATCGCGGCCCGAGGCGTCAAGCCCCGCGGCCATGCGACCCGGCGCGCCCGCGGCGACCCGCGGCTGCACCAGCAGGCCGGCATCGGCCTGTTCCCAGACCCAGTCGGCGACCGGACTCCAGCGATCCAGCAGATCGGGGCTGCCGGCGCCATAGAAGTCTCCGGCGCGGGTGCCGCTGGCAGTGGTTTCGGGCTGGACCGACATGGCGCCGCCTCAGACCAGACCGAGCGCGGCCAGCACCGGCTTCGGTGCGGCGCCGGTGGGCGGCAGGCCGGCTTCGCGCTGGAGCGCGAAGACCGCCATTCGCGTATCGGGCCCGAACAATCCGTCCTCGACGATCCGCAGCGGCTTCAGCGCCGCGTTCAGCGCGACCTGCAATTCCAGAACGGCCGGGCCGCGGTCGCCGAAGGCCAGCGCCCGCGGCAGCACGATATCGGCCGGCGCCCCCAGAAGCCCGGCCTCGGCCCAGGACCGCACCAGCCCGTCAGACGCTTCGAAATGTGTGGCATCCTGAACGCCATAGCCGTAGCCCCACCAGAAGCCGTGGCGATTGAAGACCGGCCAGAGCTCCGCAAGGGCGGCCATGACCTCGTCATTGCCGTCCGTCGTGCCGCGTCCGTCGATCGTCAGGTCGATGGCGATGCCCCAGGAATGGTTCGAGATGATCGAGGTCGACCCGCGGACCTTGCGGCAGGCGAGCATCTCCGCACAGCCGAGGCGCGAATAGAGGTCGGGCAGTTCAAGCGAGATGTCGGTGACGATGGCCCGGAGCGCCCGGATCGCAGGGGCAAGGCCGGTCGCCGTGAAGGGGCCGAGATCGGCGGTCTCGAGAAGCTGCGTGAACGTCGTCGACTGCGGCTCCTCGGCCTCGGGGCCGAAGCTCCCGCGGGGCATGCCGATCAGCGCGGCGTTGATCGCGGATCGCGCCGGCATCAGGTCGCCGTTGACCCGGGCCGGTTCGATGACCAGCCGCTGGCCCTCGGTCTGCAGTTCCGAATGAATCGACATCGTCCAACTCCCCATGTGTCGCGCCGCCCCTTGTTCGCGGGATGCAGCCTCGAGTGCAGGGTGCATCGCCTTGCGCTATCGTGCCGTGAATGCGGCCGGCCCGGGGAGCCGGGTCTCCGTGAAAAATCCGCGAAACCGGGCCATTGGCTTTGCCGGACGGCGCGGCTCTGGCAGTCTGGCAGCGTGGGTCAGAGGACGAGGGCCGAGATGACGGACTGGGTCGAGACGGGCGGAACCGGGTTCGCCTACGCGGATTGGGAGGCCGGGCAGGCCGGTGAGGCGGCGGACGGCCAGACCGTGCCGGTTTTCCTGTCGCTCGGGATGCCCGAGGCGACCGGCGCCGATGCCGCCCGGACCGCCGCCCGCAGTCGGGCCATCGCGCTCCGGCAGGCCGGGCTCAGGATCCCGCCGCACGAGGCCGACCGGCTTCTGACCGAGTTTCTCGCCGTGCTCGACGCGGGACTGCTGGCGGACTGGCGCTTCCGGCTCGTCGCCTATGCCCGGCGGGGCGATATCCCCGCGATCCTCGCCGCCCTGCCCTTCGTGACGCTTCTGCATGTCGGCCCGCCGCTGCCGCCCGACGCGGCAAGCGGCCTGCCCGACCCCGATCCGAGGCCGCGCCTGCCGCGCGGTGATGCCCTGCAGAAACCGATCACCTGCGTGATTGACGATGGCATCCCGTTCCTGAACGCCCGCTTCCGAAGAGAGCTCGACGAGACCCGGTTTCTCGCCGTCTGGCTGCAGAGCGACAAGGCCACCGCCGAACCCGGCGCGCCCGAGATCGGGATGATCCTAGAGACCGCGCAGATCGACGCGCTGATCGCGCGTGACGACGAGGCCGGAACCTATCACGCGACCAATGCCCGGCTCGTGCCGGTGACCGAACGGGCGAGCACGAATTTCCGGGTCAGCCACGGTGCGCATGTGCTCGACATCGCCGCCGGGGCGGATTTCCGGCATGCCGCCATGCCCGAGGACGATCTTCGCCTGCTTGCCGTGCAGCTTCCGTCGATCTCGCTGGCCGACACGTCGGGGCGGCTCAACGGACGGTTCGTCGTGCAGGGGCTGCGCTGGTCGATCATGCGCGCGCTCGAGGCGAATGCGCCGCACGGGGCCGGAGCGCTTGTGGTCAATCTCAGTCTTGGTTCCCTCGCAGGACCCGGAGACGCGACCGCGTTCCTCGCCAGCTGGCTCGACTACGAATGCGCCGCCTACCGCCTGATGGCCCGCTGCGATCTGCGGATCACCTGCGCTTACGGCAACGCGCACCGCCAGAAGTTGGCCGGGCGCGCCCGCGTCACGCCCGACGCGCCGATGGCGTTCGACTGGGTCACGCTGCCCGAGGATTTCACGCCGAGCTTCCTGGAGCTTCGGGTCGAGGAAGACCTTGCCGGGACGCTCTCGGTAACGCTGACCCCGCCGCATTGCGGCCCGCCGCCTGTCACGATGACGTGGGCCGAGGCTGCGCAGGGCTGGACGTGGGACGGCCCCGACGGCCTGCCCTGGGCCGCGATCCTCAGGCTCGACGAGGTTCCGGGCGACGACCGGACCACGGCGCTTCTGATCGCGACGGCCCGCACGGGCCATCCGCGCGGGCTGCCGGCGGCGGCGTCTGGCGCGTGGAAGGTCGAGGTCAGCGGCGGCCCCGCGCTCGTGACTGCCGATGTTCAGCGCGACGACACGCCGGCGGGCTACCGCATCAACGGCCGGCAATCCTGGCTCGACGGCCCGAACGGATATGACTGGGACGAGAACACGCGCGACTGGATCCGGCCGGCGGAGCCTTACGGCCTGCCCGCCGGTGCCGCCGGCCCCGTCACCCGTCAGGGCACAGCAGTCGCCCATGCCGGGGCAAGCGCGCCGACGGTCAATTTCGTCGCCGCGAATAAGACCGTGATCGGCTTCCCCGACCGCCGGGCGGCCGCGCTCTATTCAGCCTCCGGTCTGCCGGTCGATGCCGAGATCGGCGGCGCTGCGGCCGCTCGGCCCGGGGAAAGCGCCATGCCCGATCTCGGCGCCATGGCGTCGGACGGGTCGAACCTCTTCGGGCGCTATGCAAGCGGTGTCGTCTCGGGCGCGATCGCCCGACTGGCCGGGACCTCGGTCGCGGCGCCCGCGCTCGCCCGGGCCTGGGCCCGCGCCTATGCCGTTCAGGCGGGTCCGACCGCGCCCCCGCTGCCGCAAGCCGATATCCCGATCTCCGACCTGACCGAACCGTCGCAGACCGACGTGCCGGAGCGGATCATGGGCGAGGCGCGGCTTAAAGGTCAGAAACCCTACACCAGGGGCTCCGTCCTGTTCTGAAACGGAAAAGACGGGCCGCTTGCTCGGCCCGTCCGCTCCTGCTGAAAAGGTCTTCTTGAAATTCCTATGGCTGGCCCGGTCCGGCCTGCCATTCGCGTATCGCGGCCTGCCAGAGCGCCGGCAGGCTCATCCAGGGCGCCGTCGCGGCGGTCTGGTAGGTGCCGCCCGGCTCGATCACGCCGCCATCGGCGAGGTTGCGGCGCCAGAGCGACAGGGTGAAATCGCCGGGCTCTGCGCACCACTCGTTCGCGCTGACGTCCCAGGTCGGGGCCGCACCACCGCCGCTGCAATGCGCGACGAAGCCAAGTGTCACGGCCATGCCCATCAACGCGCCATGGGCGGAGTCGACGGGGAAATGAACGCCGGCAACTGTCCGGTTCTCAGCGATGCGCACTGCAAGCCGCATCAGCAGCATCAGCCAGTCGGGCGAGGCCTGCGCCGGATCGGACTGCTCGGCCTCGGTTTTGGCCAGCTCCGACATCAGCCAGGTGGAGAACGGTGTTCCCGAGATCGACGGGGTCGTGGCATGGCGCAGCGCGGCCAGCATTACGGCGAAGGCCATCGCCTCGGTCGCGTGGCCCGACGGATAGCTCGAATGGCTCGGCGTCTGGATGATCGGCTGGACCTGCGGCGCGAGATCGATCGGACGGGCCACGGTGCACAGGTGCTTCATCCGCTGTTCGGCCGCGCCGACCGCGTTGTAGAGCGCATGCAGCAGGATCGCCGTCCACCGCTTGCCGTAGACATTGAGATGCTGGATGCCGCCGAAGAACGACAGCAGATCGCCGGTCTGGTTCAGGATCTCGTTCAGCCGGTCGCCGCGCAGGTCGGCGGCGGGGCGCAGATAGCTCAACTGCCCGTTCAGTGCGTCGAGCGAAGGTGTCTTCAGCGACAGGATGCGCGTGATCGCCTCGTCTCCACCGGTGCCGACGGCGCCGCGCATCGCCCAGAGCGTGAGCCGGTCGTCGCTGTCGGGCGTGACCTTGAACAGGCCGCAGGCTTCGTCGGTCAAAACGGTGATGCGGGAGTCGGGCTGAAGCGAGTCGAGCCGGCGAAGCTCCTCCTCCCACGAGGCCGAAGGGCCGAAATGGTCGGGGCCGTTGTAGTAGTCTTCTGCCGGGGTGCCGTCCCAGTAGCCGGTCAGCGCCTCGGCGGTGAAGGTCATGCCGGCCGACAGCGATCCGGACCCGCCGCCCGTTGCGTGCAGGCCAAGTACGCCCGCCCCGCCATGCAGGCCATGGAGCCCGTGGAGTCCGTGCAAACCATGCAATCCGTGCAGGCCGTGCAGACCCTGCGTTCCAAGACCGGCCATCGCCATACCCTCCGCCGTCACCGTTCGTTCCCGGTCCAGAACACGGGAGGCGCGCCCTGTCGGCAAGGGTTTTCTGGCGCAACGCGCGGGATTCACGTGCAATTCACGGAAGCCCCCGGCATAGTGCAGATCGGGGCGCACGCACGGATGGAACTGATGGCAGCGGCGATTGGGATGCCATGAGACTTCAACTGGTTGGAAGCGTTCGACTGACGGGCGAGGACGGTTCGGATCTCACGCCGCGCGCCGTGAAGGCCCGCGCGGTTCTGGCAATGCTCGCCTCGGTCCCCGAACGCCGCCGCAGCCGCCGCTGGATCGAATCCCGATTGTGGTCCGATCGCGGGGCCGAACAGGCCTCGGGCAGCCTGCGCCAGGCCCTGATGCAGATCCGCCGCGCCCTCGGTCCGCATTCCGACCGCCTCGGCGCCGACCGCGAAGACGTGTGGATCGAGGGCATGGAGCTCGACCTCGACGCTGACACCGCGGCACTTCAGGCCGGCCGCGAGTTCCTCGAAGGATTCGACATTCCGGACGATGCGTTCGAGGACTGGCTGCGTCAGGAACGCGCCATCCGCTCGGGCATGCCGGTCGCGACCGGCGCCGTCGCTCCACGCCGCAACGCCATGACACCGTTCCTCGGGATCGAAGCGCCCGTCATGCCGCTGATCCTGGCCCCCGGCCTGTCCGCCTCGACGCCTGAAGGCTTTCTGGGCCATGCGGTCGCCGACGCCATCGGCGGTCTCGTCACCGAATTCGCCGAGGTCGAGATCTTCGCGCCGAACGATGGCGCGGCCGAGATCGCTTTGCCCGAGCGCGGCCTGACCGTCTCGGTCGATTGCCTGCCGGGCGACGGCGACAGCCATGTCCGCGTGGCCCTGTCGGACAGCCAGTCGGGCAAGGTCTACTGGTCGCGCGGCACCATCCTCAGCGGCGGCCCGTCCGAAGCGCTCGGGTCGGACGAATTCCCGCAGATCGTGTTCCAGGCCGCCGATGCCGCCTTCGGCGCCGCCGCGCGGATGCCGCGGCTCGGGACCGACGCGACCTGGGCCGACGCCAAGATGGCCGCCGCGGTGCGCGCCATGTTCACCTTCGACCGCGCCCGCGTCGCCGAGGCCGACACGCTTCTGGCCGAGGTGCTCGACGCCGCGCCGAATGCCCGCGCCTATGCGTGGCGGGCTCAGCTGCGCCAGATCGCGGCGGTGGAACGGATCGACGAGGACTGGGACCGGCTTACCGCCGAGGCCGACGAGTTCGCGCGCAAGGCGCTGGAATTCCCGGAACCCAACGCTCTCGTCCTCGCCCTCACCTCGATGATCCGGGTGATGCTGGACGGCGACCCGGATATCGGCTTCGCGCTGGCCGAGGGCGCGGTGAATGCAAGCCCTTACAACGCGTTCAGCCATGCCGCGATTTCAAGCGCGCTCCTGCGCTCGGGCGACCCGGAAGCGGCATTGTCGGCCGCGCGCCGCGGGGCTCGCATCGCCGGCCGGTCAGTCTTCCAGCCGTGGTGGCAGACGCTCTGCGGCCTTGCCTGCATGTCGCTCGGCCGGAACGAGGAGGCGCGCGGTCACTTCCAGGCCGCCTATGCCCGCGCCCCCGCCTTCCGCGCGCCGATGCGGCACCTCTACGTGCTGCATAAGGCCGCCGGGCGGTTCGACCATGCCGACCGGACGCTGAACGCACTTCGCCGCCTCGAACCCGATTTTTCGCTGACCCGCGTGCGCGACGATCCGGGCTATCCGGCGGCAACCCTGCGGGGGTCGAACCTGATCACGCAGGCCCTCGCCGCCGCCGGCTGATCGCACGAAATTCTCTGAAAATCAGGGCTTTGCGCCCTGAACCGGGCGCATTGGCGCCCCGATGCAGCCCGAAGCGGGCGTCGACATGCCGGGACCATCCTCCCGTTCCGGTCCCGCCACCATGTGCCAGATCTGCCAGGAATACCGTCTGCTCGACCCGGCCTGTTCCGACGGGCTCGCCGACAGCTCATCCACCGTAGACGAAGCGGTCGCGCCGACGGGCAGCCATGACGAACTCGCCGCCTATCTGACCCACGGATACTGGGGCGGAACCTCCCACAACTTCGACAATTCCGGCGCGATCACCGTCTGGCTCGGCGACCTGACGACGGACGGCCAGCGGCTGGCACAATGGGCGCTGCGGGCGATCGAGGCAGTGGCGGACCTGACATTCGAAGCGGTCGGATCGGCTGCCGCGGCCGTGATCGATTTCAGCGACGACCGGTCGGGGGCATTTGCCGGGTGGTCCGGCTTCGGCAGCACGACCACCAGCGCGTTCGTCAACGTCTCGGAAAGCTGGCTGACGAACTACGGTACCCAGATCGACGACTATCCCTTCCTCACCTACATCCACGAAATCGGCCACGCCCTCGGCCTCGGTCACCAGGGCGACTACAATGGTTCGGCCACCTACGGCGTGGACGAAATCTTCGCCAACGACAGCTACCAGCTCTCGGTGATGAGCTACTTCAGCCAGACCGAGAACACGAGCGTGCAGGCCAGCCTCGCCTACCCGGTCACCCCGATGCTCGTCGACATTCTTGCCCTGCAGGCTCTCTACGGCACGCCGGACCCGGCCACGAGCCCGACGGCCGGTGCCACGGTCTATGGCGTCGGTCATTCGTGGCAGGGCACATTCGACGGGCGCAGCATCGGCGACTTCGGCAGCTACCTGGACCTGTTCTTCGACGCGGTGTCCGGCGGCAGCGACCCGCTCGGCTACATCGACGGCAAGCCCGGACACGCCTTAACAGTCTACGACGTCTCGGGCCACGACCTGATCGACTTCTCCAATGATTCCAGTAATCAGCGCGTCGATCTTCATGCTGAAACTAAATCGTCGGTCTATGGCGAGACCGGGAACATGCTGATCGCGCGCGGCACGGTGATCGAGGACTACGCCGCCGGGTCGGGGGACGATTCCGTCATCGGGAACGGCGCGGCGAACCGGATCGACGGCGGCGCCGGAACGGACACGCTGTCCGGCGGCGACGGCGACGATACGCTGCGCGGTGGCACCGGGGCCGACGTGCTGCATGGCGGCGCCGGAACGGATGTCGCCAGCTATTCTTCTTCGACCGACAGCCTCTTGGTGGACCTCGTTTTTTCGGGGATGAACTCGGGCGATGCGGCGGGCGACCTCTATGCCGGGATCGAGGCGATCGAGGGGTCGGCTTATGCCGACGACCTGCGCGGATCGGACGGTGCGAACCGGCTTTCCGGCGGCGCGGGCGACGATATCCTGTACGGCCGGGCGGGAGGCGACACGCTTCAGGGCGGCGCCGGCGACGACATTCTCCTCGGCGGGACCGGCAGCGACAGTCTGGACGGCGGCGACGGGCGAGACCGGGCGGCCTATTGGCAGGCCGCCGGCCCGCTTCGCGTCGATCTTCAGTTTGCGCAGGCGAATACCGGCGAGGCGGCTGGCGACAGCTTCACGGGGCTCGAAGACCTTCAGGCCGGGTCCTTTGGCGACGACCTGCGCGGCGATCAGGGCGGCAACCGCATCTGGGCCGGCAGCGGCAACGACGTTCTCCACGGCCGTGACGGGGCCGACACCCTATTCGGACAGGCAGGCGACGATATCCTCCTCGGCGGCACCGGGGCCGACCATCTCGATGGCGGCGCGGGCCGGGACCGAGCAGCCTACTTTAGCGCGCAGGCCCGGGTCATCGTCGACCTCGCCTTTCCCGGCGCCAATAACGGAGAGGCCGGCAGAGATACCTTCGCAGGACTCGAAGACGTCCAGGGCAGCCGCTTCGACGACGACCTGCGCGGGGATGCCGGCGTCAACCGGCTCTGGGGCGGAGACGGCGCGGATGTCCTGCACGGGCGCGGCAACATCGACAACCTTTTCGGGCAGGCCGGCGACGATATCCTTCTGGGCGGCTCAGGTGGCGACTACCTGCACGGCGGCGATGGCCGCGACCGTGCGGCCTACTGGACCGCGACGGCCGGATTGGTGGCCGACCTCAGCGGCCGGGGCGGCTGTACCGGCGACGCGGCGGGCGACGTCTACGTTTCGATCGAGGATCTTCAGGGCTCGGATTTCGACGATACGCTGCTCGGGGACGAAAACGCGAACTGGCTGATCGGCGGTGGCGGCGACGACCGGATCGACGGGCGGGGCGGTGCCGACCTGCTGATGGGCGGGGCCGGGGCCGACACGTTCGTCTTCGCCGATGCGGGCGCGATGGACCGGGTGGCGGATTTTACCTTCGGCCTCGACCGTCTCGATATTGCGGCCTGGGGTGCTGAGACTTTCGGCGACCTCGGAGTAGCCGAGATCTTCGACGTACAATCCGGCGGCTATGACATGACAGTCGGTTTCGGCTCCTGGAGCCTGAAGCTCGAAGACGTCGCGGATGCGCACCGGGCGCTTCTGGACGCCGACGATTTCCTCTTCGCCTAAGGGTCCGGCGCGGCCGCTTCGGCTGAGGTGACCGGCTCCATCAGTCCCGGGGTACCTACGGCAAAGACCGGCCCCTTCGTCAATGTCGGCGCGTAAGGCTCTCCGTTTCGTACCGAAACCGATCCGCCGGCCTCCTCGACGATCAGCGCGCCGGCGGCGTGGTCCCAGGGATTGGCTCCGACCGACACCGCGAAGTCTGCCCGGCCGAGCGCGAGCGTCCGGTAATCGTGACAGGACGCGCCGAGCGACCGGATAAGGCGAAAGCCGGAATAGGCATCGAGGACCCGGCCACGGCTTTCGGGCGCGAACAGGCGGAGGCCGAGCAGCCCGACCGCCTGTTCCGCCGGCGTGGTCCGGCAGCGCAGCGCCCGCGACGCAAGACCCGGGCGACCGAACCAGGCGCCCTGCCCCCGCGCCGCGGCGACCCAGTCGTCGCCAAGCGGGTCGTAGAGCAGCCCGAAGACCGTCTGGCCCTGTTCGACCACGGCGAGGATGACGCCGAACGAGCCGATGCCGTCGACGAAATTGAGCGTGCCGTCGATCGGGTCGATCACCACGCAGCGCTCCGCCTCGCCGACGCGCCCGAGCAGAGCGGGGTTTTCCGCCACCGCCTCCTCGCCGACGACCTCGGTGCCGGGCAGCACGGCACGCGACAGTTCGGTCAGCGCCACTTCGGCCGCCTTGTCGGCGACGGTCACAAGGTCGTCGGGCGCGGATTTCGCTCCGATCTCCGCCGCGTCGAGGTTGCGGAACCGCGGCAGGATCTCGGCTTTCGCGACGATGCGGGTGCCTTCGATCAGGGCGTCGATCTGGGTTCGGTCGATCATGTCGCCGGTCTAGCGGCTGCGTCCGCCCGCGTCACGCGACTTGCGCCGCGCCATGTCGCCGCCCTATGCCAAAGCATGCGCAGCGTCTTCGACATCCGTCATCCGTATTTCCGGCCACTCTGGGTGCGGCTCCCCATCACGGCCATCGTCCTTGGATGGGCACTGGTCGAAGCGCTGTCCGGCAATCTCGTCTGGGCGCTGGTCTTCGCGGCCGGAGGCGGCTGGCTCGTCTACGGCTGGTTCGTCATCTTCGACCCGGCCGACTACGAGAAGCAGGACGATGACACTCCGGGCTGACCGGCCCTGTCCCCCGAAATTTCGCCCCGGTTCCGCCTGCCCGCCCTTTCAGGACTGACATTTCATGCACAGATCCTGTGCGGGAAACTCGTATGTCGGCGCGCGAAATGCGCTAGAACCTACGCGGAGGCCGGGCGACGACGCGCCCGGAACGTCAGGAGGAGCACAGCGTCCCATGGACCAGAAAAACGACATCCGGAAAGTTCAGGTGCAGGGTGTGCACCACATCACGCTGGTCGGCGCGGATCGCCAGACCTCGATCGACTTCTGGGAAGGCGTGCTTGGCATGCCCTTCATCTTCGACCAGCCCAATCTCGATGACCCGAACCAGGGCCATCTCTACTTCGACCCGGGCGACGGTCGGCTGATCACCATCTTCACCAACGAGGAGCGCAAGCCCGACGCGACCCGCACCTCGACCGACCAGGGCGCCGTGCATCACATCGCCTTCAACGTGAGCCAGGCGACGTTCCGGCAGGTGGCCAAGCGGCTCGATGCGCGCGGGATCAAGCATTCCGGCGCGAAAGACCGCGGCTTCATGGACTCGATCTATTTCGAGGATCCGCTCGGTCTGCTGATCGAACTGGCCAGCTACCGGTTCGAGCCGCCCGAGGGCTGCCGCCATGCCGACGTGATGATCGAAGCGCACCGCATCCGCGTGGAGCGAGGCGATTACAACATCCAGGAAGAGCACCTGGCGGACGCCATCGAACTTCTGGTCGAGCGCAGCCAGCAGACGCTGTCCGGCGACCGCAGCCCGAAGAATCCCTACTGACGCAACCTTCACGACACCAACGGGAGAGACAGACGTGAAACTGCACATGCATCCAGCCTCGATCACCAGCCGCCCGGTGCGGCTTCTGATTGCAGAGAAAGGCCTCGATGTGGACGAAGAGGTGGTCGACCTGTTCACGGGCGCGCACCACCAGGAACCCTACGTAAGCTTCAACCCGAACCGGCTCGTTCCGGTTCTGGAAGACGGTGACCTCAAGCTCACGGAAAGCTCGGCGATCCTGAAGTACCTCGCCGACAAGTTCGACATGGCCGAGTATCCGAAAGACCTCAAGGCGCGGGCCAAGGTCAACGAGATCATGGACTGGTTCAACTCGAACTTCTATCGCGACTGGGGCTACAACCTCTGCTACCCGCAGCTGTTCCCGCATCACGTCCGGCCCTCCGAGGAAGGCCAGCGGATCGCCGTGGAATGGGGCCGCGACCGGTCGAAGTTCTGGATGCAGGTCCTGAACGACTACTGGCTCGGGGACGGACGCCCGTGGCTCGCCGGCTCCAGCCCGACCATCGCGGATTATTTCGCGGGGTCGATCGTTGCGCTCGGCGACATGGTGCGCTTCGACTTCTCGGCCTATCCGAACGTTGCCGCGTGGCTCGCGAACGTGAAGGCGATGCCGCACTGGGGCGAGGTCAGCGCGGCGCTCGACGGGTTCGCGGCCTCGCTGTCCGACAAGGACTTCGTCGCCGCCTGATCGCGCGCGACGCCGACGACACCGACAAGGGGCAGGCCCGGCGCCTGCCCCTTTCGTTTGAGGTCGCGCGGCAAGTCACAGTGTTTTCAAACCACTGCGCCGAAGTGACCAAAATTCTTCCGCGTCCTGCCATCATCCGGACACTTTTGCCCCGTCTATCTGCATCAAACCCGGATCGGAGGGATTTTTGTTTCGTGCCGGAGCGGGCAGAGGGTGGTGACTTTGAGCGAGGTGGAAAAAGCACAGGCCGACCTGTCGGCGTCCTACGGGGATGAACTCCCCGCAGGGACGACTCTGGCCAATGGCCAGTACACCATCGACCGCTATCTGAACTCCGGCGGCTTCGGAATCACGTACCTTGCGCGCGACAGCCTCGACCGTCAGGTCGTGCTAAAGGAGTGCTTCCCGGGCGCGATGTGCTGCCGGACCGACCAGACGGTCCGCCTCCGTTCACGCGGTCAGGTCCAGGAATTCAAAACGATTCTCGCGCTGTTCGAGAAGGAAGCCCGCGCGCTGTCCGAACTGTCGCACCCGTACATCGTTGGCGTGCACCAGATCTTCAAGGATAACGGCACCGCGTACATGGCGCTCGATTTCGTGCAGGGCCGCGACCTCGCGCAGGTGATCGAGGAAAGCCCCGAAAAGCTCGACCCCGACTCGGTCAAGGACCTCCTTCTGAAGCTGCTCGAGGCCGTCGGCTACATCCACGAGCGCGACATCCTTCACCGCGACATCTCGCCCGACAACATCCTGCTCGACGAGAACGGCAATCCCGTCCTGATCGACTTCGGCGCCGCGCGGGACGGTGCGACGAAGGTCAGCCGCGTGCTGTCGAAGGTGCTGACGGTCAAGGACGGCTACTCGCCGCAGGAATTCTACCTCGCCGGCTCCAAGCAGGAATACGCCTCGGACCTCTACGCGCTGGCGGCGACGTTCTATCACATCGTCTCGAAGCGACCCCCGGTCTCGAGCCACGAACGCCTGTCGGCCGCCGCGCGCGGGGCCGAGGACCCGATGCCGCCGCTGGAGAAGATTCCGGGCTACGACGAGCATTTCATCGAGGCGATCAACCGCTGCCTGTCGATCTTCCCGAACGACCGCCTGCCCTCCGCCGCAGCATGGCGCGACGCGATCGACATCGACCGCCGCCGCCAGATGCTGCTCGACCAGGCCGAACAGGATCAGCTTCTGGTCGAGCGCGTGCAGCGCACGGTCGAGGAGTTCCGCCAGATGCTCGCCGCCGAGGCGGCCGCGCAGAAGGCGATCGAGGCCGGCTTCGATGCCAAGCCGGAGCCGGCGAAGTCACAGGCGCCGCAGCCCGCCGCGACCAAGCCCAAGAGCGAACGCAAGCCGCGGCCGAAATCGCGGGAGGCGGACGGCAAGCCGCCGCGCCGCCGCCGTCCGCACCAGGGCAATGGGGCGGGCGCGAAGAAGCGTCCCACGACCGAGAACAGGGCCGGCAACGGCAGCAACGGCAAGGCGCCGAATCCGAAGGTGCAGGACGCCACGCTGGTCCTGCAGTCGCACAACGCGTCGGTCGCATCCGCCAAGACCATCGACCGGGCCGAGCCCGCGCCGCGGCGCCAGACCCCGTCGAAATCCTCCATAGGCCGGATCTTCGCCGGCACCCGCAGTCTTTTCCAGGGGTTGGGACGAGCCCGTCATGAATAACGACAATCGAGAGAGAGGCGCTGAGTTGAAACGGTTCAAGGAAGTCACGGTGCGCCGGCGCCCGATGCAGCCGCCGCAAAGCGATATGGCGCAATCCGAAAATGGCGGCCGCCACCCGGGCGACGCGTCGATGGAGCGCCCCGCCGGGATGCGCCACGAACGCCCCGAGGCCGGCGCCGGTCAGGTGTCGCCGAGCAAGCGCCGGCAGATCTGGGACATGGACCAGGAAGGCGGCGCACCGGCGGCGCCCGAACGCCCGTCCACCCAACCGCTCGTCCTGCGCAACAAGTCGCCCGAAGCGGGCGGTGACGCCTCCGCCGCGCAGCACCGTCCGGCCTCGCAGCCGCGCCCGG
>WVSN01000038.1 GCA_015689705.1 Rhodobacterales bacterium HKCCE3408
GCCGGCCCGGCGCGAGGGCCCCGCGCCCCGGCCCGCCCCCGCGCCACCGGCAGAGGCCCGGCCGAAGCGGCTGTCAGTCACGCAGGTCGAACGGCTGATCCGCGATCCCTATGCAATCTACGCGGCGAAGGTGCTGCGCCTCAGGCCGCTCGACCCGCTGAAACCCGCAGCCGATGCGCGGCTGAGGGGCGAGATCCTGCACCGGATCGTGCAGCGCTTCGTCGAGGAGGGCGGCGAGATTTCCGAGGCGCGGCTGGTCGATATCGCGGCGGAGGAGCTGGAGCGCGCGGGGGAATGGCCTGTCGCCGCGCAGCTCTGGCGCGCAGCCATCGCGCGGGCGGCCCCGGCCTTCGTCGCGGGGGAGCAGGCGCGGCGTGACATCGCCGAACCGCTGCATTTCGAGGAGAAGGGCGGGGTGGTCCTGCCCGGTGAGCTGGAGCTGATCGCCAAGGCCGACCGGATCGACGCGATGCCGGACGGGCGGCTGGTGCTCTACGATTACAAGTCGGGCCGCGTGCCGTCCGAGAAGGAGGAGCGCGCCTTCGCGCAGCAGCTCCGGCTTGAGGCGGTGATCGCCGCGCGCGGCGGGTTCGGCGATCCGGTCGACGTCGCGCGGGCGGCCTATGTCGGGCTGACGGCGGGCGGCAAGAGCTACGAATTCGACCTGACGCCGGAAGAGATCGCCGAGACCGAGCGGCGGCTTCTCAAGCTGTGGGCCGTGTTCCTGACCGAGGGCCACGGCTTCATCTCGCGGCGCGCGATGGCCAAGGTGAACTATCCGGGCGATTACGACCACCTCGCGCGCTACGGAGAATGGGACGAGGCGCAGCCCGCGACCGTGATCGAGGTCGGACGATGAGTCTCGACGACGCGACCCGGGCGCAGAACGCCGCCGCCGATCCGGGCCGGTCGGCCTGGCTGACGGCAAATGCCGGGTCGGGCAAGACGCGGGTGCTGACCGACCGGGTGACGCGGCTTCTGTTCGACGGCGCGCGGCCCGAGGGCATCCTGTGCCTGACCTACACCAAGGCCGCGGCGTCCGAGATGCAGAACCGGCTGTTCAAGCGGCTCGGCGAGTGGGCGATGCTGCCGGATGGAAAACTTGTAGAAGAACTGGCGAAGATGGGCGTGGCCGGGCCGGTAGACCCGGAACGCCTGCGCAAGGCCCGGACGCTCTTCGCCCGCGCGATCGAGGCGCCGGGCGGGCTGCGCGTCCAGACGATCCATTCCTTCTGCGCCGCGATCCTGCGCCGCTTCCCGGTCGAGGCCGGGGTCAGCCCCGCCTTCCGCGAGGCGGAGGAGCGGGCGACGGTGATCCTGATGGACGAGGTGCTCGACGCGCTGGCCGAGCGCGATCCGGGCGCGGTGGCCGGCGTGGCGCGGTATCTCGGCGGCAGCGACATGCGGGCGATGATGATGGCCGTCCGGGGCAAGCGCGACGCCTTCGGAGCGGATCTTAGCCGGGACGACCTGTGCGCGGCGCTCGGGCTCGACCCGGCGCTGACCGAGGCGCGGCTGCTGGCGGAGACCTTCACCGGAGGCGAGGCGGCGTTGTGCGCGAAGGCGGCCGCGCTGCTCGACCCGGAGACGCGCGGCAATCCGGCGATCATCGCGACGCTGACGGGGTTCCCGTGGGAGGCGCCGACGCTGGAGGACCTGGCGCGGATCGAACCTGTCTTCCTGTTCGGGACCAACACGAAGACGAACCCGGACGGGCCGAAGATCGGGTCCTTCGCCAATGCCGGCGTGCGCGCCTCGCTCGGCGACGATCTCGCCCCGCTCGAGGCGTTCATGGAACGCCTCGCTGCCGCCCGCCCGCGCCGCCGCGCGCTCGAGGCGGTGGACCGCGCGATGGCCGTGCAGCGTTTCGCCCGCGCCTGGCTGCCGGCCTATGACGACGCGAAGGCGCAGCGCGGCTGGCTGGATTTCGACGACCTGATCGGCTCGGCCCGCGCGCTGCTGACCGATCCGGAGGTCGCGCCCTGGGTGCTGTTCCGGCTCGATGGCGGGATCGACCACCTGCTGGTGGACGAGGCGCAGGACACCTCGCCCCCGCAATGGGACATCGTGCGCGCCATCGCCGAGGAGTTCGCCAGCGGCGAGGGGGCGCGGCAGGACACGGTCCGGACGCTCTTCGTCGTCGGCGACCGCAAGCAGTCGATCTATTCGTTCCAGGGCGCGGACCCGGAAGGTTTCGCGCGGATGCGGGACCTGTTTTCCGAACGTCTGGCCTCGGGGCCCGCGCCGCTCGGCGACCACGAACTGGTCTATTCCTTCCGTTCGGCCGAGCCGATCCTGGCGCTGGTCGACCGGGTGGCGGAAAGCCTCGGCCATGTCGGCTTCGGCGATCCCGCGCCGCACAAGGCGTTCCGGGACAAGATGCCCGGGCGGATCGACATCTGGCCGCCGGTGCCGAAATCGGCCGACCCCGAGGAGCGCGACTGGGACGACCCGCTCGACATGGTGGCCGACACACATCACGACGTGGTGCTGGCCAAGCGCGTGGCGGACTGGATCGCCGAGCTGCTGCGCGACCCGCCGCTGAAGGCCGACGGCAATCCGGTCGCGCCGGGCGATATCCTGATCCTGCTGCGGCGGCGGTCGGGAAAGCTGTTCCCGCGGCTGATCGAGGAGATCAAGGCCGCGCATCTGCCGATCCTGGGCGCGGACCGGTTCACGGTGACCGACCAGATCGGCGTGAAGGACCTGACCGCGCTCCTGTCCTTCCTCGCCACGCCCGAGGACGACCTGTCGCTGGCCGCGGCGCTGCGCTCGCCGCTGTTCGGGTGGTCCGAGGACGATCTGTTCCGGCTCGCCCATCATCGCGACGCCGGCGCCTATCTGTGGACCGCGCTGCGGGGATCGGACGCGACCGGGACGCTCGCCATCCTGCGCGACCTGCGCGACATGTCCGACTATCTCCGGCCGTTCGAGCTGCTCGACCGGGCGCTGACGCGGCACGGGATGCGGCGGCGGTTGCTCGCGCGGCTCGGCCCCGAGGCCGAGGATGGGATCGACGCGCTGCTGGCGCAGGCGATGGAGTACGAACGCGCCGCGGTGCCGAGCCTGACCGGCTTTCTCGAATGGCTCGCCGCCGACAAGCTGCAGATCAAGCGCGATTCCGGCGGGCAGGCGGGGCAGATCCGGGTGATGACGGTGCACGGCGCGAAGGGGCTGGAGGCGCCGGTGGTGATCCTGCCGGAAACGGCGGTCTGGCGGGCGCGGTCCGAACAGGTGCGGCTGCTGGCCGACGGGTCCGGGCCGGTCTTCTGGGCCGGGTCGAAGGACGACGCGCCCGAGCCGATCCGGGACGGCATCGCCGAGGCCGCGCGCAAGGACGCGGAGGAGCGGAACCGGCTTCTCTACGTCGCGCTGACGCGGGCGGCGGAATGGCTGGTCGTCGGTGCCGCGGGCGATCTGGGCAAGACCGACAAGGACAGCTGGTACGGCACGATCCGCAAGGCGGCCGAGGAGATGGGCGCGGTCGACATGCCGATGTTCGGCGAGACGGGCCTCAGGATCGAGACCGGGCACTGGCGGTCGGGCCCGGCCTGGACACCTCCGGCAGAGGGCGCGGCCGCGCTGCCCGACTGGACCGGCCGCCCGCCGCCCACCCCGGTACATCGCACCGCGCGGACGCCGTCGGACCTGGGCGGAGCGAAGGTCGTGCCGGGCGATCCCGGCGCGCAGGACGAGGCTGCCGCGTTGCGCAAGGGGCGGCTCGTGCACCTGCTGCTGGAGCATCTGCCAGGCGTGGCCGAGCCGGGATGGGTTGCCGCCGCGCCGGGTATCCTGTCGCTCGACGGGCCGGGCGTGCCGGAGGGCGCGGAGCTCGACGCCCTGCTGTCCGAGGCCGCGGCGGTGCTGACCGCGCCGGACCTGCGGCCGCTGTTCTCCGCCGATGCGCTGGCCGAGGTCCCGGTGACCGGGTTCAGCGAGACACTCGGCGCACAGGTCACCGGCCAGATCGACCGGCTGATCGTCGGCGCGGACCGGGTGCTGGCCGTCGATTTCAAGACCAATGCCGGCGTGCCCGACAGCGCGCAGGCGACGCCCGAGGGCCTGCTGCGCCAGATGGGCGCCTATGCCGAGATCCTGTCGAAACTCTACCCCGACCGCGCTGTGACGACCGCATTCCTGTGGACAAGTGCCGCGCGGCTGACCGAACTGCCCCACGATCTCGTCATGGCGGCATTGCAGCGCGCGGCCGGGGATTGACCACGGGCACCGGCGTCCATACCTTGTGTTTCCGACGCCAGATTCCCCCATGAGGAGTATGAGACATGGCCACCGTCGCCGTTACCGACGACACGTTCGATGCCGAGGTCCGGCAGTCGCCGATCCCGGTCGTCGTGGATTTCTGGGCCGAGTGGTGCGGCCCCTGCAAGCAGATCGGCCCGGCGCTCGAGGAGCTGTCGGAAGCCTATGAAGGCAAGATCAAGATCGCCAAGGTGAACGTGGACGAGAACCCGAACTCGCCGATGCAGCTCGGCGTGCGCGGCATTCCCGCGCTGTTCATGTTCAAGGACGGCGAAGTGATCTCGAACAAGGTCGGCGCGGCCCCGAAGGCGGCGCTGGAAGGCTGGATCAAGGAAGCGATCTGACCGGCCCGGCCTGACCGGAATTTCCGAAGGGCGCCCCGCTGCGGGCGCCCTTTTTCATGCCATCGCCTCGAACGCCTCCCGCGTCGCGTCGTCGGCGGGGAAGTAGAGCTCGATCTTCAGATCCTCGAGCAGCAGGTCTTCGGGCGTGCCGAACTGCGCGAGCGTGGCGAAGAGGGACAGGCGCATCCCGCCCGCATTCAGGATCGTCGGGATGACGGGCGCGTGGACCGTGCCGTCGGGTGCGGGCACTTCCGACAGCGTCGTGGCGGCGCGGTCCAGCACCTCGACCCCGCCCATTGCCGCGCTTTCGGTGCGCAGGCGGCGGGCGGCGTGGTGGGCGACCTCGGGCCAGTTCTCGACCACCTGCGGCAGCGTCGCGGACAGAAGCAGGTCGATCAGGCTGTCGCCTGCGCCGACGCCGAGCGCGCCGAAAAGCCGGGCGGCGGCGGGGTTGAGGTCGACGACGCGCCAGAGCCGGTCGATGGCGAGCGCGGGGTAGGGCTGGTGGTTGCGCAGGACATGGTCGATCGCCGCGCGCACCGGCGCCATCGCGGCATCGTCCCAGTCGCGCGCCGGGTAGCGCGGCGCGAAGCCCGCGGCGACCAGCATCCCGTTCCGCGCCGACAGCGGCATGGCCAGCGCATCGCCGAGCCGGGTGACCATCTCGCGGCTCGGCCGGGCGCGGCCGGTCTCGAGGAAGGAGATGTGGCGCGCGGAGACCGCCGCCTCGAGCGCGAGGTCGAGCTGGCTCAGCCGGCGGGCCTGGCGCCAGTGGCGCAGCGTGTCGGGAAACCCTGTCATGGCGGCGATCCTAGCGCGGGTTTTGCGGCCTGTCCGTTACCTCCGGGGTAATTGCGGGGCCTACCCCGGCCCGGCTAGCCCCTGTCGCGTCACGGACATGAAAGAGGAGCCCTCCCATGACGCACGCCTTCCACAAGACCTGGCTCAGGGTCACCGCCGTCATCGTCGCCAGCTTCGGCCCGGTCTTCTTCCTCGGCACGATGGAGGCGACGTCGGAGCCGGCGCGGTTCACGATGGACCTGCTTGGCTGGCCGCCCGACGGGACGCTGGCCTGGGACGCGCCGGCGACACGGTTCCTGTCGGCGCTGACCGGCGGGTTCCTGATGGGATGGGGCGTGCTGATCTGGTGCCTCGCGGCCTGGGTGCACGACATAGCGCCCGAGGGCGTGCGGCGGGCGGTCCTGACCGGCCTCCTCGCGTGGTTCGTGACCGACAGCGCGGGCTCGGCCCTGTCGGGCAACCCGTCGAACGTGCTGTTCAACGTCGCCGTTCTGATCCTCGCCGTTGGCCCGCTCTGGTGGCCGGCGCGGGAGGCGGCCCCCGCCTGAACGCGAAAAGGGCGCCCTGAGGCGCCCTTTCCCTGCCCGCCCCGAAGGACGGTGCTGCAAGCATGGCTTACGAGGCCTTGGTGAAGTCCGGGTAGGCTTCCATCCCGAGCTCGGCCACGTCGAGGCCGGTCATCTCTTCCTCTTCGGTCGGGCGCAGGCCCATGATGCCCTTGAGGATGGTCCACAGGATCAGCGAGACCACGAAGACGAACACACCCACGATCGCGATCGAGATCAGCTGGCCGCCGAGCGTGGCGTCGCTGTTCGTCAGCACGACCGCGATGGTGCCCCAGATCCCCGCGAAGAGGTGGACCGGGATGGCGCCGACGACGTCGTCGATCTTCAGCTTGTCGAGCAGCGGCACCGTGAAGACCACGATCACGCCGCCGATCCCGCCGATGATGAGCGCCATGAACAGGCTCGGGGTCAGCGGTTCGGCGGTGATGGACACGAGGCCCGCCAGCGCGCCGTTCAGCACCATGGTGAGGTCGACCTTGCCGTACATGATCTGCGTCAGGATCAGCGCCGCCACCGCGCCGCAGGCTGCGGCCATATTGGTGTTGGCGAAGATGCGGCTGATGTCGGCCACGTTGCTCGCGGTGTCCATGTAGAGCTGCGAGCCGCCGTTGAAGCCGAACCAGCCGAGCCACAGGATGAACGTCCCGAGCGTGGCGAGGGTCAGGTTCGAGCCCGGCATCGGGTGGATCGAGCCGTCCTTGGCGAACTTGCCGATCCGCGGGCCGAGGACGATCGCACCCGCGAGTGCCGCCCATCCGCCGACCGAGTGCACGACCGTCGAGCCGGCGAAGTCGAGGAAGCCGAACTGGCTGTCGAGGAAGCCGCCGCCCCACTTCCAGGAGGCCTGGATCGGGTAGATGAAGCCGGTCAGGATGATGATGAAGATCAGGAACGGCCACAGCTTGATGCGCTCGGCCAGCGTGCCCGAGACGATCGAGGCGGTGGTGGCGCAGAACATCAGCTGGAAGAAGAAGTCCGAACCGACCGAAGCATAGGTCAGGTCGGGCTCCGCGCCGGACAGCCCGACGGGTTCCATGATCGCGATGGCGAAGGCGCCGAGATAGCCGCCCGTCTCATCGGCCCCGATCGACCAAGCGCCGAGCGGATACATCAGGTTGTAGCCGACGAGCCAGTACATGATCGCGGCGAGCGAGAAGAGCGCGATGTTCTTCGTCAGCTGCATCGTGACGTTCTTGGAGCGCACCAGACCGGCTTCGAGCATGGCGAAGCCGGCGGCCATCCAGAACACCAGGAAGCCGGTGACGAGGAACATGAAGCTCGTGAGAATAAAGCCGACCTCTTCCATGGGCGGCGTGTCGTCGACGTCCTGGGCATAGCCCATCGCCGGGAGCAGGACCGCGGCGGCGGCCAGTCCGAGCGGAAGCAGTGATTTGATTTTCATTGATCCCTTGTCCTTGTGTTCGAAAGGCCGCTTCTCAGAGCGCGTCGTCATTGGTTTCACCGGTACGGACCCGCACGGCGCTGCCGACATCGACCACGAAGATCTTGCCGTCGCCGATCTTGTCGGTCTTGGCGGTCGTCGCGATGGTGTCGACCACCTGGTCGGCCATCCCGTCCGACACGACGACTTCGAGCTTCACTTTCGGCACGAAGTTCACGGCGTACTCGGCGCCGCGATAGATCTCGGTGTGTCCGGACTGTGATCCGAACCCCTTTATCTCTGTCACCATCATGCCGCGTACGCCGATGGAGGTCAGGGCTTCGCGGACCTCCTCCAGCTTGAACGGCTTGATCGCTGCAATGATAAGTTTCACTTCTGCGTCCCTCGCGGTTAGAACGTCCCCAAAACGGATGTCACGGCGACAAAACAGTTCGCAGAGGTCCCGAGGGCAACGAACGGGCCCGCGGAAATCGGCCCACGACAGACGATTTGCAAAAATTTTGCGCAAATTCCGGATAGCGATTAATTTTTGGGCAGACACGGAACATGGCTGCGCCGTTCAGTGCCTCCACATCCGACTCGAATGTCCCTATGTTGAGCCAAAAGACGGCAGGTCACAGATGAGCACGACGAACAGCAGCCGCGGACGGCCCAGGAGACTGGTCGCCGACAGGCGGAACACACAGAACCAGCGCACGACCGGCGGGTCCGGATCGGGCCGCAAGCCGCCCTCGGGGCGGAGCGCGGCGCCCAAGCGGCGCACGCGCGGGCGCAGGCGTCAGCGGCGCAGCCTGCTCGGGCGGATCGTGGCGTTCTTCGTCGGCCTCGTCTGGGCCGTGTTCTGGCGCGCCACCGCGGTGCTCGTGCTGCTGGTCGCGCTGGCCACCGGCTACGTCTATATCCAGCTTCCCGCACTCGAGGACGCGGCCGATGCCCGGGTCCGCGGGTCGGTCACCTTCCTCGACGAGGACGGCGACGTCTTCGCCCGCCGCGGCTCGCAGTTCGGCGGAATCGTGCGCGCCGAAGACGCGCCGCAGCTGGCCCATGCCGTCGTCGCGACCGAGGACCGCCGATTCTACTGGCATCCCGGCGTCGACCCGATCGGCATCTTCAGCGCCATGGCGATCAACATGCGCGAGGGCCGGTCGCCGTTCGACGGCCATGGCGGTTCGTCGATCGCGCAGCAGGTCGCGAAGCTCATGTGTCTCGGCGTCGAATACGACCCGGCCACCTGGGAGAACGAGGCCGCCTACGAGGCCGACTGCCGCCGCACGACCCTGTGGCGCAAGGTGCAGGAGGTGCCCTGGGCGCTGGCCCTGACCGCGCGCTACGGGCGCGACGGCGTGCTGACCGTGTATCTCAACCGGGCCTATTTCGGGAACGGCGCCTATGGCGCGTCGGCCGCGATGGAAGGCTATTTCGGCACCCCGCCCTCCGAGGCCTCGCCGCAGCAGGCGGCGATGATGGCCGGGCTTCTGACCGCGCCGTCGCGCTACGCGCCGACCGGCAACCTGGAACGCAGCCAGGGCCGGGCGTCGGTCGTGCTCGGGCTGATGAACCGGGCGGGTTACCTGACCGACGCGGAACTGGAACAGGCGCGGGCCAACCCCGCCACGCTCGGCGAGGCCGCGCAAACCGAGCGCGGCGGCTACTTCGCCGACTGGGTGATGTCCGAAGGCCCGGATTTCCTGACCGGCGAGACGACCGAAGACGTCGTCATCCGCACCACCTTCGACCCCGAGATCCAGGCCGCCGCCGAAGCGGCGATCGAGGAGGTCTTCGCCAGTTCCGTGCGCGAAGGATCGGAGGCGCAGGCGGCCATCGTCATCATGTCCCCCGACGGCGCGGTGCGCGCCATGGTCGGCGGCCGCGACACCCGCGCGGCCGGCGTCTTCAACCGCGCCAGCCAGGCGATGCGGCAGCCGGGATCGAGCTTCAAGCCGTTCATCTACGCCGCCGCGCTCGATCAGGGCTGGCGCTACGACGACCTGATCTACGACGGCCCGCTGACCATCGACGTGCCGGGATCGGGGCCCTACAGCCCCGAAAACTACAGCCGCGAATTCTACGGCGAGGTGATGCTGGTCGATGCGCTCCGCTCGTCGCTCAACACCGCCGCGGTGCGCCTGTCCGAAACCGTCGGCCGCGAGGAGGTCTTCCGCGTCGCCCAGGGATTCGGGATCGAGACCGACCCGGCGCTCGGCCCGGCCATCGCGCTCGGCGTGTCCGAGGTCAGCCTGATCGACATGGTCGGCGCCTATGCCGGCATCCTGAACCAGGGCGCGCGCGTGATGCCCTATGGCGTCGAGGAACTGCGCCTGTCCGGCGACAGCTCGCCCATGTTCGCGCACGAGGCCGAGACCGGCACGCAGGTGATCTCGCCCCAGGCGGCGGGGCAGCTCGTCTACATGATGAGCCGGGTGATCGAGAACGGCACCGGGCAGCGCGCCCGGTTCGACGGCTGGCAGATCGCCGGCAAGACGGGCACGACCAACTCGGCCCGGGATGCGTGGTTCATCGGCTTCACCGCCGATTACGTCGCCGGGGTCTGGATGGGTTACGACGACAACACGCCGCTCAACGGGGTGACCGGCGGCGGGCTTCCGGCCGATATCTGGCGCATCGCCATGCAGGACGTGCACCAGGACCTCGACCCGCGGCCGCTGCCGATGATCCGGCCCGAGGACATGCCGCGCCCGCAGCCGCTGCCGCAACCGGGCACCGGCGGGCGCCCGGATCTCGGCGATCAGATCCTGATGGAAGTGCTGCAGCAGGTGATCAGCGACCTCGAAGGCCGCTGATCCGCGCCGCGGGACGCAAGCTCAGCGCTTGTCGTCGTCCTCGTCGTCGTCGCCGCCATCGGCGGGCAGGTTGAACAGGCTGTCGGCGTCGACATACTGGTCGCGCTTCTCGTCCTCGTCCTCGTCACCGGCCAGCGTGAAGGTCTCGAGCCCCTCGATCGCGGTCGGCATCTTCTGATCGGGATCGGCGCCGAGGCTCTGCTCGGTCGAGACCAGGCGGCGGCGCTCCTCGTCGGTCATCACACCGCCCTCGCGCGCCTTCTTGGCATTGGCCTTCTGGACCGCGGCGTCGAGTTCCGACTGCTTGCAGAGGCCGAGCGCGACCGGGTCGATCGGCTGGATGTTCGAGATGTTCCAGTGCGTCCGCTCGCGGATCGACTGGATCGTCGGCTTGGTCGTGCCGACCAGCTTCGAGATCTGGCCGTCGGTCAGCTCGGGGTGGAACTTCACCAGCCACAGGATCGCGGCCGGGCGGTCCTGGCGCTTGGACAGCGGCGTGTAGCGCGGGCCGCGGCGCTTTTCCTCGCCCGCGGCGGCGGGGTTGTGCTTCAGCTTCAGGACGTAGGCCGGATCCTTCTCGCCCTGGTCGATTTCGGACTGGTCGAGCTGGTTGTTCGCGATCGGGTCGAATCCTTTCACGCCGGTCGCCACGTCGCCGTCGGCGATGCCCTGCACCTCGAGCTCGTGCAGGCCGCAGAAATCGCCGATCTGCTTGAAGGACAGCGTCGTGTTGTCGACGAGCCAGACGGCGGTGGCCTTGGCCATGATCGGTTTGTTCATCTTGTCGGCTCCATCTGGATACGGCATGTCCGGTGCCGGAAATCCGGCGGCGGGGTGGTCCCGCCCTTCCTCGGCCATGTCGGGGAAATCGGGCAGACATATAGGCAAGAACGACGCAGGAGGGAAGAGGCAATGCGGTGGCTGGCGGTGCTCCTGATCTGCCTGTCGGGCCCGGCGCTCGCCGAGGGCGAGCGGGCCGGCGCGTTCGACTATTACGTGCTCGCGCTGAGCTGGACGCCGAGCTGGTGCGCCTATGAGGGCGACGCCCGCGACTCCGAACAATGCGATCCCGGGCAGGGCTTCGGCTTCACGCTCCACGGTCTCTGGCCGCAATACGAAGCGGGCTGGCCGAGCTACTGCCCGACGGTCGAACGCGCGCCCTCGCGCGCCATGACGGCGGCCGAGGCGGAAATCTACGGCACGAGCGGGCTCGCCTGGCACCAGTGGCGCAAACACGGCGTCTGCACCGGGCTTCCGGCCGCGGATTATTACCGCCTCGCGCGGCGCGCCTATGACAGTATCGAGCGGCCGGAACTCCTGCGCGCGCTCGGCCGCGAGGTCCGTCTGCCGGCCTCGGTGATCGAGGAGGCGGTGCTGGAGGCGAATCCCGGTCTCGGCCCCGACATGGTGACCGTGACCTGTCAGGACGGCCGCATCGCCGAGCTGCGCATCTGCCTCACCCGGGGCCTCGAACCGCGCGACTGCGCGCCGGACGTGCGCCGCGACTGCACCGCGACCGACGCCCTCTTTCCACCGGTTCGCTGACCCCGACCGGTCCGAAGGGAGTATTTGGAAAGCAAAGACAGGCAGGGCCGCGCCGCCCCTCTTTGCTTCGAAAATACCTCCGGGGGGAGCCGCAGGCGGGGGGCAGCGCCCCCCTCGCCGGCTGCCGTTCAGAACGCCTTGCGGGCCTTCAGCGCGGCCGAGATCGTCCCGTCGTCGAGATAGTCGAGCTCCCCGCCAACGGGCACGCCCTGCGCCAGCGAGGTGACGCTCGCGCCCGAGCCCTCGAGCGCCTCGGCGATGTAATGGGCGGTGGTCTGGCCGTCGACCGTGGCGGCGAGCGCGAGGATGACCTCGGTCGCGCCTTCGTCCGTCACCCGGTCGAGCAGGCGCGGGATGCCGAGATCCTCCGGCCCCACCGCGTCGAGCGCCGAGAGCGTGCCGCCGAGCACGTGATAGCGGCCGCGGAAGGCATGGCCGCGTTCCAGCGCCCAGAGATCGGCCACGTCCTCGACGACGCAGATCTGGCCGGTCCGCCGCTCCTCGTCGGCGCAGATGGCGCAGATGTCCGACGATCCGAGATTGCCGCAGATCGTGCAGTCGCGCACCGTCTCGGCGACCTGGCCCATCGCCCGGGCGAGCGGCGTCATCAGCTGGCCGCGCTTGCCGATCAGGTGCAGGACGGCGCGGCGGGCCGACCGGGGCCCGAGCCCCGGCAGCCGCGCCATCATCTCGATCAGCGCCTCGATCTCGTCGGTGCCGGCCATCGCGACGCGCCCTGCCTCAGAACGGCATCTTCATGCCGGGCGGCAGGCCGAGCCCCTCGGTCAGCTTCGCCATTTCCTGCTGGCTGCGCTCCTGCGCCCGGGCCTGGGCGTCCTTGATCGCGGCGAGGATCAGGTCCTCGACCACCTCCTTCTCCTCGGGATCGAAGATCGACGGGTCGATGTCGAGCGCCGTCAGCTCGCCCTTCGCGGTCGCCGTCGCCTTGACGAGGCCGGCGCCGGATTCGCCGGTCACGGTAATCCGCGACAGCTCCTCCTGCATCTCGGCCATCTTGCCCTGCATCTCCTGCGCCTGCTTCATGAGTTTCCCCATGTCGCCCAGTCCCTTGAACATGTCCGGTCCTTTCAGTCGTCCTCGAACGGGTCCCATTCGTCGTCGGCCTCGGGCAGCGCATCCGCCCCGGCCTCCTGTTCCATCGCCTCGCGGCTGCGGATCGCGGTGATCTTGGCCTGCGGGAAGGCCGCGCGCACCGCCTGCATGAGCGGATGCGCCTCGGCTGCTTCGGCCAGCGCGTCCTGGGCGGCGGCCTCGGCCTCGTCCCAGGTCGGCGCGGTGCCGCCACCCTCGACCGTGACGATCCAGCGCACGCCGGTCCAGCCCGACAGGCTCTGCTGAAGCCGCTGCGCGAGGTCGGGCGGCGCGGTCTCGGCCGGGGTGAAGGCGATCCGCCCCGGCGTGTAGGAGACGAGCCGCACGCCCGCCCGCACCTCGACCAGCAGCCGGATGGCGCGGTTGGCCTCCATCAGCCGCATCACGTGCTCGAAGGTCGGGTAATGGGCCAGCGCGGGCTCGGCCGCGGCCTGCGGCAGGGCCGATCCGCGCGGCCCGCGCGGGGCCGGATCGGG
>WVSN01000039.1 GCA_015689705.1 Rhodobacterales bacterium HKCCE3408
CGGGCGTGCCGCCCGGCCCGGTGACGGGGCCGCCGCCGGAAGGCGGCGTGCCGGGACCGGGCTGCGGGTCGGTGATGATCAGGATCGGCGAACCGGCACCGGGTGTCCCGGGCGAAGAGCGAAGCCGTGTCGGCCCGACAGGCAGGCCGCGACCCTGCATGAGCAGCGCGGTCTGCGAGACGGTCTCGCCGCCGGCAGCGACAGGCCCGCCGACCTCGATCGGACCAAGCCCGAAGACATCGTCTGGCAGCACGCCCGAAAGGTTCATCGCCAGGGTCATCTCGCCGATCGCGCCGCAATCGGCCTCGACCGGTTCGTAGCCGACGATCCAGACCGGGCGGATCCAGCTCGGGTCATGCGTGCCGACGGTTTCGACCGGATCGGCCGCGAAAGGGTCGGCAAAGGTCGCGACGCGCGGTCCCCAAAGGTTTGTGCCGCGTTCGTCGTTCGCACCAAGACCCCAGTCCGCATTCATCGCCGTGTTCAGGATGCCGAGACCCCAGGACGCGGCAGCGGGCCACGTGCGTTCGGCCTCGTCCCCGGTCCCCCATCCGACCTGGACCCAGACCGGACGTTCGGGCAGGCCCGCCAGACGTGCATCACCATGCGCCGCGGCCACGCCCCATCCCTGCGGGCCCCAGGCCGCGCCGGCCTCGAAGCCGTCCCAGATACGCTGCCGCACCGGCTCCGCACCTCGCGTAACCGCAACCGGCGCATGGGTCACGATCCAGCCGTCCTGACCGGCGCCAAGCGACGCCAGACCGAGGCGCCACGGCACCATCGGCAGGTCGGCGGCAGCGCGGTCCGGCCAGTCCACCTGCAACGCGGCAGCCGCCCAGTCGGTCTGCACGGGATGGCGCGGATCTGAACCGAATGCCGCATCCCACGGGCCGGCGGGGCTTTCGCAGGCGCAGAGTCCGAGGACCCGGTCAGCGACGGGGATGGTGTAGGTTCCGATCTGGAATTGATCTGCAGGGGCGGCGATCGCGCCGGAGACGGCCGCAACGAAAGCGAGCGTGGACATCGTGACTTTAGAACCCATTAACATCGGACCCGGAACCGCCGGGCGATACGCGTCAGATACGCCTGCTCCGGTCGTCCCGGAAGAGGTTGCTGCCACAGTTGCGTCACATTTTTCCTGCCGCGCCCCGGGCACCACCGACGGCGCCCTGACGGCCTGTGGATAACCTGAACAAATCTCTGAAGTCAGGGCGGAAATCCCGGGTCGCGGCACTCCGGCTCGTGGCGCCGCCGCCACAGCGGAAAAATCTTCGCGGGCCCCGAAAGGCACCGCGGCAGCGGACGCGTTTGGCAATGGTCATCGGCGGCCGGCCCGTGTAGAACCGGACCCGCAATCGAGGAAGGATGGGCCCCATGTCCCCGCTCAAGATCGAAAAAGGCGCGTCGAGCCACTCGGCCTACGATCTGCGCAGTCACATGTCCGATACGATCGAGACCCACACGCTCGCCGTTCTGGTCTCGAACGAGGCCGGGGTGCTGGCGCGGGTGATCGGACTGTTCTCGGGCCGGGGCTACAACATCGACAGCCTGACCGTGGCCGAGGTCGACCACGAGGGGCATCGCTCGCGCATCACCATCGTCACCTCGGGCACGCCGCAGGTGATCGAGCAGATCAAGGCGCAGCTCGGACGTCTGGTCCCGGTCCACGACGTCCACGACCTGACCGTCGAAGGCCCCGCCGTCAGCCGGGAGCTTGCGCTTCTGAAAGTCCAGGGCACGGGCGATCACCGCGTCGAGGCGCTGCGCATCGCCGAGATCTTCCGCGCCAATGTCGTCGATTCCACGCTGCAGAGCTTCGTGTTCGAACTGACCGGTCCGCCGGACAAGATCGACGCCTTCGCCGACCTGATGCGCCCGCTCGGCCTGACCGAGATTGCCCGGACGGGCGTGGCGGCGATTGCGCGCGGTACCGTCGCCGCGAAAGGCTGACCCCGATCCGGGTGCCGGCGCAGCCAGGGCAAGCCTGACCGCGCCGGTCCCGAAGACGCACCGGCACGTGTGGGGGTTAAGTCCGGATACGCCTTCCCCGCCGGCTCATTCGGCCGGCAGGACCCCCGCATCGACGCCGCTCGAGATCTCGGCCTCGTCGAGTGCACCGCTGGCATCCACGTCCAGCGCCGCGAAATCCTCTTCCGCCATGTCGGGCAGTACGGCCAGAAGCTCCTCGTAGGTCACGAGCCCGTCACCATCGGTATCGATGTCGGCCATCTGGGCGGATGCCACCGATGCGGCGGCCAGCCCGGCGGCGAACATGCCGGCGGCGAGGATATGGGTCGTGCGGGTCCCGTTCTGTGCAGTCATCTGCTTACTCCTTTGTCGCAAAGCGATCTGTTCGGGCAGCCGTGTTCGGCCCACCCATGAAGTGAAGAGCGGCCGCGCGGCGTTTTCTTCCCGACCGAACCCGGCCGGCGCGGATCTCGGCGCAGTGCCGCCGAAATGCTCCGTGCATCACGCAAGGCCCCGCCGATCCGCTGCACCGCAGCGGAGACTTGCCGATGCGCGACGCGGCCGAGGCTTTCTGCCGCCGATGCTCCGGACGGCATTGTCACGATGATTGCCAGACACGTCGCCCCGGTCACCTTTGACGGCAGGCAAGAGACCCGAGCAGCCCGACAAGGATCGCCCATGCGAGATCAGTCCCCCGCCCCACCCCTGCGCCTGTCGCGCCAAATGCGCGCACAGCCCGCGCCACTGCCGTCGGATACCGCGCGGACGCTGGAAGCGCTTCTGCCCGACCTGCGCCGCGTCGGCCGGCGGCTGACCCGCAACTGGGGCGACGCGGACGATCTCGTGCAGGACACGCTCTTGCGGGTCTGGAGCCGGCTGACCGACCCCGCGGCCGAGCCGGTCGAAGACCTGCGCGCCTATGCCTTCGCCGTTCTGCGCAACCGCGCCCTGCGACGGCCCGACCCGGCCGAGGAAGCGAAGGATGAACCGCAGAGCGAACCCGACGCCGAAAACCGGCTCGCCTGCGCCGAGGCACTGGCCGCGCTCGACAGCCTGCCGCCCGACCAGGCCGAGGCGCTGCGCCGGCGCGCCATCGCCGGCGAAAGCTATGCCGAGATCGCCGAGGCCACAGGTGTCGCCGTCGGCACCGTCACCTCGCGTCTCGCCCGCGGGCGCGCGGCCCTGGCGGCCCTGCTCGGCCTGTCTCCGGGCAACGCGGCGCGCGACGGCTCAAAGCCCCGCTAGAGGCGTTTCCGACGCGTCCCGCGTCGCAGCCGGGCCAGACCGCCCTTCGGCGAACAGGCAGCCTGTCCGCGCCAGTTCCGCCCGCGAGGAGTCGCGCCCATGCCGAAGGATCGTCCCGACACCCCGCAGGACGCGGTCAGCGCCCCGATCGAACGCGCCCGCGGCCTGTCCAACCCGCACTATACCGATCCGGCGACCTACGCGGCCGAGACCCGGTCGGTGCTGGCCTCCGGATGGTCGGGCCTCGGGGTCGCATCGGACGTGCCCGACCCCGGCGACGCGGTGCCTGTCGACTTCCTCGGCCAGCCTCTGCTGATGCTGCGCGACAATGACGGCGCGGTGCGCGTGTTCCAGAATGTCTGCCGTCACCGCGGGATGATCCTCGTCGAGGCGCCTCGGAAAATCGAGGGCGCGATCCGCTGCCCCTATCATTCCTGGTGCTACGCCAAGGACGGACGGCTGGTCGCGACGCCCCATGTCGGCGGGCCGGGCCAGAACGCGCACGACGCCATCGACCGGGCGACGCTCGGGCTCTGGGAAGTCCGAAGCCACATCTGGCGCGACGTCGTCTTCGTGAACCTCTCGGGTGAGGCCGCCCCGTTCGAGGAGGCTCATGCCGACCTGATCGCGCGGTGGGCCGAGTTCGACAAGCCGCTGTTCCACGGCGGTCCCGAAAGCCGCTTCTCGCTGGAACTTGAGACCAACTGGAAGCTCGCGGTCGAGAATTACTGCGAGAGCTATCACCTGCCCTGGGTGCATCCCGGCCTGAACGTCTATTCCCGGCTCGAAGATCACTACAACATCGAGGCGCCCGGCCTCTATTCCGGCCAAGGCACACTGGTCTATCGCCAGCTGCGCGGCGACGATGGCGGTGTTTTCCCGGATTTCGACGGGTTGTCGGACAAGTGGGACACGGCGGCGGAATACGTCGCGCTCTGGCCCAACGTTCTGCTCGGCGTGCACCGCGACCATGCCTTCGCCATCGTGATCGAGCCGCACGGAATGACCCGGTCGGTGGAGCGCATCCATCTCTACTATCCGACACCCGACACCGATCCGGCGCTTCGTGCGAAGAACGCCGCGCAGTGGAAGACGGTGTTCGAGGAGGACATCTTCGTCGTCGAGGGGATGCAGCGCGGCCGGTCCTCGGGCGCCTTCGACGGCGGCCGCTTCTCGCCCGCGATGGACGGGCCGGTGCACCTGTTCCACCAGTGGGTGGCCGGCCGGCTTGCCGCCGATGACGCGCACTGAGATCGACACTGCGCTGCAGAGCGCGCATGCCGCCGGGGACCGGGCGGGGCTGTCTCGGCTCTATGCACTGGCTGCGGATGCCGTCGCCCTGCCGGCCGAAACCGCGTTCCTGCTCACGCAGGCCTATGTCTTCGCGCTCGATGCCGGGCTGCCGGAGGCGACGGCGCTGAAGGGCAGATTGCAGGAAATGGGCGCCGAGCGCTGAAGCTCAGACTTCGCCGAGGATGACCCGGACGTAGTTCTGCGTCTCGGCGAAAGGCGGCACGCCGTCATGGGCGACGACCGCCTCGGGACCCGCATTGTAGGCCGCCAGCGCCAGCCGCCACGAGCCGAATTCCCGGAACTGCGCGGCGAGGTAGCGGGCGCCGCCTTCGAGGTTCTGCGCCGGGTCGAGCGGATCGACCCCGAGGATGCGCGCGGTGTCCGGCATGAGCTGAGCGAGCCCGATGGCCCCGCGGTGGGAGACCGCGCCCTGGTTCCAGCCGCTTTCCTGAGTGACGAGCCGGAGGAAGAGATCCTCGGGGACACCGTGGGTCCGTGCGGCCGATCGCGCGATGTCGAGGAACGGGCCGTCATAGCCGCCCTGCCAGCGCGGGATCGCGGCCGGGTCCTCCTCGTCTTCCTCGTAATCGGGCCGCAACCGGACCGAGGCGGCGTACTGGTCCGACGCGCGTCCGTCGAGCACGCGGGTGGCCGCCGAGAACCGGTCGAGCGCATCGGCCCCCGCCGCACCCGGCAGAAGCAGGACAAACGCCACAAGCGCCCCGATATCACTCGGTCTGAAAATCACCGTGCCCCTTCCGAAACCGTAGGCATTTTACGCAGTTTTTCTCTGAAATCCAGATCAACGCTCTGGTGCCCCGGCGTTTGCCGCTTTTCAAGCCCCGGCATGGATGCTCTAACGGGGGCGATCCTGATACGCTGCACGAAAAGGGGGGCGACATGGCCGGTTCCGTCAACAAGGTGATCCTGATCGGCAATCTCGGCCGCGATCCCGAGGTGCGGAGCTTCCAGAACGGCGGCAAGGTCTGCAACCTGCGCGTCGCCACGTCCGAGACCTGGAAGGACCGCAATACCGGGGAACGGCGCGAGCGGACCGAATGGCACTCGGTCGCGATCTTCAACGAGAACCTCGCGCGCCTGGCCGAGCAGTACCTGAAGAAGGGCTCGAAGGTGTATATCGAGGGCAAGCTGGAGACCCGGAAATGGCAGGACCAGTCCGGCCAGGACCGCTATTCGACCGAGGTCGTGCTGCGCCCCTATGCCGGTGAGCTGACCTTCCTCGATCCCGCGGGCGGCGGTGGCGGTGGCGGCAGCTACGGCGGCGGCGGCGGTGGCTATCCCGACGATCGCGGCTATCCGGATGACCGCGGCGGACCGTCGGACGACCGCGGCTATGGCGGTGGCGGCGGTGGCGGCAGCAGCCGCGATCTCGACGACGAGATCCCGTTCTGAGAGGCGCGCGCCGGCGATGCTGAAACCGCTCAATGCCGCGATGGCCGGCACGATCGCGCCCCCGGTGATGGAGGCGCGGCGCTGGATCGCGGGGGCAGACTTCCCGCCCGACCGGCCGCTCATCAATCTCAGCCAGGCCGCACCGGTCGACCCTCCGCCCGAGGGGCTGCGTCAGGCCATGGCCGATGCTGTGCTGACCAACGCACAGGCGCATCTCTACGGGCCCGTGCTCGGCCTGCCCGATCTCCGCGCCGAAATCGCATCGCAGTGGAGCGCGGCCTATGGCGGGGCCATCGATCCGTCGCAGGTCGCGATCACCTCGGGCTGCAACCAGGCCTTCGTCGCGGCGATGGCGACCATCGCCGGGGCGGGCGACGAGGTCATCCTGCCCTGCCCGTGGTACTTCAATCACAAGATGTGGCTCGACATGGCCGGCATCGCGGCGGTCGCGCTGCCCATGGGCGCCGACCTGGTGCCGGATGCCGATCAAGCCGAAGCGCTGATTGGCCCGAAGACGACGGCCATCGTCCTCGTCACGCCGAACAACCCCTCGGGCGCGGAATACCCCGCCGATACCGTCGCCGCGTTCCGCGATCTCGCCCGCCGGCACGGCATCGCGCTCGTCGTCGACGAGACCTACCGCGATTTCCACTCGGTCGAGCGCGCGCCGCATGCGCTTTTCACCGATCCCGACTGGGACGACACGCTCGTCCACCTCTATTCCTTCTCCAAGGCCTACCGGCTGACCGGGCACCGGGTCGGCGCGCTGATCACCAGCCCCGCGCGGCTCGCAGAGGTCGAGAAGTTCCTCGACACGGTCGCGATCTGTCCGCCGCAGGTGGGCCAGATCGCCGCGCTCTGGGGGATGCGGAACCTGAGGGACTGGCTGGCCGGCGAACGGCAGGAGATCCTCGCCCGCCGCGCCGCGCTGTCCGCGGAATTTCAGCGCGTCCCCGGATGGGAGGTGCTGAGCGTCGGTGCGTATTTCGCCTATCTCCGCCATCCCTACGGCGTGGCGTCCGACGTGGTGGCCAAGGCGCTCGTCGACGCGGCGGGGCTTCTGGTCCTTCCCGGCACGATGTTCGCGCCCGAGGGCGATGCCTTCGGCGCGGCCACGCTGCGGCTCGCCTTCGCGAATGCCGATGCCGCGGGGCTCGCCGCCACGGCGGACCGTCTGGCGGGCTTGCCGGTGGACCTCTTGCCGCCGGCTGCCTGAACCCGTAGATCGACCCCGAACAGCGGCAGGGAGGCCGGGCGGAATGGCTGGCAAAGACAAGAAGAAACCGAACATCCTGGTATGGCTGGTGCTCGGCGTGCTTCTGCTCTCGCTTGGCGGCTTCGGCATCACCTCGTTTTCGGGCGGCTCGTCGGTCGTGGCGCGTGTCGGCTCGGTCGACATCACGGCCGAGGAATATTTCCGCGCGCTCCAGCGCGAACTGCGCTCGCGCTCGGCCGAAACCGGGCAGGCGCTGCGTCTGGCCGATCTTCAGGCGCAGGGCATCGACGTCTCGGTCCTTCAGGGCCTGATCGGCCGCGCGGCGCTTCTGAACGAAGCGCAGGAGATGGGGCTCTCGGTCGGTGACGAGGAGGTCGCGCGCCAGATCCGCGCGATCCCGGATTTCCGAGGGTCGAACGGCGGCTTCAACCGGTCCGCCTACGAGGACGTGCTGGCCCAGAACGGCTTCACCCCGGCCGAGTTCGAAGAGAACGTGCGCGGCGACACGGTGCGTTCGGTCCTGCAATACGCCGTCGTTTCTGGCATCGACGCGCCCGATATCGTGGCCGAGGCGCTGACCGCGCGCGAGACCGAGCGCCGCGACGCGACCATCGCCACGATCACCGAGGACGACCTCTCCGAGCCGATCCCGGAGCCGACGAGCGCCGAGCTCAGCGCGTTCTACGACGAGAACGGTTCGGACTTCGAACGGCCCGAGCTGCGCCGGATCACCTATGCCTGGGTCGCGCCCGAGGCGATCATGGACGAGGTCGAGGTCGACGAGGACGCCCTGCGCGCGCTCTACGAAGAACGGATCGACGAATATGTCCGGCCGGAACGGCGCATCGTCGAGCGCCTCGTCTACCCGTCGCAGGAAGAGGCTGACGCCGCGCGGGCCGCGCTTGACGCCGGCGAGAGCGATTTCGACGCGCTGGTCGACGCCCGCGGCGTGCGGCTCGACGATATCGACCTCGGCGACGTGACGCGCGAGGATCTGAGCGCCGCCGCGGCCGAGGCCGTTTTCGCCGACGACGCAGGTGAGATCGTCGGCCCGGTCGAGAGCCGCTTCGGCCCCGCGCTGTTCCGCATCAACGCGGTCCTCGACGCGACCGAGGTGCCGTTCGAGGAGGCGATGCCCGAGCTGCGCGATGAACTCGCGCTCGACCGCGCCCGCCGCGTCATCGCCACGGAGGAAGGCCCGATCGCCGACGAACTGGCCGGCGGGGCGACGCTCGAGGATCTCGCCAACGACACCATGCTGACCCTCGGCACGATCGATTACGGCCCGGACACCGACACCGACATCGCCGGATACGAGGAATTCCGCGCCGCCGCCGAGGCCGTGGCCGAGGGCGACTTCCCGGAAATCCTGCCGCTGTCCGATGGCGGGCTCTTCGCGCTCCGCCTCGATGAGATCGTGCCGCCGACCGTCCCGCCGCTGGAAGAGATCGAGACCGAGGTCGCCGAGGCCTGGGCCGCCGATGCGCTGTCCGCTGCGCTCGAAGCCCGCGCGCAAACGCTATTGACCGAGATCGCGACGCAGGGCGCGCGGCTCGAGGATCTCGACCTGACGCTGATCCAGCAGACCGGTATCTCCCGTCAGGGCTTCATGCCCGGCCTGCCGCCCACCATGGCGCCCAATGTCTTCGGGCTCGACACGCCGGGTGACCTGATGGTGGTGCCCGGATCGCGCGCGGCCTACCTCGTCCGGCTGGACCAGATCGTCCCGGGCAACCGCAACGCGCCCGAGACCGCCGGGCTGCTGGATCTCGTGGACACGCAGGTCAGCCAGTCGATCGCGCAGGACGTCTTCGGCAGCTTCGGCGGCGCGATGGACGCGGTCTTCGGCATCGAGATCAACCAGTCCGTCATCAACGGCGTCCACGCGAACTTCCCCTGATGGCCGGGCTGAGCGATTTCGCCGCCTTCGAGGCCGGATGGGCGCGCGGCGAGAACCAGCTCGTCTACGCGCGCATCGCGGCCGATCTCGATACCGCCGTGTCGATGATGCTCAAGCTGACCGAGGCCGGGCGCGACAGCTTTCTGCTGGAAAGTGTCACCGGCGGCGAAGTGCGCGGCCGCTACTCGATCATCGGCATGAAGCCCGACCTGATCTGGGAATGCCGCGGCGAGGACAGCCGGATCAACCGTGCTGCCCGCTATGACCGCGACGCGTTTGAACCCTGCGCCGAGCCGCCGCTTCAGGCGATCCGCTCGCTTCTGGCCGAATCCGCCATCGAGATGCCGCAGGGCCTGCCCGCCGCAGCGGCCGGGCTGTTCGGATTTCTCGGCTACGACATGATCCGCCTGGTCGAGCATCTGCCCGACGTGAACCCCGACCCGCTCGGTCTGCCCGACGCGGTGCTGATGCGGCCCTCGGTCGTCGCCGTGCTCGACGGGGTGAAGGGCGAGGTCACCGTCGTCGCCCCGGCCTGGCAGTCGACCGGGCTCTCGGCGCGGGCGGCCTATGCGCAGGCAGCCGAACGGGTGTCGGACGCGCTGCGGGATCTCGACCGCGCGCCGGCGGGCTCCGCCCGCGAGATGGGCGCGGCCCTGCCCCCGACCGATCCGGTCTCGAACTTCTCGCGCGCCGATTACCTCGCCGCCGTCGAGAAGGCGAAGGACTACATCCGCGCGGGCGACATCTTCCAGGTCGTGCCATCGCAGCGCTGGTCGATGCAGTTCCCGCTGCCGCCCTTCGCGCTCTACCGGGCGCTGCGGCGCACCAACCCGTCGCCCTTCATGTTCTTCTTCAATTTCGGCGGCTTCCAGGTCATCGGCGCATCGCCCGAGATCCTCGTCCGGGTCTTCGGGCGCGAGGTCACGATCCGGCCCATCGCCGGCACCCGGCCCCGCGGCGCGACGCCCGAGGCCGACCGCGCGCACGAGGCCGACCTGCTCGCCGATGAGAAGGAACTGGCCGAGCACCTGATGCTCCTCGATCTCGGCCGCAACGACGTGGGCCGGGTCGCGAAGATCGGCACCGTCCGCCCGACCGAGGAATTTGTCGTCGAACGCTACTCCCACGTCATGCACATCGTCTCGAACGTGGTGGGCGAGCTGGCCGAGGATCACGACGCGCTGTCTGCCCTTCTCGCGGGTCTCCCCGCCGGCACCGTTTCGGGCGCGCCGAAAGTCCGCGCGATGGAGATCATCGACGAGCTCGAGCCGGAAAAGCGCGGCGTCTACGGTGGCGGCGTCGGCTATTTCAGCGCAGGCGGCGACATGGACATGTGCATCGCGCTGCGCACCGCCGTGCTGAAGGACGAGACGCTCTACATTCAGGCCGGCGGCGGCGTGGTCTATGACAGCGACCCGGCGGCGGAATTCGAGGAAACCGTGAACAAGTCGCGCGCCATCCGCCAGGCGGCGGCCGAGGCCGGGCTCTTCACCGACGGCTCGAACCGCTAACGCGTCAGCGCGGCCGAGACCGGCGCCAGCACCACGCTTTCGGACCGGTCGCCAAGCGCCCAGGCCACCAGCGCGGCCAGCGTGTCAGGATGCGCGGGACCCAGAACGGTGACCGTCCCCTCCTGCCCCGCCGCGAAGGCTGCGCGATCGAGGATCCGGGTCATCTCTTCGGTATCGTCATCGAATTCGCGATAGAGCAGGCCGGCCGGCACACCGCGCCGTCGCGCGCCCTGCTCGGCGGCGTTCAGGCCACGCGGATAGGCGAGGATGCCATGGCCCGTGATCTCGACCCTGTCCAGAGTCGTCGCCAGCGCCGTGCGGTCGCCCTGAAGACGGTTGTCCTCGGTGTCGACAAGCGCCACCGCCTGGTCCAGCGTGCTGAGGGCATCGTCCAGCGCCGCATCGAACCCCGTCCGGGGCAGCGCGCCGGCCAGGATCAGGACCTCGAAGCCGGCCTGCCGGTAGAACCGCATCCGCGCGGCGGCGGTCGGTCCGGTCGGGTCGACGGCGAAGCTCACCGGGAAGGGCAGATCGGCCAGCATTTCCTGCGGGATCGGGGTGTCAGGGTCATCCACGAGCACGATCGACAGAAGCGGCCGGTCGGGGGCGGCCTCGAACGGTGCAGCATAGGCCGCGATGGCCGGCAGAGCCTCCTCCGGCGTCGCCTCGTCCTCGGGCGGGATCTCCGCCTCCATCTCCGGCAGCGGCGGCAGGCGGATGATCGACGGCTGGCCGGGCGCGCTGTCATCGGCGGCGGGCGGCGCGACTGGCAGGATCGCCGGGGCGGCTGCGCCGGGTGTCCGCGTCATCGGCTCGGGCGCACGGTCGGGAACCGGGTCGGTCGCCGGGCGCGGCAGCACGGATGAGGCGACCTGTTCCTCCTCCGGTGTCGCGGTATCCGGCAGTTCGGTCGCCTCGGGCTGAGGCGGAGAGACAGGTGTGCCGATCTCGGAGAAACCGAAGGACGCGACCGCGCCGGGACTGTTGGGCGCGTCGGGCTGCGGCGCGGCACCGGGCGCCACGGCGACACTCCCGGCCTCTCCGGCGCCCTGCGGCTCCGGCAGGGCGGGCGTATCGGGTTCAGCCATTTCGCGCGGCGTGGCAGGCAGGTCCGGCACGGCAATCACCGGCGCCGCCGTTTCGGGTGCGGTGGACGTGCGCGGCCCCTCCGTCTCGGGCGCGAGGGCTTCGGGCCGGGCAAGCGCCAGCGCGGTTTCGTCTCCGGCCTGCGGGGATGCCGGCGCTTCGGGGGCGACCGGACCGGCCGGCCCCGGCACGAGGCGCGGCGTCGCGGGCACGTCCACGG